>JAQGMF010000027.1 GCA_028292505.1 Rhodocyclales bacterium
CGCGACAAGGCCAAGCGTGTTGCTGCCTGGAACTTCCTTGACGCTGCCCTCACAGAAGGCACGCTGGTCAAGGGTATGGTTACCGGCAAGGTCAAGGGCGGTCTGACCGTCATGACCAATGGCATCCGTGCCTTCCTGCCTGGTTCGCTGGTGGATATGCGTCCCGTCAAGGACACCACCCCGTTCGAAGGCAAGGAATTCGAATTCAAGGTTATCAAGCTCGACCGCAAGCGTAACAACGTGGTCGTGTCGCGTCGTGCAGTGCTCGAAGTGAGCATGGGCGAAGAGCGCGAAAAGCTCCTGGCCAACCTGTCCGAAGGGACTGTGGTCAAGGGTATCGTCAAGAACATCACCGACTACGGCGCGTTCGTGGATCTGGGTGGTATCGACGGTCTGCTGCACATTACCGATCTGGCATGGCGCCGTGTGCGTCACCCGTCCGAAGTGTTGACGGTTGGCGACGAAGTCACCGCCAAGATCCTGAAGTTCGACCAAGAGAAGAACCGCGTCTCGCTGGGCATGAAGCAGCTCGGCGAAGATCCTTGGGTAGGCATTGCACGTCGCTACCCGCAAGGCACGCGTCTGTTCGGCAAGGTCACCAACATTACTGACTACGGCGCATTCGTCGAAGTCGAACAAGGTATCGAAGGTCTGGTTCACGTCTCCGAAATGGACTGGACCAACAAGAACATCCATCCGACCAAGGTCGTGCAGCTCGGCGACGAAGTCGAAGTGATGATCCTGGAAATCGACGAAGACCGTCGTCGTATCTCGCTGGGCATGAAGCAGTGCAAGGCGAACCCGTGGGACGATTTCGCTGCCAACGCCAAGAAGGGCGATCGCGTGAAGGGTGCCATCAAGTCGATCACCGACTTCGGTGTCTTCATTGGTCTGCCAGGCGGCATCGATGGCCTGGTTCACCTGTCCGACCTGTCCTGGTCGCTGACGGGCGAAGAAGCCATCCGCAACTTCAAGAAGGGCGATGAGCTGGAAGCCGTTGTGCTGGCTATCGACGTCGAGAAGGAACGTATCTCGCTGGGCGTCAAACAGCTCGATGGTGATCCTTTCACGACCTTCGTGGCAACGCACGACAAGAACAGCATGGTCAATGGCACTGTGACATCCGTGGATGCCAAGGGCGCCGTGATGAACCTGGGTAACGACGTAGAGGGTTATCTACGCGTATCCGAGTTCTCGCGTGATCGCATCGAAGACCTGTCGACCGTACTGAAGGTCGGCGAGACCCTTGAAACCATGATCATCAACGTCGATCGCAAGTCGCGCTCGATCAGCCTGTCGATCAAGGCCAAGGATCAAGCCGAGCAGTCGGATGCCATGCAGAAGCTGGCTGCCGATGGTGCTTCCGCAGCAAGTGGTACGACCAATCTCGGTGCTTTGCTCAAGGCCAAGCTCGGTTCGTCACAGCAATAAGCCGGCAGCAAAGGTCTATTGCGTTGTCATGACAAAGTCGGAATTGATCGAAAGCCTGACTGCGCGTTATCCGCAGTTGGGCGCCAGGGATGCCGATTTCGCCGTCAAGGTGATTCTCGATGAGATGGCTGCGTGCCTGTCGCGCGGCCAGCGCATCGAGATTCGCGGGTTCGGCAGCTTCGCCCTGAACTATCGACCGCCACGCGTGGGGCGCAACCCCAAATCGGGCGACAAGGTGATGGTTCCGGAAAAATACGTTCCGCATTTCAAGGCGGGCAAGGAGCTGCGTGAACGCGTCGACCAAAGCGGCAACGGGTCGGCTTGAAGCCTGTTGTGAAAATCGCGATATGAGTTGATTGCTCGAATTGATTGCTATATCCGGAAGGCGGTCACTGACCGCCTTCTTTTTTGCCCTTCGGTATTGGATAATCCGCCGATGCGAATAATCGTCTGGTTCCTGCGGCTGCTGGCCTTCATTCTGCTGCTCGGTTTTGCCAACAAGAATGTCGCGCTCGTCACGGTGAATTTCTATCTCGGCACGCACTGGCAGGTGCCCCTGGCGCTGGTGATGCTGGTGATGTTCACAGCCGGCACAGTGGTGGGCGTCACCGCCATGCTTTCCACGCTTGTCTCCCAGCGCCGCGAGATTGGTCGTCTGCGCAAGTTGCGTGGCGAACCGCCAATTCCGAAAAGCGCCCAACCGCAGTACCCCGACCCGGTCTGACGCCCATGGATTTCGAATTCTGGTGGCTGCTGTCCTGGCCGCTGTTCTTTGCTCTGGGCTGGGTCGCCGCCCGTATCGACATCCGCCACTTGTTGCGCGAGTCGCGTTCGCTGCCGCGCTCTTATCTGAGCGGGCTCAATTTCCTCGTCAACGAGCAACCTGATAAGGCGATCGACGCTTTCCTCGAAGCGGTACGCATCGATCCGCAGACCATCGAGTTGCACTTCGCGCTCGGCAGCTTGTTCCGTCGGCGCGGCGAAGTGGATCGCTCCATCCGCATTCACCAGAGTCTTGTCGATCGCGAGGACTTGAGCGCCGATCAGCGTCTGCAGGCGCTCGAAGAACTTGGTCAGGATTATCTCAAAGCGGGTCTGCTCGATCGGGCCGAAGCTGCCTATTCGCAGCTGCGCGATACACCGCTGCGCGAAACCGCCTTCCGTGCGCTGCTGGAAATCTATCAGCAGGAAAAGAACTGGAACAAGGCCATTGAAATCGCACGCCAGATGCCGGGCAACGATCATCAATGGGAGCGCGAGATCGCCAATTTCCATTGCGAACTCGCCTCTACCGAAATGGCCCATTCGCGTTATGACGCTGCGCTACAACAGGTAGATGAAGCAATTCGCGTGAATCGGCGCTGCGTGCGCGCTGCCATGCTGCAAGGCGATATCCATGCGGCCTTGAACAACGACGCAGCCGCGCTGGAATCATGGAAGCGCATCGAGCAGATGGAGCCAGGCTTCCTGTCGCAAGTCGCCGAGCGCATGATGGATGCATACCGGCGTGCCGGCAATGCGGAGGCCGGCATCCAGTTGCTGCGCTATTACCTGGATCGCTATCCTTCGCTCGATTTACTGGAATCCGTTTTCCAGTGGGACATGGAGCATCAGGGCCCTCACGTGGCTTATGCTTTGGTACGCGACGAGCTCAAGCGCAATCCGACCTTGCTCGGTCTCGACAAGCTACTTGAAGCTGCTGTGTTCACCGCTTCGGCGGAAAGGCGCACCGATGTCGAGCTGGTGAAAGGGCTGATCCACGGCCATACGCGGCGTGTTGCGCGCTATTGTTGCGAGCGTTGCGGTTTCAAGGCACGGCAGTTCTACTGGCGCTGCCCGGCCTGCGGCGAATGGGAGTCCTACCCACCGCGTCGCACCGAAGAATTCGATTTGACGCCGTAAGGGCAAACCTTATGGCATCGTCATCACACCTTGAAATGCGGAAAGAGTCATGAAAATTACTGTGGTAGGTACTGGCTATGTAGGTCTCGTCTCCGGCGCGTGCATGGCCGAAGTGGGCAATGATGTGCTGTGTCTGGACCTGGATAAGGAAAAGATCCGCATCCTTGAAGAAGGTGGCATTCCGATCTTCGAGCCGGGCCTGCTGGAAATGGTCAAACGTAACGTCGCCGCTGGCCGTCTGCACTTCACGACCGATGTCGAACGTGCCGTCGCGCATGGCACGGTTCAATTCATTGCTGTTGGCACGCCGCCCGACGAAGACGGCTCGGCCGATCTGAAATATGTACTCGCCGCTGCGCGCAGTATCGGCAAGCACATGACCGACTACAAGGTCGTCGTCGACAAATCCACCGTGCCGGTCGGCACCGGCGACAAGGTGCGCGCGGCGATTGCCGAGGAACTCAAGACGCGTGGTATTGAAGTGCCGTACAGCGTCGTCTCGAATCCCGAATTTCTCAAGGAAGGTGCCGCGGTCGAAGACTTTATGCGGCCAGATCGCATTGTTGTTGGCGCGGAGGATGAGCAGGCCATCCACTTGATGCGCGCGCTGTATGCGCCGTTCCAGCGCAATCACGAACGCTTGCTCGTCGTCGATATCCGCTCTGCCGAACTCACCAAGTACGCCGCCAACGCGATGCTCGCCACGCGTATCTCGTTCATGAACGAACTGGCATTGCTTGCCGAAAAACTCGGGGCCGACATCGAACTGGTGCGCCAGGGCATCGGCTCCGACCCGCGCATCGGCTGGCACTTTCTGTATGCCGGTTGCGGCTACGGCGGTTCGTGTTTCCCGAAAGACGTGCAGGCGCTGATCCGCACGTCGAACGGTGTTGGCCAGAGCATGCAGGTTCTGCAGGCGGTCGAGGCCGCCAACGAACGCCAGAAGCACGTGCTCGTCGACAAGATCGTGGCGCGCTTTGGCGAAGACTTGTCGGGTAAGCGTTTTGCATTGTGGGGCTTGGCGTTCAAGCCGCAGACCGACGATATGCGCGAAGCGCCCAGCCGCGTGATCATCGAGGAACTGTTCAAGCGTGGCGCTACCGTCACGGCCTACGACCCGGTGGCGATGCACGAAGCCCAGCGCGTCTTCGGCGAGGATAAGCGTCTGGCATATGCCGATCAGCCGATGGCGGCCCTCGAAGGTGCCGACGCGCTGGTGATCGTCACCGAGTGGAAGGAATTCCGCAGCCCCGATTTCAATACAATCAAGGCCAAGCTCAAGAGCCCGGTCATCATCGATGGCCGCAACATCTTCTCGCCGGAACTGCCGCGTGCGGCAGGCCTTGAATACTACGGGATCGGTCGCAAATGATCGGCTTGACGATTCCCGATACCAGCAAGGCACGCGTGCTGGTGGTCGGCGACGTGATGCTGGACCGTTACTGGTTCGGCGATGTCAATCGCATATCACCGGAGGCGCCCGTGCCGGTCGTGCGTGTCGAGCGTACCGAAGAGCGACCAGGCGGAGCGGCCAATGTGGCCCGCAATGGTTCCGCACTGGGGGCGACGATCAGTCTATTGTCCGTCGTCGGCAAAGACGAGGCGGCGGTGGCCCTGGAACGTCTGCTCAGTGAAGCCGGCGTGCGTTCGCTGATGCAGGGCGATGCAAGCCTGGCGACAACCATCAAATTGCGCGTGCTGGGGCGTCAGCAACAGTTACTGCGTATCGATTTCGAGAACACGCCTTCGGACAACGTCCTGAGCACCAAGCTCGAATGCTACAAGCACGAACTGGCTGATCATGATGTCGTCATTCTGTCCGATTACGGCAAGGGCGGCCTTGCCTTCGTGCAGCAGATGATCGACTTGGCGCGTGCCGCGGGCAAACCGGTGCTGGTGGACCCGAAGGGCGAAGACTATTCGCGCTACAGGGGCGCCAACTTGTTGACGCCGAATAGGTCCGAGTTGCGCCAGGTTGTGGGAAAGTGGCACGACGATGCCGACCTCACCGAGCGCGCGCAAAAGCTGCGCAGGGAGCTGGGCCTGGATGCATTGCTGGTGACGCGTTCGGAAGAGGGTATGACCTTGTTCCGCGCCGAGGGCACTGTGCACGAAGGCACGCGCGCGCAGGAAGTGTTTGACGTGTCGGGTGCGGGCGATACAGTCATCGCCACGTTGGCCGTCATGCTGGCGAGCGGCTGCGATCTGGTCACCGCCATGCGTCTTTCCAATTATGCCGCTGGAATAGTTGTGGGCAAGCTGGGTACAGCGACCGTTACGCTCGATGAGTTGCGCGCAGACTGAGACGCACATAATTTTAGGAAAATACGATTGACCCGTCATTCCCGCGAAAGCGGGAATCCACTTGCCGGCACCAAACCGCATCGAGGTCCGCGTGGATTCCCGCTTTCGCGGGAATGACGATCACATTTTTAAGGGTGTCAGCTCATGGCTCGTTATATTGTCGTCACCGGCGCTGCCGGCTTCATCGGTTCAAACATCGTGGCGGGCCTCAATGCGCGCGGCGTGAGCAACATCATCGCGGTAGACAACCTGACACGTGGCGACAAGTTCAAGAATCTCGTGAAATGCGAGATTGCCGATTACATCGACAAGAAAGAATTTCTGGCTGCGATCGAGTCCGGCGAATTCGACGGCGGCATCGAAGCCATCCTGCATGAAGGCGCTTGCTCCGACACCATGGAGCACAACGGCCAGTACATGATGGACAACAACTATCGTTACTCGCTGTCCTTGCTCGATTACTGTGCCGACCAGCAGATACCCTATCTGTATGCCTCATCCGCGGCCACTTACGGCGGTAGTAGTGTGTTCAAGGAAGAGCCTCAATACGAGGCGCCGTTGAATGTGTACGGCTACTCGAAACTGCTCTTCGATCAGGTCGTGCGCCGTGCCATGCCGGACATCGCCTCGCCGGTGGTCGGCTTTCGCTACTTCAACGTTTATGGCCAGAACGAGCAGCACAAGGGCCGCATGGCCTCGGTGGCCTTTCATTGCTTCAACCAGTATCAAGCCGAAGGCAAGGTCAAGTTGTTCGAAGGCAGCAACGGCTATGCCAATGGCGGTCAGCTGCGCGATTTCATTCATGTCGATGACATCGTCTCGGCAAATCTCTTCTTCCTCGACAAGGGCGATCGCTCCGGTGTTTTCAACCTGGGCACGGGACATGCTCAGAGCTTCAATGATATTGCGGTAGCTGTCGTGAATACTTGTCGTGCTGTGACCGGTAAGGAAGTGCTTTCGCTGGCCGAAATGCAGAAGCAAGGGCTGATCGAGTACATTCCCTTTCCCGAAGCGCTCAAGGGCAAGTACCAGAGCTTTACCCAGGCGGACATGACGGCCTTGCGTGGCGCGGGTTACGACCTGCCGTTCGCCGATGTGTCAACCGGCGTGGGGAGGTACTGCGTTAAGTTGATGCAGGGCATCTGATTCGGCTTTTGGCTCCACGCGTAAGCCGGCAAATCGGGCGTCATGTTTATGCAACATTCCTCTGTCATTTTTACATTTCTCGGGAGTCACACCAATGCTGAAAAAAATGCTGCTTACCATTTTAGGTCTGGTCGCTTCAATCGGCATGGCTATTGCCGCCGTCAACATCAACACGGCAAGCGAACAGGAACTTGACAGCCTGCCTGGCGTCGGACCTGCCAAGGCCAAGGCCATCGTGGAATACCGCAAGGCCCACGGCGATTTCAAATCAGTCGATGATCTCAAGAACGTCAAAGGTATTGGCGACAAGACCTTTGCCGATCTGAAGAGCGACATTGCAGTAAGCGGCGCGACGACCGTACCGGCCGCGCCTGCCAAGGATAAGAAAGAAGCGGTGAAGGACAAGGCGGCGGACGTCAAGGCCGACACCAAGGCTGCTGCGAAAGAAACCAAGGCGGAAGCCAAGTCCGCAGCCGCAGTTGTAGAAAAGAAAACCGACAAGGCAGCAACTGCCGTGAAGGAAAAAGCCGGGGACGCCAAGGATGCAGTGAAGGCCGATGCCAAGGCCGCCAAGAGCGAGGCCAAATCAGTGGCTTCCGCAGCCGGCGCGAAAATGGATAAGGCAGAAGACAAGGTCGAGAAGAAAGCCAAGAAAGCTGCCAGCAGCGCTTCTTCATCCAAGTAATCGTGACCTGATCCTGCGATTTCGTAAGGGTCTGGTGAATGTAACCCCATGCAGCGATGCATGGGGTTTTTTCATGCTCGTATGCCTTGGCCTGCCCTGCCAAAGGCATCTGCCTTGCGGTATATAATCAACCTCAAATCAATGCCCTGCCTTTGTGGAGAAAGAATCCGATGACGTATGTTGTGACCGAGTCCTGCATCAAGTGCAAATACACCGACTGCGTGGACGTATGTCCGGTCGATTGTTTTCGCGAGGGGCCGAATTTTCTGGTGATCGATCCGGACGAATGCATCGACTGCACGCTGTGTGTCGCTGAGTGTCCTGTCGAAGCGATCTATGCCGAGGACGACTTGCCCGCCGATCAGATGCAATTCACTGCCATCAACGCAGCGTTGTCAAAAAAATGGCTGGCAATTGTGGAGCGCAAGGACCCTTTGCCCGAGGCCGATGAATGGGCCAAGGTTAAAGGCAAAGAGGACAAACTCGAACGTTGATCGTTTCGTCGATGGCCGTAACGCGGCCGTTGCATATCCTCGCGCTGGCGAGGATATTTCACCGAAGCATGAACGGAGCCGGTCGTGGCCGAAATCAACGTTCCGTTCGATGAAGGCTTTCTGGAGCGCGCCGCGCGCATCATCCTCGAGCAATTCGCGTCGAACGATGAATCCGACGATCTCAGCTATGATCTCTCGGCGCTGCGCATCATCGTTCCCAATCTGCTGATTGCCCAGCCGCTTGCCCAGTCGCTGGCACGCGTAGCGGATGCGCCCATCCTCCTGCCACGCATCGATACCCTGAGTGGCTTTGTCGCGCCTTGGGTGTCCACTCAAACACCGATCCCGCAAGCACGCCGCCAGTTGTTGCTGCATGCTGGCCTGAGAACCCACTTCCAGCTCGAAGAAAGTAGTCTGTGGGATCTCGCGGCAGAGTTGATCGCGCTGTTCGACGAACTCACCGAGCAGGTCGTCGGCCTGCCCGAAGATGCCAATGTCCTGCTCGCGCAAATCCAGCGCGCCTATGCCTTGCGCGACGCGCGTCCGCTTGGCGTGGAGACGCGCATGGTGCATACGCTGTGGCGCGCCGAATCGCAGGGGCGTCCCTCCGAAGCTGCCGCGCGTATCCTGGCCATCACGCAGTGGCTGGCCGCAAGCAAGGGTGATTTATGCATTCTGCCGGAATGGGGCAGTGATCGGATCTTGCGTGCTGTGCGGCATGCGCACCCCGAGGCGCTGGTACTGCATCCACGTCGCGCCATATCGCAGAGCGTGGCGGCACGTACCCTCGCGGCGGCCTGGCCGCAGACCGAAGCGCCGCCCGTTTTGCGTGAGCGCGCTGCGATGCTTGCCGATGAGGAGGTTCAAGAATTCTCGCGGCGTGTCGGTTTGCTGAAAGCAGACAGCCTCGAAGATCTTGCCAGTGGCATAGCCGAACAGGTCTTCGACTGGCTGGAGCAGGGCCAGCACAGCATCGCGCTGGTCGCCTGCGACCGCGTAGCCGCGCGGCGTGTGCGCGCCTTGCTGGATCGGCGCGGCGTGCTCGTCGTCGACGAAACAGGATGGAAGTTCTCCACCACGCGCGCCGCTGCAACGATCGACGCCCTGCTCGAAACATTGGTCAGTGATGGCTATCACCGCAGCCTGATCGACCTCGTCAAGTCGCCTTTCGTCGCCGCCGATCTGGCAGTGGAGACACGCAACGCCGGCGTGCTGGAGATTGAGCGCACGCTGGCGCGCGATGGCATCGTTTCCGGTCTGTCGCATGTCTTCAACCGCCTGGTCCGCGAAGCGCCTGGTCACGTCTTGATGAGCCGCATCATCGACGCTGCGCGCAGCTTGCCGACTTCTGGCGAGCATGCAATCGTCATCTGGCTGGATCGATTGCAGGAAGCCTTGCGCCTGCTCGGCGCGCTCGAAGCTCTGCAGTCCGACACGGCCGGTGCGCAGTGGCTGGAGTGGCTGCAGATGCGTCGCGCCGAACTGCAGGATGATCGTTCGCGTTTCCGCTTCTCCGCCTGGCGAGCGTGGTTCAACCGCGAGATGGATGCGGCGCTGTTCCGCGATCGCGACATCGACAGCCCGGTGGTCATGACACATCTGGCAGCCACGCGTCTGCGACAATTCGATGCCGTTGTGCTGATTGGCGCCGATAGTGTCAATCTGCGCGAAGCCAGCGGGCCGCGCTGGCTGGCACACGACGGTGTGCGTCGCGAACTCGGCCTGCCGGGACGCGATGCCAACCGCATGCTCTTGCGCGAAGACCTCGCCGGCATCATGCTCGGCTCAGGGCAATGCCTGATCGCCTGGCAGGACAGCGAGCGCGACGAGCGCCGGCTGCTGGCGCCGGATATCGAAATCTTGCGCCAAGTACTGGCCGCCCATCCACAGGCTTTACGACTGCGGCACTATCGGCGACCACCCGTGTGTGGCGATGCCGTGCCCGTACCTATGCCTGCACCCGTAGTACCCCCAACGCGCCAACCGACGCAGCTGTCGGCAAGCGCATTGCGCAGTCTGCTGAGCTGTCCGTACCAGTATTTCGGCCGCTACATCCTGGCACTCAGTGAAGTGGAGGAGATCACCGAGTCACTGGAGAAGCGCGACTTCGGCGAGCTGGTGCACGCCATCCTGCAATCCTTCCACAGCGAATATCCACGCCTGCTGGAAGTCGAAGTGGAAGATGCTATCGCTGGTCTGCGGCGACATTCCGATGACATATTCGCCAAACACATCGGACGCAACTTCATGGATCAGGCTTGGCGCCTGCGCTGGCTCAAGCGACTTGCCGCCTACGTCGATTGGCAGCGACAGCGTGAACAGGACGGCTGGCGCATCGTCACGCACGAAGAGAAGTGCGAAACGTCCATTGTGCTGGACGATGGCCGCGAGATGTTGCTGCGCGGCCGTATCGATCGCATGGACCGTCGCGGCGAATCGCTGGCGGTGCTCGATTACAAGACGCAACCCAATAAGACTCTGCGCGAGAAGTTGGCCGATGCCGACGAAGTGCAACTCGCCTTCTATGGCTTGCTCAAGCAAGGGGAGGCAGTTGAAGCGGCTTTTGTCGGCCTGGATGACGAGGTGGTCGCCGACTATGCGCAGCCCGAGCTGGCCGCAGAAGTCGAGCGCGTCGACGCATTGATCCGCAATGTGTTCGCGCGCATCGGCGAAGGCGAGGCGCTGCCGGCAATGCGGCCAATTGCCCTGTGCGGCAACTGCGAGATACGTGGCGTATGTCGCAAGGATTGGCATGCCGACGAAGGTGGCAATCCATGAGTGGCCTCGATATCCATGTCGCGCTCGACCCCGCGCGTAGCGTTGTGGTCGAAGCCTGCGCCGGCAGTGGCAAAACCTGGTTGCTGGTTTCGCGTCTGGTGCGCCTGTTGCTGGCTGGCGTGCGTCCTGGTCAGATACTCGCCATCACCTTCACACGCAAGGCGGCCCGCGAGATCGAAGAACGCCTGCGCGACGCGCTGGCCCTGCTGGCAAGTGCAGACGATGACATTGTCCTGACGTATCTTGCGCAGCGCGGTCTCGATGAGGCGGCCGCTCGCGCATCGTTGCCACGTGCGCGCAGCCTATTCGAGGACTATTTGCGTGCCGATCCGCCGCTGACGATCGGTACCTTCCACGCCTGGTTCGCACGCCTGCTATCTGCGGCGCCGCTGGACAGTCCCTTGTCCAGACGGCAGCTCGACGAGTCCGCGAACAATCTCTTCGACGAAGCCTGGACTGGTCTGTCGGCCGCGTGTGCAAACAATGTCGAAGGGGAGGTTGCGCAATCGCTGCTGTGGCTGTTCGCCGAATTCGGTGCTTTCAACACACGCAGGCTGCTGCGCAAATTTCTCGCGCGTCAGGCCGAGTGGCAGATGTGGCGTGCCATGCATGGATCGATCGCCGACGTACTGGGCACCTTGCCCGAGCTGCTCGGTGTACGGGAGAACCCGCCTCACGAATGCCTGACGCATACTGCCATGCATGCGCTGCTCGACCGGCTGGCACCGGCACTGGAAATGGGCAGCCAGACGACGAAGGACAAGGCGGCGCAATTGCGCGCGGCGCTTGCGCATGACGACAATGGACAGGCGGCGCTCTTGCTTGCCGATGTGTTGCTCACGCAAAAAGATGAGCCGCGCAAACTCACTGCGGCTGGCACGAAGAAACAATTGAGCGCAGATGATTTCGCGCGCTTCGAAGCGGACCTGGCCTGCGCACAAGAGGAAGCCATTGCTTTTCGCGAAGCGCTCCTGTCGCAGCGCATCCTGCAGACCAATATGCATGGCTTGCGTGTCGGCGACGCGCTGCTCGAACGCCTGCAAGAGCTCAAGCGCGCGCGTCGGGCGATGGACTTCAACGATCTGGAGATCGAAGTCGACCGTCTGCTCGATGATCCGGCAACGGGCGCATTCGTCATGGCGCGTCTCGATGCACGCTATCGTCATATCCTGCTCGACGAATTCCAGGATACCAACCCCATGCAGTGGCGTGTGCTGCGCGCCTGGTTCGATGCCTATGGCGAAGGCAATGAAGCGCCACGCGTTTTCATGGTTGGCGATCCCAAGCAGTCGATCTATCGTTTCCGCCGCGCCGAACCGCGACTTTTCGATGCGGCACGCACGTACTTTTGCACGCATCTTGCTGCCGTCGAACAGGCGACCGATCACACGCGCCGCAATGCCGGCGCTGTCGTGCAGGCGGTGAATGCCGTATTCGCGGAGCGTGATGGATTCCGGCCACAAACCACGGAGCGCGCGAACTGGCCGGGCTGGGTGGAGGTCTTGCCGCTGGTCGAACGTAGCGCGGAGCCCGCGCCGCTGCCGGAAGAGCGCGATGGACGCGATCCGCTGAGCGATCCGGTCGAGGCCGAGGAAGACGACAGGCGCGCGCAGGAAGCCGCGCTGTTGGTCGAGCGCCTGCAAGGCATGTTCGGTCGCGTGGCCGTGCGCAATGCGGATGACAGCGAGCGGCCGCTGGCCTATGACGATGTACTGATCCTGACACGCAGCACGAAGCAGCTTGCACCCTACGAAGCGGCGCTGCGTGCGGCGGGCATTCCCTTCATCAGTCCGGGGCGTGGCGGCCTGCTTGGCACGCTGGAAGCACAGGACGTACTGGCGCTGCTGCGTTTTCTCGCCGATCCGGCCGATGCGCTGTCGCTGGCACATGTGCTGCGCTGCCCGGTGTTCGATCTAAGCGACGAATGCCTCCTCGAAATCTTCAGTCGGGATGCCGATGCCTGGACTACGCTGTGCGCCCTCGCCAACAATGGACATGCCATTCTCATACCGGTGCGCGAATCGCTCGCCGGCTGGATCGATCTCGCACATCACCTGCCGACACACGACGCGCTCGATGCCATTTTCAACGCTTCCGATTGGCTGGTGCGCTACAAGCGACGCGTGCCCGAAGCCATGTGGCCCGGCGTGCACGCCAATCTCGATGCGCTGATCGAGCTCACGCTGTCGGTCGATGCGGGCCGCTATCCGAGCCTGTCGCGCCTGGTGGACGAGCTGCGCCGCATGTCCGGCGGCGACGAGGATGCACCCGACGAGGGGCTCATCGCGCTCGACGACGATGTCGGTTCAGACCCTGAGGTGTGCGGTCGCGTGCGCATCATGACTATCCATGGCGCCAAGGGTCTTGAGGCACCCGTCGTGTGGTTGATCAATGCGCATGGCAAAAAACGGCCGCTCGATGGCTATGACGTCATCATTGATTGGCCAGCGGACTCGGCACAGCCCGAACACTTTTCGCTGATCGCTACGCAGAAGGAGCGCGGCAGGGCGCGCGAGATTTTGGCGCAAACCGATGAAGCGGCGGAAGCACGCGAACAGCTCAATCTGCTCTACGTTGCCATGACGCGTGCGCAGCAGGTGTTCATTGTCAGCGGCATTGCCCTGCAACGCGGCGAGAACATCGAGAGCCATCATGCCTTGCTGCAGGCTGCGCTGGAACCGTTGGGCGGCTGTATTGGCCAGGGCCTGCCGGAGATGCAAGTATCGCAGGCCGCCACGACATCGTGCATCGTCCCGCCAAAGCCGAAAGCAGAGCACCTGCATATCGGCCGGCGGCGTAAATCCGAGGCGATGAGCGCAGGCCAGCAATTCGGCATTCAATTGCACTCCTGGCTACAGCATGCCACCGAAGGTGCGCCGAAACCCGACGTGCCGGGCGAAGTGCAGCGGGCGGCCGAGCGCATTCTGGCGCGCCCCTCGCTGGCCGGTTTGTTCGACGCAAAAAATATCCTGCGCGGTGGCAACGAGGTGTCGTTTGCCATTCAGGGCGGAGGCATCGGACGCATCGACCGGTGGGTGGAAACACGCGATGCGCTGTGGGTGCTCGACTATAAGAGCGGCGCTGTCAGCGGTGCGCCGATGGCGCAATATCGGGCACAGCTCGTCAGCTATAGGCAGGCGCTGTTGCCCTTCGCCAAAGGCAAACCGATTCGCGCCCTGCTGGTTTTTACTGACGGCAGCGACGTGGAAATAGCCTTCGATTCAGAAGACAACATAGACAACTGAGAGACAACTGAGGGCGAGCGGCATCAGGTGCAACAGGGATACCCTGAATCGCCCTTATGCAATACCATTCACAACAAATTACGCTAATCCGGAACTGGCCGGGAGGCGGTCTTGGGTCCTGGCGGTCCTGGAAAAGCAAGGAGAGGGAAATGCTGGTTAGTGAAATTATGGCGCTCAAGGGCCATGTGCTTTACACCGTGGGGCCGCAGCACACGTTGCAGGAAGCGGTGACGACCATGACCGAACTGGACATCGGCTCGGTGGTGGTAGTCGAGGACGGCAAGATGGTTGGGTTGCTGACTTTCCGTGAAATGCTGGCAGCGCTGGCGCGTGTCGGCATGAACTGGCGCGAAGCGAAGGTTGCCGGCGCGATGATGGCCAAGCCGGTGATCGCCACGCCGGATATGGAGGTCGAAGAGTTGCAGCGCCTGATCGTCGAACATCATCAACGTTATCTGCCTGTCATGGAAAACGATGTGCTGCTTGGCGTGATCTCCTTCCACGACGTTGCGCGTGCCATGCTCGAAGAAAAGAGCTTCGAGAACCGCATGCTCAAGAGCTACATCCGCAATTGGCCGGAAGAGGGCGTCAGCGGGGGCGAGAACAAGGACAGCCCGGCCGCGAGTTGATTCGCCAGGCTTCAGTCTTGGCCCACTGCAACCGTTAGCATTCAGGTCGGCCCTGCCACAAGAAGCGCAGGATCGCCATCCGCGACAGACGGAGGAGACGAAGTGGAAAAGATCTGGCTGCAGAGCTATCCGCCTGGCATACCCGCCGAAATCGACGTGAACGAATTCGCGTCGCTCGGCGATCTGTTCGAGCGCAGTGTCGCGCGCTGGCCCAATCGCGATGCCTACGTCAATATGGGCAAGCCGTTGAGCTATCGGGAACTCGAACGACTCTCCGGACAGTTCGCCGCCTATCTGCAATCTGAACTCGGCTTGCCCGTCGGCGCTCGCGTGGCGCTGATGATGCCCAACGTGTTGCAGTATCCCGTGTGCCTGTTCGGCGCGCTGCGCGCAGGCTACACCGTCGTCAATTGCAACCCGCTGTACACGCCGCGCGAACTCGAACATCAGCTCAACGATTCGGGCGCGGAAGCAATTGTCATACTGGAAAATTTCGCGTGCACGCTTACGAAGGTGATTGCGCAAACCGGCGTCAAGCACGTTGTCGTCACCAGCCTGGGTGCGATGCTGGGCGGCATCAAAGGCTGCGTAGTCGATCTGGTAGTACGACATGTCAAGAAACTCGTGCCCGCGTGGTCGCTGCCCGGCCATGTGCGCTTCGGCACGACCTTGCAACGCGGCGCGCGTCACAGCCTGCGCAAAGTGACGGTGACGCACGATGACATCGCCTTCCTGCAATACACCGGCGGCACGACCGGCGTCGCCAAGGGCGCGATGCTCACGCATGGCAACATCGTCGCCAACCTGCAACAGGCGAGCGCCTGGATCAAGCCGCGCATCGACGAGGGTGTCGAAACTATCATCACAGCTTTGCCGCTGTATCACATCTTTTCGCTGACGGCGAACTGCCTGACCTTCCTGAAGTTCGGCGCAACCAATGTGCTGATCACCAATCCGCGCGATATCCCCGGGTTCGTCAAGGAGTTAGGCAAATATCATTTTTCGGTGATCACCGGCGTCAACACGCTCTTCAACGCGCTGCTCAACAATCCCGATTTCGCCAAGCTGGATTTCTCCGGCCTCAAGTGCGCACTCGGTGGCGGCATGGCCGTGCAGCAGGCGGTGGCCGAGAAGTGGAAAAAGGTGACGGGCTGTACTTTGCGCGAGGCGTATGGCTTGACCGAGACCTCGCCGGCCGTGTGCATCAACCCCATCGACCTCGAGCATTTCAATCATTCCATCGGCCTGCCGGTGTCGTCGACGGAGATTTCGATTCGCGATGATGACGACCGCGAGCTTGGCGTCGGCGAGGCAGGCGAGCTGTGCGTGCGCGGCCCGCAGGTCATGAAAGGCTATTACAAGCGCCCCGACGAGACGGCCTTGGTGATGACCGCGGACGGTTTTTTGCGCACCGGCGACATTGCCAACATCGACGAGAAGGGCTTCGTGCGTATCGTCGATCGCAAGAAGGACATGATTCTGGTGTCGGGCTTCAACGTCTATCCGAATGAGGTCGAGGACGTCGTCGCTGCGCACCCCGGCGTTCTGGAAGTGGCGGCGATCGGTGTGCCCGATGAGCATTCGGGCGAGGCAGTGAAAGTCTTCGTCGTGCGCAAGGATCCGCAACTGACAGCGGAAGCGCTGATCGCGCATTGCAAGACCAGTCTGACCGGCTACAAGGTGCCACGGCAGGTCGAATTTCGTGACGAGTTGCCGAAAACCAACGTCGGAAAAATTCTACGACGTGCCTTGCGCGACGAAGCGCTGAAGAAGGCTGCTTGAAGCAAACCGTGCATTGGCGCGGCTTACGAACCAAGCCTTGAGTGAGGAAAATTACACGCTTTTGGAATAGCGCCGGAAATACCCCCTTATTCCGCGAACAGGATGCCGAAAAGCTTCCTTGCAGGTCATGCATATTTGTGCTTGAATTCGATTGCGTTTCTCACTTCTGTTTGGCTAATTACTCGTGAACTCTATCTTCTCCGTTTTGCTACCCGCTTTTACCGCACGCGTTGCGGTATCGGTCGTAGTACGCGTAGTAGGTGTAGGCGGCAACGCGCCGTAACGGGGACCGAGTCAGACTCAAGGATTTCAACCCCGCCGGCGCAAGCCGGGCGGGGTTTTCTTTTTCTGCTCCCCGCCCGGCCTGATTCCAGACTCTTTCGCCCAAGCGAATGATCGTCTGCAACCACGCGCCGGCTCAGCTGGAGCAGGTTTCATGAAATACACAGGGGCACAACTCGTCGTCAGGCTGCTCGAGCAGCAGGGCATCACCACCGTTGCGGGCATTCCGGGCGGTGCAGCCTTGCCGCTCTACGATGCGCTTGCCGAGCGCGGCAGCATCCGCCACGTCCTGGCACGCCATGAGCAGGGCGCCGGTTTCATCGCGCAGGGTATGGCACGCGCCAGCGGCAAAGCCGCAGTCTGCATCGCCTCCAGCGGGCCAGGCGCCACCAATCTGGTCACGGCCATCGCCGATGCCAAGCTCGATTCGATTCCGCTGGTGTGCATCACCGGCCAGGTGCCGCTGTCGATGATCGGCACCGATGCGTTCCAGGAAGTCGATACCTACGGCATATCCATTCCGGTGACCAAGCACAACTATCTCGTGCGCAATGTCGCCGATCTGCTGCAGGTTATTCCCGAGGCATTCCGGTTGGCCGAGTCGGGTCGTCCAGGTCCGGTGTGGATCGACATTCCTAAGGACGTGCAGATGGCCAGCATCGAAATCGATGCTTTGCCCGAACCCGGTCGGCCCGACACGGCGCCCTGTGTCGACATGGACGAACTGCGCCGCGCCGCCGAACTGATCAATGCAGCCAAGACGCCGGTGCTGTATCTCGGCGGCGGCATCGTGACCGCAGGGGCTTCGGCGCAAGCCGTCATGCTCGCCGAGCAGGCTGGCCTGCCGACGACCATGACATTGATGGCACTTGGCACCATGCAGTCGGATCATCCCTTGTCGCTCGGCATGCTGGGCATGCACGGCGCGCGCTTCACCAATTACATCCTCGAAGAGTCCGATTTGTTGATCGTGCTTGGCGCGCGTTTCGATGACCGCGCTATCGGCAAGGCCGAGCAGTTCTGTCCGAAGGCGGCCATCGTGCATGTCGACATCGACGCGGCGGAACTGGGCAAGATCAAGCGTCCGCATGTCGGCATCCACGGCGATGTGAGCCAGGTGCTTGACCGACTGTTGCCGCTGATTCAGGTTCAGTTGCGCAAGCAGTGGCTCAGTCGCGTGTCGGATTTGCGCAGTCGTCATCCATTGCTGATGCCGGGCCTGGAAAATCCGCGCAGCCATTACGGCCTGATCGACGCGGTGGCGAGCGCACTCGATCCGCTGCAGGCCGATGACGCCATCATTACGACCGATGTCGGCCAGCACCAGATGTGGGTGGCGCAGGCTTATCCGTTCAGCCGGCCGCGTCAGTGGCTGACTTCTGGCGGACTCGGCACGATGGGCTTTGGCATGCCGGCAGCATTGGGGGCCGCGATCGCCGAACCGGACAGGACGGTGATCTGTTTCTCGGGCGACGGCAGCTTCATGATGAACATCCAGGAACTGGCCACGATGGCAGACGAAAACGCCAACGTGAAGATCATCCTCATGAACAATCAGTCGCTCGGCATGGTGCATCAGCAGCAGGACATGTTCTACAAACGCCGCCTGTTCGCCGTCGATTATCAGCGACGCAGCGATTTCGTGAAGATCGCGCAAGGCTTCGGCATCGAGGCATGCGATCTGGATACGGCCGAGAACCCACGCGCGATGCTCGCCGACGCGCTGAATCGTCGCGGCCCGTGTCTCATCCATTGCTCGATAGATATCGAAGCGAAGGTGCTGCCCATCGTTCCGCCGGGCGCATCCAACACTGAAATGATCGGAGGCTGAGATGAATATGCGCGATTCGAACATCAACCGAAAACTCAATCCTGAACAGTCCGGCAAGGCCGTGCTCGAACTGACTGTACGCAATCATCCAGGCGTCATGTCGCATGTCTGTGGTCTGTTTGCGCGACGCGCCTTCAATGTCGAAGGCATCTTGTGCATGCCGGTTGGCGATGGCGCGCAGAGCCGCATCTGGCTCCTGGTGCGTGAGGATGAACGCCTGCCGCAAATGATGAGTCAGGCCGGCAAGCTCGAAGACGTCCTCTCCGTGGCGCGGCATGGCGCGGACCATCGCGTCTTCGAAAAGCTGGAGGAGTTCTTCGGCTAGCCGTAGTGCAGTTTCGTCGCCTTGCCGCTGAAGGTTCTGTACGCGAATATCGTATAGGCGCCAATCATCGGCACGGTGACTGCCACGCCGACGAGAATGAATTTTAGCGAAGCCGGTGCAGCAGCAGCCTGCCAGAGCGTGATGCGGTCCATGACGACGAAGGGATAGATGCTGTAGGCCAGGCCGAAGAAGCCCATCATCATGATGTATGCCGAAAGCATGATCGGGATGTGACTGGCGTGGCTTGCTGAACGCTCACCTCGCAAGCAGAACGCGAGTTCGAACAGTGCGGCTACGGTGCTCAATGGAATCGGCAACAAGACAAAGAACGCTGGCAGCGTGAACCAGCGCTCGCGTACCGTCACACTCACCCACGGCGTTGCCAGCGAAATGAGCAGCATGCCGACAGCAACGGCCGGCCATGCCATGCGCGCCCAGTGGAGCGCTTTGATCTGCAAGGCGCCTTCGGTTTTGAGAATCAGCCAGCTTGCGCCGAGCAGCACATAGGCCGCAGGCAGCGCCAATGCGACCAGCGCCGCGAAGACGAGGAACGCCGTGTCCGGCGCCAGTCCTGTGATGTAACGGCCAAGCATCCAACCCTGCGCCATCGACGCCAGAAGTGAGCCGCCGAAGAAGGCGTGGTTCCACAGCTGCTTGTGGTGCGCCTTGCCTTTGACGCGAAATTCGAAGGCGACGCCGCGCAGAATCAATCCGCAGAGCATGGCGGTCACCGGCAGGTAGAGGGCGGTCAGTACGACGCCATAGGCCTTCGGGAAAGCGATGAGAAGAATACCGACGCCCAGCACCAGCCAGGTTTCGTTGGCATCCCAGAAAGGCCCGATGGACGAGATCATCATGTCCTTTTCATCATCGCTGGCACGCGGCAAAAGCAAGCCAACGCCGAGATCGTAGCCGTCGAGAATGACGTACACCAGCATGGCGAAGCCCATTAGGCTCATGAATATGACAGGTAGGAAATGGTCGAGGGTCACGTGGTCGAACGTCATGTGCGAACCTCCAGGGTGCTGCCATCCGCACCAACCGCGCCAATCAGCGGGGCCTCGTCGGCGGCAGGTTTCTCGGCGAGATAGCGAATCACGCCAATGTAGGCAAGGATCAGGAATAGATAAATCGCAAGATAAGCCACCAGCGTCACGGCAACGTGCGAGGCCGGCACGCGCGCCTGGATTTCGGATATGCGCAGCAGCCCATAGACGATGAAAGGCTGACGGCCCACCTCGGTCACGTACCAGCCGGCGACTGTTGCCAGCCAGCCGGCAAAGCTCATCGCCGCGAAGAGGCGGAGCAGGGGCCGCGGCAGATCTTCCGGCGCAAGCTTGCGCAGCAGCCAGACCGCCAACCAGCTAGCAGCCAGCATCAACATCGCCGTGCCGACCATGATGCGAAATGCCCAGAACAAGGGTGCGACCGGCGGATGCGCATTGGGAAACTGATCGAGACCACGTACCTCGCCGTGCAGGCTATGCGTGAGAATCAGACTGGAGCCGTCAGGAATACCAAATGCATATTTGTTGGTTTGCGCACGTTCATTCGGCATGGCGAAGAGCAGCAGCGGCACGTCGTGTTCGGTATGCCATATACCTTCGATTGCTGCGATTTTCTGCGGCTGATATTCCAGCGTATTCAAACCATGCAGATCGCCAACGAAGATCTGAATTGGAATGATGATCGCAGCGGCCGTCACGGCAGTGCGAAAAACGCGGCCCGTCGACGCGTTGGCGCGCCGGCGCAATATTTGCCAGGCACTTACGCCTGCCAGCAGAAAACAGACCGTCAGGCTGGATGCCAGAAGCATATGCACCAACCGGAACGGGAACGATGGATTGAAGATGATCTGCAACCATGAGCGAGCGTAGAACTCGCCATTGATGATTTCGTATCCCTGCGGCGTTTGCATCCACGAATTGAGCGCGAGAATCCAGAAGGCCGATATCGTCGTGCCGATGGCCACCAGGAAAGTCGCGGCCAGATGCACGCGTTCCGAGACGCGGCTCTGCCCGAACAGCATGACACCCAGGAAAGATGCTTCGAGGAAGAAGGCCGTCAGTACTTCGTAACCCAGCAGCGGGCCGGCGATATTGCCGACGCGTTCCATGAAACCAGGCCAGTTGGTACCGAACTGAAAACTCATGGTCAGGCCCGAGACCACACCGAGGCCGAAGGAGATGGCAAACACCTGCGTCCAGAAACGATAGGCCGTGAGCCAGGCGCTGTCCTTGGTTTTCAACCATCGCCAGCGAAACAGCAACAGTGCCCAGCCCAGCCCGATGGTGATCGCCGGGAACAGAATGTGGAAAGTCATGTTCGCGGCGAACTGCAGACGCGATAGAACGAGGGCATCCATGCTGGGTATCTCCGGCTGGTCATTTGTCGCGGGTCGTTCACATTAACCTGCGCAACCCGTCTCATGCAGCGCGTTGTGTTCCAGCAGCTTCCATACCCACGGCCGGCAGGCGCCGGAGAAGCTCACATCACGTGGTAAAATCAGCGATCAACCCGTCTGGAAAAGCTCCTCATGTCCGGTAGCACAATCGGTACGCTCTTCACCGTTACCTCTTTTGGCGAGTCGCACGGCGCGGCGATCGGCTGTGTCGTGGACGGCTGCCCGCCGGGACTGGCGCTGACCGAAGCCGATATCCAACTCGAACTGGATCGTCGCAAGCCCGGTACTTCGCGCCACGTGACACAACGTAAGGAGCCGGACGCCGTCGAGATTCTGTCCGGCGTGTTCGAAGGCAAAACGACGGGCACGCCCATCGCGCTATTGATCCGCAACCAGGATCAGCGCAGCGGCGATTATTCCAAGATCATGAATACCTTCCGCCCTGGCCATGCCGACTATGCCTATGCGCACAAGTACGGCGTTCGAGATTATCGTGGTGGTGGCCGCTCTTCGGCGCGCGAAACCGCGGTGCGTGTCGCTGCTGGCGCAATCGCTAAAAAGTGGCTCAACGAGCGTTATGGCATTGTCATTCATGGCTGGATGAGTCAGCTCGGCGAAATCGGCATTCCGTTCGTGGCCTGGGAGCATGTTTCCGAAAACGCCTTCTTCGCGCCCAACGCCGACATCGTGCCGCAGCTCGAAGCGTATATGGACACCATCCGTGCCGAACGTGACTCCATCGGTGCGCGCATCGAGGTGATTGCCACGAACGTTCCGCCGGGCTGGGGCGAACCTGTCTATGACCGGTTGGATGCCGATATCGCGTTTGCCATGATGAGCATCAATGCCGTCAAGGGGGTCGAGATCGGTGACGGCTTCGCTACCGTAGCACAGCGCGGCAGCTATCACGGCGACGAACTCACGCCGGCCGGCTTCCTGTCGAATCATGCCGGCGGCATGCTGGGCGGTATTTCCACGGGGCAGGACATTCGCGTGGCAATCGCGATCAAACCGACTTCATCGATTCCGCAAGAGCGCCGCTCGGTCGACAAGAACAACGAGCCGGTCATGATGATGACAACCGGCCGCCACGACCCCTGCGTCGGCATTCGCGCCACGCCGATTGCTGAAGCGATGCTGGCGCTGGTGCTGATTGATCACGCCCTGCGTCAACGCGCCCAGAATGCCGACATCACACCCGATGCGCCGCGCATCGCCGGGCTTGCGCCGGACGGTCAACAGGACGTTCCTTCGCCGAAACGATGATAGTGGTTTTATGCATTAAGAATTTTCGTCAACATCGGTCGCGTAAAAACTGTCAGTCAGATGAATAAAGAAAATCGCTCTACCCGCATGTTGAATCTGCTTGCCGGCCTGTTGCTCGTAGCCTTGACAAGTGGTTGCCAAACGATTCAAACGACGCAGCCTGGTGTAGTCGGCGTGACGCGCACGCAAACCATCATGGGCAACCATGACGAAAGTGCACGCAGCATGAACCAGGAGTCAGCGCTGGCCTACACGACCACAATCCGGGATGCGCAGAAGAAAAGCCAGTTGAATCCGGAAAAGGCACAGACCGAACGGGTACGTCGCGTTGCCAACCGGCTCATTCCGCAGGTGGTGGTTTTCCGTCCGGATGCGCGGGACTGGCCGTGGGAAGTGAACGTGATCGACAGCAAGGAGATCAACGCCTGGTGCATGCCCGGCGGCAAGATCGCTGTCTTTACTGGTTTGCTCGACCAGCTCAAGCTCACCGACGATGAGCTGGCGGCGGTGATCGGCCACGAGATGTCGCACGCCTTGCGCGAGCATGCGCTGGAACGCAAACCCAAAGTGCTGGCGGCACAAGTTGGAACCATCGGTCTGCAAATTGGTGGCGCGGCGCTCGGTTACGACGTTCCGCCCGAACTTGCCAATTCGGTTTCGATGGCGGCGCTGGCATTGCCCAATTCGCGCGAGCAGGAAAGCGAAGCAGATCGCATGGGCCTGGAGCTGGCGGCACGTGCCGGTTTCGATCCGCGCGCTGCCGTAACCCTCTGGCAAAAGATGGGGCAGGTCGGTGGCAGCGAGCCGCCCAAGATTCTCTCTTCGCATCCGCCTAGCGCGGAACGCCAAGCGGAATTGCGCACGACCAGCCAGCTCGTCATGCCGTTGTACGAAGAAGCCCGTAAAGGCAGTGTCGGCAAGTGATGCTGCCGTCAATTCGACGGCGCCGCCTGTGAGATAATCGCTGCCATCGCCAACGCGGAATCCATCGCCATGCGCTCGCTGCGAAAATTTTTCACGGAAGTGCTGCGCAAACGTCCGATGTTGGCGTTCGTGCTGATGGGTCTGAGCTTCGTGCTATTTGGGCTGACGTCGCTGAACCTGATCTATCTGTTCAAGGCAAATATCAACCTGTTTCTCGATTACGGCTGGATGGTCGTTCGCGACGGCGCGCTGCGGCAATTGTTTGAATTGCTGGCCTATGGTTATCTCAGCCTGGTGTTCTATGTTGTCTTCAAATGCTGCGAGCACCAGCTGGTGCACTACTTCACTCACCCCGAAGAACGTGAATAGGTCGTAGATTTGCCTTTTCGCAGCGTGCATGCTGCGCTAAAGTTCGCACTGAAGCTTTACAGCAACAAAATGATGATCATGGACGAACACATCGCCAGGCAATACAAAACCATCGCCGCAATGGCCGATGGGGTTGCCACGTCCACGATCCTCAGCACCAAAACAAAAACCGTTACCGGATAGTTGCGCCTGCGTCACCGCTTGAGTTCTCGCCAGCGGCGAGGCAGGCGGATCGAATCACCCGGGCGGGAACTTTCAATCAAAGGAAATGTAAGTGAGTGCACTGCGAGTAGGTTTTGTAGGCTGGCGCGGTATGGTCGGCTCCGTTCTGATGCAACGCATGCGTGAAGAGAACGATTTCGTTCACATCGAGCCTGTCTTCTTCACGACTTCCAATGTCGGCGGCAAGGGTCCCGACATCGCTACAGGGGTGCCTGTGCTCAAGGATGCCAAGTCCATCGACGATCTGCGCCAGATGGATGTGGTGCTGACCTGCCAGGGCGGCGACTATACCAACGACATATTCCCGCAACTGCGCGTGGCGGGCTGGAACGGCTACTGGATCGATGCAGCGTCTTCGCTGCGCATGAAGGACGACGCCATCATCGTACTCGACCCGGTGAATCGCACGGTGATCCAGGATGGCCTGTCGCGCGGCATCAAGAACTATATCGGCGGCAACTGTACGGTCAGTTTAATGCTGATGGCATTGGGCGGTCTGTTCGAGAACGACCTCATCGAGTGGGTAACCTCGATGACCTATCAAGCAGCCTCCGGCGCTGGCGCGCAGAATATGCGCGAGCTGATCGCGCAGATGGGGCGCATTCACGGCTCGGTGGCCGATCTGCTGGCCGATCCCGCGTCGGCGATTCTCGATATCGACCGTAAGGTCGCCGAGACGATTCGCAGTGAGGATTTTCCGACGAGAAATTTCCGTGATACCGCGCTTGCCGGCAGCCTGATCCCGTGGATCGATGTGCCCTACGAACAGGGCCAGAGCAAGGAAGAGTGGAAGGGCGGCGCGGAGTGCAACAAGATTCTTGGCAAGCCGGCTTTCCGCACGCCAGGCAGCGTACCGATCGACGGCTTGTGCGTGCGTGTCGGTGCAATGCGTTGTCATAGTCAGGCGATGACTATCAAGCTCCGCCGCGATGTGCCGTTGGATGAGGTGTCCGACATCATCGGTCAAGCCAATGACTGGGTGCGCGTCGTGCCGAATGACAGGGAGCGCTCGGAGCGCGAATTGACGCCCGCTGCCGTGACCGGCCATCTGCACGTACCCGTCGGTCGGCTGCGCAAACTGGCGATGGGCGGTGAATATCTGACAGCATTCACCGTCGGTGACCAGTTGCTTTGGGGCGCCGCCGAACCGCTGCGACGCATGCTACGCATATTGATTGAACGTTGATGTGACTATTGATGGCGGGGACACGACGTACCGCCAGGTTTTTCCATGACAAGTTCTTTTTTGCGCAAAAACAACAATAGAAGGGCTAAGTCAGCTGTATTCAGGTAATGGATGAGCTTGCAGCGATAACTCATTGATGTTATTTTGAACTTTACTATAACCACCACTCCGGCCGCCTTTTGGGCAATGCCGCACGAAGCGTTATGAAAAAATCGTTCCTTCGCAGCACCCCTTTGGCAGCTTTGATCGCAGCAATGCTGGCGTCAATCCCCAGCGGCGCAGGTGCGGCTGGGCTAGGGCGAATCAACGTTTTCAGCTCCTTGGGGCAACCCCTGAGGGCGGAGGTGGAAATCGCCGCGACACCTGACGAGTTGGAGGCGATGTCGGCGAAAGTCGCCACGCCCGAAGCGCACGCCAAAGCAAATATCGAATATGCAGGTGAGCTGACGGCGGTGCACATGAACATCGAACGTCGCGCCAGCGGGGGGGCGGTTGTAAAAATATCTTCCGACCGCGCTTTCAACGAACCCTTCGTCGATATGCTGGTGGAATTGAACTGGGGTGGTGGCCGTATTCTGCGTGAATACACCTTCCTGCTGGATCCCGCCGAAACGGCAGCCACGAAGCCGCTGCCACAAGTCACCGAGCCTGCTGTGCGCTCACAAGCGGCGCCCGCAGCACCAACGCAATCACAAGCGCAATCTTCTTCAGCCGAAGCCAAGCCTCGTGCTGAAACTGCCCCGGTAACGCGGGCAAGCCGTAGCAGGAAGTCTGCACCGACGGAAAAGACTGCGGCAGCTCCGACACCTACGCCGGCAGCGGAAAAGTCGGGCGATTACACCGTGCAAAAGGGGGATACGGCGTCATCGATTGCCGAACAACTCAAACCGGTTGAAGTAACGCGTGACCAGATGATGGCCGCGCTGTACCAGAACAATCAATCGTCATTCGGCGGCGGCAATATCAATCGTCTGCGTACCGGCCAGGTCCTTAAAGTCCCCACACCCGGAGACGTTGCCAAGATCGACAAGGCCGAAGCCCGGCAGATCATTGTCAAGGCGTCTAGCTTCGAGGCGCTGAAACAGGAAGTCGGCGCGGCCGTGGCGAAGGGCCCGGCCAAGCAAACAAGTGCTTCACAAGAAGGCAGCGGCAAGGTCGCGGCCAAGGTCGAAGAAAAAGCCCCTGCGGCCGCACAGACCAAAGATCAGCTGAAAATCAGCAAGGCTCCCGGCGATAAAGCAGGGGCTGCCGCAGATGGCGGCAAGGCAGCTGGCCGCATCCAGGCGCTGGAAGAAGAGGTTGCCTCGCGCGACAAGGCGCTCAAGGAAGCCAAATCGCGCACAGCCGATCTTGAGCGCAACGTCAAGGAACTCGAAAAGCTGGTGCAGATGAAGAGCCAGAATCTGGCCGATCTGCAGAAACAGGCCGCTGCCGCGGAAGCGCAAGCCAAACTGGCAGCGAAATCGGCTGATACCAAACAAAGCAAGGCTGCTGCTGCCGCTGCCGAGAAGGCCGCAGCGGCGGAACAAGCGAAGGCCGAGAAAGCCGCCGTCGCAGAAAAGGCTGCTGCCGAGAAAGCAGCTGCTATTGCAAAAGCCGCAGAAGAAAAAGCCGCAGCTGAACAAGCGGCCAAGGAGAAAGCTGCCGCCGAACAGGCCGCCAAGGACAAGGCTGCTGCCGAAGCCGCAGCAGCACAATCTGCGGCTGCCGCGGCTGCTGCCTCTTCTGCTGCCGCAGCTTCAGCCGCCGCCGCAGCGTCTGCTCCAGTCGCACCTGTGGTGGCCTCGGCCCCTGTGGCAGTTCCTGTGCAGCAATCCGCACCACCTGTCGTTGCCCCCGCGCCTGTTGTCGTTCCGCCCGTCGTGGAGGAAGACAGCAGCATATTCACCAATCCGCTGACCTTGGCTGCATTGGGTCTTGCTGCACTCGGCGCCGGTTATGTAGTGGTGCGCAATCGTCGGCGCAATAGCGCGGGCAACGGCATGACTTCGATGAGCGAAGTTTCGACCAGCCCGAATTCCGTGTTCGGCAATGCAGGCGGTCAAACGGTCGATACCGGCACCAGCGTACTGCATACCGATTTCAGTCAATCGGGTCTGTCGGCTATCGACACGGATGAAGGTGTCGATCCCGTAGCTGAAGCCGACGTCTACATGGCTTATGGTCGCGACGCGCAGGCCGAGGAAATTCTTCTCGATGCGCTCAAGAATGACCCGAGCCGCATCGCCATTTACCTGAAGCTGTTGGAAATCTACGCACAGCGTCGTAGCGTCAAACAGTTCGAGAACATTGCTACCGATTTGTTCACACAGACCGGCGGTGCAGGCGACGATTGGGCCAAGGCAGCTGCCTTGGGTGCGCGCCTCGATCCGGGCAATCCTTTGTATGGCGCTGGCAATACCACTGTCATACTGCCACCAGAGACGTCGCCGAGCGCGTCCGCCCCCGCGGCTCCAGTAGTCACCGAGATTCCAGTCGTCCCACCACCCTTGCCGGTGCCCGAAGTAGCGGCACCCGCCGGCGTGAGCTTTGGCACCAATAACGTGTCACAGATGCGTGCCACCTGGACCGTGCCCGGTGAGATCGGTCAATTCACCGGTTCGGGTGATGGCCCGGTGATGGCGCCCGAAACCCCCGAAGAAATGGTGACGACTTCGCCGGAGCCCCTGAATCTCGACTTCAATCTCGATCTGGAATTGCCGGAAGGCGACGAGCCAGAAACGAGAATGGAGGCGCGCGATCAGTACGACGATCTACCGCTGCCGGTGGATCCAATATCGGTTCCTCCCGCGATGAATTCCAGCGCGCCACTGGAATTCGATCTTGATGTCGAACCGGCACATGCCGTCGCACCTCAGCATCTCGCAGCCGAAGCGGCCGTCGACAATGCCATGCAGGTGCTCAGCGAAACAGATTCGGAAATGGGCATTGAGCGCTCGCTCGAACACAGTTCGCTATCGGTGGTCGATCTGGAAAAGACGAATTTCGAAAGCAGCCTTCTCGATTTCGATTTCGAGTTGGGTGAGGACACCAATGTCTCGCGTAGCAGCATGGATTTGTCAGACGTCAGCTTGCAAACCGATGCCGGTTTCAACCACGCGCCAGCGTCAGCCCGTCATCAGTCTGAATTTGTCGACACTTCCGCCGCTGCGCAACCGGCAGTAGGAACCATCGACGTCCATGACGAAGTCAGTACCAAGCTCGAACTGGCGCGTGCTTACGAGGAAATGGGTGATATCGAAGGGGCGCGCGAACTGCTCGAAGAAGTCATGGCTGACGGTGCCCAGCAGCAGAAAGAAATGGCACAGACCATCCTCACGCGGATAGCCTGAAAGCCCTTAACCGATAGCGTCTCGTATGCTCTCTGAGTTTCATCCTCCGGCCGTCCCTGTGACGGCCGGTTTGTTTTTTGATCGTGCCTACAGAGCCCCCATGGCAGTACCCATATGCCGCGCATAGTCTTGTGCATCGAATATGACGGCAGCAACTTCGAGGGCTGGCAGTCGCAGCCGCATGGCCGTACGGTGCAGGATGCATTGCAGACCGCCGTCGGCGAAATTGCCGGACACGAAATAGCATTGGCCTGCGCCGGCCGTACCGACACGGGCGTGCACGCGACGGCACAGATGGCCCATTTCGATACAGAGGCCGATCGGCCCTTGAGTGCATGGGTGCGTGGCGTTAATGCGCATCTGCCCGAGAGCATCTGCGTGCGTTGGGCACTGGAAGTGGATGAGAGCTTTCATGCAAGATTTTCGGCTTACGCCCGCAGATATCGTTACGTGCTGCTCAACCGCCCGGTACGCCCGGCGATTCTCGCCGGCAAGGTCGGCTGGCAGCATGCGCCGTTGAGTCTGCCTGCGATGCAAGATGCCGCTCGCATATTGCTCGGCGAGCACGATTTTTCCGCCTTTCGCGCGGCGCAGTGCCAGGCGAAAAGTCCGGTCAGAATTTTGTCGACCGCATCGGTCATGCGTATGGGCGACTTGATCGTGTTCGATTTCGAAGCCAACGGTTTCCTGCACCACATGATCCGCAATCTCGTCGGTGCGCTGATTTTCATCGGCAAGGGCGAGGCGGCCACGAGCTGGATGAGTGAGCTACTGCTCATGAAAGACCGGCAGCTGGCGCCGCCAACATTCTCACCAGCTGGGCTCTACCTGTGCGGAATCAGCTATCCTGATCGTTGGCATCTGCCCGGCGAGGGACGTATCATCGCCACCCCCTTCATCGTGTTGTGAGCAATATGCAGGCTCGTACCCGAATCAAAATCTGCGGTCTGACGCGGGAAGAAGACGTGGACGCGGCCGTCAACGCCGGTGCGGACGCGATCGGCCTGGTGTTTTACCCGCCCAGCCCGCGTTACGTGAGCATCGAGCGCGCCGCCGCATTGTGCCGCCGTGTACCTGCATTCGTCACTGTGACGGGCCTGTTCGTCAATGCCGAGGAAGCCTTTATCCGCGAACGTCTTGCCGCCTTGCCGCTGACCTGCCTGCAGTTTCACGGCGATGAGACGGCGAGCCAGTGCGGCGCCTATCGGCTACCCTATATCAAGGCGGCCAGGGTTCGGGCCGGGGTCGATCTGTTAAACTACGCGGCCTCATTTGCCGATGCATGCGGCCTTTTGCTGGACGCCTGGGTCGACGGCTATGGTGGTGGCGGTAAGACTTTCGACTGGGATCTGATCCCGCAGAATCTGCCCTTGCCGCTGATCCTCTCTGGCGGGCTCGACGCAAACAATGTGGGCGAAGCGGTGCGCCGCGTACGGCCGTGGGCGGTAGATGTGAGCAGCGGTGTCGAAGTGGCCGCCGCCAAGGGAATCAAAGACGCTGCACGTATAGCAGCGTTCATAAAAGAAGTGCTTGGAGCAAACGATGCAGACTGCTGAAGTTCCCTACGATATGCCTGATGCCCGAGGACATTTCGGGCCCTACGGCGGCATTTTCGTTGCGGAAACCCTGATCCCCGCGCTCGAAGAGCTGCGTGCCGCCTACGCGGTGAGTCAGAACGATGCGGAGTTCCAGGCCGAATTCGCATACGAACTCAAGCACTTCGTCGGTCGGCCGAGCCCGATCTATCACGCCAAGCGCTGGTCAGGCCTGCTCGGTGGCGCCCAGATCTATCTCAAGCGCGAAGATCTGAACCACACCGGCGCGCACAAGGTAAACAACTGCATCGGTCAGGCACTGCTGGCACGTCGCATGGGCAAACCGCGCGTGATCGCCGAGACCGGCGCAGGGCAACATGGTGTCGCAACAGCGACCGTTGCCGCGCGCTACGGTATGGAATGCGTGGTCTACATGGGCTCCGAAGACATCAAGCGCCAGGCCGCCAATGTCTATCGCATGAAGTTGCTCGGTGCCACGGTCGTGCCGGTGAACTCGGGCTCCAGGACGCTGAAGGATGCGCTCAACGAAGCCATGCGCGACTGGGTGACGAATGTCGCCAATACGTTCTACATCATCGGCACGGTCGCCGGGCCGCATCCTTACCCGATGATGGTGCGCGACTTCCAGTCCATCATCGGCACCGAATGCCTGGAGCAGATGCCTGAACTCATCGCCCGTCAGCCCGACTATGTGATTGCTTGCATCGGCGGCGGCTCGAATGCCATGGGCATTTTTCACCCGTATATTTCTCACGCCGATGTGAAGCTCGTCGGCGTCGAAGCAGCCGGCCACGGTCTCGATTCAGGTATGCATGCGGCATCATTGACGGCCGGCAAGCCGGGCGTTCTGCACGGCAATCGTACCTACCTGCTGCAGGATGAAGACGGCCAGATCATCGAGACGCATTCGATCTCGGCGGGTCTCGATTATCCCGGCGTCGGCCCCGAGCATGCCTGGCTCAAGGACAGCACGCGTGCGCAATATGTCAGCGTCACCGACGATGAGGCGCTGCAAGCGTTTCACGATCTGTGTCACTTCGAAGGCATTATCCCGGCGCTGGAGTCATCCCACGCATTGGCCTATGCGGCAAAACTGGCGCCGACGCTGCCTGCCGATAAAGTGCTGCTGGTGAATCTGTCAGGTCGTGGCGACAAGGACATGCATACCGTGGCGGAGAAGTCCGGCATCGTGTTCTGAACGATATTCTGCAGGCCCTCGCAGCGATGCTGTCGAGGGCCTGATGTTTTAGCGAAAGTATTCATGTCACCTCATTTATGTCACGCATAGCAAGCGCATTCAAGCGATTGGAAACCGAAGGCCGCAAGGCGCTGATCCCCTATTTCACGGCGGGCGATCCAGACCTTGCATCGGTGTTGCCGATCATGCATGCGATGGTCGCCGCCGGTGCCGATGTGATCGAGCTGGGCGTGCCGTTTTCCGATCCGATGGCTGAGGGGCCGACGATCCAGCGCGCGATGGAGCGCGCGCTTGCCAACAAGGTGAGCATGAAGCAGGTGCTCGGATGCGTGCGCGAATTCCGTAAGACCGATGAGCGCACACCCATTGTGTTGATGGGATATGCCAATCCGGTAGAGGCGATGGGCACCGAGCACTTTGCCGATCTGGCCTGCGAGGTCGGGCTCGATGGCGTGCTGCTGGTCGACTATCCGCCGGAAGAATGCGGCGCCTATTCGGCCTTGCTCAAGAGCCGTGGACTGGACCCAATCTTCCTGCTGGCACCGACTTCCACAGAGCAGCGCTATTCGGATGTCGCAACCGCCGGCAGTGGCTATATTTATTACGTGTCGCTCAAGGGCGTCACGGGAGCGGGGCATCTGAATGTCGAAGAAGTTGCGAGCCGCATTCCGCTGATCCGCGAACGTGTCGGCATGCCGGTCGGTGTTGGCTTCGGCATCCGTGACGCCGAATCGGCGCGGCGCATCGCCGGCATTGCCGATGCTGTTGTCATTGGCAGCCGCATCGTTGAAGAAATCGAGTCATCGCCGCGTGGCGAAGAAGCTGCGCGGGTGGGCGCCTTCCTGCGGGAAATACGTGCGGCGATGGATGGAATTACCGAGCAGAAAATGAATGAAGGAGCGCAGGCATGAGCTGGCTGACCAAACTTCTGCCCCCGAAGATCAAGCGCGATCAACCTATCAAGAAATCCATGCCCGAAGGGCTGTGGATCAAGTGCGAAGCCTGCGAGGCCGTGCTGTACCGTTCGGACATCGAGTCGAGCCAGTACGTCTGCCCGAAGTGCGGACACCATAAGCGTATTCGCGCGCGTCACCGTCTCGATCTGCTGCTCGATCCGGAAGGTCGCTTCGAGCTTGGCTCGGAAGTCCTGCCGGTCGACCCGCTGAAGTTCAAGGACAGCAGGAAATATGCCGATCGACTGGCCGCCGCTTTCGAAGACACCGGCGAATCCGATGCATTGATCGTCATGCAAGGTGCGGTATGCAATGTGCCGCTGGTGGTTGCGGCATTCGAATTCGATTTTCTCGGCGGCTCGATGGGCTCGGTCGTCGGCGAGCGTTTCGTGCGTGGTGTGAAGGCCGCCTACGAACAAGGTCTGCCCTTCGTATGCTTCACCGCAACGGGCGGCGCACGCATGCAGGAAGGGCTTTTCTCACTGATGCAAATGGCCAAGACGACCGCTTCCATCACGCGTCTTTCCGCCAAGCGCCTGCCTTTCGTGACGATACTGACCGACCCAACCATGGGCGGCGTATCAGCCAGTTTCGCCTTCATGGGCGACGTCGTTATTGCCGAACCCGGCGCGCTGATCGGCTTCGCCGGCCCACGCGTGATCGAGCAGACCGTGCGCGAAAAATTGCCCGATGGCTTCCAGCGCTCGGAGTTCCTCATCGAGAAGGGCGCCATCGACATGATCGTCGACCGCCGCGAACTGCGCGAGCGCCTCGGCCAGGTGTTGACGCTTCTCTCCGGTCAGCCCGCAATCAATAGCTGATGTTCGTCGCTGCATCGCTGGACGAATGGCTCGCTTATATCGAGACGCAGCATAGCCGACCGATAGATCTCGGGCTGGAGCGTGTCGCATTGGTGAGAAATGCGGTACAAGATGCGCTGGGCCTGAGCAGCAATGCAGTTGTCATCACCGTTGGCGGCACCAACGGCAAGGGCTCGACCTGCGCCATGCTCGAAGCCATCCTGCGCGCCGCAGGCTACCGCGTCGGCCTCTACACTTCCCCGCATCTGCTGCGCTACAACGAGCGTGTCCGCATCGACGCGCAGGAGGTTGCCGATGCGCCGCTGTGCGACGCCTTTGCGGCGGTCGAGAAGGCGCGCGGTAATATTCCACTGACGTATTTCGAGTTCGGCACGCTGGCTGCCTGGGTGCTGTTCGCGCAAGCCGCTCCCGACGTCATCATCCTCGAAGTGGGCCTTGGTGGTCGCCTCGATGCTGTTAACGTTTTCGAGCCCGATTGCGCCATCGTCACCGGCGTGGCGATGGACCACATGGACTACCTCGGCGACACACGCGAAGCCATTGGTTTCGAGAAGGCCGGTATTTTCCGCGCGGGCAAACCAGCGATCTGCGGCGACCCGATGCCACCGCGGTCGCTCGTCGATCATGCCAACAGCATCGGCGCGGATCTGCGTATTTCCGGTCGCGACTTCGGTTTCTCCGGCGACAAGACGCAATGGCAATTCAAGGGCAAGACGCAACGCCGCAGCAGTCTGGCGTATCCGGCGCTGCGCGGCGCGAACCAGTTGCTGAATGCCTCGAGCGCGCTGGCTGCGCTGGAGACGCTGGATGCGCGCCTGCCGGTGCCGATGCAGGCTGTGCGGCAGGGCCTGATGCTGGTCGAGATTCCCGGCCGCTTCCAGGTGTTGCCCGGCCGGCCCGCCGTGGTGCTGGACGTCGCGCATAACCCACAGGCCGTGGCCGTGCTGGCCGACAATCTGGCGAACATGGGTTTCTATTCCGATACCTGGGCGGTGTGCGGCATGTTCGCCGACAAGGACATCGTTGGCAGCCTGTGCAACATTGCTGCACGCGTCGATCACTGGCTGCTGTGCGACCTGCCGGGTCCGCGCGCCGCGCCGGCAACCAAGCTGGCGACAGCGGTGGCGAGCATTTCCGCCGAGTTGAACCTCCAGGCGAGCGTTGTTACTTTCGCCGATCCGGCAAGCGCCTTCAATGCGGCACGGGCGCAAGCGAAGGAGGGTGATAGAATCGTGGCCTTTGGTTCATTCCTGACCGTTGCCGGCGTAATGCAGGCCGTCAAAACCTAAAGTCCGTACATGGCCGACAATGACGCCCAGCTTGAGCTGAAAAAGCGTGCGCGCCGCCGCCTCATTGGCGCCGTTGCACTGGTCCTCGCCGCTGCGGTATTCCTGCCCATGATAATGGACAGCGAGCCGCACTCCGGCGGCAACGATCTTCAGATACGCATTCCCAGCCAGGAAGGCAGCAATTACACCTCACGCCTGATCACCACAGCGCCGGGTGCTTCCACGCCGGCCCCTGCGCCACAGGCCATCCCGCCGATGCCGCCGCCGATCGATCCGGAAATGGCGCCTGCCGGTAGCGCTGTCGCTGCTGCATCCAGTTCCGCGGCCTCGTCGAGCAAATCAAGTCAGGCGGCACACGAAGCCACAGTCAAACCCGCCGAATCCGCCCCGAATGCCGAAGCCCGCGCCAAGGCGCTGCTCGAAGGCGGCGCAGTGCCGCCACCGACCACACCGCATTTCTTCGTACAGCTCGGCGCCTATCGCGACCCGGACAACGTTAAATCTGTGCTCGCCCAGTTGAAGCGCGTGGGAATGACCGCAAGTACCGACAAGGTCGGCGACAAGACGCGCGTGCGCGTCGGGCCGTTCAAGACGCGGCAGGCGGCCGATGCAGCCGCGGCGCGCCTGAAACACGGAGGCCTGAACGGCGTCGTGACGGCAAAGTGATTGAAGTACAGGTGATTGAAGTGAGGCAAGCAGCAAAGCGGGTGAAAGCGAAGTGACCGCCTTTGACCTGATCTTTCTCGGCGTGATTGTACTGAGTCTGTTGCTCGGTGCCTGGCGCGGACTGGTCAGCGAATTGTTCTCGTTGGTGAGCTGGCTCGCCGCTTTTACAATTGCCAAACATTTCGCGGGTTGGCTGGCGCCGAAACTATCCGCTATCGCAGCCGCCGCGTGGTTACAGTGGGCGCTGGCTTTCGTCATCATCGTGGTGCTGGTGTTGCTGGTATTGGCACTGTTCCGATTCCTGATTCGCGAGATGCTTTCGGCGGCGGGCCTGGGCGCAACGGACAGATTGGCGGGTGCAATTTTTGGTGTCATGCGTGGTGTATTGATTGCCGTGGTCGTGGTGGCGCTGGCAGGATTGAGCGCATTGCCTCGCGAGCAATGGTGGCGTAGCTCGGTATTTGCGCCGCCTTTGGAAACGATTGTCATTGCCCTCAAGCCCTGGCTTCCCAAGGACTTGGCGGCACGAATCAAGTATCGGTAACAGGTGATCCAGATATGTGCGGAATTATCGGCGTGATGGCCACTGCGCCCGTCAATCAGTTGCTCTATGACGGTTTGCAGGTTCTCCAACATCGCGGGCAAGATGCCGCTGGCATAGCCACAGCCGAGGGCGGGCGTTTTCACATGCACAAGGGCCCCGGCTTGGTCCGCGACGTTTTCCGCACGCGCAATATGCGCAGCCTCGAAGGCAACTGGGGCATCGGCCATTGTCGTTACCCGACGGCAGGCTCGGCTTATAACCCGGCCGAAGCGCAACCGTTCTACGTGAATTCGCCTTTCGGTCTGATGCTGGCGCATAACGGCAACCTGACCAATGCCGATGCGCTCAAACGCGAAATGTACCTCGCTGACTTGCGCCACATGAACACCAATTCGGACTCCGAAGTGCTGCTCAATGTGCTCGCGCACGAGTTGCAGGAAGCCTCCGGCGGTTCGTTCCGCCTCGATGAAGAGACCATCTTTCGCGCCGTCGCCGGCGTGCATCGCCGTGCGCGCGGTGCTTATGCCGCCGTCGTGATGATTGCCGGCTATGGCCTGCTGGCCTTCCGCGACCCATATGGCATACGCCCCCTCATCATCGGCGACAACGATGCGCCGACGGGCAAGGAATACATGGTGGCTTCCGAGAGCGTCGCGATGGACGTGCTCGGCTTCAAGGTGTTGCGCGACGTGCAGCCTGGCGAAGCGATTCTGGTCGATACGCGCGGCAAATTCTCCAGCAGCCAGTGCGCGGAACCGCGCCCTTATGCGCCTTGCATGTTCGAATTCGTCTACCTGGCACGTCCCGATTCGCTGATCGACGGTATCTCGGTGTACGAGAGCCGCGTCAAGATGGGCACCTACCTCGCCGAACGTATCCGTCGCGACTTCTCCGATCTGCGTATCGACGTGGTCATCCCGATCCCCGATTCGAGCCGCTCGGCGGCGATGGAGCTGGCCAGCAATCTCGGTCTTGCCTACCGCGAAGGCTTCGTCAAGAACCGCTACATTGGCCGCACCTTCATAATGCCGGGGCAGTCGATCCGGCGGAAATCGGTACGCCAGAAGCTTAACGCCATCCACCAGGAATTCGTCGGCAAGAACGTGCTGCTGGTGGATGACTCCATCGTGCGCGGCACCACCAGCCGCGAAATCATTACGATGGCGCGCGAAGCGGGCGCGCGCAAAGTCTACATGGCCTCGGCCGCGCCGCCTGTTCGCCACGCCAATGTTTATGGCATCGACATGCCGAGCAAGAACGAACTGATCGCCTCCTTCCGTACCGAAGAAGAAATCGGCCGCGAGATCGGCGCCGATGCGCTGATCTACCAAAGCCTCGACGATCTCAAGGCCGCCGTCGGTTCGCTCAACCCGGCCATCAAGGAATTCGAGACATCCTGTTTCGATGGCATCTACGTCACCGGCGATATTACAGCCGCATATCTGGACGAAGTTGAAGGCGGCCGCGGCGACAATAGTAACAAGGCCGAATCGGACGACAGCGAAGGCGGGCAGCTCGACCTCAACCTCGTTTCATAGAACCGCCTGCCTTGACAGCGCTTCACATGGAGCGCTAACGTACGGGCAGTTCAGACGCGCCGATTTGATTTACAGCTTGCGGGCGCATTACAAATACAGCTAAAGCGATCAGATCCGTTCTGACTCGCAAGAGCTGAACGGATTTTTGCTTTTTGGAGCCATGCCATGACCGATTACAACAACGCAGACGACGCACCTGCATCACTCGACTTCGACACGCTGGCCGTACGCGCCGGCACACAGCGCAGCCATCATGGCGAACACAGCGAAGCGCTCTACCTGACATCCAGCTTCGTCTTCAACAACGCCGCCGAAGCCGCGCGTCGCTTCTGTGGCGAAGAAGAAGGCATGATCTATTCGCGCTTCACCAATCCGACCGTGGACATGCTGCAAGTGCGCCTCGCCGCGCTCGAAGGTGGCGAAGCCTGCGTCGCCACCGCAACCGGCATGGCGGCGATTCTCGCGACCTGCATGGGCCTGCTGAAGTCGGGCGATCACATCATCGCCTCGCGCGGCCTGTTCGGTTCGACGCAGACCTTCTTCAATGCCTACATGGCCAAGTTCGGCGTGGAGACGACTTTCGTCTCTGCCACCGATCTGGCCGAATACGAAGCGGCCGTGCGCCCGACCACGAAACTCGTTTTCGTCGAGACGCCATCCAATCCGCTGACGCAACTCGTCGACATTGCGGCCGTTTCTGCTATCGCGAGAAAGGCGGGCGCGTGGCTGGCCGTCGACAATTGCTTCTGCACACCCGCGCTACAAAAACCGCTAGAACTTGGTGCCGACCTGGTCATTCATTCCGCAACGAAATATCTCGATGGGCAAGGGCGCGTCATGGGCGGCGCCGTGGTTGGCAGCAAAGCCATGCTCGAAGAGGTTTACAAATTCTTGCGCACAGCCGGCCCGAGCATTTCGCCATTCAATGCCTGGGTCATATTGAAGGGCGTGGAGACTTTGCGCATCCGCATGGAAGCCCAGTCGGCCAGCGCATTGGCCGTCGCGCAATGGCTCGAAGCGCAGCCCGCAGTCGAACGTGTTTTCTACCCAGGCCTGCCGTCGCACCCCCAACACGCACTCGCGCTGAAACAGCAAAAGAGCGGCGGTGCCATCGTGGCTTTCGAAGTCAAGGGAGAGGGCAGGGAAGGCGCATGGCGCGTGGTCGACTCCACGCGCATGCTGTCGATCACCGCCAACCTCGGCGACACGCGCAGCACCATCACGCACCCGGCCACGACCACGCATGGTCGCATCACGGCAGAGGCGCGCGCGGCAGCGGGCATTCGCGACAATCTGCTGCGGTTGGCGATCGGTCTGGAGTCGGTGGAGGACATCAAGGCTGATCTGGCGCGCGGACTCAAATGATTGTTCCCGTCAATCTGGCTGTAGACCGTTTGCCACTGCGCCGAATAACAGGCGGGCAAGACTAACTGTACCGGCCCTTTCGCTCGCCCCCCAAGCGTCGCGAGATCTACTTGACACGCCTGCTACTGTACATACACTGTACATATGATCAAGTTCGAGTGGGACCGCGCAAAGGCTGCGACGAATCTGAAGAAACACGGTGTCTCATTTGAAGAGGCGCAGTCGGTGTTTTTTGACGAGTTCGCAGTGCAGTTCTTCGACGAAGAGCATTCCGCACAAGAAGAACGTTTTCTGATGCTCGGGATGAACTTCGATGCAAATTTGCTTCTGGTTTGTCACTGCGAGCGAGAAGCCGGCGCTGTGATCCGGATTATTTCGGCACGAAAGGCGACTAGGCGCGAGCAGGCCTTTTATGGAGGTAGCTAGCAATGAAAGCTGAATACGATTTATCTCAAATGAAGTCGCGTAAGAATCCTTACGCTTCGAAACTCAAGAAGTCCGTGACCATGCGGCTTTCCGAGGATGTGATTGGCTATTTCAAGGTAATGGCGGAAGAGGCCGGTGTGCCCTACCAGAGCCTCATCAATTTGTACCTTCGAGATTGCGTTGCGCAGCATCGGAAGGTGCAAATTTTGTGGCCGACGAAATCCTAGCTATTTCGTTGAGAGCCATGCTTCGGTTGTACCCACGTAAAACATCAGTCTCTATGCTGCGAACAGCCCTTGCATTGTTTCTTGCGGTTCGTGTCGTCGTCATTCCCGCGAAGTGGGAATGACGGAATTTTTGGCGTCACTCCGCCAATTCAGAAGCACCGCATGGGCCGCTTCCTAGTCCAACGTCATTAAAGTCTGACGTCCCCACCATTCCTCACCCGGCTGCAATTTTACCGGGTTGCGGATCACGGCAGCCTCGATGCAGATCATGCGACGGAAGCCGTCCTTGGGCATGTCGGTAAGCTGCGCGCAGCGCTCCTCCCACGGATTCCACACGACTGTCTCCGGCATGTTTTCGGACTGAATGACAAGACCGCGCTGTGGTTCGTTGAGCATCAGCGGTTTGCGCGTGTCGTAGTAGATGCGGTCTACTTCCTGATCGATGGTCAGCGCGTCCTTGGCCTCGCGGAATTCCTTGTTGGTCAGCCTGTCCAGGCAAGACTGGCCACGCAGGCCGTTGACGCTGCATTCCTCGACTTCGCGTACCGCGCAATACGTATGCAAGGCGGCCATGAAATCGAAGGGCTCGTCGCCGGTGTTGCTCACTTCCAGCTCGATGTCGAGGCGGGCGCCGGTGACGTTCACGGCGATTTCCAGTGCGAAGGCGTGCGGCCATTGCGCCCGCGTTTCTTCGGTGTCGATGAGGCGCAGATGTGCAATGGCGTAGTCTTCGCCGAGTCGCGCGTCGACCAATGTCCAGTTCATCCTGCGGGCAAAACCATGGGCCTGGAGTTTGCCGAGACCGCCGAATTGCGGAAAGATCACCGGCACGCCGCCGCGCACGGGCTGACCCACGGTGAACAGGGAATTGGGCGACATGTAGAGCCGCTCCACGCCGTTGACGGATTTCCACGAGACGATGTGGCCGCCATGTTCGAGCACGATGGCTTCGGCGCCATCCGGTGAGCGCAGGTGGATGGCGGGCATGCCGTGGTAATCGATGCGTTGTGGAGATGTCATGGCCATATCGTTTCGGTATTCGTAAAGAAGTGCGGGCGTTTAGTGAAAGATCACAAAGAGCTTGACCAGGAATATGGCCAGCGCGATCAATGCGAAGCCCATGCCGGCAAACAGGCCAACTGAGCCGCGTGCGTTGGCGGGGCGGGCAAGTGAGTAGGCCGTGGTCGTATCGGCGGCATTGATGAAGGTGTCCTGATCGCGAATGATGGCTTGCGGCGGTAATTGCTCGTTCAAGGTGCGTGCGCCTTCCACCTTGCGCACAGCGGTGCCGATGGCGAGAAACTCGATGATGCCGCCACCGAGATTGTAGACATAGGTCTTGATGCCCAACACCTCGTCGGCACCCGCGTCGCGCGCGTCTTCGCCAATGCGCAACAGAGCGCGCTCGCGCGCCTCGTAGATGAGGCTGGTGAGTTCCTTGATTTCACCGCGCGCGAAGGATTTGAAGAAGGCCGACAAACCGCCGATGATGCCAAGTGAATAGACGGAAACGCCCAGCACGAGTTGTACCGGCATGTAGCCCTGGTTGGCGAGGTTCCACATTTCTTCGTGGGTGAGGTCGCTGGTGACAGGCATGCTTTGCGCGGAAGGCGGCAGGGCAGGGTGCGTGCTCGCCGTGCCGGTCATGACCATTTCCTGCATGCCCGCCAACGGCAGGATGGCGGTGCGGATGCCGGTCACCGCATTGGCGCCAACCTGCTTCGCTTCTTCGCGAATGCGTTCCAGTGCCAGATGCCGTGTGCGATTGAAGACGTCGGAGAATTCCACGACTTCACCGCGAGCGAGGCTGCGCAACACGCCGACGAAGCCGCCGCCGAGACCCACGGAGTAGGCGACGTTACCGAAGACGAAATGCTTTGGCGTGAAGCCGGCATCCTGCAGGCAATACAGTGCTTGACCGTCGCAGGCGCTGGAAAATACGGGCGTGTGCGCGGGTTCGCCCCCATGACGCACGCATGAGCCGACAGCGAGGAATTCGATATTCGTGCCGTGGAAAATCAGTTCGCTCGAAACGCCGGTGACGCCGTAGCCGCCTGCGTGACGCGCTTCTTCGTGCAGGCGGTCGATGGCGCGTTTGCGGCCGTCGTGAATCACCGTGGTCACGCCGCGCACTTCGCCGCCGGCCAGGGTCTTGAGACCGGCGCCGATGCTGCCGATCAGGCCCAGTGAGATGACGCTGTTGCCGATTACCAGGTCGCCGGGCGTGAGGCCCTGACGATGCAGGCAATAGACTTCGTTGCCGGACAAGCCTGAAATGATCGTCATGCAAATCTCCGCGGCGGTGAAAAAATTGTTCCGTCATTTCCGCGAAAGCGGGAATGACAAATAACTTTCATGTATTGCCTAGTAATTCGGTGTGTCTGAAACATTCCGTCGTGTGGTCATTGACCATGCCGACGGCTTGCATATGCGCGTAGCAAATGGTACTGCCGACGAATTTGAAGCCGCGTTTCTGCAGGTCGGCCGACAATGCGTCGGACAAGGGCGTCTTGGCCGGCACGTCGCCAATGCCGGTCCAGTGGTTGTGGATCGGCTTGCCGTCCACGAAGGCCCACATGTAGTCGGAGAAGCTGCCGTGCGAAGCCTGTATTTCGAGGAAGGCGCGCGCATTGCCGATTGCCGCCTGAATCTTCTGCCGATTGCGGATGATGCCTTCGTCGGACATGAGGCGCACGATGTCCTTCTCGCCGAATTCGGCGACGCGCTTGGGATTGAAGCCGTGAAAGGCGGCGCGGTAATTCTCGCGTTTGCGCAGCACGGTGATCCACGACAGCCCGGCTTGCGCGCCTTCGAGGATGAGGAATTCGAACAATTTGCGATCGTCATAAACCGGCACGCCCCATTCCTGGTCGTGGTAGGTGACGTACAGCGGGTCGTTGCCCGCCCAGGTACAGCGATGGATCATGTCGGATTGCTTTCAGCGACGGTTAGAGATTAAACATTCATTACTTTACAAGATCAGGTCCAGTTCGCCATGTCGCATGGTCGCATCGGTCGGATCCTTGCGCACGGTGAACCCCAGGCTTTGCACGAAACGCAGCATGCGTTCGTTGCTGGCCAGGAAAATACCTTTCATGGTCTTGAAACCTCGCTTGCGGGCCGCGTCGATCAGCCGTGTCATCAGGTAGCGACCCAATCCGGCTCCCTGCCAGGCGTCGGCAATGACAATGGCAAATTCGCAACTCGTTCCGTCGGGCTCGGCGGCATAACGGCAAACGCCTATCTCGACCTCGATGCCGACTATTTCGCCACCTTGTTCGACAGGCAGCTCGATTGTTGCGATCAAGGCCATCTCGCGCTCGCCGTCCATCTGCGTCAGCTTGGTGAGCAAGGAGGGCGACAGTTCGCGCAAGCTGCTCATGAAGCGGAAATAACGGGTCTGCGCCGAGAGCTGCCGCACGAAACGCTGCTCCATTTCGGCGTCTGCCGGCAACAGCGGGCGCACGAGCACCTCGGTGCCGTCCTTGAGGTGCCAGCGCGAGATCATATCGCTCGGGTAAGGGGAGATCACGCCATATCCTTGGTCATTGCCATGAGCGGCGGTGTCTGAGGATTCTGGCACAGTCGGGCCGAGGCACCATGCGTGATCGTTGGTAATCATTGAGGACGCGCAAAAGACGTGGCCGGTGTTTTCTGTCAAAGTAGCGGGTTCAGAGATTGCCCGTGTTTGCAGGAGCCCGTAATGCGTCAGTTTGTCCACGTCTATGATTCCACTTTGCGCGATGGTGCCCAGGCGCAAGGAATCTCCTATTCGGTGGAGGACAAGGTCAAGATCGTCGAGCGTCTCGATGCCCTGGGCGTGAGCTACATCGAGGCCGGCAACCCCGGCTCGAATCCCAAAGACCTGGAATTTTTCCGCCGCGTCGGCGAGTTGCAACTACAGCACAGCAAGATCATTGCCTTCGGCGCCACGCGCAAGGTCGGCATACGCGCGGCCGACGACGGCAACGTGCAATCGCTGCTCAAGGCTGGCACGCAGGCCATCGCGATTTTCGGCAAGAGCTGGGACTACCAGGTCACCGGCATCCTGCGTACCACGCTGGAGGAGAACCTTGCGATGGTCGGCGACACCATCGCCTACCTGAAATCGCAAGGCAAGGAAGTGGTTTTCGACGCCGAGCACTTCTTCGATGGCTACAAGGCCAATCCGCAATACGCGCTGCAAGCCGTTCAAGCGGCGGCCGATGCCGGCGCGGACTGCCTGTGTCTGTGCGATACCAACGGCGGTACGTTCCCGGACGTGGTGCGTGAGGTGACGGCGTTCGTCGTCGCACGCTTTCCCGGCATGGCCATCGGAATACATTGTCATAACGACTGCGAGATGGCCGTCGCCAACTCGATCGCCGCTGTGCAAGCCGGTGCGACGCAAGTGCAGGGCACCATCAACGGCATCGGCGAGCGCTGCGGCAATGCCAATCTGTGCGCCATCATCCCCAATCTCGAACTCAAGCTCGGATTGCATTGCCTGCCGGCAGACAGCCTCATGCATCTGACTTCACTGGCGCGCAGCGTGAGCGAAATCGCCAACATGCCGCACAACGAAAAGGCGCCCTACGTCGGCAACGACGCCTTTGCGCACAAGGGCGGCATGCACATCGATGCGGTGAATAAGAATCCGATATCCTATGAGCATATCAATCCGGAGGTCGTCGGCAACAACCGTCGCATCCTGATGAGCGAAGTCGCGGGCCGCAGCACGCTGCTGGCACGCATCAACAAGCTCGATCCGACGCTGACCAAGGACTCGCCGCAGACACAGAAGATCGTCGACAAGCTCAAGGAACTCGAACATGAGGGCTACCAGTTCGAGACCGCAGAGAGCTCGTTCGAACTCGTCGTGCGCAAGCTATTAGGCCGCCATCAGCCGTTCTTCGAACTCAAGGAATTCAAGGTCATGGTCACGGAGCCCTCGGTCAACGGCATCAATTCCAATGCCATGATCAAGATCGCTGTCGGAGGTGAGGAAGAGATCACCGCTGCCGAAGGCGACGGTCCGGTCAACGCGCTGGACAAGGCCGTGCGCAAGGCGTTGGAACGCTTCTACCCGGCCATTCGCGAGATGAAACTCACCGACTACAAGGTGCGCGTGCTCGATTCCGACAAAGCCTCGGCCGCTAAAGTGCGCGTGCTCATCGAGACGGCGGATCACGCAGACAAATGGACCACGATAGGTGTGTCGACCGACATCATCGACGCGAGCTGGCGCGCGCTGGTGGATGCGATCGAGTACAAGCTGGTGCTGGAACAGGAGCGCGGTGAAAAGCACGCCCATTGAGGGTTTTCTTCAAATCAGCGTAGCGCTGCTTTAGGCTTACGCACCAGACCCTTCAGTTCGATTGGCTTGAGCATCACTAGTTTCAATTGATCCTGCTCTACGGGATGCAAAGTGACTTGCTGGTAGCTGATCAATCCGCGTTTGGGATGTCTGAAATCGCGTTGGCCGCCTTGTCTTTCCAGTACGTCGTGCTGTTTCCAGAAACGTACGAATTCGGGACTTGCTTGCGAGAGTTCTTCGACGAGCTTTTGCAACGCGGGCTCTTCCAACCGCGTGCGACTGTCGGCGCGGAATTCGGCGGTGATGCGGCGGGCACGCGTTTCCCAGTCGACGATCAGTGTTCGCGCAAGGGGTTCGAGGAAAACGAAGCGCAGCAGGTTGGGCGTGCGTTCCTGCGGCAGATCGAGCCAGCCAGTGAAAAGCGTCGCTGCCGGTTTGTTCCAGGACAACACATCCCAGTAGCGGCCCATGATGTAGGCGGGTATACCAATGTCATTGAGCAATGCAATCAGCGCGGCTGGTGCGGCGTCATCGACCGGTTCGCTCTCTTCGCTGTCGCGTCGGCCGGCCATTTCGAACAGATAGGCGCGCTCGGAGCGGGTGAGTTGCAACGCCCGCGCGAGACGCGTCAGTACGTCGCCCGAGACATTGACCTCGCGGCCCTGCTCGAGCCAGGTGTACCAGGTCGGGCTGATGCCTGCGAGTTGCGCGACTTCCTCGCGCCGCAAACCTTGCGTGCGGCGTCGACTGCCAGCCGGGAAGCCGAAGGCTTGCGGTGCGCTGCGCTGACGGAGTACTTGCAGAAAATCGCCGAGTTCCTTGCGGCGTGCGTCCATGTGTCTGTTCCTTGGTCGGGGAGGGCGGAACTCCGCAGGAGGTTCCGCCGCATCATTTACGCTTGAGGCCGCCTCCGGCGGCTGGCGGAACCGCTTTGCGTTCCGCCTTACGCTATTACTCTCGATACTAGTATAAACAATAGTCTTGTTCTGGTATTGATTGATGCATACCATGCGCTTCAGCACTGTCGGTCTATGGCGGGTCTATGCTTCAAGCACTCACCTGCGTTCCGCAGTTTTCTGTTTCCAGAGTCCGATCCAAGGAGCCAACATGGCTGGCAAGACGCTTTACGACAAGTTGTGGGACACCCACGAAGTGCGCCGCGAAGAAGACGGCACCTGTCTTCTCTATATCGACCGTCACCTCGTACACGAAGTGACCAGTCCTCAGGCTTTCGAAGGTCTGCGTATCGCCGGCCGCAAAGCCTGGCGCAGCAGCTCGGTCGTTGCTGTGCCCGATCACAACACACCGACCAATCATTGGGATCGTGACATCGAAGATCCGATCTCGAAGACGCAGGTCGATACGCTGGACGCGAACATCAAGGAATTCGGCTCGCTGATCTACTTCCCGTTCAAGCACAAGAACCAGGGGATCATTCATGTCATCGCTCCTGAGAACGGCGCGATCCTGCCGGGTATGACGGTGGTATGTGGCGACAGCCATACTGCGACGCATGGCGCTTTCGCCGCACTCGCGCATGGCATCGGCACCTCTGAAGTCGAGCACGTGCTTGCCACGCAAACCCTCATCCAGAAGAAGTCCAAGGCCATGCTCGTCAAGGTCGACGGCAAGCTCGGTCTCGGCGTGACCGCCAAGGATGTGGCACTCGCTATCATCGGCAAGATCGGCACTGCGGGTGGCAATGGCTACTGCATCGAGTTCGCCGGTTCCGTGTTCCGCGATCTGTCGATGGAAGGCCGCATGACGGTCTGCAACCTCGCCATCGAGGCGGGAGCACGTGCGGGCATCATCGGTGTCGATGACAAGACGATTGCATATCTCAAGGGCCGCCCGAACGTGCCGACCGGCGCAGTATGGGATACCGCTGTTGCGTACTGGAACACCTTGCATTCTGACGCCGATGCGAAGTTCGACAAGATTGTCGAGCTGAATGCTGCTGACATAGAACCGCAAGTGACCTGGGGCACGTCGCCCGAACAAGTCCTGGCCGTCGGTGGCCGCGTACCGAATCCCGCCAACGAGGCCGATCCGACCAAGCGCACCGGTATCGAAAATGCGCTGAAGTACATGGGCTTGCAGGCCGACATGCCGATCACCGATATCAAGATCGACAAGGTCTTCATCGGTTCGTGCACCAACTCGCGCATTGAGGATCTGCGCGCCGCTTCGGTCGTCGCCAAGGGCAAGAAAATCGCCAGCAATATCACGCTGGCCATCGTCGTGCCGGGCTCGGGCATCGTCAAGCGTCAGGCCGAAGAAGAGGGTCTGGACAAGATCTTCATCGACGCCGGTTTCGAATGGCGCGAGCCGGGTTGCTCGATGTGTCTGGCCATGAATGCAGATCGTCTCTCGCCGGGCGAGCGCTGTGCTTCGACTTCCAATCGCAACTTCGAAGGCCGTCAAGGCCCCGGTGGTCGCACGCACCTCGTGAGTCCTGCGATGGCTGCTGCGGCGGCTATCGCCGGTCACTTCGTCGATGTTCGCCAAGCTTGAGGAAATAACGATGAAAGCCTTTACCAAAATCAACGGCCTTGCCGCACCGCTCGATCGCGCTAACGTCGATACCGACGCGATCATCCCCAAGCAATTCCTCAAATCGATCAAGCGCAGCGGCTTCGGCCCCTACCTGTTCGATGAGTGGCGCTACCTCGATCACGGCGAACCGGGTATGGATTGCACCAATCGTCCGAAGAACCCCGACTTCGTCCTCAACAAGCCACGTTACCAGGGCGCGCAAGTGCTGCTGGCACGCGAGAACTTCGGCTGCGGCTCTTCGCGCGAGCACGCACCGTGGGCCATCGAAGACTTCGGCTTCAGCGTGATGATTGCGCCGTCCTTTGCCGATATCTTTTTCAGCAATAGCTACAAGAACGGCATTCTGCCCATCGTCGCTTCTGCGGAAATCGTCGACCGTCTGTTCAAGGAGTGCGAAGCGACCGAGGGCTACAAACTCAACGTCGATCTGGAAACGCAAACCGTAACCGCCCCTTCGGGTTTCGGTTTCGGCTTCGACATCACGCCGCATCGCAAGCACTGCCTGCTCAATGGCCTGGATGAAATCGGTCTGACGCTCATGCATGCCGATGACATCAAGGCTTTCGAGACCGGGCACAAGGCCGTGCAGCCCTGGCTGTTTGCATAAATCTCAACAATTCAATCGTCATTCCCGCGAAAGCGGGAATCCACTTCTACGTGAAGTCTGTGCCACTAAGTGGATTCCCGCTTTCGCGGGAATGACGTCTTAAAAGGGAAAGTAATGAAGATATGTTATTTGCCAGGTGATGGCATCGGTCCGGAAATCATGGCGCAGGCGCTGCGTGTGCTGGATGTGTTCACAAAAGAAGGCATGAACATCCAGCTGGAAGAAGCCCTGCTCGGTGGCGCCGCTGTGGATGCCACCGGCATGCCGTATCCCGAAGCTACGCAGAAAGCCGCCCGCGCGGCCGATGCCGTGTTGCTCGCTGCCGTCGGCGGGCCGAAGTGGGACGTGTTGCCACGCCCGCAACGCCCTGAACGCGGCCTGCTAGGCATCCGCAAGGACCTCAATCTCTTCGCCAACTTGCGTCCGGCGATTCTCTATCCTGAACTCGCCAACGCATCTTCGCTCAAGCCTGAAATCGTCTCCGGCCTGGACATCATGATCGTGCGCGAACTCACCGGCGACATCTATTTCGGCGAGCCGCGTGGCATCGCTGTGGAAGACGGCAAACGCGTCGGCCGCAATACCATGATCTACAACGAAGACGAAATCAGTCGCATCGGCCACGTTGCTTTCAAGGCAGCGCAAAAACGCGGCAAGAAACTGTGTTCCGTCGACAAGATGAACGTGCTTGAGACTACCCAGTTGTGGCGCGACGTGATCATCGAAATCTCCAAGGAATACCCGGATGTGGAACTGAGTCACATGCTGGTCGACAATTGCGCGATGCAACTCGTGCGCGCGCCGAAACAGTTCGACGTGGTGGTCACCGGCAATATGTTCGGCGACATCCTCTCCGATGAAGCCTCGATGCTCACCGGCTCCATCGGCATGTTGCCGTCGGCCTCGCTCGACGCCAATAACAAGGGCATGTACGAACCCTGCCACGGCTCGGCACCCGACATCGCTGGCAAGAACCTCGCCAATCCGCTGGCGATGATCCTGTCGGTCGCGATGATGATGCGCTACACGTTTGCCGATGAAGCGACGGCGACGCGCATCGAAAGCGCTGTCAAGAAAGTGCTGGCCTCCGGTTTGCGTACTGGTGACATTTACGAGGCGGGCACGGAAAAAATTTCCTGCTCGGCGATGGGCGACGCGGTAGTGGCTGCGCTGCAATAAGTTGCTTCCGTCATGAAAAACGGGGCGCCAAGTGCGCCCCGTTTTCTTTTGCGTACCTAGACTGAAGTCGTCATTGACGCGCCACATCAAACTCAATACACCGGCTTTCCGAATCTAATCTCTTGAAGAATCTTCGCCGAGATTTCTTCGATCGAGCGCGTCGTTGAATCGAGAAATGGGATGCCTTCGCGTTGCATCATCTTTTTTGCGGCTTCGAGTTCGGCCGCACAGTTCTCAAGCGACGCGTACTTGCTATTGGGGCGCCGCTCCTGGCGGATTTGCGCCAGGCGTTCCGGCGTAATGGTCAGGCCGAAGAGTTTGCTGCGATAGCGCTGTAGTTCACCGGGCAGCTTGTTGCGTTCGAAGTCTTCGGGAATTAACGGATAGTTGGCGGCCTTCACACCGTACTGCATGGCGAGGTAGAGACTGGTCGGCGTCTTGCCCGAGCGCGAAACGCCGACGAGGATGACGTTCGAGGCATCGAGGTTCTTGTCGCTGATGCCGTCGTCATGAGCCAGCGTAAAATTGATGGCTTCGATGCGTGTCTTGTAGTCTTGGCTTTCGGCGATTCCGTGAAAGCGTCCCACGGTGTGCGTGGACTTCGCACCAAGTTCCGTTTCGAGCGGTCCGATGAAGGTGCCAAAGAGGTCCACGACATGCGCATCGGCCTCATGCAGTGCAGCAATGATGTCGGCCTGCACGAGGGTGCTGAACACCAGCGGTCGTGCGCCGTCGCGCCGCGCGGCCTCGCGGATATTCCGGGCACAGTCGAGTGCCTTGTCCAGCGAATCCACGAACGGCGCGCGTACCTGGCGGAATTCGCAATCGGGAAATTGCGCCAACAGGCTGTGGCCAAGGGTTTCGGCGGTGATGCCAGTGCCATCCGAGACGAAGAAAACCGTTCTCTTTGTTTTGCCATCCATCTTCTTCACCTCGCCTTTCGCGGTCGCCCCTGCAGTCCTTGCAAGCATCAGATGCATACCGAGCCCAGTTTGGGTAAGCTCTTATGCAGTGCACAAAAGTTGCTAGATAGAATGCTGCTGATTCCTGGTCAAAGCAACTGCCGATCCATGCAACCTGAGGCGAACCTTATGAGTTCCTACGTTATTCCCTTCGAAGCTCTGCGGATGACCGATGTGGAGCAGGTGGGCGGCAAGAACGCCTCCCTCGGCGAGATGATCAGCCAGCTTGCGGCCGCAGGCGTGCGCGTGCCGGGCGGTTTTGCAACCACTGCACATGCCTATCGCGAGTTTCTCGCCAAGGACAATCTGGCCGGGCGCATCCACGAGACTTTGCAGACGCTGAACATCGACGATGTCGAAGCACTGGCGCGAACCGGCGCACAGATTCGCCGGTGGATCATGGAGACGCCGCTACCAGCTCAGCTCGAAGCGGAACTCCGCACGCACTACGAGCGACTCGTAGCGGAAGGCGAAGGCACCTTCGCGGTGCGCTCTTCAGCGACCGCTGAAGATCTGCCGGACGCTTCCTTCGCTGGCCAGCAGGAGACTTTCCTCAACATCTCTGGCTTCGAGAACGTGCTGCATGCCATGCGCGAGGTATTCGCCTCGCTCTATAACGATCGCGCCATTTCCTATCGCGAACACAAGGGCTTTCGCCATGCGGATGTGGCGCTGTCGGCCGGCGTGCAACGCATGGTGCGCTCGGACCTGGGCTCGTCCGGCGTGATGTTCACGCTGGATACAGAGTCGGGCTTCAAGGATGTAGTGTTTATTACATCGTCATTCGGTCTGGGCGAAACGGTGGTGCAGGGCTCGGTCAATCCGGATGAGTTTTACGTGCATAAGCCGATGCTGGAACGCGGCAATCCCGCTGTCATTCGTCGCAGCCTGGGTTCGAAGATGATCAAGATGATCTTCGCCGACAAGCGCGAGGCCGGTAAATCGACGCTGATCCAGGACGTGGCGGATGTCGATCGGCAGCGTTTCTCGCTGACCGACAAGGAAGTGCTGGAGCTGGCACGCTATGCCGTCATCATCGAACGCCACTACGAACGTCCGATGGATATCGAATGGGGCAAGGATGGCAAGGACGGTAAGCTTTATATCCTGCAGGCACGGCCCGAGACAGTGCAATCGCAACAGTCTTCGACCGTGATGGAGAAATACCGCCTCAAGCACCATGGCCGCGTACTGGTTTCAGGCCGTGCGATCGGGCAGAAGATCGGGCAGGGGCCGGTGCGTCTGGTCAATGACGCTTCGGAAATGAGCCGTGTGCTGGAAGGCGATGTGCTGGTCACGGACATGACCGATCCGAACTGGGAACCTGTGATGAAGCGCGCTTCGGCCATCGTCACCAATCGCGGTGGCCGCACTTGTCATGCCGCTATCATAGCGCGCGAGCTGGGCATACCGGCTATCGTCGGCTGCGGCGACGCCACCGATGTGCTCGACGAAGGCGAGAGCGTGACGGTGTCATGCGCCGAAGGCGACACCGGTTACGTCTATCGTGGCCGGCTCGATTTCGAGATCACCACGACCGATATGGGCGCCATGCCGGACATCCCGGTGAAGATCATGATGAATGTCGGCAATCCCGAGCTGGCCTTCGAGTTTTCGCAGATGCCGAATGGTGGCGTAGGGCTGGCGCGCCTGGAATTCGTCATCAACAACATGATCGGCATCCATCCCAAGGCGATTCTCGATGTACAGCAAGCCACGGCCAGCCTGCACGAGGAAATCCTGCGCCGCTCGCGGGGTTACGCGACGCCGCGCCAGTTTTTCATCGAGCGTCTCGCCGAAGGTGTTGCGACGATCGCGGCAGCGTTCTGGCCGAAGCCGGTCATCGTGCGGCTTTCCGACTTCAAGTCCAACGAATATCGCAAGCTGCTCGGCGGCGAAATCTACGAACCCGAAGAAGAAAATCCGATGCTCGGTTTTCGGGGGGCGTCACGCTACATTGCGCACAGCTTCCGCGATTGTTTCGAGCTTGAATGCCTGGCGATGAAACAGGTGCGCAACGTCATGGGCCTCACCAATGTGCAGCTCATGGTGCCATTCGTGCGCAATCTGGAAGAGGCGCGCGGCGTGGTGGAGCTGCTCGAAGACCATGGCCTGCGGCGCGGCGAGAACGAGCTCAAACTGATCATGATGTGTGAGATTCCCTCCAACGCACTGCTCGCCGAAGAGTTCTTGCAATACTTCGATGGTTTCTCGATAGGCTCGAACGACCTGACCCAACTGACGCTCGGTCTGGACCGCGATTCCGGGCTCGTTGCACATGCCTTCGACGAACGCGATCCGGCCGTCAAGCAATTGCTGTCGCTGGCGATCAAAGCGGCCAATAAGTTGGGAAAATATGTGGGGATTTGCGGGCAGGGGCCATCTGACCATTTGGATTTTGCGGAATGGCTGATGGACGAAGGTATCCAAACGATTTCACTAAATCCGGATACGGTCGTTAATACCTGGATCAAGCTGGCCGAGCACGCTGGGCGCTGACGAACGGTAAGACAGAAAATCGACATGCCGCAGGGGAGTGGCCAGCCGGCGTGCGTCGATTCAGGTGCGGCGATAGACACATTTTGATCTAGATAGAAAGGCAGGCACACGCCTGTCCAGCGGCGGGTGGCGGCTTTTACAGTCGTGGTAACATCCGCCTTCGTTTTTGTTGCTTGTGAATGTTGTTTGTGAACTGACGGGCCGTATTTTTTGGTGTAAGGCGGCTCGGCACGATTGTCATCAATCAGGTTTGTAAATGAGCGTCAGCGCGGCTTTCGGCCAGGTGCGGCGCCCCGAAATATTACTCGGCATGGCAGGTGTGACGAGGCCCAAAATCGAAAGAATGGGCTTGGAATTACATCGCATGTCGGCTTGAGGGAGGGAGCTTCGTGGCATTGCTTCTGCTATCAAACCGATCCATATCCCGTGCCGGTGTGCGCGCCGTATCGATGCGCGACGTGGTCTCCGTCTCCCTTATCGCATGTGCTGTCGTGAGTGCGTTGGCGTTCGCCGCAGGTCTCATGATCGGCAAGCTGTCTTCGGCAGACGAGCAATCCCGTCTCGCTTCAGCTTCCGCGTCGGTCAGCGATCCGGCACGCGATGGCTTTGCCATGCAACGACTCGGTGAGATGTCGGCACGTATGGTGGCACTGGAAAGCAACGCGACCAATCTTCTCAAGAAACTCACCGGCATCGAACAGATTCAGGGCAGTCTGAACAAACTCGAAAAAGCCGGTATCGCGCCGCGCATCGATGCGCTGCCACAAATCAATGGCGCGCCAAAAGCCGCTGCCGGTGGACCAGATCTGGCCCCGGTATGCGATGTACGCGCCGTTTATAAGGCAAGCCCTAGTCCAACCCTGGAAAGCGTCAAACAAGCCGAAGGTGCGCTGAGCTGTCTGCAATCGCTACTCGATCGTATCGAACAATCCACGGCGTCGCGCAGTGTGGCCTTCATGGCGCTACCCAATCGCCAACCTGTGATCGGCGCTGAGCTGGGCTCGCCTTTCGGTAATCGCATTGACCCCATCACCGGCCATATCGCATTCCATCCCGGTCTTGATTTCGCCGCGCCGATCGGCACGGACATTTACGCAGCGGGCGGCGGCAAGGTGCGTTTCGCTGGTTTCCAGAGCGATCTTGGCAACCTCGTCGAGATCGATCACGGTAACGGGCTGATCAGCCGTTACGCCCACTCCTCGAAGTTGTACGTGAAGGAAGGCGACATCGTCGCACCTGGTCAGCGGATAGCAGCGATCGGCTCGACAGGGCGTTCAACGGGCCCCCATCTGCATTTCGAAATCTTGCACGAGGGCCGCTACGTCGACCCGCAACAGTATTTGACGGGTCTGGCACGTGACGGCAATGTTTCGCCGAAATCGTGAACGCCTGACGCAGCGCCTGAGTGGTTCGGCCTATTCCCTGACGATACTGGAGGGAAGGCGTGCTACGCCCTGGCTACTCGTGATCTTGTTGGTCGCTCTTTGCGCGGGTGCCTATGTGCTTTTCAAAGTGCCATCGCCAACAGCGCAACTAAGTGCCGAAGTGGCACGGCTGCAAGGAGAAGTGACCCACTTGCAGCAAGAGGCGAAGTTTGGGGAAATGCGATTGCAACAGGAAGTTGCGACGCGCGAAGGGCTCGCGAAGCAGATGGATGCGCAATCGCAGAAGCTGCGTCAAGCCGAGCAGGAAGTGGAATTCTTTCGTGGGCAAAAAAACATGGCGGTACGAGACAAGCTACCCGTGCGCAAATAGGATGTATCGTTGTTGTGTCGAGCCTGCGGGCTGTGTTTTGTGATTTCTTGATGAGGGCCTATCCATGTTCGGCAAAAAGAAAGATTCATTTATCGAGCTGACGAAGCTGTCCAGCTTGGTCGCCAGCAACGTGGACGTTACCGGAGACCTCAGTTTCGTCGATGGTTTGCGTATCGATGGGCATGTGCGCGGCAACGTGCAGAGCAAGGTCGGCACCAAGAGTCTGCTGGTGCTGAGCGATCAAGGCTGCGTCACGGGCAATGTGCGCAGTCATGACGCCATCATAAATGGTGTGATCGTGGGCGACCTGGAAGTCGAACACTTTCTAGAATTGCAGGCGGATGCCCGCGTAACAGGCAACATCACGTATCGCCAGCTGCGCATGGATTGCGGCGCCTCGGTGGATGGCAAGCTCAACAAGCTTTCCGAGGGCAGCGGCATGTCAAATGTCGTCGAACTGCCGGGCAACAACGCTGCAAGCGCCTGATCGTCGGCAGGGCAGTTGCAGATGACGACGATCGCAATATCCACATGGTATTGGCTCACGCTGGGTATCGTATTGATTCTCGCTGAAGTTTTCATGCCGGGAATCATGATGGTATGGCTGGGCATCGGCGCCTGCGTCGTGGCTATCATTTCCGTCATGGTCAAGCTTCAATTGACGACCAAGCTGCTGATCTGGGCCGCCACGTCGAGTATCCTGCTGGTGTTGTGGTTCAAGTTCTTTCGCGACAACGACAGCACGCGTGCTGGCCGCGCGGAGGCGACGCTGGGTTACAGTGGACGCCTGATCCGGGCCGTGGGTCCGAAAGAAATTGGTAGCGTGCGCTTCGCACGGCCTATTCTCGGCAATGACATTTGGGAATGCGAAGCCGAAAGTCCCATCGCCGCGGATGCGCACGTCAAGGTTGTGGCAGTAGTCGGCCGCGAGGGTCGGCGCGTTAAAGTAATGCCCGCGTAACGATTCTTCTTTGTCGCCTCGCCCTCATCTTTTTTTTGTGCGACGGCGAACAATTCCATGACCGCAGGTATCAAACCGGCGTCGTCAACCCGAGGATTTCTGCACTGATGAAAAAGACACTCAGGTGCTTTGTGTCGCTGGCCTGCGTCGCTTGCCTTTCAGGCATGAGTATCACGGTTCATGCAGCTCACAAGAAGACGCACAAAACATCCCATAGTACGACGACAACCCATACCACCAAATCGAAACACGCCCCCGGCAAAAGCGTCGTTGATGTGGAACGGACTTGCAAGAGCGTGCGCGTGAAGACAGCCAAGGGCTATCGCACGCAGCGCAAATGCACGAATACGACAACGGCATTGCACAGCCCGATCGGGGTTGGCGAGTTGAATGCCGGCCCCGGCAAACAGCCGGAACTCAAGGCACGTACCATCCCCGATCGGGCCTATGCCGTCGATGGCTACACCTTCTTCCATCAGGGGCGCAAATATCGCGTCGTCGGCATCAATGAAGAACTGGTGCCTGCTGGCAGCGATTTGGCCAAGCAACGCCTGCAGCTAGCGCTCGACAGCGGTGCGATCAGTGTCGAACCGGAGGCGGTGGATGAGAATGGTACGATGCGCGCCGTCGTGCGGGTGGGCGGGAAAAATCTGGCTGACGTCCTGAACGCCAGCCGCTAGGCAAAATTTGTAGCAATCAATGCAGGTGTCGCGGCACCTGTTCTGCCGATTCTTCCGGCAGCTCGGCATGTACCGCTTCGCCATCGGGTGACGGATACATCGGCGAGCCGCAGTCGTCGCAATACTCCATGGGAAAGCGTTGCTCGAGTTGCAGCACCGTCGTCACACCGCATTCGCGTAAAGTCTGTTCGATCTGCTGCGGCACGTCGGGATTGTCGTCCTCCACGCCGAGCAGCGGCCACACGACACCATGCACGACGGCGTTGCTGCCCAGCGTGGTGAAGCCGATGCGATATTCCTCAAGCTGACGATCGAAGAATGGTGCGATGACTGCACGCACGCCATCGGGCGGCGTATCCAGCGTGGTGGACAGAAAGGCTACCGACGCACGAATGGAGTATGCGCGCGACATACGATCGGCTTGCCGACAGGCTGCGAAATATGCATCTGGCAATACCAGCTCGGTCGCGCAACCGGCAAGCAAAGGTGCCAGGCAGGCGCTACCTTGCGTGCGCCATTGCAGCGCAGAGTGTTCGCGCGAACCGTCTTTTTCTTGCCAGCGGAAGATAGGTGCGCCGGGCTCGGAGATGACGGCTGCGACAAGGTAGCGCACGTCCGACAGGAAGCGCGCGGTTTCCGGCAATGTCTCCGCGTCGATTGTCAGATCACGGTTGCGTTCGGCTGCCGCCGCCAGTTCGGCTGCAAAGCGCGCGGTTTCGCAGTAGCCTTGCGGCAATTGATCAGGGCTGAAAAGTACATTGGCAAAAGCGAGTTTCACCTTGTCGGCAAGTACGTGTGCCGACAGGTGTACACGCAGGTTTGCCAGTGCGCTGGCGGGCAAGGTGCTCGCCGGAATATTGAAGCGCGACCAGGCAAGGATCGGTGCCGTGATGAGCAAAGCCTGATGGCGTGCCGGGTCACCGCTGCCGCCTTCGGCACGTGACTCGACTGCGTCGGCCAATGCGTCGTGCGCAGCAGGGTTCGACGTGTAGAGATGATCCAGCGCGGCGCTGAGCGCATCTTCGTCGCCGGAGTGCAGCAGACCGTCGACGGCCACAGCAAGGCGCGTATCCCAGAAAGTATCTTCCGCGCGACTACCGGATTCGGCCAGGCCAACTGCGAGCCACAGTAGATTTTCAGCTTCGCGGGGGAGGCCGCTGCGGCGGCCCAGGCGGGATCGTTTCATCGAAAGCTCATCAATATTCAGTTCGCGAATTCTACACCCCAGTCCGCGCTGTTCCTCAGTCAGGCATTGACGCGCGATAACTGAAGATATGACAGTGCATCTTGCGGCGAAGCCAGGCGCGGCACGATGCCGAGGCAAGGCGCGGCAAGGCGTTGATGCAAGCTACTCACGTTTTCGTCGAGGCATGGCATGTCGGCGTCGAGCACATTGCCTATCCAGCCGGCGAAGGGCAGACCGCGCGCGGCGATAGCTTCGGCCGTCAACAGTGCGTGGTTCAAACAGCCGAGCCGCAAGCCGACCACGAGAATTACTGGCAGTCCAAGTCGCTGTGCGAGATGTGACATGTCGGTGTGATCGTCCAGCGGCACCAGAAAGCCACCGGCGCCCTCGACGATCACGCGATCCGTCTCGGCGCGCAAAGATTCGAATCGTTCGACGAGTGGTTCGATGCGAATCGTCACGCCTGCGCGGGCAGCAGCGATGTGTGGCGCGATGGCTTCAGGCAGGCATATCGGATTGATGCGTTCGAGCGAAAATCCTGGCGTGCCGGCGACTTGCAGACGTAGGGCGTCTTCGTTGCAGAGTTGTCCATCGACAGGCTCGCCACCTGCCGCCACGGGCTTGTAGCCGACTGCGCGCAAGCCTGCATGGCGCCACGCATGCAGCAGCGCACAGGCAAGAAATGTCTTGCCTACATCGGTGTCCGTACCGGTCAGGAAAAATGATGTATTCATATTCAACAGGCACGTTGTGCAGTGATGAAGACAACATCGTAGGTCAACGGCAAGCCCGCAGCCTCACGCAGTGAATGGTAGTAAGCCTCGGCGCGGCGAAAACCTTGCACGCCATAGAGGCCCGGCGGGCGCGGCTTGCCGACAACGTGCGCACCGAGCGTCTTGATGTCGCGCAGCATCGTGCGCAGGTCCGAAGCGTAGGCCACGAAATCCTTGCATTGAATCTCGATGCCGTCGAAGCCAGCAGCAGTGAGCTGTGCCGCATAACTCGTTGCCGGCATGAAGCGGCGTACATGCTCGATGTTGTCCGCGTGGCGAAAGGCTGCGCGCAACTCTCCCAGCGTGGCAGGCCCGAGGGTCGCGACGGCGAGCGTGCCGCCGGGTTGCAGTACGCGCGCCGCTTCCGCGATGGCGTAGCTGGCGTCCGCCCATTGCCAGGCGAGGCTGGAATAGTAGAGTGCAACGCACGCGCTCCGCAACGGCAGCGCTTCGATATCGCCACAGATATTTTCACCACTCAATGCCAATAGCATGGGTACGGCATGATCGAGTGCGAGGCAGGCTGTGCCCAGCGCACGAAATTTCTCCGTTGCATAGCCAGTGCCGCTGCCCGCATCGAGCGCCATGCCGACTGTTGCCGGACACTTTGCCAGCAGTGCATCGGCGATGCAGCGTTGGATGTGCGCGACGCTGTCGTAACGCAACGCCGCTTTGCCGAAGGCCGCGCGAATGGCGCGCTTTTCCGGATCAGGCTGCATGCATGAATTCCTCGATACGCTGGGCGACAGCCACGGGCTGCGACAGGAAGGCCGCGTGACCGACGCCGGGCATGATGAATGTTTCGCAGCCCGACCAGCGATGCGCCAACCATTCGGTCGCGCCCTCCGGTATCAGCACGTCTTGCTCTCCGTGGATGAGCAGACAACGCAAGGAAACGGATGGCAACGCGCCGCGCAAGTCGCTTTGTTCGAGCAGTCGCAAGCCATGCGCGAGCGCGCTGGCATTTTTTTGCGGGTCCGCAAGATTACTGTGCAGAGCCGCGCCGACATTGGCGCGTTCGCTATCGCCAAGGACTTGCAAGGCCACGAAGCGCTCCATAGTACGTAGCGGGTCTTTGAGGAAATTTGTGCGAAATGCCGTTGTCGTTTCTACATCGAGTCCATGTTGCCAGTCGTTGCGCTTGACGAAGCTCGGTGTCGCCGCGAACAGGATCAGCCGCGAGATGTGCTGCGGGGCGCGCGCAGCGATGGCCATGGCCAACATGGCGCCGAGCGACCAGCCACACAGGACGGCGCCGGCGGGTATTGCGTCGAGCAGGCTCGCTGCCCAATCGTCGAGCGAGCCTTCACTGGACAACAGCTCGAGTGCCAGTGTTTCGCTTTCGAGCTGCGCCTGCAGCGGTGCCCACACACCGGGTGTAAGTCCCCAGCCGTGCAATAGGACAAGAGGCGCCGTCATGTGACACGCGCGTTCAGCGCCGAGAGTTGTTCGCCGAGCGCCGCCGTCAGTTGGTCGACCTGCGCCAGGCTGTGGGCGGCCGACAGCGAGACGCGCAGGCGTGCACTACCTGCGGGTACAGTCGGCGGGCGGATGGCTGGCGTCCAGATATCGCGTTCGAGAAGCGCTGCGGCAATGTCCATGGTGGCGGCGTTGTCGCCAATGACAACGGGTTGAATCGGTGTGGTGGATGGCATCAGGCGTTCGGCGTATGGCGCCATGCCATCGCGAAAACGTGCGATGAGCGCGCTCAGGTGCCGGCGTCTGTCATCGGCATTCTCGATCAGCTCAAGCGAATTGAGCAGGATGTGAGCCTGCATCGGCGGCATGGCGGTAGTGAAAATATAAGAACGGGATTTCTGCAGCAGCCATTCGATCAAGGTGCGACTGCCCGCGACGAATGCGCCGGCAACACCCGCAGCCTTGCCAAGCGTGCCCATCAGAATTATGCGATCGGCATATAAGCCGGCCTCGGCGAGACTGCCATGCCCGCGTGGCCCCAGCACGCCGAAGCCATGCGCATCATCGACCAGAAGCCAGGCATCGTGCCGTTCGGCAAGTTCCAGCAGACTTGGCAGGGGCGCGATGTCACCATCCATGCTGAAGACGGCGTCGGTTGCGATCAGCTTGTAGCGCGCAGAAGATGCATTTAGCATATCTGCCAGCGCCGCCATGTCGTTGTGTGGATAGCGGCGCATCGTGGCACGCGACAGCAGTGCACCGTCGACGAGCGAAGCGTGATTGAGGCGGTCGCCGAAGATCTCGTCATTGCGTCCGAGCAGGGCCGGCATGATCGCGATATTGGCCATGTAGCCGGTCGAAAAGACTAGCGCTGCTTCGCAACCGACAAAACGTGCGAGCTCATCCTCCAATGCCTCGTGCACAGCCGAGTGCCCACTCACCAGGTGCGACGCACCAGCGCCCACACCCCAGCGCCGCGCACCTTCTGCGGCCGCCTCGACCAGTTGCGGATGGTTGGCCAGACCGAGATAATCGTTGCTCGCAAACGCAAGTACCTGCCGCCCGTTCAGAGTGACCTGTGACGCGCATGGCGACTCGGTCGTCCTGCGGCGCCGGCGCAGTGACGCCGTGTCGATGTCGGCTAGGGCGTCGCGTAAATTTACCAGCAACGGGGATCGTGTATTAGGCACTGTGGTGGAGAAACGAAGAGGAGGCAGGTGTCGCTAGCGATTTTATCGCGGATACGGAAAGGCGACGTGTTGCTGTGCGTCGCAATAAGCATGAGATTCGTGCATTTTGCTCGGTTTTGTCGCTGCAGCGTATGCTATGGTCTAGGGACATTGTCATAAATACAGTGGCGCCCTGAGTAAGGGTAAGCCCGCAGAAGAGGAAATATATGGCACGTGCTATCAGTTGTTCTGCTGTTGTTCGGCCAATGCATAAAATGCTGAATGCATGTTCAATTGCCATCACCTTGGCAATGTGCGGCAGCGCTTTTGGCGCCACGACCTTCGTTTCCGCCGACGTGCAAAAACCCGATCATCCGGTAGTGAAAGCGGTCCAGCATCTTTCCGAACTGATCGCGACACGCTCGAACAACGATATGGCGATCCAGGTCAAAGCCAACGGCGAACTTGGGACCGAACCGGAAGTACTGGCCAAGCTGCGCAATGGTTCGCTAGACATGGGTCGCGTCAGCCTGGGCGTGCTGGCCGACACGGTGCCGTCCGCGAAGCTGATGAGCCTGCCTTACTTGTTCCGCTCACGCGATCACCTATGGACCGTATTGCACGGAGATTTCGGCGGACGCTTGGAAAGCGAAATACAGAAGAGCGGTGTCGTGCTGATCATGTACCTGGATAGTGGCACACGCAATTTCTATGCAAAAAAACCAATTCGCAATCGCGACGACTTCAAGGAGCTGAAATTTCGCGTGCAACCCTCGGCGATCTATAAGGACTTGATCACCTCGCTCGGTGGCACGCCCGTCGTGATTCCTTACGACAAGATTGCTGAGTCACTCAAGGACGGGGACATCGATGGCGCAGAAAACAATATCGTTTCCTATGTCAGCGCCGAGCATTACAAATATGCGCGCTATCTGAGCCTCGACGAGCATTCGATGGTGCCTGACGTATTGCTCATGTCGAAGAAAGCGTGGAATAAATTGAATCCTGGGCAGCAGGATTTGATCAAGGTTGCCAGCCTGGAGAACGAAGACTTCATGGCCAAGCTTTGGCAGGAAAAGGAACGCGAGGCACTCACGTTTGCGAAGAAAAACGGTGTGACCGTGATCAACAAGTCGCAACTCGCGATGACCGGCATCGAGTCCTTTGCCATCAGGCTATATACGCAATACGTGAAGGACCCCAAGGACCTGGATACCGTATTGCAGATCGTCAGTACCAAGTAGACGACGGCATCAAGCCGAAGTGGTCTCGCGTGCATCGAAGCGCTTGCGATACCAGAGCGTCCACACCAGCAACATGCCAATCAAGCCATAACTAACGAAGGGCGACAGGACAAGAAATCGCTCGGGCGTCCAGTGCCACGCCAACCAGCCGCGCAATAGTGCCTCGGCTGTGAGCCCGGCGCCCCATCCCCATGTGATTCCGCGCAGCATTTTTTGCGATTCTAGTTGGCACCACCATTCATCAAAGCTGCCGGCCCCGTCTTCGACGTTTTGACGCTCCGCCATAGCACGGGCCAGATAATAGACAAGCGGGCGCCCAAACGGAGCTGACAGGAGAAACGCGATGCCGATCAGCCCCGAGATCAGCGATTCTCGTACCAGCAACAATTTCGGATTGCCGCCTAGTAACAGAGCAAACAGAGACAAGCCGATACCGGCTAGGATCATTATGCTCAATGCATCGAGCCGCTTATGGCGAATCAGTTCGGCACAACTCCACGCCAAAGGTGGCAGCGCCGAAGCCAGCAGACCGCCAAATTCTCCCCAATACGGCAGCGCGAGCTTGTAGGCAAGCCACGGCAGCACGAGGTTGAATGTCAGATCGAGCGCAAGATGCAGGTGCTTCCGAGTGATCATCAATATGCTCAAGTGACGGGCAAGAAAAAAGCCGGTTACAAACCGGCTTCTTGCATTCGTGACTTCCTTATTTTTCCAGGAAATCCAGGCGCTGCGGTGTAAAGGTATCCAGCAACACGCCTTTCTTGGTGCAGACGCAGCCGTGCATCACGCCAGATTTCTTGTAGAGGGTATCACCTGTCTTGACCATCTTCGTCTCATCGCCAATGGTGAACCTGAATTCCCCCGACAACACGTAAGTGAGCTGCTCATGCGGGTGATTATGCAGCGGCCCGATGGCGCCTTCTTCAAAATGCACTTCCACCTGCATCAGGCTACCGTCATGCGCCAGGATCTTACGGCTGACACCATCGCCCAGATCTTCGATAGGGCGTTCATCGCTATACACAAACATGGTTCAAATACCTCGTTCTAATAGTTTTGGCATTTTACACATGAGTTGCCTGACATGCGAGACCCGCTCCCAGTAAGAAGGTCAGCAACGTGAATTCCTTTTCTCGGTCTCAAAGAAACGAAATGTGACGGTGGCATCGTTCGGGTCACATGAGCAGCCACACTGCAACGCCAAGCAGCAGGACGAAGACCAGCCCGATTGCGAGCCAGGCCCGCCATGCAGGAAATCTCTTGGAAGCCTTGCCATCGCCCCCTGATGCGGGCGTTTCTTCATAGATAACCGTTTCCTCGCTGGAGGAGGAGGGTGCCTGTTGGCTTTGTGGGGTCCTTGAGATCGGTGCTGCTTGCTTGGCAGGCACAGAAAGAGCATGGCCGCAACGTCGGCAGTAAACGCGCTTGGGCTGCTTGTCGCCACAGGTGGGACACTGCACTTCCTGCACTGGGGCAGCTTCCGGCACAGGGCGGCGCGCAGGCAGAGGCGCAGCGTTGGCCAGCTGTTCGTCAGAAGCCGGTGACAAATAATCTGCAATGTTGTCCGACGCTCCGATCAAGGTTTTTTCCGGATCGTAGGCAGCATCTGGAGTTCTCCCTGCAGCGGCCGGTGGCAATTTCTGATTGGAGCGGACGATGATTGTCGGCTGCGCCGCGGCCGAATGTCGAGGCGGTACAATCATGGTCGCATCCGATGACGACCCGCGTTTTGGCGGGACGATCATCGTCGGTTCTGAAGATGCGGAATGACGGGGAGGCACAATCATCGTTGGCTCGGCCGCGGCTCCGCGACATGGCGGCACAATCATGGTGGGTTCTGAAGCTGCACTATGCCTCGGCGGTACCACCATTGTTGGCTCCGAGGACGATGCACTGGGAGGCGGGCGAACGATCATGGTGGGATCGGAAGCGCCATGGCGAGATGGCACAATCATTCCCGGCTGTGAAGCGGACGATGTACCGCGCGACACCACGATGGTCGGTTCCTGCGACGCGTTGTTGTTACGAGGAGGAACGATAAGGGTCGGCTCGGAGCCGGCAGCCGCATTGGAGGCTGTGCTGTTTGTTTGCATCTCATTGAGATGCCGCTGCGAAATGGCGATCGTCGGCTGCGACCACCGTTGCGGCGATGGCGGGTCTTCCCGCATAGAGGCGATCTGTGTTTTCAACGGATCGAAGGCAGGCTTGTCGCGCGACGTGACCCGTTGCGGTTCAGTTCTCCATGGAGGCCGGGCGCTTGTCACGTCGGCAGGTGCGATTGGCGCGGTAGTTTCCGGCGGCGTGGGTTTCGCTTGCTTGACCGTTTCAGGCTCGACCGAAACGAGCATGCCGATTCGCTGAAGTTCAGTCAGATAGCGTTGGGCGATATCCTCGGTCAAGCCCTTTTTCAGGACAGCACGCGTGCCAGAAAAAAGGCGGTCAAGCTGTTCAGGAGCCGCCTTGAGGCGCCGTGCTGCACTTGCCTTGACTGCTGCAAGATCGAAACCATCGAGCAATTCACCTTTGAAGACGATTTGAAACAGCGACGACATTTAATCCCCCGGTGAGCCTGGATATTTCTCGAATAAAGTAATTGCATTGCGATAATCAGATGCAGCGCATGGATTGTCAAATTTGCTGTTTGCTTGGGTTTTTCCAATGGCGAGAGATGGCATACGGAGCCTGTTGCGCAGGTAAGGCCATTACGTCATTCCGGCGTAGTGTAGGAAGCAGGCATTCCCGCGATGCGCACCATCAGCAAAACAAAAACCGCCCCAATTCGGGCGGTTTTTGTTCGGCAATCGTTACTTTGTTCCTTGTTTGCGCAGCGCAATAAAGGTTTACCTTTATGTCTTCCGTCAGGTGAATCCTCTAACTTCAGCTCGCAGCTCGTAGAAGCTGTAGCAAACCATAGCGGAGGAAAACAATGAAGTGCAGAGCAACGCCTGCGTCGAGCAGGCTGTCCGTGTCGCCATCCATCTCTGGCCTTGTATCGGCCCGCGTCTCACGTAGTATCAAAATATTCGTTGTCGGTGCGCTTCTGGCGGGAGCATCTCTCGCCACCAGCGCCGCGACGATCACCAGCAGTAGCGGTTTCGTCAACAGCAGCATCACCACGCAGACCGGCACTTTCACTGCGACCTTCGACGCCAGCCCATCAATCTCGCCTTCGAACGATATCCTCTCGTTCAGTAGTGGCGCGCAGACCGCATTCACGGGTATGGCCGCTTCCGTGCGCTTCAACACCACCGGCACCATCGATGCGCGCAATGGTGGCGCTTATGCTGCAGCTTCAAGTATTCCCTTCTCGGCGGGCAAGACCTATCACTTTCGCATGGTGATCAACGTTGCCAACCACACCTACTCGGCCTTCGTGACGCCAGCGGGCGGCTCGGAGCTGACCGTTGCGAGCAACTACGCCTTCCGTACCGAACAGGCCGGCATCACCAGCATCAATAACTTCGACGCGGATGTGGATGCCACGCCAGGTGGTTCGCTGACCTATACGACACCGACCATCAGCGGAGGCTCTTCATCGTCGAGCTCCAGCTCTTCCTCGGTCTCCAGTTCGTCCTCGAGTTTGAGTTCGATTTCGAGCTCCAGTTCGAGCATCAGTGGCGGCACGACGATCAACAGCAGCAATGGTTTTGTCAATTCGGCCGTCGCCAACCAGACCGGCAACTTCACGGCAAGCTTTGATGCCAGTGCCTCGGTCTCGCCGTCCAACGCTACCCTGGGCTTCAGCAGTGGCGCACAAACGGCCTACACGGGTGTGGCAGCCACAGTGCGTTTCAACACCACCGGCACTATCGACGCGCGCAACGCCGGCGCCTATGCGGCCGTAACGAGTGTGCCGTTCTCGGCCAACACCACGTACCACTTCCGCATGGTGATCAACGTTGCAGCCAAGACCTATTCGGCCTACGTGACGGCACCTGGCGGTTCGGAGCAGACCCTCGCGATGAACTACGGTTTCCGTACCGAAGTGGCCGGCATCAGCAATATCAACAATTTCAATGCTGATGTGAATGCCACGCCCGGTGGTTCGCTGACCTACACGCAACCGGTCATCTCCGGCAGCACCTCAAGTTCTTCATCCAGTTCCAGTTCCTCGGTTTCGAGCAGCAGCTCTTCTTCCACGTCGAGTTCTTCGAGTTCCAGCTCTTCGAAGTCGAGTAGCTCGTCGAGTAGTTCTTCGGGCGGCCTCAACCCCAACGCGCCACCCGGAAGCAATTTCAACCTCAGCGGATTCACGCTCCAGTTGCCGACCGGCTCTTCGGGAAATATCGACACCGTGACGGGTGCCCAGCTTGCAGCCGGTTTCACCAAATCGCCCTATTTCTACACGGACACGGGTGACGGCGCGATGGTCATGGCGGATCCGGCAACCGGTTGGACCACCTCCGGCTCGCTTCACCCACGCGTCGAGCTTCGCGAAGATGCCATCTGGGCCACCAGCGGCACCAACGTGATGACTAACACGGTGGCGGTGACGAAAGTCCCGAGTCATACGACCATCGGCCAGATTTTCCAAGGTACGGGCCCCAGCAAACCGCTCTGCGAATTGGAAGTCACCTCCAGCGGCGTTGTTCAGCTTTTGCTTGAAAGTACCAATCAAGGCGGCAGTTCAACCATGAATACGATCGCCTCGGCGGCGTTGGGAACAAAGTTCACATACTCGATGCAACTGTCTGGCACGACGATTACCATCAAAGTCGGCAGCACGACGAAGACCTTCACGATGGACTCGAGCTTCAACGGAGAGAGCTTCTACTTCAAGGCTGGCGACTATGATCAATCCGCCGTCTCTGGCACGCCTGCGACAACTGCCTCTACGATCGTTAAATTTTATGCTTTGAGCATCAGTCACTAATCAGACTCAGTGATTGTTTTGTACCGAAGCCCTTGCATGAAAATGCAGGGGCTTTTTGCAACTGTGAAATAGATTACTTAGTCACTACCGAGCCGCGCCGAAATGGTGGCGCCGGTGTTTTAGAGGATGATTTCCCGAGTCGTCGCAATGAGCGCTGAGGAGAAAATATATGTTCGCTAGACTCATGACAGCTTTGCTGACCGCTGCGCTCGCCGTGTTGACCGGAACTGCGGCAGCGCAGAACCTGCCTGCCTGCGCATCACCGCAAACGCTGAAGGGTGGCTGGCGCACTTCGTTTGTCGCCGTTTGCCTTGATCGCAACGGTCGCCTTACCGGTGGTTCGCAGATCATGCATCTCGTGCCGCACAAGGGGCAGCTTTACGCCGCGAATGGCTATTGGGAGGACAAGCACAATGTCATATATGGCGGCAAGAATCCCGCTGGTCCGTGGGCACAGGTATTGCGTCTGGCGGGGCCTGAGGAAGCCTGGCAGCTTGACCTTGAAATTGGCCCGCAGCACATCCGTACTGAATTGCTCAAATCGCTGAGCTTTACGTAGGATGCACAAGGCCACTCTTTGCCTGCGCCGGAGTCCGTGCTGCTGGCGGCCACATTCAACAGTGGTGGTAGCAGCATTGATGTCTTTACCCGTGACGATGACAATGGCAAGTGGGTGACAACACCTCTAATAGCGGGCAAGACCGGCGTGAAGGGTGAGGACAATTCGGTGCGCGCCGCCGCCGTCTACCGCGACCGTGTTACCGGGCAGGAACAGGTCTTTCTTTCGGTAGGCATTCTCGGAATTTTTACCGGGCATTACGACCCCAAGTTTCCGGGCCGCATTCGCTGGAATAGGGCACCGGAAGTGGGCACTGCGACGCAGACTCGCATCCTATTTATCGTGGAGGCCAACGACAGCTTGTTTTTCTCCGAGGGTACAAAGATCTTCCTGGTCGCCGATCTGTCCAACGAAGTATCGTCCGGCACCGACCACGCGAAATTCCAGAGCATTGGCGGTATCCGTGGCCTGTCCGCAATAGACGGGCCGGTGCCCGGCAAGCAGTCGCTGATCTTCATGTGGCACGCCGGCGCTCGAGATTCAAAGGGGTGAGTGATACGTCTCGACCCGCAGCCGGACGGCCGCTATGAGCGCGTGCAGGAAGTCTGCCTGGCCAAGCAGATTTCTGAGTATCTGGGCGGCGCGCCAGTGGGATTCGTGCTGGGCGCCTACAACACCTTCTTGCCTTTGCGAGATACAGAAAATGGTGAGCGTGTATATGCGATAGGCATGGAAGCTTTCATTCCTGCCACCGGAAAACGCTGGCTACCACTAACGGTTCAGAACCAGCGCAGCAGCAAGGGGAGCTTCTATGCCGGGGCCTTGTATGCGTTGCGCGATGCGCAAGGCCACTGGCGCGTCGGTGAAGTGGGAGGAAAGTTCCAGCCGGGGCAGCGCGCTCTGGTGTCGATCTACACGTTTTCGCTCTCACCGTGACGAGACGATCTACCTCGACGGCTATGACGCCAATCACTACCCGTCGTCGGATACCGCCATGCGAGCCAGCATCTTAAAGTAGCGATAATCTTTATTATGTAAAGTTACGTAGATTGATCAAGGCAGCATGGCGTCACGCCCAACCGTTCTGCTTCCACAAGTTTTACGAGCAAACTGACGGTCAGGTGTCATGCCCGCCGCGAATCAGCATTGTCCAAAAAGAGCCATTGCAATCCGGCGGCAATTTGGAGTGCTCGTCTCGCGAACTCCCAAGGTAAATCAACCAGACCGGATTCATCATGCGCCGTAAGGAAAATAGGAGCCAAAAAAATCCCACAGCGCCATGCGGCGACTGCGGGATTTTTGCTCGGTTAGCGCTGCTGCCTGCTACCAAAGTACTAACGCATATTTATCTTCGTTATCTCCAGTTGGGTGTAGGCATTGGGATCTGTCTCATAGATATTTGCCGCCCAGCCCTTGTTGACGCAAACCGTGTTGGTACTGCCGTTGAGGTCGACTTTGGTACATGCCGCGATGTACACACCCGCTTTGAAGTAGCAGGATCCGACTATGCCAGTAAATAAGGTGGCAGGAGTCATCGCGGTCAGGCCCGTGCTCAGGTTGTGATAGGTCACGGTTGCCCTGCCCCCGGTAACGCCAATATCCACCGACATCTTGTCGCCTAAGTGGTAAGCGCTATCGAGCACATACTCGGTCGTGTCGTTGTTGAGGTTAGCCTTGATAGTGCCAGTGTCAGATACGCCATTGGCATTCGGGTAGGCGGGGCCGAAGTACTTGATCATCACGTTGTCATTTGATGCATCGTGTATCTGGGCAATGGAAGTTTCTGCTTTGTGGGTTGTCGTATGCGTCAAAGACTGCTCGACGTACATGCCGCGCGACGCACTTTGGCACGACCAGGCAGCCACGTTAGCGCCGGTGCTGTCCATCTCGCGTAGTTCGGAACGCGCATACGCTGTCCCCGTGCTGGTTCGCGAGCCGCCAGCGGGCGCACGGAAATTCACGCCCACTCCGTCTGCATTCAACATGAAGTATGGATTGTTGCTGTACGTGGCCAGCTGCGGTTGCATGATGTAGTCGGAGCTGTTCGATGGGCCTGTTGGCTGATCCAACTTCCAGGATTGCAGGCCGCCGAAGGCTTGGGCCGGATAAGTGAAAGCGGCCGAGCTACTTGAGGAGCTGCTGCCGGAGCACGTACCTGCCCCGAGGGTATAGAACTCTACCTCGTTGATGCTCACCTTGGCGTTGACATCATTGCCTGTGCTTTCCACGCGCATGGTGGTCGCCGAGGTGTTTGAAAACTGTATCTGCACCAGGGCGGTCGTCAGACCATCGCTGGTGCCTGCACTCACGACCGTCCAGGTCGCGCCGCCGTCCTTTGATGCCTTGATGGTGTAGTCATAGTGCCGCGAATTCCCGTTGTACCAGGACAATTTCGCGTAATCGATCTTCTGGCAACTGCCGAGGGCGAACTGAATCCACTGTGTGCCACTGGCCGAACCACCAGTCCAGTGTGTATTCAAGTTGTTGTCGACCGCGTTGGCCGCAATGTTGGTGGTGTCGACCGAACTGGCCGTCACGTTAGCAGAGGGAATTACGAGCTTTGTTTGTGCAAAGGCCGAAACCGACGCGAACGTCATCACGCCAATGGCCAGCATCTTGGTGATACCGGAATATTTTGTCTCCTGCCTACTCTTCTGAATGCGCATAGTGGCCTCCTTTGTCTGATTTTCTGCTGCTGGAACCGGCCCGCGCATTCCAGCGCAGTGCCTTGCAGTCATTACAGGTGAGGCGCAAATAAGCGTAAAGGGGCGGTCACTGAAGAGTCACGTAGGAATCTGTCCTACACTACTGGCAGCGGAATATTCTTTTGGGATATTCGTTGCCTGTTTTTCTTTTTTTACGACTGCAAAAATCGCGTAATAGACTGTTTAAAATGGATATTTTTTCACGCCACCGCAGAAAACTTAATGTTCCGCAACTTTCCTTCCCCGTGAATTTGCGGAATTTCCGAATGTTATCTTTTGTTTCTTTCGTGCACTATGGGTTTCACCGCCTAGTGCGCTAAGTTGCAGAGAAGTGAAAAACCGCGGGATTTCGATTCCCGCGATGGTTCTACTTAGGTGGAAAGCAGCTTGTGCAGCTCGTCTTCGTCAATGACGGTCACGTCGAGCTCGCGCGCCTTGTCCAATTTAGAGCCTGCGTCGCTCCCGGCGAGCACGTAGCTGGTCTTCTTCGATACCGAGCCGCTGACCTTGCCACCATGTGCTTCGATGAGGGCGCTGGCTTCGTCGCGGCTCATATTGGGTAGCGTTCCCGTCAGCACGAAGGTCTTGCCGGCAAGCACGCCCTCACCCGTGTTCACCGTTTCCTGCACAAGCGTCAGTCCTGCGGCCAGAAGCTGTTCGACAACTTCGCGATTGTGCGGCTCACCGAAGAAGTCGACGATGCTCTGAGCCACGATGGGGCCGACATCATTGACGGCAAGCAAGGCATCCAGGTCCGCATCCATCAGCGTGTGGATATTGCCAAAACGTCGCGCCAGGTCCTTGGCTGTGGCCTCGCCGACATTGCGTATGCCGAGTGCAAAGATGAAGCGCGCGAGTGGCGCGGTCTTGCTGTGCTCTATGGCCTCAAGCAGATTCTTTGCCGATTTGTCCGCCATGCGATCGAGATTCGACAACGCAAGCAGACCGAGTTTGTAGATATCGGCCGGCGTCTTGACCACGCCGCCGTCAACTAGTTGCTCAACCAGTTTGTCACCGAGCCCCTCGATGTCCATGGCACGGCGTTGCGCGAAATGCAGCAGTGCCTGTTTGCGTTGGGCTGGGCAGAACAGGCCGCCGGTGCACCGCGCGATCGCTTCGTCCTCGCCACGTGCAATGTGCGAACCGCACACCGGACATGTCGTTGGCATGACGAATTCACGCTCGGCTCCGGTACGGCGTTCAGCGACGGCCGTAACCACTTCGGGGATGACGTCCCCTGCCCTGCGCACGATGACCCAGTCGCCGATGCGTAGATCCTTGCGGCGCAACTCGTCCTCGTTATGCAGCGTTGCATTGGTGACGGTGACGCCACCGACGAAGACCGGCTTCAGCCGCGCGACCGGTGTGATGGCGCCCGTACGGCCGACCTGTACTTCGATGCCGAGCAATTCGGTGAGTTCTTCTTGCGCCGGATACTTGTGTGCGACCGCCCAGTTCGGCTCGCGATTACGGAAGCCGAGTTCGCGTTGCAGCGCCAGGCTGTTGACCTTGTAGACCACGCCGTCGATGTCGAAGGGCAAGGCGTCGCGCCTGGCCGCGATCTGCTTGTGAAATTCCACCAGACCTTCAGCACCCTTCGCCACGCAACGGTCTTCGCTGACCGGCAAACCTAATTTGGAGAGGGCATCGAGAAGCGCCGCATGCGTCGTTGGCGCGAAATTCCAGTCGGCGACTTCACCAAGACCGTATGCGAAGAAGCTCATCGGCCGCGATGCGCTCATCGCCGGGTCGAGCTGGCGGATCGCACCGGCGGCCGTATTGCGCGGATTGATGAAGGTCTTCTCGCCGCGCTCGCGCTGTCGTTCATTGAGGCGCTCGAAATCGTCGCGCCGCATATAGATTTCGCCGCGCACTTCGATCACGCCCGGTACGGGCATGCTTCTGGCATTCAGCCGTAGCGGAATGCCCCGGATGGTACGAACGTTATGGGTGACGTCCTCGCCTACTTCGCCGTCGCCGCGCGTCGCCGCCTGGACCAGCACACCCTGCTCGTAGCGCAGATTGATGGCGAGACCATCGAACTTCAGTTCGGCGGCATATTCGATGGCTGGTGCGTCGGCGGACAATTCCAGCTTGCGGCGCACGCGATTGTCGAAGGCGATGGCGCCGCCTTCCGTGGTGTCGGTCTCGGTCTGGATCGACAGCATCGGCACGCGATGGCGCACCGGGGCGAGCGATTTGAGCGGCGCGGCGCCGACGCGTTGTGTCGGCGAATCGAGTGTCAAAAGCTCCGGGTGTTCGTTTTCGATGGCCTGCAGTTCGCGGAACAACCTGTCGTATTCGGCATCAGGAACCAGCGGAGCATCGTGCGTGTAGTAGGCCTCGGCATAGCGTGTTAGTTCAGCGCGAAGCCATGCGGCGCGTTCGGCAGTCGATGGCATTTCAGCGTTGATCTATCGGAACAAACGCAGAGCGACTTCGCTACCCGCCGGTATGCCCTGCCGCTCCATCTGTTGGTCGAACTGCGCGATCTGTCCACGGATCAAGCTGATGGAGCGATCCGACAGCAATACGCGATTGTCATCGACGAGCACCCCGTTGAGTGCGCCGGCCAGTTTCTGCGCAAAGGCCACCATTTTGTCGAACGAGGCGACGGGGTCTGGTGCGCGTGGTACATCAAGCGCAACGGTAATGCCGGTGGTATACAGGTTGCGTAGTTGCTCGGCAGAGAAGGCCGCCGCTTCTTGATTGGACAGTGTGTAGAGCGTGCGCCCCCCGTCGTCCTGTGCGTGGTAGGCACCGTCGGTATGTAGCATGAGACCCGCTGCTTCGGCCAGTCCACGAATTTTGGTGCCGGGAAAACTGCCATCCTTGGCCGCGACATTGATGGCGATCTGGATGTCGACGTCAGCACAGAAACGGTCCAGTTCGTTGGCGCGTTCGAGCACTTCGTTGCGTGCTGGCAAACGCGGTACGGCGAGAAACTGGTCGCACAGGCGCTGGATCTGATCGTAGAAACGCATCAGGTCGCTGTCGCTGACGGCACCACGTCGATCTGCCAATTGCAATGCGGCCGTCGCGCGATTGAGATTGCCGGGGCTGCGCGCATCGAGTTCGATCCACTGGTTGGTGCCGTCGTCCCAGCCGAACCAACGCAGCGGTTTGGAGAAGCCCGCCAGCAAGGCTTGTTGCGCAGTGAACAGCGACGCGGCGGCGATGCCGGCAGGCGCTTCGACGGTCACGATGCAATCGATGGCTTGCGAATCGACCGGCAAGGTTGGCTGCGAAGCGCGTGTCGTTTTCGTACGTACGACAGGCGGCGCATGAATGACGATGTCATCGCCGTCCCTGTCCGGATGATTGCCGCCCATTGTGGGTTCCATGCGGCCGCCAGGTGCTGGCGGGATGGCTTCGACCAGCTCCGCATCGAGCAGCGCATCGCGCTCGGCGGGGCGGAAAAGTTGTTCGGCATGCAAGCGCGCGCGGCGCTCCTGCCATACGTTGTAGCCGATGACGGCGGCAACCACCGCGCCGCCTGCGCAGACCAGGCCAAGCTGTAGATCACTGAATGCCATTATTGCGACTGCTCTCTCATTTTTTGAATTCTTTCAGGCCGACTTTGTGTCGACTCCGGTGTTGTATTCGGTGTCATGCCGCAGTCTCTGCCGCGGAACTATTCATCACAGCGGCAGGTTCAGCAAGCCGCAATGCTGCATCGATATCGACTTCGACAACGCGCGACACGCCCTGCTCCTGCATGGTCACGCCGACAAGTTGTTGCGCACGCTCCATCGTGATCTTACTGTGACTGATGAAAACAAACTGCGTCACCGATGACATGCGCTTGACCATCTCACAATAGCGCTCGGTGTTCGTATCATCCAGCGGCGCATCCACTTCGTCGAGCATGCAGAACGGCGCCGGGTTGAGCTGGAACATGGCGAACACCAGAGCAATGGCGGTCAGCGCTTTTTCGCCACCGGACAACAAGTGGATCGAAGTGTTCTTCTTGCCCGGCGGACGCGCCACGATCTGCACGCCAGCATCGAGCACATCCTCGCCGGTCAGAACCAGCTCGGCTTCGCCGCCGCCGAACAATTGCGGGAACAGCTCGCCAAAGTGACGATTGACCGTATTGTACGTCGCCAGCATGGACTCGCGCGTATCGCGGTCGATGCGACGAATCGCGTCTTCCAGCGTGCCAATGGCCTGCATCAGGTCTTCGTATTGCGCGTCAAGATAAGCCTTGCGTTCGGTGGTGCTACCCAGCTCGTCCAGGGCAGCCAGATTCACCGGGCCGAGTTCGGCGATCTCGCGCGTCAGTCGCGATACCTCGCGGCTCAGGCTGCCCTCCTTGAGTCCCTCGATCTGTTCATCGGCAATGCTCCTGGCATCGACATTGAGCTCGGCCAAACGTTCATTGGCTTGCGTCATGGCAATTTCAGCGGCCTGACGCGCCAGTCGCCCGGCCGCCTGTGCCTCGCGCAGCGGCTCCAGGCCTTGTTCGCAGCGCATGCGTGACTCGTCCTGCGTGCGCAGTGCCGTGGCGATTTCTTCCAGCGTCTGGCGCCGCTTGAGCAACTCGGCCTCGCGTGCTTCGCGTAGTTGCAAGGCAGTCTGCAACGAGGTTTTCAGATTCGTCTCGTCGAGGCCGTCGCGCTCGGCAATCTGATGCGCCAGTTCGATTTCGCCACGCGAGATTTCCTCGCGCACCAGTGCTTCATTGCGGGCGATGTCATCGAGCTTGCTCTGGCATTCGCGCAAAGCAAACTCGGCCTCCTGCAGACTGCGCAACTGACGTGCCGACATCTCACGTGTCTGCGTCTGGCCCTGCTCGGCCTGCGCCAAGGCTTGCTCCACACTCGATAGCTGCATACGCAAGCTATTGGCAGCCAGTTGATGCCGATCCAGCGCCTGCGCGGCGGCCTGCTTCTGGCCCGATTCGGTTTGTGTTGCGAGCTGGACTTCGTCGAGCTCGCCGCGCAATTGAACCGAGCGCTCCTCGTAGCGCGCCTGTGTCTGCTGCAGATGCACGAGAGCGATCTGCGCGGCGTGCTGCGTCTGTTGCAGCTGCGTTGCCTGCGCACGGCTGTTAGCGAGATTCGCATGAATGGCACGTAGCGCCATATCGAGTTCGCTGACTGTGGCACGGCGATCGGCGTGTTCGAACTCGGCGGCTGCAAGGCTGCTCGCCAGCGATTCCATTTCGCGTTGTCGTTCGAGCGCGCCATGGGTACGGGCGTCGGGCGCGAACAAGACGATCTCGCCGGCGCTGAGCAACTGGCCCGCTTTGCTGACCAGCGTGATGCCTGGTTCAAGCGCCACATCCAGCCACGACGTCAGTTCGTCGACCACGAAGACGTTGGCGAGCCAGGCATCGAGCACCGGCGCAAGATCGGTTCGGCGCGTGCTGACCAACTCGCCTAGCGCACGTGAACCGGGTGGCACAACCACAGCAGCCGCAGACGCCGATGTGCTTTCGCGCAACAAGACAGTCGTAGCCGGAACGGCTTGCGACAAGGCTGCTCGAGCGGACTGCGCCGACACCGGCCCGCGCGCGCCGAGGCGTTCGCGCAAAGCCGCTTCCAATGCCAGTTCCCAGCCGCTTTCCACCGTCAGATGCTGCCAGACTGGGTCGAGCGCGGCGAGATCCGCAATGCGCAGCCAATCGGCCAGATCGCCCTGGTCACGCAAACGGCTTTGCAGTGCACGAAGCGCGTCGAGCCGCGCACGTATGCCCGTGGCATTGCCGGCAGCCTGTTTCTCAGCCTCCTCGGCGCTGCGCAGGCGCGTCTGCAGTTCTTCCTGTGTCGTCGTCTGTTGGGCCAGTAGCGTCTCTAGTGCTGCAAGTTCCATCGCCAAAGCTTGCGTCCGGCTTTGGGCGGCATCGAGTTCTTCTGCAGACGGCGCGGTGAGCCGGCCCTGCTCTTCGAGGATGCGTTTGCCGCGTTCTTCGAGCGCCAGCAAGGCGCGCTCGCTGGCATTGCGCCGCGTTTCTTCGACACGTGCCTGCTGGTCGGCGAGCGCCAGTTCGCGGCGCACGCCATCCAGCGCGACACGCGCCTGGGCGAGCTCCTGCTCGGCGCTGGGTTGCAGGGCCTGCGTGCCGGCGTGCGCCTGACGCGCTTCGGCGAGCCCCTTTTCGGCACTGACGGCTTGTTCGGTCCAGCGTTCGCGTTCTGCGGTCAGCGTGGCCGCGCGGCCCTGCCACTGTGTTGCGGCGGCACTGAGTTGTTCGATGCGCTGTGACAGACGATTGCGCTGCTCGCGCATGACACGCAGTTCGTTTTCGATGCGCGACACTTCCGCCGCGATGGCATACACATCGCCCTGTGCGGCGCCGACGGCCTCGGACATGCGTGTGTGCTGCTCACGCGCAGCGGCCAGGCGTTGCTCGATCTGGCGCAGGTTTTCCTGTGCGGCTTCGAGACTGCGGCCACTCTCGACGACTGCCGCATCGGCGCGTTGCAACTCGCGCTCGCTCTCACGCAGCTTGAGTACCCACAACAGACTCTGACGTTGCAGCAGCGAATCATTGAGCGCGCGCCAGGTCTGGGCGACCTCGGCCTGCGTCGATAACCGCGCGATCTGCTGACCGAGCTCGGCACGCAGGTCTTCGAGCCGTGCCAGATTGTCGCGGGCATCGGACAGACGACCTTCGGTTTCGCGGCGCCGTTCCTTGTACTTGGTGATGCCGGCGGCTTCTTCGAGGAAGGCGCGGACTTCTTCGGGCCGGGCATCGATGACGCGCGAGATCATGCCTTGCTCGATGATGGCGTAGGCACGTGGCCCAAGGCCGGTGCCGAGGAACAGGTCGATGACGTCCTTGCGGCGCACCCGCACACTGTTGATGAAGTAGTCGGATTCGCCGGAGCGATCGAGCACGCGCTTGACGGCGATCTCGGCGTACTGTGACCACTGGCCAGCAGCGCGGCCGTCGGCATTGTCGAAAATCAGTTCGACGCTGGCGCGCGAGACGGGTTTGCGGGTACTCGATCCATTGAAGATCACGTCCTGCATGGAGTCGCCGCGCAGCGCGGAGGCGCGCGATTCGCCCAGCACCCAGCGCACGGCGTCTATGACATTCGATTTACCGCAACCGTTCGGCCCGACGATGCCGACGAGTTGGCCAGGCGTGAGAATGGTCGTCGGGTCGACGAAGGACTTGAAACCGGCGAGTTTGAGCTTGGATAGGCGCACTTGTGTTCGCGTCGGGGCCGGGATAGGTCCAATGAGGGTCCAATAAGGGGCCAATAAAAGTCTGGCGAGAGTTTGATCCTGGTACTGCGCCCGCTCCGCAGGCGCAAGGACCGGCACGCTTGGCGAGCTATAATATCATTCGAACGAATGCTGGCTGCCTGCCCGGACGAGCTCGCTGCCTCGCTTACCACATTGAGTCATTGCCAAGTGAACCCCCTCCTCGACAAGCTGCACCCCTACCCCTTTGAAAAGCTGCGCGCGTTGTTCGCGGGCGTGACGCTGCCGGCACTTGCACCGATCCGCCTGTCGATCGGCGAACCGCAGCATGAAACACCGCTACTGGTGAAACAGGCGCTCGTCGATGCGCTCGGCGGCTTGTCGACCTATCCGACCACGATCGGCGTCGACGCGCTGCGCGAGTCGATTGCACAATGGCTGGAGCGTCGTTACGACGTCGATATCAATCCGGCAACGCAGGTGCTACCGGTCAATGGCACACGCGAGGCGCTGTTTGCATTCGCGCAATGCGTTGTCGATGCCTCGCAGCCTGGGGCGCTGGTGGCCAGCCCGAACCCGTTTTATCAGATCTACGAGGGTGCAGCATTGTTGGCAGGCGTAGAGCCAGTGTTCCTCAACCAGACGCCGGACAACAATTTCGGTCTCGACCTCGACAGCCTTGACGCAGCGCAGTGGTCGCGCGTGCAATTGTTGTTCGTGTGCTCGCCAGGCAATCCGACGGGGCGCGTGCTGAGTCTGGAGGAATGGCGCGCGCTGTTTGCGTTGTCCGACAAATATGGCTTTGTCATCGCGGCGGACGAGTGTTATTCCGAGATCTATTTCGATGAAACCAATCCGCCACTGGGTGCGCTGCAGGCAGCACACAAATTGGGTCGTGACGGCTTTCCACGACTGGTGGTGTTCCACAGCCTGTCGAAGCGCTCGAATGTGCCGGGCCTGCGTTCGGGCTTCGTGGCCGGCGATGCGACTATCCTCAAGAAATTCCTGCTGTATCGCACCTATCACGGCTGCGCGATGAGCCAGTCCGTGCAGTACGCCAGCATTGCCGCATGGAACGACGAGAGCCATGTGCGCGACAACCGCGCGCTGTATCGCGAGAAATTCGAGACTCTGGTGCCGATGCTGACACCAGTGCTCGACGTGAGCATGCCGGACGCCGCCTTCTATTTATGGGCACGTGTGCCCGCGAATTACGCTAGCGACGATGCCGGATTCGCACGCGCCTTGTTCGCGCAGACCCATGTCACTGTCCTACCCGGACAATATCTGGCACGCGAAGCACATGGTGTGAATCCGGGTCAAGGCTTCGTGCGCATCGCGCTGGTCGCAGGTGTCGAAGAATGTGTCGCGGCGGCGCAGCGCATCATCAGTTTCTGCAAATAATTCAAACACTCATTCAAACACCCTACAAGAAACACGAGGTACATCATGTCATCACATCCCCTCCAATCCATTATTGATGAAGCCTTCGAGCGCCGCGCCGAGATCACGCATGGCTGCACGAACCGCGAACTGGCCGCAGCGATTGCGCAAGTCATTACCGATCTCGACGGCGGCCGCTTACGCGTGGCTGAGAAAATAAATGGCGAATGGGTCACCCACCAGTGGATCAAGAAAGCCGTGCTGTTGTACTTCCGCACGCATGACAATCAGGTAATGAACGCGGGCGACCTGCGTTATTTCGACAAGGTGCCGACGAAGTTTGGCGACTACTCCGAACAGGATTTCCGCAACGGCGGTTTCCGCGTCGTGCCTTCGGCAATTGCACGCAAAGGCACCTTCATCGGCCGTAACGTGGTGCTGATGCCCTCCTACGTCAATATCGGTGCCTATGTCGACGAAGGCACAATGGTCGACACTTGGGCGACTGTTGGCTCCTGCGCGCAGATCGGCAAGAACGTGCATCTCTCCGGCGGCGTCGGCATCGGCGGCGTGCTGGAGCCGCTGCAGGCCAACCCGACCATCATCGAAGACAATTGCTTCGTCGGCGCCCGCTCGGAAGTTGTCGAAGGCGTGATCGTCGAGGAAAATTCGGTCATTTCGATGGGCGTATACCTCGGCAAAAGCACCAAGATCTACGACCGTGCGACAGGCGAGGTAAGCTATGGGCGCATTCCGGCGGGATCGGTCGTTGTCTCTGGTAACCTGCCATCGGCCGACGGCAAGTATTCGTTGTATTGTGCTGTCATCGTCAAGCGCGTGGATGCGCAAACGCGGGCCAAAACGTCGATCAACGAGCTGTTGCGTGACTGAGCGCTGACCACGCAGACGCAGTGCGTGGGTGCACTTGTGCCCACCCTACACGGGAGTTGCCATGATTTTTGATCGTCTGTTTCAGCTGATGTCGGAGCGCCAGGCTTCGGACATTTTTGTCACGGCTGGCGCGCCGATCCACATCAAGATCAATGGCGCCATCGTGCCCATCAATCAGCAGATCATGGAGCCCTCCGTAATCCAGAAGATGGCTTACGAAATGCTCAATGCCGAGCAGGTGTCGCGCTTCGAGAAAGACCGCGAACTCAATATTTCCTTCGGGCGCAAGGACGTCGGCAACTTCCGTATCAACTTGTTCTGGCAACGCTCCAGTATCGGCATCGTCGTGCGCTTCATCCAGAGCGAGATACCGCCCTTACACGCGCTGGGCCTGCCGCAAGTGCTCGAAGAAGTCATCATGGAAAAGCGCGGCCTGATGCTGGTGGTCGGCGCCACCGGCTCCGGCAAGTCGACGACCATCGCGTCCATGCTCGACCACCGTAACATCCACCAGACGGGCCACATCCTGACGGTCGAAGATCCGATCGAATACCTGTTCCAGCACAAACGCTCCATCGTCAATCAGCGCGAAATCGGCTTCGATAGTCATAGCTGGACCGATGCGCTGAAGAACGCGCTGCGCCAGGCACCGGACGTGATCCTGATTGGCGAAATCCGCGACCTGGAGACGATGAAGTTGGCCATCTCCTACGCGCAGTCCGGTCACCTGGTTGTAGCCACCCTGCACGCCAATAACTCGTACCACGCGCTCAATCGCATTTCGAGTTTTTTCCCGATGGAAAATCGGCCCCTGCTGTATCTCGACCTTGCTGTAGCGCTACGCTCAATCGTTTCGCAACGCCTGGTACGCCTATCCGATGGCAGCCGTATCCCCGCCGTCGAAATTCTCATGAACACTCGTCATATCGCCGATCTCATCGAGCACGGCGAGTTCGGCGGCGTGAAGGAAGCCATGGAACAATCGCTGGCGCCAGGCTCGCAGACCTTCGAGCAGGATCTTTATCGCCTGTACCGCGAGAACATGATCACCCTGGATGAAGCCCTGCTCAATTCCGATTCGCCGACGAACTTCTCCTGGTTGGTGAACAACGCTCAATCGCAAAGCGACCATGCATCACCGACATCGGGCGATTCCGCGTCTCTCGTCGAGTTCGAGGCTGCAGAGGACGATGGCGCCTCTTTCAGTTCATTCACCTTGCATATGGAAGAACCGGGCTGATCGCTCACGACTTCGATCTGCGTTTCGGTACAAACAATCAATATGCATAACGATAACGAACGCGACCACGCGTGTGACGATGAATGCGAGCACGATCATGCGCACCAAACGCATTCGCCGACCGACGAGTTGATCACGATTCGCGATCTGGTGCGCTATGCAACCAGCCGCTTCAATCGCGAGAAGATATTTTTCGGTCACGGCTTGCAAGATGCTTACGACGAAGCGGTCTACCTGGTCCTGCATACCCTGCACTTGCCACTGGATCGCCTCGACCCTTTTCTCGATGCCTGCATTCCGGCGAACGAGCGCAGCGAAGTCATCGACATCATTCATCGTCGCAGCGACGAGCGTATTCCGGCGGCATACTTGACGCGCGAAGCCTGGCTCGGTGAATTTCGCTTCTACGTCGACGAACGCGTCATCGTGCCGCGTTCTTTCTGTGCCGAATTGCTGCGCGAAGGTTTGTCGCCGTGGATTCCCGATGACGAAGCGGTCACGCACGCACTGGATCTGTGCACCGGCAGCGGTTGCCTGGCCATTCTCATGGCACATCGTTACCCGGCCGCGCGCATCGACGCGCTCGACCTATCTGCCGAGGCACTGGAAGTGGCGCGCATCAATGTGGAAGACTATGGCTTGCAGGAACGTATCCGCTTGATCCAGTCCGATGTGTTCGACGCGCTCCGGCTCGAAGCGCCGGAACAAGGCTACGACCTCATTCTCTCCAACCCTCCTTATGTCACGCAGGCGGCTGTCGATAGCCTGCCAGACGAATATTTACGCGAACCCAGCATGGCCCTTGGGGCAGGCGATGACGGTATGGACATCGTGCGGCGTATCATTGCGCAAGCTGGGCGATACCTAAAACCGGACGGCGTCCTCGTCATCGAAGTGGGTCACAACCGCGCCGAATTCGAAGAGGCTTTCCCCGAGCTTGAAGCCGTATGGCTCAGCCAGGCCAGCGAAGAAGAAATGGTGTTGCTGCTGCGCGCCGACCAGTTGCCCGTAGCAACCGACTGAACAATCGTTTGTAGTTCTCGGGGGAGGCGCAAACGGAAAGTGATACGAGGGGAGAGGAAGAATCGTGAGTATTTTCAAAACATTCAAAACGATCTTTGCCAAATCCGGCGAGCCGCCCACCGAACCTGTCGAAGCGCCTTCCGAATCTTCCGAACGCCGTGGGCGCAAACGCCGTGATGCGCGCGAAGGCACGCGGGCACTCATCATCGACGATTCGCCAACCATCGTCGCTGCACTCAAGAAGTTCCTGCGCTCAGCCGGTTACGTCACCCTCGAAGCGGGGGACGCCGAGCGCGGCATCGAAATCGCGCGCACCGAACGGCCCGACCTGATCTTCCTCGACATCGTATTGCCGGGCATGAATGGTTTTGCCGCACTGCGCTTTCTGCGGCGCGATCCGGCGACGCGCAATCTTCCCATCATCATGATCAGTGGCAACGAACAAGCCACCGAGCAGTTCTTCGGCACCCGTATCGGCGCCGATGACTTCATGAAAAAACCTTTCTCGCGTTTTGAGGTTTTCGCCCGCATCGAGCGTCTGCTCGACCACGAATGTGTTCCCCGCCGCGTTGCACCACCGACCCCCCCAGGCGACGCCAACCGGATGTAGACGGCATTTAAGGTCAGGGGAAACATCTACCCTCTTCCACCCCAAAGCCTTCGGAAACGTGCTCCCATCGTATGACGACGGGCGCAGCCCGTTGCCTGTTCGCTCAGAAGAGTTAGGCGTCACCCTGGACCTAGCGCACGAAGATTTGCCACGCGAGGACTACCTGCGAAAAGAAGCCGGCGGCGAATGCCAGGGTGCGAACCCACGGCACAGCGAAGGTATAGGCAACGGCGTGCACGACACGAGCCCAGAAGTACAGGATGCACGCGCCCGCGATGGTGGCGTTTGTGATGCCAAGGACATGGGCGACCAGGACCAGGGTGGCAAAGACGACCAGGTTTTCAACCGCATTTGCGTGCGCCTTCATCAGGCGGTGCGCCCAGGGCGACTGTGGCTTCGGGTTCTCTGGGTAGCCGACAGCATCAATAAGGCCACGAACCGCCACGCGGTCGAGGATGTACGGCACCCATAGGAGGCCGGTGAATGTCGTAACCAGGGTGAGGTAAAGAAGCTCTGTGTTCATTCATATCTCCTTCGATCTTGGTTGAACTACACGACGATGAGGTTGGCCGCATGTGACGCCCAACGCTCCGGTTCAGCGGCGTCCGCTGCAACCGATTGTTAGGCCGCCCTCACTGACGCACATAGCGCAAGTGTGTGGCAGCTGGACCATCAAGAACCTTGTCAATGCGAAACTGCGGCCCGGGCTCCCGTAGATTCTCGAAGAGACGCCGCCCACAGCCGAAGAACACGGGTGCCAAGGCGATTTCCAGTTCGTCAACGACACCCAGATTCAAGTACTGCTGGATCACATCCGCTCCACCCGAGATACGGATATCACGACTGCCTGCGGATTCCCGAGCCAGCTCCAGGGCACGCGCCGGCCCGTCATTGATGAAGTAAAAGGTCGTCCCACCGGGGCGCACCCAGGGTTCGCGTTTCTCATGGGTAAGAACGTATACCGGTGTGTGAAACGGAGCCTCCTCTGCCCAGGCGCGCTCGCCTTGATCGAACATTCGCTTGCCCATAATGTTGGCACCGATGCGCTCCGTGGTGCTGCGAAGCAGGTCATTGACCGGACCGGTCTCTCCCCCTGGTCCGAACTTGAGGTTCTCGCGGAAGTACTTTTGGCTGAGGATCCAGGCCATCAGCGCACCCCACTTGGCGCCCCAGTTCTTGTACTCAGGGGTGTCCCAATGCTCCATGGTCATTCCTTCCGGTGCCATGTAGCCGTCAAGGCTGAGTGCAATGCTTACGAATACTCTGCTCATGATTTTCCTCTCGCATGTACGGATGTCGGCCTAACGAATGAAAGGGCCTTCCCTGTCCCGAGGCTTCGGCGGAAGCCGCAGGCAGTGTGAGTTGCCCAAGTAACGCTACTTCAAGTGTTTGCTGCCCCACTCCCGAAGCGCGCGCACGATGGGGCCAAGACTCTTGCCTTTGTCCGTCAATACGTACTCAAGCCGCGGTGGTCGGTCGTTGTAAAGTCGCCGCTGCACCAGCCCATTGTCTTCCATGGCCTTCAGGCGTGTCGACAAGGTGTTGGGCGCGACGCCGGGCAATGAGTCCTGAAAATCCTGGAAACGCCGCGGCCCATGCAGCAGCAGGTCGCGCAGCAGGAGGATGGTCCAGCGCTCACCGATCAAATCCAGGGTGAGTGCCACTGGGCAGTCAGCGATGTCGTAGCTCTTGGGCATGCGGCGAGAATAGCCGATTGACTTTATTTTGTGAAGTAACTATAAATACGATACTTACTATTAAACAAGTAGTAACGTTGCCGCAACGCCGTAAGCCACCGCCGACAGCGCAACCCGAATGGAGCGAACATGATGAACAAACGCGGACTCTTGAGCACCACACCTAAGCCAACGCAGCGCATCGTTGAGGCCAACGACATTCGTATCAACATCGCTGAACAGGGGTCTGGTCCGGTGGTTGTGCTGTGTCACGGATTTCCGGAATCCTGGTATTCATGGCGCCATCAAATGTCTGCGTTGGCCACCGCTGGGTTCCATGCTGTTGCGCCCGACATGCGCGGCTATGGCAAAAGTGATCGGCCAGCGGCTATCGACCAGTATTCGATCTTCCATCTGGTTGGAGACTTGATTGGGGTACTCGACGCGCTCGATGCCAAGACCGCAGTTGTTGTCGGCCATGACGTCGGTGCGAGTGTTGCGTGGCAGGCGGCACAGATGCGTCCTGACCGCTTTCGGGCGGTTGTCGGACTCAGCGTTCCGTTTCGACCGCGCGGCAAGGTGCGACCGACCAGCGCCATGCCACGAACAGCAGACGCCGAGTTCTACCAGCTCTATTTCCAGGAGCCTGGTCCCGCCGAGGCGGAGTTCGAGAGTGACGTGCGCGCAACGATGCGCAACATGCTGTTTGGTGCGTCAGCCGATGGTGTTGTCGCGGCGCGTTCGGCAGCAGCGGATGGCGTGAATCTCAGCATGGTCCCTCGGGGTGGGCGCTTCATGCGTGGCGCCGGTGCGCCGGCGACGCTGTCGAGCTGGCTCAGTGAAGCAGATGTGGATTTCTACGCCGGCGAGTTCAAGCATAGTGGCTTCCGCGGCCCTCTCAACTACTACCGCAATCTGGATCGCAATTGGGAGATCCAGACGGCGCTTGCTGGCGCACCTGTCACGGTGCCTGCCCTCTATGTCGCAGGCGATCATGACCTCATCCTCTCCTTTCCGGGCATGGAGCAACTCTTGCCGAACTTGAAGCGTTTCGTGCCGGCGCTACAGAAGATTCTGATGATTCCTGGTTGTGGCCACTGGACTCAGCAAGAGCGGCCGGCGGAAGTCAACGCTGCACTGCTTGAGTTCCTAGGTGGCCTTCCCAAGTGACGGCTCTCGCTTCGACCAGTTGCGTGGACGCGCGCACAAACTATTCCTCAATCAACTCGGAGTTCGATACATGTCTGACGCAGATCGGCCAACAAGTTCTATCACACCGTCATCCCTGAAGGCGCCGCCGGGCGTTCTGCACGGCCCTATCATTTCAACGATGCTCCGCTTGGCGGGACCTACGGTCGTGGTTCTCGTCGTACAGACGTTTGTCGGGGTCGTGGAGACCTACTTCGTCAGTTTCCTCGGCACCGAAGCCTTGGCCGGCGTGACTCTGGTGTTCCCGATTCTCATGCTGATGCAAATGACATCGAATGGTGGCATCGGTGGAGGAGTGTCGTCCGCCGTGTCGCGAGCGCTCGGAGCCGGACGTCGTGCTGATGCCGAGGCGCTGGTCTGGCATGCAATCGTCATCGCCGTCTTCTTCGGCCTCACCTTCACTGCGGCGGCGATATTCGCGGGGCCGGCGCTCTATCGCGCTATGGGCGGTCAAGGAGCGACGCTCACAGTGGCGCTGACATATTCCAGCATCGTATTTGCAGGATCCGTTCCGCTTTGGATTGTCGCCTTGTTGTCGTCCGCGTTGAGGGGCGCGGGCGAGGTGAAAGTGCCGGCGATGGTGTCTCTCACCGGCGCTGCTGTCTTGATCCCGCTGTCTCCTGCACTGATTTTTGGCTGGGGCCCCTTCCCACGGCTTGGAGTAGCCGGCGGGGGAACAGCAGTTGTCATCTACTATCTCGTTGCCGCGCTGATGTTGTTTCTCTATCTGCGCTCGCCGCGTAGTCCAATCACGCTGAAAATAACGGCGCTAAACGGTCGACAGTTCGGAGATATTCTAGGCGTTGGACTCCTGTCGGCGATTGGCACTCTTCAGGTCAATCTAACGGTCACAGTCGTGACGGCGGTCGTCGGTCATTTCGGAGCGGCCGCCATTGCCGGGTACGGCATCGCCTCGCGTCTCGAGTACGTGCAGATTCCCCTGCTCTTCGGACTTGGTACCGCCATCGTGACCATGGTCGGAATCAACATCGGTGCCAATCAAAATGATCGGGCACGGCGCATTGCATGGATCGGCGGCGCGATGGCTTTCTGCGCCACCGAAGCGATCGGCCTGCTGGCCGCAATCTTTCCTCATGCTTGGCTAGGGCTCTTCAGCCAGGAGCCCGAAATCCTGTCTCTTGGAACGCTTTACCTGCACACCATGGCACCCGTCTATGGCGCAGTCGGTCTCAGCATGGCGCTCTATTTCGCGAGCCAAGGCATGAAGCGCGTGCTCTGGCCGGTGCTGGCAGGCACGGCGCGCATGATCGTCGCAGCCGTGATTGGGTGGGTGATGGTCGTTCAATTCGGAGCCGATCTTCGGACTCTGTTTCTGATCGTTGCCCTGGCGGCTGTGCTATCCGCGGTTATCGTCACCGTGGCTATTCTTTCCGGCGCATGGAGTCGCGGTTCACGAGCACGGCGCATGCTGCAATCCGACTTGGCCCGTAACGAATGAGCCCCTCGCGCGCGCGTCTCATCGGGTCCTGGAAAAATGCTAAATGCATCGATGCCCACAATGACCGGTTGTGGTCTGACAGTCCTTCACCTGCATCGCATTACGCAGCCAGGTGCTCCTGCGCACGGCAGAAACACAAACACATCATTGGCTATTGCAAATGACGGGGAAGCCCTGGTAGTGGAAGTAAGGGGGAACCGTAGCGATCCCTTCGACTGTAGTGTTAGGCTGAGTTTCGGTGCCGAAGCAGCCAAGTCGCACCTACCTTTCGCCATGCTCTCACGCGCAGCCTGCGCATGAGATAACGATGACAAGCGCAGTGAAGCTCAGGGCCGCAAGGCCTGCTCGCGCTACGTGCGAATACTCCCAACGGTTACGCAGTTGGGTCCAGTCCAGTGAATGAGGTTCGCTCTGATGGCTTCGCTTGCCCGCCGAGCCCCATGCGAAGAAGCCAGAGCCAACGCGACCCAAATTTTCGCTCTGGAGCCAGAAATTGTTCACCGGGTGCGTGAATAGCCAGTACACTGCATGCATGCTAACAAGCCCGAATAAGGCCAAGACTGTTAGCCAGCAGTCCGCGCCGCCCCACGGCATGAGGACCAGGAGGACAATCGCAGAGATTATCGCAGCAGGCTCCGCCATGCCCACGATTGTGAATCCGGGATAGTAAATGGGCTGAACGGCGATATACGCATCCTTCGTGAGCCGCAACTTTCCGGGCAATTCGAGGGCATGGGCCGCGGCAGGAACCATGGCCAAGACGACCAAGAAGAAGGTGAGTATCTGCAGAACCTTAACCATAGACGCGATCTCCTCCTGTGGCCGCGTTGCCAAACCAAGCGGCATGACGATTGAATTCACCGGCTGGGCAAGCGCAGCTTGTGCCGGGCCGGTGGAATGAGATGTTAGACCTCATGTTCTGACGAAAAGGCCCAATCGCAATACTCGCCCTCCTTCGTGAAACATACTGTAGGGCCTTTCTCTATTTCATTTGTCATAGTGGTCCGCGATGACCGAGAGCCTGATCACTGAATTCGGAACAATCTTCTGATTTGCCTCTTTAAATTTTCGGCTGACCGGGCAGGAAGGAACGGCGGCCGAGTCGTTGGCGCCTTAGCTTCGCGCCTGTTGCGTCACGGCGCCGGTTTTGTCTGACCCACCTTCGGGTCGCAGCCGAGCGGCGCGCAGACTTCTTCGAGCGGTTTGCGCTCGGCGTCAACGCCGAGAAACATAGTGACGATCGCTGCCACCATCATCAGCACCGCGGCGAATGCATAGGCACCGAAGAGCGCGCTGCGGCTGCCGCTCTCGATCATCGCACCGTAAAGCGGTGGACCGAGGAAGCCGCCGAGCGCGGAGCCGGCAGCGTAGAAGAGCGAAATCGAGATGGCGCGCATTTCCAGCGGGAACACTTCGCTCACCGTCAGGTAGGCTGAGCTCGCCGCAGCCGAGGCGACGAAAAAGATCGCGGACCAGGCGAGTGCCTGCGTGGTCGCGGTCAGCAACTCCTGCTGGAATGCATAGCCCGTGGCCAACAGACCAACCCCCGAAAGCGCGTACGTCGCGGCGATCATGAAGCGCCGCCCGACGGTGTCGAACAGGTGCCCCAGGAGCAACGGCCCGAGGAAGTTGCCAAGCGCGAACGGGAAAATGTAGTAGCCAACGCGGTCGGCGGGCACGCCGTAGAAACGGGCGAGCACCAGCGCGTAGGTGAAGAAAATGGCGTTGTAGAAGAACGCCTGCGAGGCCATCAGCGTCAGGCTGAATACCGCTCTTGCCCGGTACTGGACGGTCAGCACGTGAATGACCTGGCTCCAGGGCACGGAGCGCAGGGGGCGGATAGCAAGATGCAGATCCACCTTGTCAGTCACGCCGAGCTCTTTCTCGATCCGCTGCATCACGGCTTCCGCTTCGTCGAAGCGACCATGCATCATCAGCCAGCGTGGGCTTTCGGGCAGGACGCGGCGGACCAGCAGGACGGCGAAGGCGAGCACGCCGCCGAGCGCGAAGGCGATACGCCAACCCAGTGCCGGGTCGATGAACTCCGGATTGAGGAGGACGATGCTCGATCCCGCACCCATGGCGGCGCCAATCCAGAACGTGCCGTTGATTGCAAGGTCGACCCGCCCGCGCAGCCGCGCCGGGATCAGCTCGTCGATCGCGGAATTGATGGCGGCGTACTCGCCGCCGATGCCGAAGCCAGTCAGGACGCGACAGAACGCGAAGGAGTAGATGTCCCAGCTAAGCGCCGTCATCAGCGTGGCGATGAGATACACCACGAGCGTCACCAGGAACATGCGCTTGCGGCCGAGCTTGTCGGCGAGGCGGCCAAAGTAGAGCGCGCCGAGCACCGCGCCACCGATATAGGCCGATGCCGCCCAGCCGATCTGGCTTGCGGACAGTCCCAGGGTCTCGGGCCTCTGCAGCGCCGGGCCGATCGAGCCGACCACGGTGACCTCCAGGCCGTCGAGCAGCCAGCTCACTCCGAGCGCGATCACCACGCGCCAGTGCCATGCGGACCATGGCAGGCGGTCGAGGCGTGCGGGGATCGAGCTGGCGGTGGCGGACATAGTCCTTTCCGACATCCGATACGTCACGCGGTTCAACGTTTTGTCGCTATCCCTTTATGCCACTCTACGTAGGGCTCCCTTGCGCCTAACGTTGATGCCATTCAGCGGCAGGCGCACGACCGGGCAAAGTGAGGGAGGCAATTGTCCGCTGCAACGGCTTGTTAGACCGCACGGCCACTATAGTCGGGGCCATCCTCGCCGACGAGGATATCCGTGCTCACGACAACTCTCTCTCGAATAGGAACAAGCGCGAGGTACCGTGCGTCTCCCCTGTACGCGGCCTGGGCATCAGAATTCGGGAAACGAACGATATGCACTTCCTTAAAGGTATCGGTGTGTGGGTCCGACTGGACGACAACCGTCCTCTCGATCTTGGCGCCGTAGTCGGCCATGATGGCCGCCACTTGACGCTCATAGGCGCGGAAGTCCTGAACTGAGTCCCATCGAACCGTGAGTATGGCCACAAGGATCATAGGCAACGTTCCGTCGGTCTAATGTTCGAGGTAAGGGACGTCTTGCGCCTTGGCGCAAGGCGTCCATTTGACTGAGGGGTTAGGGGTCACGGTGCAGCACCCCTGAGCGCGACGGCGACTTGTTGAGATGGTACGTGAGAGCTGCAGCGATGCAGAACGCTAACGAGTCTTTTGGCACCTCATCGGACTCGCTGAATACGATAGCCCGATTCTCTTCGAACTTGAACTCACCAGGAAAGAGCGTTCTGAAAGTCTCGATCAAATTGGTCTGGCGGTGGAAGTACATAGCGTACTGCGATGGACTTCCCTTCTTCCAATCGATTCGAACGGTGCTCCCGCTCTTACTTTCAGACGTGACATAGGCTGGCTCACCCCACTTCAGTGTTTCCTCGAGCTTGCCCACGCCGCCCGTGGAAGCGGCCGTCTTGAAGATGAGCTCTCGTATAACCAGCAGCCGCTGCCGCATGGCCGGCGGATACGCTTCGAAGACTTTAGCGACCAGCGGGTTTTCGAATGACTTCATTCAGACTCCAGTCAAGCCAAGGAGTGCAATTTGATGACCCCTAACGTTCTAGTTCAGGGGCACAGCGCGGCTTTATCGCGCAGCGTCGCCTGCAACGCAGGGTTGAGCGTCTTGCGATAAAGTTTTTGAATTGATCATGGATGTACCTTCTCGTGTCGTTCCAGCATTAGTACGAACTGTGAAATTCGTCTTGCGCGCGTTTCGGCCTTCTTGGCAGTTTGAATCCTGAACAGAACTGCGTACCGATTCCGACTGTCGAGCGTTTCGAAGAACGCTTTAGCATGCGCATTGCCATCCAACGCAGATTGAAAATCGCTCGGTACAGTTGCTTTGCTGGATGAGTCATACGCAGCATCCCATCGCCCGTCGAGCTTCGCGCGCTCAATCTCTTTGAGCCCCGCAGGTTTCATTTTCTTTGCTTCGATCAGAGCAAGCGCTTTGTCCCGATTTATCTTCGACCAAATGCTCTTGTCCGAGCGCCGAGTAAATTTCTGGAGCCAGGATTGATCGCTGTGCGCCTGCTTTTGTCCATCTATCCAGCCAAAGCAAAGCGCAATCTCGATGGCTTCTTCGTATGAAACTGACGGCGCGTCGGCGCCCTTCTTTGCGAGTTGTAGCCATACTCCAGGCGATGAAATGTGATTTTCATTTAGCCAGGCAGCCCAGTCTAGTTGCCGTTCAAAGTAATGGATCGGCAGTTCAGTAGAGGACTTGGATTGAGGCTTCATTCGCGATTCCCGCTGAAGTAGATAGACGCCCAACGTTCGACATGAGCGGCGGCCGCAAGCAGGTGGGGCCTACTGGAGGATGTCCGTTCGATAGAAGAGTTAGGCCTCAGTGGACAACACATGGCATTCCTCTACGCACTTACCTTGGGCCACCCAACGTTTGCAGCACGACGAAGACTCGCTTTCACAACTCGGCGATGGAAGGGAGCAATGACCGATAAGTAGGCTCGGCCCAAGCGGTTGTGGCAGTGAACGACGGTTGATAGAGTCAGTTGGTTGTCAGTATTTGGCGGCGAGCCCGGCGTACAAAGAATTGACACTCTGAAGTCAAGATGCTTGTCGTTCTCGCCCAAGACGATCTCAGTTTCGCTAGTGCCGTAGACCTTGAAAATACTGATGCGGTTGGCCGCGGCATCACTGGAGAGCGTTGCAAGGTGTTTGGCGGTCTTCAGACCGAATCCCGCAACGATTGCATCTCGGACTTTGGTGAGCGCTCCGATCCAAGATGGCTGTTCCGAGAAGATGAATCGGGCCGAGACATCTGGATTTACAGAGGCGTCAGCAGGAAGTCGAATCGAAAACGCGTCCGCGAGATTCACCGACTTGAATGCAGTAGCGACTGCAGACTGCGAGGGGAAGGCAACCTGCCTTACTAGCGTGAGTTTGCTTGGCATGGAAGGACCTTCTGAGGCCTAACGTGGAAGTGAGGGGGCGGCGAAGCGCGTAGCGCGGAGGGAACCACAAGCGCAGCTTGTGGCGATCCCCTCGACTGTAATGTTAGGCTGAGGACTTGGCATTTATCTTCAACTTGAGGGCGTACCGTCGCCCTCGCTGCGTTAAAGAAACAAGGTTTTCATCATAAGCGTTCTCTCTAAGTAGGCCCTTTTCTTGAAGAAGCCTTGACGCTTCCAAAAGCTCAAGCTTCTTGATGCCGGGATTTCGATAGTGGAAGTCACGAAGATTTAGCACCTCGTCCGAGCCCTCTTTAAGCAACACGAGCAAAAAAAACTCTATGTCTGTAGGTTTATTGAAACGCGGATGGTAAATAGCCCATTTGTAGGCTGACCCAATGACCCGTGTAAGTTCTCTACCACCCCATGTCAAAACCAGGACACTTGTGGTGAGAAAAGCGCCTAGGACGAGCCATGCCCACTCTATTGGCATAGGATCAATGATGGCCGGCGCGATTTTATGACCAAAAAAAAGCACGCCTGTCGCCACGAAGACCGCAGTTGTCAACGTGCGAGAGAGAGTGATTTGCTTCACAAGATCTGAGAGCCATTCCATAGAGGGCATCCTTGGAAGCCTAACGTGGAAGTGAGGGGGCGCCGGAGCGCGTAGTGCGGAGGGAACCACAAGCGCAGCTTGTGGCGATCCCCTCGACTGTAGTGTTATGCGTCATGTGGGATGACTCCAGCCACAACAGGAGCCGCGCATTGACAAAGCACAACATCACGCTTTCTGTTTGGTGACTTTTGGCCGTGCATGAGATTGCAGCGAACTTGATAAATGATCATGAACAACTCTTTGAGCTTTCTCTGCGAATCCGCAGCGGACTTGAATGCTTCAATGTTCGGTGTTGTGTCTCTTCCGTTGCCACGCATATCGATGACTGGTTGAGAAAGCAGGTATTCAATTTGGGGTGGATACGAAGATAGAAGTTGTTCCGCAGCATCGTTCGATACGTTGTGGCGAAGGAATTGTTGAATTTTTTCTCGCTCGTTTACACCGTCACACCCAAAATATAAATTGTTGAATGCGAGCCAGTAGTTTGAGAACGCATCAATTGGGTCTTCACTGGCTTTACCACGTTGAAGCCACTCACTGGCTTTCATTATCTGTCCCTGACGCATAACGTTTGAACTCGCAGGCCTGCGCGGGCTTTTTCGCGCAGATCCGGTGGAATGATGGGTTAGACACTCTTTTCCGCCGCCGCAACGGTCTGTGCCATTAGGGTCGCGATAGTCATTGGCCCTACCCGCCTGGCACTGGAGTATAGGCGGAACACTTTTCGATCACTGCAGACAACTCAATATCGCCAATTCCATCTGGATGGTAGCCAGCATCAATAACCACGGCACCAGCTTTGATCCACGAACCTTTGATGAATTGAGGCTTGCCTACGGCCCCAACCACGATGTCCGCCAGCCCAACAAGCTTCGAGAGGGTCTGGGTCTTGGAATGGCAAATAGTCACTGTGGCATTGGCGTTGAGCAGCATCATTGCAATTGGCTTTCCGAGGATTGGGCTACGCCCAACAACAACGGCGTGCTTGCCTTCTATCCCAATGCCATAGTGTTGAAGCAACGCCATGATGCCGACAGGCGTGGCGGAACCGTAAGCAGGCTCATTCATTGCCATCGCTCCGAAACCGAGGACAGTGACGCCATCAACGTCCTTTTCGAGAGCGATTCGATCAAAACATTTTCGTTCGTCAATCTGCGATGGAACTGGGTGCTGAAGCAGAATCCCTTTAACACGAGGATCGGAATTGAGTTCGTCGATTTCGGAAAGCAGCTCGTCGGTAGTCGTGGCCTGAGGAAGAACCACTCTCAGCGATTCCATTCCGATCCTCTGACATGCATTACCTTTCATCTTTACATAGGTCGCGGAGGACGGATCGTCACCAACTAAGATGGTTGCCAAGACGGGTGTTACGCCATTGGTTCTCCGCTTGATTTCCTGGACACGCGTAGAAAGCTCAACTTCCATCTCGCGCGCCAATTTCTTTCCATCAAGGACTAGTGCAGTCATTAACTTCCTTTCGAGACCGTGCCATGTGACAAATCGGTTGCGTGTCTAACGTGGAAGTGAGGGGGCGCCGAAGCGCGTAGCGCGGAGGGAACCAAAAGCGCAGCTTTTGGCGATCCCATCGACTGTAGTGTTAGGCGGCTTTGCTAGCATGTGTGTTGCACGTCAAAGTTTAGACTACTCCGCGTTACGAACTGATTAATGGAAATTGGAGCAAGAAAACCAAGGCTTTTCGTCATGCATGTTGCGTAAGGTCGATGATTAATCTGGCACTTGACTGTTTCATTGTTTTCCCTTTCTTCTGAGAAGAATAAGAGTCAGCATTCCCAACGGCCAGCACCACATAAGAGTTGTTTCCCGCAACTTAAACTCTGCGAATTCCTCTTGGGTATGAGGCTGCCCTTGCTTTCCACAGTATGCGTTGCCGTTGCACCGGTGAAAAGGTGCGTCAGGGTATTGATACATGCCATAAAAGAAGAAAATGCCCATTGCGGTGCAAATAACTAACGAGAGGTAACGACGAAATTTCTCCATGGCCTAACGTTAAGTAGACGACATTAGGAATGTCGATATGTGGAGACAAATTTCCATATCTAGGTGTTTGTATCCAGATATGGAAGTCCATATCTAGGCATTCTATCTGAGCCCATTGTCATCGGAATGATTGGCTGGCGGCGTGGCTGAAGACAGCCATTGCGGTCTCGGGAAACGCCGAACCTCGACGACTACCAGCAAGAGAACGTAAAAATCGATGTCTTGGATCCGGATTCATGGCCTCGCGCTGCGCCGAATCGGGGCTGTCGCTTGATCTGCAGCAGGCCATAGGGGCCGTGAATACTCGGTGCGGCAGATATCTGCCCCTAAAGGTTTCGGTATCTCCAGCCGTTGAAGATCACAACCTGAGGTGGATGACACACCGCAACGCGCTAGCGGCTGCGTCACGAGACCTGGGGAGTTAGTCCTTCACGCAGCTGGAGAAGTGGGATGACCATTACCCGAAAAATATTCCTGTTGGTCTGTGTTGCCTTGCTGACATGCGCGGTGGTGCTAGGCGTTGCCGTTTGGGGCATATCCGGTGCGTTGGATACGGTAACCAAGGCAGCGCATGATGATCTAGCCGCGACACGGACACTGACCCTCGTGGTCGGCATGCTCGGTCTGAGCGTTGTGAGCGTGGTTGGCTGGTTGATAGGGCGCGCCATCGTCAAGCCGCTGGAAGATGTGCAGTACGCCATCACCCGCACTGCCGACAAACTCGATTTTACCGATACGATTGCAGTGAGCTCCAGCGACGAGCTGGGCCGTATCGTCGAAGCCTACAATCGTCTGCTTGCCAAGCTGCGCAGCAGCTTCATGGAAATCCAGACATCGACGGCGCAGATGCTCGATGTCACCGAAGAGGTCGATCGCTCTTCGCGCAAGATCGCCCGCAACTCGCAAATGCAAAGCGATGCCTCCACGAATATGGCGGCATCGGTACAGGAAATGACCGTCAGCATTTCCATGGTGGCGCAACAGGCCAAGGATGCCAGTTCGCACACCCAGGAATCACGCAATATCGCTGAACACAGTGCCGAAGTGATCGTCACCACGCTGACTGGCATCCAGACCATTTCCGACTCGGTTCGCGAAGCGGCCGGCCGCATCAAGGCCCTGCGCTCCGATTGCGACAGCATCTCGACTGTTGCCAAGATGATTCGCGAAATCGCCGAGCAAACCAATCTGCTGGCGCTCAATGCCGCCATCGAAGCGGCGCGGGCGGGCGATTCCGGGCGTGGGTTTGCGGTGGTGGCGGACGAGGTGCGGCAACTGGCAGGGCGCACCAGCACGGCGACGGCAGAGA
>JAQGMF010000051.1 GCA_028292505.1 Rhodocyclales bacterium
TTCCAGATGCGCCGCAATCCTGCGGGCCGCCGCGGCAACATCGGCAAACGTTTTCGTGGTCGAACCGAGGTCAAGCGCAACGCGTTCGCCAAACTGTTCGAATGCTGTCGTCACAGGAAGCATGAGGTCGTCCTTATTGGCCGGAGGCGCAGTGCTCTGCGTTAGTGAATGCCATGGACATGCGATTCATGCTTGCACGGCGTGGTGTTCGCGACAAACCAATGCATCGGTTATCGCGTTTGTGAGCTCTTGAAAACTGCTGGCCGTGTAGATGATGTCCGGCTCAAGCAGTTCCTCTCCGAATTCACGGCCGATACGTTCGAGCATTCGAATGGCTGCGAGCGAGTCGCCGCCAAGTTCGAAGAAGTCGTCGTTCGGTGTTATGTCTGTGACATGCAGGAGATCCTGCCAGATTGCGAGTAATGCTGTTGTCACGCGAGGGGCGTAAGAGCTGGCGTCATCCGGCAGTACACCGCCTGGAAAATTGGCAGGTGCTTGTTCATCGATGTCCGTTTCTGCTGGCGAGGCGCCGATTGGGACTTCTGTTTTCACCGTTGTCTCCTCGTCTGTAGGCGGATGAACCCGGTTGAGTAGATGGCCATTGCTGACCGGCAATTGGTATTTGTTGCAAACGAAAACTATAGGTTGTCAAGGATATAGGTCAAGAATCTGCCGAATAGATTACCAGAAAGTGTCAAATTTGTTGTCGTTTTCACATTTGTCGTTAAAAAGACGGCAAATCCTCAGCCAGCCGTGTTTTTGACCAGGGAGGTGCTCCTGGACTGCTTGGGGGATGTTAACCGGGTGTTGGCGAGGCGAGCACGCGGCCGATTTGGGGGGCCGGCAAGGCTTTCCGGTCGACCTTGCCGTTAGGGCCGACAGGCATTTCAGACAAGAAAACGAAATTCTGCGGCAGCATGTAATCGGGCAGACTTTTCTTCAGGAAAACCTTGATCTCGGCGGCCGTAACTTCGCTTTCAAGAACAACATAGGCAACCAGTCGCTTATCTCCGAGATGGTCTTCACGAACCATGACGACAGCATCTTTTATGAATGCGTGTGTCATTATTGTGCTTTCTATTTCGCCAAGTTCGATGCGATAACCACGCAGTTTTACCTGCTGATCAATACGGCCGAGGAACTCGATGTTGCCGTCTTCGCGATAGCGGGCTTTGTCTCCGGTCCGGTACATGCGGGATCCAGGAATAATGCTGAATGGATTCGCAACGAAGCGCTCGGAGGTCAGATCCGGGCGGCCCAGATAGCCACGTGCGAGGCCGATACCGCCAATATGGAGCTCGCCCGCAACGCCTATCGGCGTAGGTTTCAGGTATTCATCGAGTATGTAGAGATTGACGTTGGCAAGTGGTCTGCCAATGGGAATCGTGTTTTCCACGGACGGATCAACGAGCATCCAGGTGGCGCAGACTGTTGCTTCCGTGGGTCCATAGGCATTGAGCATACGTCTGTCAGCGCCCCACACCTTGGCAAGCTCCGGCGCCCAGGCTTCTCCCGCAAGTACCAGTGTTTTCAACGCAGGCAGAGGCTTCTGCGGCAACACGGCAAGCAAGGATGGAGGCAAGGTCACGACGCTAATCGCCGATTGTTCAAGAAGCTTCATGATCTCGTAGGAAGAGCGCAGGGCTTCCTGGCGGATCAGATGCAGGCTGGCGCCTTGCGTCAGCGTCACGAAGGCTTCGGACACTGCAGCGTCGAAACTGATCGAGGCAAACTGCAGCACGCGACTCGTTTCGTCGACTTCGAAGGCTTGCGCCTGGGCAAGGCATAGATTGCATAACCCTCGATGGGCCAAGGCAACACCTTTTGGTTTGCCTGTCGAGCCGGATGTGTATATGACGTATGCAAGATTGTTCGGCCGGGCCTCTGAAGCCGGATTGGTCTTTTTGCAGTCCGCCATGGACGGCCAGTCACGATCCAGGCAGAAATGGGGAATCCCTTCATGCCTGCAGAGGTCGAGCAAACTCTCCTGCGTCAGCAACAGGGCGGGGTTGGCGTCTTCGATCATGTACGCCAACCTTTCTGCTGGATAGGCGGGATCGAGCGGCACGTAAGCGCCCCCTGCTTTCAATATTCCGAGGAGGCCAATGATCATTTCTGACGAACGCCTGGCACACAGGCCTACCAGCACATCGGGTCCTACTCCTTGTGCCGTCAGGTAGTGAGCCAGCTGGTTGGATTTGGCGTTTAGCTCAGCATAAGTGAAGGCCTCGTCGCCCAGAACGAGTGCCAGCGCATTGGGTGTTTTCTCGACCTGATCTTCGAACAACTTATGAACGCAAGTATCCGGGTAGTCGGCTGAAGTCTGGTTCCAGTCGACGACTATTTGTTGATATTCGCTTTGCGTCAAAAGGGATAGCCGGGAAATTTCTTGGACAGGATTTTCGAGAGCCTGATGTAGCAAGTTTAAAAAGTGTCCTGCCATGCGTTTGATAGACGCGGGCTTGAAGAGATCGTAGTTGTATTGAAAACCGCCAGTGAACGCGTCGTCATCGTGGCACTGCAAGGTCAAATCGAATTGGACCGGCCAATCATCCTGCTCTGCGGGCAGCGCTTGAAGTCTTGTTTTTGCCCCACTTGCTTTCGGTTCAAACGCGAAACACGCCTGCGTCAATGGCGCATGACTGCAGCTATGTGGCAGGCCGAGCGCTTCAGCCAGGTACCCGAACGGCACCTCTTTATGGGTGCAAGCATCTTCGATCAACGCTTGCGTGCGCCTCAACATCTTCAAAAAATCAGGAGAGCCGGAAAAATCGCAACGGATCACCAATGTGTTAGTCGGACTGTCAGCCGAAGCATCAACGTCTGCGGAAGCCTGGATGCTCACGGTGTGGCCCACGCACAAATCCATCTGCCCGCAATAGCGCGAAAGTAGAGCACCGAAACCAGCGAGCAAGACGACCTCGCTACTAACCTCATTCGATTCGGCGAATTGACGCAAACGGATGCCAAGCTCTTCGCCCAGGGCAAAGTAATGGCGTTCTTGACGACGAGTCGGCACAGCAGGACGCGGAAAGTCGGTCGGCAAATCCAGCAGAGCCGGTGCATCTTTCAGTTGTTTTTTCCAATATCCGACTTTTCGTTCAAATATTCTCTCTTGCACCGATTTCTCCTCTTCCTTGGTGCCTCACCGCGGCAACGGTAGTCCTCTGCAAGGATCAAAACAAAAAAGCGAAGCCTACAATAATGGCGTGTTTTTGATGATGCTCGTTTGTTGAAGTAAGTTGGATGATCGTCAGTATGGTCAGCAGATTGGGCTCGCGACACGCCGTAGGATTTGTTTTGACGGATATGGCACCGCCTCTCTCGGACACCCCAAATTTCTTGCAATGACCCTTGCTCCTTGATTTGCCAGGGAATACGTCGTAAACTCGCCGGCTTTCCTTGCTCCACCGGTACGCATGCCGGGGGGCTTTAATCAACCGTAAGGGAGTTTGCATGCGACATTACGAAATTGTATTCATCGTGCACCCCGATCAGAGCGAGCAAGTGCCCGCCATGATCGAGCGCTACAAAGGTCTCGTGACCGGCAAGTCCGGCGTGATCCATCGGCTGGAAGATTGGGGCCGTCGTCAGTTGGCTTATCCGATCCAGAAGGTGCACAAAGCCCACTACGTACTCATGAACATCGAGTGCGACGGCGACACGCTCACCGAACTGGAACACGCCTTCAAGTTCAATGACGCTGTCCTGCGCCACCTCACCATCAAGACGAAGAAGGCTGTGACCGCTCCTTCGCCGATGATGAAGGAAGAGAAGTCGCGTTCGCTGACCTCACCGGCGCCTGTCGTGGCTGAGGAAAGCGCAGCCGAAGCGCAGCCTGCGGCCTGATCTCGCAAACGAGACGACAGACAAACTAATTGGGAGAAGCTGGAGAGCGAGTGTCGCCTGGCGTGCTTCGCAACGCAGTCACGATTGCCGGCAGTTTGATGGAGCGCGATGCGCTTCGCATGACACCGGCAAGAGTTCCGGTGGTGGGATTCAAGATCCGCCACGAATCGCTCCAGATGGAACTGGATGTCGAACGGAACGTGACATGCGAATTGAGCGCGCTGGCAATCGGCCCCTTGGCGCAGCAGATCGCTGCAATGCCGATGGGAGTTGAAATGCGGTTAGAAGGATTTCTCGCCGCACGCAGCGCTCGTCACCAGAACCCCGTTTTGCATGTAACGAAATTCGAGCTTCTCGAAAGCGCGAAATAATGTTGGAAGGAACGAAATAATGGCTTTCAGACCCGGTGCCAAGAAAAAAGACGAACGTGGCGGCAATCGCAGCCTGTTCAAGCGTCGCAAGTTCTGCCGTTTCTCGGCAGAAAAGATCGAAGAGATCGATTACAAGGACGTTGAAATCCTCAAGGACTTCATCACCGAAAACGGCAAGATCATGCCGGCGCGCATCACCGGCACCAAGACCGGTTACCAGCGTCAGCTATCGACCGCCATCAAGCGCGCGCGCTTCCTGGCGCTGATGCCTTACACCGACCTGCACCAGTAACCCGGAGACCAGACCATGCAAATCATTCTGCTTGAGAAGGTTATTAACCTCGGCAATCTGGGCGAAGTCGTGAAGGTCAAAGACGGCTACGCACGTAATTTTTTGATTCCGCAAGGCAAGGCCAAGCGCGCCACGGCAACCAATGTCGAAGCGTTCGCGGTGCGTCGCGCCGAGCTGGAAAAGGTTGCGGCCCAACGTCTGGCGCTTGCGCAAGACCTCGGTGCCAAGATCGAGGGAACGGAAATCCAGATTCCGAGCAAGGCACGCGTCGATGGCCGCCTGTTCGGTTCTGTGAGCACCGCCGACATTGCGACCGCGCTGGTGGCAAAAGGCTTCACTGTCGCCAAGGCCGACGTACGTTTGCCTGACGGTGCCCTGAAGACGATTGGCGATTACGATGTTGAAATCGCACTGCACACCGATGTGGTCGTGAAGGTCAAGGTTTCCGTGGTAAGCGAAAGCTAAAGTCAGCCGACCTTCGCTGTACTTGGAAAAGGGCTGCGTGGCAGCCCTTTTTCGTTGACGAACAAACTCATCGACAAGCACCGCCGCCTGTAAAATCGCTGCACATGTTCAGGAGCAAATCTGATGGCCCAGCCACGCGGCGGACAGCAATCTACAGTACACGATCCGCAGCTTGCAGCGCTCAAGCTGCCGCCCCATTCCATCGAGGCGGAACAATCCTTGATCGGCGGTTTGCTGCTCGATAATACTTCATGGGATCGCGTTGCCGATCTTGCATCCGAAGTGGACTTCTATCGTGACGAACATCGCCGCATCTTCCGTCAGATTGCCATCCTCATCGAGCAGGGCAAACCCGCCGACATCGTCACCGTCTTCGAAGCGCTCGACAAGAACAATGAGTCTCAGCACGTAGGCGGTTTGGCGTACCTGAGTGAGATCGCCAACAACACGCCTTCGGCGGCGAATGCTCGCCGTTATGCCGAGATCGTTCGCGAGCGCGCCATCCTGCGCAAGCTGGTGACGGTGGGTGATGAGATCGCGGGCAGCGCGCTGGCGCCAGGCGGGCGAAATGCCGCTATCATACTCGATGAAGCAGAATCGAAGATTCTCAATATCCGCGATGAGGGCAGCAAGAGCACACAGGGCTTCACGCCGATTCAGCCCGTGCTCGGCATGGTCGTCGAGCGCATCCAGGAGCTGTATTCACGCGGCGATCAGGCGGCAGTGACAGGTGTGCCCACTGGTCTGGTCGATCTCGATGACAAGACTTCCGGTCTGCAGCCCACCGACATGATTATCGTTGCCGGCCGCCCCGGCATGGGCAAGACTTCGTTCGCGTTGAACGTGGCAGAAAGTGTTGCACTCGAAGCCGGTCTGCCGGTGGCGATATTCTCGATGGAAATGCCGGCGACGCAGCTTGCCATGCGTTTCATTTCCTCCGTCGGACGTCTCGATCAACATCGCCTGCGCACCGGCAAGCTGAACGATGACGAATGGCAGAAACTGACATACGCGTTAGGACGTTTGCATGAGGCGCCGATCTATATCGACGAGACGCCCGGACTCAATCCGACCGATCTGCGCGCGCGTGCGCGGCGCCTGCATCGCCAGTGCGGCGGCAAACTGGGGTTGATTGTCATTGACTACCTGCAACTCATGACGACGCTCAGAGAGAACGATAACCGTGCGGCGGAACTGTCGGAGATTTCGCGTTCGGTAAAGGGATTGGCGAAAGAACTGAAAGTGCCGATCATGGCGCTGTCGCAGCTCAACCGCAGTCTGGAAAGCCGTGCCGACAAGCGCCCCATGGCATCGGACTTGCGCGAATCGGGTGCCCTTGAACAGGATGCCGACATCATTATGTTCATCTACCGCGACGAGATTTACAACCCGGACACCAAGGACAAGGGCATGGCCGAGCTGATCATCGCCAAGCATCGTAACGGGCCGACCGGCATGGTGCCATTGACCTTTGTGGGCGAATACACGCGCTTCGAGAATTACATGCGCGGCACATCGAATTATTGAGCGAACCCGTCATTCCCGCGAAAGCGGGAATGACAAATGAACAAAGGGCGCCGCGGAGCCCTTGGTTATGTGTATGACAAAAAACTACGGTTTCGCGACGTGCCAAGTGTTGCCTGCAGCACCTTCGCCGGTCTTGTCACCTGGCTTGGCGTCCTTGATCCAGGTGTAAAGCGGTTTGCCCTTGTAAGCCCATTGCTTCTTGCCATCGTCGCGCGTCACGACGCTCCAGTCGCCTGAAGCGGTTGCGCCGTCAGCAACCATGAGTGGCGGCCAATTGGTAGCGCATTGTCCATTGCAGACGCTCTTGCCTGGCGTTGCGTCCTTGTCGAAGGTATACAACGTCATATCCTTGCTGTCGGTGAAGACGCCGTCAGCCACTTTCGCCGGCGCGGCCGGCGCGGGCGACATGCCGCTGCAGGCGGCAAGGGCAGAGAAGATGAGGGCGAGAACGGTGCTGCTGAGGATGCGACGGAATGCGAGGTGTTTCATCGTGGTGCCTCCTGCGTTGGTGGATGACATGCTATGAACACTACGGGACAGCAATTATTCCATTGCGCTGGCTGAACCACTCGATACGCTCACCTCGATACGGCGTGCTCCGCGCTGGCAAGGATCGGCTGAGTCTGTGCGACTTGCTGCGTCTTCTTGAAGTTCCATTTCTTTTCCCAAGCTGCACGTACCATGTTGGGATATTCCGGCCGACCGAGGCTACCGTTATAGCGGCCCAGCGCACGATACAGATCGCCTTTCTCGATATCGAGATAGTGGCGCAGGATCGTACAGCCATAGCGCAGATTGGTACGCAGATGGAATAAGTTTTGTTCGCTCGTACCGATCTGATTGACCCAGAATGGCATCACCTGCATGAAGCCGCGTGCGCCCACCGAAGACACGGCGTACTTGCGGAAGGCGCTTTCCACCTCGATGAGGCCGAGCACCAGTTGCGGGTCCAGCCCTGCGCGCTGGGCTTCGTAGTAAACGGTCTTGAGAAAATCGACGCGATCTCGCGTGTCGGGCAGGCGCTTGGCGAGGCGGGCGGACATTTCCGTCAGCCAGCGCATCTTCTCTTCTTCGGAAACGAAGATCGGTTCCGGCGAAGCGGTATCGCTGATGGATTTTTGCATCGAGGTCTGCACGCTGGCAGCGAGCACTTCCTCTTGCTGGCCGCCGGCCAAGGCAAAGCCCGACCAGCACAAGCACGTGCCGATCAGCAGGATTCTGAAAGATTGAACGAAATGGATGTTCTTCAAACGTTTCATTGAACTGTGAGTCGGGCTTTCACGAATGCGGCGATGTCCGCCACGGCGACCTTCGTGGCCTCGGTATCCCGACGGCCTTGATATTCAAGCACATTTTCCTTGAGACCACGGTCACCGACCACCACCCGGTGCGGTACGCCTATCAGTTCCCAGTCCGCGAACATGGCGCCGGGGCGCTCGTCGCGGTCGTCCAGCATTACGTCGATACCGGCTGCCAGTAGTTCGTCATGCAGTTTGATTGCGGTGTCGCGCACGGCTTCCGAGCGGCTCCAGCCCATCGGGCAGATCACCACGGTGAAGGGCGCAATCGTGTCCGGCCAGATGATGCCGCGCTCATCGAAATTCTGCTCGATCGCGGCGCCCATGATGCGCGTAACACCGACGCCATAGCAGCCCATTTCCATAACTTGTTCCTTGCCGTCCTCGCCGATGAACTTGCAGCCCATGGCTTCAGAGTACTTGGTGCGTAGCTGGAAAATGTGGCCGACCTCGATACCGCGGCAGATGGCCAACGTGCCTTTGCCGTCGGGAGAGAGATCGCCTGCGACGGCATTGCGGATGTCGGCGACTTCCGGTTCGGGAAAGTCGCGACCGATGTTCGCGCCGGTGAAGTGGTAGTCGTTCTCGTTGGCGCCGATGACGAAATCGGCCAGCACAGCGGCGGCGCGATCGATGTAGATGCGGCCCTTGAAGCCGATTGGGCCGAGCGAACCGGGCTCGGTACCGAAAGCGTCGCGAATGGTGGCCGGTGTAGCAAAACGCAGGGGCGAGAACACGCCTGCCAGCTTGCCGGCCTTCACTTCGTTCAATTCATGATCGCCACGCAGGAGAAGCAAAACCGGGACTCCTTCATCGCCATCGACTATGACTGATTTGACGGTCTGCATGGCCGAAAGCTTGAGGAAGGTCGCCAGTTCTTCGATCGTCTTGGCGCCCGGCGTGTGCACCTTGGTCAGCGCCGCTTGCGGGGCAGGACGTGCCGTTGTGGGTGCCACTGCTTCGGCGAGTTCGACATTGGCGGCGTAATCCGAATCGGGGTTGTAGGCGATGGCGTCTTCGCCCGTCTCGGCGATGACGTGGAATTCGTGCGAGCCGGTGCCGCCGATAGCGCCGGTATCCGCAGCCACCGCACGGAACTGCAAACCCAGCCGCGTGAAGATGCGCGAGTAGGTGTCGAACATGTTCTGGTATTCGCGCTTCAGGTCTTCGAAGCTGACATGAAAGGAATATGCATCTTTCATAGTGAACTCGCGACCGCGCATGATGCCGAAACGCGGCCGACGCTCGTCGCGGAATTTGGTCTGGATCTGGTACAGGTTTTTCGGCAACTGGCGATAGCTGCGGATTTCCTGACGCACGATGTCGGTGACGACTTCTTCCGACGTGGGCTGCAGGACGAAATCGCGGCCGTGTCTGTCCTTCAGACGCAGCAGTTCGTCGCCCATCTTGTCGAAGCGGCCGGTCTCGATCCACAGTTCGGCCGGTTGCACGACGGGCATGCTCAGTTCCATGGCACCGGCGCGATTCATCTCGTCGCGGATGATGCTCTCGATCTTGCGGATCACGCGCAAGCCCATCGGCATGTAGTTGTAGATGCCGGCAGAGAGCTTCTTGATGAGTCCTGCGCGCATCATCAGCTTGTGGCTGACGATCTCTGCGTCGGAGGGAGCGTCCTTGAGGGTGGAGATGAAAAACTGGCTGGCGCGCATGGATATCGGCCGATTCAATCGGCAAGTAAAAACGGTAACAAGCGATTGTAACGCAAGGGCTGTCCGCGAAATCGCGTGAGCGCAAGCGGTGTGGCCGCTGTCGCTGGATTTAAAAATCCGCGTGCATTTGTGCCGCATTCCCAGGTTTCCTCGACAGCGGAACTGTGGAACAATCGACAACAGTCAATGTATTAAGGTGTCCATCATGCTCGACAGAGACGGCTATCGGCCCAATGTCGGCATCGTCATCGCCAACACACGCAACGAGGTCTTTTGGGGCAAGCGCATTCGCGAACACTCCTGGCAGTTTCCGCAAGGTGGCATCAAGCAGGGTGAGTCGCCCGAACAGGCCATGTTTCGCGAGTTGTTCGAAGAGACCGGATTATGCCCGGAGCATGTTCAGGTGCTCGGCAGGACGCGTGACTGGTTGCGCTATGACGTGCCGAAAAACTGGATCAAGCGCGAGTGGCGAACCACCTATCGCGGCCAGAAACAGATATGGTTCCTGCTGCGCATGCGCGGTCGCGACTGCGATGTGAGCCTGCGCGCCAGCGGCCATCCGGAATTCGATGCCTGGCGCTGGGCGCAGTACTGGGTGCCGCTCGAAAATGTCATCGAGTTCAAGCGCAGCGTGTATCGCAATGCGCTCAATGAGCTTGGGCAAATCCTGTTTCATGGCGACCTCGCCATGCGTCCGGTGACCTACGTTGAATTCGACAAGGCGTCGGCGGGGAGCAATGTCAGCTGATCGCGGTGGCGTCGCCGAGCGCGCCATTCTCGAATTCGACAAGATACTGCGCACGCTCGCTGCACCGGCGCAATCGGTGCGTGCCGTGCCCGGCGATGTGCTGCCCGAATCGGACCTCAGCGACGCGCAGCGACGCGAAGTGGCTGCGCTGATGCGCGTCAATCACGTTGGCGAAATCTGCGCGCAAGCGCTTTACCAGGGGCAGGCGATCACGTCTCGCGACCCTGGCTTGCGTCATTCGCTGCAACAGGCGGCGCAGGAAGAAACCGAGCATCTGGCCTGGACCGCGCAGCGCATCGGCGAACTGGGTGGCCGCACGAGTCTGCTCAATCCGCTGTGGTATCTCGGCGCCCTCGGCATGGGCGTAGCCGCGGGACTGGCGGGTGACAAATGGAATCTGGGCTTCCTCGCCGAGACCGAGCGTCAGGTCGAAGCGCATCTGGCCAGTCATCTCGATCGGGTACCGGCGCAAGATCTGCGTTCGCGCGCGGTTCTCGATCAGATGAAGGCCGACGAAATGGCACACGCCACGACTGCGGTGAGTCTTGGCGCTGCCGACTTGCCGGCACCTGTCAGGACGGCGATGAAATTGGCGTCGAAGGTCATGACGACAGTGGCATATCGCATCTAATCGAGCCGGCTCGAAAATGCGCGCTAGCAAAAGCAGTCCTTACTGGCGCAGTACGCGGCGTATGACGACGGCGTTGCTGTTGGTCTGGTTCTGTGTGACCTTGTTGACCTGCCTCTTCGCGCCCGAGCTGAATGCCTTCAGCTTCCTGGGCTTTCCTGTCGGCTTCTATTTCGCCGCCCAGGGTTCCCTGATTGTCTTTCTCGCCATCGTCGGTTTCTATGCCTGGTACATGAACCGGCTGGATCGACGTGCCGCTGAATCCGTTCAGCGGTAGCCCTTGAAGCCTTCCAGCAAGATCACATCCACCTCGCGACGCAGCTTCGGTCCCTCAATGACAGTGACATGGGCAAGCGTCTGGTGCGCGCTGAAACGATCGATAATCGCGGGAGCGGTGATCATCGCATCGGTTTGCATGATCAGGATCGCCGAGCTGCCAAGGTCTTTGTCGGTAAGCGGCACGGTCAGTTGATAGTGATCGTGCGGCGCAGCCTGTGGCTTCCAGGCGGCATGCTGCAAATGCATGTCGCGCAGTTCGTAGAGCAGGTGTGCCATCAGCGTGCGGTTGTCGGTCAACAGCATGGCGTCGGGGTGCGCGGCGAGAATCGGCTGCAGCTGTCTGGCCAGCACATCCCAGCCTCGGGCGCGTTTGAGAATGTCCAGTTGCGTCGGCATGGGCTTGCCCCCGATTCGGTAAATATCCTTGGCGTGGTAAGTCGCGAGCATGATGATGGCATTCACCGCAAGTGCCAGCAGCCACCAGCGTAGTTTAAGGCGACTGAGAAAAACCACTGCCAGCAGCGTGGCAGTGATGAAAGCCGGTGCCGCCCAGTTGCCGTTGGCTTCCGAGCGCGTCGCCTGCGCCAGGACGATGACGAACATGGGTACGCTGAAACACAGCAGTAATTGCATGCGTGCGTCGCGGCGCTGCCGCCATGCCAGTACCAAACCTGCAATGAAGGCCAGCCCTAGGATCGGGCCCAGCGACAGGAGCTGGGCAAGCGCGAATTCGCCAGGATTGCCATGCTTGTCGTTGAGGCCTTCGACATGGGTGATGTCGGCGGTGTGACGCAGGGTCGGGAAATCGTGCGACCAGTTCCACAACACGTTAGGCAGTATGAGGACACCCGCCAGCGCGATGGCGATCCACAGTCGCGGATTGCGCAGCTGTTCGCGGCGCTGTGGCGCAAGCAACAGGTAGAGCAGGGCCGAAGCGCCGAAGGCCAGCATGGTGTACTTCGACATGACGCCCAGACCCAGGGCCGCGCCGAGCAATAGCCAGTCGCGCCAATAGTCGTGCGTCATGGCACGTACCAGCGCGAGGATGGCCAGCGTCCAGAAGAACAGCAACGGCGCATCGGTCGAGATGAAGAGTCCCAGCCCGGAGACAAAGGGCAGCAGCGAAAAGGCCACGGCGCAGCGCATGCCGATACGTGTGTCGAAGAGTTCGCGACCGAGCGCGAACAGCAGCCATGCCGTGGCGGGATAGAGCAGGATGGCGGGCAGTTTCACGGCCAGCATGCCATCACCGAACAGCGTCGTGGACGCTGCGATCAACCAGGCGATGACTGGCGGCTTGGAGAAGTAGCCCCAGTCGGGATGTTGCGCCCAGGTCCAATACTGCGCCTCGTCGACGTAGAGCGTGATGCCCAGGCGCGGCAGAATCCACATGCGGTAAAGCGTGAGGATGGCAAGCCATGCCAATAGCATGCCGATACGCGGCGTTGGGTGTGGGGTGGTGGTGACGGGCTTCATGGTTGTACGGCCTTGATGCGAACCAGCAGCACGCCGCCTTCGCGTTGCAGGATGTCGACCTTGGCATCAGGCGGCAGGCGGTCGGCACGCGTCAGCGCGATCTGTCCGGGTTGTGCTTGCTCGGACGGCGTGACGGCCCGCCGGTAAACGCTGAAGCTCGGCGCATGGAAATTCCACAAGACGGCTGGCTCCTTGAAAGCACGCGCGGCAAGTCCGGCGCGCATGATTGGTCCTTGCAGCAGTTCGCCCACCAGCGGGGCGACCGCCGTCGTGATCGATATCAGCGCCATGACTGCCACAACGGAAACACGCCGCCACGCATCGCTATGCAAAACGAATATAGCCATGATGGCTACCACCAACGTGACACTGGTGATGCCGTGATAGCCGTCCAGCTTGACCTCAGCAATACGGCTGAGCTGCAGGATGTAGAACGGATCCTTGATCCAGCCTTTGGCGAGCGCATCGCCCAGCAGCGAGGGCAGCGTCAATGCCAGGCACAGGATAACAATCGCCGGCAAGGCGCCGATGCGTGCATTGCGCACGACATCGCGGTGTAGCGCGATCAGCACGAACAGGGGTGTGCAGCCATAGAGCCCGTAGTGCGGCAGCTTGGTGCCCGACAGCGAAAAGAAGACGATGACGAAAATCGCCCAGATCCACAGGAAGCGACGCACAGGATGGGTCGTGTCCTGCAGGTCGCGCTTGAGTTTGAACAGCGAAGCCGCCAGCCAGGTCAGCCAGGGCAGGAGCAGCAGCGGCACGATCAGCAGATAATAAAATATGCTGCCGGAATGCCCTTCGAGCGAGCCCGAGAAGCGCTCCACATTGTGCTTGAGCAGGAACCCATCGATGAAGGCCTGCCCGTGAATGCTCAGTTCCGCCGCGTACCAGGGAACGGTGACGACGAGCAGGACGAGCCAGCCCAGCGGATCGAAGACGCTACGCGTCCAGTCGCGCAGACGATGGCAGCTGGCGCAGTAGATCAGCGTGGTTGCAGCGGGAATCAACAGCGCGACGGGTCCCTTGGTGAGCATGCCGAGGCCGATCCACAGATAGCTGCGCAGCAAGGGTGCGCGCTTGCCCGATTCCAGGTGGCGCCAGCTGTCGAATAGACTCAATGCGATCAGCATATTGAGCAAGGCGTCCGCTGTCGCCGCACGGCCGATGAGGATCACGCCGAGACTGGTGACGGCCACCGTGGTGCCGAAGATTGCTGCGTGGCGGCCGTCGGATGTGCCGTTCTTGCGTTCCTGTTCGCCGGCAAACATGCCGACCGCCCAGCACCAGGCTGCCGCCGCTAATGCCGACGGCATGCGAAAAGCCCATTCGTTCGGCCCGAACAGCCAGACGAAAAACGCCTGGCACCAGTAGATCAGGATGGGCTTGTCGAAACGCGGCGCACCATTGAGCCAGGTCGATACAAAGTCGTGGCGCTCGAACATCTCGCGCGTGGCTTCGGAGAAAGCGCCTTCGTCGACGTCGAACAGCGGCACGCTGCCAAGCCGGAAGAGAAATGCTGCCAGCGGCAACAGGAACAGTAGCCACTGCAGGCGTCGATCGAGAACGGACTGCTGCATCAATCGGCCTTGCGCCACGCCTCGTCTTTGCCGAACTGGTCCGGGTCACGGAGTTGATACTGACGCGCCGAGCCGGATTCGAAATAGATACGCGCCAGGGTTTCCGCAAGCACGCCGGTCAGCACGAACTGCACGCCCATGATGACGGCGAAGAAGCCAGCCATCAGCAGCGGACGCGTGCCGATGTTCTCGCCCAATACGAATTTGTCGACAGCCAGCCACGCCAGGATCAGCGAACCGATACTGCCGAGCGACAAACCGACACCGCCAAAAAAATGCCCTGGCCGCGTGCGAAAGCGCATGAAGAAATAGACCGAGATCAGATCGAGCACGACGCGGAAGGTGCGCGAGATGCCGTACTTGGATTCGCCAAATTGACGCGCGTGGTGCTCGACCACTTCTTCGGCGATGCGCCGTGGCGTCGTTACCGTCGCCAGCCAAGCGGGGATGAAGCGATGCATCTCGCCATAGAGGCGCACGTTCTTTATGACATTGGCACGGAAGGCTTTGAGGCTGCAACCGTAGTCGTTGAGCTTCACGCCAGTGATGCGCGCAATCAGCCGATTGGCGATGCGCGATGGAATCTTGCGCAGCCACAATCCGTCCTGGCGATTCTTGCGCCAGCCCGCAACGAGATCGAGATTCTCGCGCAGCAGGCGCGCCACCATGCGCGGGATGTCGACCGGATCATTCTGCAGATCGCCGTCCAGGGTCACGATCACATCGCCGCGCGCGGCGTCGATGCCGGCCTGCATCGCCGCTGTCTGCTTGTAGTTGCGCATCAGCTCGACGACGCGCACGTGGGGGCCGTACTCGGCGGCGGAGCGGCGCAATTCATTGACGGTATTGTCAGAACTGCCATCATCGACGATGACCAGTTCCCAGGGCCACGGATAGGTGGACAGACCTTCGTGCACGCGGGCCACCATCGGCGCCACGCTTTCCGCCTCGTTGTACATCGGCACCACCACCGACAGACGATGGACCGGCAAGGTTTCGAGTGCCAACTCGATATTGGAGGGCGGCGGTGGCAGAGGGGAAGCAATCAGCGGATCGGTCATGGCCTTGGGTCAGTCAATGGTCAGTCAATGTTTTGTGGGCGTCGGGCAGCAATACCGCAGCGACGGCACCGGCGCAAAGTGCGCAGGCGATCACGAAAAGGTGGAGTACCAAGGCGGCTTGCACGCCGTCGGCCAACATTATGCCGTGAGCACGCAGCAGCGCGGCACCGCCAAATTCCGAAGTGCCGAAGCCGGCTACGCCCTGGATAGGTTGCACGGCCGCTAGTTCCAGTCCCATCGCACCTGCCAGCCCGGTCTGCAGCGAAACGCCGAGCAGCATTGCCAGCATCCATGCTTGCGCCGTGAGCTTTACCGACCAGTTGGCAAAAGTCCAGCCCCAGGCTCGTCGGGAACCTCGTGTCGATTCGGCAAGTGCCGCACGCAGCTTGATCGACACGCGTGCAAAGCGTCCGTGATCGGGCAGGGCTTCAGGATGATTTCTCGCCCACCTGGGGATCGCCCAGGCGGCCAGCACGACGGCGGCGATCCACACGAAGCGCGCTGCCAGCGGCAACTGTGGCCAGACAAAAGCGGCCAGCGCCAGTACCACGAAAGCATCCTGCAAGCGCAGCCACAACAAGGCAGCGACAGCGCGCATGGTGGGCACACCGAACCAGCGCGACAGCAAAATCGGAAAGGCCGCCTCGCCGCCACGGAAAGGCACGACGTTGACCATCGCGTTGTGCAGCAGGGTGAGTCGCAGGATGCCCACATAGCTGACATCGGTATCGACGCGGAATTCGTCGAAGACTCGGGCAGCGCGCAGCAGATAGGTCAAGGCGAAGGCGCCGATGAGTCCTGCCAATTGCCAGGCATGCACGCGCGAGACCAGGAGGGCGAGATTCGCTGCACGCGCGCTGTGGAAGAACCACACAATGAGGGCAGCGCTGCACAGCAGGGCGACAGTACGCTTGAGTGGGGCGTTCATGAAACGGTCATCGAGGGCTGAGGGCGCACTGCGGCAAAGCCGCGCAGTTTAGCATTGGCGGGGCGCGCAAGCCGATGTTTGCAGGCGGCAAGTGCATCTCGGGATCACTGAGTCGTGCTTGGAGGTGGCCTTGATGGCGTCTTGTGTTCGATAGGCGACAGACGCCCGTCGCGCGGCTTTATATAGTGAGACAAACATGGTCAGCCCGACGTCGATCTCACCAAAGGAGGGCGCAATGGCAATGCAGATGGGGCAACAACTCCGCAATCCGTCCGCCGCAGAAAATGCATATGGCATGACACGGGAAACTGAAAACCGCAACACGCAAGATAGCGGCAAGTTTGACAAGGCACTTCTGTTGGAGCAGGCATTGCGCCGTCTCGAACAGCAGGACCGTGTGCTGACCTTCTTCGAACAAAAGTGGCTGGCGGCACAGAATGATGTTCAATTGCTCATGGATAGTCAGGCGCGCACCAAGGACCGTCTCGCGCGCCTGACCGAACGTGCCCGGCACCTCTACCGCACGGCGATTCACGATGAACTGACGGGATTGGCGAACCGGCGTCTGCTGGTTAACCGGCTGGGTCATGCCATCGCCCAGGCGGATCGCAACAACAAAAAGATCGGCGTCATATTTCTCGATCTGCACGATTTCAAGCGCATCAACGAACAACATGGACGCGATGTTGGCGACCAGGTTCTGCAGCAGTTCGCCCGCCGGTTGGAGAGTTGCGTGCGCGGCGGCGACACCGTCGGCCGCTACGGTGCGGATGAATTCATCATTCTTCTGCCGGAAGTGTTGCGGCCACGTAATGTCGAAACCGTGCTCGAAAAGATACGCGCAAAGCTTGCCAAGCCCTTTCTCGTCGACAGTCGTGTCATACATCTCGTGGCGGATTTCGGCACGGCGGTGTATCCCAACGATGCGCGTCTGCCGCACGACCTGATCAAGCGGGCGGATGCGGCGATCAAGCATGGCTGACGGCCGTTGGCGATAAGTCTAGTGCGATAAGTTCGGGGCGTGCCCCCATAGTCGGCCGTAGCTGTCAAAATAGCGGCCGTATGATTCCTGAAACGATTCCTGAAACGTTTTCCCCCGCACAGCACACCCTGCGCCATGTCTTCGGCTATGCCGCCTTTCGTGGCGAGCAGGCCTCGGTGGTCGAACATCTGATCGACGGCGGCGACGCGCTGGTGCTGATGCCCACGGGTGGCGGCAAGTCGCTGTGTTTCCAGATACCAGCCCTATTGCGCGACGGCTGCGGCATCGTCGTGTCGCCGCTGATTGCGCTGATGCAGGACCAGGTGCAGGCGCTGCGGCAGGTCGGCGTGCGCGCCGCTTTCCTGAATTCGACACTCGATGCGGAGGAAACGGCCAACATCGAGCGCCAGTTCGTCGATGGCGGCTTGGATCTGCTTTATGTGGCGCCAGAACGCTTGCTGACGCCACGCTTCCAGAATCTGATGAGTCGTGCCCGGTTGGCCTTGTTCGCCATCGATGAAGCGCATTGCGTATCGCAATGGGGTCACGACTTCCGGCCGGAATATATCCAGTTATCCATTTTGCATGAGCGCTTTCCGCAGGTGCCACGCATCGCGCTCACGGCAACGGCCGATGCGGCGACACGTCAGGAAATCGTCGAGCGTCTGGCGTTGCATGACGCGCGACTATTCGTCTCCAGTTTCGATCGGCCGAACATCCGCTACGCCGTGGTCGAGAAGGACACGCCGCGCAAGCAGTTGTTACGCTTCATTCGTGGCAATCATGAAGGCGATTCGGGCATCGTGTATTGCCTGTCGCGCAAGAAGGTCGAAGAGACGGCCACCTGGCTCAAGACCGAAGGCATTCGCGCCATGCCCTATCACGCCGGGCTCGATGCCTCAGTGCGTGAGACGCATCAGACCCAATTCGTGCGTGGTGATGGCATTGTCATGGTGGCGACGGTGGCGTTCGGCATGGGTATCGACAAACCGGATGTGCGTTTCGTCGCCCATCTTGATTTACCCAAGAGCCTCGAAGCTTATTACCAGGAAACGGGCCGGGCAGGGCGTGATGGCCTGCCGTCCAATGCCTGGATGGCCTATGGTCTGCAGGATATGGTGCTGCATCGCGAGATGATCGAGCAATCGACCGCGCCGGATGAAGTCAAGCGCGTCGAGCGCCGCAAACTCGATGCGCTGCTAGGTTACTGCGAAGCGCCCGCTTGCCGACGCGAAGTGTTATTGCGCTACTTCGGCGAAGAAGCTACGCCCTGCGGTAACTGCGATATGTGTCTCACGCCACCGCAGACTTTCGACGCAGCGCTGCCGGCGCAACAGATATTGTCCACCATCTATCGCAGCGGCCAGCGCTATGGCGCCGGACATCTCATTGACATATTGCAGGGACGCGAGACGCCCAAGGTGACCGAACGAGGGCATCACCAGTTGTCCACTTTTGGCATCGGCAAGGCGGTATCGGATGCGCAGTGGAACTCCCTGCTGCGTCAGATGGTGGCGCAGGGCATGATCGGCGTGAACGAACACGGCGGCCTGATCCTGCAGGAAAGCTGCCGCCCGGTGTTGCGGGGAGAAACAAGCTTCATGGCGCGCCAGGTGCGGGCCGTGGCGCCGAGCGGCGCATCGAGTGTCAAGCGCGAGATCGAATTCGGCTCGGATGAAGCGCGTAGCTTGTGGGCCGCGCTGCGCCAACGCCGACGCGACCTGGCGGACGAACAGAACGTGCCTGCCTACATGATCTTCGGTGACGCCACGCTCAAGCAGATGCTTGAGAAGCGGCCGATGAGCCTGGAGGCGATGTATGAACTTTCAGGTGTTGGCGACCGCAAACTCGCCGCCTACGGTACGGCCTTCCTCGAAGTCCTGCAGGTGCACCAGCGCCGCCACGGCTGAACACGAACGGGGTCAGCTCTCAATTATTTGTGTCGAGGGCCGTAATTTGCCATGTGGGTTTTGATCCACACGGGAGAAGCATGGCCGATTTTCATCGCTTAAGCAGCAATCAACTGCGCGTCAACGAAGCATTGCCATGGGACGTCTATGACGTCGCAGGCCAATTGTTGCTACGCAAGGGGTATGTCGTTCAAAAGGATGAACAGGTCGAGCGCCTGCTGGAGCGCGGGATGTTCGTCGACGCCGAAGTCTTCAAAGCCTACGTCACCGCCGAGGCGGCGCCCGCGCGGCAGAACTACGATCCGTTGTCGGTATGGCAGGGCGTGCAGGCCGGGATCGGTGCGCTCATGATTACGCCACCGAAAGATGGTAGCTTTACCAGCACTGTTCAAGGCTATGCCCGCCTAGTGATGGACCTGTGCGAGCGTAGCCCTGATCTGGCGATTGCCGCCATTCTCATCAAAGAATACAAGCGTTACTCCATTGCGCACGGTCTGCACGTGGCGGTGCTATGCGAATTGGTTGCACGCCGTGGCGAATTTGATGAAGCTACGCGTATGTCATTGTGCTGTGCCGCGTTGACGCAGAATATTGCCATTCTCGAATTGCAGCAGTTGCTGTCTCACCAGAAGACGCAGCTGTCGATCGAACAGCGCTCGCAGATCAATACCCATCCGGAAAACGGCAGTCATCTCTTGATGTCTCTCGGTGTGGCCGACGAGGAATGGCTACGTGCCGTGCTGGAACACCATGAAAATGAAGACGGCACGGGCTATCCGCAGCGGATCAAATCGCCGAGCGTCCTCGCCAACCTGATCCATACTCGCGACGTGTACACCGCAATGCTCAGCCAGCGTGCCTACCGCAAACCTATGCTGGCAGCCGAGGCGGCGAAGCGGGTGTACCTGGAGCTCGGGCAGGGCAAGGAAAATCCTTTTCCCCGGTTTGCTGATCAAGGAAGTCGGCATGTATCCACCCGGCACCCTGGTCAAGCTGGCCAATGGTGAAGTCGGCGTGGTCAGCAAGCGCGGTGCGCAAGCCAATACACCGACAGTGTCCACATTGATCAATGCAAAGGGCTTGCAGCAGATGGACCCCGTGCGGCGCGACACGGCGTCGGCGCCTCAGTTTGCGGTCGTCACGGTGCTGCCACCGACCATGCTCAAAGTGAACTTCGAGCAGATCTGGCGACCGCGTAGTTAGGAAGGACTTCGAGGAAACCGTTCAGCGCAAAAAAGGAAAGGGCCGCAAAAAAACCAGAGAAGGTTTCGTTTGCGGCCCTTTGCGTTTCCATCGCATCTTTGCGGTGAGTTTTGTAAGCTTAACCGGCGAAGAAGTCCCGCACCTTGTCCATCCAGCCCTTGGCACGTGGATTCTGACGGTCGCCCTCGCTGCGATTGATCACATCGAACTCGCGCAGCAGTTCGCGCTGACGCTCGGTCAGTTTGACCGGTGTTTCCACCACGACGTGACAGTGCAAATCGCCTGTCATATGGCTGCGCAGGTTCTTGATGCCCTTGCCGCGCAGGCGGAACACTTTGCCGGTCTGTGTTTCGGCAGGAATCTTGATGCTCGCCGCACCATCGAGGGTCGGTATATCGATATCGCCGCCTAGTGCTGCGGTGGTGAAGCTGATCGGCATCTCGCAATGAAGGTCGTCGCCCTCGCGCTCGAAGACCGCGTGGCGCTTGATGTGGATTTCGACGTAGAGGTCGCCTGCCGGCCCACCATTGACCCCCGCTTCGCCGAAGCCGCCATGACGCAGGCGCATGCCTTCGTCGATGCCCGCTGGCACTTTCACTTCGAGCGTCTTCTGTTTCTTGACGCGACCAGCGCCATGACAGGTCACACACGGGTCGGTCACCACGCGCCCTGAGCCATGGCATTTCGGACAGGTTTGCTGAACCGAGAAGAAGCCTTGCTGGATGCGCACCTGACCTGCGCCGCCGCAGGTGCTGCAGGTCTTCGGTTGCGTGCCAGGCTTGGCGCCCGAGCCATTGCAGGTTTCGCAGGACTCTGTAACAGGTATGCGAATGGTCTTTTCCACGCCACGCGCGGCTTCTTCCAGCGAAATCTCCATGTTGTAGCGCAGGTCGGCACCGCGATACACGCGCTGACCACCGCCACCACCACCGCCTCGGCCACCGAAGATTTCGTCGAAGATGCCACCGAAGGCATCGCCGAAATCGCCGAAACCCTGACCGCCACCAGCACCGTGCGACTGATCGACGCCGGCATGACCATAACGGTCGTAAGCGGCGCGCTTCTGGTCATCGGAGAGAACTTCGTAAGCTTCCTTGATCTCCTTGAATTTCTCGCCGTCATCCTTGCTGTCCAGATTACGGTCTGGATGGTGCTTCATCGCCGCCTTGCGGTAGGCCTTCTTGATATCGTCGTCGGACGCATCGCGGCTGATCCCGAGGGCTTCGTAGTAATCGCGTTTTGCCATGCTCAGCTTCTCAAAACTTTCTTTATGCAGATTGCATTTCGGTTGATTTTATCGGCCCTGTCGGGCTCATCGGTTTGTGGCCCAGCGAATGCAATAGGCAAAAATGTGCCTTCAGTGCAGCGCTTACGCTGGGGAAACACAGATAGCGCACGGCGAACTCTTCGCAAGTCTTGCGCACGATGCTACTCAGGGCAGGGTAGTGAATATGACTGACGCGATGGAACAGGTGATGTTCGATCTGATAGTTAAGACCACCCATGTAGAAGCTTGCAAATTTGTTGTGTGGTGCAAAATTCGCCGTCGTGTTCATCTGATGCACAGCCCATTCATTCGGCATACGATTGCTGTTGTCCACCGGTAGCGGGAAATCCGTGCCTTCGACGGTATGCGCCAATTGGAATACCAGCGACAGAACCAGACCGAAAATTGCATGCACGCCCGCAAAGGCCAACAGCACCTGCCAGAACGGATGAAAGAAGGAGGGTATCACCAGCGTGTAAGCAAAGTAGGCCAGCTTGTGAGTGAAGAACCAGGGCAGCTCCCAACGCGCTTGCGGCTGGAGCGGCGTGTTGCCGATCTTGTTGGTAACGATTTTATGGAAGTCACTGAACAGACCCAGGTACATGGTCAGCATGCTATACAGGACAGGTGCATAGAGCGCCTGCAGACGATGCCATGGGTACCACTTCTGATTTGGCGACAGGCGCATCAGTGCGCCGATGGATATGTCATCGTCCTTGCCGTCGATATTCGGATAGGTGTGGTGCAGTTGGTTGTGTTTCTGCTTCCATAACATCTGGCTACTGCCGATGACATCCATTGCTGCACCGGCCAGCCAGTTCACCCAGCGGCGCGCCGAGTAGCTGCCGTGCGCGCCGTCGTGCATGACGTTGAAGGCGACGATGATGTAGCCCTGCGCCAGCGCGAAGCCCGCGAGCAAGGCGCCCCACAGCGAGTCGACACACCATACCAGGCTGACGTAACCGGCCAGGATCAGGCCATAGCCGAGCAGGGTCTTGCGGTAGAGCGCCCAGCCACCGGTGGGTTCGATGCAATGCTCGCGAAAATAGGTATCGACACGCGTCTTGAGCGTGTTGAAAAATTCGCCGCGAGGCGCAAAGACCACGGAGCCGGAAATCGACTTGCCGGACATACGTTCAACCCCCGAGAAATCTTTTAGAACCTGTAACAAAACGGGCTGCGCACGCGGCTAGCGGCTGTTGGGTAAAAAAGGGCTCGCTCGCCGTGCCTGAGCACTGCTCTGCGCGAGCCCTCAGGTGGCAATATCGGCCAGCCACGTGCTCGCTCCATTTTGTTACGGATTCCTATACCAACAAACTGCCATTTCACTGTCAGCATGATACGACAGTGGGCATCCAGCCGTCTCTGGCCTGATGCCCACCCCAATGCTTACTCCGCCACAAACCCGTACTTGCGATTACCTCGCGTCCTTCACTTCCGTGAATTCGGCATCGACCACATTGTCGTCGGCCGGCGCGCCCGATGGCCCACCTTGACCTGCATGACCGGCAGCCTGCTCGGCGCCACCGGCGGCGGCTTGTTGCTGGGCATACACGGCCTCACCGAGTTTCTGGCTGGCAGCGGCCAGGGCTTGCGCCTTGGCTTCGATTGCATCCTTGTCGGTGCCCTTGATCGCTTCTTCCGCTTCCTTGAGCGCAGCTTCGATCTTGCTCTTCTCGTCTGCATTCACCTTGTCGCCGTGATCGGTAAGCGCTTTCTTCGTAGTGTGAATCAAGGCCTCGCACTGATTGCGCGCGTCGATCAGCTCATGCTGACGCTTGTCTTCTTCGGCATGCGCCGCCGCATCGTTCACCATCTTCTGGATCTCGTCTTCCGACAAGCCAGAGTTTGCCTTGATGGTGATCTTGTTCTCCTTGCCGGTCGCCTTATCCATGGCCTTAACGTGCAGAATGCCGTTGGCATCTACGTCGAAACTCACTTCGATCTGCGGCGTGCCGCGCGCTGCGGGCGGAATGCCTTCGAGGTTGAATTCGCCGAGCATCTTGTTGCCAGCTGCCATTTCGCGCTCGCCCTGGAAGACCTTGATGGTCACGGCCGGCTGATTGTCATCAGCCGTCGAGAACACTTGCGCGTGCTTGGTCGGGATTGTCGTGTTGCGCTTGATCATCGGTGTCATCACGCCACCCAGCGTCTCGATGCCAAGGGTCAGCGGGCTGACGTCGAGCAGCAGCACGTCCTTCACATCGCCTTGCAACACACCGCCCTGGATGGCAGCGCCGACCGCAACCGCTTCGTCCGGATTCACGTCCTTGCGCGCTTCCTTGCCGAAGAACTCTTTGACCTTCTCCTGCACCTTGGGCATGCGCGTCTGACCGCCGACAAGAATCACATCGTCGATATCGCTGACCTTCAGGCCCGCATCCTTGAGGGCTTTGCGGCAAGGCTCGATCGTGGCGTTGACCAGCTCGTCGACCAGCGATTCGAACTTGGCGCGCGTGATCTTCATCGTCAAGTGCGACGGTGCGCCATTGACCATGGTGATGTAGGGCTCGTTGATTTCCGTTTGCTGACCGCTCGACAGTTCGATCTTGGCGCGTTCGGCCGCTGCCTTGATACGTTGCAGGGCGATGGCGTCGCGGCCCAGGTCGACACCGTGTTGCGTCTTGAACTCGGCAACGATGTAGTCGATGAGGCGTTGGTCGAAGTCTTCACCGCCGAGGAATGTGTCGCCGTTCGTGGCCAGCACTTCGAATTGCTTGTCACCGTCGACATCGGCGATTTCAATAATGGAGATGTCGAAGGTGCCGCCGCCCAGGTCGAACACAGCAATCTTCTGATCCTTCTTGCCGACCTTGTCGAGGCCGTAGGCAAGGGCCGCAGCAGTCGGCTCATTGATGATGCGCTTGACGTCCAGACCGGCTATGCGGCCGGCATCTTTGGTGGCTTGACGCTGGCTGTCGTTGAAATAGGCGGGTACGGTGATGACGGCTTCGGTGACTTCTTCGCCGAGATAGTCTTCGGCGGTCTTCTTCATCTTGCGCAGCACGTCAGCGGATATCTGGGGAGGCGCCATCTTCTTGCCGCGCACTTCCACCCAGGCATCGCCGTTGTCGGCCTTGACGATGGCATAAGGCATCAGGTTGATGTCCTTCTGCACTTCCTTCTCTTCGAAGCGACGGCCGATCAGGCGTTTGACCGCGTACAGCGTGTTCTTGGCATTGGTGACAGCCTGACGTTTGGCCGGTGCGCCGACCAGCACTTCGCCATCTTCCATGTAGGCGACGATGGACGGCGTGGTGCGCGCACCTTCCGAGTTTTCGATGACCTTGGGCTGGCCGCCTTCCATGATGGAAACGCAGCTATTGGTGGTGCCGAGGTCGATGCCGATGATTTTTGCCATGTTCAGACTCCTTCAAGTTTGCAGACAGCGTGGCGCTCGGCCACACCTTGTAATTCATTCATGACTTGCAAATAGGGGCATTCGCGTCGAATTCAAGCGGCAGTGTCAAGCCGCTGAACCAGCCTGCTGGCCGCTCGACACGGCCACCAAGGCCGGACGCAGCACACGACCTTCGAGCGCATAACCTTTTTGGAACACCTGCACGACCGTATTGGCCGCTTGCTCCGAAGGGATCTGGCTGATCGCCTGATGTTTGTGCGGGTCAAATTTCTCGCCGATCGGATTGATATCCTGCAAACCATTCTTTTCGAAAGCCTTACCGAGATTACGCAAGGTCAGTTCGACGCCGTCGCGGAGGGTTTCAAGCGATGCGTTGTCGGCTGACAACGTTTGCTCAAGACCGTCCTTGACGACGAGCAGCTCGTTGGCGAACCGTTCGATGGCGAATTTGGCAGCTTTGCTGACGTCGTCCTGCGAGCGGCGGCGCACGTTTTCGGTTTCGGCCTTGGCACGTAACCAGGCGTCATGATGTTCGGCAGCCTTCAGTTCCAGTTGGCGGATTTGTTCTTCGACAGCGGGCAACGTATCGACTTTACTTTCTGTGCTGGAGGGCTCGGCCGGGGTGGTCGCGTTAAACCCTTCTGCCACTTCACTGTCTACGCCATTGGTCGGCTGTTCAGGCGCGGCTGAATCCTGTACGTTATTCATAAAGTATCCTCAAAATTGTGTTCAGCAACCCACTATTGGGATCTTCACAGGTATTTCAAGGCCTCGATGAGAACTTTTGCAATTCCGGTATGCGGACTGCGGTTTAATATATAAGCAAATCGTCGCCTTTGTTTTCAGGCAGTACAAGTTCGAACCCCTTCACCTGCTGACTCCGGTCTCAAAATAACATGGCAAGCATGCCCGAGAAAATCGGCAAGTACCGCATCCTCCGCGAGCTTGGGAGAGGTGCGACGGCCATTGTCTATCTCGCGGAAAATCCGTTCTATCCACAGCCGATTGCGCTGAAACATATCTCGTTCCGCGAGAAGTCGAAGGACGAAGCCAAGTGGAACCGGCGCCTGCTCAAGCTTCTGCGGGCGGAAGAGAATGTGGCGGGCAAGCTCGATCACCCGAATATCATCAAGATCTTCGAGGCGGTGATCGAGGAAGATCAGGCCTATATCGTCATGGAATACTTTGGCGGCAAATCGCTGGAGGATTACTGCAGCTACGAGAAACTGCTGCCGCTGCATCGCACCGTGAGCATCGTCTTCAAATGCTGCATGGCGCTCGATTACGCCTTCCGGCAGGGCATCGTGCATCGCGACATCAAGCCGGCCAACATCCTCATCGACGAGCAGGACAACGTCAAGATCACTGACTTCGGTTTGGCGATGAATCTCAACAAGAATAGTCATCAGGATTCGACCTTCATCATGGGCGTGGGCTCGCCGGCCTACATGTCGCCCGAACAGATCAAGAGTTACCCGCTCAACCAGAAGACCGATCTGTATTCGCTTGGCATAGTGCTGTTTCATCTGCTGACCGGGCGTCTGCCATTCCGCGCCAAGAATCCCGCGCAACTGGTCTACAAGATCATCAACGCCGATCCGCCATCCGCCAGCCAGCTCAACCCGGACGTGCCGGAAGCGATGGACATCGTGATCCGCAAGTCGCTCGAAAAGGATTTGTACTCGCGCTACAAGAACGGCGCCGAGTTTGCCAAGGACTTGACGGCCGTGCGCTACAAGATCGTCGACGAGAACGAGCGCACGCCTGACAACACCAAGTTCTCCGCAGTGCGCAAGCTGACATTCTTCACCGAGTTCGACGACATCGAAATCTGGGAAGTCGTGCGCTTTGCGGTATGGCGCCGTGTCGACCCGCTCACCCAGCTCATGAAAGAAGGCAGTAACGATCAGCGCTTCGGCGTCCTGCTCGAAGGTGAGGTCGAACTTTCGATTGGTGGTCGTGTTGTCTCCAAGCTCGAGCCCGGTGACTCCTTCGGCGAAACGGCGTATCTCGACGAAGTCGAACATCTTCAACATGCCAGCGTAGTGAGCCTCACGCCGGCACGCTATCTTGAAATCTCGCCGGCAGTGTTGTCGCTGGCATCGGAAGAGTGCCTGGAGCATTTCCGCCAGCGTCTCATCTCGACCGTCGCCCGCCGTCTGGCCAAATCCGAGGCCATCATCGCCAGCGGCGGTCCGGCAGCCACACTGCCGACGGATATCACTTCGATCGGTTTCAACCTGCAACTGGTCGACAACTGACATTCCAAGCGCCCTTTCGGGCGCCGTCGCAACAGACCCTAAAGTTTCATTGGGCACTGCCGAAAATCACTTATCGCCGCCATAACCTTGGATAGTTCCATGGAGGACCGACGTGAGCCGAGGCAGTGTTTATGGAATTAGTCGTGTGGATAACGAAGTCAGTCGGACGCATGGATGGCTTGTAACCATTCAGCGCCGCGGCATCATCCACCGCAAGCATTTTTCTGATGGCGTGCATGGTGGTAAGCAGAAATCCTTTGCAGCAGCAAAGGGTTACCGCGATGAAGTGATCACCAATCACCCACCGTTTTCAATGCGCGAGTATTCGAATATCGTCAAGAAGAACAACCGTTCGGGCGTGGTCGGCGTTTGCCGCTACTGCGCTTCGGAAACACGCGACTTGCCGGAAGACAAGCAGCGCTGGTTCTGGGTTGCTTCCTGGCCGCTTCCCGACGGGCGCCGCAAGCGCGTGAAATTCTCCGTCAAGAAGTACGGCGAGGAGGGTGCCTTCAAGATGGCACTGAAAGCCCGCAAAGATGCTTTGCGCGGACTGGATGGCGCTTTCGATCCCGGTGCTGTGCGGCGCAAGCCTGCACGGCGTCGCGCCGAGTCGGTCGAGCGTCACAAACTCGCCGCCTGAGCAGGATCTCGAGTGGACATGAGGCCGTCTGCCCTTCACGGGGCGGGCGGCCTTTTGTCATTGCGCTTACACTCGCGGCATGAACGATGACCAGCTGCTGCGCTATTCCCGCCACATCCTCTTGCCCGAACTCGATATTGCCGGGCAGGAAGCCATTCTTCGCAGTCGCGTCCTGATCGTCGGCGCTGGTGGACTGGGTTCTCCCGCTGCCATGTACCTTGCCTCGGCAGGTGTCGGCACCCTCGTGCTATGCGACGGCGACACGGTCGATCTGACCAATCTGCAGCGCCAGATTCTTCATCGCAATGATTCGGTCGGGCGACTGAAAGTCGACTCCGGCCACGACACGCTGTACACCATCAATCCTGAAGTGCATGTCGAATGCATACCGCGTCGTCTTGTCGATGTGGAACTGGAAGAACAAGTGGCGACGGCAAGTGTGGTGCTGGATTGCTCCGACAATTTTGCAACGCGCCATGCCATCAACCGCGCCTGCGTGAAATTTGCCAAGCCGCTTGTCTCCGGCGCAGCCGTGCGCTTCGACGGGCAACTGAGCGTCTTCGACAAGCGCGATGCGGAGAATCCCTGCTATCAATGCCTGTTTCCCGATGGCGAGGATGTCGAAGAAACGCGCTGTGCAGTGATGGGCGTCTTCGCACCGCTGACCGGCATCATCGGCACGATGCAGGCGGCCGAGGCCTTGAAGCTCATTGCGGGTTGCGGCGAGCCCCTGGTCGGCAGGCTGGTGCTGATCAATGCGCTCACCATGGGGCTGCGCACTGTTCGCTATTGCAGGGATGACGGTTGCGCAGTGTGTGGCGCGTAGTTTGTCGATCTTGCAACGAATGGGATGTCGGAAGGCGCTTCGCTTTTCCGACCTACATGGCGGGCCGCGCGAGTATGCGCAAGTCCTCGCCAATCTTGTCGATTGCATGAAAATGCAAGGCGATGCTTTCGTCAAGACTCGTAAATGCAGGCAGCATGGCGAGCCCTCTTGAGGGATCGCCCAGTAGCTTGGGCGCGAGATAGACCAAGTACTCGTCAGCGTACCCAGATTGCATGAAGGTCGCATTCAACGTTGCGCCGGCTTCGACCAACAATTCATTGATGCCGCGTTGACCAAGCAATGGGAGCAGGGCGGCGATATCCACGCGGCCATCGCTTGCGGGCAGATGCAGGATTTCCGCACCCGCCGTTTTCAATTCCTCCTGTCGCTTGACGTCGTCATTGGCGGTAACGATCAGCGTATTCCCATTTTGCAGAACCCTTGCGCTCGCTGGCGTGCGCAGTTGGCTGTCGAGCACGATGCGCAGCGGTTGGCGTGGTGTTTCGATTGCACGTACATTGAGTAGCGGATCATCGGCCAGCACGGTACCAATGCCGGTCAGTACTGCACATGAACGTGCGCGCCAATGATGCGCATCGGCACGTGCGGCCTCGCCAGTGATCCACTTGCTTATGCCATTGGCAAGAGCTGTCTTGCCGTCCAGGGATGCAGCGATCTTGAGGCGCACGAAGGGTCGGCCACGTGTAATGCGCGAGATGAAGCCTTCATTCAGCGCGCTCGCTTCACTTGCCATGAGGCCCGAGCTGACGGCAATGCCGGCATCGCCCAGTCGCTCAAAACCTTTGCCGGCAACCAACGGATTTGGATCTTGCATGGCAGCGACGACACGTCCAATCCCCGCCTTGATCAAGGCGTCGCAGCAGGGCGGGGTACGACCGAAATGCGAGCAGGGTTCGAGTGTGACGTAGACGGTCGCGCCGACGACGGACTTGCCGCGCGCTGCTGCGTCGAGCAGTGCCTGAATTTCGGCGTGATTTTGTCCGGCCGGTTGCGTCCAGCCTTCACCAATGATCTCGCCTGCTTCATCGACAATGACACAACCTACGCGCGGGTTGGGCGAGGTGATGTAGAGGCCGCGCTCGGCAAGCTCGAGCGCGCGACGCATGTAGTCTTCGGGCGCGAGCATTGATCAGCTCTTACGCGTGCGCGGCTTCGGTTTGGCGTGCGGGCCGAGTTCGCGGATGACTTCGGCGAATTCTTCGGCATCCTCGAAATTGCGGTACACCGAGGCGAAGCGGATGTAGGCAATCTTGTCGAGGCGCTTGAGTTCGCGCATGACGAGCTCGCCGACTTTGTCCGAGGGAATTTCACGCTCACCCAACGACAGCAAACGACCTTCGATGCGCTCGACGGCGCTGTCCACACTCTCAGCCGTGACAGGACGTTTGCGTAATGCCAGTTTCATACTGGCGAGCACCTTGTCGCGGTCGAATTCGGTACGACTGCCGTTTTTCTTGACGATCTGCGGCAGCTTGAGCTCGATACGTTCATAGGTGGTGAAGCGCTTGTCGCATTCACCACAGCGACGGCGGCGACGGATGATGTCGCCCTCGTCGTTCTCGCGCGTATCGGTGACTTGCGTGGAAGCCGCGCCGCAGAAAGGACATTTCATGGAGCGCGCCTCGCTCGCGTCACGATCAGGCGCCGTACACCGGGAATTTCTTGCACAGCATGCTGACTTCCTCGCGCACTCGCGACAGCACCGCTTCATCGCTCGGCGCATCGAGCACATCGGCCATCAGATGAGCGACACGTTCGGCTTCGATCTCGGTAAAGCCGCGCGTCGTCATCGCCGGGCTGCCAATGCGGATGCCGGAAGTCACGAAGGGTTTTTCCGGGTCCTTCGGAATCGCGTTCTTGTTGACCGTGATATGCGCGCGGCCCAAGGCGGCCTCGGCCTCCTTGCCGTTGATGTTCTTCGAGCGCAGATCGACGAGAAACACGTGGCTTTCGGTACGGCCCGAAACAATGCGCAGACCACGCTGCTCGGACAGCACGCGCGCCATGACACGTGCATTGGCCAGGACTTGCTCCTGGTATTCGCGGAACTCCGGTGTGGCGGCTTCCTTGAAAGCGACTGCCTTGGCGGCTATGACGTGCATCAGCGGGCCGCCTTGCAGGCCAGGGAAGATCGCCGAATTCAGCGCTTTTTCATGCTCGGCCTTCATGAGGATGACACCGCCACGTGGACCACGCAGCGTCTTATGCGTCGTCGAGGTCACGACATCGGCATAAGGCACGGGATTCGGATAGATGCCCGCGGCGATCAGGCCGGCGTAGTGCGCCATGTCGACCCAGAAGATTGCGCCGACGGCCTTGGCCACCTTGGCGAAGCGTTCGAAGTCGATGCGTAATGCATAAGCGGAAGCGCCAGCGATAAGGATGCGCGGCTTGTGCTCATGGGCCAGTCGCTCCATCGCGTCGTAGTCGATTTCTTCCTTCTCATCGAGGCCATAGGCGACGACGTTGAACCATTTGCCGGACATGTTCAGCGGCATGCCGTGCGTGAGGTGGCCGCCCTCGGCCAGGCTCATGCCCATGATGGTGTCGCCGGGCTTGGCGAAAGCCATCAACACGGCCTGGTTGGCCTGCGAGCCGGAGTTCGGCTGAACGTTGGCTGCATCTGCGCCGAACAACTTCTTGAGGCGGTCGATGGCGATCTGCTCGGCCACATCGACGTACTCGCAACCACCGTAGTAGCGCTTGCCGGGGTAACCCTCTGCGTACTTGTTGGTCAGTTGCGAGCCCTGGGCTTCCATCACGGCGCAGCTGACGTAGTTTTCGGAGGCGATCAGTTCAATGTGATCCTCCTGGCGCTTGTTTTCGGCCGTGATTGTGGCGAACAGCTCGGGGTCGGTTTTGGCGAGGGTGTTTTGCTTGGAGAACATGAAAGTATCCGCGAGAAGGTCTTTTGGAAGACCGCTATGAAGAACAGGCAGACGCGAATAATACCGCGTCACCGCCGTTCCAAGCCATTCTGCACGTCATGAATTGACCTAAAACTGGGTAAAGGCTTCAGATTTGAACTTCGTCGCGGCTGATGTCCAGATGGCTTTGGTCGTTCCAGTCTTGTAGCGCCCAAATGCCGCCGGCACGTATCAGCCAGTTCAGCGCGGCATTGCCCAGCTCGAAATCTCTGGGTGCGTCGAGCGGCATGCCGGTCACGAAACGCCGTGCCGCATCAAGCACGCCGCCGTGGGCGATCAGCAGGATGCGCTGGCCGGCATGATTGTCAGCAAGTGCATCGAGCATGACGGAGATACGCTCGAAGCATTGCCGCAGGCTTTCGCCTTCGGGCGGTATGAAATCCGGTTCGCGGCGTGCGACCCGTGCCTGCATGGCCGGGAAACGCTGCTCTGCCTCTTGCCGGGTGAGCCCTTGAAAGATCCCGAAATTGCGCTCTCGGGCGGCGGGCAGCTGCGTGACTGCAATACCAAGCCGGCTCGCCACTGCTTCGGCCGTATCCAGCGCACGTGCGAGATCGGAGCTGTAGATCGCGTCGAAACGGGTACTGACCAATGCATCCGCCAACGCACCGGCCTGCGCGACGCCGGTCGCATTGAGGGGAATATCTTCATGTCCCTGCAGACGGCGTTCGACATTCCAGTCGGTCTCGCCATGGCGGACCAGACAGATGTGAGTGGCGCCGGATCGTGGCGAGATTATCGGTTCAGCGGGTTTCGACATGGACGATGTATGCAGCATTCGATACGCCATGGTAACCCGAGTGCCGGGCGACGCATTTTTGTGGGCATCAAGGCGCTCACAGATGCCGCCAATGTCAGTATGCTTGGTTCCCCGTGCGGGGGCGGGCGATCCTGACGGTCAGCCCGGAAAAAAAAGAGGAGAAGACATGGCGTTTTTCTTGAAGCTGGCGCGCGGCATCGACGCGCTCAACGAATGGGTGGCGCGCTGGGTGGCATGGTTGGTGTTGATCGTCACCTTGCTGAGTGCCGGCAATGCCATCGTGCGCAAGATTTTCAACGTCAGTTCCAATGGCCTGCTGGAAATCCAGTGGTACCTGTTTTCCGCCATCTTTTTGCTGTATGCGGGTTACACGCTGTTATGCAATGCGCATGTCCGCATCGATGTGTTGACGAGCCGTCTCGGCCCGCGCACCACAGCGTGGATCGATATTTTCGGCACGCTGTTCTTCCTGTTCCCGGCGGCGGTAGCAATCACCTGGTTTTCATGGGGCGTTTTCGTCGAGGCCTGGCGCAGCGGTGAGGTCTCGGCCAACCAGGGCGGTTTGACTTTCTGGCCGGCGCGTCTGCTGGTGCCGGTCGGTTTTGCTTTATTGCTTCTGCAAGGGTTCTCCGAACTGATCAAGCGCATCGGCTATCTGCGCGGGCATCTCGCCGCGCCGATCACACGCCATGAAGGGCCGAGCGAAGAAGAAGCGCTGGCAGAAGACATCCGCCGTGCGCGTAGCCTGGATGTGCAGGGAGGCGAGGGCCAATGACCGCGTTCCTGATTCACAACATCGCGCCGCTGATGTTCGGTGCGATGGTGCTGCTGTTGCTGCTCGGCTATCCGGTCGCGTTTTCGCTGGCGGCGTGCGGCGTCATTTTCGGCATCGTCGGCATCGAACTCGATCTGCTGCCAGCGACGCTGTTCCAGGCCATGCCCGATCGCATCTGGGGCGTGATGAGCAATGACACCATGCTGGCCATTCCCTTTTTTACTTTCATGGGCTTGATTCTCGAGCGCAGCGGCATGGCCGAGGATCTGCTCGACACCATAGGCCAGTTGTTTGGCCCCGTCCGCGGCGGGCTGGCCTTCGCCGTGATCCTCGTCGGCGCTATGCTGGCGGCCACTACCGGTGTCGTCGCTGCTTCTGTCATTTCCATGGGTTTGATATCGCTGCCCATCATGTTGCGTCATGGCTATGACAAACGACTGGCCAGCGGCGTCATTGCCGCTTCCGGCACGCTGGCGCAGATCATCCCGCCGTCGCTGGTGCTCATCGTCATGGCCGACCAGTTGGGGCGCTCGGTGGGCGATATGTACAAGGGTGCTTTCGTCCCAGGCCTGACCCTCACTGGCTTCTACATCGTATATGTCATTGGCGTAACGCTGATTCGACCGCGCTGGGCGCCTGCGTTGCCGGTCGAGGCACGCACGCTACGCGAAGACAATGGCAAGGCCGGCCTGGGCTCCTTGTTCGTCCTGGTTGTGCTCGCTGTGCTGGCAGCGGTGGCATTCATGCACACCAGCGTGCCTGCGCGGATCATGTCCGCCATGCGTCGCGATGTGGTGGAGCAGGTGGCGAGCGACGAGGCAATCGTCATTGCCATGAGCGTGTGGGCGCTGTTCGCCTATGTTTGCGCACGCGCCAATCGCACATTCAAGCTCGGTTTGCTGTCGCGTATGGCCGAGCGCTTCACCTTTGTATTGATCCCACCGCTGGCATTGATTTTTCTCGTACTCGGTACGATTTTCCTTGGAGTGGCGACGCCCACCGAAGGCGGCGCCATGGGCGCGACCGGCGCACTGGTGATGGCTTTGGCGCGCAAGCGCCTGTCATTGGCGCAATTGCGTCAGGCCATGGAATCGACCGCGCGCCTGACGACCTTCGTGGTTTTCATTCTCATCGGCTCACGTGTCTTCAGTCTGACTTTCTATGGTGTGAATGGACACCTGTGGGTTGAGCACCTGCTCGTTAACATGCCCGGCGGCCAGCTCGGTTTCCTGATCTTCACAAATGTGCTGATCTTCGTGCTGGCGTTCTTCCTCGATTTCTTCGAGCTGTCGTTCATCGTTGTGCCCTTGCTCGCGCCGGTAGCTGACAAGTTAGGCATCGACCTGGTGTGGTTCGGTGTCTTGCTGGGCATCAATATGCAGACATCATTCATGCATCCGCCTTTCGGTTTCGCCCTGTTCTACCTGCGTTCGGTTGCGCCGAAGAGCATCAGGACGACCGACATCTACTGGGGCGCCGTGCCCTTCGTATTGATCCAGATCATCATGGTGTGCCTCGTGATTGCCTTCCCGCAACTGGTGAACGTCGGGCTGGATAAATCGCAGACGGTGGATATCGACAAGGTGCGGATCGATGTCCCACAAACTGAAGTACCGAAGCAGCCGGAGGGCAGTGCACCCGCCGCTGATACGACGAATGACGACATCATGCGTCAGTTTGGTGGGGCGAAGTAGGGAGGGAGACCTTTGGCGATTCCCGTAGCTGTAGTGTTGGGCGGTCAGATCTGGGCCGCTTCAGCATGAAGCTTCAAACCCAGCGCATCGATCACTTTCAGAATAGTGTCGAAGCTTGGAGCGCGATCACCAGAGAGTGCTTTGTAAAGACTCTCCCGTGATAGGCCTGCATCACGCGCGACCTGCGTCATGCCTTTAGCGCGAGCGATGTCCCCCAATGCTTTTGCAATGAATGCTGCATCACCATTTGCTTCTTCCAGACAAGCTTCCAGATAGGCCGCCATTTCTTCTGGCGTGCGCAAATGCTCGGCAATATCGTAGCGGGTAGTCGTGGTTTTTTTCATCGTGTGCTCCTACAGATTGCGTGCAAGACGCAAGGCGACCCGAATGTCAGCAGACTGAGTGGTTTTGTCGCCACCGGCCAGCAAGATCACAACTTCGCGCCCACGTTTCGTAAAGTACACTCGATAGCCGGGGCCGTAATCGATGCGCAGTTCAGAAACGCCTTCGCCAACGGGCTTGACGTCGCCCGGATTGCCAGCCGCGAGGCGCTCAATCCGGACCAGGACACGCGCACGTGCTTGAAGATCACGAAGGCTATCAATCCACTGGGCATAGATCTCAGTTTTGCGGATTTCGAGCATAACTTACTGTAGCCGTGGGGCTACATGTTGTCAACGCCGCGATTGCTTCGGAAGAGACATCTGACGCTCGCACCAAGGGATGACGACCCGTCTGCCGGATTGATGTCTCCTTGAAAAACCAGTTAGGCCATAAATGACCGTTAGGCAGGGGACATCATGATTGGTTTTGAAGTTCAGAGGCAAAGCGCAAGCGATTGCCGTCAGGATCGGTCAGCAGAAACTCACGTGTGCCCCAGGGCATATTTGCCAAGGGATTGGTGGGGATGACACCTTTCCGCTCAAACTCCGATAAGCAGTGTGCAGCGTCAGGAACGATAAAGTACGCCGCACCCCCCACCTGACAGTCTCCCGTGTGCTCTGTCAGGAAGATCGTTTGACCTTGCCGCGTGAGTTGAACAAAGAGGGGGAAACCAGGCCCGAATCGATGCTCCCAGTCGATCTCGAAACCGAGGTGCTCGACATAGAAGCTGAGGCTTTGTTCTGCATTGGTGATACGTAGTTGCGGAATGACCGTTTGAGGCACTGTTTATGTCCCTTGTGGCCTAAGGTAGGGTGGGGCAGAGGGATGACATTGTTCTACAGCGGCGACGTACTCAGACCACTGCCACCGGAATCTTGCCGATTCTTGCCTGCCATTCCTTCGGCCCGGTCTTGTGGACCGAACTACCAAGCGAATCGACCGCTACCGTTACCGGCATGTCCTGCACTTCGAACTCGTAGATGGCTTCCATACCCAGGTCGGCGAAGCCGACCACGCGCGCTGCCTTGATGGCCTTGGAGACGAGATAGGCGGCGCCGCCGACGGCCATCAAGTACACGGATTTATGCTTCTTGATGGCGTCGATGGCGATGTCGCCACGTTCCGACTTGCCGATCATGCCGAGCAGGCCGGTTTGCGCCAGGACCTGTTCAGTGAACTTGTCCATGCGTGTTGCCGTCGTCGGGCCTGCCGGGCCGACTACTTCGTCGCGCACCGGGTCGACGGGGCCGACGTAGTAGATGAAACGATTGCGGAAATCGACGGGCAAGGGCTCGCCCTTGTCGAGCATCTCGGTCATGCGCTTGTGCGCAGCATCGCGGCCGGTGAGCATCTTGCCGTTGAGCAAGAGGACTTCGCCAGGTTTCCAAGTATTAACTTCTTCGCGCGTGACGGTGTCGAGATTGACGCGACGACCCTTCGAGGTGTCGTAGGTGAGCTTGGGCCAGTCTTCGAGCGAAGGCGGATCGAGATAGACGGGGCCGCTACCATCGAGCACGAAGTGCGCGTGACGTGTTGCGGCACAGTTCGGAATCATCGCGACGGGCAGATTGGCGGCGTGCGTCGGGTAGTCCAGCACTTTCACGTCGAGCACCGTGGTCAGGCCGCCAAGGCCTTGCGCACCTATGCCAAGTGCATTGACCTTTTCGTAGAGTTCGAGGCGCAATTCTTCGGCACGCGTCTTCGGGCCGCGCTCGATCAGGTCAAGGATGTCGATGGGCTCCATCAGCGCTTCTTTGGCCAGCAGCATGGCTTTCTCCGCCGTACCGCCGATGCCGATGCCGAGCATGCCCGGCGGGCACCAGCCTGCGCCCATGGTGGGCACCGTCTTGAGTACCCAATCGACGATGGAGTCGGAGGGATTTAGCATGACGAATTTGGATTTGGCTTCCGAGCCGCCACCTTTGGCAGCGACGATCACATCGAGCTTGTCGCCCGGTACGACGCTGACATTGACCACGGCCGGTGTGTTGTCCTTGGTGTTGGTGCGTTTGCCGGCAGGGTCGGCCAGCACCGAGGCGCGCAGCTTGTTGTCGGGGAAGTTGTAGGCTCGGCGCACGCCTTCGTTGACGGCGTCTTCGATGCTGCCGGTGAAGCCTTCCCAGCGCACGTCCATACCGATCTTGAGGAAGACGGTGACTATGCCAGTGTCCTGACACATTGGGCGATGACCTTCGGCGCTCATGCGCGAGTTGATCAGGATCTGCGCCATCGCATCCTTCGCCGCAGGGCTCTCTTCACGCTCGTAGGCGCGCGCCAGGTTGGTGATGTAGTCGACGGGATGGTAATAGCTGATGTATTGCAGCGCGCCAGCAACGCTTTCGATGAGATCGTCTCGTTTGATGGTGGTCATAGCGGTGTTCACGACGAAGGCTTAGGAAGGTCTACGAGGCACAGTATACCGCTCGGCCGCTGCGACCGAAAATGAAAAACCCCGCCGGAGCGGGGTTTGAAGCTTGCGCTTGCGCACAAGCAGTCTGCGCTTTCTTACTTTTGCGCTTGCACAGTTCTGTGCGAGAAGCCAGTGACGACACGGCCTGTGAAGCGATTAAAGCATGGCCCAGGATTTTCTCCTGTGCGGTATTTGGCAGGTGGCAAACGATTCCTCAGAGCTTCGGCCCCGTTGGCGATGTGCCAGTAATCAGGCGTGCGCCGCGCTTGTAGGTGAGAAAGGACCATAGCCAGTTGAAAGCCACCGCCACGCGATTGCGGAAATCGATCAGGAAGAAGATGTGGGCGATACCCCACAGCCACCATGCCAGCGGGCCGCGCAGCTTGATCCAGCCAAAGTCGACGACTGCGGCGCGGCGGCCGATCGTCGCCAGATTGCCGTAGTTCTTGTAGATGAACGGGCCTGGGGCGGCTTGTCCTTGCAGTCTGGCGATGATTACGCGAGCGGCATATTTTCCAGCCTGCTTCGCTGCCGGTCCGACGCCGGGCACGACGATGCCCTTAGCGTCTGTCAGCGCCGCCGTATCGCCAATGACAAATACATTGTCATGACCGGGAACGCTGTAGTCGGGAGCAACTTTCACGCGGCCAGCGCGATCCGCTTCGACGTCCAACCACTGCGCCGCGGGCGAAGCCTGGACACCGGCGGCCCAGATGATCGTGCCTGCGCCGACACGCTGATCGCCAATCGTCACACCGGCGGCATCGCAATCATTGACGCGCGCATTCACGCGCACTTCCACGCCCAATCTGTGCAAGGCTGCAATCGCTGCGGCGGACAAATCCTCGGGGAAAGTCGCGAGCAGGCGCGGGCCGGCTTCGACCAGCAGTATCTTGGTTTTGCGCGGATCGATACGGCGAAAGTCCTTTGCCAAGGCGGCGCGCGCCAGCTCGGCGATGGAACCTGCCATTTCGACGCCGGTGGGGCCGCCGCCGATGATGACAATCGTCAGCATGCGATCGCGTTCAGCGGCTTCAGTCGTCATCTCCGCCCGTTCGAACGCCATCAGCAGACGATGGCGAATCGCGGTGGCATCTTCGATGGTCTTCAGGCCAGGGGCGAATGCCTCCCAATCGTCATGCCCGAAATAGGCATGACGTGCTCCGGTGGCGAGGATGAGATAATCGTATGAAATGTCGATGGCATGTTCGCCGTTGTCGATTGCTACAGTCCGGGCAGCGCAATCGATTGCAGTGACTTTCCCCAGGACCACCGTCAGATTTTTCTGTTCGGATAGAACGCTACGTATCGGCGCGGCGATGTCGGCGGGTGACAGGCTGGCCGTTGCAACCTGGTAGAGCAAGGGCTGGAACAAATGATGGTTGCGCTGATCGATCAGCACGATGTCGACGGCCGCTCCCGCCAGGGTCTTGGCTGAGGACAGGCCACCGAAACCGGCGCCGATGATGACTACTTTAGGAAGAATGTGCGCGCTCATTTTGCAACTCGTCTTTCGCTTTATCTTGATTCTTGACAGCACCGAATTCGGGCAGTGCGTGCGAATGGCGCTGCCTCGAAGTGCACATGCAACCCAGCGCAACCGACGCCGCTAGTGAACCAAGCGGGCCGGAGCGATATGTGACAAATATGTTGTAAATTGGTTGCAATCAAATGACATATGCAGTCTTGCGTCAATCGCGCCGCTACCAGTGCTTTAATCATTTTTCAATGTCTTGAAAGTTTCGCAAAAGATTGGTGGCAAGTCATGCTACAATTTTTTATTGTCATGTCTGAAGATTTCGGTAGCGAAATTTCGTGCGTGCAAAAAATGCTTTCTGCATTTACGTTTGCGCACGAATTTTGCGCCTGCATGGGGTGCTGATGCAGCGTCGCGCACGTCGTTAGGTCGATTGCCGGTTGACAACAAAAAAGCTCGCAATTTTGCGAGCTTTTTTGTTGACCGTGACCGTGAAATCCTAGGGCTTGATCGAATCGCGATAGACCGTCGGGAATAGGGTCTTGAGATCGTCCACCTTGGGCAGATCGTTGTAAGCGATGTAAGGGTGGTCGGGATGCAGTGTGGCGAAATCCTGATGATAGGCCTCGGCATCGTAGAACGCTTTCAGCGGCACCAGTTGCGTCACGATGGGTTTGCTGAAGCTCTTCGCTGCCTTGAGCTGATCGAAGTAGGCTTGCGCAACGGCGTGCTGATCCGCGCTCGTGTAGAAAATTGCGGAGCGATATTGCGTGCCGCTGTCCGGCCCCTGGCGATTGAGTTCGGTCGGGTTGTGCGCCACCGACATGAAAATCTTCAGCAATTGGCCGAAGGAAATTTTCGAGGCGTCGTAAGTGACCTTGACCGACTCGGCATGGCCGGTATCGCCGCCGCTCACATCTTCATAATGGGCCTTGTTCGCGGGGCCACCGGAGTAGCCGGAGATCGCTGTCATCACGCCCTTGCTGTGTTGGAAAACGGCTTGCACGCCCCAGAAGCAGCCGCCCGCAAAGATTACGGTCTGCAGACCCTTGGCAGGTGTATCGAGAACTGGGTCGGGCAACTGGACAGCCTGCTCGCGCGCACCAACGTCGCAAGCGGTCAGCGCGGTCAGCGACGCGAAAACCAGCGGCAAGGCTCTGACTTGCAGGAAGCCGCGCAGGGATGGAAAGTTCATGCTCATGCCTTTCAGTGAAGTTCAAGCCAGTTTGACAAAACGCATCGAAGCGGAATTCATGCAGTAACGTAGGCCAGTGGGCTTCGGTCCGTCGTCGAAGACATGACCGAGATGCGCATCGCAGCGCTTGCAGGCGACTGCAGTGCGCAACATGCCGAATGTGTGATCGGTGATCTCGGTAACATTCTCTTTTGCAATCGGTTGCCAGAAACTCGGCCAGCCCGTACCGGATTCGAATTTTGTCGTCGAGCTGAACAGCGCAGTGTCGCAACAGATGCAGCGATACAGACCGGCTTCATGGTTGTTCCAGGTTGCGCCGGTAAAGGGGGTTTCGGTATCTTCCTTGCGTGTCACGGAAAATGAAAGGGGCGACAACTGTTTGCGCCACTCAGCTTCCGTCTTGACCACCTTGGCAAGCTTGACCGCCGGTTGCGCCACGCCGGCATCTGTTATTGGCACGATCGTCACTTCGGCTGCTGCCTTGCTGGCTTCCGCACCCGTCGCCGCGCGCGCCGCCCAGCAGGCCGCCAGCGATGCGCCCGAGATGAGCAACGCGCGGCGGCGCTGCGTGGAACTTGAAATCTTTACGTCTGACATTTTGCTGCTCCTGGTTAGTCCGACTGCTTACCCATAAGACCGGCACGGAGGCGGAATCCTTACATGGCAGCCTCAGTAGGCTGGCCAATATTCTAGATCAGCGATTCGACCCTGCGAACGACGCGCAAGATCCATCAAATGCACACTGGACGGATGATGCAATCTACACCCATGCCAATGCGAGAAACCGTATGACAGCCGTAGCAAATACCGCCGGCAAAGCGCTCTGGTTTATCGAGAGTCATTTCGCGAGCGATATTACGCTCGACGATATCGCGAACACGGTGGGCGTGTCGCGCTTTCAGACGTCGCGTGCCTTCGAAGCGGCGATGGGGCTGCCGATCATGCGCTATGTAAAAAGTCGTCGCCTGAGTCAGGCAGCGCGTGCCCTGGCACTTGGCGCGCCGGACATCCTGGCCGTCGCGCTCGACGCTGGCTACGGTTCTCACGAGGCATTCACGCGGGCCTTCCGCGATCACTTCGGCATCACACCCGAAGCGGTTCGCGCGCGAGGCCATATGGACGATATTCAACTTACGGAGCCGATCAAAATGGATGAAACACTTGTCGAACTCGAACCCCCGCGCTTCGAGAATAGAAAATCCCTGCTCGTTGCCGGATTGAGCGAACGCTACGATCAGGCGAGCAGTGCGGGCATCCCTGCGCAATGGCAGCGCTTCATGCCGTACTTCGAAAGTGGTATTCCCGGACAAGTCGGCCGGGATGCGTATGGCGTCACTTTCAACTTCGATGACAATAGCAATTGCGAATATTTATGCGGCGTCGAGGTTGCCGACTTCTCTGGTCTGCCTGCAGCCCTGAGTCGTGTGCGCATCGGCGAGCAGCGATATGTGGTGTTCTGGCACCGAGGGCACATTTCCACGATTCGCCGCACCTGGAACAGTATCTGGAACAAGTGGTTGCCGGAATCAGGTCATGCGGCGGCCGACGCCCCGAATCTTGAGCGCTATGGCGAGAACTTCGATCCACATGCCGGCACTGGCGGCGTCGAGCTATGGGTGCCGATCAAGGCATGATGTGCAGTATGCCATTTTCATGAGCGCAAAAAAACCGACGCCATGACGTCGGTTTTTTGCGGCCCGCGATGAGGCGTGCGAATGTTTGTCTATGCAAAAAGTTGGGCGGAAGACTGACCGGATGATTTTGCTTCGCGGGTGTGAGGCGTGCCGCTGGGCTGCGAAGTGAGGATGGTCAGGGCGGCTTGCGCATACTCGGCCGCATCGCGACCCAGGCTGGTGAGATAGCCACCATCTGCCTGCGTCAATAGGCCCTTGTCATAAAGTCGTTGCGTTGCGGCGATGATGTTGGGGTCCGCGGTCTTGTGGATCTTGATGCCTTGCTGGCTGGTTGCCAGATCGAAACGTAACAGCGTGTTGAGTTCGTGGACAAGATCGGCCGTGTAGTGCATGTGCGAACCTCCTCGGTTGTTGGCATACAAATCATCGCGCGGAACAATCATAGCCCTCCTGACGCGCGTCAAACTGAGGTGCCAAGGAATTTGTTCGTGACGCAGTGCGTCATTTGTCTTGCGTGCGTCGCACCATTTGTTCTGGAGGCAGCGCGGCGTGTTCAGACGAATACGTTTACGAGACTGCCAGGACCGGCTCCCGGCGCACTTGATTGGGTTGCGGCCTCGACACTTTTCGTGTCGTCGACGCGTGCGATGTTGCGTGCGGCGGCAAGCGCATCGGTTCTTTGTGCATTTGCCGTACTGATTCCGGCGTCATTGCTGTGTGAGGTCTGCGCCTTGTCGAGCGCCTTGATGCGCGCTTGCGTGGCGTCGAGCTTATTGGTCAGATCGGCAATCTTGGCCTTGCCTGCAGGCGTTTTGGCCGAGGGGCAGGTCACCCAGTCGCCCAGTTGCTTCTTCAAGGTGTCGGCCTGCGCTTCCAGGCCTCTCTTGGAACCACCCGACGTGGCGGGGTTATACGTGGTGGATGCTCCGACCGCTGCGACCATACCGCTCCCTGATACGAGGACACGCTTCCCACAATTAACGGCCTTGTTCCAAGGCCCTTGAGCAACACCCGCCCACCGTGGGAATGCGGATTGCTGGACAGGACTATGCAAGTAAATCTAAGGAGACGGCTATGCACCTGACTCAAATCGTAGAAAACATCAAATCCGCCGTAGGCATTAACCCTGCGGACCATCTGGACGCCGATATGCGACGCGTTGTCGATGCCCTCGGGGAACTAGGTGCGCTGCCGATCGAGCATCTCTCGGTCGAAAAGGCGCGTGCGCAACCGACACCGGCCGATGCAGTGCAGAAGATACTGCTGGATCAGCACCGGGGTGCGGAAGCTTTCGCCGCGGTGGCATCAGTTTCCGCCACCAACATCACGATTCCCGGCGCCGCAGGCACCAACCGAGCACGGGTATATATGCCAACGGGACAGGGGCCGTTCCCGGTAATCCTGTACTTTCACGGTGGTGGCTGGGTCATTGCCGATCTGGACGACTACGACACCACGCCGCGCTCCATCGCTCAGCAGGCCAATGCCATTGTCGTTTCCGCTCACTATCGTCAGGCGCCAGAGCATCCCTTCCCGGCGGCGCACGAAGACGCCAATGCGGCATACAAGTGGCTGCTGGAGAACGCCGAGGCGTTAGGGGGGTATGCCGACAGCATTGCCGTGATGGGCGAGAGCGCTGGCGGCAACCTGGCCATCAATGTGTCGATCTGGGCGCGCGACAATGGCATGCGCATGCCCGTGCATCAGGCGCTGATCTATCCGCTTGTCGGCACCGACATGGAAACGCCTTCGTACAAGGAAACCAAGCACGCGCGGCTACTCAACAAGGCCATGATGAAGTGGTTCTTTGATCATGTCTTCGCGCGCTCGGCGGACAAGGACAGTCTGCTCGTCAACGTCATTGAGGCCAACCTTGCCGGTCTGCCGTCGACAACAGTCATCACGGCTGAAGTCGACCCATTGCGTTCGGAAGGCGAGACGCTGGCGATCCGCCTGATGGGGCAGGGTACCGATGTGCTTCACCAGAACTATGTAGGCGTGACGCACGAATTCTTCGGCATGGCACCCGTGGTTGGTGCGGCCCGCGAAGCGCAGAGCTTTGTTTTCGAACGCCTGTGCGGCGCCTTTGCGCGCAAGATGCACTGATATGTGGGGTGGGTTGCAGTGCGAATCCACCCTATTTGCACCCTATCTGCGCCCAATGTATTTCAGCGCCCGCGAGTGGTCAGCGCCAGCTCGCCCTGCGACGAATCGTTTGTCGTTGATTCGCCGACTGCGGATAGGGCGCTGGCGCGCACACCGAGCAAGCGCAATTTCTTCTCCAGCGGTACGCGTCGCAGACACTCTCCGGCCGCGCGCCGGATCGTGGCCGCGTCGGCTGTGGCGGTGGGTAGTGTCAGGTCGCGCGTCACCGCACGAAAGTCGTCATAGCGCAGCTTGATGCCGATGGTGCGGCTGACATAGGCTTTGCGCTGCAGGTCTTCCGCCAGCTTCGTGCACAGCGCCGTGAATATCTCGCTCAATGCCGTGCGGTCATGACGTGCGTGCAGGTCGTGCTCGAATGTCGTCTCGCGGCTGATGGACTTCGGCTCCGAGCGGGTCACGACCGGCCGCTCGTCGATACCGTGTGCGACCTCATTTAACCAGATGGCATAGCTGCGGCCGAAGTGCGTTTGCAATAAGGCGGGTTCGGCCAGCGCCAGATCGCCGATGGTGGCAATGCCCAGCGTCGCAAGTTTCTCCGTCGCTTTTGGTCCGATGCCATTGATCTTGCGCACCGGCAAGGGCCAGATGCGTTGCGGGATGTCTTCCATGCCGAGGATGGTTATGCCATTAGGTTTTTCGAGATCCGAACATATCTTTGAGAGCAGCTTGTTCGGCGTGATGCCGATCGAGCAGGACAGCCCGGTTGCATCGCGCACGGCCTGCTTGATGCGCCAGGCAAGCGGGATGCTGTCTTCATCCATCTCGCTCAGATCGATGTAGATTTCATCGATACCACGGTCTTCGATCTGCGGCGCGATACTCGCTACGGCGGTCTTGAAGAGACGCGAGTAATGTCGGTAAGCGTCGAAATCGACCGGCAGCAGAACGGCGTCGGGCGCCAGTTGCGCCGCCTTCATCATACCCATGGCGGAGAAGACGCCCAGGGCGCGCGCTTCATAAGTGGACGTGGTAATTACGCCGCGGCCAACGTAGTCGCGCAGCCTGGCGAAACGATGGCTGCCATCGGCGAGCACCTGCGGCTGCTGATCGCGCCGGCCACCGATCACCACCGGCTCGCCACGCAACTCCGGATAGCGCAGTAACTCGACGGACGCATAGAAAGCATCCATGTCGAGATGGGCGATGCGGCGCTGCGCGGGATGTGGATCGGACAACATAGGCCGGAAACTTTACAGCCATCCCGGCGCAAGGTGTAACTGCAGTGAGGAACTCTGCCGCGTAGTCGCCACGACACATCAATCGTCGTGCGAGAACGCCATATCTTTCAATACGTTTTCGCCACTGACTTCGAGGAACGGGTCTTCACCCGCTTCCTGTCGCACGTTCACGACGACGCTTGTGCCGTCGTCGCCATCGAGCACGAGCGCATCCTTGCCGTCCTCGCCGATGATCAATCTTGCACTGAGAATTGTCAGGCCTTCCAGTTCGCGAATTCGGATCGGCGGACGGCTCGTCGAAGTATCGGTGCCTTGTGCTGCTGTATTCATCATTGCCTTACCTCCTCGCAGGCTTTCAGCAGGAAGCGTTCCTACCTGGCAGTCCATTTCGATAGATGCCAAATGCATAAAAACTAGGAATTGCGGTACATGTCTTGCTATCGATTCGGCCAGATGAAGTTTGAAGTGCTGTGGGAGCGGGCTGACAGCGGCCTTGCGGTCGCGGGCATGGCCCGCTCCTGCAAAAGGCTCCTTGCCGTGCCCACCCTCGGTTACACCTCAGCGGAGAACGCTTTGCAGTGGCCCCGCGCCAGCGGCTTACGATTGCTCTCCAGGGGCAGACAACTCGCGAAAATACAAGGCTTGCGGTATATGGCCGGAATGGTTGTATAATCAAGCTCATGCAACAATGTTGCATTAAAATCACATTACCTCCGTCGTACTCGGTATGATCCGTCGTCTGCAGATATTCGCACTGGCCCTCTGCCTCCTGCTCGCGCAGCAAGGCGCGATATTGCATGCGCTGTCGCATTTGAGTGACAAACCTGCGTTGAGTGTGTCTGCGGTCGATCATGCTACCGGCAAGAAACTTGTCGGTGATAGCGACGATGATGACGGCATATGTCTGCAGTGCCTGGCTTTTGCCGCGATGGTGGCGGCCATACACGTCGTCTGGCCTCGCATTGCGGCCACCGCTTGTCGATTCCTGATTTGTACCGTCAGCTTTGCCAGTATTTCCCAGCGTGCGCCGCAGCTCTATGCCGCGCGCGCACCGCCTTTCTTCTCCTGATTCATTCTGATCGTCACGGACCGGCCCGCGCGTCTGCACACGCGTAGTCGCTCCACGCCCGTTCGTCCCGTATGGCCAGAGGCGAAGCCGCTGCCTGGTCGTTTAGACAGGAGTAAAGAAATGATGCACGCTCAATTGAGCGTCATGGCTGTTGCCATGGCGTTCGCCTTCGCTCAATCCGCCACTGCAGCCGATACCGTTGTTGCCAGTCAACCTCTGATCGCCGCAAGCCTTCATGGGGTGGTGCGCAACGCTAAAGGGCAGGCCCAGGCCGATGCCGTTGTTACGCTTCAAGACGGGCAGGGGCATACGGTTGCCAGCACACACAGCGGCCCAGACGGCATCTATGTATTCGCAGGACTGCCGCCAGGCCCATACACGGCGCATGCCCTGGCAGGCGATGCAGTGGCCAGCAGCGAGGTGCTGACATTGGCGGCGGGTAATACCGATGCTGAGCCATTGAACCTCGAAGCACCACGCAGCACGTCGACTGTCGAAGTCGTCGGCCGCCGGCTGGACCGCGCGCGCAACGGGCTCTCGCCAGATACCGGCAGCAGCATTTACCGCATGAACGAGAAAGACATCGCTGCGCTACCGCAGGGCAATGCGACGCCTTTCAATCAAGTGCTCCTGCAAGCCCCCGGCGTGGTGCAGGATTCCTACGGACAACTGCACGTGCGCGGCGACCATAGCAATCTGCAATATCGCGTCAATGGCGTTGTCATACCCGAAGCGATGTCAGGCTTTGGTCAGGCGCTGGACGCACGCTTTGCGCACCAGATCAATGTGCTCACCGGCGCACTGCCCGCGCAGTACGGATATCGCACGGCAGGCGTGGTCGATATCAGCTCGCGTGACGGCTTGCTCGACAAGGGCGGCAGCGTGACGATGACAACGGGCAATCACGGGAATTTCGGCACCGATGCGGATGTCGCCGGCGTGACAAGCAACGGTCTGAGCTATTTCCTCTCCGGCTCCTACTTGAGCAACAATCAGGGCATCGAGAATCCCACGACCTCGCACGAAGCGCTGCACGATCGTACCGAGCAGAGCAAGAGCTTCGGCTATTTCTCCTACCTGCTCAACGATACGAGTCGTCTCAACTTCCTCTTCGGCAACAGCGACAGCAAGTTCCAGATTCCGAATGTACCGGGGCAGACGCCGGACTTTTCGCTGGCCGGTGTCGGCAGTATTGATTCGGCATCGCTCGACGCGCGCCAGCACGAGAAGAGTGCCTTCCAGATCACTTCCCTGCAAAGCAGCCTGGGCAACGCCACGGATTTCCAATTGTCGCTGTTCCACAGCAATAGTTCGGTGCAATACCGGCCAGATCCGGTGGGCGACCTCATGTTTAATGGCGTCGCGGCCGACATCAACCGTCGTATCGACACCGTCGGCCTGCAAGGCGACATGAGCTGGCGCGCCAGCGATACGCATACGGTGCGTAGCGGCATCTACACCAATCACCAGCGTACTTTTGTCGACAACACCTCGCAGGTCTTCCCGCTCGATGCCGGGGGCGACCCACTGGATACGCCCAAGACCATCGTCGACAACACGCGCCTCAACGGTGGCCTGTTCGGTGTCTACCTGCAGGACGAGTGGAAACTGCAGCCAGCGCTCACGCTCAACTACGGTGCGCGCTACGACACTGTGCATACCGTGTCGCACGAGCGCCAGCTGAGTCCGCGCATCGGCCTCGTATATGACATCAGCACACAGACGCGCCTGCATGCAGGTTATGCGCGCTACTTCACGCCGCCGCCGACGGAGAAAATCGACAACACCTCGGTGGCGAAATTCGACAACACCAGCAACGCGCTGCCTTCCGACGCCAACACCTCGGTGATGTCGGAGCGCAGTCACTACTTCGATGCCGGCATCACGCATCAGCTGACTGCCAATACTACGATTGGCCTCGACACCTATTACCGTCGCGTACGCAATCTGCAGGACGAGGGCCAGTTCGGCAATGCACTGATCTTCTCGGCCTTCAACTTCAAGGAGGGCCGCATCTACGGCAGCGAGCTCACTGCCAGCTACCACGGTAGCGCGCTGTCGGCGTATGCCAACGTGGGCTATTCGATTGCTCAAGGTCGCAACATCGTGACGGGACAATTCAATTTCGGTCCCGATGAGCTGGACTACATCGCGAATCACTGGGTGCATCTCGATCACGACCAGCACTGGACGGCTTCGACAGGCGTCTCGTACCTGTGGCAGGGAACCACCGTCGGTGTCGATGCGCTTTATGGCAGCGGCTTGCGGCGCGGCTTCGCCAACACGGACCACATGCCCGGCTACGTGCAGGTCAACGTCGGTGCCTCGCGTCCCTTCGAGTTCGCCGCAGTCGGCAAGATGAGCGCGCGGCTGGCAATCATCAATCTGCTTGATCACTCCTACGCGTTGCGCGATGGCAGCGGCATCGGTGTCGGCGCGCCGCAGTACGGTCCGCGCCGTACCGTGACTGTGAGCCTGAGCAAGTTTTTCTGATCCTTGCTGCGATCCAAGACCGGGCCGCAGCGCCACTTTTTCCGGAGAAATGAATGCTCGATTTACTGATCCGCCTTTCCATCATGTCCAAGGGTCTGATTCCCTTCATGGCAGTGATATTCCTCGCCTCACTGGCGGCCATTGCCGAGCGCCTGTACTTCTTCGCCAGGACCCTGCGTGCCGGGGAAAGCATCGAGCACGACATCAGGCTCATGCGTCATGGCAACCGTGACGACCTGGAGAAGATTCGCCAGCACTATGCCGATACCATACAGGTGCCGCTGGTACAGGCCGCCCTCGCGGCGCGGGACGAAGATGCCGAAGCGATGGACCGGCGCATCGAGGAAGCGGCCATGTGGCAATACCCCTTGATGGATCGCAACCTGTGGGTGGTCGATACGGCCGTAACGCTCGGTCCGCTGCTCGGCCTGCTCGGCACCATCATCGGCATGATTGAGTCCTTCGGCATTCTCGACAAGGTCGGCTCGGGCAATCCCGCAGCCGTCACCGGCGGCATTGCGAATGCATTGATCGCTACCGCGCTGGGCTTGTCGATTGCCATCGTCTCGCTGATCTTCCTAAATTATTTCAGGAAGCGCCTGCAGTTAAGCCTGCACCAGCTGGACCTGATCAAGACCATGCTGATCAACCGCCTGCACGGCGCCGCGTGAGGACGTTGTCATGAAGAATAGAAAGTATTTCGAGCCCATCCACGCCCGCATCGAAATCATCCCGATGATCGACATCATGATGTTTCTGCTGGTGTTCTTCATGGTCGTGACCCTGCGCATGATCGCAGGCTCCGGCATCAAGCTGGACCTGCCGCACATGCTCAGCGCGCAGGATCTGAATCCGCCGTTCAAACTGACCGTCAGTGTCCGTCGTGACGGCGCGTTGTTTGTCGATCAGCAGCAAGTCTCCGGCGCCGCGCTGACGGGCCGTCTGCAGGCGATGCACACGCTGCATCCGCAGATCGAAGTGATCATCGCGGCGGACGAGAGCGCCTTGCACAAGAACGTCATGACGGCGATGGATGCCGTCCGGCTTGCCGGCATCGATGCGGTTGGTATCGCCGCACAGCAGGACACTGCCGCACCATGAACACTGCGCTCAGGCGCGGTGCCCTGTGGGCGGAACGCGATGCTGGCGCTGGCACGTATTCCTTCTCTTGGCCGCGTGCGCTATTGCTGGCTGCAATCATCGAGATCGGCCTCGTGGTGGGCCTGAGCCGCATCGACTGGAGCCCGCCAGCGTCGCCGAGGCATGACAAAGTCATTCGCGTGGCGATCCTGCCGCCACCTCCCATCGTCAAGAAACCGCCGCCATCGCCACCCGCGCCGGCACCCGCCAAGGCACCTGTCGTCCGCAAGCTGGCTGACAATCCACCGCCCAAGCCTCCGATCTCCACGCCAGCGCCGACTCCCGCACCACTGGCGGTCGCCACGCCCGCAGCACCCACCGCAACCGCGGTAGCGCCGACGCCGCCTGCACCCCAGCCGCAAGTCGTCGCCGTATCACCATCGACGAATAATGCTGGTCGCATACGCCGCGAGGGCGAGGTCAGTTGCACCAAGATCAAGCCGGAAATGCCGACGCGGGCAATCGAAGACGATATTGCCAGCGGCCGCGTGCGCTTTCTCGCCACGGTCGGCGCGGATGGCCACGTCAAAACCGTGGAGGTATTGCTGGCCGAACCGCCCGGCTATTTCGAGCAGGCGGTCATGCGTAGCGTCAAACGCTGGATCTGTGAGCAGAACGGTGGCGACTACAAATTTCAGGGTGAGGTGTCATTCCGCCTCGATGGCTGAGGCGAACTGATTCAGACCATAGGCTCCAAGGTTGATGTTGGACAACACGGGTTGCGGAGCGATGCAAGGTCACCAATCAGGCGCTGTGCGAGTAGGCATGGTGCGATCTGAAGAGCGCAAGGCAATTTTGTTTTGCCAATGAAGCTATCACAAGCGATGGAGGTTTGAATGAATTCCGGGCTTCGAAAATATGGGATGTCTGTGCTGACCATGCCGGTCCTGCTTGGCACCGCATGTAGCACAGTCTATGAGGGAAAATATCCCCGTGATGCGGGGTGGCGTTCCGGCACGGTGCTTGAAGTTGCACTGGGCGAACATCTAACCCAAGCCGGGCAACGAGATTGCCGTCAGTACTTGCCGCAAGAGCGTATGGCAAACCACACCTTTGCGACGGTGAGATTTGTTAATCGGTCCCGCATCTCGACCATCACCGTCATGTTGCAAAACGAAATACAGATCAAACCCAATGATCTCGTGTACATCAACGTGGCAGACTGCAATGCCTCTGTTATGCCACGCACGACGCCTTAATATGACTTAAGCATCTAGATGTGTTACGAACCACTGGGTTATTTCGAGCAGGCGGTGATTCGCAGCATACAACGCTGGACCTGCGAGCCGGACAGCGGCGAGTACAGGTTCCAGGGTGAGGTGTTATTCCGTCTCGATGGCCGAGGCGACCTGTTTCAGGGCGCAGGCTTCTGTATCACATAGGGCTCCACGCGCTGCGCGACAAGACGATAGCCGACCGAACCGAACGGACTGTCGCTGCGCACCGTCGTCAGCTTGCCAGTTATCCAAATGGCATCCATCATGCGCGCGCCCTTCACCGGGTTGTCGGGCTTGACGTCGATGATCTGGTTGGCGGGCGGCGGTGGGGTATGAATGCAAGCGCCGAAGTACGGTACCAGCAGGAAGCTGCGCACTTCGTCCTTGTCCACGTCCATCGGTATCAGAAATCCCGGAATGCGCACCGTCACGCCGTTGAGCGCTTCAATCACCGGGGCCTTGTCCAGCGCTTCGCGCACGCGCTCCAAGGCAGCAACCGCGCGCGGATCGTTGTCGCTCATGCGCGAAAAATCCATGCCCTTGATGGACGCGTACGGATCCCAGTTCTTCGGATACAGATCGTCCCATTTGATCTGCCGGGGACCGTTCGCCACCGGCGCGGGCTGAGCGAGGCGATCACCAACCTTGTATGCAGCGGAAGACGGGGGCGTTGCATAAGGCAATGCGGCGATGCGGGACGGTTTGAAGGTGGCGGCACGCATCACGGCGAATGCCGCTGCAGCTAAGCACATTATGCTGATGACGTAAATCGCGGGGCGAGTAAGTTTGCGTTGCGCGCCTGACATGGAGACTCCTAGAGACGCGGTGTCAGTCCATCGGCCAGCGACAGCCGATAAGCCCGCCAGGCCGGAATCAAGCCAGCCACCAGGCCCGCGAGCAGCATGCCACCGACGAGCAGCCATTCGCTGCCGGAAGCGGTAAATGCCTTCGTCATGATTCCATAGTTGGCCTGCAACCACGGCCCGCCCAGCCACAGTCCTGCGCACAGCGCAGCCCAACCGGCGAGCGTGCCGAGCAAGGTTACCGTCAACGCTTCCAGCAACAATAGCAGCAGAATCCTGCGCGGGCTTGCGCCGACCGAGCGCAGGACCGCCAATTCGCGCCGCCTTGCATCGAGCCCGGCCAGCAAGGTCGCGACCAGCCCGGCGAGACCGACCACGGCTACTGCCAGCGACACGAACATGAGCGCCCGCTCGCCGAGCTGTGCGACCTCCCATAACTGATCGAGCGCCACGCCGGGCATCACGCCCATCAGCGCCTCGTCCTTGTAAGCGGCAATCTCGCGTTGCATGGCGAATACCTGTGCGCGGCTCTTCAGCCCTAGCATCACGGCCGTTACGGTCTTTGGCGTGAGATCGAACTTCTTCACGTATTGCGCCGGGATCGACACACCCGGCATCGGCGCACCGGCTTGCCAGTCGAGGTGGATTGCTTCCATACCGGCAAGACTGATGAACAAGGTGCGGTCGACCGGCGTGCCGGTCGCTTGCAGCACACCGGTTACGGTGAAGGGTTTGTCGGCGTGTTCCGCGCCAATATTGGCGCCACTGCCATGTGTCAGTACCACCTTGTCGCCGAGCTTGTAGTTCTGCGCTCGCGCTACGTCCGAGCCGAGCACAAGTTCGAACACATCGCCGAAAGCATGACCTTGCGCGAACTGCAGCGCCTGATCGTCGCCATAATGAAAGCGTTGGAAGTATGCTGATTGCGTAGCGAGCACCGGGAAGCCGCGGTGCGAGTCGCCCAGCGATACGGGCAGCGCCCACGCCACCGCCGGGTGCGCGGCGAGCCATTGCGCCGAGCGCCAGTCCATGTTCTGCGTGGCATCGCCGATGTGGAACACGGTATAAAGCATTAAGGAAAGGCCGCTGCCGCGCGGTCCGACGACGAGGTCGGTAGCGGACACCGATGCTGAAAAACTGTCGCGCACGTCCTGCCGTACACGGGCCACACCGAGTAGTAGCAATGCCGCCAGCATGATCGAGACAAGTGTCAGGCTGAGCGCCAGACGGCGATTCCAGGCGCTCGCCAGGGCAAGGCGCAGCAGCGCGCTCATGCCGCTTCCCCGATACCGCCTGCGCGATTGATCTGCGGCAGCGACACGACGCGCGAGAAGTGCGCCGCGAGACGTTGGTCATGGCTCACGAAAAGCAGGGCCGCGCCACTTGCCGCGCACTCGCTGCGCAGTAGATTGAGAAAACCTACCTGCCGCGCGGCGTCCAGCGCCGAGGTGGGTTCATCGGCAATCAGCAATTCAGGCCGACCGATCAGCGCGCGTGCTGCCGCAACGCGCTGCTGTTGGCCAACTGACAAGGCCGTGGCCGGACGTGCCCACAAACTGCGATCCAGATCAAGATGCGTCAGCAGACGCTCTGCAGTCGCGTGAGCATCTTTGGACTGCGTGCGACGACGTGCCGAAAAGCGGCAAGGCAACAGCACGTTGTCGAGGACCGTGAGATAAGGCAGGAGATTGAACTGCTGGAAGATGAAACCGATGTGATCCACGCGCAGGCGATCTCGCCGTGCCGATGATATGTCATCGTAATTTTGTCCAAGCAGGCGCACCACACCCTGCTGTGGCAAGAGCACGCCAGCCAGCAAGGCCAGCAGCGTGCTCTTGCCGCTGCCGCTCTCGCCGTGCAGGAAAACGTCCTCTCCCGGCGTCAGCGAAAATTCCGCCAAGTCCAGACATGCGGCGCGCTGGCGCGGCCAACTGAAAACAAGATCGCTGAGTTCGACGACCGGCGTGCGCGTGCTCATCGTTGCCCCATCACCATTGCATTGTGCGCGAGGTAGGCGTCAACCTTGCCGCATGCTGGCGCTTCGGCGTAACCAGTTTCACGTCCAGCGTCTTCATGTTCGCAAAGCCATCGAAGAGTTGCACCGTCAGGCTGTTCAAGGCAGCAATCTTGTCGCAGCGGAAGCTGAAGTTTGCATCCAGGTCGGCATGCTCACCGTGCTCTACCGCAGCTTGCGTGTTCGCGGGAGCTTCGCCCAGCAATGCGGGATCCAGCGCGCTGGATGCCAGTTTCACGCTCACCGGCTTACAAGCGGCCTGCGAGTTTGTCACGAAGACCTTATCCGCTGCGCGCAGGCTTGCCGCCATCGAACGCACCTTGTTAATCTCCGCTGGCGTCTTCGGTGCGCGCTCGAAGCCGATCAGGTTGTCGAGTGGCGATTCCATCGCGATCGACAGTGTGTTGCCTTCGATACTTACTTCGAGATTGGCGAGGCCATGAACATGGGCCTCGGCTGCCCAAGCGGGAGTAGATAGCGCCGACATTGAAACAGCCAGATACATCGGCAGGAATTTACGGCGCATGGACTACGTCTCCCGGAATTGAAGCGATGGATTGTTTCGCGAGGCATTCGCCTTGAAGTGCATCAATGCTCGCCCAGCACACTCGCGGCAATCACCACCACACCGATCACCATCCAGGCGGTCTGCCACATCGATGTATGCCGATGTCCTTCATTGCGCAACAAGGGCAGAAGGTCGGAAATTGCGATATACAGAAAGCTGGCCGCAGCAATGACAAGTACATACGGCAGCACGACCTGCGTCTGGCGCAGAGCGAAGTAGCCGATCAGGCCGCCCAGCACTGCACTCATGCTGGACAGGGCATTCATGGCCATCGAACGCCAACGCGAGTAGCCCGCAGCGCGCACGATGGCAAATCCGCCAGCCTCATGAGGAATTTCATGGGCGATCACCGCGAAGGCGGTCGACCAACCCAGCGCCGGACTCGTCAGGAATGTCGCGGCAAGCAACACGCCATCGACGAAATTATGAAAGCTACCACCGACCAACACCGCCATGACGGTATTGCGTTGCACGCCATGATGGGCGTGCGAGTGCCCATGCTTGTGTTCGTGGGGCGGACAGTGATGGTCATGGCCTTGTTCGTCGGCATGCGAGTGACGCCACACGGCAATGCGCTCCAGACCATAGAAACTTAACAAACCCAGCAGCATGCTTGTGAACAAGCGGTGCGGCGCCACGCCCGATTCGAAGGCCTCCGGCAGTACATCGAGCAGCGCCACGGCAAGCAGTACTCCCGTGGCAAAACCCACCATGCGTGGCATCCAACGTTGTGGCAAGCCAGCCATCACGATGCCGGCAGCAATGGCGCTGAGTACGCCGCCGAGCATGGTTGCGAAGAAAATTTGTATGAGGATATGCATCAATGATATTCCGATCCTGTTTTCGTGCTGATGCTATTTCGCGGCAGTGTGCCGGTCACATTGGGCACATTGTCCCGTCACGCTGAGCCCCACCGATTTCGCCGAAAAGCCTTTTGGTAAGGCAGGCTGCGCGATCTGTACATCGTCCAGACAAAACACCTTGCCGCAGTCCTCGCAGCGGAAATGGGCATGTTGGTCGTGCTGCGGCGCATTCGGCGCTGCGAGACTGAAACGGAACACGCGCTGCGCATCTGTCACGCGATGCGCCAAGCCACTCTCGACCAACCAATCGAGCACGCGATAAAGCGTCACGCGGTCAATGTCCAGATCAGACAGCGCCGCTTCCACGTCGTGATGGCTCAAGGCGCGATCCGCGCCCTCAAGCAAACGCAGTACGGCCAAGCGTGCGGGGGTGACGCGAGCGCCTAGAGCGCGAATGCGTGTGGCCGGATCGGAATTCATGGGGTCGATTGAAACACAGGATGCACGTTAATGCAATCTTGTTGCATATAATCGAAATGCCGACGCAAATGAGAAGGTCGCAGCGAACAGGAACTATCCGGATACCGCCTGGTTCATAATGGCTTGTACCGTTGCTAAACGATGCGAGCACCTGCACTCGTTCCTTGTCTGTGGAGACATCATGAAGACACTGCTGATTATTGCGTCGATCCTGGGACTGAGCGCATGTGCTTCGTCCCCCCAAATAAGTTCCGTCGTGAATGGTTACAGGTACACGACAGGCCCGAGCGACGCGAACGATCCGCGTTTGCGGAGCCCCGCGTTTTACATGGACGACGACAAGCCGCCTTACGAATACGTCGGCCCGGGCCGTCCTTTCTGGCCGGGAGCCAAATGAATGGCGTGGAATCGCGGTGGCTAGGCTTGCCATCGCAATGTAACGAGCCGGTGCGAGCGCGGCACATCAAGTGAGTCCCCGTCGTCGTTCGGTGCAATATGCGAGGGGAATATCGAGCTTCGGGAGGGAACGAAGCTTCCAGAAAGCGACGGCCGTATCTGCGTGTTGACGCGGATACCGCCGTCGCCTTGACGACTACCAGCGGCGGTGACCGAAGTGGCGTGAGTAGCCGAAATCGAAGTAGAGCGACAGCCCCCAATAGACCGGAGCATGGCGATAAACGACCACCGGATTTTCTTCGACGACTGTGGTCGTTGTCGGGGCGGGCGTGACGGCCGCACCTTCCACGTTCACGCTGATCGGCACCCATTCGCCAGGATCGCTGGCCATGCGCGTCGTATAACGCTGACCAGCATATTCATACGCCACGTCGTAGCCGACCGTGCGTTGCTGCGACGTTTGCGTCGTCTGGCAACGGCGAACTGTTTGCGCGGTGGTCTGACCATCTTGATTGTCCACCCGGTCGCCAACGACCGCGCCCCGTGATGGCGCCCACGGCCGTTGCGGCCAACTTGCCACCACCTCTGCCTACCGTGCTGCCATGCAGGCCGCCAGCGACGCCACCGATAATGGCACCACCCGTCGAACGTGGTTGCTGCACTTGCATCTGCTCATCCCAGCACGCCCGACGCTATCTCGGCATCGACGGTCACGAAATCAATTGGGAACTGATGCGTGCGGCCTGCGCCAGCGTCGCCAATGCGACGATTTATCCCCTGTAGGACATTCTCGGCGCGGGCGCCGACGCCCGCAAGATATGTCTGGTCGCCTGGACGGAAACGGCGCTGGCGCTTTACTTGGGACCAATGGCAAGCCGGCCATGCGCAGCACCTGGACAGACTGATGGCCCTCTACGAACGCTGCCAGTAAGAAATCAACGCAAGCTGAATTTATTTCACGGCTCGTTGCGGGAAATGCGGGCATTTCCGCCACGAAGCGCTGGGCATGGTGGTTGCAGCAATTCACTTAATCCGCTGGTTCGAAATACTCGCGGTGTGGTTGCATGCGTCAATATCGCCGCATTGCAACGCTTCATCCCCCAAATCATCATCAAGGAGAAATCATGAAAAATATCATCATGCGTGCCGCTGTCGCGGCATTTTGTTGCACCGCTGCGGTGACATGGGCGCAATCGGGCGGTGGAGGTGGCGGCGGTGGTGGCGGTCCCGGTACAGGGCCTGGTTCAACGACCGGTGCTGCGGGAGTCGGCGGCAGTGCCGGAACGACTGGAAACGGAACCAATGGCAGTGCCGGAATGAACGGCGCTGCAGGCGCAAATGGCGCGGTCGGAACGCCGGGTACACCTTCCAATGGCATAGGCGGCAACAATTCAAACAGCATAGGCGGGAGCAACGATACGAGCGTGACGGGAACCAATAGCGCAACCGGAAGCGGCTCCAGCGGTATGGCGTCGAGCAGCCGCTCGCACAGCCGCAAGCATAAAAGCGGGAGCAGCAGTTCCGCAAGCAGCACGAACCACTAAAAGGCTATGGATCCCGGCCCGGGGTAGCCGGTTTATCCCGAGCTTGTCGAGGGGCCGGGATGACAATGTTAGGGTCGATGGTCGCGCGACACGGCGAGCCGCTCACGCTTCCTTTCGGCGCTGCGGGCGGCTCATCAATTTCCTGTTTGCGATCGAGGTGTGCCCACATTCGTCTCCGGGCCGCGATGGATCTGTCGCCACATCGCTTGAACCGGCGCGGGTACTACATGACGATTGAGTAATAGCCAGGGTGTTTTACGCAAGGTCTGCAAGCCTACTTTCAGCAGGCTGTGTTCGCGTCGCAAAAGTGGCACCAGCGCCAACGTTTCGCCGAGGGCCAGGCGCACAGGCAGGCGCAGCCATGCCGTCCACAGCGCGTTGCGCAGAAGCAGCCAGCGACGTTGCGGTACGTCGCGTTGCTGCGATGGAAAGTGGCAGGTCCTTATGTCCGCGCAATACACGATTCTCCAGCCGAGTGCGACCAGGTCGAGTGCCAACGGTGCTTCCTCGCCGCCAATGAAAAGTTCCGGCATATAACCGCCGACTTCGCGGAACGCTGCGACACGCACGACGCAGGCGCCCGCCATGAAGCCGAGCAGCGCCTTGCCAGGCAGTCCCTGTGAATCGAATGGGCTGTCGGCCATCGGGCGACATGCAGGATCGTCGCGGCGCGCGGTGCCAATCAGTACATGCGCGGATATGACAGCAACATTGTTGTACTTGTCGAGAATATCCGCCGCCTTGCCAAGACTCCCCGCATCCCAGACCGTGTCATCGTCGGAGAATGCCACGTAGGGAGTGGTGGCTTTGTCCAGGCCAAGATTGCGACCGGCCGCGCCGGCATTATGCGGATTACGTATCACGACGACCTGCGGAAAGCGTTCCAGTACCGCCTCCGCCGTGCCGTCGTGGCTGGCGTTGTCGACCAACAGGACGGGTAGCTGTTCAGGCAGCGCCGTCAGGGCAGCCAGCGTGCACAATACTTCTTCACGCCGGTTGTAGGTGAGCACCACGATGCTTACACGTTGTTCCGTCATGGCGTACCTTCCTGTGGCTGCAGCAGCCAGTATCTTTCCGGCATATAGAGATCATCGTGCCCGTGCGGGCCGAAAGCGCGCAACTGACTGGCGTATTGCTCGACGGCGTGGCGTTTGCGCGCGTAATCCTGCGGCGTGATGGAGGGCGAGACCGGCGTGGCGACGATACCCCGATTGGCAAAAGCGCAAAGGCGCCCTTGCGTCGCGCCTGCCTGACGGCGATAGAGGGCGTCTTCGTAGGCGATACACAGGGCATGCGAGAGATCCAGCGCGTGGTGCAACAGCAGCGTGATACAGGCTTCGCTGACGCGCAGATGGTCGGAGTGGAACAGGCCGAAAGGCATTAGCACAGCAGCCGGCACCAGCGAACGCACGCAATCGCGGATGGCCGGGGCGAGGTCTCGTTCGTCGCTGCGCGGCGCGTACTGGTCGTCGATGAAATCGAGCCAGCGGCAATGGGCTTGCAGCGCCGCAGTGGCACGCTGGTCTTCGACGCGGCGTGCCTGCTGGGCAGTGGCGGCATCACTGAAGCCGCAGTGTCTATCCCATTCCGTCTGCATATTCGGATCGGCCGGTATGCCAGCGAAAACGGTAAGCACCGTGCAACCCGGATGCGCGGCCATGAAAGCGCCACAACTGAAAACCGCATCGTCCATGTGCGGCGAGATCACCAGCGCATTGGCAATACTGGCGACCCTATCGTGCAGGACGCGGCTCATGGCAGCTCGGCGACCGGCTCAGGCTGCTTGCGCGCTGCGCGTGGCGAAGCAGGTGCGTTCGAAATATTCGGCAGTTCGGCGCAGACCGTCTTCCAGCGATGTGGTCGGCGCCCAGCCGAGTTTCTCGCGCGCCAGCGTGATGTCGGGACAGCGCTGCAACGGATCGTCGCAGGGCAGGGGTTTGAAGACGATTTCAGACGATGAGCCGGTGATGCGCAGCACTTCGCGCGCGATGGCGAGCATGCTCAGTTCATGGGGATTGCCGAGGTTGACCGGACCGGTGAATTCCTCCGGGCTCTTCACGAAGCGCACGAAGGCTTCGATCATGTCATCGACATAGCAGAAGGCGCGAGTCTGGGACCCGTCGCCATAGACGGTCAAGGGTTTGCCGGCCAATGCCTGCATGATGAAATTTGACACCACGCGGCCGTCGTTGGGATGCATGCGCGGGCCATAGGTATTGAAGATGCGCGCGATCTTCACCGACAGGCCATGTTGACGGCGGTAGTCCATGAACAGGGTTTCGGCGCAGCGCTTGCCTTCGTCATAACAGGAGCGCGGGCCGATGGAATTGACGTGTCCCCAGTACTGCTCGGGCTGCGGGTGTATCTTCGGATCGCCGTAGATTTCGCTCGTCGAAGCCTGGAAGATGCGCGCCTTCACGCGCTTGGCAAGCCCGAGCATATTGATCGCGCCATGCACACTGGTCTTGGTCGTCTGCACCGGGTCGAACTGATAGTGCACAGGCGAGGCCGGGCAGGCCAGATTGAAGATCTCATCGACCTCGACGTACAAAGGAAAGGTGATGTCATGGCGCATCAGCTCGAAGCGCGGGTTGTCGAGCAAGTGCGCCACGTTGGCGCGTGTGCCGGTGTAGAAGTTGTCCACGCACAACAAATCGTGACCCTCTTCGAGCAGGCGCTCGCACAGATGGGAACCGAGAAAACCAGCGCCACCGGTCACCAGCACACGCTTGCGGATATCTCCTCTCATGAGCTTTCTCCTGAATATGCAAAATGCGTTTCAAATGATTCGATGCACGCCACTCGTCAAAAGGACTGGCATCGTCGAAGCCGTTCGCCCCGAGTGGCTGCGGCTGTATCGAAGGGCTGACGAAGCCACGTGTTGTGCGAGCCTCTAACGTACCGCCGTTGCGAAGACATCCATCCAGCTCCTGACGAAACGGTCGATATTGAAACGCTCTCGCGCAGTGCGCCGCGCTTCCTCGCCCCACTGCCGCGCCAGCGCCGGTTCGTGCAGCAGCGCGTGCATGACTTCGATGAGTTTGTCGAGCCGCGTGTCGACGTAGCCGTTTTTCTCGTTGCGGATCACGGTGACGAGTTCTGTCGTCGCCAGACCGATGACGGGCATGCCTATCATCATCGCTTCGATGACGGCCAGGCCGAGGCTGGTGTAGCGGATCGGGTTGAAGAAGAAGCGATAGCGCGCGCAGAAAGCGGCGAGTTCGAGATTGCCTACCTCGCCGATACCGCCCGCTGCTGGCGCATCCATGCCGACGAGATCGAGCGGCACCCTCTCCGCGAGTTGCGCGTAAATGTCCGCCCCCAGTCGTCGGCCGCGGCGCTTGAGATTGTTGACCACGACGATGCCGCGTTCCAATTCGCCGCTGTAGCGCACATCCGGTACGACGACACCATGTTCGACCACGGTGCTGGGCGTGATGCCGCTGTCCCACATCAAGGCGTTGAAGGGTGTGACGTGGACCAGCAAGGCGTTGGCGTCCTGCACGAAGTGCTGCGTGGCAGTGGGATGTTCCTGCGGCGGATCGTGTTCCAGGAAGATGGCTGGCAGGGCGCGCTGTGCCGCGCTCAGATATGCGTGACGATCTTCCAGATAGTGTTTGCGCGACTGGTACAGCACGCAGTCGAACTGCTGGCGCTGCAGGACTTCCTGCGGCACCTCGAAAACGTTGTCGCCCCAGGGAAATTGCCCTACGCGTCCGGCATAACCGGCAGGATTGCCAGGACGTGTGACCAGATAGAAGTCGTGCGGAACATGCGAGAGGTAATACAGATAATTGCCGTGCACATGCCATGTCAGCACGCGCAGACGGCGACTTCGCTCATGCTGCATGCGCTTCTCCTGTCAGATACTGCGCTTGCTGGATGACCATCTCCGGCGATATGCCGCGCGCGCACGGATGGTCTATCGGGCACTCGTGATGCATGCACGGACGGCATGGCACGTGGTGGGCGAGCACGCGATGACGTTCGCGGTCCAGCGGCGCCCAGCGCGCCGCGTCGCTTCCCGATGCAATCACGACACTCCGTGCGCCAACAGCGGCCGCGATGTGCGATACGCCAGTGTCATTACAGATGAGCACACGGCTGCGTGCGACCAACGCTGCGAGGCCGCCCAGGCTGGTGTGGCCGCACAGGTCGACGATATGCGCCGCGGCAGCCGCTTCGGGGCCAGGCATTCTGGCTTCGAGCAGGCGCTTCAGGCTGTCGACCAGCGACCGTTCTTCGGCGGCGCCGGTCAGCACGATGGGGGCGCCGTGCGCGATGAAGTGAGCGGCGACCTCGGCGAAGCGATCGATCGGCCACCTGCGCGACGGCATGCGTGCGCCGACGTGTACGCACACGTATTCGCCTTGCCGTAGAGAGTGGCTAACCGTGAGATCTTCCCATTCTGCCCAGTCGGCCGCATACAGAGGCAGCTCCAGATGGTCGTCGACATTTTCGACGCCGAGGAAACGCATCAGCGCGAGATAGCGATGTATCTCGGGAAGATGATCGGGCCACGGCATGAAATATCTCGCGTCGGCATTTTCATCTGCGGCCGTACTGAGCATATCGGGCACGAAGCCCGCATTCAGTTTCGCGCCGAATTGGCGAACGAGATCGTTGGCAATTTGCCCACTGCCATGCAGCTGGATCGCCACATCGAAATTGCGTGCGCGCATTGCGTCGATGAAGCCGGGCAGCGCCTGCACGTCGGCAGCCTGCTCGGGAAATTCCGGTACGCCGGGAAAAAGAATAAGCTCGTCGATATAGTGCGCAAAGCGTTCGCAGATCACCCTTGCAGACGGCAAGCCGATCAGCGCGATATGTGCCTGCGGCGCAGCAGAACGAAGGGCGCGTAAGGCAGGGATGGTGCACAGCATGTCGCCCAGTTGCAATGCGCGGAAGACGGCGATGCGCTGTGGCGGAAGCTGCCACAGCGATGCGGCCTTGCGTTGCTTGACGTGACGCAGCTTGAGGCACGGCGTGAGGTTGATGACGTTGGAATGCATCGTTCTTCCTTCAAAGAAACAATACTTTGAAGTGAAGGCAGCCACGTACACGCCAATACAAAGCCAGCGGCGGAATGGCGATGGAGGTCAGCACCATCTCCACGATATGCGAGAAGCTGTGCGCGGCGCGATGCAGCCGCTTGATGCAGAAGGCCGCTGTCATCAGCAGCCATAGCAGCGCAGCGCCGGCAAGGATTGCGGCTTGTCCCGCTACCGCGGCGCAGACCGCGACAACGACAGCGAGCATGCAGAGGTAATAATTCCACGGCGGTGCGGGCCGGATGCGCTGCCGATAAAGTCGGGGATACTTGCGATACAGCAGCGCATCGAAATACACCTTGCTCTGCACGCGCAGGCTTACCCCCCAGGGCGCGGGACGAATGGGATGCAGCACGATGGCGGCAGGCGCACGCGTGATCGTCAAGCCATGTTGCAGAAGGCTGAACTGCAGATCGGAATCCTCGCGCCAGGCGCGCGTGTAGCGCTCGTCGAAGCCGCCGGTGGCTAGCAATGCGGCGCGCGTCACGAAGCAGTTGGCCGTGACGAACTCCGCCGTCGCTAGCCCGCCCACGTCGCGCTCGTAGTCCGTGGGATGCTTCGGCACCGGCACCACCACGCGCCCGGCGACAGCGTCGGCACCTCGCGCCATGGCGGCAAGGCCTTTGCTGAGCCAGTTGTGGGCGGGCATCGTGTCATCGTCGGTGAAGGCGATCACGCGACCGCTCGCTGCCCGCCAGCCGCGATTGCGTGCCCCGGCCGGCCCCTGCGTGGCCACCACCGGGATATAGCGCATGCGTGGCGCATCGCGTCGCTTGGCATAGGACATGACAACGGCCTGCGTGTCGACACTTGGGCCATCGTCGGCCACGATGATTTCGTAAGAAGAGTGCGGCAGGTCCTGGCGACACAGCCCTTCCAGGCAGCGACGCAGCAGGTCCGGGCGACCGTAAGTAGGGACGACGACGGAGGCGGCGATATCGCAGTCAACCTGCGCAGGCGAGTGGCTGGCGTGACGCGCCAGGCGTGAGGTATTGGCATTGGTCTTCATGATCGTGGCTTTTCAAGCAGGTAAGAGCCGATGACAAGTGCATCGAGCGGCGAAGTCCAGAAACACTCCACGGCGTCGCGCGGCGTGCAAACGATGGGCTCGCCGCGTGTATTGAATGAAGTATTGACCAGGATCGGCACGCCGGTCCTGCGCTCGAAAGCGGCCAGCAGATCGTAGTAGCGCGCATGCTGGTCGCGGCGCACTGTCTGCACGCGCGCCGTACCATCCACATGGCATACGGCTGGAATCCGCTCGGCCTGCTCCTGCTTCACGTCGAAAACGAACAACATGAAAGGCGCCACGTACGAGGCCGACGAGCGCGCCTTGAACCAGTCGGCAGCGCGCTCCTCCATCACCACCGGCGCGACGGGGCGGAAGTCTTCGCGGTCCTTGATCTCGTTGAGCCGCGCCTGCATGTCGGGACTGATCGGCGAAGCCAGGATGGAGCGGGCGCCGAGCGCGCGTGGGCCGAATTCCATGCGGCCCTGGAACCAGCCGATGACTTTGTCCCGCGCGAGTATTGCCGCAGTCTCTTCGGCGACATTGTCGAGTTTACGGAAGGGCACCTGCGTCCAGCGCAGGAATTCCTCAATCTCGACATCGTCGTAGCTGGGGCCCAGATATGCATGCTGCATCGTCCAGAGCCGGCGCTGGTCGCCCCCCGCGCTGCGCTGCTCATGGTCGATCCATAACGCTGCGCCCAGCGCCGTACCGGCATCGCCGGCTGCCGGCTGCACCCATACCTGTTCGAAGGGGCCAAGCTCGCGGATGCGCGCGTTCATGACGCAGTTGAGCGCCACGCCACCGGCCATGGCGAGATTGCGTGCGCCGGTTTTGCGATACAACCAGGTCGCCATGTGCAGCACCGTTTCTTCGAGTACCTTCTGCAGCGAATGCGCGATGTCGTAATGGTGTTGCGTCAACTCGCCGCCGCGCTGGCGTGCAGGGCCGAAGCGTTCTTCCAGCTGCGGCGCGACGATGCGATAGCCGCCATCGTCCTGCAGGAGCACGATCTGGCGGAACTGCTCGATATGCGTCGGTTTGCCGAAAGATGCCAACGCCATGACCTTGTATTCGTCCGATGAATGCAGGAAGCCCAGATAGCGCGTGACGTCTTCGTAGAGCAAGCCGAGCGAGTCGGGCAGGTTTACCTGCTTGACGCGCTCGTAGCGGCCATCGCGGAACGAGCCGTAACTCGTCGTCGCCAACTCGCCGCGCCCGTCCATGGTCAACACCGCCACGGCCTCCGATACGTCGAAGGGGGCGGCCAGGAACGCGCTGGCTTCGTGTGCGAGATGGTGTTCGACGAAGTGCCAGCGCGGCGCGATATCTTCGTAACGCACGTTGCGAAAACGCTTCTGCAGGTGCAGTGGCGCGCCGGAAGTGAGTTGGCGCGGCGCATTGACGATATAGGACATGAACAGCGGATCCCACGGCGAGGTGTGGCCTGTTGCACTCTTTTGCGCCGAAGGTTGCAAGGGCAAGGCGATGCTTTTGTCATCCCCGTAACCGGGCAGCTCGTGCGGATCGAACGAGTAAGCGAAATGGTCGACATCGGCAAGGGTGATGCCTGCTTCGCCGAGGCAGTAGTCGACGGCATTGAAGGGCAATTGCCAGGTTGTGAAAGGCACTGGCCGCTTGCCGTGCTTGACGTGATTGAAACGCTCTTCTTCAGCCGCCGCCAGTACCACGCCATCCTTGATCAGACAGGCGGCGCAGTCGTGGTAGACGGCGTTGATACCCAGTGTGTACATCGATGTCTCCAGAAAGCTCTGTTTTGCTCCCCTCTCCTCGCGGGAGAGAGGTTGGGGGTAAGGGCCTACCCTGTCATATGTATCCAGCCGTGCTCCTCACGCCGCATCCACCGCAAACGCATCGCCGTCTTCTGCGTCACCTTCAGGCGGCACCAGCGAAAAGCAGGCCCGTCGTCCGCCATGCTCATGCCATAAATCGCAGACAGCGGTGACGACATCCTGCGGCGCCACCTCGGCCAGGCAGGCGTGGTGTCCCTCTGGGCAGACGCTCTTGTAGCAATTCCTGCACGGCACGTCGTGGAACAGCACGCGATTGGGTACCAGCCAGGGCGTGTGTTGCGGATTGGTCAGCGCATACAGGTCGACGACCGGTGTGCCGACCGCCGCGGCGATGTGCACCGGCCCGGAGTTATTCGAAAGCAGGACTGCGCTGCCGGCGATGAGCGTGCCGAATTCGCCGAGCGTCAATTCGCCGGCCAGCGAGAAGACGTTCCTGCCGAGAGATTCCTGCATTGCATGACAAAGCGGTACTTCTTCGTCGCTGCCGGTAACGAGAATCTGGCAGTCGAGGCGGGCACGGATGCCTTGTGCCGCCGCCGTGTACTGCGCTGCCGAATAGCGCCGCGACGCTGCCGTCGCGCCTGGATGCAGTACCAGCCATGGGCGGCGCAAGTCGACACCGCGCCGCGAGAGCTTCGCTTGCAGTGCGCCGCGATCGGCGTTGTTCAGCGCGAAGGACAGATGTCGATCTTCGGTATGGGCACCGACGCTGGCCACGAGGTCGAGTTGCCGTTGCACTTCGTGGCGCACGCCGCTTTGGGGCTCGGTCTCACGCACCCAGTCGGTGAGCAGCAGGTACGGGTTCTCGCGGCTGTGGCCGAGGCGTAAGGGGATGTCGGCCATCATGCACATCAGCGCGGCTGGCAGGGCACACTGGCTATATACTGTGAAAATGACAGCGGCATCATAGTCGGCGGCATCGAGTCGGCTGATCATGCGGCGGTCGGACGAAGCATCGTGCGTATTGGCACACTTCACCCAGGGCGCGTCGTACATGATGACCTGGTCGACTTCCGGAATGTGGTTGGCAACGGCCGCACCGGAAGGGGAGGTGAGCAGGGTCAGATGCCGGTCCGGCACGCTCTCCTTGAGCGCACGCAATGCAGGCGTCGTCATCAGCACGTCGCCCATATTGTCCAGACGCACGCACAGGATGTCGCGGGCGTTATTCCATTGCGACATGATTCGTCTCCGCATGATGACGCAGGGCCGCGGCCGTTCTTTCCAGCCATGCTTCGGAAGGCGCGTCGAGCCGATATGCCGAAAGCGTATCCGCGATGAGCGCGGCGGCTTCGCCGATGTTGGCGAAGGTGAAATGTGGCGAGCGCAAAGGCCCGCTCAACCACTCTGTTTCGTTGCCGTTGTCGATGAGTATCGTCGTACAGCCTGCGCGATTCCCCGCTTCGATATCGTCGAGAATGTCGCCGACCATCCACGAGTGCTCCAGCGCGACACCGAGATCGGCTGCGGCACGTTGCAACAAGCCGGACCGCGGCTTGCGACAATTGCAACGGATGGCATATTCGTCGCGCGTGCCTTCCGGATGATGCGGGCAGTAGTAGAAGCCGGCTAGCCTGGCGCCGCTGTAGCGGAAAAAAGTATCGAGACGTTGCCCGACGGCGCATAGCGCTTCCTCATGGAAGCGCCCTTGCGCCACGCCGGGCTGGTTGCTGACGACCACAAGCGGTACGTCGAGCTTACCCAGTGCGTGCAGTGCATGACATGCGCGTTCGGCGAGCACCATGCGATCCGGATCGACGTTGAAGGGCACATCCACCAGCAAGGTGCCGTCCTTGTCGAGAAAGACGGCGGGTTTGCCGGCCAGCAGTGAAGGAATATGCGTGCTCATGGCCATGAACTTTCCCGCATCGGCAACACCATGATCTCGGGTATGACGGTTTCATCCGGCTGCGACAACGCGAAGCGTACCGCCTTGGCAACGTTGTGCGGGTCCTGCAGGACGCCGGGATCGATGTCGGGGAAGCGGTCGAGCAGGAATGGCGTGCGCATACCGCCAGCGAGTACCGCCGACACCTTGATGCCGTGCGGGCGCAGCTCGGCATGCAGCGCATGCGACAAGCCGAGCAAGCCCCACTTGCTGGCGTGATAGGCAGCGGCGTTAGGCCAGGCGCGGCGCGAGGCGGTCGAGGCAATATTCACGATGTAGCCGCCGCCCCTCTCGCGCATATGCGGCACCAAGCTCCTGGCCAACAGGAAGGGACCGCTCAGGTTGGTCTGCATCACGCGTTGCCAGTCGTCCACCTCCAACTCGTCGATGGGCAGCGTGACGTCGACGGCAGCGTTGTTGATGAGTGCATCGATACGACCGAAATGCCCGATCATCTCGTCGACCACTTGTTTCACTTGTGTGCCATTGGTGACATCGAGTGCCACGGCATGAACGTGATGGCCTGCATCGCGCAGGCGACCGGCTGTATCGCGTGCGGCAGCGGCATTGATATCGGCGATGACGAGCGAGAAGCCGTCTTCAGCCAGCACATCGCAGATCGCGGCGCCGAGGCCGCGACCGCCGCCGGTGACGAATGCCACGCGTGTTTTGCCATCGGACTTCGATAGCGATTCCTGTGATGCGGATTGCATGGTAGTGGACATAAAGATCGGCCCTTGTCAGATTGTTGTGTTGGCCAACGCCGTGGTCGGCGTGGAGTCGTGCACGAAGTGAGAAAAATCGTCTGTCATTTCAAGTCCAACCCCTGCAGCCATCGCGTGCAGACGACGTATTCCGCTCGCATAGGTCTGATCGATGGTGCGGCCGTAGATGTTTGCCAGGCTGGCACTGACCTTCGCCCAGGTGAACAAGCGATGCACGCGCGCCCAGCCGGCGGCACCCATGGTGGCGCGCCTGGCCGGGTCGCCCGCCAGCACTGCAAGGCGCTCGGCGATGGCCGCCGGATTCTTGGCCGGCACCAGGTAGCCAGTCTTGCCGTCGACGACGCTATGCTGAATGCCGCCTACGGCAGCGCCCACTACCGGCACGGCACAGGCCATCGCTTCCAGCGGCGTTATGCCAAATGGTTCATACCATGGCGTGGTGACGAAGACATCGGCAGCGCTGTAGTAAAGCGCCAGATCCTTGCGTCCGCGGCGGCCGGTGAAGCGCACTTGTTCGCACACGCCGAGCGACTTGGCGAGCGCCGCGAGACGGCCGATTTCCGGCGTCGCGTTCGCATCCGGAACGTCCGTGTTGCCGCCGACGATGTAGAGCTGAGCGCGAATCCCGGATTGCCCGCCAAGCGCCGCCAGCGCACGTATGACGTCGTCAACACCTTTGCGTGGCACCATGCGGCCGAGTTGCAGAATGCAGAACTCATCCTCCGGCCATTGCAGTTGGCTGCGCGCGTCGGCACGCGCAATCGGTTCGAATTCGGCGGTGTCGAAACCGCAGGGGACGACTTCGATGCGCCGCGGATCGGCGTTGTAGTGTTCGATCAGGTCGCTGCGATCCTGCGGGCATTCGGCAATGATGCGATCGGCTTCTTCCACGATCTGCTGTTCGATATCGAAACGTTCGCTGGGGAACAGATCGCTGTCGCCCTGATGCAGATGGCGTACCTTGCCGAGGGCATGAAAGGTCATGACCAGCGGCAGACCGAATATGTGTTTGAGTTGCAGCCCGACCCAACCCGACATGAAGAAGTTGGCATGCAGCAAGTCGTAGGGATCTGGTGCGTCGCGTATGAAGCCCTGCATGAAATGCGCGAATTCAGCCATGTACGGCAGCAGCTTTTCCTTGGCGATGGAGACTGCCGGACCGGCCGGCACATTGATCACGCGTACGCGCGGTAGCCAGTCGACAATGATCTCTTGCGCTTCGTCGTCGCGCCGGGTGAACACATCGACGTGCCAGCCGGACTTGGCGAGTTGCCTGGCGACATGCGCGACGTAGACATTTTGACCACCACTATCGGTACTGCCGCCGACTGCCAGGGGAGATGCGTGTTCGCTGATGAGCGCGATTCTGTGCATGATTTTTACCTCTCGTCCTCGGGCTCTCGCGAGCACCTTTGTCGCTCTTCCAGCACATGACGTGCCCGTCCGCGAAATAATGCCATTAGAATATATTGAGGAATCGTTTCTCTTTATAAGAAGAAGGCTGAGAGAGAAGCGATGATGTTGAAATAAAGCATGCGGACACGCATTGCCAGGCAGGCGTATTGCCCGCGAAGCCGCAATGGCGCTCGCGTTAGAAGAGTTACACGCCACTGGTAAGAGTTACTTAGCGCGAGCTATTCGAGGAACAGGCCCTTGCGATAACGCTCGCGCATGTCCTTGACGAGGCCTCGCAAGCACATTGCCACCACGCCAGCGAATGCTTCGTCGTAGCAGGCATTCGCACCGCTTACGCCGACGATGATGCCGTCGAGCACAACGCCGCCCCAGAGGACAGTGTCGCCCGGTTGGAGTAGATGTGGCCGCAGTGTCTGCACGACGTGACTGTCCAAACCGGTCTTCCAGCTCAGTCGCGCCTTGGCGCGCGCGAAGCCTGCGTAATCGGCATCCCATCGGGCACGATCGCCGATGGCGTGTTCATAGAGAATGGCTTCTTCGAACGAAGCGTTCGACGGTGTGAGCGTGGGTTGCATGACAACGACGAAGAGAAAGCCGCTCTCGCCGACGAAGCTGTGCTGCATCGCTTTTTCAATGAGTGGCAGTGCCATGCCAACGGCTTGCGCGGCAAGTTCGGTCGTGACGAAGTGGCTGGCGTGCGAGGCGTTTTTTTCAGACATCATGTGCGGGTCCGTTCGAAGGCATCGTGCCGGAGCGGCACAGTGTTACGTGAGTGTTACGCATGCGGCGTGATGAGCAAACGCTGTACCCGCTTGTATCCAACACGCTCATGCGTTGACGACCGGGTGCTCGATGCGTCGAGCGGGATTGCCGACGAGACTCACGATGGCGGCCACCAGTTCGTTCGGATCGACCGGCTTGGCAAGATGCAGCTGGAAGCCCGCGAGCAGGGCACGCATGCGATCTCCGGGCGTGGCCAGGCCCGTCAACGCGATGGCTGGCAAGCGTTTGACGAGCGTTGTCTGCCGTTCGGTTTCCAGTTCGCGTATGTGGCGAATGACGGTGTAGCCATCCTCGTCGCCGAGCCCGATGTCGCACAACAAGAGATTGGGCCAGCTGGCCGAGGGCAGGGTGCTGAGCAAGGCCACGGCTTCGCTGCCCGATGTGGCAACCTGTACTTCGGCGCCGTGCATCTGCAGCACAACACCGATCAATTCGCGCGCTTCGGCGCTATCGTCGACGGCAAGTACGCGGATGCCACGCAGGACATCGGCATCGAGCGTATTCGTCGTGGCATGGTCAGCATCCGTCGGCTCTGCTTCGCCCGTCAACGCGCGCACCGGCAACTCGATGGTTGCCGTGCGGCCGGTGGCGTCCTGTTGAAGCCTGAAGCGGCCGCTATGCTCTTCCATGACAACGTCAATACCCGCACGTGCAAGTTCGACAGGCAACGCGTCGGGATGTGGGTTCGTGGTATCCGCGACGAGGCCGTCCATGATGGTCAGTCGACCGTCGATGCCGCTGCGTTCCAGGCGCAACTCGATGCGGCTGTCGGGCGGATTGGTCGTGATGAAATATTCGAGCACGTCCCACACGGCCTGATGCAGGCTGCTCAAATTGCCCGTGACATGGATCTGTTCGGTGCCGAAGAACGTGTACAGATCAAGATGGCGCTGCTGCATTTCCGGGCGCAGGCCGGCGATGACGCCAGCCACCAGCACGCCCATGTCGACCGATTGCATGGCAAGGCGGCGGCCGGTCTGTTCGATCTCGCGCTCGTGTTGCTGTAGGCGCCACATCTGCGCGTACAGGCCCTCGTGTTCGAGCAAGTGTTCGTGGGTGCCACGCTCGACGATGTGACCACCATCCATCACGAGAATTTCTGCGGCATCGACGACGGTGGACAAGCGGTGCGCGATGACCAGCGCTGTGCGGTTGCGCGCGAGACGCGCGAGTTCGTCCTGGATGCTGCGCTCGGAACGCGTATCGAGCGCCGACGTTGCCTCATCAAAAACGAGAACAGGCGGGTTCTTGAGAATGGCGCGAGCAATGGCGATGCGCTGACGCTCGCCGCCGGAGAGCCGCACGCCGCGCTCGCCTACCAGCATGTCGTAACCCTGCGGCAGCGAGACGATGAAATCATGAATCTGCGCGGCGCGGGCTGCCGCTTCCACTTCCTCTCGGCTGGCGCCGGGACGCGCGTAGCCGATGTTGTACGCGATGCTGTCGTTGAACAGGATGGTGTCCTGTGGCACTACGCCGATGGCCGAGCGCAGGCTCTGCTGCGTGCAGGCACGAATGTCTTGCCCGTCCACACTGATGACGCCGGCATTGATGTCGTAGAAGCGCAACAACAGGCGGACCAGCGTCGATTTTCCCGAGCCGCTGCCGCCGACCACGGCGACCGTCGTGCCCGGCGCAATATTGAAATTGATGTCATGCAGAATGGGTCGGCTCGGTTCGTACCCGAAGTCGACGTGCTCGAAGCGCACTTCACCGCGTTTGACGTCGAGCGCCGGCAGATCGCGCCTTTCCTCGATCTCGGGGTGTTCGTCGAGCAAGGCAAAGAGGCGTTCGGCATTGATCGAGGCATCCTTGGCTTCGCGAAAAACGAAGCCGAGAGAATTGAGCGGCAGACATATCTGTATGACATAAGCATTGATAAGAACAAGATCGCCGACCGTCATGCCGCGATGTACGACCTGATCGCCGGCGTACAGCATCACGCTTGCGACGCTCACCGCAATGAGGGCGCTCTGGCCGATGTGCAGCAGGCTCAGCGCTTTCTGGTTGCGTATGCCGACCTCGATCCATTCGGACATGATGGTGCGAAAGCGCGACGCTTCGGTTTTCTCGCCGGTGAAATACTTCACCGCTTCGTAGTTCAGCAGGCTGTCGACGAGTCGCCCGTTGGCATTCGAGTCGAGCCGGTTGAGCGCGCGTTGATGAATGGCGCGGCGCTCGGTGAACACCAGCGTGAAGGCGCCATAGACGACAAAGGTGGCGCTGAGTATCACCGTGAACCAGATGCTGTAGCCGGCGGCGAGAATGATCATCACTGATCCCATCTCGATCATGGTCGGAACGATGGTGAATAGCGCTACGCCAAGCAAAAAACCTATACCTGCCGTGCCGCGCTCGACTTCGCGCGTCAGCGCCCCTGTTTGCCGCAGGGTATGAAAACGCGGGCTCAGGCGATGCAGATGCTCGAATGTGCGGATCAGGAAATCGGAGACGGTGCGCTGTGTGACATGAGCGAAGACCACATCGCGTATTTCGCTGAAAAAAGTGCCGAGAAAACGCGCAACGGCATAGCCGACGAGCAGAAATACCGGTACGCCAAGCAGCGCTTCGGGGTGACTGAATTCGTCGACGACTGTCTTCAGGATCAGCGGTACCGCCACCGCCGCCAGCTTGGCAATTACCACTAACAATACCGCCAGCGAAGTTCGGCGGCGGAAACGCCAGATGGCGGCGGCCAGAATCGGCCAGACAGGGTGAAGTCGCCTTGCATCCATTGCGATGAGTTCCGGGCTTAGGAGCATTCGTGCAAGAGGTCTGTGCAGCAATGCCTGTTCCCATGGGGAACGCGGACTGATGTGTGCGCTCGCGCACATTGAGCTTCGAAGCTATGGCCCTGCCAGGCCGTGATTCATTCGCAGGAAAATGCCTTTGGCATTTAAAGAATTTCGGCAGTCGGCGGGATCCCATTTGCGAAGCGCTCCCGTGCGTGAATTTATGAAGAGGGTTCGACATGACGCAGTCCGGGATTTCGGAGATTTTTTGGCCGAAATGGCACTGGAAATGGTGCTTAGGGGCACCGCCGTCTACTCGTTCCTGTTCATAATTTTTCGCGTCGTCCTGCGCCATGACGCTGGTTCGATGGGCCGATATACTGCTGTTGGTGTTGCTTGCGACGCCGCGCAGAACGCCATGGCGGATGACTACAAAAGCGTCGGCGATAGCTTTGCGCTGATCTCGACGCTGATGTTCTGGAACGTGCTGGTCGATTGGCTGTGTTACCGCTTTCCCGTTATCGAAAAAGCGATGAGCGCGGAAGTTATGCGTGGTCTACGACGGAAAAATCATCAGCCGCAATATGCATCGCGAATTCATCCGTCATAAAGACTCGATGAGTCAATTGCGGCGGCAAGGCGTGGAGGACGGCAGGCAGGTGCACCGCGCCTATCTGGCAAGCGACGGCCGTATCAGCGTATTGAAGCGGATACCGCCGTCGCCTTGACGACTACCAGCGGCGGTGACCGAAGTGGCGTGAGTAGCCGAAATCGAGGAAGAGCGACGGCCCCCAATAGACCGGAGCACGGCGATAAACGACCACCGGATTTTCTTCGACGATTGTCGTCGTCGGCATCGGACTTTCGACGACTGTGGTTGTCGGTGCCGGCGTGACGGCCGCACCTTCCACGTTCACGCTGATCGGAACCCATTCGCCGGGATCGCTGGCCATGCGCGTCGCATAGCGCTGACCAGCATATTCATACGCCACGTCGTAGCCGACCGTGCGTTGCTGCGACGTTTGCGTCGTCTGGCAACGGCGAACTGTCTGCGTGGTGGTCTGACCGTCCTGATTGTCCACCCGATCGCCCACGACTGCGCCTGTGATGGCGCCCACGGCCGTTGCGGCCAACTTGCCTCCACCTTTGCCTACCGTGCTGCCAAGCAGGCCGCCGGCGATGCCACCGATAACGGCGCCACCACTCGAACGTGGCTGCTGCACTTGCACCTGCTCATCCCAGCAGGACCGCTGCGGTACCGATACTTGCTGAACCACCGGTGTGCTGGAAATTACGTGTCCATATTCCGTTGCTTGCGATGCGACGCTCAGACCCGCCAAAACCATCATTACCAAAAGCTTGCTCATTTCGAAACCTCTTCTTCATCTCATCCGTCAGCAAACCCGCCGACGTAAATTTCACCCTTTATTGTCGGCATAAACGCCCATGATTTCCAGCGGACTTACAAACGGTTTCAAATGGGTGCCCCCACGCCGCGCGACAGCTTTTCAAAACAGAAATCCTGACAGAACGGTCATGTTGGTGACAGCGCCGGATGCCGGGTATACGCCTAGAATGAAAATCCGCTGTCTCCTCACTTCGATCCGGTCATGGCTCCTTCCCCTCATGCTTTTCCTGTTGTCCGGACTCGCCATCTGTCGCTACTTGCTATATTGCTACTCGCGGCATGCAGCGTCGGCCCGGACTATGTGCGGCCGGCGATAGATACGTCTGCCGCCTACAAGGAAGCCGGCCCCTGGAAAACCGCGGAGCCGCAAGTCGCGGACAGTCGCCAGCCGTGGTGGGAAGCCTACGGCGACCCGACACTGAACGCGCTCGTGCAGGACGCCGAACGCGCCAACCAGAACATCCGCTTTGCTGAAGCCCAATACCGCCAGGCGCGTGCCATCTCCGATGCCGCGCGCGCCGGGCTGTGGCCGGGTCTGGAAGGCGACGCTGGGGCACAGCGCGCCCGCACCAACAACAACGGTGGGGTGAAGGAAGCCAACACCTATAGCCTCGGGTTGGCAGCGAGCTGGGAGCCCGATCTGTGGGGTGGCGTGCGACGCAGCATTGAGTCCGGCAAGGCCAGCGAACAAGCCAGTGCCGATACACTTGCAGGCGTGCACCTGAGTATCCAGGCCGCGCTGGCGCAGGACTACCTGCAACTGCGCATCGTCGATCAGTTGCACGACCTATATGCCGATACCATCGCGGCCTACACGCGTTCGCTGAAGCTGGTACAGGCACAACACGCAGCAGGTACCGCCTTGCTCTCCGATGTGGCGCTGGCCGAGAGTCAGCTGGCGACAGCGCAGGCCCAGGCCGTCGACCTGGATGCACAGCGTAGCCAGCTCGAACATGCCATTGCCATATTGACGGGTCGCGCACCGGCTGACTTCAGCCTGCCGCCGGCGACCGCGGCACAACCTTTTACGGGTCAATTGCCGGTGTCGCCCGTCGGTGTGCCATCGCAGTTGCTGGAGCGGCGCCCCGACATCGCGGCAGCCGAGAGGCGTGTGGCTGTAGCCAATGCCAATATCGGCGTCGCGCGCGCAGCCATGTTCCCGACGCTGATACTCAGTGCCCGCGGCGGCTTTAGCGCGGGTGACCTGAGTCGCCTGTTCGATACGCCCAGCAGGATATGGTCGCTTGGCGCGGCTTTGGCGCAGACGCTGTTCGACGGTGGTCTGCATCGCGCCCGCGGCGCCCAGGCAGTGGCCGCCTATGACGCCGCCGTTGCCGACTACAAGCAGACGGTACTGAGCGGTTTCCAGCAGGTCGAGGACAATTTGTCGACGCTGCGCGTGCTCGACCAGGAATCAGGCTTGCAAGCGCGGGCGGTGCAGTCTTCGCAATTGGCCGAGCGACTGGCGCTGAGCCAGTACCGTGCGGGCACCTCCAGTTACCTTAATGTCATAACCACGCAAGTGCTGTCGCTGAGCAATCAGCGCACGGCCGTACAACTGCGCGGTCGACAACTTGCCGCCAGCGTCAGCCTGATCACCGCCACCGGCGGCAGCTGGAACGCGGGCGGTAATGCCACTTCGGTACAAAAGAATTCAATGCAGGATTCAATGCAAGATTCAACGCAAAAGCCGACACTATGAACACGAAACTGCTTTACCGGCGAATGACCTGGATTGGCGTCGTCGCCCTGCTTGCGCTTGGCGGAGTGAGCCTGTGGCGCATGAACAACGCTGGCGCAGCCGACAAAAAGGCGCCGCGCGCCGCGCCGCCGGTGCAGGTCACGACGGTTCCCGTCAAGCCGCAAGATGTGCCGGTGTATCGTAGCGGCATAGGCACGGCGACGGCCTCCGCGACGGTGACGGTCAAGGCGCGCATCGATGGTCAGCTCGACGGGATCGGCTTTATCGAAGGCCAGGACGTGAAGGCGGGTCAGGTGCTGGCGCGCATCGATCCGCGCACTTTGCGTGCACAGCTCGCCCAGGTACAGGCGCAAAAGGCCAAGGACATGGCGCAGCTCGCCAATGCACGTATCGACTTGCAGCGCTACACGACACTGATTGCCGAAGACGCGGCCACCAAGCAGCAGCTCGACACGCAGAAGGCGCTGGTGGCGCAGCTCGAAGCTGCCACCCAGACCGACGACGCGCAGATCAACTTCGCACAGGTGCAGCTCGGTTTCACGACGATCACCGCGCCGATGGCTGGACGCACCGGCGCGAGCCTCGTTGACCCCGGAAACATCGTGCATGCCGCAGATGCCACGGGCATTGTCGTGATCAACAAGATCGATCCGATCTCGGTTGTATTTACCGTGCCAGAAGAAGCATTCCAGGCAATCAACAACGCACTCAACACCAGTCATCAACCGCTTGCCGTTGAGGCTTATGCGCGCGATGGCAACGAATTGCTCGGCAAGGGCAAGCTGGTGCTGCTCAACAACCAGATCGACACCACCAACGGCACCATCCAGGTCAAGGGTAGCTTTGCCAATCCGCAACATCGGCTGTGGCCCGGCGAGTTCGTCAACGTGCGCCTGATTCTCGGTGTGCGCCAGCATGCATTGACACTGCCCGCCGCTGCCGTGCAGCGCGGCCAGGACGGAACTTATGCTTATGTCGTTAATGACGATGGCAAGACGGTGCGCAACCAGCCGATCGTCGTTGCCATGATCCAGGATGGCATTGCCGTGATCGACAAGGGTGTGGCGGCCGGCCAGCGCGTGGTGCTCGATGGTCAGTACAAGCTCAGGCAAGGTGCGCAGATCGTCGAGTCGGCAGCCAGGCAAGGCGGGGGACGCCCACGAGGCGGCGCCGGCGGCGTCGGCCGCGCGCCGGCCGCAGATTCATCAGCACAGCAATCGAGCAAGGGATGAGTATCTCCACCAACTTCATCAAGCGCCCGATCGGCACAACGCTGCTGGCGCTGGCGATCCTGCTACTCGGTATCGCGGTGTTCCCGCTGCTGCCGGTCGCGCCGTTGCCACAGGTGGATTTTCCGACCATCCAGGTGTCGGCCAACCTGCCTGGCGCCAGCCCGGAGACCATGGCCTCGAACGTGGCCCAGCCACTGGAGCGTCAGTTCTCGCTCATTGCCGGCCTGTCGCAGATGACTTCGACCAGCGGTACGGGCAATACGCAAATCACCTTGCAGTTCGACCTCGATCGCAGCATCGACACGGCAGTGCTCGATGTGCAGGCGGCGATCAATGCGTCCAGTGGGCAATTGCCGGCGAATCTGCCGAGCCCGCCGAGTTTTCGCAAAGTCAATCCTGCCGATGCACCGATCCTGATTTTCGGCGTGCAGTCCGACACGCTGCCAATGACCGAAGTCAATGACTTTGCCGACAACATCCTGGCGCAGCAGATTTCTCAGATTTCCGGTGTAGGGCTGGTGAACATCTTCGGCCAGCAGAAGCCGGCGATACGCATCCAGGCCGATCCGGCCAAGCTCGCTTCGCTGGGCATCAGCCTGGAAGACCTGCGTGGGGTCATTGCAAGCGCCACGGTGAACGCGCCCAAAGGCACCATCGATGGCACTGACCAGAGCTTTACGGTTTACACCAATGACCAACTCCTGAAGGCCGCGCCATGGAATAACGTCGTCATTGCTTACAAGAATGGCTCGCCGATTCGCATACGCGACATCGGCGTGGCGATAGATGCTGCCGAGAACAACAAGGTCGCCGGTTGGGCCTACGCGGGGGCCGGTGCGCCCAAGGACAACTCCATCACCAATGGCCGCTCCATCGTGTTGGCCGTCACCAAGCAGCCCGGCGCGAACGTGATCGAAACAGTGGGACGCATCAACGCCGCACTGCCGCGGCTGGAGGCTTCGATTCCGCCGACGATCAAGGTGAATGTCATCGTCGACCGTACGCAGACCATCCGCGCCTCGGTACATGATGTGGAGTTCACACTGCTGCTGACCATCTGCCTGGTGGTGATGGTGATTTTCGTCTTCCTGCGCAACGTGCCAGCGACGCTGATTCCCAGCATCACCGTGCCGCTGGCACTGACCGGTACGGCAGCGATGATGTACGTGTTGGGCTTCAGTCTCGACAACCTGTCGCTGATGGCGCTGACCATCTCGGTCGGTTTCGTTGTCGACGATGCCATCGTCATGCTCGAAAATATCTATCGTCACGTCGAGGCTGGCATGCCTCCGATGGAGGCAGCCTACAAAGGTGCTGGCGAAATCAGTTTTACCATCATCTCGATTTCCGTCTCGCTGGTCGCGGTGTTCATTCCGCTATTGCTGATGGGCGGCATCGTCGGCCGGCTGTTCCGCGAATTCGCCGTCACGGTGACGCTGACCATCGCGGTGTCGGTGATCATTTCGCTGACGCTTACGCCCATGCTGTGCTCGCGCTTTCTCAAAAACGAGCACGCGCGCAAGCATGGCCGCTTGTACCAGCTGTTCGAAAACGGTTTCGACAAGATGGTCAACGGCTACAAACGTGGTCTGCACGTGGTGCTGGATCACCAGTTCATCACGCTGTGCGTCTTCCTCATTACGCTGGTGGCAACCGGCGTGCTGTTCGTCATTATTCCAAAGGGATTTTTCCCGCAACAGGACACCGGCTTCATTTCAGGCTTCCCCGAGTCGGCGCAGGACACTTCCTTCACGGCGATGAACCAGCGCATGCTCCAGCTCGCCGACATCGTGCGTCGCGACCCGGACGTGGCTACCTTCGGCATGAACGGCAGCTCGGCGACCTTCAATACCGGCAATTTTTTCATCACCCTCAGGCCGAAGGAGGACGGCCGCAAGGATAGCGCTGACGAGGTCATTGCACGGCTGCGTCCTCAATTGGCACGCGTCAAGGGCGTGAATCTGTTCCTGCAGGCGGGTCAGGATATCCGCGTCGGCGGTCGCTCTTCGCGTACCCAATATCAATATACGCTGACCGATTCCAACCTTGACGAATTGAACACCTGGGCGCCACGTGTCCTCGGGCGTCTGCGACAGCTGCCCGAACTCACCGACCTGGCATCGGACCAGCAGAACTCGGCGGCTTCGGCAGTGCTGACCATCGATCGCGACCGGGCATCGAGCTTCGGCATCTCTGCGGCGACCATCGATGCAACGATCTACGACGCCATCGGCCAGCGTCAGGTGGCGCAGTTCTTCACGCAGATCAATAGCTACCATGTGGTGCTCGAAGTCACTCCGGCCTTGCAACGCGATCCGGCCCTGTTCAGCAAACTCTATCTGACCTCGCCGCTGACCGGACAACAGGTGCCGCTGTCGACCTTCGTCAAGGTCGACACCAGTAAAACCGCCTATCTGTCGATCAGCCACCAAGGGCAGTTTCCGGCTGTGACATTGTCATTCAACCTCGCACCAGGCAAGGCGCTCGGCGAAGCGGTCGATGCGATCAACAAGGCGCAGGCCGAGATGGGCTTGCCCCAATCCTTGAGCGGCTCGTTCCAGGGCACGGCGCAGGCCTTCCAGGATTCGCTGACGACGCAACCCTATCTGATTGCGGCGGCGTTGATTGCCGTGTACATCGTGCTGGGCCTGCTGTATGAAAGTTACATACATCCGCTGACTATCTTGTCGACGCTGCCCTCGGCCGGTGTCGGCGCACTGCTGATTCTTATGGCCGGAGGCTACGATTTGAGCGTGATCGCACTGATCGGTATCATCCTGCTGATCGGCATCGTCAAAAAGAACGGCATCATGATGGTGGACTTCGCGTTGAAGGCCGAACGCGACGACGGCATGGAACCGCAGGAAGCCATTTACCAGGCCTGTCTGCTACGCTTCCGCCCGATCATGATGACGACCATGTGTGCGCTCTTGAGCGGCCTGCCGCTGATGCTGGGCCACGGCTCTGGCTCCGAGCTGCGCCGACCGCTCGGCTATGCCATGGTCGGCGGTCTGCTGCTGTCGCAGATGATGACGCTATTTACCACGCCAGTGGTCTACCTCTACCTCGATCGAGCGCATTACTGGTATGCCAAGCGCAGGGCAGCGCGGCAGGCGCGCAAAGCCGCCAGACTCGGCGAAGCGCCGCCTGCAGCAATCGAAGGACAGCCCTAAAGCAACATACGGCAAAGCGCGCAAGAATATCGAGATGCCATGAAACTGCTGATCGTCGAAGATGAACTGAAGACGGCGGAGTACCTGCACAAGGGCCTGTCCGAGCAGGGCTGTGCCGTCGATGTCGCCAACAATGGCATCGACGGGCAGCATCTCGCGCTGGAGTACGATTATGACGTTATCGTACTCGATGCGATGCTACCCGGTCTCGACGGCTTCGCTTTGCTGCGCGCGCTGCGCGGCGTGAAGCAGACACCCGTGATCATGCTGACAGCGCGCGATCGCATCGAGGATCGCGTACGTGGTCTGCACGAAGGCGCCGATGACTACCTCGTCAAACCTTTTTCATTCCTCGAATTGCTGGCGCGATTGCAAGCCTTGCAAAGGCGCGGCCGCAGCCAGGAACCGTCGCAGTTGAAGCTCGCCAACCTGCGTATCGACCTGCTCGCACGCAAGGTGTGGCGCGGCACGACGCGCATCGATCTGACGGCGAAGGAATTTTCGTTGCTCGGGGTGTTGGCACGGCGGCAGGGCGAAATCCTGTCGAAGACGGCGATAGCGGAACTCGTGTGGGACATGAACTTCGATAGCAACACCAACATCGTCGAGGTGGCGATCAAGCGGCTACGCACGAAGATCGATACCCCCTATACGCCGAAACTGCTGCACACCATTCGCGGCATGGGCTATGTCATGGAACTGCGCGACGAGGACAGTCCGACGTGAGCGTGGCAACGTGAAACGTTCCATCACCATCCGCCTGGTGCTCATGTTTGCACTCGCGGCCTTGGTCACGTTCTCGTTGATCGGCGCGGCATTGTATGGCGTGCTGGTGCGCGAACTCATACGTCATCAGAACGATGATCTCAACCTCAATCTACAGAACTTGCGCTACTCGATCGAGCACGTCGGCATAGCCGAGCGCTGGACCCGCGTGCAGGCGAAGATGGATACGCTGACGCCCAGCGATGGCCGCCTGCGCTTCTGGGTGCTTAGCGACGATCCGCGCTTTCAATACGGCAAAGGGCTAGACCGTATCGAAGGCATGAGCCAGGAGGCAGACGGGCACGGCACGATCCTGCTGCCACCCAATGGCCAGATGCTACGCACACTGTCGCTGCGCATCGAACCCTATGAAGACCGGCCTGCCGTGCGGCTCATCGTCGGCGTCGATGTAGCGCCGTTAGAGCACACTTTGCATGCCTTCCTCACGGCTCTCGTCCTGCTGTTGTTGTCGGCTGTCCTTGTCGTAATGCTATTGGGATACTGGATCGCACACCTGGGCCTGCAGCCACTTAAACAACTATCGAAGGAAGCGCAGGGCTTGCGTCCGCAAACGCTGTCGCAACGTCTGCACACGGAAAACCTGCCCGTAGAGCTGTCGGACCTGGCAGTTGCTTTCAACGGTGCGCTGGGCCGGCTGCAAGCGGCCTACCAGCAACTCGAAGCTTTCAATGCCGACGTTGCGCACGAACTACGCACGCCGCTGGCCAATCTCATCGGCGGCACACAGGTTGCGTTGTCGCGCCAGCGGACCGCGCCGCAATTCCAGGAAGTGTTGCAGTCGAATCTGGAAGAACTGGATCGACTGCGCTCCATCATCAACGATATGTTGTTCCTGGCACGCGCCGACCAGGGCGAGGCGGCTACCGGCCTCACCGAAGCTTGCGTGGCGCGGGAAGTGAACAAGACGATCGAGTTCTTCGAGTTCGTTCTTGATGACAAGGGGATAACGGTCGCAGTCCAGGGCGAGTTGAGCGCTCAGGCGGCGATCAACATCCCGCTGTTCCGCCGCGCTCTGTCCAACCTCTTGCAGAATGCGATTGAACATTCGGCCGCCGGTGCGTGCCTGGTGGTGGAGATCCGTAACCAGGCCGAAGCGGTGTGGATCCGTGTGTCGAATCCCGGCGTCAGGATCGCAGCAACGCATCTGCCACGCCTGTTCGATCGCTTCTACCGCGTCGATGCATCGCGTCATGACGAAGGATTACATCATGGTCACGGACTGGGCCTCGCCATCGTCAAGGCGGTTGCCAGCATGCACGGCGGCAGTGTCGCGGCGATCAGCGTCGATGGCGTCACGACGATTGCCTTCAGCGTTCCCAGCCTGGAGGCGGCGTTCGAAGCTGTTGCGCATTCAACGTAGAGAGCGCAAACCACGTTTCACATTTTTGAACCAGCGTGTAATGATCCAGCTCTTCCTGATTCAGGAGAATTGCAATGAAGCTCCATCGTGCAATCTTCGCTTGCGTCCTGACCGCGCTCGCGATGCACTGTCAGGCCGCGTCGCTGACTTTCAAGATCGTCGCGTTCAACGACTTTCACGGCAATCTGCGATCGCCCGGCAGCTTTCGCGCTAATGCCAACAACCCCCTCGTTGCCGCTGGCGGCGTCGACTATCTCGCCGCTTACGTAGCTGCCGCGAAAGCTGTCAACGCGAATACCGTTGTCGTATCGGCGGGTGACCTCATCGGCGCCAGTCCGTTGGTCTCCGCGCTGTTCCACGACGAAGGCACAATCGAAACGATGAATCGTCTCGGGCTGGAATTCAATGCCGTCGGCAATCACGAATTCGACGAAGGCAGGGACGAGTTGCTGCGCATGCAGACCGGCGGCTGCCACCCGATCGATACTGCGAATACCTGCAAGGGCCGTGCAGTCGGAACGCCTGTGCCGTTCGAAGGCGCGAAGTTCAAATTTCTGGCCGCCAACGTGATCGACCAGGTCAGTGGCAAGACCTTGTTTCCAGCCTATGGCGTCAAACAGTTCGGCGAGGTGCGTGTCGCCTTCATCGGCCTGACGCTGACGGAAACGCCTGGCATCGTCGCACCCACTGGCGTGGCAGGTCTGCGCTTCGAAGATGAAGCGACAACCATCAATGCGCTGCTACCGCAACTGCGCGCGCAGGGTGTCGCGGTCATCGTCGTGCTCATGCATCAGGGTGGCGTGCAGAGCACAAGTACAGCGACCGACATCAACCAGTGCGCCAGCGCCGATGGCGGTAATGCGCTGGACACGTCGGACAGCTCCGTGCATTTCAGGAACATCATCGGCAAACTCGACGACGCCGTCGACCTCGTTCTCTCCGCGCATACGCATGCGGCATATAACTGCATGCTGCCAAACAAGCTTGGTCGCAAGATTCCAGTGATCAGCGCCAGTGCGTTCGGCCGCGTCGTGACGGACGTAGACATCACGGTCGACACCGCGACGCACCAGATGGCCAGCATTCATGCCGTCAACAAAGTCGTCGATCGTAGCAACACCAGCGTGACGCCAAATGCCGCGATCGAGCGCATCGTCGATGGCTACGATGGCCTGACAGCATCGATGGCGCGCACCGTGCTCGGCACGATCTCCGCACCGCTGACGAACGAAGAAGACGAGGCTGGCAATATGCCCGCCGGCGCGCTGATCGCGGATTCGCAATTCCTCGCGACACAGCCGCCTGCCAGTGGCAAGGCCGAAGTGGCATTCATGAATCCTGGTGGCGTGCGCAATCCGGGTTTCACGACAGGGCCGTTTCCGCACGACGTAAGCTATGGCGAAGCCTTTGCAGTTCAACCATTCGGCAACAGCCTGACCACGCTGAGTTTGAGCAACCGGGTCATCAAGGATGTGCTCGAACAACAGTTCGCTGGATGCATGGGACAGACTGTGCAGCGTATTCTCTTGTCATCCTGGCAACTCAAGTACCAATGGGATGGCAGCTTGCCTGCTTGCGGCAAGGTCAAAAACGTCGTCCTGAATGGCGAGACGCTCGTCGACAATTGCGGCATGGTGCGCGATGCTACGGCTAGGCATCGCGTGACGGTCAATTACTTTCTATCGACAGGCGGCGATGGTTTCACGGTATTCAAGCGTGGCACCGAACAGCTCGGCGGCGTGCAGGATCTCGATGCGCTGACCGCTTATCTTGCAGCTTTCAAGAAACCGCAGCCGGCATACGATCAGACGGTTCCCTTGCTGGCGCTGCCACGCGTAACGAAAGTCAATACGGGCGCTTGTGCTCGCTGATTGAGAACTCAATCGTCATTTGAGCGAAGGCTGGCCGAGGGTTCGAAGACGACATGCAACCCCGTGCCGATGGCAGCACCTATCAGTTGGGCAAGCACGAATCCAGGCACGCTGGCCGGTGCAATACCGGCAAAGCTATCGCTGAACATGCGGCCGAATGCCGCGGCGGGATTGGCAAACGAGGTCGAGGCGGTGAACCAGTAGGCGGCGCCGATATAGGCTGCCACCATTGTCGATACGCGGTTCGCCGGTGCGCGCAAGATGACGAGCATCAGGCCTGCCGTGGCGACCGCTTCGGCAATCCATTGGCCCATGCCGGCGCGCACCTTGGTGGACCACTGCAGGATGTTCATGTCGAACATAGCGTGCGCAAGCCATGCACCCAGCATGGCGCCGAGCAATTGCGCAATCACATAGAGCAGCAATGAGAATGCAGGCAATTCGCCGCGCACTGTCATCACGGCACTGACTGCCGGATTGAAATGCGCGCCACTCACGGGACCGAACATCTCGATAAGTACGTACAGGCCGCCGACGGTTGCCAGTGTGTTGGTCAGCAGCGCAATAGCGAGATTTCCGCCGGCCAAGCGTTCGGCCATGATGCCCGAACCGATGACTACCGCCAGGAGCAGTGCGGTGCCGAGCAACTCGGCAAGAAGCTTGCGGGGCAGGTTCATGCTGCTCAATTTTTATGGATCGAGCCTAGTGCCTGTTGCAGCTCGGCATTGTTCATTGCGTCGAGTGGCAGGGAGAGGAGTTGCAGCATGCGATAGCCGATGGCTTGGCGCGTCAATTCGAAGGCCTTGCGTTTGCCTTCATCGCCGCCTTCCGCGTGCGATGGATCAGCATATCCCCAATGCATTTTCACGGGACTACCCGGCCATATCGGGCAGACTTCCGCCGCGGCGCTGTCGCACACGGTGATCACGATGCGCATCTGCGCTGCGCCTTCGCCGGTGAATTCATCCCAGCTCTTGCTGCGATAATCGCGCACATCGATGCCAGCGTTGGAGAGTGCTTCCAGTGCGAAGGGATTGAGCCTGCCGCTGGGTGCGCTGCCGGCGCTGTAGGCGCGTACATCCTTGCCGAGCTTCTGTGCCCAGTGGTTGAGCATGCCTTCGCTGAGCACACTGCGCGCACTGTTGTGGGTACACAGGATCAATACGTTGGTTGTCATAGGAGGTGGCGTTTTAGACTATGCGTAAGGGATATATTCAACATCTGCACGAGGCTACTCTGGCATCGAGGCCAGGTTCGCCCTGGCAGCAGTGATCCGTGAGATACGCCAGCAAACCATTCATCGTGTCGAAGGCCGCCCGATAGATCAGGTTGCGTCCATCCCGCTCTTGCGTGATCAAGCCGGCGTGAGTCAGCTCCTTGAGGTGGAACGACAAAGTCGCCGGCGCCACACCGACATGTTCGGCAATGACGCCCGGCGTCAGACCGCTCGGTCCGACGACAACCAGCGCTCGAAACACCTGCAGGCGCACCGGCTGCGCCAGTGCCGCCAAGGCTTGAATCACATCTCTCTCTTCCATATTTCGATAATAATAGAACTATATGTTTGTGGCAACCGATAGGAATTCGACCACGGTCAGCGCGCGCGACGTGTCATGGATTGCAATGTTGTGACGTTACTCCGACATCTGGGCTGCCACCCAGAAGCATAGAAGCGCAATCACGATGGCAAGCACACCCACGGTGATACCCAACTGCTTCCCGTGCCACAAGCTGATCAGCCACTCGTTGAGGCGGACGAGATAAACCGTTGCCTTGCCGCCGATGCGTTCGATCTGGAATTCATACGCTTGGCGATTTGCAATTTCGACTGTCTCAGCGTCGGTAGACAAGGCATAGATCAACACGGCGCCAAGCAAACCTGCAAAGAGAATGACTACGCCCGAATAGAAGATGCGTTTCTGCATAGAAGCCTTTCTGCCATCATCTGTCACCGTGATGCCGTTCCACGACGATTACCTTCAGCGTTCAGTTGCTGCCCGGTCAGCGTCGCAATGAAGGGCGTTTCCCGTGGCGCAAAAAACATCCCTTCGCTGTCGCGGTGTTCGGCGATCCTGTCCTCACCGGTGACTGGGTCAACGATTGTCGAAGGCCGCAGGCGTGGGCGCGAAAGCGCGATCAACTGCATGCACTCATCGGCGCTCAGCACGCCTTCCAGCACGGCAAGGATGGGTTGTTCCAGACGTATCAATACCGATATCTGCCGGTCCACCGCGAGGATGGACGGCCCCGTCGCAAGGCGCGGCGTCTCGTAGCGATATTCGACCAGCATATCGGCCGTCGCGCCATCAAGCTCGATTGAATCCGTCGGTGGTTCGGCGCCTTCGCTGCGCGCGTGCCGGAATGCCTGCACGAGACCACGCGCCATGGCCGCTTCGAAATTCTGCGCGACCATGCCGGCCACAATGTTCTCGACTGCGCAGCCACGGTCGAGGTTATGCAAAATCCATACGCCGAGTTTCGGCGCAAAATTGACAATAATTCCCATGATGGCGCGCAGCCTATCGGGCCTACGTGACAACTTCATGGCGGTCATTGAGTCGCTACTGGCCTGGCGATGGAGCGACTAAAGCGCTGTCATGATTCGAAGACGCAAAAAAGGCCAGAACCCTCGGGCTTCTGGCCTTTTCTGCACTGCCGTGGAACATCTATTGGTGGAGGCGGCGGGAATCGAACCCGCGTCCGAAAGTCCTCTACAACCGGATCTACATACTTAGTCGATCAATTTTTTTTAACACCGCGCATTGCCGATCGACAGGCCAGCGCGACGCGAGTCACCTATTTTTTAGCTCCGCATCAAGTAACCCGATGCGGCACGAGCCCCTGTGAATGACACTGCTGTTGGTTGCCCAACCTGACCCAGAGACCAATCAGTGCAGTGGCTACAGCCTTAAGCGGCTACAGCGAATTGCTCGTCGTTTGCGAGTAGAACTTTTCAGATGGATTTACGAGGTAACTGATCCTCGGTATGCACC
>JAQGMF010000049.1 GCA_028292505.1 Rhodocyclales bacterium
CGTCGGATAACGCTGCGCTCATCCGACCTACGAAAATTCATATTACATAAAATAAGTCCCGCCGTGGCGGGACAATTTATTGAGCGTATCGAGTGTCTCCTCTGCGCCCTTGCCGGTCACTTTTTCCAAAATTTTCCGGTGCTTTACAAAATCTATCTGCAAACCAGTACCGGCACCTTGCAATGGGTCAACACTTTCTGCGTTTGCGAGCCGATCAGCAAACCGGCCAGACCGCTACGTCCGTGCGAGGCCATGAAGATCAAATCGCAGCCCTCGTTTTTCGCCGTACTGATGATGACCTGCCAGGGATCGTCGCTCGTCGCCGTGCAGCACTTGCAGCGGATGTCGGTATGCTCGATGACCGACTTGGCCTGGGTCAGCGTGTCATTTGCCATGCTGGCGCTATTGCGCAGAAATTCCTCCTGGAAGGGTCCCATGGTGAAAGCTTCGCCGCCAAACGGTTTGGGGCACTGTGGTTGCACGTAGAGCACGGTGATGCTGGCATTCAGACTACGCGCGAATTGTGCCGCCTGACGAACCGTCCCCTGCGACAACTCGGTGCCGTCGGTAGGAACGAGTATATGTTTGTACATGATGGCCTCCTGGTGCCTGTTGATCTGCCTTCACGCTAGGCCAATAGGCAACCGAGGGTCTTGACGCAGGTCAATGGAGGGGTGATGCCGGCAGACACTGATGCCTTTGTCATCCATTCGGCTATGTCCGTGTAGGGCGATCCCTAAGCCGCGCGGAAACCACCGAAGAAAAAATGGGCGTCGGCCGACAGGCAGTTGCAGCCTGTGCTGATGGTGAGTGGCAGGGTCACAGTCCAAACTCCAGCCATGAACTCATCCACCGCCACCACTGACGTTTTCATTGTTGAAGATTCCCCGGCCATCCGTGCACGCCTGGTGGAACTGCTCAGCAGGCTCGACGACGTGCGCGTCGTCGGCGAAGCGGATACGCCCTCTGGCGCCGTGCAAGGCATCTTCAATACACAACCGCATTGCGTCGTGCTGGACATCCAGCTCATCGGTGGCACCGGCATCGAGGTGTTGCGCGCCGTCACGCCGCATGCTCCTGACATAGATTTCATTGTCCTGACCAACCACGCCACACCGCAATACCGCCGCTTCTATATGGACGCCGGCGCCCGCTGGTTTTTCGACAAGACCGAAGAATTCGAGCGGATCAAGGACGCGATCCCTTTTCACCGTCGGCATCCATGAGGAAAGACATCATGCAAGGCAATACTGCAATGCTCCGCACCACCGAGATTTTCAGCATTTCCAAGGACGTCTCAGTGCGCTGTACGAACTGCAATCTGCGTGAGCTCTGTCTGCCCGAGAGCCTGTCCCCAGACGAAGTACTACGTCTCAACGGCCTGGTGTCAGCACGCCGGCGTCTGAAAAAGGGCGAGGCGCTGCAACGCGCCGGCGAACCGTTCAAATCGCTCTACGCGGTACGCAGCGGTTCATTCAAGACCTGCATCGCCACCGAAGATGGTCGCGATCAGGTCACCGGCTTCAAGATGTCCGGCGAGATCATTGGTCTGGACGGCATTGGCACCAATACGCATATCATCGACGTGGTCGCGCTGGAAGACAGTGAGGTCTGCGCCATACCCTTCACGCGATTCGAGGAAGCCTCGCGCGAGATGGCCGGCCTGCAAAAACAATTCCATCGCATCATGAGCCGTGAGATCGTCGGCGAACAAGGTGTCATGGTGCTGCTCGGCAGCATGCGCGCCGAAGAGCGCGTTGCCACTTTCCTGCTCAATCTGTCGCGGCGCTTCCGCGCACGCGGCTACTCGCCGACGGAATTTAATCTGCGTATGACACGCGAAGAAATCGGCAGCTATCTCGGGCTCAAGCTGGAAACGGTGAGCCGCGTCATGTCGCGTTTCCATGAACTCGAACTTATCCAGATCAAACAGAAGCACGTCCTCATCCTGGACCCGCAACGTTTGAAAGACATTGCTTCATCGGCAACTTCGAGCGTCTGACAACTTAGGCACGATAACACATTTGTCATATAAACAAGATGATCGACACGACATTCGACTGCGCGCGCGAGCGCGCGCCTGCCAGCGCCCCGCCCTTGCCAGAATATATGACAGAGGTATACGAATGGGCCTATGTCCGTCCACGCTGGGTGAAGTTCCTGGACCGCAACATCGTCGTCAAGACGCTGCTCTTCGGCAATGACGAACGTCTGATCCGCGCCTATCTCGAACGTATCAAGCCCGGCATGAAGGTTTGGCAGGTGGCGCACGTCTACGGCGACCTGGTGCGCCGCGCGGCAGAGTGCTGCGGGCCGATGGGGCGCTTCATGCTCAGCGATGTCACGCCGATACAGCTACAACATGCACGGCAAAAACTGCAAGGCATGGCATGGGCGAGCGTCCAGCACGCCGATGCGGCGCATTACAGCACGAACGTGTCTTGCGATCTGGTATGCAGCTTTTTTCTGCTACACGAAGTGCCCGATAGCCTGAAGCGCAAGATCGTAGACAATATGCTCAAGCAATTGCCCGAAGACGGTGAAGCGCTCTTTATCGACTATCACCGCCCCGCGTGGTGGCAACCGGTGCGTTACATCCTGAAGTGGGTCAACCGCTTTCTCGAACCCTTCGCCGAAGCGCTGTGGCACAGCGAAATATCGACCTTCGCCAGTCACCCGGAGCGCTTCGAGTGGCGCAAGCGTACAGTGTTCGGTGGCGTTTATCAGATCGTGCAGGTGCGCCACAAAACGACGACGGCGGCACAGTGACCGCCGCCGAGCCTGCCTCTGCCCCGCTTTAGCGAAAACCGAAGTAGGACAGTACGGCGCCGATGATGACGACCAGCCCGACGATATAAATAATGCTATTCATGACGCTCTCCTTGAACGAATAACCGGAATCTGCCGCGCTGCGCGACACCTTGAAGCTCTGCGCTGACGATATACTTCAGCGCTACCTGCACACTTAGCAAGCGCCGATCCCGGTTTTAGCAAGCGCCGATCCCGATTCATTTGTGGATTTTTGGTCCACGCTTAGAGGCCATTCATAGCCTTCCATTTGTCATACGTCATTCCGGCGAAAGCCGGAATCCAGCACGGTGCCCCCGAGCCTGGATCCCGGCCTTCACCGGGATGACGGTGTTTGAGGCGAGCACTCCGGAACATGGCAAGCCGTTCGTGTTGCCACGTCTGCCCCCCGATCAGGTCGAGGGCAGGCTCTGCGGGCGCCTCACCACCAAGACACGAAGAACACCAAGTCTCACCAAGCGTCCAGGGTTTTCTTTGTCTTTGTGCAACTTGGTGTTCTTCGTGTCTTGGTGGTGAAGATTTTGACGTCCAACCTCTTAGCCTGAGCGAAAGATCATGAACAGCCTCTTGGAAGCCAGACTCTCCGATCAATGGGCTCAGGCCCTCCCCATCCTGAGGGAGAGAAGAACAAAGCGGCGCACGTGACAGCCCCTTGCCCTGCGGGGCGAGCCGGAAATTCGGCGCGGAGACGCGGCTAAGGGCCTCAAGCTGTCATGAATCATGAAAGCATCAATAGCGGCATGCGGAGTAGCGGCAATCGCACAGCGCCTAAATGCCGCAAGCGCAAATATCTAGCGCCAGCGCGGTGCATCGCAATACCAATGAAATACCATGAGGCCTTAATGCGGTGCCCCGGCAGGAAAGGCGTGCTTCACGCGATGCACGAACTGTGCAAACGCGCAGCGCACACATCTTGCTTTGAGGCTGTTACCTGAAATCCTCAAGCGGAGAACTACGTGTCGATTCACGTCAAGCTGACTCATGTCACCCACTACCGCTACGACCGACTGGTTGGTTTAAGCCCTCACATCGTGCGTCTGCGACCCGCACCGCATTGCCGCACGCCGATCCTGGCGTATTCACAGAGCATCACGCCAGCGGAGCACTTCATCAACTGGCAGCAAGACCCGCAAAGCAACTACATGGCACGCCTGGTCTTCCCCGAGAAGACGCGCGAACTCAAGGTGGCGATCGACCTCGTCGCCGAGCTATCGGTCGTTAACCCTTTCGATTTTTTCCTTGAACCCTCGGCCGACAAGTTCCCGTTCCAGTATGACAAGGAGTTACTGCGCGAGCTGATGCCCTACCTCGCCAAGCTGCCCGCCACGCCGCGCTTCACCAAGTGTCTAAACGGCATCAACATCAAGGCGACACCGACGGTCGACTTTCTCGTCTCGATCATTCAGCAACTGCAGAACAACATCGGTTATCTGATTCGCATGGAGCCGGGCGTGCAGACGCCCGAGGAAACGCTCACCACGCTTTCCGGTTCGTGCCGCGATTCGAGCTGGCTGCTGGTGCAGATCCTGCGCCATCTCGGTCTGGCTGCACGCTTCGTGTCGGGCTACCTGATCCAGCTCACGCCCGATGTCAAATCGCTCGATGGCCCAAGCGGCACCGAGGTCGACTTCACCGATCTGCACGCTTGGTGCGAGGTGTACCTGCCGGGCGCTGGCTGGGTTGGGCTCGATCCGACTTCCGGCCTGTTCGCCGGCGAAGGTCATATTCCACTGGCATGCACGCCGGAGCCCTCCTCCGCTGCGCCGGTGTTCGGCTATAGCGACGAGGCCGAGTGCGAGTTCGAACACATCATGAAAGTGGAGCGCGTGTGGGAATCGCCGCGCGTCACCAAGCCTTACACGCCGGAACAATGGAGCGCCATTGAAACGCTCGGCCACAGCATCGATGCCGACCTCGTCGAGCAGGATGTGCGCCTCACCATGGGTGGCGAACCAACCTTCGTTTCCGTCGATGATCGCGATGGCGCGGAGTGGAATACCGATGCCGATTCACCGCCTGAAAAGAACACCAAGCGCCTGCTGGGCGCCGACCTGCTGCAACGCCTCAAGCTCAAGTACGCGCCGCAAGGCCTGCTGCATTACGGCCAGGGCAAGTGGTATCCCGGTGAGCAATTGCCGCGCTGGTCGCTGACCTGCTTCTGGCGCAAGGACGGCGAACCCGTATGGCATAACCCGGAAATGGTCGCCGACGAGCACAAGGATTACAGTGCCGACGCAGCAGTCTCTGCACGCTTCCTCGCCGAGCTGTCGACCACGCTCGGCGTTGATGGCAAGCACGTTTTCCCGGCGTTTGAAGATGTCTGGTACTACCTGTGGCGCGAGCGCAAGCTGCCCGTCAACGTCGACCCCTTCGATGCCAAGCTTGACGACGAACTGGAGCGCAAGCGCCTGCAGAAGATATTCGATCAGGGCCTCGAAAAAGTCGTCGGGCATATCCTGCCGATCGCGCCCAACCCGACTCGCGGCAACGGCCTGCCACGCTGGCACTCCGGTCCATGGTTTCTGCGCGCCGAGCGTTGCTACCTCGTGCCAGGCGATTCGCCCATGGGCTACCGCCTGCCACTCGACTCGCAACCCTGGGTCGGCAAAGGCGATTACCCCTACATCCACCCCATCGATCAAAGCGCGCCGCAACCGCCGTTGCCGCTTTACGCCACCATCCGCCAGCAGTTCCAGATTCCCGGCATCGTAGCGACCGATGCGCTGAAAGCCGCGGCCGCTGAGGCCGCAAGCGCCGCCATCAAAGCACTCGAAGGCACGGCCCCGGCGCTGAACAGCAAGACGTCTATTGCTTCGTCATCCTCTGATCGCGCACCTGAATTCAACCAGTCCGCCTCGTGGATCACGCGCACCGCCATGTGCGTCGAAGCGCGCAAGGGCCGTCTGTACATCTTCATGCCACCGATGCAACAACTCGAGGACTATCTCGAAATCGTCGCCGCTGTCGAAACGGTCGCCGAGCGCATCGGCACACCGGTGATTCTCGAAGGTTACGAGCCGCCCAAGGACACGCGCCTGGAGCAGTTCCGCATCACACCCGACCCCGGCGTACTCGAAGTCAATATTCATCCGGCATCAAGCTGGGAACAGATGGTCGACCGCACCAAGCATCTCTACGAGCAAGCGCACCTGACGCGTCTCACCTCGGAGAAGTTCATGCTCGATGGCCGTCACACCGGCACGGGCGGCGGCAACCACTTCGTGCTCGGTGGCGCCAACGTCAACGACTCGCCGTTCCTACGCCGACCCGACCTGCTGCGCAGCCTGATATCGTATTGGCATAATCATCCATCGCTATCCTATCTCTTCTCCGGCCTGTTCGTCGGCCCGACTTCACAGGCACCACGTATCGACGAGGCGCGCAACGACTCGGTCTACGAGATGGAGATCGCCTTCAGCCAGATCCCCCAGGCAGGCACCTACAGCCCGCCGTGGCTGATCGATCGCATCCTGCGCAACCTGCTCATCGACTCCAGCGGCAACACCCACCGCAGCGAGTTCTGCATCGACAAGCTCTACTCGCCCGACGGCCCGACAGGTCGCCTCGGCCTGCTCGAATTGCGCGCCTTTGAAATGCCGCCGCATGCCGAGATGAGCCTCGCCCAGCAACTCCTGCTGCGCGGCCTCATCGCCCGCTTCTGGCAGAAGCCTTACGCGCCACAGCGCCTGACACGCTGGAACACCGAGCTGCATGACAGATTCATGTTGCCCTATTTCATCGACAAGGACTTCCGCGACGTCATGACCGAGCTGCAGGAATTCGGCTACGACTTCAAAGCCGAGTGGTTCGCCCCGCACCTCGAATTCCGCTTCCCCAAGTACGGCAGCTTCGCCTCGCAAGGCGCCGACATCGAACTGCGCATGGCCCTCGAACCCTGGCATGTCATGGGCGAAGAAGGCGCTACCGGCGGCACTGTGCGCTACGTCGACGCCTCGGTCGAACGCGTGCAGGTGTATGTCAAAGGCCTCGCCTCCGACCGCTACGTCCTCACTTGCAACGGCCGCTCGGTTCCGCTCGCTGGCACCGGCAACATCGGCGAATTCGTCGCCGCAGTACGCTACAAAGCCTGGGCACCGCCCTCAGCGCTGCACCCCACCATCGGCGTGCACAGCCCACTGATATTCGACTTGGTCGACACCTGGATGAACCGCTCGATGGGTGGCTGCACCTACTACGTTTCCCATCCTGGCGGACGCGCCTTCGAGACCTACCCGATCAACGCGTACGAGGCGGAAGGACGCAGACTGGCGCGCTACGCAGCGATGGGCCACACGCCGGGCAAGATCACGGCGACAAAGGAAGCGGTGAATCCGAATTTTCCGTTTACGCTAGATTTGCGGCGGTAGGCGCTTGTCATTGCAGTGCAAAAAAACAATGCCCGCATTTGCGGGCATTGTTTTGTCATGACAGAAGATTTCGCAACCATTACACTTCCGATGTAGGTTGGGCTGAATGCAATGAAGCCCAACGCTCAACGTGTAATGGAGGTCAACACGACAGCGATGCTTCCCCGTGCATTTGTTTTTCAATCCTCCATTGCATCGCAACTGATGCGGATGCCAAAATGAACCTGCGGCATGTTGGAAGTTAGAATATTGGGCTTCATTTTTTCAGCACAACCTACTCGTTATGTGATCTGTTAGAGCCCTTCCAATGAACTCGAACACACTGTTGGGCATTCGTGCACGAACAGACGCAAAACTCAGATACGCCAACATCCTTCTCGGTGTTCTTCGCGATCAGGGCGGAAATAGTGGAACCGACTTCGATCAAGCTTTTCAAGAGTCCTTCTTATTCTATTTGCTCGGGGCCAAAGATGCATTCTTACAAGAGCTGAACGTTTATTATTCAGGCGGTCTGCCGATGAACGAAGTAAGAGCGGGCGACCTCAAGAGAGTACTTGGGCAACGGCAAATCGCCAGTGCGGAACTGGCAGAGCTATACAGACTTGAAACGAACGGGAAGTCTTGGTTCTTCCATGCAAAGGAGATTCGGGATCATTCGGCACATGTGGGAGGCGTTCCTCGCGCTTACCACGCTGGTGGCCCAAACCATGGCAAGGTATTTCTCCGCAATCCAACAACCGGCGAACATGCGGAAATCCATGTTCTGGATGCACTGGGTATGTGGTTGGAAAATATGAAAGAACTTCTTGAACGCCTCCGAACGACAGCAATAGCGCACAACGTGTAGGTTGGGCTGAATGCAATGAAGCCCAACAACGAACGAACAAGAGGGTAAATGCGCTATCGACGCTCTCATGTACAAGGCGGCACATGGTTTTTCAGGGTCAATCTCGCTGACCGAACAAGCAATATGCTGATTGAGAATGTCGAGACATTGCGTGAAGTCATCCGTAGCGTAAGGCAAGCACATCCGTTCGAGATCATCGCGATGGTGGTCATGCCTGAACATCTGCATGCGATCTGGCAGCTACCTCCTGACGATGCGGATTACCCGATGCGCTGGAGTTTGATCAAGGCGGGGTTCTCGCGACGCCTGATCAAAACAGAGCAGATCAGCGAGAGCCGCGCAGGCAAACGCGAGCGCGGTATTTGGCAACGGCGTTATTGGGAACATCAGATTCGTGACGACGCCGATCTGGGTTCGCATGTTGACTACATCCATTTCAATCCGGTGAAGCATGGTTACGTGAAGCGCGCAGCCGATTGGCCGCATTCCAGCATTCATCGCTTCATCAAACTCGGATGGGTTTCGCCGGATTGGGGTGGCAGAAATGAAATCGACGGAGCGTTTGGGGAGTGAGATGTTGGGCTTCATTGCATTCAGCCCAACCTACGCCGGACCGTGCAGATGGTTTGCGTAAGCCTCGGCCATCGGACCACCATCCTTTTGTCATTATGTGTAACGTGGCCACTCCCTCTTGAACGCGTGATGCCGCCTCCCGGCGGCTGGCGGAACCGCTTTGCGTTCCGCCCTACGCATCCCCGCGGGCACTTGCCGGACTAATGCGGCTGTGGTGCCAGATGATTGTGGATGCCCTTGAATATGCCGACGTAGTATGGCGCGGGCTGAATCGGTGCGCCGTATGGCGGAGGAATACCCGTGTCCGCCGAGCGCATGCTTGAATCTTCACCTGCCTGACCGCGGATGAAGTTCCGGTACCAGTACAGCCAGTCATAGTTGCCGCCGGGGAAATTGTTGTACCCGTGTTCTTCGGCCCCGTGCAATCCATCCACCCCGATGTAATTCTTGGCCATGCGATTCGGCGTCTCGTAGGTATGCTGAAATTCATGCAGGATTGCGGTAACCGGAGTATTGGAAGGGATGCTGGCCCACCAGACTGCGGACGAGAAACTCATGGTTCTGCCGTCGCCCGCCGTGCCCCATCGCGGTTGCATTTGCGATATCTCCACACCCTTCGCATCGTTGGATGAATGGAGCACCAATACAACGTCATAACTGCTCCAGAGGGAGCGGTACTTGGCGGTATCGACATAGGCGCCCGCCATGTCCACGATCGAGCTGGTCTGCTGTGAATACAGGGGAACCGTGGTATCCATCGGCAAAACAGTCACTTTCCAGTCGGCCAGTCCATAGGAGAGCGGCTTGAACCATTTGGTCCGTGTTGCGTCGACCTGCGTGACAAATTTGTTCACCATAGCCTGCGTCAAGACGCCCGGGCGACTGAGTGCATCCAGCTCGGGAGAGCTCGCGATTTTGACTGGCAAAATTGCGATCTTGGTAATGCTGGCGCCCGTGATGGGTGAAAGCTTGCTCGTATCGAAAGCGACGGTCACAGGCTTGCTGCCTAATGACACGCTGCTTTCGTAGTAGGTGCCGCTGTACGTAGCAGTGGGGTCGTTGTCGTGTGAGACACCCAGACCGACCTTGTAAGAGCCTTGCGGTAAAGTCAGCGTGGCGGGGCTGGTTTTACCCGTGTACTCGTTGTTCAGGTAGATCATTCCAGGCACGTCACTCGTCACAAGAACACTGTGTACATCCGGCAGACTCAGTGAAGGCAAATTCAAAGCTTGCTCAAAGATGACGCCGCTCGGGTTGTCTATGCAAGTGACATTACCGCAGTTGAGATCCGCAACGATTGCGCCGTTGACCCGCAATTTCATGGCGAAATCCGCATAGCCATCCAGATCGATAGCCTGAACGACGGTCTTATTGACGCCGCTGGAGAACCAGCTGCTCACATCGTTCCAGGCGCTACCGGTGTCAAGACGGTGACGGATATTCTTGACTGTGAGATAGATCAGACTGGCGCTGTCCGGAACCAGCACTTCGACCTTGCTCGCCGCGTGCGCGGCACCGATGGCGAAGCTGAGGAAGCCAACCACCACGCTTGCAAAACCCCGTAAATGCCATGTCATAACACCCCCGATGCAACCGGCTGTGCCAAGGAAACATCTCAAAGAATGCCGCGCTGCACAATTCAATGAATGTTTGCAATATCAACTATTTGAACCCACCACAGGAATACAAATGCTGCAATGCGATATGAAGCCTATGCCATGCTGCCGCGCAACACAAAACGATAAAATTTATGCGGGCATTGCAAACTTGTATGGCGGGGACGTCATGCTGCACGGCATGGTGTGTGTCACGTGCGCGAGGGAAATTTTATTTGCGTTGACCGTGTGACGAATCCGTCCGGGTAGCGTTGTGCGCTGCCCTAAAAGAACGCGATCGGGTCGATCGCTCCGTCAGCCGACAAGCGCGCACGTGTTGCGATCGTGGACGACTTCCTCAGTAACGGCCGCACCGTAGCTGCGCTGATCGACATGGCGCGCGAAGCGCAGATGCACGTCGTAGCAGCAAGCTTCCTGGTGGAAAAGTGTTTCAAGAAAGGCAGTGCACTGATTGCAGCCGCCGGCGTACCGCTCGTCACACTGGCGCAGGTCGAAGCGCTGGTGAGTAGCAAGGCCATCACGTAGTTGAGGCACTGGCAGCGCCCGAAGCAAAAACGATTTATGCATATTAGGTAATATGCAGGATCGGCGCTGGACCCGCTGCGAAAACAAAACCCGCGTCCCAATTTCTGGGATCGCGGGTTCTGTTGTTCTGAAACATCCGCGCCGCTCACGCGGCACGGCACAGGCGAGCTTACTTCAAAGTCCAGGTGGTCACCTTGATGACTTCAGCATCAGCGTTCTTCAGATCCAGTTCGCCGTCGGTGTAAAGCTGCATCCATTGCTTCACACGATTCGTGCCATTTGGCGACTGGTTGTAGCCATTGGTATTGACGATCTTCAAGCGCAAGTTGTGGAATTTGGTCATGAAGTCGGCTTCGCTCGAATAGCTACCAACCTGGTCGATGAGACCTTGCAGCGAGTTGGCATCACCGGAGCCGCCCTCGTTCAGCGCAGTATCGAAGAACGAACCAACCGTGGCCGCGTTTTTGAAGCCACGTGACTTAAAGTTTGTCATCGCCACACTGATGTACGAATCGTACGCCGTCTGCCAGATCGCCGCGCGCCATTGCGCATCGTTCTGCAGATTATGAATTGCCGTGCAGAACTTCGATGTCGTGTTGCCACTGATATCGGCTGAGTTGAACTTGATGATGCTGCCGCTCATCGTCGCCGTGATGCCAAGACGCTTCAGACCGTTGAGAGTACTTGGGCTGCTAGCGCCTTTGAGTGCGTCGAAGTTCTTGAACAATGCAGGACCATCCGGACCTCCATCGTTAGGACCACCAGTCGTCGCACCAACGATACCCATCGTGAAGCCTCGACCGTCATTGATGTCCTCGCAGTAGCTATAAGCCGCGACCCAGTTCAACGAGTCTTGTTCAGGCTTATTGACAATCTTCATGATGTTGTCCCACTGCTCGCCATCGAAGCCTGTCTTCGAGCACAGGAAATTCAGCGTGTCGGAGGAGAAGCTCGCATCGTGAGACGTCACTGCACAACCGCTACCAGTGCTTGAAGAAGAGGACGAACTTGAGCTGGAGCTAGATGAGCTCGACGTCGATGAAGCACTTGAGCTCGACTTGGAACTACTCGACGAGCTCGACGTGCTGCCGGTGATGACAGGCAGTGTGTAGGTCAGCGAACCGCCCGGTGCAGCATTCACATTGGCATTGAAGTTATTGATGCTGGTAATGCCTGCTTGTTCGGTACGGAAAGCGTAGTTGGTACCGATGGTAAGTTCCGAACCTCCGGGTGGCGTCACATATGCCGAATAGGTATGTGCCAAAACATTGACCACGAGACGGAAGTGATAATTAGCACCAGCCGAGAACGGAATGTTCGAGGCTGCTGCATAAACGCCGCCATTGCGCGCATCGATCACGCCGGTGGTGCTGAAGCGCACGCTTGCCGCCATGCCCGTGTAAGCAGTCTGCGCGCCATTGCTGAACGACAGAATGTCATTAGCCGGCGACACCGAAGGGCTTGCATCAAAGGTGGCAGTGAAGCTACCGGTCTGGCCGGTCAGGGCCGAATTGACGAATCCATTGCTGCTATTGATGGTCGTGCCGCCGCTGACGGAGGAACTCGACGAAGCCTTCGAGCTTGAACTGGAGGAGGAGATCGAGCTGGAACTCACCGAGGAGGAAGAGGACCCGCCAGCAATGGTCGGAGCCGTGTAGGTCAGCGAGCCGCCCGGCGTCGCGTTCACGTTTGCGTCGAAATTATTGATGCTTGAAATGCCTGCCTGTTCGGTACGGAAAGCATAGTTGCTGGCGATGGTCTGTTCCGAGCCGCCCGGCGGCGTTACAAAAGCCGAGTAGGTATGGGACGCAACATTGATGACCATGCGAAAGTGATAGCTGCTGCCGGCCGAAAAGGGAATGTTCATCGCAGCTGCGTAGATGCCACCATTACGTGCGTCGATTGTGCCTGTAGTGTTGAAGCGCACGCTAGCCGCGAGCCCCGTATAGGCCGTCTGCGCACCATTGCTGAAAGACAGGACATCGTTGGCTGGCGAGATCGACGGTGTCGCGTCGAAGGTCGCGGTGAAAGCGCCGGTCTGGCTGCTGACCGACGAATTGACGAAGCCGCTGCTGCTGGTGATGGTCGCCGCACTTGCGGCAAGCGACGCTCCCACGAGGACAGTGCCGACGACAGCCGCCTTAAAGCTCCGTGTCACCCACGCCATCAAAACAGCGGATGCCGGCTGCGATGCTGCGTGCCTGCGTACTCCATCAGGCACCAGATGGCCGCCCAGCAGCTCTCCGCTTGAAGCGATTTCTATTTTCATGTTGGCTCTCCTCCTGATCTCTTTTAAACGGATATGCTTTTGTATTTCACGCGTATCCGCATCGCGTGTGGCGCCGGGAAAACGCCCCCTTGATCATGGCGTCGGAATTTTTTTCCACCATCAGGGTGAACCCTGATCTACAAGACATCAATTTACGCAGTATTGATGAATTTTGATCTACCACACGATAGCTTTGCCGAGGCTCAGGGCGGGCCGTAATCCGGGACAAGATACTCACGCCGGCGCTCAACCCGGTTTCCTGCGAGATGTCTTAAAGTTAAAGTGTTGGGCCTCATTTCATTCTGCCCAACCTACACCTGAAACTCAGAGTCGGCATTGACCGGAAATTCCAAAATCATATGCATCGCTACTTATTTTCCGCAATCTGGATAAGCTGGGCCTTGTACTGGTGGGTACAGTCTCGCCAGGTCAGGGCCAATGTCTGGCGTGAGTCATTGTCATCGAGACTTTTGCATATCATTCCACTTTTGGTTGCGGCCTTGCTTCTCTGGTTGCCATCCATTTCAGTCGCTGGATTGAACGAGCGCTTTGTCCCTCTCGCGTGGTGGCTGTATTGGGTCGGCTTTGCGCTCACGCTTTGTGGAATCTTTTTCAGTGTGCTGGCTCGCAAGCATCTGGGACGAAACTGGAGCGCCACTGTCACGATCAAGCACGATCATGAGCTCGTCCAGAGCGGCCCGTATGCGTATGTCCGCCATCCAATCTACACAGGTCTGCTCCTCGCATTTGTTGGCTCCGCCATTGCGCTCGGCGAATGGCGAGGCGTAGTGGCTGTCGTGCTCGTCACTGTCGCTTTGTGGCGCAAGCTCCGCGTGGAAGAGCGCGGCATGCAGCAACAGTTCGGCGAGGAATATCTTGAATACTCACGGAAGGTCGCTGCGCTGATCCCCTTTATCCTATAGCCTGTAGTCAGCTAATCCCCTTCCGGCGGCTGGCGGAACCGCTCTGTTGTCTATCTGGTGCAGGCGCTTGCCATTCTTCAAGAGTGCCTGTTAGGCTTTGTGGCAGGATCGGAGCACCGCCCGATTGATTCTCAGGAGCCGGCCATGACGGACCCCATCAAACATGTCGTTGTCCTGATGCAGGAAAACCGCTCCTTCGATCAGATGCTGGGAGCGCTGACTGCCGTCTATCCACAGCTCGAAGGCGTGCCGCCACGGCAAACGATTCCGCAACTCAACAGCGGCGTGCCGCAGTTATCGAACGCTGTCCAGGTCCTGGACCCTGGTCCGAGGCACGACTACGCCAACGTCATGCGACAGATGGCGAACGATTGCGGCGGCTTCATCGACGACTATCGCGCCAGTTTCGATAAAACCTCGCAAGCACAGTGGGCAGCCGTGATGGGCTATTACCGCCTCGACTTTCTGCCCGTGCTGCATACCCTTGCGCGCAATGGACTTATTTGCGACCACTGGTTCTCATCGATACCCGGCCCGACCTGGCCGAATCGCTTCTTCATGCACAGTGGCACCAGCCAGGGCAAAGTCAGCATGCCCGACGCGAGCAATCTCGACTTTCACATCTACGATCAGGACACGCTGTTCGACCGTCTCGCCGAGAAGAGCATCCCGTGGCGCATCTATCACCATGGCCTGCCACAAAGCCTGGTGCTGACGCATCAATGGCAGTACGCCGCGCGCTACAGCGAGTTCGATAAATTCATCGCAGATACGCAGGGCGCGGCCAGCGATTTCCCCGCCTACTGCTTCATCGAACCGGACTACAGCGGCCAGGATGAAAACGACCAGCATCCGCCTTCGAACGTCATGAATGGCGAAGCGCTGATCGCCCGCGTCTATAACGCTTTGCGCGCCAATGAGGCGCTGTGGAACGAGACATTGTTCGTCCTGCTCTACGACGAACACGGCGGCTTTTATGACCATGTCGTACCGCCGGCGGCCATCGCGCCGGACGACAAACGCGATGCATCGGGATTCGGTTTCGACCAGTATGGCCCGCGTGTGCCGGCCGTGCTGGTGTCGCCATGGATCGACGCAGGCGTGGCCACCGACGTGTTCGACCACACCAGTGTGCTGCGCTACCTTTGCGATAAGTGGAATCTTGCGCCGTTGGGCAGGCGCGCCGCGCAAGCCAATTCGTTTGCGCGCTATGTGCGGACCAGCGGCACGCCGCGTGTACTGCCGCCGCACATCGCGACACCGCCGCTAACCTCGGCGGTATTCAGCGACAATAGCCATGACAATGCGCTATCGGCGTTTGCCCGCTTTCTCGACGAAAAGCTGGCCTGCCATCCGGTCAATGCAAGTGCGGTTGCAGCGCGCGCTGCACAGGACGGATCGCCGAGCAGTCTGCCGATCGATTTGGCCAAGGCGCGTTTTCGTGCGTTTCTTGAGAAGTGGCCGGCGAGTGCGGCGGCAGCAAACAACGCCTAATACCGCTTTGGCATGCTGCCCATAAAAAATCCCGCACAAGGCGGGATTTTTTATGCAGCGAACACGGATTTCATTTCGTCTTGCGGCGACGCGAAAGCGCGAGGCCCGCGAATCCCAGACCGACCAGCGCCAAGCTGGCGGGTTCCGGAACGGCCGCCGTTCCGAACGACACGTTGTCGACAGCCGTGAAGGGGTTGGAGGTGGAAATCGAGAGGCTGTTAAAGGCCGTATCGGTGGTGATGCCGAAGAAGGCAGATCCCGTCGAGGGCGAGCTTACCGCGAAGGATTCACCATTGCCGAGCGTGATATTCAGATTGACTACATTGTTGTAGAAGCCGCCGAAATCGAAGCTGACCGCGGTGACATTCGAGCCGAAGGACATGGTGTAAGCCGAGCCTTGCAGGTCGAGGTAACCGCTCGAATGATAGGCAGCGTCATAGTTGATGTCGTAGATGGAAAAGATCGCGGAGTTGGCGGTGAAGTTCACGCCGGAGTCGGTGTAGGACGAGCCACGATAGACCTGATCGACACCGCTATTGAAATTGACGGTTGAAGTACCCGAGGCACTTGCCTGCCAGGCCGCCGCATTGGCGTACGTTACAGGGGTTGCTTGAGCAGCGCCAACGAGCGCCAAGCCGCAGATCGTGGCCGCGGCAATCATTTTCAGTTTCATCTCTTCTCTTTCCTGCGAGGTATAAAAGCACGTGCGCCAAGTCGTTTTGCAGCGCACGCATTCGTGAACTTGATCCTAACAAGCTGCTTCGATTTTCCATTGCGACAATCGCTGTACGGTGTGATGCAACGCACGCTCGCGTTCTGATATCTCCGCGCTGGCGGCCCACCACAGCGCAGGCACTCCGGACGTCCGAGCGCGTCGGGAGCGAATATTCATGAATCTCAAAAATAATTTTCAAGATATTCCATAAGCATTATCTGAAAGTAATGCGGACACTGCGCGCTGCGGCGCGATCAAGATGGAGGCGGAGAGGATTTGAGGACGATGTCTGAGTGCATAGACTTGCATATCGGCACAGGAGGGCATTAGTCTTCGGGGGCGGTCGGGCGATGACAACATCGAGCGTCAGGCCGTAGCTTGCTGCTGGGTCGCGATAAACCCAGCGAAGAGTCCGCCTCCAGGCAGATCAGGAGTGCGCTTTCGCCACGCATCACTCGTTCGCGAGGACTGTCAATGAAATCGATCTTGCAATCGCCATGGTTCGACAAGGCCCTGTTTCTCAATCACGCCCTGCTGTTCCTGTGCACCTCCATGTACCTCGGCACCGGCGTATCGCTGGTGTTCTTCTCCTTCCCCATCATTCCCCAACTGACGACAGACAACTACTATCTGCAATACGTACCGCAGATCCAAGCTGCCACGGATTTCTTCACCATCGTCACCAAGATCATGCTGACGACCAGTGTCATCATGATCGTTGCAGAATGGAAACAGTCGACGCGCTGGGTACCCATCGTGGTTTTCCTGGCCGTATGCGCTGCTGCAACCTTGACGGTGAAATTGATCTTCCCGTACAACGCCGAGATGGCCAAACACGTCACCGACCCGGCACGCCTGCAATTCATCTTGCATGAATTCGCACGTCTATCCACGATCCGCTTCTGCCTGTGGTCACTGCAATGGCTGACGATGCTGTGGTACTTCGCGCGCTGGGCTTATCGCAGCCGCTATCCGCAGCCTGTTGCCGCCTGAAGTTCGTATCAAATCGTAGGGCGAGTTCGGCGCGCAGCGACGATCCGCCACGAGGGCGTAGGTTGGGCTGACAAAGGAAGCCCAACCTACACAGCGGCATGAAGCCGACACATTGCGCAGCTACACTGCAGCAATGATCCGTCCTTCACGGAGCCCGCATGGAATACCGTCAGACATTCGGTGTACGCACACATCGCTTTGCCGATCTGGCCACGCTGCTGGCGCGTGCCAGCGCGCGCAAATCGGGCGACGAACTGGCCGGGCTGGCGGCACACAATGACGAAGAGCGCGTCGCGGCGCGCATGTGCCTCGCCGAAGTCCCACTAACGCGTTTTCTCGACGAAGCGCTGATTCCCTATGAACAGGACGAAGTCACGCGGCTGATCTTCGATGCACACGATGCCGAGGCATTCGCCAGCGTGAACGCGCTGACCGTGGGCGGCTTGCGCGACTGGTTGCTCGCCTACGAAACGGACAGCACCGCGTTGACGCGGCTGGCGCCTGGGCTGACGCCCGAGATGGTGGCGGCGGTCACCAAGCTGATGCGCAACCAGGACCTGATCCTCGTCGCCAGCAAGTGTCGCGTGATAACGCATTTTCGCAGCACCATCGGATTGCCTGGAAGGCTATCGATCCGTCTGCAGCCCAATCACCCGTCCGATGATGCACATGGCATCGCTGCCTCCATGCTCGACGGCCTGCTCTACGGTGCGGGCGATGCGGTCATCGGCATCAACCCCTCCTCCGACAACCTGCAGAATGTCATTAGCATGCTGGAAATGATCGACGAGTTACGTCGGCGTTTCGACATTCCGACACAGTCCTGCGTGCTCACGCATGTGACGAACAGCATCGCCGCCATGGAACGCGGCGCGCCTCTCGACCTGGTATTCCAGTCCATCGGTGGCACCGAGAAAACCAATCGCAGTTTCGGCATCGACATCGCGCTGCTCGAAGAGGCGCGCGCCGCCGCACTGGCGCTCGGGCGCGGCGGTGACAATGTCATGTACTTCGAGACCGGCCAGGGCAGTAGCCTATCGGCCGGCGCGCATCACGGTCTCGATCAGCAGACCTGTGAAGCACGCGCCTATGGGCTGGCACGTCATTTCAAGCCATTGCTGGTCAACACCGTAGTCGGCTTCATCGGGCCGGAGTATCTCTACGACGGCAAACAGATCACACGCGCCGGTCTCGAAGATCACTTCTGCGGCAAGCTGCTCGGCCTGCCGATGGGTTGCGACGTCTGCTACACCAACCATGCCGAAGCCGACCAGGATGACATGGACAACTTGCTGACCCTGCTAGCGGTGGCAGGCTGCAACTACTTCATGGGCGTGCCCGGCGCCGACGACATCATGCTCAATTACCAGAGCACCTCTTTCCACGACGCGCTCTACCTGCGTAGTCTGCTCGGACTCAAACCTGCACCCGAATTCGAAGCGTGGCTGGAACGCATGCAGATCATGCGTGGCGGACGGCTGCTCAATGTGGACACGCGACACGCCTTGCTGGGGATGAGCAATGGAGGCGACGCATGAGTCCACCTGAAATGACGGACGCGCTGCCCAAGCCAGCGGGAAACGGTGATCCCTGGCAAGACCTGCGACGTCACACCAGCGCGCGCATCGCCCAAGGCCGCAGCGGTGCCAGCCTGCCAACGGCACCCATGCTCGCTTTCCAGCTTGCCCATGCCCAGGCACGCGATGCGGTGCATCTACCTTTTGATGCCGACGGAATATCTGCGCTGGCGCAAAAAGTCGAAGAGAACCCGCCGCTGGAGGTACTTCACGTGCGCAGCGCCGCGGCTGATCGCAGCATCTATCTGCGACGCCCCGATCTCGGGCGACGTCTCGATAAAGCTTCACGCTTGCGACTCACACAATTGGCATCGCCATCACGGCCGTTCGATTTTGCATTTGTCATCGCTGACGGCCTGTCGGCGCTGGCGGTCCACCAACATGCGCTGCCCGTTTTCAGACTCGTGCGGCAAGCGCTGATTCAGACGGGCTGGAATATCGCACCGTTGGTGATTGCAGAACAGGCACGCGTCGCACTCGGCGACGAGATCGGCGAACTGCTAGGCGCAAAGCAGCTCGCCATTCTCATCGGCGAACGACCGGGCCTGTCCTCGGCCGACAGTCTTGGCATCTACCTGACATATGCGCCATGCATCGGACGCCATGATGCCGAGCGCAATTGCATTTCGAATATTCGACCCGGCAACGGTCTGGACTATGCGCAAGCGGCGCGCACCCTGGTATGGCTTGCAGACGAGGCGCGGCGGCGGCAATTGACGGGTGTAGCACTGAAGGATGAGAGCGAGCACGACCCTTTGCTAGTAGAGTCGCAGGTGGACACCGGACCATCAGAGTAGCGTGAAACGCAGAGACGTAGGGCGCAGTGACAACTGCGCCGCATATTCTCATCATCATACGGCGCAGTTGTCACTGCGCCCTACGCCGGAGCAAACTTGTGCGGTGAAGTGGCAGTCGGAACAATTTTTCCACAGACAAAAATGCCGTTCAGATAACTCTGAACGGCATTTCTTTTAGATCATCGGAACAGATCAGGACCGCTTCAAGCGCGCATTCTCCGCGATACGCATACGCAAGGCATTGAGCTTGATGAAGCCTCCCGCGTCGGCCTGGTTGTACGCGCCGCCATCATCGTCGAAGCTTGCGATGTTCTGGTCGAACAGCGTGTCCTTGGAATCGCGCGCGACGACCGTGACGGCGCCCTTGTAGAGCTTGACGCGCACGAAACCGTTCACATTGGTCTGCGTGTGATCGATGAGCACTTGTAGCGCCTTGCGTTCCGGGCTCCACCAGTAGCCGTTGTAGATCATGCTGGCATAGCGCGGCATGAGGTCGTCCTTGAGGTGGGCGACTTCACGATCCAACGTGATCGATTCGATACCACGATGCGCCTTCAGCAGGATCGTGCCGCCGGGGGTTTCATAACAGCCACGGCTCTTCATGCCGACGTAGCGGTTCTCCACCAGATCGAGACGGCCGATGCCGTGCTTGCCGCCCAGCTCGTTGAGCTTGGCGAGCAGTTCGTGGGCCTTCATGCGCGTGCCATTGATGGCAACCAGGTCACCCTTCTCGAATTCGAGGTCGAGGTATTCGGCCTGATCGGGTGCAGCCTCGGGCGACACAGTCCAGCGCCACATCGTTTCCTCGGCTTCAGCCTTGGGATTTTCGAGGTGACGGCCCTCGAAGCTGATGTGCAACAGGTTGGCATCCATCGAATACGGTGCGCCACCGTTCTTGTGCTTCATGTCGACTTCGATGCCATGCTGCTCGGCATAAGCCATGAGTTTTTCGCGCGACAGCAGATCCCACTCGCGCCACGGCGCTATGACTTTGACATTTGGCATCAACGCATAGGCGCCAAGCTCGAATCGCACCTGATCGTTGCCCTTGCCGGTCGCGCCGTGCGAGATGGCATCGGTACCGGTTTCGCGCGCGATCTCCACGAGACGCTTGGCGATCAGCGGACGCGCAATAGAGGTGCCCAGCAGGTACTCACCTTCGTAAATCGTGTTGGCGCGGAACATGGGGAAAACGAAGTCGCGCACGAATTCTTCGCGCACGTCATCGATGTAGATGTGTTCCGGCTTGATGCCGGCCTTGAGCGCCTTGATGCGCGCCGGTTCCAGTTCCTCGCCCTGGCCGAGGTCGGCGGTGAAGGTCACCACTTCGCATTTGTACGTGTCCTGCAGCCATTTCAAAATGACCGAGGTATCCAGGCCGCCCGAATAGGCAAGCACCACGCGTTTCACATCACTCATGCTGTTCTCCATGACTCGCAGTCCATCGGCCGCTTGATGTATCAGGACTGCAAACTTCTGGCCGGGAAGGTCACCTGCTGCGCCGATCGGGCCGATGCGCAACAGGGATCCTGCATGACCTCCGCCCGACAACCGGAGGCCAAATTATTCAATTTGCTTAGCTTTCCACCCGTCCGAGCAACAGATATTCGAGCAAAGCTTTTTGCACGTGCAAGCGATTCTCTGCTTCGTCCCACACGACGCTCTGTGGACCGTCTATGACATCGGCACAGACTTCTTCGCCGCGATGCGCTGGCAGACAATGCATGAAAACGGCATTTTTATCGGCGACGCGCATCATGTCCGCGTCGACTTGGAAGTCGGCGAAGTCGCGCAGGCGTTCTTCGTTCTCGGCTTCGAAACCCATCGAGGTCCACACATCGGTGGTGATGAGATCGGCACCCCTGGCCGCTTCCATCGGATCTTCGAACTGTTCGAAATGTCCGGTTCCGTACAAATTTGCGCGTTCCGGCTCGACCTCGTAACCTTTTGGCGTAGAGACGTGCACGTTGAAATCGAGGACTTCGGCGGCCTGCAACCAGGTGTTACAAACATTGTTGGAGTCGCCGATCCATGCCACTGTCCTACCCTGGATCGAGCCGAAGCGTTCGATGTAGGTGTAGATGTCCGCAAGAATCTGGCACGGATGGTATTCGTTGGTCAGGCCGTTGATGACCGGCACCCGCGATTTGCTCGCAAAACGTTCGACGATATCCTGCTCGAAAGTGCGGATCATCACGACGTCGGACATGCGCGAGATGACCTGCGCGGCATCCTCGACCGGCTCGCCGCGTCCCAGTTGCGAATCGCGCGTGTTGAGGTAAATGGCGGAGCCACCGAGCTGGAACATACCCGCTTCGAAGGACAGGCGCGTACGTGTGCTGGCCTTCTCGAAGATCATCACCAGGGTGCGGTCGAAGAGCGGATGGTAAGGCTCGTAGCGCTTGAATTTTTCTTTGATCCAGCGCGTGCGCGCGAAAAGATGGTCGTACTCTTCCCGGCTGAAATCCTTGAACTGCAGGTAGTGCTTGAGCGTTGTATTCATGTCTGCAACCCGCATTCCGCTCATCCCGCAGGGAGCGGCGCAGGGCCTCGCATCATTGTTGCCTTGCGGCCATTGTTTGTCTTGCGGCTTCGCCCACGGGTTTCGAGCCGGTAAGCATTTTTCAAACACAACGGCGACTCTGCAAAAGCCGCCGGATCATCAATTTTAATGGATCAGCCTCGTCGCCACCAGCGGTCGCCTTCTCCAACGCGCAAGCCGTGTCGCGGAACGACCTGACTGCCGTCAAGGACACGCCACCTTCTGTTAAACTTTCCGTGTTGCGGTGCCGCAGCGCGATCGATCGGACGAGGCAAATCCGAAGAATTCCGCAAATGCGCACGGCACTTGCTTGGTAGTATCGGTCATCGGGCGCAAGGTTTCGCGCTTCCGATCTTGTTTCAGTCGTTTTCCGCCGCTTTCTGACGCCTATGTCCGCACCAGTCGCCAGCTTCACCATCATTGGCAGAACTCCCGATGGCAAGAGTTTTCGCCCCAGCGACTGGGCTGACCGTCTGTGCGGCATCATGTCGGTGTTCGGTGCTGACCGGAAGATGAAATTCTCTCCCTATGTCCGCCCCGGCAGCACGCATGTGGGCGACAAATGCGTTCAAGTCGATGGCCGGCTTCACCATCTCGAACCCCTCGCTTACAAGTTCCTGGTCAACTTCGCCAAAGACAATGAGCTGTTGCTCGAATACCTGGACGAATCCACGGCCGCGGCGAGCTGACTGCCACAAAAAATGCACAAACAAAAAAGGCGATGCTGTTACATCGCCTTTTTGCTTTTCACCAGCACAACTCAGTTACCAAAAATCCGGCGCCTATGCACCGAACTGGAGATAACGCGCCCGATCAATCTCAGGCAGCCGCGCCCAATGCCTTGACGGCAGCAGACAGGCGACTCTTATGACGAGCTGCCGCGTTCTTGTGAATGATTTTCTTGTCAGCGATGCTGTCGATGACGCTCATCGACTGTTGAAACACCTGCTGTGCCGCCGTCTTGTCGCCGGCTTCAACCGCTTTGCGAACAGCCTTGATGGCTGTGCGCAGACGGGAGCGCAGACTGGAGTTGTGCGCATTTGCCTTGACCGTTTGACGCGCGCGTTTGCGTGCCTGTGCCGTATTG
>JAQGMF010000046.1 GCA_028292505.1 Rhodocyclales bacterium
TGGTGCAGTTCGCTTTGCTCACTGGCACCCTACACTTCGTACCGCGCCGCCGAATCCGCTAAACTCCGATACCTCATCCGCCGCATCCGAAAGAGACCATGAACGCCATCACCTCGCCGCCCCTCAAAGCCCTCAATACCGCACGCGAGTTGTTGCTGCTACCCGGTGGGCTCAACGAGGCGGTGCTGAGCAAGGTGCTGGGTTCCATCATGAGTCACCAGGTCGACTACGCCGATCTGTATTTCCAGTATCAGCGTTCCGAAGGTTGGAGTCTGGAAGAGGGCATCGTCAAATCCGGTAGCTTCAGCATCGAACAGGGTGTCGGTGTGCGCGCGGTTGCCGGCGAAAAAACGGCGTTTGCCTATTCCGATGACGTAAGTCTCAAAGCGCTCACCGAAACGGCCAACACCACGCGCGCCATCGCTGCCGCAGGCAGTGCGCGCAAGGTCAAGGTGGCGGCCGCGAAGAACAATCCGCTGGCGCTGTACGCCGACCTCGATCCGATCGCCGCATTGCCGGCCACCGAGAAGGTGCGCATGCTCGAGCGTCTCGAATCTTTCGCCCGCGCCGAAGACCCGCGCATCATCCAGGTCATGGCCTATCTCGCCGCCACTTGGGAAGTCGTGCTCGTGGCACGCTCCGATGGTCATCTTGCCGCCGACGTGCGCCCGCTGGTGCGCATCTCGCTCTCCGTTGTCATGGAAGAAAACGGTCGTCGCGAGCAGGGTTCGTCGGGCGGCGGCGCGCGCATGAATTTCTCGTACTTCGACGACGATATGCTGCGCGAATATGCGCGCCAGGCGGTGCATCAAGCGCGCGTCAATCTAGGCGCTCGTTCCGCGCCGGCGGGCACCATGACCGTCGTGCTCGGCAATGGCTGGCCGGGCATCCTGCTGCACGAAGCCATTGGCCACGGCCTCGAAGGCGACTTCAATCGCAAGGGCAGCTCGGCTTTCGCCGGCATGATGGGCAAGCAGGTTGCCGCCAAGGGCGTCACCGTGGTCGACGACGGTACGCTGAAAGACCGACGCGGCTCGCTGACCATCGACGACGAAGGCAATCCCACGCGCCGCACCACGCTGATCGAAGACGGCATTCTCGTCGGCTACATGCAGGACATGATGAACGCGCGCCTGATGGGCGTCGCGCCGACTGGCAACGGCCGCCGCGAATCCTTCGCTCATCTGCCCATGCCGCGTATGACAAATACATTGATGGTGGCGGGCAACACGCCGCCGGAAGAAATCATCGCCTCGGTGAAGAACGGTTTGTATGCCGTCAACTTCGGCGGCGGGCAGGTCGACATCACCAGCGGCAAATTCGTCTTCTCGGCCGCTGAAGCGTATGTCATCGAAAACGGCAAGATCGGTCAAGCCGTCAAAGGTGCCACGCTCATCGGCAACGGCCCCGATGCGCTGACCAAGGTGACGATGATCGGCAACGATCTGAAGCTCGATCCTGGTGTCGGCACCTGCGGCAAGGAAGGGCAGAGCGTGCCGGTGGGGGTTGGCCAACCCACGCTGCGCATGGAAGGACTCACTGTAGGCGGCACCGCCTAGTTAGAACGCGCCACAAGCGGGCTGCGCGCACGTCTGGCGGAGTTTTGGTAAAAGAGGGCCCGCTCGCCGTGCCTGAGCACTGCTCTGCGCGAGCCGCCTAGCCAGCCGCGCGCTCGCTCCACTTGTGACACGTTCTAAACACATGTTAGGCGGCACAACCACCGCGGGGCTTTATGGGTATGGATGCAAACGCTCGTGCTTCGGTCGATCGAATGGAACGCGCCGGATACGTGCCCGCACTCCGTGGCATTGCAAAGTCCGCTTGTGTCCCGTTTTGGTGGCACGGTGTCGACAAAGAGGGCACGTACCGCATTCATCACAACGGCACCGTTTGCTTCCTGCAAACAACCGAACGCTTGTTCGCTGTCACTGCGTGGCACGTGTTCGACGAGTACCGAAAGGGCCAAGGCCGAGCAGCCCGATATTCGTTGCCAGTTTGGAGGGACTACGACGGAACCAGAGTCCCGACTTATCGCGGAAAGCCAGTACCTGGACCTTGCCACCTTCGACGTATCCGAGGTTGTCGTTGCAGCTTCAGACGCCTTGGCGCACGCATCAGTCTCTTGGCCGACGCGCGCCGTCCTAGCGAACGAGGTCTTACTCTATGGTGGCTACCCTGGCTTGCTACGGGTGGAGCATGAAACGACGGCAGATATGCCCTTCCAATGGTTTGCTGGAGCCCCTATCTCAGTTACGCCAGAGAACGTCAAGCTTCACCTTGACTTGAAGAACTTCCATCAGCCACTGACGGGGTCGAGCATTGGTAATCTCGAACTCGGTGGGATGAGCGGCGGTCCTGTGTTCCGCTTGGTGACTACGCCCATCGAGCGGCTGGAGCTTGTCGCCTTCATCTATGAATCATCACCATCGTGGTCACTCGTATTCGCACGCCCGTCCCACTACATTACCGAGCAAGGTCAGATAGATGAGAATGCCGTCTAACCCGTCCATCGAGCGGACACAAGACAGACAGGTAGGGTGCGCAAAATATTTTCTTTGCGCACGTGGATGAGGAGCATGCGTCACCAGGCGTCGATTGGTGCGTAACGCTGCGCGTTTCGGCACCCTACGATCCTTGCCTTTGCGAATCGACGTCGATGCTGTTATTTCAGTGAATACAGGCGGTAAGCAGAGGAGTTTGCCAAAAACCGCACAGCCCTGACACGTTCCTCCTTTTCTGCATCCCGGATCGGCGTAGCCTGCGACGATTCAATATGGATTCACGAGAACAAGGGGACGGTCATGAAACTGGTTCGATTGATTGCTGCACTTGCGATAGCTTCATGCCCGTTTCTGGCTGAGGCAACCGTATTCGATTTTTCTTACACATTCGGTTCCGGCGCCATCGCCAGCGGCCAGTTGACGGGGACGCAAAACGGAATTTTCGTCGACAACGTTTCCAACGTCAGTGTGTCATTGAACGGTCACGCTCTGGTGGGCGGAGATTTATACCAGCCCTATGCATTCATAGCGGGCTGCTGCTTCGTCGCCATGACTCCTGTCATATCCTTTGACGGAAATCTGAATAACTTCATTTTTGCAAACGGCCCGCCAAATGATCCTTCGGACACCAACTTTTTTACTTTTGATGGTGTCGATGGTCCTTGGCAGCACGTTGCGCTTTCGCTTCCGCCTTATCCGTATGAGACGGACGTTAGTTTGAATGGCGTGGGCTACACGCAACCGGACGGGCACGTGGAGGATGCATTTGATGCCAGTCGCTGGTCCTTGACTGTCGACAACGCAGTTCCAGAGCCTGCGACTTTTGCGCTTGTGGGCCTTGGACTATTGATGTGCGTGCGTCGCAGGAAACTGGCGGGCGACTAAGACAAGACAGGTAGAGTGCGCAAAATGTTTTCTTTGCGCACCCGGGTAAGGAGCACGCGTCACCAGGCGATTGGCGCGCAACGCTGCGCGTTTCGGCACCCCACATGGCGTAATGTGCGTCAGTTACGTTCGCTCCGCCACCAGCAACACATTCGCAAACTTCGTCCCTTCGCTCATTGGCAATTGCTTTACGCTAAAGCCAAGCGATTCGAGCAGTCCGATCCATTCCGTCATCGGCCGGCACCACAGCTTGCATAGCGTGCGATTGCGCGCCAGCACCACGGCCTTGTCCACCCAGTTGCTCCAGCGAAATCCCCAGCCCGCGTCGGCGTTGCCGACACGCAGCAGCAAACGTCCGCCTGGACGCAGGGCGGCGAAGACGCGACGTAGCACGTCTTCCTGCGCGGCGTGTTCGACGTAGTGCAGCACGTCCATGATGACGGCCACGTCGGCTGAGCCGAAATCCTCTTTGCATATATCGCCGCAACGGATGTCGGCACTGGCGCCGAGCGCGATGTTGGCGCGGGCCACGTCGGCGGAGAAGAGTTCAATGCCGCGCAGTTGCAGATCGCGCGGTGGCGCAGGTAGTTCCTCGTACCAGTTGCCCTGTGCGTGCTGCGCGCAAGCGTCGAGTAGCCATGCGGCTAGCAGACCTTGTCCGCAGCCGAGGTCGAGAACGCTCTCGCCGTCGCGAATCAGACCGTGGCGCAGCACGCCCATGAACAAGGGATCGCCGCCCAGCTTGCCTTGTGCCCACTTGTAGGCCATGCGACCGGCTGGCTCGTAGCGTGCTGCTGCGTGGGCGGCAAGTGCTGCGGAGTATTCGAGATTCATAGGGGTGATCCGCATCCGCGCCGATGGATGTTTAGCGTTTGACGACGGCCATTATCCTATGCCGCGCGCCTGGCGATGCTGCCGCCGGTAAGAGGCTGTTCACGATCTTTTAGGAGCACAGCCGAATTCTTGCGCGCATACCGTGCCATCGGCCCTGCGGGCGGCTCACCACAGAGGCACAGAGACACAGAGGGCCACAGAGAAAAGCGGAGAGTCTCCGTGGCCCTCTGTGTCTCTGTGCCTCTGT
>JAQGMF010000047.1 GCA_028292505.1 Rhodocyclales bacterium
ACATGGGCTACCAGCGGCACAAATATTCTGGATGCCACGGTGACGGTGACGAAAGTCCCGAGCAACACGGCCATCGCCCAGATTTTCCAAGCTGTTCCTGCACCCAGCAAGCCACTCTGCGAATTGCAATACAGCTCCAGCGGCGTTGTGAAGCTTTTGCTTGAAAAAACCAATCAAGGTGGGAGCTCAACCACGACAACGATCGCCTCGGTGCCGGTGGGAACGAAGTTCACGTACCAGCTGAAACTGTCTGGCACGACGATTAGCGTGAAGATCAACAGCACGACGAAGACCTTCACGCTGCCTTCGAGCTTTGTGGGTGAGCATTTCTACTTCAAGGCTGGCGACTATGATCAATCCGCCGTCTCAGGCACGCCTAAGACAACTGCCTCTACGATCGTTAAGTTTTATGTTTTGAAGATCACTCACTAATCGGAAACGATGGGTGTTTGACGCCTAAGCCCTTGCATGAAAATGCAAGGGCTTTTTAATGGGCGGCAGGATAATCGACATATTCACTTGCCATATTCCGCTAAACCAAGTCTCCGTACGGGAGGCTTTTTTTGCGATATACAAAGCAGTGATCAGTTGACGGACCGCGCCAGCTCGCCTCTCTTGTATTTGGCCACGATCTTATCGAGCGCAACCGGCTTGATCTTGCTGGCCTGCACAACCGAAGACAAAGCTGACGCGACGACGAAGACCCGCATGGTTGCTGCCGCTTACTGTTACGCGCTCACAGATTTCGGCAATTCATTCCTGCGAGGCGAAAGCGCGTGATAGATCGCACACACTGGGAATTACCCGTATTGAGGATTCACCTGATCACATGCATTCTCGGATCGCCGTTCTGCAGTGCGAACGGCTTTATTGCAGAGCGTTTTGTTTCGGTAGCTGGGCGAAAGTAATTTACCAAGCCATGAGACCGTTGCAGCACACAGTATGTGTGGTTAAAACAAATCCAATCAAGTACTTACAAGGGCATAAAAATGTCAAGAATAAAGCAAGAGACAAACAACAAGCGTTTCGTCAAAACAGCGTTATTTGCCGCCATTGCGCTGGCGTCAGCTTCCGTCTTCGCCCTCAGCACCAGCGCGCCGCCCGGAACCAATTTCAGCCTTAGCGGATTTAGTCTCCAGTTGCCGACAGGCTCTTCGGGGAATGTCGACACCGAGACGGGTGCCCAGCTTGCGGCCGGTTTCACCAAGTCGCCCTGGTTCTACACGGACACGGGTGACGGCGCGATGGTCATGGGCGATCCGTCAGTCGGTTGGACGACCTCCGGCTCGCTGCACCCCCGCACAGAGCTTCACGAAACTGCCACATGGGCTACCAGCGGCACAAATATTCTGGATGCCACGGTGACGGTGACGAAAGTCCCGAGCAACACGGCCATCGCCCAGATTTTCCAAGCTGTTCCTGCACCCAGTAAGCCACTCTGCGAATTGCAATACAGCTCCAGCGGCGTTGTGAAGCTTTTGCTTGAAAGCACCAATCAAGGTGGGACCTCAACCACGACCACGATCGCTACGGTGCCGGTGGGAACGAAGTTCACATACCAGCTGAAACTGTCTGGCACGACGATTAGCGTGAAGATCAACAGCACGACGAAGACCTTCACGCTGCCCTCGAGCTTTGTGGGTGAGCATTTCTACTTCAAGGCTGGCGACTATGATCAATCCGCCGTCTCAGGCACGCCTAAGACAACTGCCTCTACGATCGTTAAGTTTTATGTTTTGAAAATCACTCACTAATCGGAAACGATGGGTGTTTGACGCCTAAGCCCTTGCATGAAAATGCAAGGGCTTTTTAATGGGCGGCAGGACAATCGACATATTCACTTGCCATACCGCCCCGCTAAAAAAGAAAAGCCTCCGCACGGGAGGCTTTTCTTTGCGATATACAACGCAGTGATCAGCTGACGGACTGCGCCAGCTCGCCACTCTTGTATTTGGCCGCGATCTTGTCGAGCGCAACCGGCTTGATCTTGCTGGCCTGGCCTGCACAGCCGAATGCCTCAAAGCGCGCCTTGACGATCAGCTTGGCGGCTTCGCGTGCGGGTTTGAGATAGTCGCGCGGGTCGAACTTGCTCGGGTTCTCGACGAAGTACTTGCGGATCGCTGCTGTCATCGCCAGGCGGATATCGGTGTCGATGTTGATCTTGCGCACGCCGTACTTGATACCTTCGACGATTTCCTCGACTGGCACGCCGTAGGTCTCGCCGATGTCACCGCCATATTCGCGAATGATCGCCAGCAGGTCCTGCGGCACGCTGGATGAGCCGTGCATGACGAGGTGGGTGTTGGGCAGGCGCGCGTGAATGCGCTTGATCAGATCGATGGCGAGAATGTCGCCGGTGGGCTTGCGCGTGAACTTGTAGGCGCCGTGCGAGGTGCCAATCGCGATGGCAAGCGCATCGCACTGGGTACGCTTGACGAAGTCGACGGCCTGCTCCGGATCGGTCAGCATGGCAGCGTGGTCTAGCTTACCTTCCGCGCCGACGCCGTCCTCTTCGCCGGCCATGCCGGTTTCCAGCGAACCGAGGCAGCCGAGTTCGGCTTCGACGGTTACGCCAATGGCATGCGAGAATTTAACCACCTCCTGCGACACGGCGACGTTGTATTCGTAGGAAGAGGGTGTCTTGCCGTCTTCCATCAGGGAGCCATCCATCATCACCGAGGAGAAACCAGAGCGGATCGCCGCCATGCAGACTGCCGGGCTCTGACCGTGATCCTGGTGCATGACGATGGGGATGTCCGGATAGGCTTCGACAGCGGCGGAAATCAGGTGACGCAGGAAAGCTTCGCCCGCGTATTTGCGCGCCCCGGCCGAGGCTTGCATGATCACCGGGCTGTTAAGCTCCGATGCTGCCTCCATGATGGCCGTGACCTGTTCGAGATTATTGACGTTGAACGCGGGCAGACCGTAAGCATTTTCGGCTGCGTGGTCGAGCAATTGGCGCATTGAAACGAGAGCCATGGAACTTCTCCGTCTGAATTAGAGTGGGCGATACGGGTTGAAGGATGCTTGAATATTCGGGTCACCGATTGTAGCGCGACGACCACGGTGAAACCATGCACCTCGGTGTCAATGGGTCGGGCGGACTTGTGCACTTCTGCACGAAGAAATAGCAAATTGAATGAGCAAATCGCATACCCAAAGAAAAAGCCCGCATGTGTGCGGGCTTTTTCTCAACATTTGCCGAAACCTGCTCAGTTTTCACCAATACGCACGATTTTCAAGCTATTGGTGCCGCCGGATTGCCCCAGGGGCTCGCCGACTGTGATGACGACGATGTCGCCGGGTTGCACCAGCTTGTGCTTGATCAAGGTCATTTCCGCTTCGCGCAACAGATGCTCGCGCGAGTCGGTGATGTGCGGCACCAAGATCGGATGCACTTCGCGGAACAGAGCGGTCTTGCCGATGGTGTCCTGCTGCGAGGTCAGCGCGTAAATCGGGATGCCCGAGTGCATGCGGCTCATCCACAGCGCCGTCGAACCGGACTCGGTCAGCGCGACGATAGCCTTGGCGCCGAGGTGATGCGCTGAGAACAGCGCCGCCATGGCGATGGACTGATCGATACGCGTAAAGCTGCGCGTCAGGAAGTCCTGATCGAGCGTGACAGGATAGGATTTTTCCGCTTCCTCGCAGATGCGCGCCATGGTCTCGACCACTTCAACCGGGAACTTGCCGGCAGCGGTTTCGGCGGACAGCATCACGGCATCGGTGCCATCGAGCACGGCGTTGGCGACGTCGGAAACTTCCGCGCGCGTCGGCACCGGGCTGGTGATCATCGACTCCATCATCTGCGTGGCGGTGATGGCCAGCTTGTTCATCTCGCGTGCCAGACGAATCATCTTTTTCTGCAAGGCCGGCACGGCTGCTTCGCCGACTTCGACGGCAAGGTCGCCACGCGCAACCATGACACCATCGGAGGCTTCGAGAATCTCGCGCAGGTTCTTCGGCTCGACGGCCTCGGTGCGCTCGATCTTTGCAATTGTCATAGCGTTACTGCCGGCCGCGCGCAGCAGTGTGCGTGCCATGTACATGTCGGCGGCTGTCTTGGGGAAGGACACGGCGACGTATTCGATGCCGATTGCAGCAGCCGTCTTGATGTCTTCCATGTCCTTAGCGGTGAGTGCCGGCGCAGTCAGACCGCCGCCCTTCTGGTTGATGCCCTTATTGTTCGACAGCTCGCCGCCGAAGCGCACGATGGTGTGAATCTCGCAACCCGACACGCGCTCGACGTCGAGCACGATGGCGCCGTCATTGAGCAGCAGGATGGTGCCCGGCTTCACGTCCTTGGGCAAATCCTTGTAGTCGAGGCCTACGCGTTCGTCATTACCCAGCTCGCAGTCCGCATCGAGAATGAATTTCTGCCCTTTTTCGAGCAGTATCTTGCCGTTCTCGAACTTGCCGACACGAATCTTCGGCCCCTGCAGATCGGCCAGGATCGCCACCGGCTTGCCGACGCGGCGCGCGGCAGCACGCACGATGTTGGCGCGATTGATGTGGTCCTCGGCCTTGCCATGCGAAAAATTCAGTCGCACGACATCGACGCCGGCTCGAATCATGCGCTCCAGTACATCTTCATCATTGGAGGCTGGGCCGAGCGTGGCCACGATCTTGGTATGACGTTGCATCCTGACTCCTTCGTAAGAAGTGGTATGTATGAGGGGGGAATTGGCAGTGTTGCCAGTAGCACCTGCTATGGATTTGCCACCTGTTTTTTTTGTCGATTTGTTCAATGAAACTTCTGTTTTTTTCATGATCAGGCGTTAGTTAAGAAAACGCGCCGGGCGAAGCGAATCGGCCGGCGCTCTGTGTCAATCGGCAGCACGTTTTACGAGCGCTTCGACTGCCGGCAGCGATTTGCCTTCGAGGAATTCGAGGAAGGCGCCACCTGCCGTCGAGATATAGCCGACCTTGTCAGCAATACCGAATTTGGCAATGGCGGCAATGGTGTCGCCACCGCCCGCCAGCGACATGGCGCTCGACGCGGCAATCGCTTCAGCGAGCACCTTGGTGCCGTTGGCGAAAGCATCGAACTCGAAGACACCTAACGGGCCGTTCCAGACGATAGTCTTCGACGCCTTCAACTGATCGGCCAGCTTGGCAGCCGTTTGCGGGCCGATGTCGAGAATCATGTCATCGGCATCGACATCCTTGACGGCCTTAACGGTCGCGGGAGCCGTTGCGGAAAACGCCTTGGCGACCACAACGTCAACGGGAATCGGCACCGAAGCACCACGCGTGGCCATCTTGATGATGATGCGTTTGGCTTCTTCGACCAGATCCGCTTCGACCAGCGACTTGCCGATCGGCAAGCCGGCGGCCAGCAGGAAAGTATTGGCAATGCCGCCGCCGACGATGAGCTGGTCGACCTTGTCGGCGAGACTATCGAGAATCGTCAGCTTGGTGGACACCTTGGAGCCGCCGACGATGGCGGTGAGCGGACGCTCAGGCGCCAGCAGTGCCTTGCCGAGCGCTTCGAGCTCGGCAGCGAGCAACGGGCCGGCACATGCCACGGGCGCAGCCAGGGCCAGGGCCTCGGTGGTGGCTTCGGCACGGTGTGCCGTGGCAAACGCATCGTTGGCATAGATGTCGCACAGCTTGGCCATCTTGGCGGCGAGTTCGGGGCTGTTCTTTTTTTCACCCTTGTTGACGCGGCAATTTTCCAGCAACACGACTTCGCCCGGCTTCACTTCGAAACCGCCATCGACCCAGTTCTGCACCAAGCGTACCGGCTTGCCAAGCAGCTCGCTCATGCGCGCGGCGACCGGCGCCAGCGAATCTTCCGGCTTGAAGTCGCCCTCGGTGGGGCGCCCCAGATGCGAGGTCACCATCACGGCCGCACCCTTGTCGAGCGCCAGTTTGATACCGGGCACAGAAGCGCGTATGCGGGTGTCATCGGAGATGGCACCCTTGTCGTCTTGCGGCACATTGAGGTCGGCACGAATGAATACGCGCTTGCCGGCGAGATCGAGATCAGAGAGTTTCTTGAATTGCATGGTTGCCTGTTGCGTTGATTTGATTCGGCGTACGCGATCAGCGATAGGCCGGTTCATTGTGATTATGGATGATCCAGATGAGATGCCCGGAACCCCAATCGCCAATGCCACCGCCCGCGAAGATCAGGCGTCCGGTGTTCTTGTAGACCGCTTCGAAACGGTGACGATCGCCGCCGAAATAAAACGGAATGAAAGCCTTGCCGGTGACGTAGGCGCCCTGATCGGACGGTTGACCGATCAGGTCGAACACCTGCTTCATCGACATGCCGATCTTCAATTTAGCGAACTTGCTGCCCGGCGCTGCCTTGCCGGTAATCTCACCCTCGTATTCGCCAACCGTTATCTTCGTGCCATAGCCGCCTTCGACCTTGGATGAGTCGACAACCTCGCCCTTGGCGTTCATGCCTGGGGGAATGCCGCCCTTGGCCTGACTGGCGGCAGAACTGGATTCGGACTTGCTGGTGGTGGCAGGCGCTGAGGAAGTGCTGGCGGAAGGGGTGTTGGGGGAGGACGTTTCGCCCTTGGACGCGCAAGCGCCCAACGCTGCCGCAAGGAGCAGCGCACAGCATGTGGTGCAAATCGCCGCGTAAGTGTCTAGCCTGTATTTCATCGAACTGTCCTTCCTACGCGTCGGTTTGCAAAATTAAATATGTTATCCGCATACCCCCATCGTCATCGCCTTTTACTTGGCAACGACCTGAACCATCTCCAATACCTTGTTGGAATAGCCCCACTCATTGTCGTACCAGGACACGATCTTGACGAAGGTGCTGTCCAGCGCGATGCCTGCATCGGCGTCGAACACAGAAGTGCAGGACTCGCCGCGGAAGTCGGTCGATACAACCTTCTCCGTGGTGTAACCGAGCACACCCTTCATAGCGCCTTCGGATGCGGCCTTCATGGCTGCACAGATCTCGGCGTAGGTCGCTTCCTTGTTTAGTTCGACAGTCAGATCGACTACCGAAACGTCCGACGTAGGCACACGGAAGGACATGCCGGTGAGCTTCTTGTTGAGCTCGGGAATCACCTTGCCGACAGCCTTGGCGGCACCCGTCGACGACGGAATAATGTTTTCCAGAATGCCGCGGCCACCGCGCCAATCCTTGTTGGACGGACCGTCGACGGTTTTTTGCGTAGCAGTTGTTGCATGCACGGTGGTCATCAAACCACGCTTGATGCCCCAGGTGTCATTGAGCACCTTGGCTACCGGCGCCAGGCAATTTGTCGTGCACGAAGCGTTGGAGATGATGGCTTCGCCAGCATATGACGTATGGTTAACGCCATAAACGAACATCGGTGTGTCGTCCTTTGACGGTGCGCTCAGCACAACCTTCTTGGCACCAGCCGTGAGGTGGGCCGAGGCGGTTTCCTTGTCGAGGAACAGGCCGGTGGATTCGATGACGACATCAGCGCCAACTTCATTCCACTTCAGCTCGGCCGGATTGCGCAGCGCCGTCAGGCGGATCTTCTTGCCATTGACGATCAGGGTACTGCCGTCGACCTTCACGTCGCCATTGAAGCGGCCGTGCACCGAATCGAACTTCAGCATATACGCCAGGTAATCGGGCTCCAGCAGATCATTGATACCCACGATCTCGATTTCGGGGAAATTTTCGACGGCAGCGCGAAACACCATGCGGCCGATGCGGCCAAAACCATTGATACCGACTTTGATAGTCATCGAGTCATTCTCCTGAAACCAGCTTTCAACGCTGTATTTAACATTCCACCACTACTTGCGTGCCGCGCGCTTTTAACGCTGCGCTTGCATTACCCAACCGGGGGAAAACCGGGTACGCGAAAACTTTCAGTTTATATCAGCTGCGATATCTCTTTTGTGTGACCGCCGCTCGAACTTGCTCTAGATCAGCTTAACGCCACCAGTTGGGCGACCGTTTCGGCCACTTTCTCCGGCGTGAAGCCAAAATGCTTGAACAAAGCGCCGCCGGGGCCGGACTCGCCAAAGCGGTCCAGACCAATGACGGCACCTTCCAGTCCGACATACTTGTACCAGCCATCCGACACGCCGGCCTCGATGGCCACGCGCGGTAAACCACTGCCCAAGACAAACGCCTTGTAAGCCGCATCCTGCTGGTCGAACAGGCGCGTGCAAGGCATCGACACAACGCGTACACCGATGCCCTGTTCAGCCAGTTGCTTTTGCGCTGCCAGCGCCACGCCGACTTCGGAGCCGGTCGCGATGAGCACCGCTTTTTCGTTGCCGCTGGCTGGCGACAGGATGTAGCCGCCTTGGCGAATCGCCGCAACCTGTTCGGCCGTGCGCGGTGTGAAAGGCAGATTCTGACGGGTCAGGGCTAGCACCGTCGGGCCATCGTGGCGCTCCAGCCCATGCGCCCAGGCGACTGCCGTTTCGGTGGTGTCGGCCGGGCGCCAGACATTCAGATTGGGTATCAGGCGCAGCGAGGCGGTGTGCTCGACGGGTTGATGCGTCGGGCCATCCTCGCCGACACCGATGGAGTCGTGCGTGAACACCATGACCTGACGCAGCTTCATCAGCGCCGCCATGCGGATGGCACTGCGACAGTAGTCCGAGAACACCAGGAAGGTTGCCGTGTAGGGAATGTAGCCGCCATGCAAGGATATGCCATTGGCAATGGCCACCTCGGCGAATTCGCGCACGCCGTAGTTGATGTAATTGGCATTAGCGATGTCACCAATCTCGCTGCCAGGCAGGAAGTCCTGGGTACCCGACCAGTGCGTGAGATTGGAGCCCGCCAGATCCGCCGAGCCGCCGAGCAATTCCGGCAGAAACGGCGCCAGCGCTTCGATGGTGTTCTGCGAAGCCTTGCGCGTGGCAATGTTCTCCGCCTTGGTCTGCGTCTTGTCGATGAGCGCATTCACTGCCGCGGTGAAGCCTTTCGGCAATTCACCTGTCATACGGCGTGCAAACTCGGCGGCCAGCTCTGGGAACGCCGCCTTGTATGCGGCAAAGTGAGTGTTCCACTCGCCTTCGGCCGCAGCGCCCGCTGCCTTCGCATCCCATTGGGCATAAACCTCAGCGGGAATCTCGAACGGCGCGTGGGGCCAGGCGATAGCGGCACGCGCACCTTCGATCTCGGTCGCGCCCAGCGGTGCGCCGTGTGCATCGGCAGAGCCCGCCTTGTTCGGCGCGCCATGACCGATCACCGTCTTGCAGATGACCAGGGTCGGGCGCGTCTTGTCGGCTTTGGCTGCCAGTGTGGCCGCGACCAGCGCCACCGAATCATGACCATCGATCGGACCGATGACCTGCCAGCCATAAGCCTCGAAGCGCTTGACGGTGTCATCGGTGAACCAGCCATGCACCTCGCCGTCGATGGAAATACCATTGTCATCGTAGTAGGCAACCAGCCCCCCGAGCTGCCAGGTGCCGGCCAGCGAGGCCACTTCATGGCTGATACCTTCCATCAGGCAACCATCGCCGAGAAAGACATAGGTGTTGTGATCGACGATGTCGTGACCGGGACGATTGAAATGCGCCGCGAGCAATTTCTCGGCAAGCGCGAAGCCGACGGCATTGGCCAAGCCCTGACCCAGCGGACCAGTGGTCGTCTCGATGCCGGGCGTGTAATGCACTTCAGGGTGACCAGGCGTCTTCGAGCCGAGCTGACGGAAATTCTTCAGCTCGTCGATGGGCAGGTCATAGCCGGTAAGATGCAGCAAGGCGTAGTGCAGCATGGAGCCATGGCCGTTCGACAGCACGAAGCGATCACGATTGACCCAGCGCGGGTTGGCCGGGTTGTGGCGCATCGTGTGGCGCCATACCACTTCGGCGATCTCGGCCATGCCCATCGGCATGCCGGGGTGGCCGGAATTGGCTTTCTGCACGGCGTCCATGGCCAGTGCGCGAATCGCGCCGGTGATCTGATTGAACGTGGGGGTTTTAGGCGTGTTCTGCATGCGAGGTGGCTCAGGAAGGGCCCGCGACCGGCCGAGGGCTGAAAACCCTTGATTATCCGTGAAATCGGCCCGTCTTTGGCGAATATTGCTATGCCCAGCAGGCCAATGCCGCACCAGGGAAACAGTTTCTTCCGGATTCTTCGAGAGGCAGAATCAAGACAGGTCGCCGGCAGAAGCATTGGCTTCGCACAGAAAAAGGAATGAACCAAAAAAGGAATAAACCGGCCATCGACGGTGTTTGCCGTTGCGGACAGTTGATGCGGCGCTCCGGCGCATCAACCCCGCCTGACCCGATCCCGTTACTCAACTGCAATTTTCTACCCCGCAAGGAGCCATCCAATGAATCTGAGAAATCTGCATTGCCATCTGATTGCCTGCGCATTTCTGGTCACCGCTTGCGCCACTACGGTGTCATCCAACATGCCCGCCAGATTTGCCAATAGCATATTGGTAAACAACGCTGGAATGACGCTTTACACTTTCGACAAGGACGGGCCCGGCACGAGTACCTGCATCGATCAGTGCGCGGTCAACTGGCCCCCATTCAAAGTCGACAGTGGCAGCGAAGGCAAGATGGGCGGCGACTATTCCATCATCATGCGGGCTGATGGCTCCAGGCAGTGGGCCTACATGAGCAAGCCGCTGTATCTCTGGAGCAAGGACCAGAAAGCCGGCGACAAGACTGGCGACGGCGTCAACAAGATATGGCACGTGGTCAACGAACCCGAAATACCTTTTGGCGGGCGCCCGTATTGAGCCAGACCTGAATTTGCCAGTCGCTAGCGCATACGCGCCGCAGCGGCTGGCAAGTCCGTTGTAGCGTGTCCGATGGGCTCATTCTGCAGACCTCGAACCTGCATGGCATTCGATAAATCGTGAACAGCCTCTCAGGCGGGGCTTGGCGCATGCAACGGTAAGGTCACCGTAAAACGCGTGCCTACTCCGGCCGTGGAATCAACGCCGATGCGTCCGCCAAGCAGGGTTGTCACCAGTCGATAGACGATGGACAGCCCCAATCCGGAACCGCCCTGTCCGAGCCGCGTGGTAAAGAACGGGTCGAAGATGCGGCCGAGAATTTCAGGCGGAATGCCGCGCCCATCGTCGCTGACACTCACTTCGACGTGCGCGTCGTCCACCGCGCGTGTCTCGATGCGCACGATGCCCGGCACGTGCTCCTGCAAGCCGTGAAAGAAGGCGTTCTGTATAAGATTGGTGATGACTTGGCCGAGCGGACCGGGGTAGCTATCCATGCGCAGATCGGGCGCCAGATCCGTTTCGATCTGCCAGTTGGCGTTGCGCATACCCGGCCGCAAGGTTTCGTGAATATCGCGCACCAGCGCGCCGAGGCTGAAGGTGCGGCGACGCTCGGAACTCTGGTCGATGGCCACCTGCTTGAAGCTGCTGACCAGATCGCGCGCTTGTGCCAGGGACTGATCGAGCAGGCCGGTAGCGCGCCCGGCATCGGCCATGAAGGATTCGAGCGCGGACTTGCGCAACTCGCCGCCTTGATACGCCGCCTCCAGCTGGCGCATGTCCTGCGTCAGCGTCGACGCGATCAGGACTGCATTGCCGATCGGGGTGTTGAGTTCGTGCGCCACGCCCGCCACCAACGAGCCGAGGGACGCCAGCTTGTCGGACTGCACCAGCTCATCCTGCGCGCGACGCAAAGTATCCAAAGTCTCGCTCAGGCTGTGGGTGCGCTCGGCAACGCGCTGCTCCAGCTCGGCATTGAGACGTTCCAGCGATTCCTCGGCGGCACGCCGCTCGGTGATGTCGACGAAGGCCGAAAAGATCGACGGGTAACCGTCGTACTCGACCAGCTCGGAGTTGAGCAGGAAATAGCGCACTTCGCCATCGCGCATGCGGAACGGCGCCAAGTAATTGAACACGCGTCCACCGCGGCGAACCGCGTCGACGAATGCCTGGCGATCTTCCGGCGTGACCCAGATGCCGAGTTCGGAAGAAGTCCTGCCGATCATCTCGCCGCGCGGCCAGCCGGAGATACGCGCCCAGGCAGGATTGGCATCGCTGTACCGGCCGTCTTCGACACGCGTCACACTCACTGGAATCGGGTTGAGGTGAAACAGCGTCGCCAACTTATCGCGCGTCTGCTGCAACTGCTCCAGGCGCCGTGCCAACTCCTCGGCAACATTGTGCTCGGCCGTGTATTTGCGTCGACTACTTTCGGCGACATTTACGGCGAACAACGACGCAAGGCCGCAGACCACCATGGCCGTTACCCAATAGACACTGGTCTCGCGCACCAGCAATACGTGCCAGAAAACGTCGTTAAACAAGCTGATCGCAGTCAGCCATGCCAACGTAATACCAAGCATCGCGTACGCGGCGCGGCGCCCCAGCCACCATCCGCCCATCGTGAGCAGCACGGGGTAACAGAGAATGGCCGGCGTGCGTATGCCATTGACAAGCACACTCTGCATCGACAAGAGGAGTAGCCCGCCCCACAGCAAGACTTGAATGGCTAGGCGCACGCGGCCCCGTTTGACGCAAGCGCGCATCGCCAAGGCCAGGAGGGTAGCCTCCGGCACGGCGATCCAGCTCCAGCCAAGGGGGTGCGTCTCGAAAAGAAGTACCGCGCTGACAGCCGGCACCATCACGAACAGGATGAAAAGATAAGTCCTGCGCAGCAGTCGCGCAGCCTGCTCCTCGGCAAGCTGCCTGTCAGCCGCAGCAGGCGTCAAGGGCTCAGATGACATATGAATACCGGCACGCAGTAATGCAATGAGATGGTAAATACGGAAATCGCCAAGCTGCGGCGCACGCACGCGGCGCCGTACTATGCAGCAGGCCTACCGCCCGTTACTGCAGCCGCCCATCGGCGCAAATCGACTCAAGGCTGGCCGCCCAGCGCATCGCGACGGCGCTCCACCAACTTCAGGATGAGCGGCGTAAGAATAATCTGCATTGCCAGATCGAGCCTGCCGCCGGGCACCACCAGAGTATTGACGCGACTCATCCATGAGCCGTGAATCATGTTGAGCAGATAGGGAAAGTCTACGCCGCGTGGCTCGCGGAAACGGATCACCACCAGCGTCTCATCCGCGCTCGGCACTTCGCGCGCAATGAAGGGATTGGACGTGTCGACCACCGGCACGCGCTGGAAGTTGACATGGGTACGCGAGAATTGCGGTACTACGACATGGACATAATCCTCCATGCGTCGCAGGATCGTGTCCTGCACCGCTTCCATCGAATAGCCACGCACACGCGTATCGCGATGAATCTTCTGGATCCATTCCAGGTTGATGATGGGCACCACGCCGATGAGCAGATCGACATGTCGCGCCATATCGATGTTGTCGGTTACCACGCCGCCATGCAAGCCCTCGTAGTAAAGCAGATCGGTATGCTCGGGCAGGCGTTCCCAGGGCGTGAAGGTGCCCGGCGGTAATCCCGCGGCCAGCGCTTCAGCGTCGTCGTGCAGGTAAGTGCGGCGCTCGCCCGAGCCATGTCGCCCATATTCGTCGAACAGCGCTTCGAGACGCTCCAGATAATTTGCCGCGATACCGAAATGACTCGGGCCGCGCTGCCCTGCTTGTTCCGCCTCGTCGATGCCCGCCTGCATTGCCGCGCGATCATATTTGTGAAACGCATCGCCCTCGACACGCGCAGCCACCACCTTCTCGCGGCGGAAAATCCACTCGAAAGACTTGGAGACGGTCGTCGTCCCTGATCCGGAAGATCCGGTAACCGCGACGATGGGATGCAGGACAGACATGTATTCGCTTGAACTCCGGGAGGTATCGCGGTGAAATTGGCGTGGCATTGCCGTGAAATTACAGCGCGCAATGAGCCCATCCTACGGCCTCAATGCAGGCTGCGGCAAGTAGTCATCCGCCAGCCGACCGAGGAGCACGTCAGCGCATGTCGAAAGATCCCCGGCGACAAAGCGCGGCGAACTTCTATGGCTTGCCCGCTCGCCCCAACAAAGTCGCCAGTTCCACCGCCGAGCGCACGCCCATCTTTTCGAAGACGTTGGAGCGGTGCACTTCCACCGTGCGCATGCTGATGTCGAGTTCGTCGGCGATGATCTTGTTGAGCTTGCCTTCGAGTACCAGCGCCATCACTTCGCGCTCGCGCGGGCTGAGCTGATTGACCCGCTCGGCCAGATCAGTGTGTTGATCGACTTGCGCCTGTGCCTGCGCATCGCGCTGCAAGGCTTCGCGCACAGCGGCGAGCAGCAGCGCCTGCTGCGGCGGTTTCTCGATGAAGTGGATCGCGCCGGCGCGTAGCGCGTCGACCGCCAAGGGCACGTCGCCATGCCCGGTCAGGAAGATCACCGGCATGCGGCAGCCGCGCTGGCGCAGGATGTCGAAGCATTCCGGTCCGGTCATGCCGGTCATGCGCACATCGAGCAGGATGCAACCGCGCATGCTACTGCGATAATCCTGCAGGAAGCCTTCAGCATCGGGCCAGCTCTTGCTGCCGATGGTTTGCGTGCCCAGCAGGAAACCGAGGGCATCACGAATCGCTGCGTCGTCGTCGACAATATGCACGATGGGTAGTGTCATGCACGCTCCCGTGGCAGTGTAAAGCGAAATAGCGTGCCACCGCCCGGATTGGGTTCGAACCACAGGCGACCACGATGCCACTCGATGATCGAGCGGCAGATGTTGAGGCCCATGCCCATGCCTTCGCTCTTGGTGGTGAAGAACGGTGTGTAGAGCTTCTCCTCGCTTTCCGGCGCGATGCCCGAGCCGCGATCGGCCACGCTCACTTCCATGACGTCGGCATTGCTGGTGATCGACACGCGCAGCTGACGCTCGTCCGCCGCGATGTCGCTCATGGCATCCATGCCGTTGCGCATCAGGTTGACAACCACTTGTTCGAGTAAGGTGGCGTCCCCCGCGACGGCCGGTAAGCCGTGGGCGAATGCCAATGTAATACGCACATGCCGCTTGCGCGCGCTGCTCTCCAGCAAGGCCGCCGCCTCACTGACGACGCGCGCCAACTCGACCTGTTCCTGGCGCGGCTCGCTGCGGCGTACGAAGTTCTGGATGCGCCGAATGGTGTTGCCGGCGCGCTGCGACTGATGCGCGATTTTTTGCATCGCCGCGCTGAGCTGATCGTGCGGCATGCCGTTCTCCAGGCCCGCAATGCAACCGCTGGCGTAACTCCATATCGCAGCGAGCGGCTGGTTGAGCTCGTGTGCGAGCGTCGAGGCCAATTCGCCGGTCGTCACCAAGCGCGCGGTGGACTGCAATCTTTCCTCTTGCGTGCGCGCCACTTCCTCGGCGCGCTTGCGGTCCGTGATATCGAGTACCGAAGCCATCCAACCGAAGTGCATGCCATCGGCATCGATCAACGGCGCTTCGTAGATCAGCGCATCGAATATTTCGCCGTTGCGCCGACGAAAGCGCAGCTCGAATCCCTGGTGCGACACCTCGCCAGCGAGCACGCGTTTGTGCATTTCGTTGGTCAGTTCGATCTCTTCGGGCAGCCAGTACTGCATCGGCGAACTCATGCCGATGAGCTCCTCCGCCGACCAGCCGACCATCTCGCAAAACGCACGATTGACGTAGATGGTGCGGCCTTCGAGATCACGGGCGCGCAGGCCGGTGTGCAGCGAATCTTCCATCGCGCGGCGAAACTGGTATTCGCGCTGCAAGGCCTGCTCGACCTCATGGCGCCGTCGTGTATGACGTCGCAGCATCCATAGACTCCATAACAGGGCCGCAGCAAACAGAATCACCGCGCCGGCAAACAATAGCGGGACGATGCGCGGCCCGTTGCTGTAAGTGTCGACATGCAGCATCAAGCCATTACCGGGCGGGTCGAAGGCGATCTCGTAGGACAGCGCCGGGTGCAAGGCGGCAACCTTCGATTTGCTGGCGATCTCGTTCCCTTGCTGATCCTTGACGGTGAGGCGGTAGCGCTCCGAAAACCACCATGCCACCTGACTACCGAGCAGGCGCTGCAAGGGATAGATGCCGACGACGAAACCGCGCAGACGGGTCCCCTCGTAACTTGGCACGGCGACGCACAACACGGTGTCGCCGCCATCGTTGGCGACCGGACAGTAAGCCGGTTTGGCGAAAGCACGTGCGCGTTGCAATGCGCTGGCCAGCGCTGCCAACTGTTGCGTTGCATGTTGCGTTTCGCGCGGCGGTAACTCGCCGAGCAGCTTCTGGCCAGCATCGAACCATAACAATTGTGAAATCGCTGTGTCCCTGCCAATGGCCTGTCTGGCACGTGTCAGGGCAATCTCGTCTACGACGCTGCTCTGTAGCAAATCGGGTGCGAGACGACCGATCAGCTCTTCGTTACGTTCGAACTGGAAGCGCAGATTCTGTTCGAGCCATAACACGTCGGAGAGCAATGTACTGCGCTGCTCTTCCTGGTCCTGCCGCAAAGTCAACACGACGAAGCCTATGACACCGGCAAGCAGGCAGACAACGGCTATCGCAGGCAGGCGCCAGAACCACGCATTGCTCTGCGAAGAAAACGGGGGAGACGATGGCGGCAAACGCCACGGCAATCGCAAATTCAGGGGAATTTTCATGCGCAGCGGCTGACGGCCTGTGGAACTCCACAATGGAAAGGGTTCGGCGGGTTCTCTATAAAGCCGTTACCTGCCCAGGCATACAAGCCCGGACATACCCTGATGGAGGACATCACCATGAATCGTCGTTCAAGCATCGCGGCATTGCTGCTCACTGTCGTTTGCGCCGCTGCACCGGCGTTTGCACAGCAAGCCATTGTCATCAAGTTCAGCCACGTGGTAGCCAAGGATACGCCCAAAGGCAAAGCCGCCGACTATTTCGCCAAGCTGGTCGCCGAGAAGACTGGCGGCAAGGTCAAAGTCGAGGTCTACCCCAACAGCCAGCTCTACAAAGACGGCGAAGAAATGGAAGCGCTACAGTTGGGTGCCGTGCAGATGCTGGCGCCTTCGCTAGCGAAGTTCGGCCCGCTTGGCGTGCCGGATTTCGAGGCCTTCGACCTGCCCTATATCTTCGACAACTATGACGAATTGCATAAGGTGACGATGGGGCCAATCGGCAAGGGCATGCTCAAAAGGCTCGAACCCAAGGGCATCATCGGCCTCGCTTACTGGGACAATGGCTTCAAGGATTTCTCGGCCAACAAGCCACTGCACGTGCCGGCCGATTTCAAGGGCCTGAAGATGCGCATCCAGTCCTCCAAGGTACTCGACAGCGAGATGCGCGCGCTCGGCGTGAACCCGCAAGTCATGGCCTTCTCGGAGGTCTACCAGGCGCTGCAGACGGGCGTGGTAGATGGCACCGAAAACCCACCTTCGAACTTCTATACGCAGAAAATGCATGAGGTGCAGAAGTACATGCTGCGCTCGCAGCACGGCTATCTCGGTTACGCGCTGATCGCCAACAAGAAGTTCTGGGACGGCCTGCCCGCCGACGTACGCAAGACTCTCGACGAATGCATCGTCGAAGCCACGAATTATGGCAACGACATTGCGAAGAAGGAAAACGACGACTCGGTGGAGGCGGTACGCAAATCCGGCAAGACGACGATCATCGTACCGAATGCAGCTGAGCGCCTCGAAATGAAGAAGGCCCTGGTGAAAGTGCACAAGGAACATGAAGGCCGCATCGGTGCCGAGCTGATCAAGTCGATCTACAAGGAAACAGGGTTCGACCCGGACAAGCTGTAATCCACGCCGTCATTCCCGCGAAAGCGGGAATCCACTTCTACGTGAAAACTCGCCGCGTGCCGACCAAGTGGATTCCCGCTTTCGCGGGAATGACCTTTGCATTTTATGAACCCCTAAGACAACCATGAAAATCCTCGACCATCTCGAAGAATGGCTCATCGCCAGCCTCATCGGCATGGCGACGGTCATCGTCTTTCTTTCCGTCGTGCATCGCTACGTCTCTGGTTACAACATTCCGTATCTGCAGGACTGGCTGCTGTCCTTCAACGTGAGCTGGGCGCAGGAGCTGACCATCATCATGTTCGTGTGGATGGCCAAGTTCGGTGCCGCCTACGGTGTGCGTACCGGCATCCACGTTGGCGTCGATGTGCTCATCAATCGACTCGCGCCAGCGAAGCGCAGGGTGTTCGTACTGTTCGGGCTTTTCGCGGGCGCAGCCTTTACCGGCATCGTCGCCGTGCTCGGTGCGAAACTGGTCTGGAATGGCGGCATGCATCACGCCTTGTTCAACCTGCTGGGCATTGCCAACGATGCGCTCGAAGGGTCGACGACGCCCGACCTGGGCTGGCCGCGATGGCTTGTCTACCTGGCCATTCCGCTGGGCTCCAGCCTGATGTGTTTTCGTTTCCTCCAGGTCGCTGTGCACTTCTTGCGCACGGGTGAATTGCCGCATCACGACCACGGCCATGTCGACGGTCTCGACGAACAAGTGGATGTCATACCCGCCGGAGAGCCACGCCCATGACCGCGCTCATCATCTTCGGGCTGCTCTTCGCCCTCATGCTCACCGGCATGCCGATCTCGATTTCGCTCGGCCTGACGGTACTGACTTTCCTGTTCACCATGACGCAGGTGCCCATCGAATCGGTTGCGCTCAAGCTGTTCACGGGCATCGAGAAGTTCGAGATCATGGCCATTCCGTTCTTCATTCTGGCGGGTAACTTTCTCACGCATGGCGGCGTGGCGGCGCGCATGATCCGCTTCGCCACGTCGATGGTTGGCCACCTGCACGGCGGCCTCGGACTGGCCGGCGTCATGGCTTGCGCGTTGTTCGCGGCGGTCTCCGGTTCCAGTCCGGCGACGGTAGTGGCCATCGGCTCCATCCTGCTGCCGGCGATGGTGAAGGCCGGCTTCCCCAAGCGCTTCGGTGCGGGCGTGATTACCACTTCTGGCGCACTGGGCATCCTGATTCCACCTTCCATCGTCATGGTGATGTACTCGGTCGCGACCAACTCCTCGGTCGGCGCGCTATTCATGGCCGGCGTCATTCCCGGCCTGATTCTCGCCACAATGTTGGGTCTTACCACCTGGTATCTGGCACGCAAGCACAATTATCCACGGGTCATGTTGTTCCCGGATCGCACGGCGCTGCAGGCAACCATCGGCAGCGCGTTTGGCGGCTTCTTTGCCCTGATGTTTTCCATCGCACCGCCGTTCGCCATCGGCAAGCTGCTCGCACTCTGGCTGGATGGCGGCCTGCCCTACCTGTTGGCGACGCTGGGGTGGTTTGCGCTGATTCCATGGACCACGCGCAGCGTGTGGGTGGCGCGCGTCGTCTATATCGGTCTTGTCGTCGTCGGCATTCCCGTTTATGCCAGCATCCTGACACTGGGCGCCTTCGAGATTTCATCGATGGGCACGGCGGTCGCCATGACGGGACTCATCATGCTCGGCTGGATCATGCTGATCCAGGCCTGCGGCAAATATACGAAAATCGCACCGACCTTCCGCTTCGAGTTGATGTGGGAATCGCTAGCCGTGTGGCGCGCGTTCTGGGAAAGCGTGTGGGGCCTGTTGCTGATCCTGGTCGTGATGGGCGGCATCTACACGGGCGTGTTCACACCCACCGAGGCAGCGGCGATGAGCGCGGTGTATGCCTTCTTCGTCGCGGTGTTCGTGTACAAAGACCTGAAGCTGCGCGACGTGCCGCGCGTGCTGCTGCAATCGGCCAATATGAGCGCGATGCTGCTCTATATCATCACCAACGCCGTGATGTTCTCCTTCATCATGACGAATGAGAATATCCCGCAGCAGCTGGCCGACTGGATGCTGACGCAAGGCCTCGGCCCCGTCGCCTTCCTGCTGGCCGTCAATGTGCTGCTGCTAGTCGCAGGCAATGTGATGGAAGCCTCGTCCATCGTGCTGATCATGGCACCCATCCTGTTCCCGGTGGCGATCAAGCTAGGCATCAACCCGATCCACTTCGGCATCCTGATCACAGTGAACATGGAAGTCGGAATGTGTCATCCCCCGGTCGGTCTGAATATGTACGTGGCATCTGGCATTGCGCGCATGGGCATCACCGAGCTGACCGTGGCGGTGTGGCCATGGCTGCTGACCATGCTGGTGTTCCTCGGGCTGGTCACCTACATTCCGGCAATGTCGCTGTGGTTGCCGCGTTTGCTGGGAATGGTCAACTAGGGCGAACGCCTGCAATATGACGACAGACTATTTCGTTTTGCCGTCGTCTATTGCAGCAGGAAGAAGCGGTACTGCATCGGCAGACTCTCACGCACTGTGAAGTGGCCTTCACGGGGCACGAGTGCTGCGCTGCGCACGTAGACCTGCACCTTGTCCGAAGGCATGGTCAGCAGGCTGTCGGCATCGCACATCAACACCGTGCTCTGCATCTGGATCGACTTGCAGCCCTTGAGCCAGGCGGGTCCGGCCGGGATCGCCTGCACCGGCTTGGGCGCTTCTGCAGCAGGAGGATTGGGGGCGCTGGGCGCAGGCTTAGGTGCGGGCTTGGGTGCCGGCTCTGGCGGACGCACGACGGCAGGCTGCGGTTTTACCGGCTGTGGCCGCGAAGGCGGAATGGGTGGTGCAGACAAATTGGCAGCAGGTCGTGGTGCGATGCTCGGTGCTACCACGCTCGGCGGAGGCGGCGCGATTTCTGCCGGCGCCGTGGACTGGGCTGCGTCCGGAACGACAATCGGCAGCGGCGCAGAAGCATCCGCAGCTGGGGCTTGCGCCTGCGGACTGGAAGCCTCTATAGGTACGGACTGATCCGACGGCGCCGACTGAGCTGCTGGCATGGACTGATCAGGAAATGCCAACGGCATTACGGGCATCGACTGCTCGGCCGGCGTCGATTGCGCAACAGGCAGCGACTGTTCGCCAGGGGCAGACTGCGCCTCAGGCTCCGATTGCGCCATGGGTGCGGAGGCTTCTACCGGCGCGGATTGCGCAACGGGCTCCGACGCATTGGCAGGTACAGATTGTCCGTCGGGCGCCGATTGTTCGACCGGCGCGGACTGCTGATCGGGCGCTTCTGCGGCCACCCGCCCGACGCCCTGCGGCGCAATCTGTGCCACGGCAGCCAGTGTGCCGAGCGATAGCAAGAGGCCGAAACCTGAGGAGATGCGCAGTAGGCGCATGGAAGTCCGATGGATACAAAACATCGCCATCATACCTGTAGCCGGTGTTACGAAACCTGATGCCAAAAGCCAGGCCGGTTCGCCGACTCCTATTTACCTTTCACGTTTCACTGCTTGTGCCTGAATGATCAGTGCTATTGCAGCACGAATATCCGGTACAGCCGTGGCAAGCTTTCGCGCAGTGTAATGTTCTGCCCACCCGGTAGCTTACGACTCAGCTTCGCCTCGCGCACGTACACCATCACCTTGTCCGACGGTTCAGCGAGCAGGGAATCGGCATCGCACATGATCACATCACCCTGCTGCTGACGATGCTGGCAGCCTTTCAACCAAGCAGGGCCTGGCAGCGCTTGGATCTTGTCTTTCGCCGCCTCCTTGGCCGGATCACGGTCGGCGTCCTTTTTCACCTCCCTCGTTGCCTGTTTTGATGACGGAGCCGACGTGGGTGCCTGTTCGACCATTTTCGCGACCGGCGTTTCCTGCTGTTTCGTCATCACATGCACAGCCGGCGCGAGGCCGGTCGGGTGAGTCGGCGCGGATTTGGGCGGCGGCAGAAATAGCGCAACCGGCGGCGGCGCTGGCGCTTCTTCTTCAGTCGGCGTCGGCAGCGCCTCGACCGGCACCACCGTTGGCACAGGCGTCTCGTCGTTCATGGAGACACAGCCAGACAGCCAGATCATCATCCCGGCGGAAAGAACGGCAGACACGGAACGCATGGAGCCCCCTGAAAAAATGCCCGACATCGTTCGTAACGGTCTGCGAGCCTATTTACATTAGGGTCATGCGCGTTACTTTCAGGTCGGATCGATGCAGCGTCGCGTCGCCCGCCTTGAGCCGCGCAAGCGCAGTCGGTTGCCTCGATGCGGCCTTTTCAGTATGGTGTCGGGATTCGCTAGGGGTCTGCTGAATTAATCGTTTAGCAGTGAGATACACCCTCCGAACCTGATCCGGGTGATGCCGGCGTAGGGAAGCGAGCACACTGCCTACTTGGGCCGGTGCCTCCTCTACGTGCCACCCACTGTGAGGAAGTAACCATGAACGCCAACGAAAAATTCATCGCCTCGTCCGCTCACGTCGACGAAGCCGCCATCGCCCCGCTGCCGAATTCGCGCAAGGTCTACCTACAAGATCCGACCTTCAAGACACGCGACGACGTGCGCGTGCCGATGCGTGAGATCACGCAGAGCGACACGTCCACCGGCATGGGTGGGGAGAAGAATCCGCCGATCTACGTCTACGACTGTTCCGGCCCTTACACCGACCCGGCCGTGAAGGTCGACGTGCGCGATGGCCTCGCCGCACTGCGCGGCAAGTGGATCGACGAGCGTGGCGACACCGAGCAACTCGGTGAAATGACAAGCGAATACGGCCGCACACGCGAAGCCGACAAGAGCCTCGACGAGCTGCGCTTCAATCTGCAACGTAAACCGCGCAAGGCCAAGGTAGGCGCCAATGTCAGCCAGATGCACTACGCGCGCAAAGGCATCATCACACCGGAGATGGAATACATCGCCATCCGCGAAAATCTCAATCGCGCCACCTATATCGAATCACTTAAAGCGACCGGCCCGACGGGCGAAAAGATGGCCGCCTTCATGGGTCGCATTCATCCCGGCCAGAGCTTCGGTGCGAGCATCCCATCTGTCATAACACCGGAATTTGTGCGCGACGAAGTCGCACGCGGCCGCGCCATCATCCCGGCCAATATCAATCACCCAGAAAGCGAGCCGATGATCATCGGCCGCAACTTCCTCACCAAGATCAACGCCAATATCGGCAACAGCGCGGTGACCTCCAGCATTCAGGAAGAAGTCGACAAGCTCACTTGGGCAATCCGTTGGGGCGGTGACACCGTCATGGATTTGTCGACGGGCAAGAACATCCACGAGACGCGCGAATGGATCCTGCGCAACAGCCCTGTGCCGATCGGTACGGTGCCGATCTACCAGGCGCTCGAAAAGGTAAACGGCAAGGCTGAAGACCTGACCTGGGAAATCTTCCGCGACACGCTCATCGAGCAGGCCGAGCAAGGCGTCGATTACTTCACCATTCATGCCGGTGTCCTGCTGCGCTACGTGCCGATGACTGCCAACCGCATGACCGGCATCGTCTCGCGCGGCGGCTCCATCATGGCCAAGTGGTGCCTGTCGCATCACAAGGAAAACTTCACCTACACGCACTTCGAAGATATCTGCGAAATCATGAAGGCCTATGACGTCAGCTTCTCGCTCGGCGACGGTCTGCGTCCCGGCTCGATCTGGGACGCCAACGACGAAGCGCAACTTGGCGAACTCAAAACACTCGGCGAGCTTACCCAAATTGCATGGAAGCACGACGTGCAGGTCATGATCGAAGGCCCCGGCCACGTACCGCAGCAACTCATCAAGGAAAACATGGAGCTGCAACTCGACTGGTGCAAGGAAGCACCCTTCTACACGCTGGGCCCGCTGACCACCGACATCGCTCCCGGCTACGACCACATCACATCAGCCATCGGCGCAGCGCAAATCGGCTGGTACGGCTGCGCCATGCTCTGCTACGTCACGCCGAAAGAACACCTCGGCCTGCCCGACAAGGACGACGTCAAGGCTGGCATCATTGCCTACAAGATCGCCGCCCACGCATCCGATCTCGCCAAAGGCCACCCTGCTTCGCAGATTCGTGACAACGCCATGAGCAAGGCGCGTTTCGAATTCCGCTGGGAAGATCAATTCAACCTCGGCCTCGACCCCGATACCGCGCGCAGCTACCACGACGAAACCCTGCCGCAGGAAGGCGCGAAAGTGGCGCACTTCTGCTCCATGTGCGGCCCACACTTTTGCTCGATGAAGATCACCCAAGACGTGCGCGACTTCGCCGCAGCACAAGGCATCGCCGAAGCCGAGGCGCTGGAAAAAGGGATGGAAACGAAGTCGATCGAGTTCGTGAAAACCGGCGCGAAGGTTTATCACAAGGTGTGATGACCCCCTGCTTCGCGTAAAAAAGAGGGCTGCGTTTGCGGCCCTCTTTTTATTTCAGCCTTTAATTTTATTCACGATATCTCTTCATGCACTTGCAGCCTGAAGCGATTAGCGACCATAATCGCTTCACTACATGAAGCGATTAAGCCATGCAAACGCCTCACAACACCGATCACGACTGGATCTGGCAAGTACCGAGCTGGCCCGCGCTTACTTGGCGCGAAGATGCCATTGCTCCCGCATTGACAGCAGCACGCCACGCGCAAGGACGCGTGCTCGGCATGGCTGGCTTGCTTGACGGCACACTGACTAACGAAGCCGTCGCCAGCATCCTCATCGAAGATAGCCTTACGACATCCGCCATAGAGGGCGAAAAGCTTCAGGTGGACGCCGTACGATCTTCGGTAGCACGCCATCTCGGCCTGCCTTACGCAGGCCTACCTGTGCCAAGTCGCGACATAGAAGGCCTTACCGAACTTTTGCTGGATGCGACACGACACTATGATGTGCCGCTTACCTTCGAACGTTTATGCGGATGGCAAGCTGCACTTTTCCCGTCAGGCCATTCGGGACTGCACGCAGTGCGCACGGGCTGCCTACGAGGCGACGCGCCCATGCAGGTTGTTTCCGGCGGGGCGGGCCGCGAGCGCGTGCATTTCACGGCTCCGCCACGCGATATGCTTGACGCACAATTGGGTGACTTTCTCGCATGGTTCGCGGCCCCGGCCTATATGGATGGCCTCGTTCGTGCGGGAATCGCGCACCTCTGGTTCGTTACCTTGCATCCCTTTGAAGACGGCAATGGCCGCCTTACTCGCGCCATCACCGATATGGCTATCGCGCAGGATGAATGTCGGCCCATGCGCCTGTTCAGCCTCAGCGCCCAGCTTCTGCGCGAACGCGAGACCTACTACACGATGCTCGAACATACCCAGCGCGGCGGACTCGACGTTACGGATTGGCTCATCTGGTTTCTAGATCAGCTGCGACTTGCTGCCGATGCCAGCGAGCACAGCATTGCCCGCACCCTGACCAAGGCCCGCTTCTGGCTGCGCCATGCGCAGACACAGCTCAACGAACGTCAACGCAAACTGCTCAATCGTCTGCTCGATGCAGGTGAAGGCGGATTCGAAGGAGGCATCACGACGCGCAAGTACGTGAGTCTCACGCGCTGCAGCCGGGCCACTGCATTTCGCGAATTGACTGATCTGGTGGCAAAGAATTGCTTGCAAGCAATGGTCGGGAGAGGGCGCAATGCCGGATATGACATTTGCCTTACGTAGGGTGGATTGGCCGCAGGTGTAACCCACCACTTGGCGGCGCCAACTGCTTTGGTGCCGCAAATATTTTCTGACGACGATTCAACCGAGGAACACCGTCCATGCGGACGGCAAGTGGTGGACTACGCCTGCGGTTAATCCACCCTACGCACCCTATGTCACGGCCCGAACACCTTCTTCAGAAAAGCAACCGTGGCCTCGCCGGCCTTGTCACGCGCCTCTCGATTGCCTTGCACCGACGCGCCCAATGCACTACAGCTCTTGACTGTTTGAGCATAGGCGTCGCCGGTAAGCTGCTGATGAGTGTTCATGTCGTAGGACGCCAACGCGTCGATGTCGACTTCAATCGGGCAGCTTGCGACGGTGCGCTGTGCGCCGCGCACGGTGATGTGTCGCTGATCGTCCTGATCGAACTTGTGATAGGCGCCCGGCAGTGTCACGAACACCACTGGCGTACCCGCAGACGCTATGCCGTCTGAATAGTCGCGGCATGGGCCGATGGGCGTGTAATCGTCCGCATCGCCATGCAACCATAGCTCGGGAGCGCTGGAAAAGACGCCTGGTTTGGCAATCAGCCGGAAGACTCCGACGCAGCCGCCCGAATACGCCTGAATATGCGCGGCGAAACGCAGTCCATCGGGAGACTGTGCTCGGATGATGCGCTCAACGGCAGCGCGCCATGACGCAATACCGCCGCGCGAGAAACCCATCACCGCTATGCGCTTGGCATCTATGCGCGGGTGCGATGCAAGCAGGCGCAATGCAGCGAACTCGTCGGCCACGTCTGCTGCGAACGGCACCTGCGACTGATCCTCCGCCGTGCTCTTCACACCACGTGGGCCAAAACGGTCGAGCGAAAACACGGCAATGCCCTGCGCATTGAGCAACTTGGGCCAATAGTCGAGCATGGCATCGTAGATACCGCCGGAACCATGCATCAGCAGCACTGCGGGAACTTTGGCATTCCCCGTCGGCATGAAGAGGTGGCCGACGATGCTCACGGTTTCGGCGGTCGAGCCGTGCCTGAACAGGTCCGGCAAGGACTTGGGCGTGGTGCTGGCGAACGCATACACGCCGCTGGCCGGCGCCGCCTTGAAGTCTGTCATCACCTCTTGTGCCAATACGCTTGTCAGCGCCATGCCACATAGCAGAAACATCGTCGCAAATGCGATCCGCGAGGCGGATGAAATTGTTTTACGCATAGGGAGCCCTTTGCAAGCTAACGGCATATTCTGGCGGCGTTGTTCAGCTCTTCACGAAAACCGTCACCAGCGGCTCATCGCCAACCTGGCGCGTATAGTGCCCATGCACTTCCGGATTGAAGGTGGCGCCTTCAGGCAGGGTATCGGCGGAGTAGAAATGTTCGCCTGCGCTGAATTTGCGCGACGATCCGTCGAGCAGAAAGATTTCCATCGTGCCCGCGAGGACGAAGACCCATTGCGGTTTGCCGGTGCAGTGCGTCGGTGCGACGAAGCCCACCGGACTCTGGCGCAACTGAACACCGGTGGCAGGCAGGATGGCGGACAGACGCGATTGCGGCGTGCCTTCGGTCAGGGCGATTTCTTCTTCACGAAACTTGGCACGGCCGTCGCTATCTGTGAACAGGATGACTTGCTTGAAGGTGGGATGGGTCATGACGCGCTCCTCGAAATGGAAAATAGCAGGGCCAAAGGGTACCGCAAGTCTGCTCGGGGCACCTCAAGTCTGCAAGGCACGTTCTGTCCGGACGCGGGTTTGTATCACCGTAAAGTCCTGCCACATGGCGCCGTAATACTTATGGTCTCTCAGAGGAGCACATCATGACGCCACTCGAAAAGTTGTTCGCCAATCTGCCCAAGCTGCCCAGTATCCCGCGCATCGTGCAGGACCTGATTGCCTCTCTGTGCAAAGAGGACGTGGACATCGGCTCGTTGGTAGCACAGGTCAAGCAGGACCAGTCGCTATCGGCCCGCGTGCTGGCTATGGCCAACTCCAGCCAGTACGGTGTCAGCAAGAAGATCGGCGCCATCGATCAGGCGGTGACGCTCATCGGGTTAAGCGCCTTGCGCTCGTTGGTCATCGCTTCGGGCATGTCGCGTACCTTCAATAAGGTCGAAGGCGTGGACATGAAGACTTTCTGGCGTCACGGTCTGGTCACGGCAGGCGTGGCGCGCGTCTTCGGCAAGCGCGAAGGCATCAACGCCGAATTCGCCTACACCGCCGGTCTCATGTACCAGATCGGCGAACTTGTCATTCACCTGGCTTACCCAGCTGCTTCCAAACAACTCGCCCGCGAAACTGGCCCCAAAGGTGAAGGCCTGCTCATGGTGGAACGCTCGCTGACGGAAACGGATCACTGCGAGGTCGGTGCAGAAATGGCTTTGCGCTGGAATTTCCCCGCCGAAATCCAGAATGCCTTGCGCTGGTACATCAAGCCGCTCTCGCCCGAAGCCGGGCTGCTCGCCGCCGTGGTCAACATTTCGGGCCACGTGGCGCACGGCCTCGAAATCGGCCACACCCCTGAGGCAGTCAACGAATCGCTCGACACCAGCATTCTCGCGCGGCTATCGATGGAGCGCCCGGATGCGATCTGGCGCATCGAAGCGTGCAAGGATTTGCCGGCAGCGTCGGATCAGTTTTTGTAAGCTGCCTCAGTACTTACTCTCGATCTCGTCATTCCGCGAAAGCGGGAATGACGAACTTTGCAATTTTCTGCATGCAAATCGCATCGAATCGCTTCAGAACACCAGCAAGTAACCCGCATCGGTCGACAACGCCTCGCTGCGATGGCGGGGCATTTCAAAGCTGCGCGCGGGATCGTTGACGGCCTCGATCTGCACCTGCGGCGCGAAAGACTTCAGGCCACCGAAGATCGTGGCGAACGGCACGTCAGCCGCATCGCGGCCAGTGCCAAAACGCACAAATCCCATTGGAATAGCCGTGCCGGAGGCATCGAACATGTACCAGCGATTGCTGAGGAACACCTCGACATAGGCGTGGAAATCCGTCGGCCCAAGCGCCGGGTCGGCCCCGTAGTCGATGCCAGTGGCAAAGCGCGCCGGAATGTTGACGGCGCGACACAAGGCAATCATCAGATGCGCGAAATCGCGGCACACACCCGCCGTGCTGGTGATGCTGTCCACTGCCGAAGTGCTTGGATTCGAGCTGCCTGAAGTAAAGCTGACGCGACTCTGCACCCAGCGCTGGATGGCAATGACGCGCGCATAACCCTGCGGCAAGTGGCCGAACTCGCGCATGGCCAGTGAATTGAGTTCGTCGGACTCGCAATAGCGGCTCGGATAGAGGTAGGGCAGCACTTCGTGCGGCAATTGGTAGATCGGCATCTCGCTCAGCGCGCCCGGCGCGTCGACATAGTGAGCGATGTCGACGGTGGCCTCGTATCGCACCGTCAGGGGGCCTGCGCCCGCGCGCAGGCGGATGAAGCGGTTGCCCTGCGCTGGGTCCGTATGCATCGCCGTCGGCACAGGCTGGCTGATGACCAGCCGCTCTTCGACGATGGTCTGACAGCGGGTATGAGCGGCCTGGATGTTGAAAATGAAATCGCAGGGCCACTCGGCAATCTCGTACCCGAGTTGCAGGGACAACTGTAACCTGACCATGGACTTACCTCTCTCGCTCCGTCGTTGGAGCGCAGTCAGGATGAATGCAGCACGCGGGCAACATGCACCGAACGCTTGTGCAGCGCACAGCAACACTCTACCAGCTTGTGCCCCGACTATCGTTCGTTGCCGAACGGCTCGGCTAAACTTGCCGACCTTTCGTTCCGTGCGCGTAGCCATGTCTCCAAGTCCCGAATCCGGCAGTGAATCCAGCAGCGAATCCGGCAGCACTCGTCCTTCACTTCACAAGCGCCTGCAGGCCAAGTTACGTAGTCTCGGTCATGATTTGATTCCTGCTGCGCTAGGCGGCGATGGCCTGGAGCGCATGCGTGCCTGTGCCGGTTCCCTACTCGGCATCCTGGTCACGGCATTGATCAGTCACAAAGTACTTGGCGCACAGGCCAGCCTGTGGCTTATCGCGCCGATGGGCGCGTCGGCGGTGCTGTTATTCGCCGTGCCATCCAGCCCACTGGCGCAACCCTGGTCGATCATGGGTGGCAATTTCGTTGCGGCCGTCGTCGGCGTGAGTTGCTGGTACGCGCTGCGCGACCCACTGCTGGCTGCCAGCGCGGCCATTGCCATCGCCATCGGATGCATGCTGGCGCTGCGCTGTCTGCATCCGCCTTCGGGCGCCGTGGCACTCACAGCGGTGCTGGGAGGCCCGCAGATACATGATCTTGGCATGCGCTTCGTACTCAACCCCGTCATGCTCAATTCGGCATGTCTGCTGGCCATGGCGATCCTCTACAACCGCTTTACCGGGCGCAATTATCCGCACCGTGCGAGCGCACTCACAGCGGCGCAAAAACGCGCGCGGGACACACCTGCGGAGGAACGTCTCGGTTTCACGGTCGGCGATCTGGACAACGTGCTGCGCGAATACAACCAGGTCATCGACATCAGTCGCGATGACCTGCAGTCCCTCTTCATGCAGGCCGAGGTGCAAGCCTATCGTCGCCGTTTCGGTGAAATCACCTGCGGCGACATCATGGCGCGCGAAGTCGTCAGCGTGCAATTCGCGACCACGCTGGAAGAAGCCTGGAGCCTGATGCGCGGCCACGGCATCAAGGCGCTGCCGGTGCTCGATCGCGCACGCCGCGTCGTCGGCATCGTGACGCAGGCGGACTTCATGAAGAGCGCCGATCTCGACACACACGAAAATGTCGAATCGCGTCTGCGTCATTTCATCCGTCGCACACCGGGTACGCATTCCGACAAACCCGAGGTTGTCGGCCAGATCATGAGCAAACCGGCGCAGACGACAGCCGCCGATACCCATGTAGCATCATTGGTGCCCTTGCTTGGCGGCAATGGTCACAGCCACATTCCCATTGTCGACAGCGAGCGCCGTCTGGTCGGCATCGTCACACCGCGCGACCTCATTGTGGCGCTCTATCGCGGCAGTCTGGAAGCGGCTTGAAGCGCGTCGGCGCACCCCCATCTAGCGAGGAACCGCCGATACCGCGAGTGGTCTTACCGTGCGCGCACTGGTTTCGCTGAAAGGAATCCCGATGTTCAACTGGCTCAAAACTTCGATCCTGATGGCCGCAATCATGGCGCTGTTCGGCGTAATCGGCGCCATGATCGGCGGCAAAAGCGGCATGCTATTGGCATTGCTGTTCGGCGGTGGCATGAATTTCTTCTCGTACTGGTTCTCCGACAAGCTGGTATTGCGCATGTACAACGCCCAGCAGGTCGACGAAAGCACCTCACCCTATCTCTACAACATCGTGCGCGATCTGGCGGCGCGCGCGCAGTTGCCGATGCCGCGCGTTTACATCATCAACGAGCCGCAGCCGAATGCCTTCGCCACCGGCCGCAATCCGCAGCATGCCGCCGTCGCCGCCACGACGGGCATCTTGCAACTGCTGAGCGAGCGCGAATTGCGCGGCGTCATGGCGCACGAACTCGCACACGTACGACATCGCGACATCCTCATCTCGACCATCGCGGCGACGGCTGCCGGTGCCATTTCCGCACTGGCCAACTTCGCCATGTTCTTCGGCGGCCGCGACAGCGAAGGGCGTCCGACGAATCCGCTGGCCGGCATCCTGGTGGCATTGCTGGCACCCATCGCAGCGGCCCTGATCCAGATGGCCATTTCGCGCACCCGCGAATTCGAAGCCGACCATGGTGGCGCGGAAATCTCGGGTGACCCGCGGGCGCTGGCCGATGCGCTGGCGAAGATCCACCACTATGCAACTGGCATTCCTATGGAAGCGGCCGAGGCACATCCGGAAACCGCGCAGATGATGATCATGAATCCACTGTCCGGTCGCGGCATGGCGGGCTGGTTCTCGACGCATCCTTCAACCGAGGAGCGTATCGCGCGGCTGCATGCGCTGGCGCGAGGACGTTAAGCTTTGCCGGAATAAAGCTGCAACTTGCGGTGTTTAATGTGGTCGCACGTCCGCTGTTTCCGCAAGCCGTGTTCCACGCATCGCATTTCAGAGGAGAGAACCATGAATGATCGTTCGGATTTTGAAAGTCCCGAAATGAACAGCCTGTTGCCACATGTGAGGTTCGATCGCCGCAGTTTCCTGGCCAGCATGGCAGCAGGCGGCTTTGCCCTCGCCGTACAGCCCGTCATGGGACAAACCGTCATCAAGACCGATACCGAGGGCCTTGATGTGGGCGTCGTCGAGATTCCAAGCGACGGCTTCGATATGCCGGCGTACTATGCGCGGCCGAAGAGCGGCGACAAGTTCGCGACCGTGCTCGTCATCCAGGAAATCTTCGGGGTACACGAACACATCCAGGACATATGCCGTCGTCTTGCCAAGAAAGGTTATCTGGCGGTTGCCTCCTCGCTGCACGCGCGTTTCGGCGACGAGACCAAGATCAGCAGCATCGCCGAAATCATGAGCACGATCGTGTCGAAGGTGGCGGACGAGCAAGTGATGCGCGACCTCGACAACACCGTGGCCTGGGCCGCGAAGAACAAGGGCAACATCGACAAGCTGGGCGTCACGGGGTTCTGCTGGGGTGGCAGGCAGACCTGGTTGTATGCCGCACATCAGCCAAAACTCAAGGCAGCGGTTGCATGGTACGGCCCTGTCAACACGCCAAGCACGCCCATGACACCGCAAGCAGTGAAGGACATTGCCACCCGTATCACGGTACCGGTACTCGGCATGTATGGCGAGGCCGACAGCGGCATCAAGGTTGCCGACGTCGAAGCATTGCGCGCCGCGTTGAAGGCCGCAGGCAGTAAGTCCGAAATCGTCATCTACCCCGGCGCGCAACACGGCTTCAACGCCGACTATCGTCCGAGCTACAACAAGGACGCTGCGGAAGATGGCTGGAAGCGTTTGTTGGCATGGTTTGCCGCGAACGGCGTGTGATTTGCATGCGAAGGCACTGAGCCAGCGTGACGCTTGCAGTTCCCTCCCCTCGGGAGAGGGTGGCCGGAGGCCGGGAGAGGGGAAAGCGTTCGCCAATTGATTCCCTGTCGGGCGACTCCAAACTTGAGCCACCCTTTCGCCTCTCCCGGCTCTGACGAGCCACCCTCTCCGCACGGAGAGGGAACTGCAAACACCGCAACTGATGTTCGCCCCCATCACTAACGCATTCATCGGCGCAATCCGCACCGCTCTGCAAGACGCTACGCCTGCGGATTGTTAAGATGCATATCCGCTGACCCCAACCGCATCACCATGACCGCATCAGTTCCCATCATCAACATCTCGGCCTATCGCTTCGTCAGCATCGACGATTGCGAAGCGCTGCGTGAAAGCCTACAGGCCGAATGCGAACGTCTCCAACTCAAGGGCACAGTTCTCATTGCCCCGGAAGGCATCAATGTGTTTCTCGCTGGCCCGCGCGAGGCCATCGACGCCGCGCTCTCCTATCTGCATGCCGATTCGCGCTTCGCCGATTTGAATGCGAAGGAATCCCTCTCCGACGCGCCGCCTTTCCGCTACCTAAAGGTCAAGCACAAGCGCGAAATCATCACCATGAATCGCTCCGCCATCCAGCCGCAGTCGGGCCGCGCACCGGCGGTGTCCGCTGCGACACTCAAGCGCTGGCTCGATCAGGGTCATGACGATGCAGGGCGAGCCGTAGTGACACTGGATACGCGCAATGCCTTCGAAGCCGACCTGGGTCACTTCGAAGATTGCATCGACTATCGCATCGACAAGTTCAGCGAATTTCCGCCCGCGGTCGAAGCCGACGCTGCGGCACTTCGCGACAAAACGGTTGTCACCTACTGCACCGGCGGCATTCGTTGCGAGAAGGCCGCCATCGTCATGCGCGAGGCGGGTATCGAAAACGTTTACCAGCTCGACGGCGGCATCCTGAAGTATTTTGAAGAAGTAGGCGACGCGCATTGGCAGGGCAGCTGTTTCGTCTTCGATGAGCGCCGCGCGCTGGATTCCGCACTCACACCAGCACCCATCACGCACGAGGTAGAGCAAACATGAACGCGCCACAGACGATCTACCTGAAAGACTACGCGCCGCCCGCTTATCTCGTCGATACGGTCGATCTGGATATCTCGATCAACGACGGCTTTGCGCGCATCGGCGCGCGCATCGCCATGCGTCGCAACGCGGCTGGCGCCGGCGGTGCGCTGATACTCGACGGCGAAGAATTGCAGTTGGAGGCGCTACGCATCGATGGTCGTACATTGATGACAAGCGAATACAGCCATACCGGCGACAAACTCAGCATCGCTAGCGTGCCCGAATCCTTCATTCTCGAAAGCGTGGTACGCATCGAGCCGGATCGCAACACGCAGCTCTCCGGCCTGTACCGCTCCAAGGATGGCTATTTCACGCAATGCGAAGCGCAGGGTTTTCGCCGTATCACTTTCTATCCGGATCGGCCGGATGTGATGGCACGCTTCACATGCATTTTGCATGCGGACAAAGCAAAATTTCCCGTGCTGCTCGCCAACGGCAACCCGGTCGCTGCGGGTGATGGTGAAGACGGGCGCCACTGGGCGAAGTGGGAAGATCCTTTCGCCAAGCCTGCTTACCTGTTCGCCTGCGTCGCCGCGAAACTCGATGTACTGGAAGACTTCCATGTCACGCCTTCCGGCCGACGCGTGCGTTGTGCCGTCTATGTCGAGCCCGGTAAGCTCGATCAATGTGCGCATGCCGTTGCCGCACTGAAGCTCGCCATGAAATGGGACGAAGATGTGTTCGGCCTGGAGATGGATCTCGACCATTACATGATCGTCGCTGTCGGCGATTTCAATATGGGCGCGATGGAGAACAAGGGTCTCAACATCTTCAACACCAAGTACGTACTGGCACGGCCCGACACGGCAACCGACACGGACTATCAGAACATCGATCGCGTCGTCGCCCACGAATACTTCCACAACTGGACCGGCAATCGTGTCACCTGCCGCGACTGGTTCCAGTTGTCATTGAAGGAAGGTCTCACCGTTTTCCGTGATCAGAATTTCGGCATGGATGTGCACTCCGCCGGCGTTACGCGCATCCAGGAAGTGCGCACACTGCGCGCTGCACAGTTCCCCGAGGACGCGGGCCCCATGGCGCATCCGATCCGTCCGGCCAGCTATGCCGAGATCAACAATTTCTACACCGCCACGGTTTACGAGAAGGGCGCAGAAGTGATCCGCATGATCCACACCCTGATCGGCAAGGATGCTTTCCGCAAAGGTATGGATCTCTATTTCCAGCGCCATGACGGACAGGCCGTCACCTGCGAAGATTTCGTCGCCGCCATGCAGGATGCATCCGGCCTGAACCTCGATCAGTTCCAACGCTGGTACAACCAGGCCGGCACGCCGCGCCTTGTGGTGCGCGGCAGTTTCGACGCAGCGACCCGGCGCTACACATTGGACGTCACGCAGCAGTACCCAATAACCACTTATGAAGAACGCATGAGCGCGGAAGGTAAAACCGTGTCGCGCGGCCCTTATCACTTGCCGCTGGTGCTGGGACTGCTCGACGCGGCAGGTCGTGAGCTGCCGCTGCGCCTCGCCGGCGAAGATGAGGCGCAGGGCACTCAGCGCACGCTGCAGACTCGCGAAGACCGGCAAGATTTCGTATTCGAAGACATCGACGCAGAACCTGTGCCTTCGCTACTGCGCGGCTTCTCGGCACCTGTCGTGCTCGACTATGCCTATTCCGATGCCACCCTGACGCACCTGATGGCTTTCGACACCGATGCTGTCAATCGCTGGGAGGCCGGACAGCGACTTGCCACTGGCATATTGCTGAAAGGCGTGGAAGCGCTTGCAGTCCCCTCCCCCCAGGGGGAGGGTGGCCCGGCGGGCCGGGAGAGGGGAAAGGATACGTCTAGTGAGCACGACTGGATACCCGTCACCTACGCGCAAGCCATCCGCCACCTGCTCGCCTCCGCGTTCGTCCCGAACGGCGATCCCGCGCTGGTGGCCGAGGCGCTCGTGTTGCCCTCTGAAACCTATCTCGCCGAACAGATGGACGTCGTCGATCCCGATGCCATTCACGCCGCGCGGCTGGCGCTACGCCGACACCTGGCGCAAGCACTGCGCGCACCCTTGGCAGCAGCATACGAGAAGCTGACGGTCACGGAACCCTACTCGCCAGATAGCATCCAGGCCGGCAAGCGCGCGTTGCGCAATATCTGCCTGTCCTATCTCGCAGAGCTTGGCGACGCGGCTTCGCATGCGCTGGTGATTGCGCACTATGAACATGCGGCCAATATGACCGACACCATGGCGGCGCTTTCCGCACTTACCAATCTCGACATCCCGGCGCGTCACACCGTGCTCGACGCCTTTTATGCCAAATGGAAAAACGAGGCGCTGGTGGTCGACAAGTGGCTGCAGGTTCAATCCACTTCGCGCCTGCCTAACACCGGCAGCGACGTGCGCGCGCTGATGGCGCACGAGGCGTTCGATATCCGCAATCCGAACAAGGTGTATTCGTTGGTGCGCGCTTTCTGCGCGGCCAATCCCAAGCACTTCCACGCAGCCGATGGCAGCGGCTATCAGTTGGCGGCCGACGTGATCCTGCAACTCGACCCGCTCAATCCGCAAGTCGCCTCGCGCATCGCGCGTTGCTTCGACCGCTGGAAGAAATTCGACCCTGCGCGTCAAGCGAAAGCACGCGCGCAGCTCGAACGCGTCCAGGCGCAGGCGGGGCTATCGAGCGATGTGGCCGAGGTAGTCGGCAAGGCATTGTGACAACAGCATATTTCACCCAGAACGAATCAACCAGATCCGGAGAAGATGCATGAACGCAGCAGATACGCAGAACACCATGTTGCCGCCCGAGGCCGCTCCCGAACGCGCGCTCGACATGGCATTTCGCCATGCCCGCACCTTCAACCGTTTTACCGACAAGCCAGTGACGGACGAGACGCTGCGTGCCATTCACGCGTTGATGAAGTGGGGCCCGACGTCCATGAACAGCCAGGCGGCACGCTTCGTCTTCCTGCGCTCGAAGGAATCGCGCGAGCGTTTGCGTCCGGCGCTATCCGCCGGCAATCTGGAGAAAACCATGGTTGCGCCGATCACCGTGATCGTCGCCACCGATAGCCGTTTCTATGAACATCTGCCCACGCAGTTCCCCGCTTACGACGCCAGACCGACGTACGAGGCGAACCCCACACTCGCCGACAAGACGGGTTTGCGCGACGCGACCTTGCAGGGCGCCTATTTCATCATCGCGGCGCGTCTGCTCGGGCTCGACTGTGGCCCGATGGGCGGCTTTGACGCCGACAAGGCCAACGCCGAATTTTTTGCCGACGGTCGCTGGCGCGCCAACTTTCTGATCAATCTTGGCTATGGTGACCCCGCCGGCAATCGGCCCCGTGGTCCGCGTCTGGAATTCGATCAGGTGGCGCAGATTATTTGATCGCGATATCCCGGCCATAAGACGGTGACTCCGTAAAAAGCTTCACGGTGACAAGGGTTCTTCCTGATGGGCAACAAGGAGGTGTCCGCGTAATCTTCGCTCACCCCAATTACTTGCCTTTGGCATATCCGAACGTGGCCACTGATTTGACTTTCATTCCCTGCAAGACCGCGTCGGGCGTGGATGAGATCCGCACCCGAGCCCTCAAACTCGAATCACGATTGCGCTTGTTGCTCATCCAGGTCGATGGGCAAAAACGCATCGCCGATCTACAGGCAACGATTGGCGAGGCAATGAGCGAAACGACGATCGCAGACCTGCGCCGATTGCGCGATTTGGGGCTGGTGGGCTGGGACGATTCGCTGTCAGCTCAGCGCGGGTCTTCACGCACCCAGTAGTTTGTGGTCGCGAAGATACTGGAAAATAATCGACAGCCGTAGCAGCGGGTCTTCCAATTCGAGCAAGCGCAAACGCGCCAGCGGTGGAATCGGCAGTATTTCTGTGAAGCGGTGCCCTACCCAATTCGCATCATCAAAGGCATACGGCCCAGCGATGACTTCGGGCCCCTTGTCGGCTGCGATCAGTTGCAATAGCGCCTGCATGCTGACGTATTCCGCAGGCACGCCTGCTTCGACTTCCGACAACCAGTCGACATGCGCCTCCACCGTATTCTTCGGCGTGACCAGGTGATCGACGATACGGAAACGCCGGCCACCCGTCACTGTGATGACCAGCAGCCCCTGCTGCTGCATGTCCCAGTCGATGACATGCGCTTCGACACCCACAGCATGCGGCTCGGCCGCGTCGCCGACCTCGCTACCCTGTTTGATGAGACAGATGCCAAATGGGCGCATGGCCTGCATGCAGCCGGCAATCATGTCCATGTAGCGCGCCTCGAAAATGCGCAACTTCATGCGCCCATGCGGTAGCAGTACATTGGCCAGCGGAAAAATGGGCAAACGTATCGGTGAAATTTCCTGATGCGGCTTCTGGGATTTGAGCATGTGCGGCGGTTAGTGCTGGCGATGAGTGCTAAGCGCAGCTTCGATTGTACCCGCCGGATGTAGGTCAACAGACCCTACAATCGCCAGCATGAAAGAACTCAACCAACTCCCACCGCCCGGCCCCGATGCGCTGGCGCATTCCGATGCAATGCAACAGCTGCTGCGCGCGGCGATCGCGCAAGCGGGCGGCTGGATCAGTTTCGCACGCTACATGGAACTGGCGCTCTACACACCCGGTCTCGGCTACTACAGCGGCGGCGCGCGCAAGTTCGGTGAAGATGGCGACTTCATCACCGCACCGGAAATATCGCCGCTTTTCGGTGACGCGCTCGCCACGCAGATTGCGCAGGTGATGCGCCTGTCCGCACGGCATCTGATCGAAGTCGGTGCCGGCACGGGCGCACTTGCGGCAGACCTTCTCATCGCACTCGAAGCGCTCAACATATTGCCGGATCGCTACGATATTCTCGAACTCTCCGGCGAGTTGCGCGAGCGCCAGGCGCAAACCCTGCAGGCGCGCGCACCACACCTTGCCGCGCGCGTGCGTTGGCTCGATGCGTTGCCAACAAGCTTTGAAGGCTGTGTCGTCGCCAACGAGGTGCTCGACGTCATGCCGGTGCATTGTCTGGTGTGGCGCGATGGAACATGCATCGAGCGCGGCATTGGTCTTTCTGGTGACGAACTTGTGTGGATAGAGCGCCCCCTCGATGCGCAGTTGCAAGCTGCCGTGCAAGTGCTGCCAGTCACGTCGCCTGCCACTGGCGAATATGCCAGTGAAATATGTCCGGCATCGGGCGCCTGGGTTGCCGAGTGGGCGCGCAGTCTGCAGCGAGGTGCATTGTTGCTGATCGACTACGGTTATCCACGCGCCGAGTACTACCTGCCCACGCGCAGCAACGGCACGCTGCAGTGCTACTACCGGCATCGCGCCCACACGGACTTTTTCATCTGGCCAGGCCTCAACGACATCACCGCTTTCGTCGATTTCACGGCGACAGCGGAAGCCGCCTTTGCGACGGGCCTGGAGGTACTCGGCTACACCACGCAGAGTAGCTTCCTGATCAATTGCGGCGTGCTGCAATTGCTCGAAAAGCGCGGTCGATCAGATAGCGCCGACTATCTGCGCGCAGCGCGCGCGCTGCAAAGACTCATCGGTCCGCACGAGATGGGCGAGCTATTCAAGGTGTTGGCTGTGGGGAAGGAAATGGGTGAGCCGCTGCTGGGCTTCACACAGGGAGACAGGACGCATGCACTGTAGGTGACGTGCGCAGACGCACGGACGCGAGGCGCGCGCCCATGCGTGATGAAGCTTATTCTTGCGAGCTGTACAGTCGCGACATGAAGCTGTCGATATCGGTCAGCAGCATTGGCCGCGTCGGCGCACTGCTTTCGCCGGCGCAGACCGTTTGCAGGCCAAGCGCCAAGGCCGGCTGCGGCAGCCAGTTCGCGTTCAACACTTCTTCGCCGTAACGCTCTGCCTCGCGGTCTTTGTCGCCAAGGCCCGTGCCAGATGTCATATCCATGATGTTCACCATTTTGCGAACTCCCGGTTGGGTGTAGGCGCCCCTTGACTTGAATCAAGTGCCCACACCTGTATAACGAACCAGATCGCCAAAAGTTGAAAGGCAAATCTGGCGTGGGATGCAAAATGCGTCACACGTAACGCCGATGCCGCAGCACAGCATCAACGCCACTCAGGAGCCACCGGAAATTGGCACTCATACTGCCTGCAGTGTGTGACAAAATTTTACGTGCACCCCGATCATTTCGCCGGGATGCCGCAGGCTCACGGCGTAGCGCGTGGCTGCGCGGTCTGGGTGAGTTCCATGAAGCGGGTGTGATCCGCGTTGAAACGTGCGCGTGTGGCATCGATATCGCGCTGCTTGCTGTCGATGATGGAACGCGCTGCCGATAGTTCGGATGCGTTTGTCATAAGGTCTTCAACCACATCGCGGGGAATTGCGCCGCTTACCGGCTTGAGCTTCTCGAGTTTGGCACGGGCCGCGAGCAGATCGGCCTCCTGCGCCTTGGCGCGCTTCAGATCCACATTGATCTGCGCAATTTCGCGCTCGCCGCGCCCATCGATTTCCTCGACCGTCGCATAGCTGTCGAGCAGCACGCGATCGCGACGCTTGGCTTCGGCTTCCTTGATTGCCTTGTCACGCTGCACTTTGAGTTCGGCGTCGCGCTTGGTGCGTTGATCCGTAGTCAACGGCGCTTCGATCTCGCGCAGCACACGTCCGCCCGGCGTGACTTCGCGGTAAGCACGCTCGTAGCACACCTGCGGCAGCGTGTCGCCGCAAGCACGGTGACCGGCAGCGTCGGTACAGCAGTAGGTATGCGTCTGACCCAGCACCAGCGGGCTGGCGAGCGTTAGCGCAGCGACGGTCATCAAGTGTGTAAAGGTCAAATCAGCGTACTCCCTCAATTGACGCCATAGGTTTCACGATATCGCCGCACTGCTACCAGACTGTCGGCGAGCTGCGGACTGTCTGCCAGGAAGCGCATCAAGTCTTCCAGTGTCGCAACGGCAATCACCGGTACGCCAAAAGTATCACGTACTTCCTGCACCGCGCTTTTCTCGCCTGTGCCATGCTCCATGCGATCGAGTGCAATCACGACACCCGCCAACTCGGCACCGCTGGCACGAATGATTTCCACCGACTCGCGTACCGATGTACCAGCCGAAATCACATCGTCGAGCACCAGCACCCGGCCCTTGAGTGGTGCCCCCACCAGGATGCCGCCTTCGCCATGGTCCTTGGCCTCCTTACGGTTGAAGCAGAAAGGCAGGTTGGTGCCCTGTGCTGCCAATTGCATCGCCGTGCCTGCCACAAGCGGTATACCCTTGTAGGCCGGCCCGAACAAGGTGTCTACTGCGATGCCCGTATGACGGATGGCCTGCGCGTAGTAGGCGCACAGTTTGGCAAACGATTCGCCATCGTCGAACAACGCCGAGTTGAAGAAATAGGGGGACAAGCGCCCGGCTTTTGTTTTGAACTCGCCGAAGCGCAAGACGCCCTTGCGCACGGCAAGAGCAAGAAATTCCTGACTAAAATGCACGATTCGACACTTTTACGAACGAAAAAAGCGATGTTACGCGTCATCACAGCCAACCTCAACGGCATCCGGTCCGCCGCGACCAAAGGCTTCTTCTCCTGGCTGGCCGCACAAGATGCGGATGTAGTGTGTCTGCAGGAGGTCAAGGCGCAGGAGGCCGATATGACATCCGAGATGCTCAATCCGCCCGGCTTCACCGGCCACTTCTTCTGCGCCGAAAAGCGTGGCTACAGTGGCGTGGCGATCTACTTCAGGCACGCGCTGGAGCGCACCGTGCGCGGCGTCGAGTCTGGTGAATTCGATGCAGAGGGCCGCTACGTCCAGGCCGATTTTACTTACGGCGGCAAAGCGCTATCGGTAGTGTCGCTGTATATGCCATCGGGTTCGAGTTCGGAGGAGCGACAGCAGGCCAAGTTCCGTTTCATGGATCACTTCTATCCGCACATGGCGGCATTGCGCCATAGTGGTCGCGAGGTGATCGTGTGTGCCGACTGGAACATCGCGCACAAGGAAATCGATCTCAAGAACTGGAAGAGCAATCAGAAGAATTCCGGCTTCCTGCCCGAAGAGCGCGCCTGGATGAGCCGCGTGCAGGACGAGCAAGGCTGGATCGATGTGTACCGGCGCCTGCATCCGGAGGCCACCGACACGTGCTACACGTGGTGGTCCAATCGCGGTCAGGCTCGCGCCAACAATGTCGGATGGCGACTCGACTATCAGTTGGCCACGCCTGCAATCGCGGCGACGGCACAAGCGTGTTCCATCTACACCGCACAGCGCTTCTCGGATCACGCGCCGCTGACCATCGACTATGCCATTTAGATTTCCTCGTCCGAAAATTATTTCAGGCTGTAATGACGTGCCGCTTGCCGCACCAGATCTGCTCGAAGTCGATCATGACAAGCGATTTATCCAGCGACACCACGGAGCTGACCGCAAACGCTGCGTCCGTCGTATCGCGCTGCACTGATTCGATCGATGGCAATCCCTTGGCGTTCAGAAGCACTTTTACGAGCGGTGTCTTGGCGGTAACGCCGCGCTTGAACACAATCGCTGTTTCATCGCTGGCCAACCTGACCAGCGTACCCGGCGGATAGATGCCGACCTCCTTGACCAATATGGCCGGGAAAGGATCGGCCTTGTCCTGGCCAAGTTTGACGAACATGAAGCGTGTCGCCTCGCTGGCGTTGACCGGCTTGCGATAGGCGCGTGGGCTGATCTTCGCGGAGAAGACATCGCAAGCACGCAGCAACAGCCCAGCTTCGCCGGGATTGCGAATATGACGTGGGTATCCCGCACCGTCGAGCGTCTCGTGATGCTCCAGTACTGCGCGCAACCATTCGTTGTCCGCCACACCGCACTGCATGAGGATGCGTGCCGCAGCGGCAGGATGATCGTCGATGCAGGCACGCTGCTCCGCCGTCAACGCATCGCGCTGGTTGCGCAGGCTCAGTTGCAGATCGATCATCGCCACATTCATGGTCAGCGCTGCACAACTCAGTGCTTCCCGTCTGGCAGCATCCCAGCCAGCACGACAAGCCAATAGCTCGGCCAGCACGGCAACATGGAAACTGTGCGCAATCGGATAATTGCGCTGCTCCAATAGTTGCATTGCAGCGATCGCCAGATCGGGACTGCGCTCGGTGAAGTTGCGTACTTGCGCAACGAGCGTTTGGACCTCGGTGGTAAAACTGCCGTCACGCGGTTTCGCTTCGAGCAGCCATGCCAGACGCGCCTGTATCGCTTCCATCAGTCGCAGCGGGTCATACACGGTCTGGCGAAAAACCTTCACGCTCTCGATCGCGTGGAACGCCATCGCATCGACATACATGCCACGGTCGAGCAGTTCGTCGAGCTGTTCCTGACTCGTGACGATATGGCCTTTGCTCAGCAAGAGCATGCCATAAGCATCCAGCACGTCCCACGGCAAAGCGGCGTGAAGCTTGAGCTGATCTGGCCGCAGGCGATGCAGGTCCGTCATTTGATCGATCCGGGTCGGGCAGGCGAAAAGGTGTTATGTGCTGTTACAACTATCGGCCGTTGTCACGCACAGTTTAGGGACGGGTCGCAATGAAGATACCGCCCAATATCAAGCCCATGCCGATGAAGTGATAGAGATGAGGCGCTTCATTCAGGAACAACGCGGCCAACAATGGCGTCGCCACCGGCATGATGTGAATGAACAGACCCGCCAGTGCGCCGCCGACTTGGGCCACCGCGCGGTTCCAGAAAACATAGCCGAGAAATGCCGGGAAGATGCCGGTATAAGCCATGCCAGCCAAGGCTCCGGGCGTCGCATGAATGAAGCGTCCCTGTGCCAGTTCCCAGGCATAAAAAGGCGCCAACGCGACAATGCCTATGGCCGTCAACAGCCACAGCAACGCCATCGGATGCAGGTCCGGCGGGCGAAAGCGCAGCAGCACCGTGTAGGCCGCCCACACCACGACGGATGCCATGATCCATAGATCGCCGGAATTAAGGCTCAGCGACGCCAGCAGTGCCAGATTGCCATGCGCCACGATCACCGTCACGCCTGCCAGCGAAACCGCAACGCCCCAGCCCTCACGCCGAACCAATCGCTGACCCAGGAATATCCATGACAGAGCAATAATCACGATTGGAATGAACGAGTTCAGCAACACACCATTGGTGGCCGTGGTGGTCTGCAAACCGATATATGCCAACGTGTTATAGCCGGCAATACCCAGCAGACCCAAGGGCAGGAGAATCCGCCATTGGTCGCGCAACGCAGGCATGAGCTGTGCGCGATACGGCCAGGCGCATGGGCACACGCAAGCAAACGCGATAGACCAGCGCCAGAAAGCGAGCGCCAGCGGCGGCACCGCATCGCGAAACCCGCGTCCCACGACCCAGTTCCCCGACCAGAACAAGACGGTGAGAATCAGCAATAGATAGGGATTAAGCAGACGACTGCGCAGCGACATGGCGCAATGATACAGGCCCACTTGGGTCTCGAATCCGTCGCGAAGGTCGCGCCTCCTCGCAAAATTCATGACAAACTGGCGCGGTAACCTCCCATCGAATCAACAGCCCTAGAAGGAGCTGAAGTGGCCGACACTATCGCCGTTGCGCTGACCGGTGCCTCGGGTATGACTTATGGACTGCGGCTGATCGAGTGCCTCGTCGGCGCGAGCTGCAAGGTGCAGGTGCTGTACTCGCAAGTTGCCCAGATCGTCGCCAGACAAGAGCTTGACGTCGCCTTGCCTGCCCGCGCGGCAGATGCACAAACATGGTTTGCCGAGCGCTTCGGTACCTCCGCCGAGCAACTGCAAGTGTACGGCCGCGAGGAATGGTTCGCGCCCTTGGCCTCCGGCTCGAATCCGCCCGATGCAATGGTGATTTGCCCCTGCACGATGGGTACGCTTGCTGCAGTGGCGGCCGGACTTTCGTCAAACCTGATCGAGCGCGCAGCGGATGTCTGCCTCAAGGAAGGACGCAAACTGGTGCTAGTGCCCCGCGAGACGCCCTTCTCCACCTTGCACCTGGAGAACATGCTGCGTTTGTCGCGCATGGGCGTCATCATCCTACCGCCGAATCCTGGTTTTTATAACCAGCCTCAGTCCATCAACGATCTTGTGGATTTCGTGGTGGCGCGCATTCTTGATCAGCTTGGCGTCGGCCACACCCTGCTAGTTCGTTGGGGCGAACAGGCCAAGCAAAGCTCTTAATTGCTGCTGGCGACAAGAAAGAAACAACAGGGGAATCGGGAATGCAAACCAGGGACACCTATCTGGATTTTTTGCGCGGGAGTGCCATTGTGTTGGTGGCTATTGGTCACTACCTGCAAGGTCGCTCCATTGAATTCGATTCGGTTTTTGCCTTCCGCCTCATTTATGCATTTCACATGCCGCTGTTCATGTTCATTTGCGGATTAACTGCAGCACACGGCTTCAGGCAGCAATTTTTGCCAGCCACAGCACTGGCACATTCGCCGTTCTTTGCTCTGAGAACTTTGCCGCGCAAAGCACAGCGGCTGCTACTGCCGTTCTTTGCATGGGCGTTTGTCGCGTATTTCGCTACCGACTGGCATTCACGTTCGACGTTATGGGACTACCTTACAGCCATCGTCGCGAAACCGGACCTCGCACTATGGTTTCTGCCAGTACTGTTCTGTATATACGCTGCCATCGGGCTTGTGCTGCTGGTATATCGAGTGTGGCTGGCACGGGCGCCCGATGGCACATGGCTCGTCATTCTTGCGATCAGTTTGTCTGTCGGCTGGCTTAGCTTGTTGCTCTTCCGCAAATGGTATTTGATGACGCTGGCAAGCTATTACTACCCTTTCTTCTGCGCGGGCCTTTTGACCGCGATATTTCCACTTTGCAAATTCTCCTTCACTACTTCGCGGATTTTGGCCCTCTTTGCTATGTCAGGTTTTTTCTGCTTGTTGCCGTTCTGGCAACGTACAGGTATCGATCCGAAAATAGTGGGGTGGCTGGGCCAGCATTACGCAGCTTTTGCGAGGCTTAGCGTTTCGGTTGCAATAGCGACTTTGGGAATTCTCGGTTTCATGGCTTTAGCGCGCGAAACGAAGCCCTTCATGCATTTTCGGCTCGCTGCCGTGGTGCGTTACCTCGGCTTGCGCACGCTACCCATTTACGCCATGCATATTTATTTTCTCGGTTTCCTCCACAATTTTCTGGCGGTTGCGGTTGCCATCGCAGCGAGCCTGGGCGTCGATTGGCTCCTGCAACAAACATCCTGGACCCGGCTACTTTTCCTTGGCGAACGTCTTAAAGCGTCCTTTGCGCCAGTTGCGGCGCCATCAAACGCCTGAGATGGCTTGCCATAACAATAGTTAGCGAATAGCTGCAGCGCTGACGCGGTAGAATCCAAGGTTTTGCAGTTGGGCGTTCCCCTACGTCCGCAACAAGGATTTTGTCGTGCTTATCGCCAATAACATCACCATGCAATTCGGGGCCAAGCCCCTGTTCGAGAACGTTTCCGTCAAATTCGGCGATGGCAATCGCTATGGCCTGATCGGCGCCAATGGCGCCGGCAAGTCCACGTTCATGAAGATTCTGGCCGGTGTGCTGGAACCCTCTGCTGGCAATATCGCGCTCGACTCGGGCGAGCGCATGGCCTTCCTCAAGCAGGATCAGTTCGGCTACGAAACATCGCGCGTCATCGACGTGGTGTTGCAGGGTCATGCCGAGATGTGGGCCTGCATGCTGGAGAAGGATGCGATCTACGCCAACCCCGACGCCACCGAAGACGACTACATGCACGCGGCAGAGCTGGAAGGCAAATTCTCGGAGTACGACGGCTACACGGCCGAGGCGCGCGCTGGCGAACTGCTACTGGGTGTCGGCATTCCCACCGCGCAGCACACCGGACCGATGAGCGAAGTGGCGCCGGGCTGGAAGCTGCGCGTATTGCTGTGTCAGGCCTTGTTCGCGAATCCGGAAATCCTGCTGCTCGACGAGCCGACCAACAATCTGGACATCAACACCATCCGCTGGCTGGAGAATGTGCTCAACGGCCGCAACAGCACCATGATCATCATCTCGCATGATCGCCACTTCCTGAACCAGGTGTGCACTCACATGGCCGATCTGGACTATGGTCGCATCCAGACCTATCCGGGAAATTATGACGATTACATGGAGGCCTCACAACAGGCGCGCGATCAGCAATCCAAGGACAATGCGCGCGCCAAGGAAAAGGTCGCGGAGTTGCAGGAATTCGTGCGCCGCTTCTCGGCCAACAAATCGAAAGCACGACAGGCCACCAGTCGCGCCAAGCAGATCGAGAAGATCAAGATCGAGGATTTCAAACCCTCATCGCGCCAGTACCCATGGATCCGCTTCGACTACGACGAAAAGGACAAGCTGCACCGTCAGGCTGTCGAGATTGAAAACCTTACTTTTGGCTACGACGCGGACAAGCCTGTATTCAAGAAATTGAGCCTGAGCGTCGACGCGGGCGACCGTATCGCCATCATCGGCGAAAACGGCGTCGGCAAGACCACGCTGCTACGCTTGCTAATGAGCGAGTTGTCCCCACAAAAAGGCACGATCAAATGGGCCGAGAAGGCCAAGCCGGGCTACTACGCACAGGACCATGCTGCTGATTTCGCCAGGGACGAAACACTCACCGACTGGATCTCGGGCTACGTACGCGAGGGCGGCTTCGAGGGTGATGATGTCATCACCCTGATGCGTGGCACGCTCGGGCGTCTGCTGTTTGGCGGTGACGACGTGAAGAAATCCGTCAAGGTTCTCTCCGGCGGCGAGCAGGGGCGCATGATGTTTGGCCGCCTGATGCTTCTGCGTCGCAACGTGCTGCTTCTCGATGAACCGACCAATCACATGGACATGGAATCCATCGAGTCGCTCAACAATGGTCTGGACAAGTTCGTCGGCACGCTGTTCTTCGTCTCGCATGACCGCGAGTTCGTGGCGTCGCTGGCAACACGCATCATCGAAATCAAGACGGACGGGCAGATCGTCGACTATCGTGGTACGTACGACGAATACCTTTCCAGCCAAGGATTGGAATAAATTTCTCGACAAGGATGTTTAGCAACATAGCAGTGCATTCGTGCTGCTGCCGGTCATCGTCATCAAGGAGAGATTCCATGAAAATACAGATATCCCTGGCCACGGCCATCATGCTCGTGGTTTTCGCTGGCACGACGCCGCCCGCCTTAGCCATGGGTGACGACGCCGCCCCCGTTGCAAAGGACTCGGATTTTTCCCGTGGCAAAGCGGCCATCGACCGCAAGGATTGGGCCGGTGCTATCGCCGCGTTCGAAAAAGTCGTGGCGCAGGACAACAAGAATGCCGACGCCTACAATTGGCTCGGTTATGCCAGTCGCAAGAGCGGCAAGCTCGATGCAGCCTTCAAATATTATGACAAAGCACTAAGCATCGACCCGAAGCATAAGGGTGTCTACGAGTACCAGGGTGAAGCTTTCCTCATGGCAAACCAGCCTGCGAAGGCCGAGGAAAATCTCGCCACACTCGCC
>JAQGMF010000045.1 GCA_028292505.1 Rhodocyclales bacterium
GCCAGCCTGCGCACGCAGTTTTCCACAATGACGACAGCGCCGTCGATGATGATCCCGAAATCCAGCGCACCGAGGCTCATCAGGTTGGCGCTCACGCCCTTGGTCACCATCCCGCTAAACGTGAACAGCATCGACAGGGGGATCACCAGCGCCGTGATGAGCGCCGCGCGCATGTTTCCGAGGAACAGGAACAGGACCGCCACGACCAGCACGGCACCTTCGACCAGGTTCCGTGTGACCGTGCCAATCGCCTTGTCGACCAGGACCGTTCGGTTGTAAACCGTTGCAGCGTAAACGCCGCGAGGAAGAGTGCGGTTGATCTCCTTCATTTTCTTGTCGACGGCGCTCGACACTGTGCGACTGTTCTGGCCCACCAGCATGAAGACAGTACCCAGCACGACTTCCCTGCCATTTTCGGTCGCCGCGCCCGTGCGCAGTTCGCGCCCGAGCTGGACTTCGGCGACGTCACGGATCCGCACCGGCGTGCTACCCACGTTGGTCACGACGATGCTGGCAATATCTTCGAGCGAGCGCACCTGCCCGGGAGCCCGTACCAGGAACTGCTCGCCCCGCTTCTCGATATAGCCTGCGCCAAGGTTGCCGTTGTTGCGGTCGATGGCCGTCATCAGGGCATTCAGTCCAAGCCCGTAGGAGGCCAGCTTTTCGGGAGAGGGAGCGACCTGGTACTCCTTGGCATAGCCGCCGATGGAGTTAATCTCGGTAACGCCGGATACGCTTCGCAACTGGGGCTTGATGATCCAGTCCTGGATTTCGCGCAGGTCGCTCGGCGTGTAGGGTGTGCCGTCCGCCTTCTTCGCACCGTCCTTTGCCTCGACCGTCCAGTAATAGATCTCGCCCAGCCCAGTCGCGATCGGCCCCATCGCAGGGTCGGCTCCAGGCGGCAGGCCGCTCTTGGCGAGCTGGATGCGTTCGTTCACTAGCTGGCGCGCGAAATAAATATCGGTGCCGTCCTTGAAGACCACGGTCACCTGCGACAGGCCGTAGCGCGAGAGCGAGCGAGTCTGCTCAAGCTGCGGCAAACCGGCCATCGCCGTCTCGATCGGGAAGGTCACCCGTTGCTCGGTTTCGAGCGGTGAGTAGCCTTGTGCCACGGTGTTGATCTGGACCTGGACATTTGTAATATCCGGGACCGCGTCAATTGGCAGCATGCGGAAACTATAGATTCCATAGCCTGCCATGCCCAGCACGGCGAGCATGACGAGCCAGCGCCGGGCGATGGAAATTTGAATCAGGCGTTCGAACATGGGAGTGGTCTTTCGTATCAGTGAGCGTCTTCGGCGCCGGCCTTGCCATGCTCAGCCTTGACGACATTGCTGCCGGCCGCGGCGTACCGTAACCCAGGTTTCATGCCTTTGACGATCTCGACAAACCTCCCATCGCTCAGGCCCGTCGTCACCGGCTGTGCAACGAAGCCGCCAGGAACCCTGAGGAAGACAACGGTCTTGCCGTCGAGCGAATGGACGGCCTGTGCGGACACGGCGACCGGCACATCGCGCTCTTCGGTACCGATGTCGGCGGTGGCAAACAATCCCGGGCGCCACACTCCGCTCGGGTTCGCCACGACAATGCGCGCCGTCGCGGTCCTGGTCTGCTCGCCGACCAGCGCGCTGACATAGGACACCTTGCCGGTCGCGGACGACTCGAAGGCCGTCGCCCGCACTTCGGCTTTTGCCCCGGTTCGCACCGTGCTCAGGTCTTTCGCTGGGACGACCACTTCCATCCACACTGTCGAGAGGTCGGAAACGGTGAAAATGACCTTATCGTCCTTGACCGCCTCGCCGGCTGCGATCTGCTTGTCGACCACCGTGCCGTCGAATGGGGCGCGGATCTGATACTGGCTCAGGGCGCCCGGTGACGCCGACGTTGCGCCGTACGTTGCTAATTGCTGGCCGGCGTTATGCGTTGCAATTTCAGCCTCCTTGAGCGCCTGCCGCGCCTGCAGGTAGTCCTGCTCGGCCGAAATTTTCTCTTCCCACAGCTTCTTTTCGCGCGCATAGGTCGTGCGCGCCAGTTCCAGGCGTTGCTGCGCACTTTGCAGGTCGCTACGCAAGTCGGCCATCGCGGTGCTGGAAATGGTTGCCATTACTTGGCCTTTTTTTACATTCTCTCCGAGACTGACTGCGACTGACTGGACGACGCCGGCAACGCGGGGTACCACATGGGCGGTGCGGTCGGCGTTAAAGCGTATCTCGCCAGGCAACTGCACGCTGCTTCTGATGCGCGCGGGTTCGGCCGGCTGGACGACGATCGAGTTCGCGGCAACCTGCGCGTCGGTCAGTTCGATCTTCCCTTCATGCATCTCGAATGGAACTGAATATGCCTTGGCGCCGCTGCGAACGGCTAGGGTCCCTTCGAATACATGCGGTTCCTCGATCGCTGCCTTGCTTGCCATGCCGCCGTCGACCGCGACGAACGTGATGAGTTCAGGCGCTTCACCAGGTCTGGCAAGGGTGGCGGTGATTTCCGCGCCGCCGGGCTGTACGGGCTTGCCCTGTTTGGACAGGTAGACTTCAAAACGCGGCGCCTCGCCTTGCTCATTAAGTACCAGCTCAAGGGAGAGGTCGTCCTTCGCCAGCAGCTGGCCTCCATGCGGACCTTTCGGCGCTTCGCCCTCTGCCGCTGCCTCGGCATGATCGTCGTGCTCGGCAGTCGCCTGCGGTTTAGCCTTGCCGCCATAAAGGATCATCCCGCCCGCGAGCGCTCCGATCAGGAGGATTGCGGCAATGGCGGCTTTTTGTTTGTTGTTCATGTTCATGGATTTTCCTGCTGCTGAGTATTCAGGGGCGTGCCGAGGAGTCGCTCGACTTCGGCCGCCGCCCGATGCGTTTCGGACAGCGCGCTCAGATGATTGCCCTTGGCCTGGATGAGGGTGCGTTGCGCATCGAGCACATCCAAGAACGCGAACTTGCCGAATTCGAAGCCTTTCGCCGCGGCATCGTAGGCGCTTTGGGCACCTGGCAAGATTTCGCGCGCGTACAAGTCGGCCTCACGCCATGCCGTGGCCCATCGATCGTGCGCCTGCAGCAGGGCGGTAGTGGCGTTCGTTTGTGCGGCCAGCACATCGTCACGGGCACGGTCGGCGCGGCTGGTAGCCTCAATGATGTTGCCCTGGTTCCGATTGAAGAGCGGGAGCGGGATCGACAGGGCGAAGATCGCCCGGTCGCGCCCTAGCTGGCGGTCACGCTTGGCGCCGATGCTGACGGTGACATCGGGAATCTGACGGGCGCGCTCAAGCCGGGTTAACGCCGCACGCCGCTCGGCCTCGATACGGGTTTGGGCGAGCCTTGGCGAGCGCTCCAGGCGTGTCACCAGTTCCTGCGCCGGCGGTAGCTGCGGCAGGCTGTCCAGTTCGCCATCAACGCGCTCGAAGCTTGCATTGCTGGCTCCCCAGGTGGACGCAAGACGCCTGCGGGCGGCGGCCAACGAAGCGCTTGCCTGGGCCATCTCGACCTGGGCTCCGGCTTCCGCGATACGGGCCTTTGTTTCCTCGACCGGCGACACCTTGCCGGCAGCTACGCGCTTCTTGGTCGCCTCGGTCGTCCGCTGCGCCAGGCCATGGGTTGACTGGGCCAGCCGCTGTCCCTCCTGCGCACTCAGTACGTCGTAGAAGGCGGTGACTACCGCTGCGTTCACATCGGCCCGCGTGGCGGCCAGCTCGGCGAGAGCTTTTTCGCGGGCGTAGCCCGCTACGGCAAGCCGTGCCCCTCGTTTGTTGCCAAGTTCGATAGACTGGTTCATCTGGATTGTCGTCTCCCGCGTATCGCGTTTCTGATCCTCAATGGTGGCGGCCAGCTCGGGATTCGGGATGGCGCCGGCCTGGCGCAATGCGCCGCCCGCCGCATCCACCTCGCGGACCGCGCCGGCGATCTCAGGGTTTGCCGACTGCGCCAACGCGCGCGCGGCCCGCAGCGTCAACGGACCGAGCGGCTGGGCCGAATTGGCGGGCGCTGGCGCAGATTTGTGCGCCTGTGTAAATGTTTGTGCGGATGCAGGCAGGGCGACGAGCGCCGCTAGTGCGGCGGTCCATAAGACTTTGTGCATCGAATTCTCCGTAAAGTACAGGAAAGGGAATTCGGCAGGACGAACCTGGTGCTAGAACCGAGGAAAAAGGTAAAGCGTTCGCTGCCGATTACACAGGACGCTGCCACTGAGGGCGGTCCGGGCGAGGCGCCAGGTAGGAAGCGAAATGAATCGGGCCGGCAGCAGCTGCTGTGCTGCGGTCGACCAGAGGCTTGACCGGGAGGACGGTGGGCAGGGGCAAGTAGCTAACGCTTCCGAGAACGCACATCCCGCAGTGCACGTCCACCTTTGACATGCTACGTACAGGATCAGGGGCCTGTCCTGACTTTGCCTCGGCAGCACACTCGCCATGGCGCGCCTGATTGCTGTAGCCACAGCACGCGTCCACCGCCGCCAAAGTCACTTGGAAGGGGAAGATCAGCAGCAGGACAATGATCAGGAGGCGGCGCATGGGGGCGATTCTAACTTGTATGGTCGAGGTTGGCAAAGCGTCAGGTCAACTGCACCGGCACGACCTTAAGCTCCTGGCGAGCCTGAGATATAACCGTCTGGGCTGCGCGCAGGGCCAGCATTCCCATAATCGCAGCAACGGCGATATCGGGCCAGCCCGTTCTGGTGCCAAACACACCGACAGCGGCAAACACGACGGCGACGTTGCCGATCATATCGTTACGTGTGCACAGCCACACTGAGCGCATGTTGGCGTCCCCATCGCGATAGGCATATAGCAGCGCACCGACGGCACCGTTCGCGGCCAGTGCCAGCACTCCGATGAAGCCCATGGTCGCCGGCTCGGGAAGCACACCAGCCGAGAGACTCCAGGCGGCCTTCCCCAGAACGAATACCCCGTAGGCTCCCATCGTCAGCCCCTTGATTAGTGCCGTACGCGAACGCCACACCGGCGCCAGGCCGAGCACGAACAGTGACAGCGCGTAGTTCCCGGCATCACCAAGAAAATCGACGGCATCGGCAAGCAGGGAGACGGAGTCGGCCTTCAGTCCGCCGGCAAGCTCGACAACGAACATGGCAAGGTTGACCGCAAGCGCGATCGTCAGAACCCGGCGGTATCGCGGGTCAACGACGGGCTGGCGAACAGCGCAACTGGAACCACAACAATTGGACATGGGAAAATCTTTCGTCATTAGGTATTGCCTAGTAAGCACCCTGTACCTACTATAGGGTCAAGCGCTGTTTCAATATTTATGGGGAAAACTGTGAAAAACTTGAAGATCGGCGAACTGGCCAGCACGACGGGCTGTCAAGTTGAAACTGTTCGGTACTACGAACGCGAGAAATTGCTGCCGGCACCTGCACGGTCGGAAGGCAACTACAGACTGTATAGTACGGAGCATGTCGAACTCTTAATGTTCATCCGGCATTGCCGCTCCCTGGACATGACACTCGACGAAGTGCGCCGGCTGCTGCATTTCAAAGACGCGCCGGAGGAAAACTGTGGCGAGGTCAATGTGCTGCTCGATAAGCACATCGAGGGAATTGCCGCCCGCATGGCCGAGCTTGAACACCTACAAGCGCAAATGATCGCGCTTCGGGCTCAGTGCCACGAGGATCAGGAGGCTAAGCACTGCGGCATTCTGCAGGGATTGGCGAGCCCCGGCAACCTTTGATATTGGCAAGGCTGGAAGGGCGCAGGCACAATATAGCGCGTTCACTGCCGCGAGCGGAACACAGGCGCGGTGCCGGATTTTTGCCGTAGGTCCGACCACTAAATCGGTGGAATCGGTTTGCGCGAATTCGCGGCAAGACCATTTCCCTGAATGGTCAACGTCCAAGCTGTGGCCCAAAAGCGGGGAAGCATGCGCTAAGGGTCTACGAGGACGAAATCGAGTAGCGTGTCTGTTTTAACAATCATGAAATGCAACGGCAGAGAGGTACACTAAATGCGTAGCGGCTGGTGATCAAACTTCTTTAATGGCAACAGAAAAATAGTGGGTGAAAGCCTGGCTGGTCGCAGATATCCGATTCGTCGAATGGACTAAGGGCGGTCGCATCAGGCACGCGACATTTCGCGGCGTTAAGGCCAGAACCGGGCACGGCACCGAGTAGTTTTGGCCTGATCGGAGCGCACCGACAATTTCACGGTCGGCGCTGCGCGCCCAGCTGCAGGCCACCCCCGTGCAGCGCTTCGCGCACCGCAACGGCACGCTCGGCGCTGCGCGCCCAGCTGCAGGCCACCCCCGCGCAGCGCTTCGCGCACCGCAACGGCACGCTCTCGCGCTGCGCGCCCAGCTGCAGGCTTAACCCAACATACCGTCCAAGATTTGCTAAGCCGTCAGCTTGTTGTCTGGACGGCAACTACAAACAACTCCATGGATCATTATTTCCTGCCCTATTTTCCAAACGAGACGAGTATCTGACTTAAAACGGATATTACGATTCGGATGGGAATATCTGCTACGACAGACCCGCTGGAGGCGGGTCTGGCTTATAGACGGGTGCCCCCTGAACGGGAGCATCTTCGCTCCTCGCTGCGCATCGTCCTCAGACTCAAATCGCCCGCCGACTGGAAAGGATACTTTGACTGCTGGTTTTGTAAAGGACAATCGAATCGAATGCTATATTTTATTGTGTGAGTCAATATACATAAATATTTCAAGTAATAATCATTTAGATATAGACCATTAACTTAGATAATGGTCAATATTATATAACAATTATCAATCATAATATAACTACAACTCTCTTTTCTACCTTCGCGCGAGTGATTTATCCCTGCTGCTATCAACTCCAACAGACGGCATTACAGTGGGGGAATTCGTGCGTAATTCGTGGTGAGGATATTACATGTATGACGGGCACTACCGCTGAAGATTGTCGGTGTCGGCGTGCCAGCTTGGCAGCTGGACATTATGAACCTAAGTCGAAACAGCGGCTATGATTTCAGGATGAAGGCTGATTTGTGTCAAGCCTATTTACTTGTCAAACTTATTGTCAAATGATATAGTGATTGCTGGTGAGGAGAGGCGAGTCACCGTGTAGAACACAATGTTATTAAACGTCAATGTAAGCAAAGGAGAGATATTATGGAATTGGCTGCCAAATTTGGCCGTAATAACACTTCGGTTCGTTCAGATTTTCCGCTAACCGATGCGCAAATCATAGAATTTGCACCTTCAGTTTTCGCGGCCGAGAAACACGATAGCCGGTCTGATCGTTATACCTATATTCCGACTGGTAACGTGCTTCGCGTATTACGTGAGAACGGTTTTTTTCCGTTCATGGCTTGCCAGTCGAAAAGCAGGGATGTAGGCAAGCGCGAGCATACGAAACACATGCTACGCCTGCGCCATGCGAACCAGATCAACAGCAGCGAGGCGCACGAAATCATCCTGCTGAATTCCCATGACGGCACCAGCAGCTACCAGGAGTTGGCCGGCACGTTTCGTTTCGTTTGCTCCAATGGGATGGTATGCGGCGACACGCTGAGCGATATTCGCGTGCATCACAAGGGCAACATCATCGACAACGTGATTGAAGGCGCTTTCCGCGTCCTGGACGACTTCGAGCGGATCGACGGCCAGATCGAAGGCATGAAGAAGCTGACCCTCAACGCTGGCGAGCAGGAGGCATTCGCGCACGCGGCCCTTGAGCTGAAATACGACACCGAGACGGGCCCGGCGCCAGTCACGGAGCGTCAAATTCTGTCGCCGCACCGCACCGAGGACCAGAAAGACGATCTATGGACCACGTTCAACCGCGTGCAGGAAAACATGCTCAACGGTGGATTGCGCGGTCGGAGCGCGGGCGGCCGACGCACAACCACGCGCGAGGTCACAGGAATCGACCAGAGCGTGAAACTGAATCGTGCGCTTTGGAGCCTGGCCGAAGCGATGCGCAAGCTCAAGGCGTAGTCGTTGAACGATACAAGCGGGAAGGGCATTCGCCCTTCCCGATCTCTGTCTCACAAGCGAGGAATAATCATGTGGCGTTCTCAAAATTTCCCGGCCCTGTCCAGCCCGGCGCACGGCCCGGTCACTAGTGTGCCGAGCGATTCACTTTCGATCGAATGCGGCCAATGCCGCCAGCGTACAACGCACAATACGCCGGCCTGCAATGGAATGCGGCCTGACAAATGCAGCCACTGTGGCCAGCCTTACAGCCAGGTTGACTCGACCGAGCTTGGGAGCGCCGGAAGCTAGGATCGTGGAGCCAAGCATGCAAACGAAACAAAAATGTTTGGCGCGCCGCCGCAGACGGCGCGCGCGTACCAGAGCCCGACGATTAGCTGCAATGCTCAAGCAATACGAAAACGATCCTTCTGGCTACTTCTGGATTCGCAGCGATGCTATTTCTTTGGCGCGCAAGATAGGAACAGCCGCCGCGATGCGCATTGGCCGACAGTTTTTCAACGATGAATGGAGCGCATGATGACTACCTTGACCGTTCCGGATCCGGCCGATGCACAGGCCCGTATATCCTACTACCTGGCCGCGTTGCCTCTCGGCGTGGTGAGCGACGCCAGGCGTGCGCAGATCATGAATAATTGTCTTGGCCCGATAGTGCTGCTGATTGAGGCGGTACAGCTGGCGGGCGCAGCTGGCCCGGACGAGGAAATGGTGCTGATTCAATTTATCCGCGCGCTGTACGCACAGGCCGAGACCGTCAAGCGAGATAAATATTTCAACGATCTGATGGAGAAGTTGAGCGCACATCGCACCCTGCAGTTGCCAGGTGACGGCGCCGCATAAATTCATAGATTAGTTTTTCTCCTACGCGAAAACAAGACAGCTCGCCCGCGGCTGCGCCGGCACTTCCAGCAGCACAAGCAACCGGCACGGCCGGGCCGTTGCCGGCGTCTTGGTGCCGCCAACAGGCCGCGCCGCTACCCCAACCTGAGGGATCCGGGCGGCCGATGCGCCAGATTCGCAGGCTCACCAGCCGCTGGCCACCAGCCACCAGCCACCAGCCACCAGCCACCAGCCTGGCCTATCCTGGCAAACCCGAAAACGCGTGCGACACGGTGCCGGCCCCGACGGCCATGTAGCCCGTAGCCGCGCTTGCGCGGGTCGCCGGTAGGAGCCGGGCCGGTAGGCCTTGGCCGCGCGCGGCCAACTCCGTAGCCCGGCGACGGCATGGCCTGAGTTCGCGGCAGTCAAATGGGGCGGGGCGCTTTTATGATGCTGGTTGTCATCGAGCCTGCACTGTGTGAATGCAAGTTTCGGGCTGATGAGGGATGTTGTTGATGCGGTGCCGCGCTGTTGTAAGCACCGCGCCGCGGAAACGTACTATCGTGCTATAGCGAGGGCAATCCAATAAGCCCAAAGCGCCACCAAGACAATCATGAACATCACTTTCGTTACCTGTCCGAACTCTGGGCGCAGTCCGAGGATCGGCAAAATCACGTCCCAGAAGAAAAGTATCAAGTACCGCAGCAATCGGTAAGTGAGCGAAAAGCTGCTTTGCACGATGTCCATTGCCATGCCCTTAACGTCGATTGGCGCTTCTCGGTGGTGTCGATAATTTGGCGCGTCACGGTAGATTCTATCGGAGCAATTTCGCTTTGAAAACCCGGGTGTGCTCCTGTGCGGCATCCTTCTCGTACCGATCTAAGGACATGTACCCGACCATTGACGACAACAGGACGATGATAACTATGATGAATGGCTTGCGCATAATTCCTCCAATAAACACTGGGTTTTTTGCTAGTTAAAATGCTGTGCAGTCACGAGGATTGTGCTGGCAACGATACCCCCGATTACCGCTTGCACAATTGCGATAGCCCAGCTTCGCGATCCGTTTGCCTTTACCTGTTGGCCGGCGAGGGCCAGCTGGTGGGCAGCATTTGCGACCACAGCAGCTATTTTCGTAATCTCACTGCTTCCCGCTTCCTGTGCTGCCCGCATAATTTCCTTTTTAGCTTCTGCTGCTGCCTTGAGCGCGGCCGCTAGGTGAGCTTGGTCAGCGCGATCGGCCAGCTCTTTTGATGCGGCGATGATGCTCTTGTGTATCTCGAGGAGGCTGCCAAATTTTTTCTCGAGTTCGGCATGGGTCCTTTGAAGCGTTTGTTCATAGTTATCTACTAGTTCGCTAAGAACAATGTCATTTAAGGCGACGAGCGCAAAAACAGGATCCGCCTGGTCGACACGGATCCCAGTTCTATCGTAGACAGCGGTTTGCAGCTTCTTGATGTCCATTACCAAGCGACCGCGTCAAGTTTCTCGAATACGTCGAGCACGACGGTTTTCAACCTGCTGCGCTCCAATATGTTGAAGCTCGGGTTGGCCAAAATCTGCTTGAGCGTCATTCTGCTTTTGTTCATCCGTCGAATGTCGTCGCCGAACGTATCTGAATTGCGACCTTGGAGCAAGACTACGCCGCACACGTTGGCGGAGTGTTTGGCGAACAACTCTGACTCGATGAAGTTCTCGGTGGTGCCCCAACTAGCATTCTCGTTTAGCCAGATCACCATCGAACATTTTGTCTGCATCGCAAGCGATGCGAAGCCGGCCGTCGTGTCTTTCAGATTGTCGCCCCCACCGATTATGGTATGTATGTAGACCTTTTTGCCTGCCTCTTGCAACATGCCGAGAAAGCTGTTCTCCATCAAGTACGACATTAGCGGCGAAAAGGTGTTGGCGCCGTTATCGATAACAATGTTCTTGTCCGATTCGAAAATGGACAGGAGCATCTTATCGAACATTTTCCGGTTGATGGTTCGGTCGGTGTTCATGACGTCAACTAGCTCGACGTTAAGATCGATGTAAGACGCAAACGTGGCGTTTTCCTGGTCGGTGTCGAAACAGCGCAGCGATTCGGGCTCCTTATGTTCGACATATTGTGCGAGCAATGCGGACACCAGTGTCTTGCCGATCCCGCCCTTGCCCTGCAAGACGAAATGTACAGAATTATTCATGTGCTTTTCCTATATGTGTTTGCCCGTCTTATCGTGCCTGAATAGATTGCTTGCTGCCTCCTCTTGTTGCTGCTGCACCTGTTTGCGCAGCCGATCGGTATTCGACTCGTTACCTGGTGCGGTTGATCCTATTGCGTCTGCTTGGGGCTGGTCTTCTCTAGGCTGGTGTGCGACTTCGCTTGGCGAGTCCACCACTTGATTCTTAATGAATTTGCGCACGGCTTCGCGAGATACCTCAATCTGATTCATCGCCAACCATTGACGAATTTGTTGATCGGTGTAGCCGCGCGCTTTCAACTCCCTGATTTGCTGTATGAACGGGATTAGCTTTGATCGCTTTTTGCGGGGCTGCACTTGCTGAGTGAATTCTTCTATGTTCATGCTCTCCCTTCGCCGGCAGATGATCAAAAAAGCGGTCATAAGGTGGAAGAACCAACGATGCAGTGGACATGCAAGTCTTTGGCAACCTCGATGCAACCATCGTAGCGCTT
>JAQGMF010000002.1 GCA_028292505.1 Rhodocyclales bacterium
CGAGAAAGTGGCTGCCGCGCTCGTCAAGTACGAGCTCGATCCAAACAAGCCGAACCCGATGACTGTTTGATCCAGGCCGCACCAAAGGAAAACAAATGAGCCAACTCATCGAAGTCAAAGTCCCCGACATCGGCGACTTCAAGGACGTGCCGGTCATTGAAGTCTTCGTCAAAGCGGGTGACACCATCAAGCTCGACGAAGCACTCGTGACGCTGGAAACGGACAAGGCCACAATGGACGTCCCCAGCCCGGCTGCTGGCGTGGTCAAGGAAGTGAAAGTCAAGGTCGGCGACAACCTCAGCGAAGGTTCGCTGCTGTTGCTGCTTGAAGCGGCCGAGGCTGCCGCGCCTGCTCCGGTTGCCGCTGCTGCGCCAGCACCCGCTGCTCCGACCAAGCCTGCGCCTGTAGCGGCAGCACCGGCCCCCGTAGCAGCGCCTGCCGCAGCAGGTCCGGCATCGCTGGTGGAGTTGAAGGTGCCGGACATCGGTGATTTCACAGATGTCCCTGTCATAGAAATATTTGTGAAGGTCGGCGAGACGATTGCTGCCGACGCGCCGCTGGTTGCGCTCGAATCCGACAAGGCCACGATGGAAGTGCCGGCATCGACCGGCGGTGTGGTCAAGGAGATTCGCGTCAAGGTCGGTGACCGTGTCGGCAAGGACGCTGTCATAGTTGTTGTCGAGGCCGCAGGCGCAGCACCTTCAGCTCCCGCAGCGGCTGCACCTGCTGCACCCGTCGCGACTCCAACGCCAGCAGCTCCGGCGGCCGTTGCGGCTGCACCTGTTGCTGCGACGACATCTGCTCCGACAGCGACAGCGCCCGCAGGCAAGGCCCACGCCAGCCCATCCGTGCGCCGCTTTGCGCGCGAACTCGGCGTCGATGTGAACCTCGTTCCCGGCTCGGGCCCGAAAGGTCGCATCCTCGAAGAAGATGTGCAGAATTTCGTCAAGGGCGTCATGGCGCAAGTCGCTTCCGGCGGCCTGCAACAGACTCCGGCCGGCACGCCAGCCGGTGGCAACCTTGGTGGCCTCACCGTGTTGCCATGGCCAAAAGTCGACTTCACCAAGTTCGGTCCGATCGAGTCGAAGCCGCTGTCGCGTATTGCGAAAATCAGTGGCGCCAATCTGCATCGCAACTGGGTCGTCATTCCGCACGTCACCAATCATGACGAATGCGATATCACCGATCTCGAAGCTTTCCGCGTGCAGATGAACAAGGAGCTGGAAAAGAGCGGTGCCAAGCTCACCATGCTGGCGTTCATGATCAAGGCCGCAGTCGCCGCACTCAAGCAGTTCCCCAACTTCAACGCTTCGCTGGATGGCGAAAACATCATCCTCAAGCAGTACTACCACATCGGTTTCGCGGCGGACACGCCAAACGGTCTGGTCGTGCCGGTGATCCGTGATGCCGACAAGAAGGGTGTGATCGAAATCGCCAAGGAGATGGGCGATCTCGCCAAATTGGCGCGCGATGGCAAGCTCAAGCCCGAGCAGATGCAGGGTGGTTGTTTCTCCATCAGCTCGTTGGGCGGTATCGGTGGCACATATTTCACACCGATCATCAATGCGCCTGAAGTGGCCATCATGGGTGTATGCAAATCGGCTATTCGTCCTGTGTGGGATGGCAAGGCCTTCGTGCCACGCCTGATGCTACCTTTGTCGCTGTCGTGGGATCACCGCGTCATCGATGGTGCTGCTGCGGCACGCTTCAACGCCTACTTCGGCGGTGTTTTGCAAGACTTCCGCCGCGTACTGCTCTAAGGCTGGGAGGAGTTATGGGGGAGGAGTAAGGAGTAAACCCCCGCAGCGGGCGGCCTTTACTCCTCCCTCCTTACTCATGACTCCTCACTGATTCAATCTATGACCACACTCACAGTCGTTCGCAAAAACGGTGCTGTTGCAATTGCCGCCGATGGTTTGACGACCTTCGGCGACACGCGCCTGCCTGCGGATTACAAACGCGATCACGACAAGATTCTGCGCTTGGCGGATTCCTGGATCGGCGTGTGTGGCAGCTCGGCGCATCACCTGGTGTTGGTCAGCGCGTTTCGCGAACTGGGCGATGTGCATTTGCGCAGTCGTGCGGAAGTGTTCGACACTTTCCGCCGTCTGCACCCGGTCCTCAAAGAACATGCCTACCTCAACCCGAAGGAAGATGAGGACGATCCGTACGAGTCTTCGCAGATCACCTGCCTGATCGCCAATGCCACTGGCATTTATGGTGTGTACTCGTATCGTGAGGTGTTCGCCTACGATCGTTTCTGGTCGGCGGGTTCGGGCCGCAACTTTGCCCTGGGGGCAATGTTCACGGCCTACAACGCGCAGCTGTCGGCCGAGGATATTGCACGTATCGGTGTGCGTGCGGGGATGGAGTTCGACACCTCGTCGGCGGGACCGATCACGGCATACGCCATACCATTGCAAGAGAACTGATTCAGATCGAAGCATCGTGGTACTGCAGATTGTCTGTGCCGCGAATGAGTGAGAAAACAAGGAAAAAGCATGAGCCAACTCGTTGAAGTGAAAGTCCCGGATATCGGCGATTTCAAGGATGTGCCGGTCATCGAAGTGTTCGTCAAGGTTGGCGACACGATCAAGCTGGACGACCCCATCGCAGCGCTCGAATCTGATAAGGCCACGATGGAAGTGCCTTCCACCGCGGCCGGTGTGATCAAGGAAGTGCTGGTCAAGGAAGGTCAGCGCGTTGGTGAAGGCGCAGTGTTGTTGAAGGTTGAAGCGGCTGCTACTGCCGCAGCAGCTGTTACCCCAGCGCCCGCAGCCCTCTCCCCCAGCCCCTCTCCCGCAAGCGGGCGAGGGGAGCCCGCACCGGCAACTGCGGCGGCTGCGCCGGCTGCAAAGCCGGGCAACTACGCCGGCACGGCAGACATCGAATGCGACATGCTCGTGCTGGGCGCTGGTCCAGGAGGCTATTCGGCCGCGTTCCGCTCCGCCGATCTGGGTATGAAGACGGTCATGGTCGAGCGCTATGCAACCCTGGGCGGTGTTTGCCTGAATGTCGGATGCATACCGTCGAAAGCGCTGTTGCACGTGGCTGCCGTGATGGATGAAGCTTCGCACTTCTCCGATGTCGGTGTTTCGTTCGCTGCGCCGAAAATCGATCTTGACCAGTTGCGCAAGCACAAGGAAAAGGTCGTCGGCAAACTCACCACCGGCCTCACCGGCATGGCCAAGATGCGCAAGGTCGAAGTCGTGCGCGGCTACGGTAATTTCCTCGACGCCCATCACGTGGAAGTCGAACTCACCACTGGCGACGCTCAGGAGCGCACTGGTGCCAAGACGGTGATCAAGTTCAAGAAAGCCATCATCGCGGCAGGTTCGCAAGCGGTGAAGCTGCCATTCTTCCCCGAAGATCCGCGCATCGTCGACTCGACTGGCGCGCTGGAATTGCGCCAGATTCCAAAGCGCATGCTGGTCGTCGGCGGCGGCATCATCGGTCTGGAAATGGCAACGGTATATTCCTCACTCGGTTCGCGCATCGACGTCGTCGAAATGATGGATGGTCTGATGGCCGGCGCCGACAAGGATCTCGTCAAGGTATGGGAGAAGCAGAACACGCACCGCTTCGACAAGGTCATGCTCAAGACCAAGACAGTCGGCGCCACCGCGCGCGACGACGGCATCATGGTCAAGTTCGAAGGCGAGGGCGTACCCGCCGAAGAGCAGAAATACGATCTCGTGCTGGTTGCCGTCGGCCGCAGTCCGAACGGCAAAAAGATCTCTGCGGAGAAGGCCGGCATCGCCGTCACCGATCGCGGCTTCATCGATGTCGACAATCAGCAACGCACCAACGTGCCGCACATCTTCGCGATTGGCGACATCGTCGGCCAGCCGATGCTGGCGCACAAGGGCGTGCATGAAGGCCACGTTGCGGCCGAAGCTGCGCATGGCGAGAAGGTGTTCTTCGATGCCAAGGTCATTCCATCCGTCGCCTACACCGAGCCGGAGGTGGCATGGGCTGGCGTGACCGAAGCGGAAGCCAAGGCCAGGGGCATGAAGGTGGGGGTCGGCAAATTCCCGTGGGCTGCTTCAGGTCGGGCGATTGCGAACGGCTGCGAGTTCGGTTTCACAAAACTCATTTTCGACGAAGAAACACACCGCATTATTGGTGGCGCAATTGTCGGACCGAATGCCGGTGACATGATCGGCGAAGTGGCGCTGGCCATCGAGATGGGTTGTGACGCGGTGGACATCGGCAAGACGATTCACCCGCACCCGACGCTTGGCGAATCGATCGGCATGGCTGCGGAAGTGTATGAAGGTACTTGTACCGATCTGCCGCCGGTGAAGAAGAAATAACGGAAGGAAACTACTAACCGTCATTCCCGCGAAGGCGGGAATCCAGCGGAAGAAGATCGGCCGCCGTGGCCCGTGGCTGATGGGCTTTGACAAGCTGTACATGGTGCGCGGCTGTCTGGCCGATCTTGATGCGGCGCTGGCTGCGGCAGCGGATGATTTTGTCGTGCAGATGGTGCAGATGACAGCAGCATCTGATGTGGACATGTTCGGCTCGCTCGAACGCGCGGCCGCCACACGCGACCGCGTCGATGCCATGTTGAAGAAACAGCCCGATGCCTTGCCAGCCGACACGCAGGCGCAGTTTCAGGTGGTGGCGGCGACAATAGATCGCAAGCTCGGTCAGAAGGACAAAGCGGCTGCACGTCTCGCGCTGGCGGCACCACTCATCAAGGCGGAAAGCACGCGCGATCAGTTCATGCGCGCTCGCGGCGCGCTGAGAACTACGCACAACACTTGCAATGGTTTCGTAGGGTGGGTTCGCGAAGCAACCCACCATCGGTGCCACGTCAAGGTGGCTTGTCGCCGTGCTTAGAATTGATCCAACGGCGCCCTTACTGTGGAGCCTGGTCACTCGTGATCACCCATTCTGTCCCTGATGATCATAGCGCTGTGAGGAGCCGCTATCGAGTCTTTGCAGACAGTCAGCGAAGCGGAAACAGCGATTCAATCCTTGAACTAGGAGCACCCCCACGCTGAGCAAGGGGCTGGACCCTCATGCACCGAACAGGTCGCCCTCTTTGGGTTCAAGAGCTGCTTTAGCAGCTTCAACCATCTTATCCGGATCGCTTGGATGCCGGACTCTGTCAAGATTGCTATTCAACTCTTCCTGCGCCCAAAGCAGGACCTGGTGTGATTGCGGCTCGTTCTCGTGTGCTGCAATTTGATCACGGGGAAGGCGACAAACCAGCACCGCCAAGATATCTGGTTGATGACCTGCACCTACCAAGACCTTGGACAGCGCTCCTCGACGGTCTACTAACTTCCCCAGCTTTGCAGAAAAATCCGAAGTTTTGATTGTGCACTCTACGAGCACAAGTCGTCCCGCCGGGGTAGTGACTATCAAGTCTGGTGAGTTCGTCTCAAGCTGCAGCACCGGAGAGAAGCCAAGCAAAAACAAAAGTGCGGCAATACCTTGCTCGAACTTTGTTGCTTCAGGCGATTCCAGTAAGGCTCCTCTGATCCTGCGCAGATCGGTATCAAAGCATTGGACCGCCATGTAGCGATTGTTGCGCGCTTTGGTCGGGTCAAGAAACCATTGCCGACGGACAGTTGAGGGTCCGATCATCAGGATCGCGAGGGCATTCTCGCAATTGTGAAGTTGTAGGTGAACGATGCCTGCGCGCCTGTTGTTAGTGACCGCGCCCCACTCGATTAGTGATGCTACTTGTTGCCTGCTGCTAAGCCCATCGTCAGGCGTGCCCCGAACGGCAAGGCCGATCCGGTTTGTATCAAAAGTGGGGTGAGCATGAAGAACCAATGTCAGTTCGTTTTCCCGCAACTGACAGCGGTCAAGTATGAGGTCTACAGGAGGGGCAACCCGAACCACTATCGTAGGGGCTTCTCCATTCAAGACAGCCGCGTCAGTACCTAGCCAGTTATTGAGATCAGAGAGGCCATCAAACGGGTGGCTCGAAGCGCGTAAGTCGTTGTCAATTCTTGCAAGTACTTCAGTTGACGGCATGGGTACGCGCCCACCGATGACTTGGATATGCAATTCTGAAAACCACCGATCACGATGAGTCATCTCGGAGTGGTAGTCATACGGCTGACTTCCGATAAGCTTTTGCGCGCTGCCAGCAATCACAATTCTGCCTTGGGTCGCTTCATTAAGCACTTGGATGAGTTCGCGTTTGCCAACCGGGAATTGCTGAATTTGACCAGCGACGATATTGTCTGTTGCTATGTCCAATGAGTAGTCCTTTGGTGATTCCAAAGGATTCATACCGATAAAAGCACTAATGAGATTTCGGCCTTCGGTCGTCGGCCGAGAAACATATCTCACGTCAAGTGCGTACCCGTCACAAAGCCAAGCCTCAGCGGCGGATAAAAAATCATTTTTCGTTTCGCTCATCTGAGAGAGCCAGGTAGGGTGGGCACACCGTGCCCACCCTACAAATGACTGCTTCGGGCAGTCTATCTGACCATCCGCTCATGGCCGGCAGCTGCCGATCACGACGACCATCAAGGTGGCACCATATCAACAGCGCAGTGATCAAGTCGGTCCAGCGCGGGTGATCCGGTTCACTGGATTACGCATTTGCGCCATCAAGAGGCTGTCTATGATCTTCTATTTGTCATACGGCATTCCGGCCCTTCGGCAAGCTCAGGATAGACCACGCTTCACCCGAGCCGGAATCCAGTACGGGGCCTCCGAGCCTGGATCCCGGCCTTCGCCGGGATGACGATGTTTGGAGTGATGCCCGGAACATGGCAAGTCGTTCGTGTTGCCGCGTCTGCCCCCCGATCAGGTCGAGGGCAGGCTCTGCGGGTGGCTCACCGCCAAGACACCAAGAACACCAAGTCTCACCAAGCGTCCTGGGTTTTCTTTGTGCAACTTGGTGTTCTTGGTGTCTGGTGGTGAAGATTTTGACGTTCAAGCTCTCTCAAAAGCGTGAGCGAAAGATTGTGAACAATCTTTAAGGTTCAGGCGTTCGAGAGCGCGCCGCTCGCAGCAGCGTGCAGCACGGCTTCGAATTCGCCGATCACTGCCTCCCAAGTGATTGCCGCGACGCGATTGCGCGCCGCTTGGCGACACGACGCAAGCAGTTCGCGATCACTGGCAAGACGACATGCCGCCTGGATAAATGCGGCTTCGTCGTTGGGTGTGACACACAGGCCGTCAACGTCGGAAGTGATGAGTTCGGCCGCCGCAGCATCGCGATAGGCTACGACACCGAGGCCGCTTGCCATGGCTTCTGGTACGACATTGCCATAAGTCTCGGTGAGGCTCGGAAACAGGAACAGGTCCGCGCTGGCATAATGTGCAGCCAGTTCTTCGCCGCGCCGGGCGCCGCTGAAAATCTGGTCCGGGTGGTGACGTTCGAGCATGCCGCGCGAAGGGCCGTCGCCCACCCACACCATGCGTGCATCGGGATGTTGGACACGGATCGCATCGAAGGCACGCACCGCGACTTTGAGATTCTTCTCCGGCGCGAGGCGTCCGACATTGGTCACTATCAGACTGTCATCGGATGCGCCCCATTGCGCGCGCAATGCAGCGCTGCGCTTGGCGGGATGGAACAGTACCGCGTCGACGCCACGCCCCAGTACTTTTGCGCCGGGTACTTTGGCGCGCGTCAGGCTGTCGACGAGGATGTGCGTCGGCGCCATGGTACTGAGTGTGCGGCGGTGAAAGTTTTGCAGCCAAGCGCTGACGATGGGACCAACGAGACGCGCGTTGTAGTGTTTGCTGTAGCCGTCGAAGTGTGTGTGGTAGCTCGACGTGATGGGCAGCTTCAGCGCGCTCGCTTGACGCAGGGCCGACCAGCCGAGCGGGCCTTCGGTGACGATGTGCACGACATCCGGCCGCGCGTTCTGCCATAGCTTGCGCAGCTGCCTGTTAGCGGGCAGGCCGAACTGCAGACCGCTATAGCCGGGCAGCGGCAGGCCGCGCACCAGCACGTCGTCGCTCGGATGATCGGCATCGTGTTTCTGCCGCGGTCTCACCACTTGTACGTAGTGACCAATTTTCCGCAGGCCTTCGACCAGACGTGACACTGTCATGGCGACACCATTGACTTCCGGCGCCCACGTTTCCGTAACGAGTGCGACGCGCAGCGGGCCTGCCAGCAAGTCAGATTTCACATCAACTCTCCTACGAGGATGCAGGTCCACACCGCGAATACATTGAGCAGTGTCATCAATACCGCCGCACTACCGATGTCCTTGGCGCGCTTGGACAATAGATGATTTTCCAGACCGACACGATCTACCGTGGCCTCGATGGCGGAATTCAGAAGTTCGACGATCAGCACCAGTAGCACGCTGCCTATCATCAGCGCGTGGGCCACGCCGGAAACCGGTACGAAGATGGCGATGGGAATGAGCACCACCGCCAGCACGACTTCCTGTCTGAAAGCGTCTTCAAGCCGGTAGGCATCTCCCAGTCCGGCAATCGAGTAGTGCAATGCATTCCATAGTCGTTTTAGACCGGTCTTGCCTTTGAAGGGGCTTTCCATGAATTCTCCAGGACAGTGCTGTGTGAAAGTAGCGAACGATACAGCGCTGCCAGTTTTCCCGTAAGTGCGACATCGGACCATTCTGCGGCCCACGCGAGGCCCTGAGCACGCATCTGCAAGCGCAGTTCGGCATCGCCGATTACCCGGCACAGCGCAGCAGAAAAAGCCTGCACATTGTCGACAGGGGCGATGGCGCCGGACGCGGGTGTGAGGATGTCGCGCGTACCCATCTCGGCCAGGGCGACGACCGGCAGGCCGGCGGCCATGGCTTCGAGCAGCACCAGGCCTTGTGTCTCGGTGCGCGAGGCGAAGACGAATACGTCGGCGGCGGCATAACAGTCTGGCAATTCGGTGACGCGATCGAGGTAGCCGATGAAGCGCACGGAGTCGGCGAGTTGCTCGGCATGCACGCGATCGCGCAGATGCTCCAGCGCCGGCCCTTCGCCAGCGATGAGCAGAAGCAGGCGCGGGAAATCCTTGAGCGCGTGGCGCAGGGCTTCGATGAGGAAGTCGATGTTCTTTTCGTGCGCCGTACGGCCAACGAAGAGGGCGACAGGGCGATCCTCGTCGATCTGGTAGTGCGTGCGAAAGCGGGTGCGATCGCCACTACCGAAGCGACTCAGGGGAATGCCGGTCGGCAGTATATGCATTGGCCGCGTGATGCCATAAGCATTGAGGCGTTCGGCCATCGGCGACGAAGGCACGACGACGGCGTCGAGCGCGTTGCATTGCTTGCGCGAGATCATGCGCGCCAGCCCACGCAGCCATGACGATGGAATTCCTCGCGTGTAATGATGCAGGTATTCCTCGAACAGGGTGTGATAGCTCGATACGATGGGCCGGCCTGTGGCGCGCGCCACGGCGACACCGGCCATGTGCGCGGAAAACGGTGTCTGCACATGGATGATGTCGCAATGCTTCGCCGCGTTTAGCGCCTCGCGATTGAAGTCGCGCGGCAGCACGAAGCGGTCTTCGCGGTCCATCGGTACGCTCCATGAGCGCAGACGCGTGACGCGTTCCTCTGCCGGCTCGTTGCCGTAGCGCGGTGCGATGAGTATGCTTTCGATGCCAATGGCATCGAGTTGCTGGCGGTAGGTCTGGATTGCGGTGGAAACACCATTGACACGTGGAAAGTAAACATCGGAAATCATCAGCACGCGCATCGTCATGTTTCTCCGGCAAGCGCTTCCGCCCGCTCAATCTGTACTTCCGCAGTCGTCCAGTTCACCAGTTCGAGACGACCGTCCATGTGTTCCACGATGCCGGTGCAGCTATCGACCCAGTCACCACAGTTCACGTAGGTGAGCCCTTGCTTGTCGTCACCCATTTCACGAATTGCCGCCCAGTGGATGTGGCCGCAGATGACGCCATCCAGGCCGCGTGCGCGTGCGTCGTGCATGACGCTTTCCTCGAAATCGAAGATGAATTGCAGGGCAGTCTTGATTTTGCGTTTGGCATATCCGGCAAGCGACCAGTAACCCGACACACCGAGCTGGCGACGCATCCATGACAGACAGATATTTATCCGGACCAGCGCGTTGTATGAGACATCGCCTAGAACGGCGACCCATTTGTGATAGCGGGTAACCTGGTCGTACTCATCGCCGTGAACAAGCAGGAAGCGTCTGCCATCGGCCATCTGGTGCACCCATTCGCGCTCGACGCGGACATCGCCGAAGCTGGTGCCACAGTAGGCGCGCAAGGCTTCGTCGTGATTGCCGGGGATGAAAATGATGTGTTCGCCATGACGTGCGCGACGCAGTAGTTTCTGCACCACCGTGTTCTGCGCGCTACTCCAGTGGATGGAGCGCTTCATGGCCCAGAAGTCGATGATGTCGCCGATCAGAAAGAGATTATCGGCGGGATGTTCGCGGAGGAAATCCAGGAGGCGGTCGGCCTGGCAGGCGCGGGTGCCGAGATGGATATCCGAAAGGAATACGGTCCGTACACGGGGCATGCAGCGCATTCTGCGCAGCCTTTGTTGCAGTGGCATGACGTGTCATGTTGCGATTTCACAATTCCGTTGGAATGAGAGCGGGCCATGACGGCATTGCGTATCGGCAGTCATACGTCCCAGCGAGCTGCGGAATACCCTATCCCCAGCCTTAACGAGAAAGGTTAAGATGGCAATATGTTGCCGTGCGGCAATTTCGCGCGTCTGAAGCAGACGCCACCTGCCAGAAGGCAGGGCGTACATCCCCTAAAGTTCAATCGGAGTTGGTTATGGAAAATATCGTCATCGTTGCCGCTGCCCGTACTGCAGTCGGCAAGTTCGGCGGAGCACTCGCCAAGGTTCCTGCTGCGGAACTCGGCGCCACCGTGATTCGAGGTCTACTGACCAGGACGGGTTTGGCGGGCGATCAAATCAGCGATGTGCTGCTCGGTCAGGTACTGACCGGCGGCGTCGGCCAGAACCCGGCACGTCAGGCAGTCATCCGCGCGGGTTTGCCCGAAGGCGTTCCCGGCATGACCATCAATATGGTGTGCGGCTCGGGCTTGCGTGCCGTGATGCTCGCGGCGCAGGCCGTGCGCTGCGGCGATGCGGAGATCGTCATTGCCGGCGGACAGGAGAACATGTCGGCCAGCCCGCACGTGCTCAATGGCTCGCGCGATGGCTTCCGCATGGGAGATGCCAAGCTCATCGACACCATGGTCAACGACGGCCTGTGGGACGCTTTCAATCAATATCACATGGGCATAACGGCCGAGAACCTGGCCAAGAAGTACGGCATTTCGCGCGAAGAGCAGGATGCTTTCTCTGCGCTCTCGCAACAGAAAGCCGAAGCGGCTCAGAAGGCCGGTAAATTCAAGGACGAAATCGTTCCCGTGATCATTTCCAGCCGCAAGGGCGACGTGGTCTTCGATACCGACGAGTATCCCAAGCACGGCACCACGGCCGAATCGCTGGCCGCGCTCAAGCCGGCTTTCGACAAGGCCGGCACGGTGACGGCAGGCAACGCATCGGGCGTCAATGACGGTGCTGCTGCAGTCATGGTGATGAGCGAATCGAAGGCACGCCAGCTTGGCTTGCCGATTCTCGCTGTGATCGCCTCTTACGCAATCGCCGGTGTCGACCCTGCCATCATGGGCATCGGCCCGGCACCCGCATCGCGCCGCGCATTGCAGAAAGCTGGCTGGACGGTTGACACGCCTGATCTCATTGAAGGCAATGAAGCCTTTGCTTCGCAAGCCATCGCCGTCAACAAGGAGATGGAATGGGATACGAGCAAGATCAACGTTAACGGCGGCGCGATTGCGCTGGGCCACCCCATCGGCGCTTCGGGTTGCCGCATCCTGGTCACGCTGCTTCACGAAATGCAGCGCCGCGATGCCAAGAAGGGTTTTGCAACCCTATGTATCGGTGGCGGGATGGGAGTAGCGCTAGCCCTCGAACGTTAATCCGAACGCGCGGCGAGGGGGCTGCGCTGGCGCCTGGCTGCGTTGGCTCGCTCGCCGTGCATGAGCACTGCTCTGCGCGAGCCGCCTTGCCAGGCATCCGCTCGCTCCCCTCGCCACACGTTCTCGTTGGGTTGTTTTGAAAAGCAAAAAAGGCGCGGACTTGTCCGCGCCTTTTTGTTTGTATGTCGTCTATTAGGTTGCGGCGGGCTTGTTGAACATGCCACTCAACGCGCTCAACCCTTCCTGCAATAACTCATGCGAGCCGCCGGTCGAGCCATTCGGCGTCATCTTGTCGATCAATTGAGGCAGCAACTGCGCGAGGCTTCCCGCGATCTGATCCGCTGGCAGACCGAATTTCCCGGCTATCTCCGCCAGCGTTCCATGCCCCAGTGCCTGGGTGATCTGTGAGGCATCGACAGGCAGGTTTTCTCCGTTGCCGATCCACGATGACATCTGCTCGCTAAGGCCTGCGGCGTTGAATTTTTCGAGCAGACCGCTGACGCCGCCATGCTGTTGAATCAGATTGCCCGCAATCTGTATAAGCGAGTTATCGCCTTCTTGCGCGCCGCCGCCTTCGAGCGCATTCAGGGCTTGGCCCGCGAGTTGTCCGAACAGACTCATTTTCATCTCCTTGCCAAGTTAACTGATAACTGCGATCGCCGATGCGGCGGTTCGTGTCGTGGCTGCTTCCACTACAATGCCAGCATCGCACAATTCAAATGACTCGTGTATGAATCAGGATGATCTGAAGCGCTCTGTCGCCAATGCCGCATTGGCCTATGTTCCGGAAGGGCAGGTGATAGGCGTCGGTACGGGCTCTACCGCGAATTTTTTCATCGATGGTCTAGCGCAGATGCGGGGTCGCATTCGCGGCGCCGTGGCGAGCTCCGAGGCGAGCGCGGCGCGGCTGCGGGCACATGGTATTGCCTTGTTCGAGCTGAACGATCTGACGGAATTGTCGGTATATGTCGATGGCGCCGACGAGGTAGACAGCCGCCTGTGCATGATCAAGGGTGGCGGGGCGGCGCTGACGCGTGAAAAGATCGTTGCAGCAGTTGCTGAACGCTTCGTATGCATTTGTGATGAAAGCAAACTGGTCAAGACGCTCGGCCGTTTCCCGTTGCCCGTGGAAGTTATTCCAATGGCAAGCGCGCAGGTGATGCGCGCGCTGACGACCTTGGGGGGCGTGCCGAAGTTGCGCGCTGGCGTGGTTACCGACAATGGCAATTGCATAATTGATGTGGCTGGGTTGCAGATTGATGCGCCCGAAGAGTTTGAGGCGCGGGTGAACAGCATCGTCGGCGTAGTGACCAATGGCATCTTTGCGCAGCGTCCGGCGGATATCCTGCTGCTGGCGACCGCACAAGGCATTCGCACATTGTCACGCGACTGAAATATTCCGTTCACGCAGCGAGCGCACACTACGCGTTTTCGCGTCCGCCCGAGCAAGACTGACGGCGGTAACGCTCGCAAACATAAGGAGATGTACCCATGACCGATCACACCGTCCGCCAGTATGACGTTGAACTTGAAAGTATCCGGACGCGTGTGCTCCAGATGGGCGGTTACGTCGAGCTGCAGGTGGTCAAGGCGCTTGAAGGCTTGCTCGGCGGCGATCTCGCGACGATAGACCGCGTCATCGAGAACGATCACCGCGTCAATGAAATCGAGGTCGAACTCGACGAGGCCTGCGCCAACATCATCGCCAAACGTCAGCCGGCGGCGGGCGATCTGCGTGCGGTGCTGACGGTTTCCAAAGTCGTGACCGACCTGGAGCGCGTCGGCGACGAGGCCAAGAAGATTGCCAAGGTGGCCAAGTCGATCCACACGCCGGACGCTATCGCCACCACGCCGCGCGTGCAGTTACAGCACCTGGGCAATCTGGCGATCGAACTGCTGCGCAAATCACTCGACTCGATGGCGCGCCTGGACCTGAATGCGGCGGCCGATGTGGTGACGCAGGATAAGGAAGTGGATGGCGAATTCAAATCCGTCATGCGCCAACTGATCACATTCATGATGGAAGACCCGCGCACCATTTCGCGCAGTATCGACATCCTGTTCGCTGCGAAGTCGCTCGAGCGCATTGGCGACCACGCCAAGAATGTGGCACAACACGTTGTATTCCTTGTCAGGGGCCGCGACGTGCGCCACGTGGGCATCGAGGAGATTCAGCGCGAAGTCGCCAACGGCGGTTGAGTCGTTGCGCCATCCGCTTGTCATACGGCGCGATTTTTTCTGCGCCGACGAGAATTTACTTCAAGCGCGCATTTGCACCAGTTCGTTTTCGAGCGCGGATTTGAGTTCGTGCAGCAATGCAGATAACTGCTCGGCCATGTCGACGAAGACGGACTGTCGGCCTTGCTCTGCTGCACGTTCCAGTGCCAGCGCGGTGGTCACGGCGCTGGTAGCGCCAAAATTTCCCACTGCGCCCTTGATGGCATGAGCGGTTTCCCGCATTGTCTTGGACTCCATGCTCGTAACCGCGTTCTGCAAACGGACCTGCATCCCCTCGAAGCCATTCAGGAAGATTTCTATCACTTCATGCATGAGCGCTTCATCGTCGCCGATCTGCGTCAGCATCCAGTTACGGTCGAAGCAGGCGCCTGCTTCGGCGCGCGCAGCGTTTTCCGCATCGCTCGTGGCAGGTGGTGTTCCTGCAGGCGACAGCACGCGTAACAGCTCAGCGCGCAAGGCACTGGCCAGCACAGGCTTGGTGACATAACCGTCCATGCCTGCTGCAAAGCAGCGTTCGCGATCGCCGTGCAAGGCATGCGCCGTCATGGCAATGATGGGCAGACGCGGCAGATTGAATTGCGCTTCATGGGCGCGGATCAGTCGGCATGCTTCGAGGCCGCCCATGACGGGCATCTGCAAGTCCATGAGCACGGCCTCAAGTGGGCGTGCGTCCGCCGCCCTGAGGCGGTCGATGCATTGTTGTCCGTCAGAGACAAGCTCTACCGAGTGCCCCATATTTGTCAGCATACGCACTGCCAAGGTCTGATTGACGGCGTTGTCTTCGGCCAGCAGCAGGCTCAGCGGGCGCAAGGTTTGCGGTGCACGCAGCAGGGCCATGCTGGCGGCCTGTTCTTCTTCGCTGGCAAGATCGAGTTCGGCAGTGAAGAAAAAAGTGCTGCCGCTGCCCGGTTCGCTGTCGACCCAGATGCGGCCGCCCATGCCGGCGGCCAGGCGTTTGCAGATCGCCAGCCCAAGGCCAGTGCCGCCATAGCGCCGCGTGGTGGAGGTGTCGGCCTGGGAAAAACTCTCGAAGATCAGGTCGAGTTTGTCTGCCGCAATACCTATGCCCGTGTCATGAATGGAAAAACACAGTTCGACGTGTTCGGCGGTGCTTGCGTCGAGTGAGACGTCGACGTCCACCGAACCTTCTTCAGTGAACTTGATCGCGTTGGAAAGCAGGTTCAACAAGACTTGGCGCACACGGTGCGGGTCGCCGCAAACGATATCGGGAATACGCATGTCGATTTCGCAATTGAGGTCCAGTGCCTTCCCCTCGGCGCGCGGGCTCAACGTCGATATGGCGCTGGTAACGCATTCGCGCAGGCTGAACGGGATGCGTTCGAAGCTCATGCGGCCCGCTTCGATTTTCGAGAAGTCCAGCACGTCGTCGATGATATTGAGCAACGAGTCGGCTGACTGTTTCACGATCGTCATGAATTCGCGTTGCTGCGCGTCGAGCGGCGTTTCGAGCACCAGTTGCGTCATGCCGATCACAGCATTCATAGGCGTGCGTATTTCGTGGCTCATGTTGGCGAGAAAGTCGCTCTTGGCCTGATTGGCAATTTCCGCTGCGTCGCGCGCTTCCAACACGGCTTGTTCTACGGCCTTGCGATCGGATATATCGGTGATCGAACCGACGATGCCGGCGACTTGGCCGTGGGCATCGGCAAACAGGGATTTGTTGTATAGCGCGTCGATCTCGCGTCCGTCGCGCGAGCGCAGGCGGCGTTCGAAACTTTGCGTGGATTCCGGTTCATGCAGCAGGGCTTCGTCATACTGCTGCTGCCACGTTGCTTCGGCGACGTCGTCGATCAGATCGAAAGCGGTCTTGCCGATCCAGGCTTCGCGCTTGATCGCAAACATGCGCTCGAAAGCCTGATTGAATGTCATATAACGGCCCACACGGTCCTTGACGTAGATGGCGTTCGGAATGCTGTCGATAAGTCGTTCGACGAAGCGCAGTTGCTCCTGCATGGCGCGCTCGGCCTGGAGGCGTGTCGTAACATCGTTAACCGATCCGGTATAGCCTATGAATATACCACTGTCATCACGGCGTGCACGTGCGAAAACTTCCAGGGTGCGTATGCTGCCGTCCTTGGCAAGGTAGCGGAACTGGTTGCGCAGGAATTCGATCTCGCCCTTGAACAAGGGACGGAAGACGGCGGCGATGCGCGGCTTTTCCTCCTCGAGCGTGAAGTCGAGCACCGAGCGGCCGAGCCCCTCTGCAACCGTGTATTGCGTGATGTCGGTCCAGGCTGGGTTCAGATAGGTCCAGCGCAAATCCTCATCCGTTTCGAATACGAGTTCGGAAAGGCCTTCGACGACGATGCGAAAATGCGCCGCGCTACGGCTGAGTTCCTGTTGCTGATTATCCAGGCGCAGCGACGCCCAGTTGAGCGCATCGACCAGGCCATCGATGTCGGCGACGCCAGAGTCGGCTGCCATGACGCTGCCGCGATCATTGTCGAGACGCGATGCGAATTCGGTGGCGCTATGCAGCTTGTTCATCGGACGCCGCAGAAACAAGGCAAAGCTGATGGTCGCCAGCACACTGATGAGAATGCCTGACCACAGGCTGTCCAGATAGAGGCTGCGGCGCGCGCCTTCGGCCGCCGCAAGCGAGAACCGAGCATGCATCCAGCCGAGTTCAAACTCGTCTCCAACCGGCACCCAGATGTCGAGTGTCTTGTGTCGCTGTGCGGCAGTGGCGTTGCTGGAAATGACAGAGACATTTCTCTTCGTCGGCACGCGCAACCTGAATACAGATTTATTCGGATCCGCTTTTCCCGGCTGCGCAATGGCGCTCGACAACAGGATGCCGGCCGGGTCCGTCAGGTCGACCTGTTCGAGGCCCGGATAGCGGGTAGCCTGCTTCATGATGGTGTTCAACTGCCAGACTTCGCCGGTGGTCAAAGCCTGTTCTGAAGAAGCAGCGAGGCCGATCGTCAGCGAGCTGGCTTGCTCGGTCATGGTGCTCTCGAGCAACACGTATTGTGCGTTGGCCGTGTACAAGATGTAGAGCACGATGAAACCCGCGAACAGCACACTGAACACCGCCGCGAGTTGATAGAGCAGTTTGCGCGGGAAAAAAGAACGCAGGTTCGGAATGCGGCGCATCGGCAGATCGGCAGGTCAGTCTTGAGGCTCAGTCTTGATAGTCTGCCTGAATTGATAGAATCTCATCCCAAGCACCGAGAAATTTGTCGACGCACGCGGGATCGAAGTGGGTGCCGCGGCCTTGCAGCAGAAAGTTGCGCGCATGCTCCAGCGACCAGGCTGGCTTGTACGGGCGCCGCGAAGTGAGGGCGTCGAAAACGTCGGCGACGGCGACAATCCGTCCAACCAGCGGGATTTGCTTGCCGACGAGGCCGTTCGGATAACCACTGCCATCGTATTTCTCATGATGCGATACGGCGATCTGAGCAGCCATCTTCAGCACGGGTGAAGACGAATCCTTGAGAATCTCGTGACCGATCTGCGCGTGCTGCCGCATGATCTCCAGTTCTTCGGGCGTGAGCTTGCCGCGTTTGAGCAGGATGTAATCGGGCGTGCCAAGCTTGCCAACGTCATGCATCGGCGCGGCCATCATCAGCACGTCCTGTTCGGCCTGCGACATGCCGACGCGTTTGGCAATCAGCGCTGAGTAGCGTGCCATGCGCACGATGTGGGCACCGGTCTCGGGATCACGGTATTCTGCCGCACGTGCCAGCCGTATGACAGTTTCATGCTCTCTGTCATGAACTTCCTTGACCGCATGCTGGACGGCTATATCGAGCTCGTCAGCGCGGCGATTGATCGCGGCGATGCTTGCCTGCAGCCGCAGCATATTGCGCACACGCGGATTGAACTCGTTCTTGTCGATCGGTTTTGTGAGGAAATCCGTAGCGCCAGCCTCAAGCGCCGCATAGCGTACTTCACGTTCCGCAGCGGCCGTCACCATCAGGATCGGCTGATCTTTAAGGCGTACTTCGGAACGACAGCGGTGGATGAAATCCAGACCATCCATTTCCGGCATCATGTAGTCGACGATGATGAGATCGGGGGTATTTGCCAGGCACCACATGAGCCCTTCGCGAGGATCGCTGAACGCAAAGCATTCATGGTCACCCAGACGGCGCACCAGGCTCTCCATGAGAACAAGGTTGACCGGCGTATCCTCGATGATGGCAATGATCATTTACGGCTTATCTCTTCAGCATACCGAATCAGAGGCAGGTAGAGCATGGTGGTACAGGCACCAGACGCGTAGCTCCTGCGGCCTTGACGTCGGTGCCGCGTAAGTCTTGCGCAAGCTTCCTTCGGTCGTTAACGGCCTATCGGCAGTTGGAGGGAATCCTGAAGCTAGCAGCATTCGGTGCCATGACTTATTGGCGGTCTCAATTCAGTGTAGAACGATGCAGCCGGACAACAGTGCCAACATGTTCCTGAATGACAAATTATTGTGCGGTGCACATCGCTTTTTTTTTGGAATTAGGGAAAACTCGTATAAGGCCGCCATCATGCGGGGTATTTTGGCAAGCCGGGCATGTGAAGCGGCGTTGCACTATCGGCCTATTCACTCGTTGCGTCCAAAAACGTGATCTTGCGCAAAAAGTGAGGAAAGTGTCGCGAAGCAAGGTGGAAAGCGGCTTGTGCGACGGTCCATGTGGCTTGTATGATCAGCGCCGCTGAGCGGTGGTGGTGTGTAGTAGCATTCGACGGCCTATAAGATTAGCGACGTTCATAGAATTTTGTGTCGTCGGAACAATGGCCCGTATGACAACCTTAGGAGGAAATGATGAGGTTCGAACCCATCTAGACAGGCCCACCGAGCTTCGTGAAAAATGCCATGGGCATGGGCTTGGTCTTGGGGCCATGTTGTGGCAGTCATGATTCTCCGCTGATCGCGGACGATCATGCTGTAATTCGGCCCCAGGAATTAAGTCATTCCCCGGTTCCCTTTGTAGCGGTTTTCAAGCGAGATTGATCGTGCTTTCCTACATATTCCGACGTCTGTTGTCGGCGATACCGTTCTTGTTCATGGTGTCGTTGACCGTGTTTATTCTTATCCAATTGCCGCCCGGCGATTTCGTCGATAGCTGGGCCGCAGCCCAATCGGCCTCCGGCGAAGTGGTCGACATGGCAATGATGGCCGATATGCGGCATCGCTATGGGCTGGATCAAAATATCCTGGTCCAATATTTCCACTGGATCGTCGGCATCATGCAAGGTGACTTCGGCTACTCCTTCGAATGGAATAGCCCCGTCTCCGCTCTGATTGGCGAGCGCATGAATCTCACGCTGATCTTGTCGGTTGGCACGCTGTTCCTGACCTGGGGGTTGGCGCTGCCTATCGGTATCTACTCAGCCGTCAAGCGCTACTCGATTGGCGATTACGTCTTCACCTTCTTCGGTTTCATCGGCCTGGCCGTGCCCCACTTCCTGATTGCACTGGTGCTCATGTATATATCGGTCAAGTTCTGGAGCCTGGATGTGACCGGATTATTCTCCGACGAGTACTCCAATGCCGCATGGTCGTGGGGACGCCTAAACGATCTGCTGCATCATTTGTGGATACCGACGCTCATTCTCGGCTTGGGGGCCACAGCCAGCCTGATCCGTATCATGCGTGCCAACTTGATCGACCAGTTGTACATGCCATACGTCGTGACGGCTCGCGCCAAAGGTCTGTCGGAAGTGCGCTTGTTGATGAAGTACCCGGTTCGCATCGCGCTCAATCCTTTTGTCAGCACGATCGGCATGATGTTGCCGCAACTGGTGTCCGGTGGCGTGATCCTGTCCATCGTACTGAACCTGCCAACGGCTGGACCGCTGCTTTATCGGGCACTGCTGTCTCAAGACATCTATCTGTCGGGAGCATTCCTGCTACTGCTCAGCATGTTGACCGTGGTCGGTACGCTGATCTCGGACGTCCTTCTGGTTATTCTTGACCCACGTATCAGGTTGGAACAATGAGCGAATTGAATACACCGGCGGCAGCGGCCGTCCAAGTCAATATGGCCAATCTGCGAGGCGGCATCGAATATGCCTCGCAATGGACCCTGATGTGGCTGCGCTTCAAAAAGCACAAAGTGGCGCTCGTCAGCATGTATATCGTGCTGGCGCTTTACATGACCGCAGTTTTTTCGGAATTTCTGGCACCGTTCGATCCGGAAATTGCGCTGCGTGCGGAAGGTGAATATAAGGCCAAGGCCTACCATCCGCCGCAAGGCATCCACCTGTTCGACACAACCCACGGCATCCGTTTCAGTCCGTATGTCGAGGTGCTGAAAGAGAAAGTGGATCCAGAGACCCTCAGAAAACTCTACGTTAGCGATGCGGACCGAAAAATTCCTTTGTCATTTTTCGCGCATGGTTTCTCGTACAAATTTCTGGGCCTGGTGAAGACCGACATTCATCTCTTCGGGCCTCAAAAGAAGGGCGACGTGTTCTATCTGTTCGGCTCGGACCGTAACGGCCGAGACATGTTTAGCCGTGTCATCTACGGCGGACGCTTCACCCTGTCGTTGGGCTTGATCGGCGTCATGATGTCAGTCGTCTTCGGTATTTTCCTCGGCGGTATTTCCGGCTATTACGGCGGCAAGATCGACTGGGTAGTACAGCGTCTGGTGGAATTCATTATCTCGCTGCCGACGATTCCGATCTGGCTGGCCATGGCCGCTGCGCTGCCCAAGAATTGGCCGCCGCAATATCGATACATGGCGGTGACGCTCATTATTTCGCTGATTGGCTGGACGCAACTGGCGCGGGTGGTGCGTGGTCGTTTGATGTCCATGCGCGGCGAAGTATTCGTTGTGGCCGCGCATCTTGATGGCTGTAGCGAATGGCGGGTTATCTTCCGTCACATGCTGCCTTCGCTGGCATCGCACATCATCGCCGCAGTGACACTTTCGATTCCATTGATGATTGTGGCGGAGACGTCCCTGTCGTTCCTGGGTCTCGGCTTGCAGCCACCCGCGATCAGCTGGGGCGTGTTGCTCACGGAAGCCCAGAACATCCGCTCCATTGCGGTGGCGCCTTGGCTCTTCATCCCCGGGGGCGCGGTTGTGATTGCCGTGCTGGCTTTGAACTTCATGGGTGATGGTCTGCGCGACGCGGCTGACCCTTACTCGCACTGATGGCGTGACGAACATGGTTGATAACGTGAATACCTCATCCAGCGACATCATTCTCGACGTCCGTAACCTCAAGACCTACTTCGGTACGGGCGAAAAGGCAGTGCGGGCGGTCGACGATGTCAGTTTCCAGATGCAGCGTGGCAAGACGCTGTGTATCGTGGGCGAATCCGGCTCAGGCAAGACCGTGGCGGCGCGCTCCATCCTGCAAATCGTTGATCCTCCCGGTCGCATCATGGGCGGTCAGTTGCTCTATAACGCCGGCGGCGAAGCCGGCAACGCAACGGTCGATCTTGCCAAACTGCACCCGCGCGGCAAGGAAATCCGCGACATCCGTGGCCATGACATTGCCATGATCTTCCAGGAGCCGATGACTTCCCTGTCGCCGATCCATACCATCGGCAACCAGATCTGCGAAGCGATCCTGCTGCATCAGAACGTCGACAAGGCCGAGGCGCGGGCACGGGCCATTGAATTGCTGCGTCGGGTGGAAATTCCCAACCCAGGCGTTGCCATCGACAAGTACACCTTCGAATATTCAGGTGGCATGCGTCAGCGCGCCATGATTGCCATGGCCTTGGCTTGCAATCCGAAGATTCTGATCGCCGACGAACCGACGACTGCGCTCGACGTAACGACGCAGGCCGAAATTCTGGCGCTCATCAAGGAACTGCAAATCTCCTACGGCATGGCCGTGCTGTTCATCACGCACGATATGGGCGTGGTGGCGGAGATTGCCGACGAAATCGGCGTCATGCTCAATGGCAAGTTGCTGGAGTTCGGGCCGGCCGAGCAAATCTTCTATTCATCGCAGAACGAGTACACCGGCCGCCTGATCGACTCTGTACGCAAGCTGGAAACCTCGGCACGCCGTGCTCGCAAGAGCACGGTATCCGACCGCAAGCTGCTGGAAGTGCGTGGCGTCTCGAAGATCTATCCAGGGCGCAAGACCTTTCTGGGTAGCAGCAAGGCCTCGGCGCCTTTCAAGGCGTTGGACAATGTCTCCATCGATCTCTACGAAGGCGAGAACCTCGGTATCGTCGGCGAGTCCGGTTCCGGCAAGACAACGCTCGGCAACTGTCTGATCCGCGTGCTGAGCCTCACCGATGGCGAAGTGCTCTACCGCATGGGCGACGGGCAGATCGTCGATTTGGCGAAGTCCAACAAGCATGATTTGCGTGCAGTTCACCGCGAAGTCCGCATGGTGTTCCAGGATCCGTTTGCGTCCCTCAACCCGCGCATGACGATCGGCCAGATCGTCGGTGAGCCACTGCTGGTCAATGGTGTGGCGAAGGGCATCGAATTGCGCAATCGCGTTGCTGATCTGCTGGCAACGGTCGGCATGCCGCCGGCGGCAATGGAGCGCTATCCACATGCATTCTCCGGTGGTCAGCGTCAGCGTATTGGTATCGCCCGGGCCTTGGCGCTGAATCCTCGGCTGATCATCGCCGACGAAGCGACATCGGCGCTGGACGTGACCTTGCGTTCGCAGATTCTCGATCTTCTGCTCGATCTGCAGGACAAGCTCAATCTCAGCTTCATCCTGATCTCGCATGACATTGGCGTTATCCGTTACTTCTGCGACCGGGTTGCCGTGATGTATAAGGGTCAGATTGTCGAAACGGGTCTGGCGGACAAGATCTGCGGTGCGCCGGAGCATCCTTACACCAAGGCGCTCATTTCGGCCGTGCCGGGAACGCATCCGCGTGACAAGCGTATCGTCAATCGCCATCGTTATACACTGGACCCTGCGGGCGGCAAGGCAGCCTGAGCAAATTCGGTGTCGTGAAAAAGGCCGCGCTTTCTGCGGCCTTTTTCTTTGGAGCGCCTCTTGGCTGCATGCAGCAGTCTCGTTACGGTGGGCCGCTATACTTTGATTCGCTGGCGGTCTTTGTCGTCGATCGTGAAATAGTTTTACTGCCGTCGGCGCGCGGTTGCAGAATGGCGATCCGGGGTGTTCGTCGGAAACGCCTCTGGATATTTTCTCGGGAAAATAGAAATGGCAAAAGCAATGATCCTGGCAGCAGGCCAGGGCACACGGGTTCGTCCGCTGACCAAGGACATTCCCAAACCGATGATCCCGATTCTGGGTAAACCGGTGATGGAGTACCTGATCGAGCATCTCGCACGTTATGGCGTGAGCAAGATCATGATCAACGTGGCTTTCATGCATCGCAAGATCGAGGAATATTTCGGCGACGGTCATCGCTGGGGTGTCGAGATTGGCTACTCCTACGAGGGCGCCTACGAACACGGCGACATGCTGCCCAAGCCGCTCGGCTCCGCAGGCGGCATGAAACATATCCAGGACAATAGCGGCTTCTTCGACGAGACCACGCTGGTCTTGTGCGGTGACGCCATCATCGACTTGGATATCGGCGCAGCACTGGCGGAGCATCACGCAAAGAAAGCGCTAGCCAGTGTGGTGGCGCTGGACGTGCCGCGCGAAGAGGTCAAGAACTACGGCATCGTGGTGCCGGACAAAGAGGGCCGGGTGCTGTCCTTCCAGGAGAAACCCAAGCCCGAAGAAGCCAAATCGACACTGGCCTCGACAGGCATCTACATCTTCGAGCCCGAGGTCATCGACCTCGTGCCTTCAGACAGAGTTTATGACATTGGCAGCGAGCTGTTTCCGTTGCTGGTGCAAAAGGGTCTGCCGTTTTTTGCACAGAAGCGCTTCTTCAACTGGATCGATATCGGCCGCGTTACGGATTATTGGGCGGTCTTGCAACGCGTGTTGCGCGGTGAAGTAGCCGAAATGCATATGCCGGGTACGCAAGTGCGTCCAGGTGTATGGGTCGGACTCAACACGCGTATCGATTGGGACAAGGTACGCATCGAAGGCCCGGTCTATATCGGGTCCAGCGTCCGCATCGAACCCGGCGCAACGATTGTCGGTCCGAGCTGGATCGGCCATGGCTGTCACATCCGCAACGCAACCGTCGCGCGTAGCGTGCTGTTCGAATACACGCGTATTGGCGAAGGCATGCTGTTCAACGAGATGATCGTCTCGCCGCGTTACTGCGTGGATCGCAATGGGCACACGACGTATGTGGGTGATGACCGTTGTCCGTTGCGTTGGGGTGATGCGCGAGGGTGAGTGAAAAAGTTGCGGTTCCAAAAACAAAAGGCTGCGATTGCAGCCTTTTGTTTTGCTGGTCGAAGCAGAGACGCCCGTTTTCATATTCGTCATTCTCGCCTGCCTAAAAATGACACTGTCTTTGTCGTTTTAAGTTTTTGTAAAATGACAAATGACTTGGCGATTGAATGCAAAGAAAAACCCGCGATGAAGCGGGTTTAAAGATATAGCAAGATCAAGTGGTGGGCCCCCCGAGAGTCGAACTCGGCACCAACGGATTATGAGTCCGCTGCTCTAACCAGGCATGAGCTAGAGGCCCAAATGGTCCGGTAGGGGTGGCTGCGCAGACACCTGACTTCGTTGCCTCGGCCGATTTTGTACTCTGAGGTACCTGAGTACTGTCTCGCTCGGCGCCTCGTCAGCTGCCTGCTCGCTCACCCTTCCCGAACCATTATGACGGTTGGCTTAACCCTCGCCGTCGAGGAAGCTGCGCAGCTTCTCCGACCGGCTCGGATGGCGCAGCTTGCGCAGCGCTTTGGCCTCGATCTGACGGATGCGCTCGCGCGTGACGTCGAACTGTTTACCGACTTCTTCGAGGGTGTGGTCGGTGTTCATTTCGATGCCGAAACGCATGCGCAGCACCTTGGCTTCGCGCGGTGTGAGCGAGTCCAGGATTTCCTTGGTCGTGTCCTTCAGCGAGGAATACAGCGCCGCATCACCAGGCGAGAGCGTTGCGGTGTCTTCGATAAAATCGCCAAGATGCGAGTCGTCGTCGTCGCCGATCGGCGTCTCCATGGAAATAGGCTCTTTGGATATTTTCAAGATCTTGCGGATCTTGTCCTCGGGCATTTCCATCTTGATCGCCAGTGTTGCCGGGTCCGGTTCGGCACCGGTTTCCTGAAGGATCTGACGCGAGATGCGGTTCATCTTGTTGATCGTTTCGATCATGTGCACCGGGATACGGATGGTGCGCGCCTGATCGGCAATCGAACGCGTGATCGCCTGACGAATCCACCACGTTGCATACGTCGAGAACTTGTAGCCGCGACGATATTCGAACTTATCGACCGCCTTCATCAGACCGATGTTGCCTTCCTGGATCAGGTCGAGGAATTGCAAGCCACGGTTGGTGTACTTCTTAGCGATCGAGATCACCAGGCGCAGGTTTGCTTCTGTCATTTCGCGCTTGGCGCGGCGCATCTTCGCTTCGCCCGTGGACATCTGCTTGTTGATGTCCTTGAGCTCCTTGAGCGAAATTTGAATGCGGTCCTGCAAGTCGATGAGCTTCTGCTGCTCTTCGAGAATTGCAGGTTGCATACGCATCATTGTGGTGACGTTGCCGGCACCACTAGCGATCTCGGTTTTGAGCCAATCCATATTGGTCTCGTTGCCGGGGAAGACCTTGATGAAGTGCTGACGCGACATGCTGGAGCGGTCGACGCAGAGTTCGAGAATCTTGCGCTCATGCTTGCGCACGTCTTCCACCATGTGGCGCACGGAATCGCACAGGTTTTCGGTCACGCGCGCGGTGAAGCGGATGTTCAGCAGCTCGGCGCAGATCTGGTCGTGCGTCTTCTGGTAGGTCTTGTCCTGCGTGCCCTTCTTGGTCAGCGCCGTGATCATCTTGCCGTACAGGCCCTTGATGACGTCGAAACGTTCCAGCGCGTCGGTCTTGAGCTGCAGCAGGGACGCGGACAGTGCACCGGCGCCGCCGTCGTCTTCTTCCTCGTCGCCTTCTTCTTCGGTTTCCTCTTCGACTTCTTCCGGTTCGGGCGCGGCTTGCTCGACCGCGTTCGGATCGATCAGTCCGTCGATGAGTTCATCGATACGCATTTCCTCGCGCGAGACCTTGTCGGCCATCGCGAGAATTTCGGCGATTGTGGTCGGGCAGGCGGAGATCGCCATGACCATGTGCTTGAGGCCATCTTCGATACGCTTGGCGATTTCGATTTCGCCTTCGCGCGTCAGCAGCTCGACTGTACCCATTTCGCGCATGTACATGCGTACCGGATCAGTCGTGCGACCGAATTCGGAATCGACGGTGGACAGTGCCTGTTCGGCTTCGGCTTCAACTTCTTCGTCGACAACGGCAGCAGCGACGCCGTCCGTGAGCAGCAGATCTTCGGCAGCAGGCGCCTCGTCGAAGACCTTGATGCCCATGTCATTGAACGTCGAGATGATCGATTCGATCTGCTCGGCGTCCACCATTTCATCGGGAAGATGGTCATTGACCTCGGCATACGTCAGATAGCCGCGATCCTTGCCCAGCGCAATCAGTGTCTTCAAACGGGTGCGACGGACTTCGGCATCGTCGCCGCTAGCGACCAGGTCTGCGGCGATGCGCAGTTCTTTCTTCTCTTTCGCTTTCGACTGCTTGGCTTTGGGAGTGGCTTTGGTGGCTACTGTGGCGGAGGTTTTTTCCTTGGCCATGTGGGTCCTCTGGGCATGCGCTCAGGTCAAGTCTGAGTATTGGCTTCTCAGTACGATGAGGGTGAGCAGGGAAACAGATAAGTATATGTTAGACAGGGGGTTTCTGTCCAGACTCCAGCTGCTTTTTCTGCGTAAACAGTGCTTTCAGCTTGAGTATTTCGTCGGCGTTCAGGCCACCTTTGTTGAGCGTCTCGATTTCGCGCTTGACCGCTTGCAGGCGCAGCGCACGTAACGTGTCGCTCAATACCTCCGATGCATCCTCCTCGCTTACATGCTCCTCGTCCGCGGTCGTCAACAGATCGGCGATGAGGTTGCGCAGACCCGCGTCGGACTGGCTTTCAAACATCGCCGTCAAGGATATGACCGCACCGGAGCGCGCGCGTTCGCACAGGAGCTGGAGAACTTCACGTTCCGTTTCGTCCGGCAAAAACAGGACAATGTCATCAGGTACTTGCAGGCACAGTTCAGGGCGTGCACTGAGCAGACGCAATAGTTGACGCGTGGCGGTGACCACACGCTGACGCTCCAGTCGACGCGGCGCGGGACGCCCTTTCGTGCCGGGCTCCATGCCAAGCGCGCGTTCGACTTCGGCAACATCCATTTCGGCGAGATCGGCCAACGACCGCACAGTCTGCGCGCGCAAGATCGGCGCGGACATGCGCGGCACCCAATCCTTGGCTTCGAAGACGAGGCGAGCGCGTCCCTCCGCAGTCGACAGATCGAGGTCACCACGCAACTCGCGCAACAGGAAATCGGTGAGCGGCGTCGCTTCGTTGAGTGCGCGTTGAAACGCAACCAGACCTTCTTCGCGGATATAGCTGTCGGGGTCGTGCTCCGCAGGCAGAAACAGGAAGCGCACGGCGCGGTCGTCGGCGAGATGCTCGATGCTGGCTTCCAGTGCCCGACGCGCCGCCTTGCGTCCAGCCTTGTCGCCATCGAAGCAGAAAACCACACGTTCGGCCTGACGAAAGAGTTTCTGGATATGCGTTGCCGTCGTCGCCGTGCCCAGCGTTGCGACGGCGGCACCGAAGCCGAACTGGGCGAGCGCGACCACGTCCATATAGCCCTCGGTCACAACGACCGTATTGCTTTCGCGAATCGATTGCCGTGCCTGGTGCAAGCCGTACAGTTCGCGGCCTTTTTCGAACAGCGGCGTTTCCGGCGAATTGAGATATTTTGGTTCGCCTTGACCCAGCACGCGGCCGCCGAAACCGATGATGTTGCCGCGCTGGTCGTGGATCGGGAACATTACGCGATCACGAAAACGGTCATAGCGCCGCCCCGTGTCGTTCGTGATGACGAGGCCGCCTTCGACCAGTGCGGGCTGTTCGTACTGCTCGCCGAAGACGCTGCGCAGACCCTGCCAGCCCTCCGGCGCATAGCCGATGCCATAGCGCGCAGCGATCTCGCCGGTCAGGCCGCGGCTCTTCAAATAGTCGATGGCCTTCGGTGAAATCTTGAGCTGCTCGCGATAAAACTTCGCGGCACGTGCCGTGATTTCGAGCAGGGACTGGCTCTGCGCCTGCCGTGCCGGATCGGGACGCTCTTCCTCGGGCACTTGCAAGCCGACTTGCTGGGCCAGCTCCTTGATGGCATCTGGAAAGGAAACGCCGGCGTACTCTATGAGAAAACCGATGGCCGTGCCATGCGCTCCGCAACCGAAGCAGTGATAGAACTGTTTGGTGGGACTGACCGTAAAACTCGGTGATTTTTCGTTATGGAAAGGGCAGCAGGCCGAGTAATTCGCGCCACCCTTCTTGAGCGGAACGTGGCGCTCGATCAGGTCGACGATGTCGACTCGGGCAAGCACCTCCTGGACGAATGACTCCGGGATCATCCCCGCGCCGCCCTAAGGCTTACTTCGCGAGAACGGCTTTGATCTTGGCAGACACCTGCGCCATATCGGCGCGGCCCGCCAACTTTGGCTTGAGCAGCGCCATCAGTTTGCCCATGTCAGCCGGACCCGTTGCGCCCGTTTCGGCAATGGCAGCCTGGATTGCTACGTCGATTTCTTCTGCGGACAAACCGGCTGGCATATAGGCCGTCAATACTTCGATTTCCTGGCGCTCGATGCTGGCAAGGTCTTCGCGTTTGGCTGCTTCGTATTGCGCGACTGAATCGCGCCGCTGCTTGAGCAGCTTGTCGATGATCGCAAGCGTCATCGCGTCGTCGAGTGCGATGCGCTCATCGACTTCCTTCTGCTTGATCGCAGCAAGAAGCAGACGGATAGCGGACAGGCGAACCGTCTCCTTGGCGCGCATGGCCGCTTTCATGTCTTCGGTAATGCGTTCTTTGAGGGACATGGCGGCAGCTCCGGATCAGAATGTTGAAGTGTTGCTTGAAACTTGATGCTTTAAACAACAAAACCCGGCCGCCCTGAAGGGCGCCGGGTCGTGCAGGAGCATTACTGTCGCGCCGTGACGGCGCAAGGGATCAGTACAGCTTCGGCGGCAGAGTCTGGCTGCGCAGGCGCTTGTGCAGGCGCTTCACGGCAGCAGCCTTCTTGCGCTTGCGCTCGGAAGTGGGCTTTTCGTAAAACTCGCGGGCGCGCAGATCCGTCAGCACACCGGATTTTTCGATCGTGCGCTTGAAGCGGCGGATGGCAACTTCAAACGGTTCGTTTTCTTTGAGACGTACACCAGGCATTCGTCAGGTTCCTTGCTGGATCTAATTTCCGAAGAGTCGGCGATGTTACTACGTCCTTCCAGGTTTTCCAAGTCCCCCAGGAAAGAGTCGACAAGTAGTGTTGTAGACTTCGCCTCATGAGTTCGCAATCTCTTGTTTTGGGCATCGAAACCTCCTGTGACGAAACCGGCATCGGTCTTTACGACCTTGCGCAGCATCGGCTCGCCGCACACCGTGTTTTCTCACAGATAGGCATGCATGCGGCATACGGCGGCGTGGTGCCCGAGCTAGCTTCGCGCGATCACGTGCGTCGCATCGTGCCGTTGATTCGCGAGACCCTGGCCGCCGCGCATGCGGAGCTGCACGACCTGGCGGCGATCGGCTACACGACTGGCCCCGGACTCGCTGGAGCCCTTTTGGTCGGCGCGAGTGTCGCCGAAGCCTTGGCGCTTGCCTTGAACATTCCAGTCATTCCTGTGCATCACCTGGAGGGCCACTTGCTGTCGCCACTTCTGGCCAGCGAGCCGCCGCAATTTCCTTTCGTTGCACTCCTGGTCTCCGGGGGGCATACGCAGTTGATGCGGGTTTCCGGCGTCGGCGAGTATGTATTGCTTGGCGAGAGCGTGGATGACGCCGCGGGCGAGGCTTTCGACAAGACAGGCAAGCTGCTGGGCCTGGGTTATCCCGGCGGACCCGCCATGGCAAAACTTGCTGCAGGTGGCACGCCCGGACGTTTCCGCCTGCCACGGCCCATGCTCAGGTCGGGCGACCTGCAGTTCAGCTTCAGCGGACTCAAGACAGCGGTTCTGACTGCGACGCAGCAGCCGGATTACGCGCCTGAACAGGCGGCGGATCTGGCTGCGGAGTTTCAGGAAGCGGTGATCGATGTGCTGTGTGGCAAGGCCGTGGCAGCGCTTGAGCAAACCGGTTTGCCACAATTGGTCGTCGCGGGCGGCGTGGGTGCCAACACGCGATTACGCGATCAATTGCGCACAGTCATCTCGCGCCGAGGCGGGCGGGTATATTTTCCCGAGCTGGAGTTCTGTTCCGACAACGGCGCCATGATTGCTTTGGCGGCGGCGATGCGTATCGAAGCGGGTCTTGCCGTACCGACGCAGGACGGCGCATTTGCGATACGCCCGCGTTGGCCGCTCGATCAGGCCTCTGCCTGATCTTCCGTCGCTGTACTTTTCTTGCCGAGGCGGCCTTCCTGGCCCGCCAGCAGTTTGCGGATATTGTCCTTGTGACGCCAGATCAGGACGGCCGCCATGATCATGGTGGCCGCCGTCCAAGTTTCACTGCCCGTCAGCCACAAGGCTAAGAAGGGTGCTGCCGCCGCCGCGCTGAGCGCGGCGACTGAGGAATATCGGGTAACGAGCGCTACCAACAACCAGAGAACTACGACTGCGGCGCCGAGTTCCAGCTGGATGCCGAAAAGCACGCCCGCTGCAGTGGCGACGCCCTTGCCGCCGCGAAAGCGCAGGAAGACGGAGAACACATGGCCGAGGAAAACGGCAATGCCAATGCCGGCGAGCACTTGCATGGAGAAACCGAACACCGGCGCCAAAGCTCTGGCCAGGGAGACGACGAACAGTCCTTTGGCGGCATCGCCGAACAAGGTCAGTATGGCAGCGAGTTTATTGCCGCTGCGCAGGACGTTGGTTGCACCGGGATTGCCCGAGCCGTAGCTGCGCGGGTCATCCAGCCCCATGGCTTTGGAAACGAGGACGGCAAACGGAATCGAACCGATGAGGAAGGCGATCAGCAGGGCTAGAATGGTAACGGTCGGAGCGGCTACGGAGATGGTCATTATGTTTTTGTCATGATGTTCTGATGGTCGCTCGGCGAGCTTTCGCAGTTTGACCAAGACGCCGCACAGAGTAGCAAAACACGGGATAAGAAAGCATGGATTTTATTTTTGTCGAAGGCCTGCAAACCGAAGCGCGGGTCGGGATTTATCCGAGCGAAAAGGCTGCGCCTCAAATCGTCGATATCAATCTCACTTTCGGTTTGCCCGAGGCGGCTGCCCAGCGCGATCATATCGCCGATACCATCGACTACGACAAGGTTGTGACGCGCATCCGCGAATTATTGCTGGCCCAGCATTTCAATTTGCTGGAAACGCTTGGTGAGTTTCTCGTCAAGGTCTTGTTCGACGAATTTGGCGCGCCCTGGGTGCGTATTTCCATTGCGAAACCCAATGTACTGCGGGATGTGCGCCGCGTCGGCGTATATATCGAGCGCGGCCGCGATGGATTCATGCCGCCATTGTGGCCTTCCGGCGCCAGCCAGACCTAGACCCAGATCTGGACTGAATGGGACTATGCCGAAAGACATAAGCAAAAAGCCGCGCAAGATCAAACTTGCGCGGCTTTTTTTGCGACGGCGGCGATTTATTAGATCAGCAGATCGTTGATCGATTTGCCTGAGGCAACATAACCGGAAACCCACAGTGGCTGACGACCGCGGCCGGTCCAGGTTTGCGAGGCATCGGCGGGGTTACGATATTTCGGTGCAACCTTGCCCTTGCTGCCACGTGTTTTCTTCGGCGTAGCCTTGCGTGCGGCCGTCTTAGGTTCTTTCTTGACGCCCAGCAACTCGCTCAGGGGCACGCCCGCTTCGGCGGCCAGCTTCTGTACCTTCTTGAGCAGATCGCGCTTCGATGTTTCGGAGCGACGTGCAATTTCAGTTTCAATGCGACCCTTCTGGCGTTTCAGTTCGCTCAGCGAAAGTTTGTTCAGTTCCATGTTGTCATCCTGTCCGAATTAAAATTGTGTTGCGAGATTAAAAGTCTGGATGCCACTTCATACAGTCGCAGTGGGCTGTCGGCCGATTTGAACATATATTTCCGTGTATTGTCGAGTCATTATCCGAAAAAGGTAAAAAGCCCTGACTGGAATTCAGGCGTGTTTATCATGAATGACCCTTGCCGTTGACCTTTATCCACGCGGGTGGTGCTCGGCGTGGAGTTTCTTCAGGCGTTCGCTCGCCACATGTGTATATATTTGTGTCGTGGATATATCGGAATGGCCCAGCAATAGTTGCACGACGCGCAAATCGGCACCGTGATTGAGCAAGTGCGTGGCAAATGCATGCCGCAGCGTATGTGGAGAAATGCTGGCGGCATTGATTCCAGCCTGTGTGGCATGGCGTTTGACGATCTGCCAGAACATCTGGCGGCTCATCGCGTTGCCAAATCGATTGAGAAATACGGCTTCACAAGGTTTATTCAAAAGGACGATGCGTGCCGAGCCGAGATAGCGATTGATCCATTCGATCGCCCATTCTCCGAGTGGCACCAGACGCTCCTTGCTGCCCTTGCCGACAATACGCACGAGTCCGGACTGCAGGTCCATTTCGAATATCTTCAATTCGACCAACTCCGATACCCGCAATCCGGTCGCATAAATGGTTTCAAACATCGCACGGTCGCGCAAACCTTGCGGCGTATTGATATCCGGCGCGGCGAGCAGGGCTTCCACCTGTGCTTCGCTGAGTGTCTTTGGAAATCTCTGCGGCGCGAGCGGAGAATCGGTCTGGACGGTGGGATCGGACGCAATGCGATTCTCGGCCAATTGCATGCGATAAAAACGGCGCAGGGCCGCAAGTGCCCGGCGCTGGGTGGTCGCGCGTTTCGTGCTACTCAATTCGCCGAGATAGTCGGCAATATCCGCATCGTGGACATCCAGCAAGGATTGCCGGCGGCGTGCCAGCCAGATGGCAAACAGGGCAAGGTCGGAACGATAGGCATCCAGCGTGTTTTTCGATAATCCGTCCTGCAGCCACAGCGTATCGGCGAATTCGTCGATGATTACTGAATCGGCGACTGCAGGATTCTCTTTTGTTTCACTCACAGCACGCCTTCGTGTTTGAGCAGCCAGCGTTTGGTTTCAAGTAGCCAGCCGTCGCGTGCATTGGCAAAACCACCCAGACCGCTTTTGGCAACGACGCGATGACAGGGAACGATAATTGGAAAAGGATTCGCGCCGCAGGCTTGTCCCACGGCGCGCGGCGTGCCGCCAATATCGGCGCTTAATTCGCCGTAGGTGCGAATCTCGCCGGTAGGAATTCTGGAAATAGCTTGCCACGCCCGTTGCTGGAATGGCGTGCCGCTGCGTGCCAAAGGTAATTCAAAAACGAATCCAGGATTATCCAGCCAAGCCGCCAAAGCACGCTCGATGGAATTGATGGTATCCGGCGCGATCGTGCTTCGGAGAATGGGCGTATCGGGTGGCAGAAAAGCGAGCGCAGTAAGAAAGCCCGCCGCGTTGCTGCGTACACCAAGACGGCAGCAGGGCAAAGACAGAATGGCGGTAAAGTCGGTAGCGATTGTGGTGTTCAAAATAGCGATGACTTAATTCTTGCCAGCGAGTTTTTCTTTGATGTCGGGTTGCACGGCGGCATTGCCGAGCCAGATACGCAGCAGCGCCTGGAAAAAATCCTCACCGACGATATCGCTGCCTTTCTGTTCGTTGTCGACCACCAGGCGTGTGCCGCTCGCTGGCAGGTAATCGAGGCGAATCACGGTTTTCTCGGGTGCTTTGCCCAGCGACAACATGGTGGCGCGAAAGTGCTCGACGCGTGTAGTGAGCCGGCTCATTTCTGCATCAGTGTGATTGGCGTTGAGTGCTTCGACAAATGCATCGGCAAGTTGTTCGGCAGTCAAGTCGCGCAAAGTGACGAGCTGGATGCGGCGCGGCCCTTTGCTGACCAGCACGGCATCGGCGCCTTCGGTTCTTTGTGGCAGGTATAGGCCAATGGCATACACTTTGAAAAACAGCTTGGTGCGTACGCCGGCGCCATTGAGTTGCAGTTCGCTGCCAGCAAGGCTGGTCTTGTCGTCGAAATGTGCCCCGGCGATATCGAGGGCTTGTGCTGCCGAAGTTGTGAGCGCTGACAGCGCTGCCAGAATGAGGGGGGCGAGAGCAAAGCGATGGCTTGAATTCATGAATGCCTCCGAGAGCCGGGTATGTCCACAGCATGCAGCGCATTGTTCAGCAAAGCGTCGTGACTGCCTAGTCGGCGCACACCCCTATGCCGGGACTGCGATCAGGGCGTTGCCCAGCAGTTGAAGACGCCGACGAGCAGTAGCGCCATACCAGTCCACCACATCACGCCGCCGGGCGGCCGCATGTATCGATGTGCTTCGGTGAAGGGCGCGAAGGTGAAGAAGGTATATTCCTCTTTGCGGAAGAACGTCCAGGCCGCGAGCGGTAGCACCAAACCCGCGATGACCAGCAGCACGCCAAGGGTTTTCGTATCGATCATTTTTTATTATTTCCGGATTTCGCCATTACCGAACACGATCCACTTCTGCGAGGTCAGTCCTTCGAGCCCGACCGGGCCGCGTGCGTGGATCTTGTCGGTTGAAATGCCGATCTCGGCGCCGAGCCCATATTCGAAGCCGTCGGCGAAACGCGTCGAGGCATTCACCATCACCGAGCTCGAATCCACCTCGCGCAGGAAGCGCATGGCCTTGGTGTAGTTCTCGCTGACGATGGCGTCGGTGTGTTGTGAGCTGTAGGTGTTGATGTGAGTGATGGCCGCATCGATGCCATCGACGATTTTCACGGCGATGATGGGCGCCAGATATTCCTCGAACCAGTCCTGTTCGGTGGCGAGCTTGAGCTTGTCCTGTGCAATGCCGGCGTCATGCAAAATGACGAGCGATTCTTCGCAAGCACGCATTTCCACACCCTTGTCGGCCAGCATCCTGCCGATGGCTGGCAGGAACCGTTGCGCTACGCCGCGCGCGATGAGCAGCGATTCGGCGGTATTGCAGGTGCCATAACGCTGCGTTTTCGAGTTCTCGACGATGGGGATGACTTTCGCCGCATCGGCTTCGTCGTCGATATAGACATGGCAGTTGCCATCGAGGTGTTTGATGACGGGCACGCGCGCATCCTTGCTGATGCGCTCGATCAAGCCCTTGCCACCGCGTGGCACGATGACATCGACATACTGCGGCATGGCGATGAGCTCGCCGACAGCCGCGCGATCGATGGTCTCGATGACCTGAACCGCCGTTTCGGGCAGGCCTGCACTGGCCAGGCCGGCGCGTACACAGGCGGCGATGGCTTGATTGCAATGCAGCGCTTCCTTGCCGCCGCGCAGGATGGCGGCATTACCGCTCTTCAGGCACAGGCCTGCCGCGTCCGCCGTCACGTTCGGACGCGCTTCGTAGATGATGCCGATCACGCCCAGCGGCACGCGCATGTGGCCGACCTGGATGCCCGAAGGGCGACGCTTGACGTTGCTGATTTCGCCGACCGGGTCGGGCAGGGCGGCGATCTGCTCCAGACCTTGCGCCATGCTCTCCACGCCCTTGGCCGTGAGCGTCAGGCGATCGATCATCGCCGTGTCCAGGCCATCGGTGCGCGCCTGGGCCAGATCGCTCTCGTTGGCGGCGAGCAGTTCTGCCTGGTGCGCGCGAATCTGCGCGGCCATGGCGAGCAGTGCGCGGTTCTTGGCGTCGGTCGAGGCGGCAGCGACCAGGCGTGATGCCGCGCGTGCCTGCTTGCCGACCTGTTGCATGTATTGCTTGATGTCCATGGTGCGTTCTTGCGTAATTTCTGCGTAATGTACGGTGCCCAATGTTCAATTAGAGCACTGCTGGCATCCTGATTCAAAGTCTTCTGTACGACATGCTCTGGTAATCAGAGCTGGCGCAAGACTCCTTCGGCCAGCGCGATCCATTCCCGATTGAGCGTGTGCACGTTCCGGGGCCAGTGTTTCACGTCGGCCATGAAGGCCTGCAGGATTTCGCGTGCACGCTCATCCTGTCCAATGCCATGCAGATATTCGCCGTAGCGGCTACGCGCTTCCGGGCTCGGGTCTTCGGCCACGACGCGTTCGAACTGGGTCAGTGCCGCTTCGCGGTCGTTGCAGGCGGCCAGCGTGCGCGCATAGAGCAGGGGCAGATCGCCGGGCAGGCGGTTCTTTTCCTGATGCATATAGCGTTCGATGACAGCCCGCGCTTCGATGGCGCGCTGCTGCGCCAGCAGCGTGCGTGCCAGCCCCAGATTGAGCGCGGGGTCGAATTCGTGCAGGCCGACGGCAGCGCTCTGGTATTGCACGACGGCCTCGTCGAGGCGATTCGTGTCGAACAGCGCGGAGGCTAGACGAATGCGGTTGTCGGCGCTGGGAGACAGCTCGACGGCGCGCTCGGCCTCGCGCAACGCCCGCCCTGGGCTGATGATGCTGCGCACGGCCTTGCCGGTAGCATTCACCGCGCGGCTGCCGCGAATCTCCGGCAGGAATTCGACGAAGAAATAGACGATGCTGCCGAGCAGCGGAAATGCAAACAGGATAAACAGCCAGTAGACGTTACGACCCGTGCGCAGTGCATGGATGGCGAAAAAGATCGCGACGAGAACGTGGGCACCGATGCCGAGGTAGGGTACAGAGGGCACTGTGTTACTCCGTACAAATCTTGAAAAATCAGACGGCGCGGACGCGCAGTGACAGCTGCAGGAATTCGTCCCACACATCGCCCGTGGTCAAGCCCTTGACCATGCGGTCTATGCGTGCGGCATGCATCAGCGCAGCGCGTAATGCGCCGCCACGCAGACGTTGCACGGCGCGCTTGCAAAGTGTTTGACGCGGGCCGAAAACGCGTTCGTTCTTGAGTGCTGCATCGACCGGCTGGCCGCCATCCACGGCGGCGCGCACATTGGCCAAGGTGCGAATTTCGTTGGCAATGGCCCACAGCACCAATGGTGCGGCGGCACCTTCGCCGTGCAGGCCTTCGAGCAGGCGGGCGCAACGCGCGGCATCGCCTTCGAGCAGCGCGGTACGCAGTTTCTCGGTGTCATAACGCGCCACGTGCAGCACCGCATCTTCGACCTGTTCCAGGCTTAGCATGCATTCGCCATAGAGCAGATCGAGTTTCTGCAATTCCTGGTGCGCGGCGAGCAGATTGCCTTCGACGTGCTCAGCAATGAACACCAGTGCCTCGCGCGGCGCAGTCTGCTTCTGGCGCGCCAGGCGTGAAGCAATCCATTGCGGCAGCTCGGACAGTTGCGGCGCGTTGCATTCCAGCGTCACGCCCGCGTCGCACAGCGCCATGAACCAGCCGAGCTTGCGCGCCGCCCAATCCATATGTGGCAAGGTGATCAGGGTTATGACACCCTCATTCCGGTCGACGTCCTTGGCAAAGCGCGTCAGCACCTCGCCGCCGTCGCGGCCCGGCTTGCCGGTCGGGATACGCAAATCGACGAGCTTGAGATCGCCGAACAGCGAGAGATTGCCGCCAGCCAGCCCGAACTGGTCCCACTTGAAGCCTTGCGTGACGACCAGCACCTCGCGTTCGCTCACACCCTTGCCGCGCGCCGCTGTGCGAATCGCGTCGCCCGCTTCGATGGTCAGCAGCGGTTCGTCACCGTGCAGGACATACAGCGCTGCGAGTTCGCGTTCGAGATGGCTGGCGAGTTGCTCGGGCCGCAGGTTCATGGAGCGGTGGTGGGCATTCCGGAAACTGCTGGCGACGCGGCGACCGGCGAATTCATGCGCACTGCGCCAAGGCGCCGCACGATCTGTTGCACGAGGTCATTCTGCATATCGCGGTACAGCAGGATTTCTTCCTGCTCCTTGGCGAGCACGATGCTGTCGTTGAAGGTGATATCACGTGTGATGTTGATTTCCTGCAAGGATGTGACTTCCTTGCCGAGCTTGTCCTGCAAGCGGAACTGGAAACGCATGCGCAATTGGTATTCGCGCACGGTGCCATCGGGGCCGAGCGAGAGAATGACTTTGTCGCGTGTATCCACCGGCACGATCATGTTCACCTCGGCATCTGCGCTCTCGGCTACCACCTGGGTCGTACCGGAGGTTTTGATCTGACGCTTCAGATCGGCGGCGAGATCCGAGTACGGACTCATCTGCAGGTAGATAGTCTTGAAGGCCAGCGGCTTGGGTCCGCGCAACTGGAAGCCGCATCCCGTCAGGACTACGCAGAGCAGGCAGAGGAAAAGTCGCAGCAGGCGGTTTCGGACGGTCATGGGTGCTTTGGGAGGTCAGAAGCGATCAATAGGTGGCGGAATTGTACTCCGGGCAGGCGGCTCCGTCGGTGAAGGTCGTTGCTGTCCCCTCTCCCTCGGGAGAGGGTGCCCCGTCAGGGGCGAGAGAGGGGAAAGGGCGCACGCATGGACGGTCTCTGGAATACGCCCCTCTCCGGTCGCTTCGCGACACCCTCTCCCGAAGGAGAGGGGCTGTAACGCGAGCCCATGGGCGGAGTGCATACTTTTTGGAAGCTCAGACGACGATATTCACCAGGCGCCCCGGCACCACGATAACCTTCTTCGCCGTCTTGCCTTCCATGAACTTCACTGCCGCTTCGCAGGAAAGTGCAGCAGCCTCGATGGCAGCCTTGTCGGCGTCGGCGGCGACCTTCACGGCACCGCGCGTCTTGCCGTTGACCTGCAGGACCAGTTCGATTTCTTCCTGAACCAGCGCAGCATCGAGCGGCTCCGGCCACGGTGCGACAAGTATGTCATCGCCATAGCCGAGTTCGATCCACAGCTGATGCGTGACATGCGGCGTGAGCGGAGAGAGCACGCGCAGCAGAATGCCGAAGCACTCCTCAATCACCTCGGCGGCCAAGGAGCCCTCATTTGCTTTATCTCGCGGTGCTTTCTCCAATGCATTCAGCATTTTCATGGCAGCCGAAGCGACCGTGTTGAATTGCTGCTTGCCCAGGTCATAGTTGGCTTGCTTGAGCAGCATATGTGTTTCGCGGCGCAAGCTGGCGAGTGCCTCGGGAAGCTTGGCGCTGGCGAGCGTGCGTGTCGCAGGCAATTGCGGGCGCACCGTCGTGCCGACGATGTGGCCAAATGCCCATACGCGTTTGAGGAAACGATACGAGCCCTCGATGCCGCTGTCCGACCACTCCAGTGTTTGCTCCGGCGGCGCGGCGAACATCATGAAGAAGCGTGCGGTGTCGGCACCGTAGGTCTCGATCATGGACTGCGGATCGACGCCATTGCGCTTACTCTTACTCATCGTGCCGAAGCCGCCATAGTCGACGCTCTGTCCGTCGGCGTTGCTGATCGCGCCGGTGACGCGGCCGGCAGTGTCGTGCTGTAGTTCCACTTCCTCGGGCGCATACCACTCGATGCCGGTCTTGTCGGAGCGGCGCGAGAACAGGTGATTGAGTACCATGCCTTGCGTGAGCAGACGCTTGAAGGGTTCGCGATAACTGATGAGGCCGAGGTCGCCCATGACCTTGCTCCAGAAGCGCGAATAGAGCAGATGCAGAATGGCATGTTCGATGCCGCCGATGTACTGATCGACCGGCATCCAGTAATCGGCGCGTTCGTCCACCATGGCATTGTCATTACCCGGACAGGCGAAGCGCGCGTAGTACCAGGACGAGTCGACGAAGGTATCCATCGTGTCCGTCTCGCGGCGTGCAGGTTTGCCGCATTTCGGGCATGTGCAGTTCACGAATTCAGCGAGCTTGTTGAGTGGGTTGCCCGAACCATCGGGCACACAGTCGGTTGGCAAGACGACAGGCAGTTGATCGTCGGGCACCGGTACGCTGCCGCAGTCGCTACAGTGAATGATCGGGATCGGACAGCCCCAATAACGTTGGCGCGAAATGCCCCAGTCGCGCAGGCGCCATTGCACTTTCTTTTCGCCGAGACTTTTGGCGGCAAGATCGGTGGCGATGGCGTCGACCGCTTGCGTGTAGTTGAGGCCATCGTACTTGCCGGAGTTGACGCAAATGCCTTCTTTGCTGGCGTACCACTCTTGCCATGCTTCGGTCGAGAAGGGCTTGTTGCCGACAGCGACGACTTGCTTGATCGGCAAATCATATTTTTTCGCGAAGCCGAAATCCCGTTCGTCATGCGCCGGCACCGCCATCACGGCACCATCGCCATATGACATCAGCACATAGTTGCCGACCCATACCTCGACCTGTTCGCCGGTAAGCGGATGGGTAACGAAAAGGCCGGTACGCATGCCTTCCTTTTCCATCGTTGCCATGTCGGCTTCCATCACCGAGCCATGCTTGCACTTATCGATGAAGGCGGCGAGTTCAGGATCGTTTTTGGCGGCGTGCGTGCCCAACGGATGTTCGGCGGCGACGGCACAGAAGGTGACGCCCATGATGGTGTCGGCGCGCGTGGTGAATACCCACAGCTTGCCATCGCCAATCGGCGCGCCGTTTTCGTCCTTGATCTCGTGCGGAAAGGCGAAGCGCACGCCGATGCTCTTGCCGATCCAGTTGGCCTGCATCAGGCGCACGCGCTCGGGCCAGTTGTCGAGGGTGTCGAGGTCGTCGAGCAATTCCCCGGCGTATTGCGTTATGCCAAGGTAATAACCGGGAATCTCCCGTTTCTCGACAATGGCACCGGTACGCCAGCCGCGACCATCGATAACCTGTTCATTGGCGAGCACAGTCATGTCGACCGGGTCCCAGTTCACCACCTGTGTCTTGGGATAGGCGATGCCTTTTTCGAGCATGCGCAGGAACAGCCACTGGTTCCACTTGTAGTACTCGGGCGTGCAGGTCGCCAACTCGCGGCTCCAATCGATGGCAAAGCCCAGCGACTTGAGTTGCTTCTTCATGTAGGCAATGTTGTCGAAGGTCCACTTCGCCGGCGGCACCTTGTTCTGGATGGCGGCGTTCTCGGCAGGTAGACCAAAGGCATCCCAGCCCATCGGCTGCATGACGTTGTAGCCGCGCATTTTGTGGTAACGCGTCAGCACGTCGCCGATGGTGTAGTTGCGCACGTGGCCCATGTGCAGTTTCCCCGAGGGGTAGGGGAACATGCTCAGGCAGTAGTACTTTTTCTTGGTCGAATCCTCGACCGACTTGAACGCCTCGGTATTGTCCCAGTGTTGCTGGGCGGCTTTTTCGATGTCGGTATGGTTGTAGTGAAAACTGAGTCGTTCCTGCATGGGCTGCGTCATGAATGTGCTCGGGCTGTAAAACGCGGAATCCGCAATTTTAACAGCCCGCCACGCGAAAACCCGCTGTTGCCGCAATCGCGGCACCATTCAGTTCGCGAAGCATTCCTGGATGCTGGTGAGTGCGGCGCGCAGGCGCGGAAATTCGCGCTCCAGCATTTGCGTGTCGGCGCGCGTTGCCGCGGCTGCGAGCTGGCCGGCGAAATCGTGCATCTCGTCCATGCCGATGGTCTCGGCACTGTGGCCGATGCCGTGAAACAGATGGGCCAGGGTGGCCAGGTCGCGACTTTGCCACGCCGCATCCAGCAAGATGATGCGTTCCGGCACGCCGGAGACGAAGACATTCATGACACGTTCCATCAGGTCTTCGCCGACGGGTCTCGCCAGCGGCACGGTCGTGGTCTGGCTCGTCGACGCCAGTTCCAGATCGATCTGCCGCGCGGGCTCGGCATCGAGCATGTGTATCACGGTTTCGAGCACGCGATGCAGCTGCCGCTCGGAGACGGGCTTGGTGACGAAGTCGTCCATGCCGGCACCGAGGTATTGCTCGCGATCTTCGTCGCTGGCGTTGGCGGTGAGTGCGATGATGCGAATATGCGGATTGCGTACGCGCGCATCCGGCAGACCACCGGCACGGATGGCGCGCGTGGCGTCGGCGCCATCCATTTCCGGCATGCGCCCGTCCATCAGAACAACGTCATAATCCTGGCTGGCGAGTGCGCGCACGGCTGCAATGCCGGTTTCCACCATATCGACATCGTGTCCCATATGCATCAGCTGGGTCCGCACGATAAGCTGGTTAACAGCGACATCTTCCGCGCACAGCACTCTGAGGCGGCGCGAATGGGGTTGCAGCGGAGCATCGGCTTCCGCTGGCGGCGCGATGCCTGGCGTCAGCAACAGATCGAAACTGAAGGTCGTGCCCACGCCTTCTTCGCTGGTAACTTCGATGCTGCCACCCATGGCCTCGACCAACTCGCGGCAGATCGCCAGGCCGAGGCCGGTGCCACCGTAACGGCGCGTCGTGGATACATCCGCCTGCTGGAATTTCTGGAACAGGCGCGGCAGCGCTTCGGCGGGAATGCCGATGCCAGTGTCGGTGACGTTGAAGCCGACGCGATGTTTGGCATCGACGATGCCGTGATCGGTGACGCGCACGCTGACCGAGCCTTGTTCGGTGAATTTGACCGCATTGCCCACGAGGTTCATCAGGACCTGACGGATGCGTGTCGGGTCGCCCTTGACGTACTGTGGCAACGAGGGGGCGATGTCCAGATCGAAGCGCAGGCTGCGGCTGGCCGCATGCGAGCGGAACGCATGGATGCTGTCGAAGGTCTTGGCGCGCAGATCGAAGTCGATGCTTTCGATCTTCAGCTGGCCCGCTTCGATTTTCGAAAAATCCAGAATATCGTTGATGATGCCCAGCAGAGATTCGGCGTTGACCAGGCTGGTGTCGAGGTAATCGCGTGTCTGTCGCGATAGGTATTTGTCATGCAAGGCCAAGTGCAGGGTGCCGATGACACCTGATAGCGGCGTGCGGATTTCATGGCTCATGCTGGCGAGAAAGAGCGACTTGGCCGCGCTGGCCCGCTCGGCATTGCGCTCGGCCTGGCGCCAGGCGGTGATGTCGAAGTTGGCCCCGACCAGCACAGGCTGGCCCTCGGCGTTCATGCAGCGGCCCTTGGAGACGATGCGATAGCGTTCCTCGCCCGTAAATTCATCTGGCCTATGCTCTTCCTTGAGCACTGTCTTGCCATCCCTGAGCACTGTCTGGTCTTCTTCGAGGATCATCTGCGCAAAGTCCGGATCGGCGTCCAGCTGCAACGGCCCGAAGCCGATCAGAGCGCTTGCAGATTTCTTGCGATTTTTGCGCACGGCCTCGTTAACCATGAGGAAACGGCTGTGCGCATCCTTGACATACACAGGCTGGGGAATCACGTCGATGAGACGTTGCATGTAGTTCTGCACGCGCTCGCGCAAGGCCACTTCGCGCTCCAGCGCGGATTGGAGACGCTGCTCGGCAACACGCAGATCGGTAATATCGTAGTGCGCGCCGACGATGATGGGTTGTCCGCTAGCGTCAACGCTGTGGCGCTTATAGACGTGCAGATAACGTTGTTCTCCGTCAGGACCAGGGACGAAGGAGCGGATTTCCTTGAAAATGCTTTTGCCATGTTTTATGACTTCAGCATCTTCCGCGGCCAGCCGTAAGGCAATTTCAGGTTGCGAGGTCACCTCCTGGTAAGTTCGGCCGATGAGTGTCGCCGCAGGGTGCTGCACTTCACGCGCGAAGGCCTCGTTCACCATGATGTAGCGCGACTGTGCATCCTTGACGTATATCGGTTCGGGAATGGTATCCATCAGCCGTTGCAGGAAGGCATCGTCGGCACGGATCAAACCGTGGCGTTTGAGTCGAAGCGCGACGAGCACGGATGGCAATAACGCGGCAAGGGCGGTCAAGGCCAGACCCAGCACCTGAGGCCAGTGCATGAGCAGAGCGAGCGAGGCCGTACCTGCCGCAGCAAGTACAGCCCAGAAAATCTCGCGAATTTTTTTATTCATGTCGTTTCCATCAACCCCTATTGCCAAACCGCACTGCATCAAGAACAGGTTCCAGGCAGCGACGAAGCCCTACAATACCCGCTTCTCTCCGATATACATCCCATGGCCAGCCTGCTCGACAATCTCAATCCCGAACAACTTGCCGCCGTCACGCTGCCCGCAGAATCGGCGCTTATCCTGGCGGGCGCGGGTTCCGGCAAGACGCGCGTGCTGACGACGCGACTTGCATGGCTGCTGCAGACCGGCCAGATCACCCAATCCGGCGTGCTCGCGGTGACCTTCACCAACAAAGCCGCCAAGGAGATGGTCACGCGCCTCTCCGCGATGCTGCCGATCAATACGCGCGGCATGTGGATCGGTACTTTCCATGGCTTGTGCAATCGTTTTTTGCGCGCCCATTATCGCGACGCCGTGCTGCCGCAAACCTTTCAGATTCTCGATATGGCCGATCAGCTGGCCACTATCAAGCGCCTGCTTAAGGCGCTGAACATCGACGATGAAAAATTTCCGCCGCGCGAACTCCAGCATTTCATCAATGGCAACAAGGAAGCGGGGCATCGCGCTCATGCCGTCGAGGCCTGGGACGATTACACGCGCAAACGGGTCGAACTGTACGCTGAATACGACGCGCAATGTCAGCGCGAAGGCGTTGTGGACTTCCCCGAACTGTTGTTGCGTTCTTACGAGTTGCTCGAACGCAACGAACCGATTCGTCGTCACTATCAGAGTCGCTTTCGGCATTTATTGGTCGATGAATTCCAGGACACCAATCGTTTGCAATATCTTTGGCTAAAGCTGCTTGCCGGCCATGCCACCGATTCACCTGCGGCTGTCTTTGCGGTCGGCGATGATGACCAAAGCATATACGGATTTCGCGGCGCCGAGGTTGGCAATATGCGTGACTTCGAACGAGAGTTCAAGGTGCCCCGCGTCATTCGGCTCGAACAGAATTATCGTTCGCACGGCAATATCCTCGATGCGGCAAATGCCATCATTGCTAATAACAGCAAACGCCTTGGCAAAAACTTGTGGACCGACCAGGGCAGCGGCGAACCGATCCGTGTTTACGAAGCCGTGGCGGACCTTGACGAAGCGCGCTGGATCATCGAAGAAATCCAGCAGCTGGTACGCGAAGGCGCCTCTCGCAGCGACATCGCTTTGCTCTATCGTAGCAACGCGCAATCGCGTGTGCTGGAACATCAGCTGTTCTCGCTTGGCATTCCATACCGCGTCTACGGCGGCTTGCGATTCTTCGAGCGCCAGGAAATCAAGCATGCGCTGGCCTATCTGCGTTTGCTGGCGAATCCGGACGACGACACGGCTTTTTCGCGCGTCGTGAATTTCCCCACGCGCGGCATCGGCGCGCGTTCGCTCGAACAGTTGCAGGATGCGGCGCGTACCTATAACACCAGCCTGTATGCGACCGTTTCGCATCTCTCCGGCAAGCCTGCCTTGTCGGTTGGCGCCTTCGTCCGACTGATCGAGGAAATGCGCCGTGCCACCGAAGGCCTGCCGCTGCCCGAAGCGGTCGACCACATCCTCGACGCATCGGGTCTGCGTGCGCACTACAAGGCCGAGCGCGAGGGCGAGGACCGGCTCGCCAATCTCGATGAACTCATCAATGCCGCCACCAATTTTCTCTACGAAGACGGCACGCCGGTAGAAGGCGAAGAGGCTCCGGCGGGCGATCCACTGTCGCGCTTTTTGTCGCACGCCTCGCTCGAAGCGGGCGAGCATCAGGCCGATGCCGGGCAGGATGCGATCCAGCTCATGACCGTGCATGCGGCCAAGGGGCTGGAGTTCGACATGGTATTCATCAGCGGGCTCGAAGACGGCTTGTTTCCGCACGAGAATTCCATCACCTCACTGGAGGGGCTGGAAGAGGAGCGCCGCCTGATGTATGTCGCTGTCACGCGTGCGCGCAAACGGCTCTATCTGTCGCTGGCGCAAAACCGCATGCTGCATGGGCAGACGCGTTACGCCATCAAATCGCGCTTCTTTGTCGAGATCCCCGAGGAACTGCTCAAGTGGCTGACGCCACGTGTGCAGCAGGGCTTCGGCGCGGTGCATTCGCCCAATCGTAACTACGGCAACTATGACGTTCAGGATCACGCGACTTCGCGTCTCAATACACCGCGCCAGAACGGGCGCGATTTGGGCGGTTTCCGCGTCGGCCAGACCGTGCGCCACGCGCGCTTCGGCTCGGGCGTCATCGTCGCGGCGGAGGGCAGTGGCGCGGACGCGCGCGTGCAGGTGAACTTCGGTGCCGGTGTTGGCATGAAACTGCTGGCGCTGAGCGTTGCAAAGCTCGAAGCGGAGTAGGGCGGAACGCAAAGCGGTTCCGCCAGCCGCCCGTAAGGCGGCCTCAAGGCTGGCAAGATTGGCTACAACCCTGCCATGCAAAGGTACTTCAATTCCAGGTACTCGTCGATACCGTAGCGCGAGCCTTCGCGGCCGAAGCCGGATTGTTTGATGCCACCAAACGGCACCGTCTCGTAGGATATGACACCGGTATTGATGCCGACCATGCCGTACTCCAGCGCTTCGGCCACGCGCCAGACACGTCCGATGTCGCGGCTGTAGAAATACGCGGCGAGGCCGAATTCGCTGGCGTTTGCCAACGCTATTGCCTCCTCGTCGCTATTGAATTTCATGACGGCGGCAACCGGGCCAAAAGTTTCTTCGTGCGCGATCTGCATGTCCGGGGTCACGCCGCTCAACACCGTTGGCGTAACGAAGCGTCCCTCGGGCGGCATGCCGCCGGTGAGCAACCTTGCGCCCTTGCTGCGCGCATCCTCGATATGACGAACGACTTTTGCAACGCCCGCATCGTCAATCAGCGGACCTTGCTGCACCCCTTCGTCAAAACCATTGCCTAGCCTGATCTCCCGTGTGCGCGCAACGAGCTGCTCGACGAAGGCATCGTGGATGCCGGCCTGCACGATGAAGCGATTTGCGCACACGCAGGTCTGACCCGCATTGCGATACTTGGAGACCATGGCTCCTTCAACTGCGGCGTCCACATCGGCATCGTCGAAGACGATGAAGGGCGCGTGCCCGCCCAGTTCAAGCGCCAGCTTCTTCACGGTCGGCGCGCACTGCGCCATGAGAATGCGGCCCACTTCGGTGGAGCCCGTGAAAGAAAGATGGCGCACGATGGGGCTTGCGCACAAGGCCTTGCCGACTTCAATGGCATTAACGCCATCGCAGGTAAGCACATTGAACACGCCAGCGGGAAGGCCGGCCCGCACTGAGAGTTCGGCTAGCGCGAGCGCACACAGCGGCGTCTGCTCGGCCGGTTTGAGAATGATCGTGCAGCCTGCGGCCAGTGCTGGCGCCACTTTGCGCGTGACCATGGCGATGGGAAAATTCCACGGTGTGATGGCGGCGCATACACCGATGGCCTGCTTGATGACGATCACCCGCCGATCCGCACTTGCCGTCTGAATGACATCGCCATACACGCGGCGCGCCTCATCGGCGAACCATTCGATGAACGATGCACCGTAGACAACTTCACCCCTGGCCTCGGCGAGCGGCTTGCCTTGTTCGGCGGTGAGCAGGGCAGCGAGGGCGTCGCTGTTATCGCCTATCAACTCGAACCAGCGGCGCATGATGTCGGCTCGCTCGCGCGCCGGCCGGTCTCGCCAGGCAGGCAAGGCTTGGTTTGCTGCTTTGATCGCCTCGTCCGCATGCGTCGCGCCGAGATTGCTGACCTGGGCCAGCGTCTGGTTTGTGGCTGGATCGACTACCGCGAAGCTTTCCGGCGTGGACAGCCATCGACCATCGATGAAGGCCTGTGTCTTGAAGAGATTGCCTGCGCGGTCAATGCCGCGATGAGATGCGGAGTTTGGCATGTGGACGCCCTGCAAGAATGGGATGGTTGGCAATATCCTGATTGTTGAATTACCAGCGTCTAGTCGATTCGCAAGTTGCGTGCCCCCGGTTGCATGTCATGACGTACGCCTATAGCCATTCAGAAACGAAAAAAGCCGACCAAGGTCGGCTTTTCCGTGCAACAACCAAAATATTACTTGGCGGGTGCGGACTGGTCTGCAGGAGCAGCAGATTGGTCGGCCGGAGCGGCAGACTGATCCGCAGGAGCGGCAGCAGGGGATTGTTCAGCGGGAGCAGCAGCAGGAGCCGATGCTTCGACCGCAGGAGCCGGAGCTTCTTCCGTCTTGCTGCAAGCAGCAGTTGCCAGAGCAATCAGGGCTGCAACGAGGAGAGATTGTTTCATTGTTGAATTCCCTTGCAAAAATGTGCGGTGAGTATATGAGCCAAAATTCAAATCGGCCCTAATAGCCGATTCCGCATTCTAACATTCAATTTCAGCAATTGGGAAGGTTGTGCATTGCAGCGTTGCGCTATATCAGACAGTACATTGCAGGTGTATGAAGCCGTCTGCATACCAGTTTGCGAGTAATTCCCAGCCTTGCTCCGACAGTTCTTTGAGCTGGGTCAAGGTGCGTTCGTTGGCAAGTCGGCGAAAGGCGCGCGCATCGTTTGCCGGTATTACGACGACTTCGCCATTCAGGAAGAACTTGCCGGTGGCATAGAGCATTTGCGTGCGCAAATCCAGGCGTATGCCGCGTGCAAGCGTGGCGCGCTTGAATGCGCTTGGCGACAGTTCCTCATGTGGAGCCTCGAAAAACACATGTGGTTTGGGCTCCGACAGATACTGGCCGAGAAACTCGGTCACGTCGCGTTGTGCCCAGCGAATACGCGACAGCATTTCCGCGACACGCTCGGCCATTTCGTCAGGAATGCGCGCTGGCGTGGGCGTTGCGCGTAAGTCGGGATCGGCATAAAGCCCTTCGAGGGCCAACTTTTCTTCGAGGAAAGCGAGAAAGGCGGAACTCAATTCACGCGCCGACGGTGCCCGGAAACCTATCGAGTAAGTCATGCATTCGCCAATGGCGACCCCATTGTGGGCGTACTTCGGCGGCAGATAAAGCATGTCGCCGGCGTCGAGAATCCATTCGTGTGAGGATTTGAAGTTTTTCAGAATGCGCAGCGGCGCGCCTTCCACCAAGGCCAGGTCTTTTTGCGCGCTGACCTGCCAGCGACGCTGGCCGAGGCCTTGCAGCAGGAATACGTCGTAGGAATCGAAATGCGGACCAACGCCGCCGCCGTCGGTAGCGTAAGAGACCATCAGATCGTCAAGGCGCGTGAAGGGGATGAACGCGAACTGGCGCAGCAGTTCGTCCGCTTCGTCGAGCAGCAGGTTCAGGCCCTGTACCAGCACAGTCCACGCGCCGGATTTCGGGAAATCGCGCTTGCGCAGCGGCCCGCTTAACAACTGCCAGCCACCACCCTTGCCGTCGTGGGTCGGGAAGACGAGACGCGACTCCACGTCCTCGTCGGCCGCCAGCTGCCTGGTTTGCGCGGGCGTCAGCAGGCCCTGAAAGTCGGGCACCGCGTTGCGGACGAGGAGCGGCTTTTTCTGCCAGTACTCGTCGAGGAATTGTTGCGGCTTCATGCCGCCCAGGAGCGTTTCGATCATATTCGCATCTTACACGGGCACGTCAATCGACCGCCGACGCGATAGAATCGCAGGCTTTTTGGAGACGTCGCAATGACTTTGCCGATGCCTGTTGCCACCATAGAATCCCTCGACCACGAAGGTCGCGGCGTGGCCCATGTCGACGGCAAAGTGATCTTCATCGAAGGCGCCTTGCCGGGCGAGAAGGTCGAGTATTCCAGCTATCGCAAGCGTGCAAGCTTCGAGCAAGCGACGATGACGCGTGTCGTCAAAGCCAGCGCGCAACGCGCCACACCGCGCTGCAAGTTTTTCGGCACATGCGGTGGCTGCAGCATGCAGCACGCCGAGCTGGGTGCCCAGGTGGCCGCCAAACAACGCGTCATGGAAGACGCGCTCAAACACATCGGCAAGGTTCCCGTCGATAGCATCTATCCGGCAATCTACGGCCCGTCGTGGGGCTATCGTTTTCGCGCGCGCATCAGCGTGCGCCGGGTTCCCGGGAGAGGCGGTGTGCTGATCGGCTTTCATGAAAAGAAGAGCAGCTACATTGCCGACATAACGAGCTGCGAGATATTGCCATCGCATATCTCTGCCTTGCTCGTGCCCCTGCGTGGCTTGATCGAAAGCCTGTCCGCGCCCGACCGAATTCCGCAGATCGAGATTGCCGTCGGCGATGATCGCACGGTGCTGGTGCTGCGCAATCTGCAACTCTTTACCGCCGCCGACGTGGCCGCGCTCCTGGCTTTCGGTGAATTTAATGCAATAAGCATATGGCAGCAGCCCGGCGGCCCGGATACGGTTCGCCCCCTGCGCGCTGACGAATCGGAATTCCTGCATTACACGTTGCCGGAATTCGATCTCTCGCTCAAATTCCGGCCGACCGACTTCACGCAAGTCAATGTGCATATCAACCGTCTGCTGATCCGTCGTGCCATGCAATTGCTCGACCCGCAGCCCGGCGAGCGTATCGCCGACCTGTTCTGCGGTCTGGGCAATTTCACACTGCCGATCGCGCGCAGCGGCGCCACTGCAGTGGGTGTCGAAGGTAGCGCCGCGCTGGTTCAGCGTGCCAAGGTAAACGCCGCTGCCAATGGGCTATCGGAGCGCACCGAGTTTCACGTGTCCAACCTGTTTGAAGCGACGCCGGAAAGCCTGCAGGCGCTCGGCCCGCTCGACAAGATACTGATTGACCCGCCGCGCGAAGGCGCGATTGCCGTCGTGAACGCGCTCAACGAGAATTCACCGCGGCGCATCGTCTACGTCTCCTGCAATCCGGCGACACTGGCGCGCGATGCAGCCGTGTTATGGCACCAGAAGGGCTACGTGATGCGTGGCGCGGGCGTTGCCAATATGTTCCCGCACACCTCGCATGTCGAATCCATTGCCTTGTTCGAGCGTCCCTAAAAACAAAAGCCCGCATCAAGCGGGCTTTTGTTTGTGCGGAAGCACGATGTCAGTCGCGATTGCCGCCGAGCATGCCGAGAATCTGCAGCAGATTTACGAAAATGTTGACCAGATCGAGATAGACCTTGAGGGTGGCGCTCACGTAATTGGTCTCGCCGCCATTTATGACGCGATTCAGGTCGAACAGCAGCCACACCGAAAAGAGCGCGCAGCTGATCACGGCAATCGTCAGCTGGAAGGCCGGAATCTGGAAGAACAAATTCGCGATGCCCGCCACGATCAGCAACAGCGTGCCGATAAACAGGAAATTCCCGAGTCCTGAAAGATCACGCTTGATGACGCTGGCCAGCGTCGACATGCCGAAGAAAATGACAGCCGTACCGCCTGCCGCCATGGCGATCAACGAACCGCCGTTCGAAAAACGCAGTGTCCATTGCAGCGTATTCGAAATCAGCAAACCCATCACAAAGGTGAAGCCCAGCAATAGCACCACGCCGACGCTGCTGTCTTGGTAACGCTTGATAGCAAAGATAAGGCCGAACATTGCGACGAGCATGAGGATAGATCCCATGATCGGGCTGCCTGCGAATAGCGAGGCAAAATTCAGTTGCACACCCAGCCATGCGCCCGCGACAGTAGGCAGCATCGACAGCGCGAGCAGGTTGTAAGTGTTGCGCAGCACGCGGTTGCGCGCTCCGGCTCTGCCGAGAGTGGTGGCATTCAGCATGCGATCTTCCATTTCAATCTCCATCAAGAATTGCGTGCACAATTTGCGCACGCTATATAAGACCCCTGGTACTGCCTAGGGTTCCTGCAATCCTGATGCTAGCCATTTTTGCCGAGCTTGCATATGTCTATTGGCAGTATGCTTGCGCCGGGCGCCTAGGCCGAATAAACTCGGCGCCCTGCAAATCGCTCACAGCGATGTGCCGCGGAGGTGTGGCAGAGCGGTTGAATGCACCAGTCTTGAAAACTGGCAACGTCGCAAGGCGTTCGTGAGTTCGAATCTCACCGCCTCCGCCAATCAGTGACAATCGAGCGCCTTCCCTGGCGCTTTTTTGTTGGGCGCATCGCGCACAAGCTCAAAAGTCTTCAAACCCACATCGCCTCACCCGTCACTTCAAGCCAGCATAAGTATGTGCGCAGCTCGAATTCGAGCTGGTGATAGGCCGGCTCCATGTGGCAGCACAGCTGATAAAAAGCCTTGTCATGTTCTCGCTCGCGTAGATGGGCCAACTCGTGCACCACAATCATGCGCAGAAATTCTTCCGGCATAATTCGAAACAGCGTGGCAATGCGAATCTCGCGTTTCGACTTGAGACGCCGACCCTGCACTCGCGATAGGGTGGTGTGTGTTCCGAGCGCGTTGTGCACTACATGAATGTTATTGTCATAGGTGATGCGGGTCAAAGGCAGCGTGCTGCGCAGATATAGGCTCTTCAGCCCGGTCACGTATGTCTGCAAGGCTCGTTCGTTGCGTATTTCGTGCGGCTTCGGGTAGCGCTTGAAAAGCGCGGGACCCAATTTGCCGCTCGCAATCATCTGCTCGGTCTGCGCGATCAGGTGTGCCGGATAACCAGCGAGAAAACGGGTCGATGTGGCAGGCGCATTGGGCATAGCGCGATTGTACAAGCCATCGGCCAATTGGCTTGAACAAGTGGCTGCGCAACGGCATAGGACGTCAAACAAGAAACCCGCGTGACGCGGGTTTCTTGTTGATGGGACGAGAGTGCCGATCATGAAATACGCACGATTGTTCAAGCCGTGCCAGTGGCACTGTCGGGCTTACAGATCCAGCTTGGTGATCTTTGTCCCATCGATCGAGGCATTAGCCATCAAGCCGCCATTGGTCAGCACGTAACCGACGATAGGTTGTTGAACGGTCTTGGTATCGACGGCTGCACTTGCGCCAGCGTTGAGCACCACAACCGAAGCATCCGCACCGGCAGTCCAACCCTTGCTCGACTCGAATTTGGCCAGAGATTCCGATGTCATGAACAGCATGAACACCGCCTTGGATTGCGCGCCGGCAATCAAACCGATCGAACCACCTGCCGTGTTGTAGTAGGAAGTAGGCCGGTCGTCCTTGCGCAGCACGCCTTCGCCATACGAGGCACCAACGCCCAGACCGGCCGCGACTACGTTAGGAAATATGAGCACGCCTTTAGCCTTGGCAACCATCTCGCGAGAGCCGGGCACTTGCTTGTATAGATCTGCCAGTACCTTGTCAGCACCAGCATTGAGATTGGTTCGTTTGGCACTGGTGTCTGCTGCGGGTTTTTCAGGCATGGTGGTCGTGCAGCCGGCAAAGCCAATGACGGTGATGGCCGCGGCCATCAAAAGGAAAGTACGTTTGAACATTGCATTTCTCCTCAATTGAATATGCATACCCATGAGTTGGCACTTGCTGTTGCCGGAGCAACGCAAGAAGCGCATGACATATGAGTGCTTGTCTTGATCGACAACGACCCTTGTCGCAAAGGCGACTGATCTGTCAAAGGCTTTTCAGCAAGAAAGAGTCCCAGCTCAGAACGAGGTTCGGCCTGTGGCGGTGGGGATTAGCGCTGAACGGCGCTATACCAAATTTACAGTTAAGGGCAATGCGTGCCGAAAACGCAGGGAATTCGTGCTGGCAGCGGGGGGCACGGGGCAATGGCCGGATGTTGCACCCACCATCTTATCTACAAGCAATCATGGGGCGCGGGGCGCCAATGCCGTTCAGCTAAGCACGGCAAGAAACTATCGTCATTCCGGCAAAGGCCAGAATCCAGTTCACCCCCGGCTACTGAGTCACGGCCCACGCCCCGACGACGCGCTCATTCCGGAGCCTCGTTATGCGAACGGTATTGCCGGCAGGTTGCCGGCTATCCGGGCGCTTTCAGCTCCCGCTCGCAAGCGTCGCCTGCAGCGTGATCTCGGGCACGCTTGCCAGCGCCTTCGACAGCGGGCAATCGCGCTTGGCCTGCTGCGCAATTTCCTGGAAGCGCGCCTCATCGAGGCCGGGTACATCTGCCTTCAAGGTCAATGCAATTCGACTAATCGAAAAACCATCGCCTTGCTGCGCCAGCCGCACACTCGCCTGCGTGTCGACCGTCGTGGTCGCGAAGCCTGCCTTATCGCAAGCAAAAGAGAAAGCCATCGCAAAGCACGCCGCATGCGCAGCGCCAAGAATCTCTTCCGGGTTTGTGCCGCTCTTGTCATCTGCGAAGCGCGTTGCAAAACCATACGACGCGTTCTTTAGCGCACCTGTCTCCGTGCTGATCTGGCCCTTGCCATTCTTGCCGGCGCCTTCCCAATGTACGGTTCCGATCTTGTCTGCCATGGTGATTCCTTTCGGGTGAGTTACGGGCATTGTTTTGGCTAGGCCGATATAACGCCTTGGGTTGCGCGCTTCTCCGTTTCTGTCGGCACCTCGTGTCGGGACTGAACGCGTGCGCACCGCTATCAATGTCGCAGCTTAGAATGCTTCGGTCTGTTTGTCAGCGCACATATCCAATTGGTATGCACTGCTTTGTGTGCGAAGTTCGGCATTGAGGGTGGGCTCGGGGAGCCCACGCGGTCTTCTCGCGGCAGGACGCAACCGATGATCCTAATGGGTATCGGTCAAGGTTGCTCGCTGAGCCCGCTCACTGCCGCGGGCATTGGCGGCGTCGTGGCGGAGGATGCGGATCAGTCGGCGAGGCAAGAGAGGTAATGACGCATCGCGTAGCGAACCGCCTTTTGGTCTTTGCCTCAAGCCTTATGTAGCAGACCCCACGCTTCCGTTGGCGTCATGATGCGAAGCTCGCCCACTTGCCCCAGGTCGAGCAGATCGCGATCTCCGCTTACGATAATGTCTGCCTCTCCGGCGAGTCCAGTGTGTATGAATTTGTCATCATCTGCATCGCGGCTGTGATGCACAGCTGTGATGTCTGGATGCTCACCGAGTTCGATCCAGTCCGCGATGGCGTTGAAGTCGTGCAGCAGGGATTTGCGTACTTCGATGCTCATGTAGCGGTCGAACTTGGGACGCCACAGGCGTGTTTCGAGTTCGGCGAAGGTCTCTTGCGAGAAGAGGATGCGCCCGTGCAGCAGCAGCCACTGTGTGACCCACGCGGGTGGCGAGCTTGCCGATAGTGCCGCGCTGATGAGTACGTTGGTGTCGATGACAGCGCGGGGTTCAGCTCTCATCGGCGAGAAGGTCGGTAAGAGCTTCGTCCGTCAGTCCTTGTGCGCGCGCTTCTGTTGCCGTCTGCTTGAGCGTGTGTTGAAGGCGGTTGGCGTAGAAGGCGCGCATGGCTTCGTAGTCACTGGCGGAAACCATGACACCCACGACACGGTCGCGCCGCATGACGCGTACAGGCTCTTTCTGCGCCAGATCGATGAATTCGCCGAAACGGGTTTTGGCTTCGTTGGCAGTAAAGGTTTGCATGCTGGGCTCCCCAAGGTTGTGCAGAAGCTTATATGGTAGTCGAATCGTTCGATTCGTTCAAATCGTTTGTTTGGTGTTTGATCTGAAGAGGACCACTAAGGCCCGCACTCAGCCGCGATACCGCAACGCATCCACCACCACCGCCAACGCACGCGAAGACTGCTGTCGGTTCGCGTAGTAGAGGTGGTAGCCGGGCCAGGTGGGGCACCAGTCTTCCAGCACGGAGATGAGCCTGCCTGCGGCGATATGCGATTCGACTGAATTCTCCGGCGCGTAGGCGAGGCCGAAACCGTCGAGCGCCGCGGTGATCATTCGCGGCAAACCGTTGAAGATCAACTGGCCGTCGACGCGTACCTGTAGCGCGTGTTTGCCTTTTTGCAATTCCCAGGCGTAGAGGCCGCCGCGCGTTGGCAGACGCAGGTTGATGCACTGGTGGTCGGTGAGGTCTTGCGGTTTCCGGGGCGCGGGGTGCTTGGCGAGATAGGCGGGTGAACCGACGATGAGCATGCGCATGTCGGGCGAGATGCGCACGGCGATCATGTCTTTGGCAACTTGATCACCGAGACGAACGCCAATGTCATACCGCTCCGCTACGATGTCGGAGAGACCGTAGTCGATGACGATTTCGATCTTGAGGTCAGGATAGTCCGGCAAGACTTTGGCGAGCCTTGGCCAGATGAGGGTGTCGGCGGCGTGGTCGGTCGCGGTGATGCGGATGGTGCCCGACGGTTTGTCGCGCATCTCGCCGAGCGCGGAGAGCTCGGCCTGGATTTCGTCGAAGCGCGGGGCGAGGGTGATGAGCAGGCGCTCGCCGGCTTCGGTGGTCGACACGCTGCGCGTGGTGCGGGTGAGGAGGCGCACGCCGAGCCGCGCTTCCAAGGCACGAATCGTGTGACTCAATGCTGACTGTGAGACGCCGAGCTGTGCAGCGGCTTTGGTGAAGCTGCCTTCGCGCGCAACGAGAACGAAGGCTTGCAGGTCGTTGAGATTCTGACGTGATGCGGTCTCGCGCGGCATTGATGAGCTCCATTCATAAGTGCATGCCGATTGTAGCGGCTAATCACGCTTGAGCGCAGCCGATACAGTGCACTGCATACGGATGGCACATTCGCGTTGTCACCATCACACGGAGGATTGAGCATATGCAGATCACACGAAACGGCTCGCAGCCCTCTGCGCGCGGACCGGAACGCTATTTCACTGGCACGGTGCGTGTCGATCCGCTGTTCGCGGCCAACGAGCCGGCGCGGGCGCTTGGCGTGAGCGTGACGTTCGAGCCCGGCGCTCGCACGGCATGGCATGTGCATCCCTTGGGCCAGACGCTGATTGTGACCTCGGGCCGCGGGCTGATTCAGCTATGGGGCAAGCCGGTCGAGGAAATCCGGCCGGGCGATGTGGTGTGGATCGCGCCCGGTGAGAAGCATTGGCATGGTGCGGCGCCCCCTGTCGCTATGACGCATATCGCGATTCAGGAGCAGCTCGATGGCGAGACGGCGGACTTCATGGAGCATGTCGACAACACGCAATATCCCGCTGAAGCCGAGGTCTGATTGATGAATACCATCACCTCTCGCCAGATGCCGGTGTTGCTCATCGTACTGGTGAGCTATCTGATGATCGTGCTGGATATCTCGATTGTCATAACCGGCTTGCCCAAAATCCAGCAAGGTCTCGGCTTCTCGCCGACAGGACTTACCTGGGTGCAGAACGCTTACACGCTGGCATTCGGTGGTTTGCTACTGCTCGGTGCGCGGGCCGGCGACATTCTCGGTCGCCGCCGCATGTTCATCGTCGGGCTGGGGCTATTCACGCTTGCGTCGCTTGCCATCGGCATATCGCAGTCGGCAGCGTGGCTGCTGTGCGCGCGTGCGATTCAGGGCGTTGGCGCGGCGATCCTCGCGCCGTCGACGCTTGCCTTGTTGACGACGAACTTCAGGGAAGGGCCGGAGCGCACACGCGCGGTCGGCTACTACGGCGCGGTCGCTGGCGTCGGCGCGAGCGTTGGCCTCGTGCTCGGCGGCATCTTCGCCGACTGGCTGTCGTGGCGTGTCGGCTTTTTCATCAACCTGCCCATCGGCATCGCGCTGATGCTTGGCGCGCGGTGTTATCTTGAGGAGACGCCGCTGCGCCCGGGCCAGCTCGACCTGGCCGGTGCGGTGAGTTCGACGCTCGGCATGAGTGCGCTGGTCTATGGGCTGGTGCGCTCGACGACGTCGGGCTGGAGTGATCCTGTCACGACAACGTCGCTCGTCGCCGGCGTTATGCTATTGGTCTTTCTGGTATTCAACGAATGGCGCGCAAAGCAGCCCATCATGCCGCTGCGTCTATTCGCCAACCGCGAACGCGCTGGCGCCTACGCGACACGCATATTGTTCCTTGGCGCGATGGTGGGCTTCTGGTTCTTCACGACGCAGTACCTGCAGGGCGTTCTCGGTTTCAGTCCCTCGCAGGCGGGTGTTGCCTTCCTGCCGACAACGCTCGCCAATTTCGCGGCGGCGATGGCGGTTCCCTGGCTGACACGGCGCGTCGGCAATGGTCGCTTGCTCGCGGCAGGACTCATCCTTGCGCTGATCGGCATGGCGTGGCTCAGCCAGGTGATGGCGCACACGCCCTATCTCGTCGGCGTTGCGCTGCCGATGATCTTGATCGGTATCGGTCAGGGTTGTTCGCTGAGCCCGCTCACGGTTGCGGGGATCGCGGGTGTGGCGGCGGAAGATGCCGGTGCAGCGTCCGGCGTGGTTAACGTCGCACACCAGCTGGGCGGCTCGCTCGGGTTGGGCATCCTGGTTGTTGTGTTCGCCGCAGCGGGATCAGTCGGCGAGGCGAGAGCGGTGCTCGCACATCGTGTGGCGGCTTCGTATGCGGGCGGGGCGATCATGCTGGCGCTTGCGCTGGTGTTTGCGATGATCTTGATCGTGCCGTGTGCTGCGCAACGCGGTGGCCTAGACAGTTAGCGCACAACAAGCACAGCGCATTGTGCTGCACATTTTTGCTTCTCCCGTGGGAGGCCGGCTAGCTGCTCGCGAACGCTATGACTCGTTCCAACTACTACTGAACATTGGCGCGCGTGGCGTCCGCCCAGCAATTGGGCGTTTCATAAAGGCGGACGTTTTCCAATATCAATTGTTTTTCGCAAAGTTCCGCGATGCGCGGCGCGAGCAAGCGGAAAGCTTCCGCCGCGAGATTCTCCGCTGTGGGAACGACGTCGAGCACGACAGTGCGGTGGTCGGGCAGGCTGTCGAGAAATTCGCGAACCTGGGTGTCGCCGCGATAGACCAGAAAAGCGTGGTCCCAGACGTCGACGATCGCCGAGCGCAGCACGGCCTTTATCTCCGAGAAGTCGAGCACCATGCCATTGCGTGGATTGCCATCCTGCAGTGTAACGTCACCCGCGACGGTTATCTCGATGGCATAGCGATGACCATGCAGATGTCGGCACAGGCTTCGGTGATCGGGAATGCGGTGGCCCGCATCGAACTCAAGTCGTCTGGTGATCAGCAAGGGATGTTACCGATGAGTGGGCGCGCGAAGGCAACGCGACGGCAGCCAAGGTCGGCATTGTAGCGACAAGAAGACGCCGCGGCGATCCGGCGGATGCGCTGCAGGCGGAGAGAGGGACGGACAAGAACCACAATGAACCCACCACGCAGGCAAGCTGCGAGGTCAGTCATGCATTTTGCAAGCCGACCGGGGACGAAACGAAGTCGTCTCCCGGTCGAGACGAAGAATTACTTCTCTTTCTTCTTCGCCTTGGCTTCTTTTTTCAGGTTCTTGAACATTTCAGACTTATTGGCGCGCAGATACTCGATGACCTCGAAGTCTTCCTTGCGGATCTTGTTGAGGTCGATCTGCTCAATGTGCACCAGGCGCAGCAAGGCTTGCACTGGACGGGGAACATTGCGGCCACTTTCGTAGCGGGAGCCGCCACTTTGTGTGACGCCGATCTTGGACCAGAACTGCGACTGGTTCAGGCCAAGTTTGCGGCGGATTTCGCGAACATCGATGTTTTCAATAGTTTTCATGTCTGTGTACCTGTGAATGCGATGCAGAAAATTGAATTATTCCTAGACCTCCGGGCCCGCATAGAGAGTTCCGACATATGCGTACGTTCGCATGCACAAGGCATTCTGGCGTCACTCGACACGTCTGCACTACCTCTCGCCGTCTGTTGTTATATCTACGCCGCATTCTGCATGGCATTTTTTGCCTCACAGGTATCACGGCGTGGCAGGCTTCTGCTGGTCTATAACTTTAGTTATAGACGGCTAAAGTATAGATCAATATCTCGACAACATACAACCATGTCCTGCCTGCTTCGCAGGCCTGTTTTGAAAAATTGTGTAAGCGCGTCCCTTGTTTCCGGAACGGTCTTCGGACACGGGTAAAGCATATTCCCGGTGGGTGAGACGGCGGATTCGGCTAAAATGGTCAGCTTTCCAACTTCAAGCTAGTCGCAGCAAGATGGCACTGATCGTTCAAAAGTACGGCGGTACCTCGGTGGGTAATCCCGAGCGGATAAAGAATGTCGCCCGACGCGTGGCGCGTGCGCAAGCAGCGGGCGACCAGATTGTCGTGGTCGTGTCCGCCATGAGCGGCGAGACTAACCGACTCATTGCGCTCGCCAAGGAAATCCAGGCGACACCGGACGCGCGCGAACTCGACGTGGTGGTGTCGACGGGCGAGCAGGTGACGATAGGCCTATTGTGTATGGCGCTGATCGAGCAGGGCGTCAAGGCGCGCAGCTATACCGGCGCGCAGGTGCGCATCCTTACCGACAGTGCTTTTACCAAGGCGCGCATCCTGAAGATCGATGAAGATCGTATGCGTAAAGACCTCGACGATGGAAATGTCATTGTCGTGGCGGGTTTCCAGGGCGTCGATGATCTCGGCAATATCACCACGTTGGGGCGCGGTGGGTCCGATACGACGGGCGTCGCACTGGCCGCGGCACTGCATGCCGACGAATGCCAGATATATACGGACGTCGACGGTGTGTACACGACCGACCCGCGCATCGTGCCCGAGGCACGCAAGCTCGACCGCATTACCTTTGAAGAGATGCTGGAAATGGCCAGCCTCGGCTCCAAGATTTTGCAGATCCGCTCGGTCGAGTTCGCGGGCAAGTACAAGGTCAGGCTACGGGTGCTCTCAAGCTTTGAGGAAGGCGGCGAGGGAACCCTGATTACATTCGAGGAAGACATCAAGATGGAACAACCAATCATCTCCGGCATCGCTTTCAACCGCGATGAGGCCAAGCTCACTGTTCAGGGCGTGCCCGACCGGCCCGGCATTGCCTATCAGATTCTCGGCCCTATCGCCGAGGCCAATATCGACGTCGACATGATCATCCAGAACGTCAGCCATGACGGCATGACGGACTTCTCCTTCACCGTCAATCGCAATGAATATGACCGTGCCGTGGCGATATTGGAAACCGTGAAGACGCACGCTGGTGCACGCGAGATTCGCGGCGATCGTTCGATGGCCAAGGTGTCGGTGGTCGGCGTCGGCATGCGCTCGCATGTGGGCATCGCCAGCAAGATGTTTCGCACCCTGGCTGAAGAGGGCATCAACATCCAGATGATCTCGACTTCAGAAATCAAGATTTCCGTGGCAATCGACGAGAAGTACCTTGAGCTGGCTGTGCGCGTGCTGCACAAGGCTTTTGAACTGGATCAGGTCGGCGCTTGAATTCGGCGTCAGAAGCGCTAGCGGCTTTGTCGACTTCGCACCGCAAACGCTTCTGACACGGAGTCGAATGAATTGACGCGAGGGCGTGCTGCGGCTAACATGCGCGCTCTTTGGAGAAGTGGCCGAGTGGTCGAAGGCACTCCCCTGCTAAGGGAGCATACGGTCAAAAACTGTATCAAGGGTTCGAATCCCTTCTTCTCC
>JAQGMF010000033.1 GCA_028292505.1 Rhodocyclales bacterium
CGTTGAAGCCCTTGATCTGCGAGTTCAGGCGCTCGGAGATCGCCAGACCGGCGGCGTCATCCTTGGCGCTGTTGATGCGCAGGCCCGAAGAGAGCCGTTGCAGCGAAGTGGCCAATGAGGCCTGCGAAGTGTTCAGGTTGCGTTGGGCGTTCAGCGACGCCACGTTGGTATTGATGGTCAGTGCCATTTTGTAACTCCTTATTGGGTTGCGTTTCTCACTTCAAACTGCACGGTGCGACTTTGATGCAGGTTTCAGCGCAGTCTTTCGAGTGTTTGTCACTCATGCCTGCTACATCGGCCTGCTCATCGGAAAACTTGAATAGCGCTTGTTTTCCCCTGTTTAGTCCGTGTATGAATTCATTTACGGTTCTGCTAGAAATCTCTGCAGGGTGAGCTGGCTTGCTAGGCATTTCCCGTCTCGGAAATGTGCTAAAAGCCCCATAAACAAGGGTCTTTATTGATTTCGGCCGCAAGTGAAAGCGTACTTTTCAAAGCACTTTTGCATCGAACCGCGAGACCAAATCAGAAATAAGAAGGCTTTTACCGGGCATCTAGGCATATGTCTGTTTGCTGCGCCTGCTTAAGATCGGTGTCGTGTAGAACGCACCTTGCAGGATGGCGTCACCCGATGGGGATGCCATAACAACAATACGCAACAATACGCAACGACACGGACCCGGACCATGGATGCAACGCGTGGTAACGCAGAGTGGACGCCTCTCCAGGAGGCTTATCTGCAGAAGCTGATGGCCACTTACCAGGCCAATCTGTACTTCCTGAAAGAACAATTCAGCGACATCTTCGACAAATTAATGGCGATCAATATGCCTGCGCCATTCAAGGTCGGGCCCGATGGCAAGCTGACGATCTTCTATCGCCACTTTCAGGGCGGGCCGCGCGAGTTCACCGATTTCGGCCGTGCGCTGTATAAGGTTTTCGAGAATCCGGAGAGCCGTCCGCGTATCGATATCGATCACAGCTTTGTCGACGATCCGGCACTGGCTTTCCCACATCAGGACAACCCGGACTTTTTCTTGCCGATCGAGCCGCGGTTCCGTGGCGAACTGATCGAAGGCTTCCGCCGCATCGCGGGTGAGGGTGGCTATCTCGCGAAACCTGAATTCGGCGATCACAGCATGCCGCTCGCCATCGTATTCGGCAGTGGCTACGGTTGGCATCTGGAACGGCTGGTTGACGACTGGGAAATGCGCCACCTGATTCTGGTCGATACCGATCTGACGCGCCTGAATATGTCGTTGTACTTTGTTGACTATGTTTCGCTGCAGCAGCGGTACGCGGCCAAGGGTTTCTATTTCTCGATCGCGCACGATGAAGATCCGAGCGCGCTCGCCGAGCATCTGCGGGCGATGTTCTACAAGCTGTGGCCGCCATATTTCATGCAGGGCATGGGTTTGTTCTTCAACGATTACGATTCGACGAAGGTCAAGACACTGTGGGAGAAATTACGCACCGACCTATGGACGCTCTATCGCGGCTGGGGTTTTCTCGATGACGAAATCCTCGGTCTCAAGCAGGCCATGGAAAACGCCATCGACGGCCACCCGCTATTCACGCATAAACCGGAGCTGCCGCACGATGCGGAAGTCTTCGTCGTCGGCTCCGGCCCGTCACTCGATGCGTTACTGCCTGTACTACGGGCGAACGCGGATCGCGCCGTCATCATCAGTTGTGGCACGGCCATCACGGCCCTGGCACGCGCCGGCATCAAGCCCGATCTGCATGTGGAGATCGAGCGTACCTATATGACATATGTCGTGCTGCAGGAACCGCAGACGCGCGAGTTCGTCAAGGACGTGCCGATCGTGGCGCTGACCATCATGCATCCGGCAGTGTTTACGTCCACTTCCAGACCTTTGATGTTCTGCAAGGAAATCGATCTCGGCACGGCGCTATTCGACATCAAGAATCGTCTCAAGTGGTTCCGCAGTGGCCCCACTTGCACCAATGGCGGCGTCGCGTTGGCGCTGGAGATGGGCTTTAGCAAGATTCACCTGGTCGGCATCGATTTCGGTTTCAAGGACGAGGACAAGCATCACGCCAAGTCCTCACTGTACTTCGACGAAGAGGCACCGGATAACGCAGTGCTCGACAAGATCGTGCGCGATACGCACAGCGTGCACAAGACGCACAAACCGACGAAGGGCAACTTCACCGAGGAGGTTCTGTCGACCGAGATATTCATGCATTCGCGCGACGCCATGTCGATCACCATCGACGAACATCCTGGCGCGCAGGTGTTCAATCTCAACGACGGTGCCTTCATCCGTAACACAACACCGCTGCATGCCGAAGATCTGGTGATTTCTGCATCGATGGGCAACAAGGCTGCCACAGTGCAGGCTATGCTGTCGGCATTTACCGATGATTACGATGCCAACCCGTTTGCCAATCTTGGCGAGCTGATGGAACAGTTGCAGGCGGTACGCGGCGATCTGCGGGGCATCTTTGCCGGTGACATCCACACCAAGATGGACATCGCCGACAAGCTCTACGACATGCATCATTACCTCTTCGACGAGCGTCACAAGAGCACGCATATCTTCCCGCTGCTGCGCGGCTCCATGCTGCACATGGGGCGTTTCTTCTACGACTGCATGTCGCTGGCGAAGACGCCGGAGCAGGCTACCGAATTCGCCAAATTCGGCTTCGACCTTTTCGACCGTTTCCTGGCGACGGCACTGGACAACATGATCGCGATACTGGAAGTCGGCAAGCAGCGCTTGCAAGCCAAGCTCGACGCCAGCACCGCCAACGTGGTCCAGCAAGGGGAGGCAGCATGATTGACGGCAAGTCGATTCTCATCACCGGCGGCACCGGCTCTTTTGGTCGCGCCTTCATCCGCACGCTGCTGACTTCGTACAACCCGCGGCGCGTCGTGGTGTATTCGCGCGACGAACTCAAGCAGTACGAAATGCAGCAGGAGTTCACCGATGAGCGCATGCGTTTCTTTCTTGGCGACGTGCGCGATGCCGAGAGGACGCGCCAGGCTTTCCGTGAAATTGACATTGTCATACACGCTGCAGCGCTCAAACAGGTGCCTGCCGCCGAGTACAACCCGATGGAGTGCATCAAGACGAATATCTACGGTGCGCAGAACGTCATCAACGCCTGCATTGACAACGAGGTGGAGCGTGTCATCGCGCTATCGACTGACAAGGCTGCCAACCCGATCAATCTGTACGGTGCGACCAAGCTGGCGTCCGACAAGCTTTTCGTCTCGGCCAACAATATCGTCGGCAGCCGCCGCACGCGTTTCGCTGTCGTGCGCTATGGCAATGTGTTAGGTTCGCGCGGCTCGGTCGTACCGTTCTTCCAGAAACTGATTCGCGACGGTGTGACCGAGTTGCCGATCACTGATGAGCGCATGACGCGCTTCTGGATCACGTTGCAGCAGGGCGTCGATTTCGTCATCAAGAATCTGTCGCGCATGCATGGCGGTGAAGTGTTCGTGCCGAAGATTCCCTCGTCGCGCATCGGCGATCTTGCCGCCGCCGTGGCGCCGCAGATGCCGATCAAAGTGGTCGGTATTCGCCCTGGCGAAAAGCTGCATGAAATAATGGTGCCGGCGGACGACTCGCATCACACCATCGAATTCAAGGAGCATTACGTCATCACGCCGAGCATCGCCTTCTTTGCGCAACCGAACTACCAGGTTGACGGTATGAGCGAGCGCGGCGCACTCGTCCCCGAAGGCTGGGAATACAACTCGGGCACCAACCCATGGTTTCTCAGCACCGATGAAATTCGCAAACTGATCGACTCCACGACCGTGGAGCGGCGTGCAATATAGTTACAACCGGAGCCCTGACAGTCCATCCATGATTCCTTATAGCCGTCAGGTCATTGAAGAAGACGATATCGCCGCGGTCGCAGCTGTGCTGCGTAGCGACTGGATCACGCAAGGCCCGAGCATTGCGCGTTTCGAGGCGGCCGTCACCGAGCACTGCGGCGCGAAGTATGGCTGCGCAGTGAGCAGCGCCACCGCCGGCTTGCATTTGGCATGTCTGGCTATGGGGCTCGGGCGCGGCATGCGTTTGTGGACCTCGCCGATCACCTTCGTCGCCTCCGCCAATTGCGGACGCTATTGCGGTGCATGGGTGGACTTCGTCGACATTGATCCGCGCACCTATTGCATGAGCATCGAGTCGCTCACCGAAAAATTGACCGAAGCCGAGGCCCGTGGGCGACTGCCCGACATCATCGTCGCCGTCGATTTCGCTGGCCAGCCATGCCGTTGGGATAGGTTGGCACAGCTCAAGTCCCGCTTCGGCTTTCGCCTGATTCACGACGCCGCGCACAGCTTCGGCGCCGAGTATCGCGGCCAGCGTGTCGGCAGTCTGGGTGTCGCCGATTGCACCATATTCAGTTTTCACCCGGTCAAGATCCTGACGACGGGCGAGGGCGGCATGATCGTAACGGACGATCCGGCGCTACATAACGCCGTGTCGATGCTGCGCAGTCACGGCATTACGCGCGAACCCGAGCAGATGCAACGCCAGGACGAAGGCGCCTGGTATTACGAACAGCAGGCGTTGGGCTTCAATTACCGCATGACAGATTTCTCCGCGGCACTGGGTATTTCCCAACTCGCCAAGGTCGATCGTTTCATCGCGCGCAGACGCGAACTCGCTGCGCGCTACGACGTATTGTTGGCCGACATGGAACTCGAGCCGCCCTGGCAATCGCCGGATAGCGTATCGTCATACCATCTCTATCCAATCCTGCTGAAAGATTCCGAGACGCGCCACCGTGTTTTCGATCAGCTGCGTGCCGTTGGCATACATGTCCAGGTGCACTACATTCCCGTGCATTTGCAACCGGACTTCATGCGTTCCGGTTTCAAGCGCGGCGATTTCCTCCTGGCCGAGGCCTACTATGAGCGCACCCTGTCGATTCCCTTGCACGCGGCGCTGACGGATGCCGAGCAGGATATGGTCGTTGAAGAATTGAAACGGGCGCTCGATGCAGAAGGCTGAATGCAAGTGTATGGGCGGGGTGGGCACGGTGTGCCCACGTGTTGGCTAAATGTCGGCCCTGGCACTCGGCACGGTCCAGTTCGGTCTCGACTACGGTCTGACCAATACGCATGGCCGAATCGCTGAAGCGGAAGCGGTTCGGATTCTGCAGACTGCGCAGGATGCTGGCATAAAATGGCTCGACACCGCCGCTGCTTACGGCAATGCCGAAGAGCGTCTCGGCAGCCTCCTGGCGGGCGACAAACACTTCAGCGTTTGCAGCAAGACTCTGCCGACGCCGCCAGAGCACAGCGTGCTTGCCTCGGCGCAACGCAGTCTGGATGTCAGCCTGACGCGGCTGCGCCGTGATCATGTCGATGCCTTGCTGGTCCACGCCGTGAACGATCTGCTCGGAAGCGAAGGTGACGCGCTGTGGGCCTGGATGGGTACTGCGCGCGCACAAGGTATGGCACGCAGCATCGGCGTATCGGTCTACGATGCCGATGAAATCGACACCGTGCTCGCGCGCTACACACCGGACTGGATACAGCTGCCTTGCAGCGTGCTCGATCAACGCTTGATCAGTTCCGGACACCTCGCCAGCCTGGCGGATCGAGGCATCAAGGTACAGGCGCGCTCGCTATTGTTGCAGGGTGTCGTGAACATCCTGCCGCAGGCCCTGCCGGAGCCTTTGCAGACTTTGCACGAACCTCTGACGCGTTTGCGGCAGGCGGCGAGTCGGTACAGTATCGGCCCCATCGATATGTCGCTTGCATGGGCTGCCGCGCAACCCGAAATCGATCTCGCGGTGATCGGTGTGACGACGGTGGATGAGCTGCGCCAATGTGCCGAAGCGTTTAGCCGCGATGTCGTCGCCGATTGGGTTACATTCGCTTGCGACGATGCTTTGGTAGTGGACCCGCGAAAATGGCCGCCGAAAATGAAAGCAGCATGAGGGAAACATGAGCACGCGCATCCTCGCCATTCTGCAAGCCCGCATGTCCTCTTCGCGACTGCCCGGCAAGGTATTGTTGCCCCTGTTCGGCGAGCCCATGCTGGCCCGGCAGATCGAACGCTTGCGCCGCGCACGGCGCATCGATCAACTCATCGTTGCCACTTCGTCGGCACCCAGCGATGATCCGATTGCCGAGCAATGCGCCAAGCTGGGCGTGACCTGCCACCGCGGTTCGCTCGACGACGTGCTCGACCGATTCGAACAAGCCGCGCGGCCCTATGCGCCTCAGCATGTCGTGCGCCTCACGGCCGATTGCCCGCTGGCAGACCCGGAACTTATCGATCAGCTCATTGCGAAGCATCTCGACAGCGGCGCGGATTACACCACCAACGCCAATCCACCGAGCTTCCCCGATGGCCTAGATGCTGAAGTCATACGCTATGCCGTGTTGCACATTGCATGGCGCGAAGCGAAACGCTTGTCCGAGCGCGAGCACGTGACGCTATATATTGCCAGTCAGTCGGATCGCTTTTTCATCGAGACGCTGAGCAGCGAGACGGATTTATCGGCGCTACGCTGGACCGTGGACGAGGCCGACGATCTGGCGCTGGTCGAGCGCATCTACGCGGCACTGTACCCGCGCAATGCGGCCTTCACCACACGGGATGTCTTGGCCCTGCTGGAAGAGCAGCCTGAATTGCGCACGATGAATACGTCTCACCGCCGAAACGAGGGTTTGGAAAAATCATTGGAGCAGGAAAAGCACACCCAATGAATTGTCATCCCGGCGAAAGCCGGGATCCAGAGGCGTCCCACCGTACTGGATTCCAGCCTTCGCCGGAATGACGGCAAAAATCTTACGCATGTTGGAGAGTTTCATGTCTGACCGCTATCACCAATCCGAAGCACTGCTCGAACGTGCCTTGCAAACTATTCCGCTGGGCTCGCAGACCTTCAGCAAGAGCAAGACGCAATATCCCTATGGCGTGTCGCCGTATTTCATCGAGCATGGCAAAGGCTGCCGCGTGCAGGATGCCGACGGCAATGAGTACATCGATTTCGTGATGAGTCTTGCCGCAGTCACGCTCGGTTACAGCGACCCCGACGTGACGGCCGCAGTGCGCAGTCAGCTTGATGATGGCGTCATTTTCTCGCTGCCACACCGTCTCGAAATGGAAGTCGCGGAAAAGCTGCGCGAATGCGTGCCCTGCGCCGAGATGACGCGCTTCGGCAAGAACGGTTCGGATGCCACGTCCGGCGCGATCCGCGTGGCGCGCGCTTTCACCGGACGCGATCGCGTTGCCACCTGCGGCTACCATGGTTGGCAGGACTGGTATATCGGCTCGACGGCGCGCAACAAGGGCGTGCCGAAAGCTGTGAGCGAACTGACGCACACATTTCCCTACAACGATGCAGAGGCGCTTGACAGATTGCTGAGCACCCACAAGGGCGAATTTGCCGCTGTCATACTCGAACCGATGAATGTGGCCGAGCCGTTGCCGGGTTATCTCGAAGCCTTGCGCGACATCACGCACAGGCACGGCGCCTTGCTGGTCTTCGACGAAACCATCACGGGGTTCCGTTACGAACTCGGTGGCGCGCAGGCGCGTTTCGGCGTCACACCCGACCTCGCCACCTTCGGCAAGGGGATGGCCAATGGTTACCCGGTTTCGGCGGTATGCGGCAAGGCCGAGTACATGCACATGATGGAAGAGATCTTCTTCTCCTTCACTTTTGGTGGTGAATTGCTGTCGCTGGCTGCCGCCAAGACGACGATGGAAAAACTGCAGCGCGAGCCGGTGATCGCCACACTCAAGTCGCGTGGTGCGCGCATCAAGACATCGCTTGCTGAGAAGATCGTGCAGCACGGCGTCGGCGAATTCGCGTCGCTGGCCGGCGATGCAACCTGGTCGTTCTTCGCCTTGCGCGACACGCCGCAATACAGTGCGTGGCATATCAAGACGCTGTTCCTGCAGGAGATGTTCGCGCGCGGCATCATCACGCTCGGCACGCACAACATCAGTTACGCGCACGGCGAGGCTGACGTGGACCGTCTGCTTGCCGTGTACGATGAAGTGCTGCCCATCCTGAATGATGCTGTCATTAACGGCAGACTTGAAAAGCTCTTGCGCTGCGCGCCGCTCGAACCACTCTTCAAGATACGTTGAGCAACAGGTTGAGCAATACGTCGAACATGCAAGTCGTCATCCGTGCCGATGCATCGCGCGAGATTGGCCACGGCCACGTCATGCGCTGCTTGTCTCTCGCCGCTTCGCTGCGCAGGCGTGGTGCCGAGGTGCGGTTTTTCTGCCGCTCGCTTGAAGGGCACGCATTCTCGACGGTGGGACAGGCGGGCTTTCATTGCCAGCCAGTCGGCGAGGACACGCCCATTCCACCCTGCGACTGGCTGGTCGTCGATCACTACGGGCTGGACGCTAGCTGGGAATCGGCTCAGCGCAAGAACGCCAAGCAAATCCTGGTCATCGACGATCTCGCCAATCGGCCGCACGATTGCGATGTGTTGCTCGACCAGAACCTGAATCCGGAAGGCCCCGCGCGCTATCTGCAGTGGATTCCGACAGATTGCCAGCAACTGCTTGGCCCGCACTACGCGCTGTTGCACAAGAATTTTGCGATCGAACGTGCCGGGCTGGTGTCACGCACCGGGCAGATCAGGAAGGTGCTGATCTGCTTTGGGGGCAGCGACGCGCCGGACGCAACCGGCTGTGTTGTCGACGTGCTGGCCGCAGCCTTTCCGCATCTCATCCTCGACATCGTGGCAGGGCCGGCCAACACGCATGCTGCCCAGTTGCAGGAACGTTGCGTCTGGCATCCGCTGATTACGCTCAGTGTTGCCGTCAATGACATGGCGCAGCGCATGGCACATGCGGATCTGTTTGTCGGCGCTGGGGGTTCGATGACCTGGGAGCGTGCTGCATTGGCCTTGCCGGGCATCACGCTGTCCATCGCCAACAATCAGGCGATGCTCTGTGCCGCGCTGGCGGAGCGCGGCGCCGGGATCGATCTCGGCCCCATCGAAGATTTCGATGAAAAGGCCTTGCAGGAACAAGTTTCCCGCCTGCTCGACGACGCGCCGCGCATGCGCGATATGTCCGAGAAACTTGGTGCGCTCTGCGACGGCCGCGGCGCCGGGCGTGTATCAAAAATCATGATGGCTTGAGCGGCGTTGCCAAGCGACGGTCGGCCTCAAACCACGGCAGGATGCAGCCGATAATTTCTGAGCTGCGCTATCGGTTCACGCCATTTTTTACACGATGAGCTGAACGCGTGTAGCGCTCATCTGTCTTCGTTGTGCCTTTCGCTATAAAGAGTCGCCTGCATGAAAAAAATCCTGCTCAATAAGCTGTCGCAAAAGCCCTGGCCCCACGTTTTCATCGCTGGCGCGATGGTGGTGTTGGTGGTGTTGGCTTTCGCATTTCACATCAAACCGCAGTCTGCGCAGCCGGTTGCGCTCAACGCGATGCTGCAGCAGATCCGCAATGCGCCGGACACCTGGAAGGCCACCGAAGGCGACGTGTCCATGCTGATTCTGGACATGCAGAAGAACAACGTGGCAGGTGTGGCGGTTGCGCCCTCGGGCATGTTCGTGACGGCCAAATCCGGCAAAAAGTATTTCGTCGCCGACGGCACGGGACGCTTCGCTGCGCTGGCGCTGGTCTCATATCACAAGGGCGAGACGGATGCGTTTCCGCTGGCCATGCTCGACAAGGACATCGAGCCGCCTTACAACTGGCGCGCCGACGTCGGTCTGCTGCTGACCTTATCTCTGCTGGGAGTCTTGTTGCTGCAAGGTTTCCGCATGACGGGTGGCGGCTTCAAATTCTCCAAGACCGAAACCCCCGTGACTTTCGACGATGTGATCGGCGCCAACGAAGCGAAGTCGGCGCTGCGCGACATCATGAGTTACCTCAAGGATGCCAAGGGCTTTACCGAGCTGGGCGCCCGGCCGCCGAAGGGCGTGTTGCTGTCGGGCCCACCGGGGACGGGCAAGACGCAACTGGCCAAAGCATTGGCGGGGGAGTGCGGTGTCAACTTCATTGCCGCGACTGGCGGCGATTTCTCGGCGATGTTTCTGGGTGTGGGCTCGTCACGCGTGAAATCGCTTTTCCGCAAAGCACGAAAAAATGCTCCATGCATAGTCTTTCTCGACGAAATAGATGGCATCGGTCGTCGTACCACGACGGAAACGGGTGGCCCCGCTGAGTCGGAAGGCAATCGCATCATCAACCAGATTCTTGCCGAGATGGATGGCTTCAGCTCCACCAGCGGTGTCATCGTCATCGGTGCGACCAACTATCCGGACCTGGTCGATCCAGCGCTGCTACGCGAAGGGCGCTTCGACCGCAAGATACAGGTCGTATTGCCTGACGTATCCGACCGCACTGCGCTGTTCGAGCTGTATGCGAAGAATCTCAAGAGTGTCGGCGAACTCGACTACCCGCAGCTGGGGCGCATGACCACCGGCTTGACCCCCGCCGCCATCGCCTACGTCGTCAATCACGCGGCGCTGATCACGGCACGCAATCAGGAAAAAGAAGTCTCGATGCGCAATTTCGTCGAGGCTATCGAAGTATGCAGAATGGGTGAGAAGAACGGCGCCGGTTCGGCACTCACTGAGGCCGAGCGCGAGCGTATCGCCGTGCACGAAGCGGGTCACGCCATCATGGCGCAGGTGTTGGGCTGTGGTCAGGTCGAGAAGGTGACTATCCTGTCGCGTGGTGCAGCGCTCGGGGTGACGCTGGTGACGCAGAAGGAAGACAAACATCTGCACCTGAAGTCCGAACTCGAACATCGCATACAGATGCTGCTCGGTGGCCGCGCTGCCGAACTCATCACCTACAACGATGCGTCGAGCGGTGCGTCGAGCGATCTCAAGGAAGCCTCCAAGCTGGCACTGTCGATGGTCGCCACACTCGGCCTGGGCGACAACGGTACGCTGTTCAGCCTCGAAGCGCTGACTGCGCTCAATATCAAGCCGGATACGACCATCGCCGTTGCCGAAGCCGAAGCGGTACTGACCACACAAAACGAGCGCTGCCTGGCAACGCTGCGCGAACTCGAAGGCGCGCTGCAAGACCTCACCGCGCAGCTGCTGGAACACGAAACCATCGACGGCGCAGAAGTGGCCCGTGCCATCGCCGCGGCACGTGCTGCGCACGAAGAGCGGCGTAGCACCGATAGTCCCATGCGCGGCGCGATGCTGGCGTCGAAACTTTTGCCTGTGGAAGAGATGGTTGTTCAGGGGCGGGTTGCCTGAGGTACAGAGCCCGCTACAGTCCTGCACTCCCGCCATTCCCGCCTTTGCGGGAATGACGAGTTTGGGGTTCAAGTCGTCTGATCCGATTCGGTAGGCTCTTGTCCCGCTTCGAAAAGGTCGGGCGTTACGTGAGTGGCATGTTTTGCGACGTATCGTTTCTGGCAGCGCTCGCAAAAAAAGCTTCTCCGGTTCGTCTTGCCGAGATGTGCCTTGACGAACGGAATATGGCAGCGTGGGCATATGCTCCTGGTATGCGCCAGCCAGTGTTGCTTCAGAACAAAAGCCTTTTTCCATTCAAGGAATTCGAAGCTGTATTGGCGTGCCTGTTTAACCAGTTCGCGCAGCTTGGCTGCAGGTAAGGCGCCGACGGTGGACAGCGGATGCACCCGAATGCGGAACAGCACTTCGTTCTTGATGATATTGCCGACGCCGGCAAATACGTTCTGGTCGAGCAAGGCATCGCATACCAGCGTGGCAGGCATTGCTCGCAACTTGGCAAGCGCTGCCACCGCATCCCACGTGTCGGACATTACGTCGCCGCGCCAGTCGTAGCTGACATCCAACGGCCCCTCGATGTACTGCACGGAGCAAGCGTAGAAGTTCAGTTCGCCGTTGTCGAATGCCAGGCTCAGACGAGGCGGGCTGCTCTTGCGTTCGTCGATGCGGTAGCTGCCGAACAACAAAAAATGGATGCGCACCGCAAAACTAGGCAACTCGATCAGAAAGTGCTTGCCCCAACTGCGCAGCGCGACGATGCGTTGCTCGGCGAGCCGCGCTTTGTCGATCTTGCTGTTACCTGTGACGCCGACGATTTTCTTGCCGGCAAAGCGTGCGGCTTGTTCTCTGAGAATGACGATTGATGGTCCTTCCGGCACGGTGCGCTCCTTCCGCATGCAGGTCTCTGTCGCGTTGCACATGGCGTGCCCACCCTGCGTGGCGCCGTGTCGTCCGCAGCCTCGTCATAAACGTGCAACAAGGCGAGCCCACCATGTGTCTTGCCTAACGAAGAGCCGTGTCGACAGCGGTCCCACGTCATGAACCAGAATCAGGCACTGTCGCGCGCGCAGTCGGCCCGCGAAGAAATTGCCAACAGCCTCAGCCACGGCATCGGCCTGATTGCAGCCGTGCTTGCAGTGCCGGTGCTCATGTTCGCCACCATCAGACAGGGAAATGCTGCCAGCATTGTTGGCGCGAGCATATTTGCTACGACGATGGTGCTGCTCTACCTCACCTCCACGCTCTATCACGCCTTGCCTGACGGCCGCGCGCGAGAATGCTTGCTCAAGCTCGATCACGGCGCCATCTATCTTTTCATCGCGGGCAGTTACACGCCGTTTGCCCTCTGCACAATTCACGGTGTGGGCGGGTGGCTACTGTTCTGCCTCGTGTGGTTGCTGGCAATCGGCGGCATGTTGCTCAAGGCCTTCGATCGTATCCGGCATCCCGTGCTGTCGACCGGGCTTTACGTGGTGATGGGCTGGGTGGTGCTCATGGCGGCTTATCCGCTCGTGGCGTCCATGACGACTTCAGGAATCGAATGGCTGGTGCTGGGTGGCATTGCCTACACGGTCGGCGTGGTGTTCTTCGCCGCCGATAGCAGGATTCGCTACAGCCATTGCGTGTGGCATGTATTCGTCATGGCTGGCACGTCCTGTCACTTCGTCGCGGTGATGGGCAGCGCGCTGCCGTAAGGTATGCCTTCGCCTTGCAAGCCAGAACACTGGTAGACCAGCACGAGTCCCAGTATATTGGCGGCTTCATCACACGAGGAGCCCGCCATGAGTCGTCCCGCCAATTCCAGATTCATATCTATGAGCGCATCGAACATGGGCGCCGTCGCGCTATTGCTCGGCTGTCTGATCGGTCCTGCGCATGCGGATACGCCGGCATTCACGCTATCGAGTCCGGATCTGGCGTCGGGCAGTTTCGACAGGAAATTCATCCTGGGTGGTTTCGGCTGCACCGGCGGGAATGTTTCTCCTGCTCTCCAGTGGTCGAACCCTCCGGTGGGGACAAAGTCTTTCGCGCTACAAATGCACGACCCGGATGCACCGACGGGCAGCGGCTTCTGGCATTGGGCCATCTACAACTTGCCCGCAAGCGCAACAGGCCTGCCGCAGGGAGCGGGGAACGCAGCGGCCAGCTTGCCGACACCAGCATTCGGCGGGGCCAGCGACTTTCTCGATACCGGCGCGACGGGTGGCAACGGCAACTATGGCGGCCCTTGTCCGCCGGTTGGCGACAAACCGCACCACTACATGTTTACGCTGTACGCGCTATCGGTCGACGACCTCGAGGCTGCGGGCGGCATTCCCCGTAGTGGCACCGCTGCGCTGCATGCATACATGCTGAACAGGGGCATGACCGACAAGGTCTTGGGCAAGGCAAGCTTTATGGCGACCTATGGGCGCTGAGCCATTTCAGTAGAAATGCTATCGGAATGAAGTACGTGGCGTGGGCATATCTTGCCCACGTTACGCTGCGCTGGTGAAAAACCTGTCCGACATTTCCTGCAGACCAATACTATCGAGTACCTCCGCCAAGCGCTCTGCAGGGCGCTTGCGCGGCAGGTCCTTGTAACTTGCGACGATGAGTTCGTTCTTCATCGAGTGTTCCCAGCCGACGAGTTCGGTGACGCTGACCTGGTAGCCGTGCGCTTCGAGCTGCAGACAGCGCAGCACGTTCGTGATCTGGCTGCCGAATTCGCGTGTGTGCAACGGGTGACGCCATAGCTCGGTGAGCGCCGATTTGCCGAGCGCGTGTCCCTTGTTCTTGCGCAGCACACTTGCCACTTCGGCTTGGCAGCAGGGTACGACAACAATATGCCGTGCGCTTTTTTTAAGTGCGAAGTGGATGGCGTCATCGGTTGCCGTGTTGCAGGCATGCAGTGCGGTGACGATGTCGATGCGCTCGGGGAGTTCGCTGGAATTGATCGAGTCCGCCACCGATTCGTTGAGAAACGACATGCCCGTAAAACCGAGGTGTGTCGCCAATGCGCGCGAGCTGGCGACCAGTTCGTCGCGTGTCTCGATGCCCCAGATATGGCCTTGCGGCGCGCTGTCCTTGAAGAACAGGTCGTACAGGATGAAACCCAGGTAGGACTTGCCTGCGCCGTGATCGACGAGGCTCACCTCGCCATGCTCCTGCAGCGATTCCTTGAGCAGCGGTTCGATGAACTGGAACAGGTGATAGACCTGTTTGAGTTTGCGGCGACTGTCCTGGTTCATCTTGCCATCGCGCGTCAGGATGTGCAGCTCCTTGAGCAACTCGACAGACTGGCCGGGGCGGACGTCGTAGGTCTTTGTCATAAATTGCTACACGCGCCAGGTGAACGGATTGAATGCGGTGTCGCGGTCATAGTAATCCTCGTGCTCCTTGCGCTTGAGAAAGGCGACGACGCGGTAGGTGACGGGCGTCATGACGATTTCCCAGGTGGTCTTGAGAACATATTGCGCCAGCGCGACCTTGATGACTTGTTCAAGCGGCCAGATGGCATAGAAGGCGATGAAGTAGAAGAGGCCGGAGTCGACGGCCTCGCCGATGATGGTCGAGCCGATCGTTCGGGTCCACAGCCACCTGCCTTGGGTGGCGATCTTCATCTTGGCAAGCACATAGCTGTTGGCAAAGCTGCCGCACCAGAAAGCGAGCATCGAGCCGAGAACGATACGCGGCGTGTTGCCGAAGACGGCTTCAAGGTGTTTCTGATAGCCCTGGTTGAAATCGCCCGGCGCAGCGGGCAAGGCCAGCACGACAAAGGACATGAAGGCGGCGAAGATGAGCGCGGCGAACGCTGCCCATACGACGCGGCGATCGCGCCCGTAGCCATATACCTCGGTCAGGATGTCGCCGAATATGTATGAGATCGGGAAGAACAGTACGCCGCCGCTAAAGATGAAGGTGCCAACGATGGGAAGATCGAGCTGCGCGGTCTTGGCCGCACCGATCAGGTTGGAGCACAGCAGCACGCAGACAAAGGCGGCCATCACGAAATCATAGTAGCGGTAAGTGCGGGTGGTTTGAGTTGTCATATTCGGCTATCTCCCTTGAAGCTACGCATTGTACAAGCAGGCAGCGCGGGGCCACGATGTTCGCCAACGTACAGAGTCTGCAGTGTATTGAGCCTAGATTGGCGCTACCCATCAAGGAGAAGACAACATGAACATTTCAGTGAGTATCGGCCCGCTCGTAGCGTTGATCGCGGGTATCCTCATTCTCGTCGCGCCGCGCCTGCTCAACTACATCGTGGCGCTGTACCTGATCATCATCGGTTTGCTGGGACTTTTTGGCGGCCATCTGCACTAGAACGCGCAACAAACGGGCTGCGCACGCGGCTGGCGTTGTTGGCCTGCTCGCCGTGCTTGAGCACTGCTCTGCGCAGGCCGCCTAGCCAGCCACGCGCTCGCTCCGTTTGTTGCACGTTCTACGGGTGCTGTGAATAAAAAGAAGGGGCTGAAAATCGAGACGGTCGCGTCATGCTTGGGGAGTAGGTTGGGGTGAGCGCCAGCGATGCCCAACACGCACGCGTGAAAGTCTCCGCAGTCGTTTGATCAAGGTGTTGGGCTTCCTGCGCCAGCCCAAGCCTACGCCGTTTGCCTCGTCATGCTCAACGCTACCGCTTCAGCCACCTCGATGCCATCCACCGCCGCAGACAGAATGCCACCTGCATAACTCGCACCTTCGCCAGCCGGAAATAATCCCCGCGTATTGAGACTCTGGTAGTCGTCGCCGCGTTTGATGCGGATCGGTGAAGAAGTGCGCGTCTCCACGCCGGTCAGGACGGCGTCATGCATCGAGAAACCCTTGATCTGCTTGTCGAGGGCTGGCAATGCTTCGCGGATCGCGGCGATGGCGTAGTCGGGCAGGGCGGTGCTGAGATCAGTGGGCTGTACCCCCGGTTTGTATGACGGCACGACGGAGCCGAACTGCGTCGACGCCCGGCCGACGAGGAAATCGCCTACCAGTTGCCCCGGTGCGTTGTAATTGCGACCGCCGAGTTCAAACGCACGACTCTCCCACTGGCGCTGGAAGGCTACGCCGGACAGCGGTTTGTTAGGCACGTCCGCAGGATAATCATCTGGCGTGATGCCAACGACGATCCCCGCGTTGGCGTTGCGCTCGTTGCGCGAATACTGGCTCATGCCATTGGTGACGACGCGGCCTTCTTCCGAGGTCGCGGCCACCACCGTGCCACCGGGGCACATGCAGAAGCTGTAGACCGAGCGGCCGTTGCTGGCGTGATGCACCAGCTTGTAGTCGGCGGCACCGAGCAGTGGATGACCTGCGTTTTTGCCGAAGCGGCAGCTATCGATGATGGATTGCGGATGCTCGACGCGAAAGCCGATGGAGAAGGGCTTGGCCTCGATATATACGCCGCGCTCATAGAGCATCTGGAAGGTGTCGCGCGCGCTGTGGCCGATGGCGAGTACGACGTGCGTGGCGGCGAGAAACTCGCTGGCATTGCCTTCGCTTTTTACGACAACGCCGCGCACTTGTCCGCTCTTGTCACTCCGTTCAATGACAATGTCCTCGACCCTGCTCTTGAAGCGGATCTCGCCGCCTAATGACTCGATTTCGGCACGGATCTTTTCGACCATACCGACGAGGCGGAAGGTGCCGATGTGCGGCTTGTTGACGTAAAGAATTTCCGGCGGCGCACCGGCCTTGACGAATTCGAGCAGTACCTTGCGTCCGAGGTGACGCGGGTCCTTGATCTGGCTGTAAAGCTTGCCATCTGAAAAGGTGCCTGCGCCGCCTTCGCCGAATTGCACGTTCGATTCCGGATCGAGCTTGCTCTTGCGCCACAGTCCCCAGGTGTCCTGCGTGCGTTCGCGGACTTCCTTGCCGCGCTCCAGTACGATCGGTTTGAAACCCATCTGTGCCAGCGTGAGCGCGGCCAGGATGCCGCATGGGCCCATGCCGATGACAATCGGCCGCTCTTGCAGATTTGCGGGCGCCTGCGTGACGAAGCGGTACGCCATGTCGGGCGTTGGTCCGACATGCGCCACACCTTGCAGTCGCGTGAGCAGCGCGGCCTCGTCCCTGACCGTTACATCCACCGAGTAGATCAGCGCGATAGCGGATTTTTTTCGCGCGTCATGACTGCGTTTGAAGATGCTGAAACTGACAAGCGCTTCGGCCTTGACGCCAAGCCGCTTCAAGATGGCTGCTTGCAGATCTTCTTCAGGGTGGTCCAGTGGAAGTTTGACTTCGGTTAGTCGCAGCATGGTGCAGTCGGAGCAGGAGCAGTATGGGACTGGCGGTATGGGCCCGTAGTAAATGAGCGCCGTCGCAGCCGGGTTTGTGGCCCGGAATTATACGTGCTGCCAATGACGCGACATGGCATGAAACCGGAATTCAGCGGGCCCGACGGAAAGCCCACGTAAACCTCGACTACCCTCAAGTTTTGCCGCAGGTGCCGATAAGCCTGCAGTGAGGACAAGCAAGGCCCTTTGCTATGCAAACGCAATTTCAACACCTATCACCGAGCCAGTTACGTCTGGATACGGCGCTGCCATGGAACCTTTATGACGCGGGGGGTCACCTGCTATTGAGCAAGGGCTTCGTCCTTGTCCGCAATGCGCAGATCGATTCGCTGATTGAGCGCGGTGTTTTCGTGCGGCCTGACGATCTCAAGCTTTACCACTATCCGAACGCTGCGCCGATCGCCGCTGCGCCTGCACCACCGCCCGCCGCGCCGCGCCAGATCGATCCTTTCCGCATGCGCGAAGCCATCGCCAGCCGACTCGTGTTGTTACTGCGCGATGCGGCGCAGGACGTTGTCCAGGAAGCCGACTTCAGCGCAAAGATTCACGAAATCGCCAGCATGATTCGCATGCTCTGCGACAGCAATGTGGATGCGACGCTGGCGGCGATCTTCCTGCTCGATCACACCAAATACCCAATCTCGCACAGCATCGATACGGCCGTGCTCGCCGATCTGCTCGCGCGAAAATTGGAGTGGACCGACGCGCAGCGCCGCACGGTTGTTTGCGCGGCGCTGACGATGAATACCGGCATGATCGACGCGCAGACCATTCTTGCCCTGCAACGGCAACCCCTCACCGAGGTGCAGAAATCGGTGATTTCCGCGCATACGACCGTGGGTGTCAGGATGCTACGTAACGCGGGCGTGACGGACGAATTGTGGCTACGCATCGTCGAGGATCACCACGAGGTGCCGGACGGCTCGGGTTACCCGAATAAAAAGAAGGAGATCGATGAAGAGACGTTGCTGGTACGCACCCTGGATATTTTCACGGCACTCGTCACGCCGCGCTCCACGCGCAAGGCAGCCGATCCGGCGCAGGGGCTACGTGCCCTGTACGTGCAAGAGAACAAGTACAACAACAAGCTGGTCGGTCTGTTGATCAAGGAGATCGGTCTCTATCCGCCAGGCGCTTTCGTCAAGCTCAAGAACGGCGACATTGCGGTCGTCTCCAAGCGCGCCACGGCAAACACACCGCCACTGGTGCACAGCTTCATCAACGGCAAGGGTTTGCCGATGCTCGAACCCATGTGGCGTGACGCTACCCGTCCCGAATTCGCCATCGTGACCGCCTTGCCGCGCGATGCGGTGGCGACCAAGGCGGACCTCGTCAAGATCTGGAACGCGCATACGCGAGCCTGACATCTGGCGGGTGTCGCGCATCGATCTCTGGTAGGGTGCAGTAAGCGTAGCGAACTGCACCAGGTGCGTCGCCAGAGTCCATGGTGCAGTTCGCTGTGCTCACTGACACCCTACAACCATAGCGTCCACTTCGTGTGGCGCCACGTTTCCAAGCCAGCATGCGCATCTGGGTAGACGCCGACGCCACGCCTGTGGCCATCAAGGACATCATCTTTCGTGCCGCTGAGCGCAAGCAGGTGCTCACGACCCTTGTGGCAAACCGGATGCTGCGCGTGCCCGCTTCGACTTTTCTTCGTGCGGTGCAGGTGCCGTCGGGCTTCGATGTGGCCGACGCTTACATCGTCGAACAGGTTGCGGCGGACGATCTTGTGGTCACCGCCGACATACCACTGGCTGCCGCAGTGATCGACAAGGGCGCGCTGGCGCTCAACCCGCGCGGCGAGTTGTACTCCCAGGCGAATATCCGCGAGAGTCTGTCGATGCGCAACTTCATGGAGAGCCTGCGCAGCAGCGGCGTGCAGACCAGCGGACCGGCCGTCTTCGGCCAGGCCGACAAGCAGGCGTTTGCCCGGCAACTCGACCGCTTGCTGGCCGGCTTACCCGGCTGAATCCTCATGCTTGATATCCCCGCGCACGAAATCGAAATCACCGCAATTCGCGCCCAGGGTGCAGGTGGACAAAACGTTAACAAGGTGGCGAGCGCCATCCATTTGCGCTTCGATATCCGCGCTTCGTCCTTGTCCGACGCACACAAGGCACGCCTGCTGCAATTGCGCGATCAGCGCATCACCGCCGAAGGCGTTGTCGTCATCAAGGCGCAGCAGCATCGTAGTCAGGAACTCAACCGCGCGGAAGCCTTACAGCGTCTGCATGAGCTTGTACAAAGCGTTGCCAAACCGCCGCGCGTACGCACGCCGACCAAGCCCACGCGCAGCTCGCAGCGCAAACGTCTCGAAGGCAAGAGCCTGCGCGGGCAAGTGAAAGCGCTACGCGGAAAAGTGTCCGATCAGTAATTCGCAAAATATACCAAAAGCATTAAATAAGATCTGAAAGCGAAGCATTTTTAGCGCTGTATTTTTTGCCGTGCAGTGTAATAGCTCCCACTTGTAAATCGTGCATTTCAGCGCCTGCCGAGCACGCGTCCGGGAGCGGTTTTTGAATGCTCGAAGGTATGGAAATTGCAGCGCATGGCATCTGAGCGGGGCGTGTCCCGACGGTGCATTGTGCGCAGGAATTCCTTGCCATTGCGTTAATGGCAAAGTAAGTAGCGATAATGCATTTGTCATACGCTCCGCCTCCTTTGGCAACTGGGCACCGTTCCCGTTTCTCATCATCTCTCCTTGAAAGGATATCCCCATGGCGAAGATCGAAAAATCCATCGCAGTCGACGTGCCGGTACGCACTGCCTACAACCAGATGACGCAGTTCGAGAAATTCCCGGAATTCATGGCCCATGTGCGTGAAGTTCGCCAGCTCGACGATTCTCACGTGCACTGGCGCGCGGAGGTCGGCGGCAAGGAACTCGAATGGGATGCCGAGATCACCGAGCAAGTGCCCGATCAACGCATCGCCTGGCGCAGCACGCAAGGGGCGCGCAACAATGGCGAGGTGACATTTACGCCGCTTGGCGACGACCGTACTGAGATTAGCTATGTGCTCGATCTGGCTAGTGCGGGAGGTAACCAGGGCGGGAAGGGCGGTTCGGAAGATATTGCGGCGCGCACCGAGCAGGATCTGCAAAGTTTCAAGCGCTTCATCGAGAACCGCGGCCAGGACAGCGATGCCTGGCAGCGCGAGGTTCGCCCCGGCCACCAAGCAGGCGATGCCGCGACGCGCGTCGTCGGCACGGCGGCGGAAGAGGCAAACCAGTTCGGCAGGAAGTTCGCGCAGACCGCCAGTGAAAATATTGGCCGCGCCGGTCAGCAGGCTGTCGAACTGGGCTCGCAGGCGTTCAAAAGCCAGCAGGCCATACAGTCCAGTGCTTTCGATGTGGCCAACGCTGCATTGCGTCCGTTCCGCGCGCCGCTGTCGGCGCAACCCTGGCTGTCAGCCATGTTGCATGCATTCGACGAGCCCCTTGGCGTGATGCGTCGCTTCTCGGAAGAAATGAACCATGAGCTCGACGCGCTCCTGGCGCGCAATCGCGACTTGCTTGGGCGTGATCTGGCGCCATCCTGGACACCGCGTGTGGATGTATCGCAGCAGGACGGCCAACTCGTCGTGCAGGCGGACTTGCCGGGCATTCGCAAGGAAGATATCGCCGTCGAGATCGACGCGGGGCAGCTCATCATTCATGGCGAACGGCGTGCTCAACACGAAAGCGTAGACCAAGGCTACAAGCGCGTGGAATGCAGTTATGGCGGTTTTACGCGAGTTATCCCCTTGGCCGAGGAGGTCGATGTGCAGGGCGCCCAAGCCACGATGGCGGATGGTGTTTTGCAAATCAAACTGCCGACTATTTCGTCGCGTCAACGTGGTCATCGCATCGAGGTGCGCAGTCGCGACGAGCAGTCCGAACAGCAGCGTGGCGAGAACGCAAGCCAGGCAGCCGAGCGTGGCAATGCCAGTAGAAACCAGCCGCAGGCGCAACGTAACGCGGCTTGAGAGCGTTTTTGGAGAGTCTGCGGAGACCAGCAATCTTTGCGGCGCTCTGCGCTTTCGCATATTTCTTCACCGTCATTCCCGCCAGTTTTACAATCGGCGAAGCCGCACTATGCTCCCCTCGCCCGCTTGCGGGGCGTAGCAAGGGTTTCGGGTTGCATGCAACCCGCTTGCGCAGCCGGTCGGCAATGCAATGCCGACCGTGGGGCGCGGAGCGGGGGTTGGGGGAGAGCGCATCGGCGGGAATGACGGGTTTGAAGATAAGCTGGGCCAAGTATGTTTTCTATTTCGCGAGCGCCTCAGTCAGCAATTCATTAATGCCAGCGTCATTAGTCGCACTGCAGGTACGTAATTGTTCTACCAACGCGGCAGGCAGCTTGCAGGCGAATGGCAATAGCCCCAGTTCCTGATCTCGCATTCTCCGCGATGGCAGGCCAGTCGCGGCTTGGCGTGTGTTCGTCCATAATCCCGCGAATCCGTCATTGATCGAGAGCGCCATGCCCAGTCCCGCCATGCTGATGAATTTGTTGCTGGATGTGGTATCGCGCCAAGCGCAGGCGCGTGTTCCCGAGCCGGAGCTGATCATGTCCGATGCGACCAGCGCCGAAGCTTTCATGCGCGCGGGCAGGGAAGACGGCCTGCTGGCGCATACCTATCTCTACCACGCCATCCAGGCCAGCGCCGTGATCGCGCCCGGCGCGCGCGTGGTCGACCTCGGCTGCGGCCCGGCGAATCAACTGGCGCTGATTGCTCAGCTCAATCCGGATGCGCACTTCATTGGCGTGGACGCTTCGGACAGCATGTTGACGCTGGCGCGCGACACGCTCGCACGTTGCGAGCTCGACAATGTGTCGTTGCGCAAAGCCAGCATGGAAGCGCTACAGGACATGGACGACGCCTCTGTCGACGCCGTGATCTCGACCATGACGCTGCACCACTTACCCGACGTGGCAAGCTTGCAAACCGTGATGCGCGAAGCGAAACGAGTGCTCAAGCCTGGTGGCGGTATCTACATCGTCGATTTCGGGCGGCTCAAGCGCGAAAAAGGACAGGCCTTCTTTGCCAACGATCGCAAAGCCACGCAACCGGCAATATTCACGCAGGACTATTACAACTCGATGCGTGCCGCCTTCAGTCTGACCGACATCAGAAATGCCGCCGGCATTTTTGGCGAGGCGGTGAGCGTCAAGCGGACCTTCCTCGTGCCCTTCCTCGTCGCGATTCGCAGCGTGGGTGGTACACCTTTGAGGGTGCCGAGCCAGCAGCTTGCGAAGGCGAGTTATGCTTCCCTGTCGGCGCTTCAGCGCTACGACTTTCGCGATCTGTCGCGCTTCTTCGCTCACGGCGGCTTCTCACTGGCGTTCAAGCCCTGGTAAATGGCAGTAGGCGACGCCCAACGGGTCGCCACACCTCGTGGCACTGAGCGACAATGCGCACCTGCGTTGTGGAGAATCCTGTGCTGAGCCTGTTCGAAAATCTGTTGCATGCTTACCCCGAAGGCGAGCCCGTAGCGCCGCCACGGGGCTTCTTTGCGTTTGTCTGGGCCTGCACCGCGGGGCTGCGCCGCTTCGTGCTGGCAATGACGCTGTGCACTGCCGTGATCGGTGCCTTCGAGGCATTGCTGTTCAGCATCCTCGGCCACGTCGTCGATTGGCTCAGCCACGTCGACAAGGCCAGCCTGTGGACGGACCACCGGGGCTCGCTCCTGCTGCTGGCGACGGTGCTGGTGAGCAGCCCTTTGCTGGTCGCGTTGCAAACCCTGCTCAAGCATCAGACGCTGGCCGCGAATTTCCCGATGCGCCTGCGTTGGAATTTCCACCGGCTCATGCTCGGTCAGAGCATGAGTTTCTACCAGGACGAATTCGCGGGGCGTATCGCCACCAAGGTCATGCAGACTTCGCTGGCGGTGCGCGAGACGGTCCTGATCGTTACCGACATCCTGGTGTTCGTGATCATCTATTTCATCACCATGGTGAGCGTGGTCGGTAGCTTCGATCTCTGGCTACTGCTGCCGTTCTTCGCCTGGCTGTCGCTCTATGCAATCTCGTTGAGTTATTTCGTGCCGCGCCTCGGCAAAGTCTCGCAACAGCAGGCCGATGCGCGCTCGCTGATGACCGGCCGCATCACCGATGCCTACACCAACATCGCCACCGTCAAACTCTTCTCGCATGGCCGCCGCGAAGCCAGCTACGTGCGCTCGGCGATGCGGGAATTCATGAAAACGGCCTATGCGCAGATGCGTTTCGTGACCGGCGTGCAGATCGTCAACCATTGCTTGAGTATGTTGCTCATCGTATCGACGGCGGGTATGACATTGTGGTTATGGACCAAGGGTCAGGTTGGCATCGGCGCGGTCGCCGCGGCCACCGCCATGGCCTTGCGTCTCAACGGCATCTCGCAATGGGTGATGTGGGAGATGACGGCACTGTTCGAACACATCGGCACCGTGCAGGACGGCATGAATACGCTGTCGCGCATCCACACCATTACCGACAGACCGGATGCCAAACCACTGCATGTGAGTCGCGGCGAAGTACGCTTCGAGGACGTGAGCTTCGCCTATGGCGGTAAGAACACTGTCATCGACAAGCTCTCGCTGAGCATTCGTCCTGGCGAGAAAATCGGTCTGGTCGGCCGCTCCGGCGCAGGCAAGTCCACCATCGTCAATCTGCTGCTGCGCTTCTATGACGTCGAACAGGGGCGCGTGTTGGTCGACGGGCAGGACGTCGCGCAAGTGACGCAGGACAGCCTGCGCGCGCAGATCGGCATGGTCACGCAGGACACTTCGCTGCTGCATCGCTCGGTACGCGACAACATCCTTTACGGCAGGCCGGATGCCCGCGACGAAGACATGATCGCGGCGGCAAAACGCGCCGAGGCGCATGACTTCATTCTCGGTCTGGCCGATGTGAAGGGCCGCAGCGCTTATGACGCTCACGTAGGCGAGCGTGGCGTGAAACTCTCCGGTGGTCAGCGCCAGCGCATTGCCATTGCACGCGTCATGCTCAAGGACGCGCCGATCCTGTTGCTCGACGAAGCAACCAGCGCGCTCGATTCCGAAGTCGAAGCGGCGATCCAGAGCAGCTTGTACCGTCTCATGGAAGGCAAGACGGTGGTGGCGATTGCGCATCGCTTGTCGACCATCGCGGCGATGGATCGTCTCGTCGTGCTCGACAAGGGTCGCATCGTCGAGGAAGGCAGCCATCGCGAATTGCTCGCACAAGGCGGCATCTACGCAAGGCTGTGGGCGCATCAGAGCGGTGGTTTCCTGGGTGAAGAAGTGGAGGAGGGCAACGAGCCCGAGCGGGTTCCGGCGATTTGACGCATCCAGATTCGGCGACTGGCCGTATGGCATTTGTAGAGTGCAGTGAGCGACGCGAACTGCACTTACGACGTCGTCATTCCCGCGAAGGCGGGAATCCAGTGGCTTTGGCAAAGTAACGAACGACACTGGATTCCCGCCTTCGCGGGAATGACGGGGTTCTTTCGCGGTCCGCAGACAATAATTCAGCGCACCGAGTTCTCGCTGATTGGAGTTTCAATGTCACCCACCCGCCTTTCCCGATCGCAGTTCGCCGCAGCTTATGCCATTGTACTGGTAACCATCGCGGCGCTCGACGCCGTGTGGCTGGGCTGGCTGGCGCTCGACTTCTACAAGCGCGAAATCGGCCCGTTGATGCTGGCCTCGCCGAACTGGCTGCCCGCCGCGTTGTTCTACCTGCTCTATCCCCTGGGGCTGGTGTTCCTCGCCTTGAACGTAGCCTTGCGTTCATTGACGGAAGCGGTGTTGCGCTGTGTCGCGATGGGTTTGGTGTCCTACGGCGTATACGACCTTTCCAATCTCGCCACGCTACGCGACTGGAGTGTCAAGGTATGCATCGTGGATATGGCCTGGGGCGCGTTTGCGTCGGGCTTTGCCGGTTTTCTTGCTTACAGTGTGGCACGCAAGATTCAGAAACGCTGATCGATCGTCATGCCAGCTTTTGCCGGCATGACGAAGGGTTATCTGTGGCGGTCAGCTCGGTTTGAAGTTGAAGATCACAGGCTGCTTGCCTGCCGCTTTACCGGGTTTGACGTTCAGTGCAGTCGTGCGGTGCTCGTCGCCGTATGTCGCGTCGACCGTGTAGCTGCCCTGCGGCAATTTCAGCAAACAGATTGGCCCTTGCGCTTGCCAGCTCGCACTGTGCTGTTTATCCGCGCTACGAACCGTTAGCTGCACGTCGCTGAGATAACCACGCTCGGGGCCCGAGGTCAGTACGAGCTGGGCATTCGAAGCGCCTTCGGCACCCACCATTTGCGCCCGGCTTTCGTCGCCGACACCGGCACACCAATGTGCGATGCCTTGCTCCGAGACCCAGTCGTCCGCCAGCGCCAGAACGGGCGTGCAGAGCAGGCTCGCGCACAGCAAATGTCTTGTGAATTTCATGACTTTTCCTTTGAAGAAGTGGAGGAAGCTTCAAAGGAAGGCGCAACTCACGTGCCCACGGCGCTGTCGATGCGCTCAGACGAGCAGGGTACGGCCTATGATCGCCACGGCGACGGTGAGGAATCCAAGTGCCAGATTGAGTGCGACGAGATGACGGATCGTCACCAGCCGGGCTGCTGCTTCGGGCCAGGACTGCGCCGCGACAGCACGCCGCAGACGCGGAAAAACGCCGAACCGAACATGCCCGAAAATCATCATCATCAACACGCCGAGGCCGATCATGGCGTGCACCGAATTCGGCAAGCGGCCAACGCTTGCCATGATGTGAATCATCCACGCGCCTGTTGCCAGCAGCACGATGATCGCGGCGATCACAACGACGAAGAAGCGGCTCAGCGTCGCCGCCATGAAGGGCAGGCGTTGTGGTGGTTCGAGTGTCTCGACCGCTGCCGGGCGCACTGCAAAATGCATGATCGTCATGCCGCCGACCCAAACGATCACAGCGGTGAAATGGAGGAACAGCAGGATGGCGTGAGTGGTCATGACAATGGAATTGTCCGGTTCGAGTTATAGGGAAGCCATGCCCAGGCGCCACAGCGAGGTGACTTCTGCGGCACGTGCGAGATGAAGTGCGTCGGCATCGTCGGCGGCTTTGGGGTGAGTCGGTTTGGCGTCGATGCGCCCGAGCACTTTGAGTCCAGCCGATTCGATCCACCCCTGCAACGCCTCGCGCGAGCGCAAACCCAGATGCTCGGCCAGATCGGAGAGTATCAGCCAGCCTTCGCCACGCGGCGCCAGATGTTCTGCGAGCCCGTTGAGAAATCCATGCAGCATGCGGCTTTCCGGATCATAAATGGCGTGTTCCAGCGGCGAGCTCGGGCGCGCCGGTACCCAGGGTGGGTTGCAGACGATCAGCGGTGCGCGGCCCGGCGGAAACAGATCGGCCTGCACGGCACTGGCCTGCTTGTTCACGCGCAGACGCTTGAAGTTTTCATTGGCGCATACCAGGGCGCGGGGCTCGTTGTCGGTGGCAATGATCTGCGCGACACCGCGACGCGCCAACACTGCCGCCAGCACGCCGGTGCCCGTACCGATATCGAAAGCCAGTTCCGTGGAGGGTAGGGGGGCGTTCGCCACGAGGTCGATATATTCCGAACGGGTAGGCGCGAAGACACCGTAATGCGGATGGATACGCTCGCTTAGTGCAGCGATTTCTACACCCTTGCGATGCCATTCGTGAGCGCCGATCAGGCCGAGCAGCTCGCGCATCGATGCCACGAAGGGTGACGTCACCTGACCATAGGCTTCGAGACAGGCCTGACGCACGTCCGGCGCACGGCGCAGCGGCACGCTGAAGTCCGCCTCGAAGGGCAGGAGCAACATGCCGAGGGTACGGGCACGTTGTGATTGCGCCAGACGATGCTTGTTGAAGGCATCGGCAGTGGAAATATTCTCGACTGTCTTGGCCGCCTTAGCGGTTTTAGTGGCCTTGGGTTGGGGCTTGCGATCGATGCGGCGCGCGATGGCCAGCAACAGCTGGCGCGCATTCTGGAAATCGCCGCGCCACAGGATAGCCGTGCCCTCGCAGGCGAGGCGATAAGCGGAGTCGGCGCTGAGGGTGTCGTCGGCGATCACTACGCGTTTGGGTGGTGGTGTGCCGGCTTCCGAGTGCCAGTTGGCGCTGCGTGTTTCATCTGCTTCGGTCCAACTGATGACGGGGTGCGGTTCGTTCATTGGGGTCACGCTTTTCTGGGGGATTGGCCCCGATGTTAATTCAGCGCTCACCAGTTGCTGCATAAATCTGTCGGTCCGATCTCAAAGTAGGTTTGGGCTGCGATGCTGGCGATGTTGATGTAATGCGCGGTGCTTGCTGTCCCCTCCCCGTGCGGGGAGGGTGGCTCGTCAGAGCCGGGAGAGGCGAAAGCGTAGTTGCAGGGTCAGCTCAAAAATAAAGGGATCAATGCACGAACGCTCCCCCCGCTCCCGGCTCTGACGAGCCACCCTCTCCCCAGGGAGAGGGGACAACTGCGGTAAGCGGGTGCTGATCCTTACGGAGCACTCGGACGGCGTCGCGTAGGGCGCAGTTCGCTGCGCTCCTGGCGCCCTACGCTTTTCATCAACCTGCCGATTGCTCAAGCGATAAGCCCGGCAAAGCGCTAGCAAATCCGCCGATGCCGCGCGTGGTCCCGGCCTAAGATGACACCATCGCCGCCAATGGGCGGACATTCATTGCGAGGTCAGCATGTTCGAAATCGGAGGCCGCCCGGTCGGCCTGCAAGCGGCGCCCTTCTTCATCGCCGAAATGAGCGGTAATCACAACGGCTCGCTGGATCGTGCGCTGGAAATCGTCGACGCCATTGCCAATGCCGGCGCGCACGCGCTGAAGCTGCAGACCTACACCGCCGACACGATGACGCTCAACATCCCGCACGGCGAGTTTCTGATCCAGGACGAGAAGAGCCTCTGGAACGGCCGCACCTTGTACGATCTCTACGAGGAAGCACACACTCCCTGGGCCTGGCATGCGCCGATCTTCGAGCGCGCCCGCAAGCGCGGCATGCTGGCCTTCTCGACGCCGTTCGATACCACTGCCGTGGATTTTCTCGCCGGCTTGGACGTGCCTTGCTACAAGGTTGCCAGTTTCGAAAATATTGATTTGCCATTGATCCGCAAAGTCGCCTCGATGGGTAAACCGATGATCATCTCGACGGGCCTCGCATCGCTCGTCGAAATTGCCGAAGCGGTGGACGCCGCACGCGGTGCCGGTTGCAAGGATCTGGTGATACTCAAATGCACCAGTACCTATCCGGCATCTCCAGCGGATAGCAATCTGCGCACGATTCCGTACATGCGCGAAGTGCTCGGCGTGGAAGTCGGCTTGTCGGATCACACCTTGGGCATCGGCGCAGCGGTTGCCGCCGTGGCAATGGGCGCGACCGTCATCGAGAAACACGTGACGCTGCGGCGCGCCGATGGCGGCGTGGACAGCGCCTTCTCACTGGAGCCGCAAGAGGTACGCATGCTGGTTGACGAGACCGAACGCGCACGCCAGGCCATGGGCATCGTGCGTTTCGGCGCCACCGAACGCGAGCGCGAGTCGCTGGTCTTCCGGCGTTCGTTGTATGTGGTGAAGGACGTGGCAGCGGGCGAAGTGTTCAGCGCGGAAAATATGCGCGCCATCCGCCCCGGTCTGGGTCTGCCGCCCAAGCACCAGGAACACATCACCGGCCGGCGCGCGTCACGCGACATTGCACGCGGTACGCCGATGAGCTGGGAGTTGCTGGCCTAGAACCCGCAACAAAGTGGGCTGCGCACGCGCCTAGCGTTGTTGGCTCGCTCGCCGTGCTTTAGCACTGCTCTGCGCGAGCCCTCAGGTGGCAACATCGGCCAGCCACGTGCTCGCTCCATTTTGTTGCGGATTCTTAGAACGTAGGGCGGAGTGAAACTCCGCCGAAAAATGACAAATACATACGGCGGAGTTGGTACTCCGCCCTACAAAGACGTAGGTGATTCGTCGTTCAATTCCGCCCGATCCGCACGCGTACTTTCGACGAATCGCCCAGCGCCATGTCCACCAGCCAGCTCAATAGGCTGTAAATCAGCGCGCCCCAGAACGCGCCGCCGAAGCTCGCGATCTGCACCCCTGGCACCAGCCCTGAGGCGGCCCAGAACAGCAGGCCGTTGATAACCAGTGCGAATATGCCGAGACTCAGGATGGTCACCGGCAGCGTGAGAATGATCAGGATGGGCCGCAGCAGGGCATTGAGCAGCGCGATGACCACTGCCGCGAGTAGCGCGGGGACGAAGCCGGCGACGGTGATCGAACTCACCAGCGCGGGCAGAACCATCAGGGCCAGCGCATTCAGCGCCCAGCGTAGCAGTAGTTTTAACATCAGGTTTTTGCTCCAGAAGTTTTTGCACGAACCGCGCTGGCTTGCACAGCTGCGGCACTCGGTACAGGTTGCATTAGCCAGTCCTGCATATGGCGTCGGCATAGTGCCACGAGGGCCTCGATGAAATCATGCCTCTCGTTCAGGCAGGGAATGTAGTTCAGTGCTTTGCCCCCCTGCGCAATGAAGGCTGTGCGACATTCGATGGCGATCTCCTCCAGCGTTTCGAGGCAGTCGGCGACGAAGCCGGGGCACATCACATCGACGGACTTCACACCGTCCTGCGCCATCTTCTCCAGTGTAGGCTGCGTGTAGGGCTTGAGCCACTCGGCCTTGCCGAAGCGCGACTGGAAGGTGACGACGTATTGTTCGGCTTTCAGCCCCAGATGCTCGGCGACGAGGCGGGCGGTCTTTTGGCATTCGCAGAAATAGGGGTCGCCTTTGTCCAGCGTGAAGCGCGGTACGCCGTGAAAACTCATCACCAGCCGCTCGGCACGGCCATTGACCTGCCAGTGTGCCTGCACGCTGGCGACCAGTGAACGTATGTAGCCGGGATCGTCATGAAAGCTGCGCACCAGGCGCAGCTCGGGCAGATTGCGCATGTGCTTGAGGCAATCGGCCAGCGCGTCGAAGGCACTGGCTGTTGTGCTGGCGGCATATTGCGGATAGAGCGGTAGCACCAGGATGCGATTGCAGCCGCGTTCCTTGAAGCGCGTCAGCGCAGCTTCGACGCTGGGTGCGCCATAGCGCATGGCAAAGTCGACCATGACATTGTTCTGCCCGGCGTGAGCGAAATAACCCTGCACAAGCTTGGCCTGCTTCTCGGTATGCACACGTAATGGCGAACCCTCCGAGGTCCATACCATCGCGTATTTTTTTGCCGAAGCCTTGGGACGCGTATTGAGGATGAAGCCGTTTAGAATCAGCCACCATAGCGCACGGGGAATTTCGACGACACGTGGGTCGGACAGGAATTGTTTCAGATAGGGGCGCACGGCCTGTGCCGTCGCTGCGGCAGGCGTGCCGAGGTTGATCAGCAGTATGCCGATGTTGGGCGCCGCTTGATGGTCGTGTTTCGGTTCGGGGAGGAAGCGGGGCATCGGGCTCGGTTGTCTGTTCTTGTTATTTTTTTGTCATTGTTGTGGTGCGGTTACTGCGCCAGGACCCACGTTGCAATCCTGTCGGCCACCTTGGCCTCGATGCCATTGTAGCCATGATGGGCGAGAGCCTCGCAAGGATCGCCCTCGCTGATGCCACCTTCGAAGGTCACCAGCTCACGGCGCGAAGCATGGCTGAGTTTGTTCATCAGATCCGGCAATTCTTCCGGATTGCAGATGCGGCAAGTGTCCTGTTGGTGGTGTACGACCAGCGTCGGCACGGTGATTTTTTCAAGGGGCATGGCAGGCACCGAGCGGCTCTTCGGGTCGTTGAGAATCGTCGAGGTCAGCACCAGTCCGTCCGGGCCATCGGGCCTGTCCAGGGACGTCGCCACGAAAGCGACGGACTGCGTGCCGCGGCTCGTGCCGACCAGCCAGATCGGCAGCTTCGTACTTTGTCGGAGCGTGGCAATGACCGCCTTTATGTCAGTGACATGTTCCGTCGTTTGCCGAAAGCCACTCAGAAAGGGATAGCTTTGACGATCCGAAGGGGAATCGACCAGCGCCACGACGAAGCCCTTGTCGACCCATTGCTGACGTGTGCGAATCAGGAAGTTTCCCTTGCCCATGCTCAGTTCGCCGGAGGGGCTGATGCGCAACACGCCATCGCCGCCCGTAAATAGCACGAGGACTGCTTTGGGTTGGTCGGGCGTGATGACCAGCAGGCGTTGCGTGACGCCAGGGCGGGTGGGAATGTCGAGAGTTTGCGTGGTTTCTGCGCCCACCGACCCGCTTGCGAGCGCGAATAGCAATACGGCAAGCACTCTATACATGATGACTCCTTCTAAAGAGAGGGTCAGACATCCGCAATGGCAGTGGTAATGCCATCAGCATCCCAGTGCATGTCTCTGATTTTCCAGGTCGTGCATCTGCCGGTTCAATCCATCCATTGCCGCAATACCGCCACCAGCACGCTGCGAAGCTTTCGTGGAATTGATTTGATCCACCAGCGCGTGACACTGTTCTTCTTTGTGCTTGCGCGCTTGGTCGTCCTGGTAAGTTTTCTCTGCAGCCGCGTTGCTCGGAGCGCTTGCCTGTTGCGGAGCTTCTAGCTTGGCTGTGTTCGATGGCACGGTCTGACCGGCGAGCATGCCTGCTGCGGCAGCCAGCTTGGCGGCTTGAACCTTGCGTTCCTGGTCGGCTGCGCAGTCCGCTTCGACAAGCGTGCGAACTTCTGTGGCTGTGCCACGCTTGCCATAGACGTAATGGATGAACTCGGGCGAGCCACCCTTGCTGCGTGCTTCCGTAATCTGTTCCTGTTCGGTCCGCCCGGCCTCCTTCATCCACATGAGCTTGAGCGCGTCGTTGCCTTGTTGCGTACAGACGGCATCTGTCGGTGCCGTTTGCGCGGTCGGACGAACTTTTGCCGTACCGATTGCCATGCCTTCTACAGGGCCTTCACAGGGGCGGTCCTGGAACGTTTTGCCGCAGCGATAAAGGGTCTGGGCATGGCCTTGAGACAGGAATATGAGTGTGAGCACGAAGGCAGTGAAAGTAAGGCAGATTCTACGCATGACCATCGTCCAGAAATAAAACATGATGTATGGGTATCAGATGTTGTGCGACAAGGCGCCGCTCAACAACTTTGCCGTGATATCCACAATAGGTATGACGCGTTCATACGCCATGCGCGTGGGGCCGATGACGCCGACGGTGCCGACGATCTTGCCGTCGACCTCGTAAGGTGCCGTGATGACGCTGCACTCGTCCAGCGAATTGATGCCCGATTCGCCGCCGATGAATATCTGCACGCCTTCGGCGCGATGCGACAGGTCGAGCAATTGCACCAGTCCCGACTTCTGTTCGAACAGCCTGAAAAGCTCGCGCATGCGGCCCATATTCGAAGACAAGTCGTTCACTTCCAACAGCTTGCGTTCGCCTGAAAGCACGTATGCCCCCGTATTTTCCTCCAGCGCATCGCTGCCGGCATTGATGGTGGCCGTCATCAGCTCGACCATGTCGGAGCGCAGTTGCACCAAGTCTTCGCGCAGATGGCCGAGCATGTCGCTGAAGCCGAGGCCGGCACAATGATGATTGAGATAGTTGGCGGCGGTGACCAGCTCGGACGGCGAGTAGGGCCGCTGGGTGTGGACGATGCGGTTCTGCACGTCGCCGGACAAGGTGACGATGATGAGCAGCACGCGCGTTTCGGAGAGACTGACGAATTCGATCTGGCGAACCTTGTCGGCCTCCTTGCGCGGGGTGACGACCACACCGGCGAACTGGGTAAGTTCCGACAGTAGTTGCGAGGCCGCGGCTATGACGCGCTTGGGTTCATTCGGCCGGAAATGTGTTTTCAGCTCGCGCACTTCTTCCTGTTCGAGCGGTTTGACGGTGAGCAGGGTGTCGACAAACAGGCGGTAGCCAAGGGGTGTCGGTATGCGGCCCGCCGACGTGTGGGGGCTGGTGATGAAGCCGAGTTCTTCGAGGTCGGCCATGACATTGCGGATTGTCGCCGGCGACAGTTCCAGCCCCGATTGCCGCGACAGGGCACGTGAGCCGACGGGCTGGCCCTCGCTGATGTAGCGCTCCACCAGCGTCTTCAGCAGGATGCGGGCGCGTTGATCAAGTTGGTTCATCTGGGGCAGACTGCGATGGCATGCGCCGATTCTAGTTCACTTCGGCCGGGGCGGGCGCTGCGTTCGAGATGTGCGCCGATTGTTCATTATCAAGCCAGCCTGGGTGGACAGGGCGGCCGCATGTGGTTAAATCCTGGTCATGGAAAATGATTCAATGAGTAATTCAGCCAGCGAATTCAGGACGGTCGCGCTCGTCGGCAAATATCAGAGCGCCGAGGTGGCAGAGGCGCTGGGCCGTTTGTCGGCCTATCTGCAGACGCGTGGCGTGAGCGTGCTCGTCGATGAAGACACTGCGCGCGTGGTCGGCGGCGTGGGCGGTGCCCGTGCCGTGACTTTCGAGCAAATCGCAGAGCGCGCCGATCTGGCCGTGGTCGTGGGCGGGGATGGCACCATGCTAACTGCGGCGCGTAGGCTGGGCAGCTACACCGTTCCGTTACTTGGCATCAACCAGGGACGCCTGGGCTTCCTGACCGATGTCGGCCGTGGCGAGATGATCGATCGGGTCGGTGAGATCCTCGATGGAAAGTATCTGCGCGAGCGGCGTGTGCTGCTCGAAGCCGAGGTGCTCCGCGACGGTGTACCGGTATTCAGTTCGGTGGCGCTCAACGATGTGGTGGTGAGCCGCGGCGAAGTCGGCCGCATGATCGAATTCGAGCTTACGGTGGATGGGGAATATATCTATTCGCAGCGCTCCGACGGCATCATCGTCGCCACGCCGACCGGCTCGACTGCGTACGCTTTATCCGCCAACGGCCCCATCTTGCATCCGCGTCTGGCGGGCATGGTGCTGGTGCCGCTGTCGCCGCATGGCCTGACCTATCGCCCGATTGCCCTGTCGCATGACAGCGTCGTGGATATCATGGTTGTCGCGCCGCATGACGCCCGCATTCACTTCGACGGGCAGACTTTGTTCGATGCTCACGGCGGTGACTGTGTACGGGTGCGCCGTTCCTTTCAATCCGTGACTTTGTTGCACCCGCCGGGGTACAGCTATTTCGCCGTGCTGCGCGAAAAGTTGCATTGGAGCGCCACGCCGCGATTGTCCTGACGAACCACTCCCTGAAATGTAGCTGACGGTGCAGTTCGCTTAGCTCACTGGCACCCTACCGCCCTACGTTAGAATAAGCGCCTGCCACGACATCCCCGACGACACATGCTGCGCCGCCTTCTCATTTCCGATTTCGTACTGGTCGACCGCATCGAACTCGATTTTCGTATCGGCTTCGGTGCGCTGACGGGCGAGACGGGCGCGGGCAAATCCATTCTGCTCGATGCGCTGTCGTTGCTGCTCGGCGAACGTGCCGATGCCAACGTCGTACGCAATGGCTGCGAGAAAGCCGACCTGGCGGCAGAGTTCGAGCTGGCGGCCGATTCGCCGGTGCGGGCATGGTTGCTGAGCCAGGACCTGGAAGCCAGTGAAGATGTGTTGCTGATACGCCGCGTCGTCGATAGCGGCGGCCGTTCGCGCGCTTATGTGAATGGCATGCCTGCCACGGCCACGCAGTTGCGCGAACTCGGCGAATTCCTGGCGGATATTCACGGGCAGCATGCGCATCAGGCGTTGCTGCGGCCCGATGCACAACGCATTCTGCTCGACGAGCACGCTGGCCTTGCGCCGCTCGCGAAGGAGGTCGGCAAGCTGTGGCGCGAACTCGTCGCGGCACGTCGCGCGCGTGAAGAGGCGCAACAACAACAGGCCGGTCTGGCGCGCGAGCAGGAGATGCTCGCCTTCCAGGTGCAGGAGCTTGACGGACTCAATTTCGGCGTCGGCGAGTGGGAGCCGCTCAATCAGGAACACGCGCGGCTCACCCATGCTGCGAGCCTGATCGAAGGTGCCGGCGTGGCGCTGGAGGCTGTCAGCGAAAGCGAGCAACCGCTGACGACGCAGACCGAGCGACTCGCCGCCAAGCTGTTCGAACTCGCCGAATTCGATGCGACGCTCAAGGACATTGCCGAGTTGCTGAGCGAAGCGGCGATCCGCCTCGACGAAGCCGGCCATGCGCTCAAGCGCTACCAGGAACGTGTCGATCTCGACCCCGAACGGCTATCGCAACTCGATCAGCGACTTGCCGATGTCATGATGCTGACGCGCAAGTACCGCGTGCAGCCCGACGAGTTGCCGAACTTCTTGATGGAAAGTCGCACGCGCCTCGACAGTCTCGCGGCGCTGGGCGATCCGGCCTTGCTTGCCGAGCGCGAACGCGCCGCCGAAAATGCTTTCCGCAAGGCTGCCCTACAGCTCTCGGAGAAGCGCGCTGTCGCCGCAAGGAAACTCGGCAGCGCCGTGACCGAAGCCATGCAGGAACTGGCCATGCTGGGCGGCCGCTTCGAGATCGCGTTGCAGCCGGAGCCCGAAGGCAGTGCGCACGGTCTCGAAAAAATCGAATTCCAGGTGGCCGCCAATCCCAGCCAGCCACTGCGCCCGCTCGCCAAGGTGGCGTCGGGCGGCGAGTTGTCGCGCATCGGCTTGTCGATCCAGGTCATCGCCAGCGCCTCGCAAGCGGTGCCGACATTGATCTTCGACGAAGTGGATGTCGGCATCGGCGGTGGTGTGGCGGAAATTGTCGGGCGCCGTCTGCGCGAGCTGGGTAGCAAGCGGCAAGTGCTGTGCGTGACCCATCTGCCGCAGATTGCCGCGCAAGCGAACTGGCAGTGGAAGGTCGTCAAGGAGAACAAGGATGGCGTGACGCTATCGCGCCTCGTCGACCTCGATCGAGGTGGCCGCGTCGAAGAGATCGCACGCATGCTCGGCGGCGTGAATATCACCGAGACGACGCGCAGTCATGCGGCGGAGTTGCTTGGAGGCTAGGCGACGCGCCGGCTCGCGCCATACTGCGTCAGAGCTTCTCCACCACCGAACGCCCCGCTTCCACGGCAAAGCTGGCCAGCGTTTCGATACCTGCATCGGGTTTTGTCACGTCGCTGACCACGCGCAATTTTGTCGTCAGATGTTTGGGCGTCAGCTCCACGACGCCATAGCCACGCCGGTAGCCATCGCCGAAGATGAAATGCGGGTTCTGAGCGACGAGGGCCGGGATGTGCTCCGGGTTGTTGTGGTTGGAACTGATGCTGGTACCGCAGAATTCGACGCCGACATTGGCGCTGTGCGGGTCGGCATAGTTTGACTTGATGTGGCCTACCCAATTGGAATGGACGTCGCCGCCCAGCATGACGGGGTTGGCACTCTTGCAGCGGACCAGGCTGTCGACGATGCGCTGACGATTGTCCGGATATCCATCCCAGGCATCGTTGCTCACCGTGACTGTCTTGCCATGCGATTCGCGTAAGCCGAAAAGTGTTGCCTGCACAAGCACGGTCCAGCGCGGTGGCTGGGAGCCTGCGGCCTGCAGTCCGGCGTCCAGCCATTTTTCCTGTTCGGCGCCGAGCAGGCTGCGGCCGCTCTCGTGCAGCGCCGCGCAGGTATCGGCACGAACGGTGCTGCCGCCGCCCTGGCCGTCCTTGCTGCAGGCTTGCAAGCTGCGATATTGACGATTGTCGAGGATATGAAAATCGGCCAGATCGCCGAAAGAGGTGCGGTCGTAAAGACGCATTTCTGCGCCCGCGCCCACCTGGGTGGCGCCCTGCAGCGCGCGCGACAGCACACTTGCGCGCAGCGGCATGTTTTCGTAATAGGCCTGGTAGGCAGCGGCGCGTTGCGCGGGGAATTCCGCCGGCAGCCCCGGCGCTTGCAATCCGGCATAGTCGTTGATGACTTCGTGATCGTCCCAGGTGAGCAGCCACGGGCAGCGGGCGTGCATGCCTTGCAGGTTTTCGTCGCTCTTGTAAAGCGCATAGCGCGCGCGGTAACCGGCAAGATCGACGGGCTTGCCCAGCGTATGCGAGCGCACATCTTTCTTGTTCTTGCCGTATTCGTATATGTAGTCGCCGACGAAAAACACGGCATCGAGTTCCTCGTCCTGCATGTGCCGCCAGGCGCTGTAGTAGCCATGCTCCCAGCGTTGGCACGAGGCATAGGCCAGCCGCATTTTTGCAGCCGCCGAGCCGGGTGCCGGGAAGGTGCGCGTGCGACCGACATGGCTGTCATGACCTTGGGTGTGGAAGCGGTAGAAGTACCAGTGGTCTGGCTGCAGATCGGAGAGTTCCACATGAATGGAGTGGCCGAACTGGGGCAGTGCAGGGGCACTGCCCTTCTGCACGATGTGGCGGAACTGCTCGTCATGGGCGACTTCCCAATCGACGCCTATGGGCTTGCTGTCGAAGGCTCCTTCGGCTGCGATCAGTCGCGTCCACAACACGACGCTGTCGTGGCGCGGCGAGCCGCTCGCTATGCCGAGGGCGAATGGATTTTCGCCGAGGGGGGCACCGATGGAGGCACCCAACAGGCTGCGTGGCAAACTTTGGGCAACCGCTGCGGCAGAAGCCAGCTTGATGAGTTCGCGACGATTCATGGAACCTCCCTGTGGTCGGGAATCGATTGTCGCATGCCGTTGTGGCTCGAACATTGCCGTAGGTATTCGCGTAGGAGGGAGTGTCGCGGAGATTGTCGGCCGCCGCCTGCGTGAGCTCGGCAGCAATCGCCAAGTTATATGCGTAATGCATTTTCAGCAGGTCGCAGCCCAGGCAAATTGGCAGTGGAAGGTCGTCAAGAAAAACAAGGATGGCGTGACGCTGTCGCGCCTCGTCGACCTCGATCGAGGCGGCCGCGTAGAAGAGATTGCACGCATGCTCGGTGGTGTGAATATCACGGAGACGACGCGCAGCCATGCGGCGGAGTTACTCGGTTCCTGAACCATTCCCGTCCGTCATTCCCCGCGAAGGCGGGAATCCAGCGACGTTAACCAACGGACAAGGGCAAAGCCACTGGATTCCCGCCTTCGCGGGAATGACATTGTGATATGAGCCTCATTCTGAGGCCGCGGCGATCAGCCTCAGCCGCGTAATTTCAGCTGGCGCGCCGAAGCGTTTGGGCGGGCCCCAATAACCTGTGCCCCGGCTCGTATAAATCCACAACTGGTTCAGACGATGCAGTCCCGCCGTGTAAGGCTGCTGCAGGCGGACGAATAGGTTCCAAGGCCAGAACTGGCCACCATGCGTGTGCCCCGAAAGTTGCAGATCGAAGCCTGCGTCGGCAGCTGCCTGTGCTGAGCGTGGCTGATGTGCGAGCAGTATTCTTGGCATGCCCGCAGGGCTGCCGACGAGAGCGCGTTGCGGGTCGCTGCGTTGGGCAACATCAAACTGATACGCGGTGTAATCAGTCACGCCTGCCACTACGAGCGAGGCGCCAGCGTGCTGCACGACCCGGTGCTCATTCATCAAAGCGTCCATGCCAAGCCGCTGATATTCCACGACCCACTGCGACGCACCGGAGTAATACTCGTGGTTGCCGGTGACGACGTAGGAACCGTGCCGCGAGCTCAGTTTTCCAAGCGGCGCGATATCCGCCGACAACTCCTCGACGCTGCCGTCGATCAGGTCGCCGGTGAGCGCGATCAGGTCGGCGCCAAGCGCGTTGACGCGCCTGACAATCGCTTCAACCTTCGCCGCCTTGATGGTCGGGCCGACATGCAGGTCACTGATCTGCACGATGGTAAAACCTTCCAGCGCAGGCGGCAGGTCGCGTAAAGGGACGTCCACATCGACGACACTCGGCAAGCGGCGCGCATTGATGAAGCCGACCAGAGTCACCACAAATGCCAGCATGGGTACTGCGGCTGCGGTCACGTGGGCCAAGTGTGCTGAGCCCGCAAACGCCAGCACGAAGTCACGCGCCAGCGTCAGCACCAGCAGCGACGAAAACAGCCCCATGGACAGGAAGCCCACCCAAGCCAGCCGGTCCGTCAGCGCCTGAGGCCAAGTAAAAAAGCGGCTGAGTGTGCCGAGTGGAATCAGTAAGGCCGATAAGACCAGAAGGCCGATGCCAAGGCCTAAGCCGGTGCTGTCAAGCGCCAGGTCTGGCAGCAGGCGAATGCCGATGTAGGCGTGCAGGCCCGCAAGGATCAGAATGATGACGGACAACACACGTGCGGGCCGTCCTCTACGTGGTGGCGTTACCTCGTCTTGCAATACGTCGGTTTGCTGCGACATGGTTCTCCGATTTTCGTGAAGCATGAGTGTTCGCAGTTTGCATCAGCAGCGAATTTTTCAAGTCGCACTTACGTAAAGATGAGGTAAAGAAATGTGGCGATTTCCTGAGTCTGCCGCATGCTGTCCCTCATCCCGCTAGCCTGCAAACCAAGAAGATAGCGAAAGAAGATTCCACGTTGTCACGTAAAATGGCGGGCTTCTCTCCGCATCCATTTTTGCATCATTCTCCCTTGGCTTCCTTGCTCGATCTCCTGCTTTCCAAAGACCGGCCCGCTTTGCATCGCGCACTGCGGACGCTGCCTGCTCGCATCGAAAGCTTGCAGGATATGCCAGATGTATTAAGGGAAAGGTTCGAACGCAGTATCGCCAACCGGGCAACGCGGCGTGCGGGTTTGCCGAAGCCGACCTTTCCGGCAGATCTTCCGGTCAACCAGCGACGCGATGAAATCGCCGCGGCCATCCGCGACAATCAGGTGGTGATCGTCTGTGGCGAAACGGGATCGGGAAAAACCACGCAGATTCCAAAGATATGTCTGGAGCTTGAGCGTGGTGAAGCAGGGCTGATTGGTCACACCCAGCCACGCCGCATCGCAGCGCGCGCAACGGCGGCGCGCATCGCCGAGGAACTGGACACCGAACTCGGCGGCGTGGTCGGTTACAAGATTCGCTTCACCGATCACACCAAGCCGGACAGCTACGTCAAGGTAATGACAGATGGCATCCTGCTGGCGGAAACGCAGGGCGACCCCCTGTTGTCGGCGTATGACACGCTCATTATCGATGAAGCACACGAACGCAGTCTGAACATCGATTTTCTGCTTGGCTATTTGCGCACGCTGTTGTCAAAACGGCCCGACCTGAAGGTCATCGTCACGTCGGCAACGCTGGATGCAGAGCGCTTTGCGAATCACTTCGCGCATGATGGCAAGCCTGCCCCGGTCATCGAAGTCTCGGGGCGCTTGTATCCCATCGAGGTGCGCTACCGGCCCATCGAGGACGAGACCAAGCCCGGCTTCGTTGCACAACAGAGCCAGCGCGAACGCGAACTGGCGGCCCAACGCGCAGCGCGTCGGCAAGACAAGGACTTGTACGAAGCCATCGTCGATGCCGTCGATGAGCTGCAAGGCGAGGGCTCCGGCGACGTGCTGGTATTTCTGCCCGGCGAGCGGGAGATCCGCGAAGCGGCCGAGGCGCTGCGCAAACATGCCTTCGGTGGCGCGGGGCGAGGCACGGAGATACTGACCTTGTTCGCGCGTCAGTCGGCGCAGGAGCAGCAGCGGGTATTCGGCCGATCCAACGGTCGGCGCGTCGTGTTGTCGACCAATGTGGCCGAGACATCGCTGACCGTGCCCGGCATTCGCTACGTGGTCGATGCGGGTCTGGCGCGCATGAATCGCTATTCGGTGCGCAACAAGGTCGAGTTGTTGCAGGTCGAAAAGATCGCGCAAAGTGCTGCCAAGCAAAGGGCAGGGCGCTGCGGTCGTGTGCAGGATGGCATTTGCATACGCCTGTATGCCGAAGACGACTTCAACCGACGACTGGAACATACGGAGCCCGAGATTTTGCGCTCGTCACTGGCCGGTGTGATCCTGCGCATGAAGTCGCTGCATCTTGGCGCGGTGGAGGAATTTCCCTTCATCGATGCGCCGACGCCGCGTGCCATTGGCGATGGTTATCAATTGCTGCAGGAACTGGGCGCAGTGGATGAAGTCCCCGCTGCCCAGGGAGAGGGTGCCCCGGAGGGGCGGGAGAGGGGAAAGGGCGGCGAAGCAACGCGTTCCCCTCTCCCGGCCCACAGGGCCACCCTCCCCCGAGGGGGAGGGGACAGCAACGTGCAAAGCGCGGCTGACAGATTTGAGCTTACGGCCATAGGAAAGGAACTCGCCAAGCTACCCCTCGACCCCAAGATTGGCCGCATGTTGCTGGCGGCACGTGACCGTAATTGCCTGCATGAAGTGCTGGTGATTGCCGCTGCGCTGTCGACGCAAGATCCGCGCGAGCGTCCACCCGAGCAGAGCGGCACGGCCGATCAGGCACATGCGAAATTTCGCGTCGCCCCTGACGACAAGCAGGAGCCGCGCTCGGAGTTCCTGTGGTACTGCAATCTGTGGCGCATAGCCGACGAAATCTGGAAGCACGAGTCCTCGTCAAAACAGAAAGCCTGGTGCAAGCAGCACTTCCTGTCGTGGATGCGCATGCGCGAATGGCGTGACGTGCACAGCCAGTTGCATGTGTTATGCACCGAGCATGGCTGGAAAGAAAACACGGAGCCGGCCGATTACGAGCAATTGCACAAGGCCTTGCTGACGGGTTTGCTCGGGCATATCGGCGTGAAGCAGGAAGAAACAGTCGGGCAGAACGCGGGCGCTTATCTTGGCGCGCGCGCCATTCGCTTCTGGCCGCACCCGAGCTCATATCTGGCGAAGAAAGCCGGCAAGTGGCTGATGGCGGCTGAACTGATCGACACATCGCGACTATATGCACGTTGCATTGCGCGCATCGAACCGGAATGGATCGAAGAGGTTGGCGGCCATCTCGTCAAGAAGCAGGTGTACGAGCCGCACTGGGAGAAGAAGCACGGTGCCGTGCGCGCCTACGAGCGCGGCGTCCTGTACGGCATCACGCTGTATGCGCGGCGATCCGTGGGTTACGCGCATGTCGATCCGGCGGCGTGCCGAGAGATATTCATCCGCGAGGCGCTGGTAGAAGGCGATCTGGATGATGCTCATGCCAAAGGCATGCCCTTCTTCCAGCACAACGAGCGTTTGATGGTCGAGATCGAACGTCTCGAACACAAGATGCGCCGTCCCGATCTGCTGGTTGACAAGTCCTTGATCGAAGCCTTTTATGACGCGCAGATACCGCAGGATGTGACCGACGTGCGCAGCTTCGAGGCGTGGCGCAAGAAGGCCGAGCGCGAGCAACCGCGTCGTTTGCACCTTGAGCGCGAGCAGTTGATGCGTCACGAGGCGGCGGGTGTGACCAGCGATAATTTTCCCGCATCAATGATGGTGCTGGGGCAGAAGCTCAAGCTGAGCTATGTGCACGAGCCGCGCGATCCCGAAGACGGTGTGACTTTGGGCGTGCCCTTGGCGATGCTCAACCAGGTGCCCATCAATCGTTGCGAGTGGCTTGTGCCTGGCTTGCTTGAAGAGAAGGTCGCCTCGCTGATGAAGAGCGTGCCGCCCAAGCATCGGCATCGTCTGCAACCGATCAGTGAGAGCGCGCGCGAATTCATGGTGGCGTTCAACGAGAAGAAGTTTGATACCGAGCAGCCGTTGCTGCGCGTATTGCAGACCTTCGTCGAGGAGCGTGTGCAGTTGAAATTGCCGCTGGAGAGTTTTCGCACTGAAAACCTGAATCCGCATTGCTTCATGAACTTCCGCGTGATCGATGAACATGGTCGCGCGCTGGGACAGTCGCGCAACCTGATGGATCTGCGCTTGCGTTTGAAGGATCAGGTGCTGGCGGCGTTTCGTGCGGGGCAGGTGGAAGGGGCGATCGGGGCGCAGTTGGCTGGATTGAACTTGAAGGGCAATGCCGAAGCGGATGTAAGTGAAGGGGTTGACGTTACTGCCCTCTCCCCCAGCCCCTCTCCCGCAGGCGGGCGAGGGGAGGCACAGCACCCTCTCCCGCTTGCGGGAGAGGGTGGCCCGCAGGGCCGGGAGAGGGAAGTCACGCAGGCCGCGCCACAATCAGAAGCAGTGCTCTCCGGTCTCACCACCTGGTCCTTCGGCGAACTCCCTGAACTGCTCGAAGTAAAAGTCGGCAACCGTATGCTGATTGGTTTTCCGGCTTTGAATGACGACGGCAATTCTGTGAGTCTGCGTCCATTCGATACCGAGGAAGAAGCGACACGCATGCATCGCAGGGGGCTGGCGCGGTTGTTTGCATTGACGCTCAAGGATCAGGTCAAAGGCATCGAACGTCTGCCCGGCCTGCGCGATCTGGCTCTGAAGTTTCTGCCCTTTGGCAACGAGGCCGAACTCAAGGCACAGCTTATCGAGGCAACACTGACGCGCACCTGTCTGCTGCCGCCGTGGCCGAGCGATGCCGAATCATTTGACTTGCGCGCGCGGCAGGCCAAGCCGCGCATCATGCTCGTGGCACAGGAGCTGATGCGCTTGGTGGGTTCGCTTCTTACCGAGCATGCGGTGGTGACGAAGAAGCTCGTCGGCTTGAAGGGGGGTAACGAACTGGCCGCAGATATTCATGCGCAGCTCGAACGCCTTATGACAAAGGACTTTCTGGTGGCCCAGCCCTACGAGCGTTTGACGCACTTCGCCCGCTACCTGAAAGCGGCGGCGGTGCGTGTCGACAAATGGCGCAACGATCCCGCCCGCGATGCGCAGCTGCTCGGCGAATGGCGCTCGGTGGCAGCACCTTTCGAGCGCGAGCATCTGGCCAAACTGAAAGCTGGCGTGGTCGATCCGCAATTGGAGGAATTTCGCTGGCTGCTGGAGGAACTGCGCGTGAGTCTCTTCGCGCAAGAACTCAAGACGCCCGTGCCCGTGAGCGCGAAGCGCTTGCAGAAAATCTGGTCAGGTAGGCCGAGGTAGGGTCGTAGGTCGGGGTGAGCGCTAGCGATGCCCAACATCGGTCGCGGCAAACGAAACGTATAGAGAGATCGATCAATGTTTCGTGTTGGGCATCGCGTTGCTCACCCCGACCTACAACGCCATGCGGGATCGCCGCCCTACACGAATTGCCGGTTTCATGACCATGCCAGCGGCAAATCTTGCCGCATTGCCGTTGCCCGCAGATCCAATGAACAAGCGCCTCTCGCGCGAAGTGCCGTCGCTGTTGGTTCTTGCGCAACTGGCAGAGGACTTGCTATCTCCTGAGCAAACAGTTCAGGAGTTCGCTCGATGAGCCTAATGAGTATCAGTCTCACAGCCCTCAATGCCGCGCAGGCAGGGCTGACGACGACCGGCCACAACATCGCGAACGCTTCGACCGCGGGTTACAACCGTCAGGAAGTAGTCCAGTCCACACAGACTCCGCAATTCTCGGGAGTAGGGTTCTTCGGTCAAGGGACGCAGATCGATACCGTGAAGCGCGTCTACAGCCAGTTCTTAGGTAGTCAGGTACTGACAGCGGATAGCGCCAAGACGGATTTTTCCGCCTACAACGCCGAGATCAAGCAGATCGACAATCTGTTGTCGGACAACACCACGGGTTTGTCGCCTGCCATGCAGAGTTTCTTCGCCGGCATGCAGGATGTGTCGACCAATCCGTCGAGTATTCCATCGAGGCAGTCCCTGTTGTCATCGAGCGAATCGCTGGTCGATGAATTTCATTCTCTCAGTCAGCGTTTGACGGAAATCCGTAGCGGCGTTCAAACGCAGCTCTCCACTTCGGCGCAGAACGTGACTGCATTGGCCAAACAGGTCGCGGATCTCAATTATCGCATCGGCATAACAGAGACGGGTGGCACTACGCAGCCCGCCAACGATCTGCATGATCAGCGCGATGGTCTCATCGCTCAGATCAACCAGGAGGTGGGCGTTACTTCCTCCGTACAAGCCGATGGTTCGATCAATCTGTTCTTCGGTTCCGGGCAACCGCTGGTTGTCGGGCAGACAGCATATGGTTTGAGTGTCGGGCAATCGCCCACCAATCCGCAGGAACAGGCAGTGTTCTCAACGGTGGGCGCGGCGCAAATACTGGTCTCGGACGATCTGATCACCGGCGGCCGCATGGGCGGGCTGATCCGCTTTCGCAATGGCGCACTGGACACCGCACAAAACGAGCTGGGTCGTATGGCGGTAACCATCTCGAAAAACGTCAATGACCAAAACGCACTCGGTCAGGACCTCGACGGCAAACTGGGTGGCAAGTTCTTCAATGTGCTGACGCCCGATGTGAAGCAGTTGACCGGTTCGACGACGCTGGGCCTCACCGCACAATATACGCAAGCTCAGGATCTCAAGAACGAGGACTACACGCTGACTTTCCGGACCGCGACGGGTTATACCCTGCGTCGCAATTCCGATGGCGTTACTGTTTATAACGGTGCGACGCCGCCGGACGGCACCACGACCGACCCGACCAATACCGATCAGACTCTGCGCTATGGTTTTTCGTTGAGCGTCGCTGGCGTGCCAGTCGACGGCACCACCATCCTGATCCAACCGACACGCAATGCGGCGCAGAACGTGCAACTGGCGATCCAAGACACCCGCAAGATCGCTGCTGGCGCACCGTTCGCGCTGGCGGCCGAACCGAGCAACACTGGCACGGCGAAAATCGGCAACGGTGCGACTGTGGCCACTACCGGTTTCGACACGGTCGGTGCAGATGGCAAGTCAGACTTCGGCGACATCACCGTAACTTTCAACGCGGCAACGAAGACCTTCAAGGCGGTGAACTCGGCGGGTACGGTCGTGCCGTTGTTGGTGCGCAGCGGCGTCAGTACGACTGACCCGGCAGATCCGGGAACGCCCTCAGGTTCATTGGCGGCCGACAATTCATACGACCCGACTGTTAACTCTGCAGGCAAGACATTCGAAATCGGCTCGCCGGCGCTTTCCTTCCAGATCAGCGGCGATCCCAGCAATGGCGACACCTTTCGCATCTCGATCAATCCGCAAGGCACCTCGGACAACCGCAACGCCGTCGCAATGGGGGCGCTACAAAATGCCAAGACGATGCTCAATGGCGGCGCTAACTATGGCTACGCCTATGCGCAACTGGTGAGCAATATAGGTACCTTGTCGCGCGATGCGGATGTGGGCCAAAGTGCGCAGCAAGGCCTCTACGATCAAGCAGTTGCCAACCAGCAAAGTTTGTCGGGGGTAAATCTGGATGAAGAAGCAGCCAATTTGCTCCGTTATCAACAGGCATACCAAGCCGCAGCGCGCGCCATGAGCGTCGCAAAGAGCTTGTTCGACACCATTCTGGCCGTTGCTCAAGGCTAAGCGCAGGGAGCAGGAAGAGGTAATGCCATGAGAATCAGTACATCGCAAATCTACAACGTTAATGTCGGCAACATCACGCGGCAGCAGGGCGATCTGCTCAAACTGCAAACTCAGTTGTCGACCGGCAACCGCGTCGTATTGCCAAGCGACGATCCGGTTGCAGCGGCCGGCGCGCTGGAGGTATCGCAGGCCACGGCGCAGGTGGCGCTGAACAAGAATGCACAAGGCTCGGCGAACGATACGCTCAGCTCACTGGACAGCACGCTCAGTTCGGTCGGCGATCTGGTTTCTTACGTGCACGAACGGGCCATCCAGGCTGGCAGCGCCGCGCTGAGCCAGGCGGATCGCAATTCGCTCGCCTCCGATATGCAGGCGCAATTCGATAGCCTCATGTCGATCGCGAACTCGACGGATGCAAACGGTCAGCATCTTTTTGCAGGATTCAAGGGTGACGTGCAACCATTCAATGGCACGCTGTCGGGCGTCACTTATGCGGGTGACCAGGGTCAGCGCACGGTGCCGGTATCGAACACACGTAATATGCCGGTGAGTTTGAACGGCCAAGAAGTGTTCATGGATATCCCGACGTCCGGACAAACCTTCAGTGCCCTGCCTTCGCTGGGTAACACGGGCACCGGCACTGTCTCTTCGACAGCTACCGTCGGCGCCTATGCGGGTGGGCAATACGGCATCCGCTTTACGTCGGCGACGACCTACAACGTTTTCGATCGCGCCGCCGATCCGGCCATGACCGGCGTGCCACTGGCAAGCGGCGCCTATACCGCAGGCTCGCCGATCAACCTGCCGCCAGCACCGGCGACGGCGCAAATCCAGGTCACGCTCAATGGCACGCCGGCCACCTCGGACACATTTTCGGTCAACCCGAGCAGCGGTGTCACGAATGCATTCAAGATGATCTCCGACTTCATTACGAATCTGAAAACCGGCGGTACGGGTCCGGCTTATTACGCCAGCATTCAGGACACCATGTCGCAAGCCGACAGTGCACAGCAGAATGTCTTGCGGCTGCGCGCGCAAACCGGCTCGCGCCAGGTCGAGCTGCAATCGCTGGGCAACGTCTCGGACAATCTCACGCTGCAATATGCCGACACCACACAGCGACTGGTGGGGCTGGACTATGCAAAAACCATATCCGACTACCAATTGCAGCAGACCTATCTTGACGCTTCACGCAACAGCTTCGTGAAGACCACCAGCCTTAGCCTGTTCAGCTTTCTGACATGAGGACCAGAGTCATGTTCAAGACAGCAGTTGCGAGCATGTTCAGCGTTGCGCTGCTGGCGGCATGCAGTACGCATAACGAAGGGGGCAAGCTCGATGCGAGCCTGGCCGCGCGCGGCATCAACCGGCCTGGCTTCAACGGCAGCTTACTGCCGAGCGGCTCCTTCAATCTCACACCGAAGTACGGTATTACCTACGTGGACATGATCCTCATCGCCGGCGCGGTGGCGCTCGTCTATCAAGTAGTCGATCCCGCTGCGCCAGCCTGGGACATTCTCGAAAAGCGTCTGCCTGACCGGCGCGTGCAATACAGCCTGCGCATGCAGCTGATTCACAATGGTGGCGAAGGTGAGGCGCGCGAGGTGTTGGCACGCCGAGCCACCGAACTGGCTCGCGAAGAGGGCATGACGGGCTACCAGATCAAGAGCTACACCGAATCGATCGACTCGCGCCTGTTCCTGCCACGTCGCACGGCTGAAGCCGAGGTCGTCATGCAGCTCGCCGAACCTGTAAAAAACGTCCCCGAAGCAAGACCTCCCCTTGCTGCGATGTGATTGGCCGCGCAGCGCTGCCGCGTGACATTGTTGGCAGAATTTGTGCGCCTGCCGAGCAGAAGATTGACCCCCGTCATTGCACTGCAGCGTAAAGCGTGAATTCCATCACTGCGTCATGGAATTGGGCCTTGCGCGACATGATCCTATCCGCTGAAGTGTAGCCATAGAGATTGTGTGCGTGGTTTGGCAGCATTTCGTCGATTACGCAAACTGAATATTCTTGTCATCGCTGCGGGAGGTTTTCATGTTCGAGCGTCGTCATCGTACTGCCGATTCACTCAATTTCGTTCAGGTAAAACGCCGCCTCAAGGCAAACGAAACGCTTCCTGCCTTGCCCGGCCTGGCCGCTCAGCTGATGGCCTGCCATTCAGAGATCAGCCGTCGCCAACGCGTGGAAAACATCGAGCCCACGGACGAAATGAATATCTGGGCAGATCGCGAATCGGACGACGATTTCGACGACTGAGGAACTTGGGCGATCTGGATGAAGTTCCGATCGCTCCGTCTTTACCCGGTTTTTTCCGAATGCTGTCTCACGCGTTCATCATTCGCGCATGAGACCCTGCTTCTCGATGAAGCTGATGATGTCGGCCAGGCCTTGACCGGTTTTCAGATTGCTGAAGACGAAGGGTTTGATACCGCGCATCTTCTTCGAGTCGCGATCCATCACTTCCAGCGAAGCGCCGACCATCGGCGCCAGGTCGATCTTGTTGATCACCAGCAGATCGCTCTTCGTAATGCCCGGCCCGCCCTTGCGCGGAATCTTGTCTCCGGCCGATACGTCAATGACATAAAGCGTCAGATCCGATAACTCCGGCGAAAACGTCGCGGCCAGATTGTCGCCGCCCGATTCCACAAAAATGATTTCCAGTCCCGGAAAGGCGCGATTCAGACGATCGACCGCCTCGAGGTTGATCGATGCATCTTCGCGGATCGCCGTGTGCGGACAGCCGCCCGTTTCCACGCCGAGGATACGCTCCGGCGCTAACGCTTCGTTGCGCACGAGGAACTGTGCATCTTCGGCCGTGTAGATATCGTTCGTCACGACGGCGATGTTGTACTTGTCGCGCAGCGCCAGGCATAGCGCCAGCGTCAGCGCAGTTTTGCCGGATCCGACAGGGCCGCCGATGCCGACGCGCAGCGGGCCTTTGGTACTTGCGAGTTGCGCGTGGGATGTTGCAAACGCTTCTGTGGTGCTCATGACTTCCTCTTCATCGCTTCGCTTGCGTTAGACCTGTCGTCGATCTCAGGACCGGAACAGGCGCGTGTATTGTGTCTCGTGCAGACAGCTTGCCAACGTCATGCCCGGCGTGAAATTCTCCCAGTCGCCGCTGGCGCGTTCAATCGCGGCGCTGGCGAGTTGTGGCAGATCGACAGCAAGCGCTGAGAGCATGCGCTGTCCCGAGGTCTGGCCAAGCGGCACCAGCTTGACCGCCGCCATCACTTGGTTTTCGAGCCAGGCCCACAGATAACTCGTGGCGGCGTCGTGCTCGTCCAGTTGCCAGGTCGCTGCGGCAGCTGCCCAAGCCATCGGAAAAGCGATCTCGCTCGACTCCGTCAGCGTGTCTTTTAACTCCTTTGGCATATCCTCCAGGTCGCGTAACAAGCGCGCCAGCGAATAGCCCATCTGTAATGTTTCTGCGCGAATTTCTGCAGTCTCGCGCGTGGCGATGAACTCGGCGTTGAGGCGTTTTATCTCATCACGGTCAGCCACCGACCAGGCACGCATCAGCGCGATCAAGGCAGGCGCTTCGCAGCGCGCGAGCGCAAAGTGCAGCGCATCGCCGATCCACTGCTTGGCTGCGGCCTCAGTCGTAATCGTGCCGCTCTCCACGGCCCATTCCAGCCCTTGCGAATACGAAAATGCGCCGACAGGCAGGGCGGGGCTAGCGAGGTGAAGCAAGCGTATGAGTGAGAGATCAGTTTTCACCGTGGGCGCTCGCTAATAGATGAGTTTTTTGTATGGCTTCCAACTGCAAAGACAGAAACTCGTACCACTCGGCACGCTCCTCGAAAGCTGCCCTGACCCAAATGAGCAATCCGACGATTAGGATCGCAGTGAGTGACATAACTATCAAAGGTCCGATAGGCCGGTTCTTTTCAACTGCAATCAATATGGCGACGAGTGCGGAGGCCCATTGAAGCGCTTGGACAAGCGTTCCGACAAAAAGCGACCAGTATTTCATCGCTCTGATCTTGGACCTTAAGAGAAGTGTCCATCTGACTATCAATAAATCCGGTATTGGATATACAGAAAAAACCGTCCAAATCTTCCTTCTCAGGTTCTCGAGTTCGATCAATTCATTGCTCAGTTCATGCTTTGAGATTTCGTCAGACTTTCGCGCCCTTATTATTTTCCCAAGGCCTTGACGATTGATTCCGAAAGAACCGATAGGGGGCTTGTTGATAAGCTCGGCCATGTACGTAAATACATGATCACCTCCTTTGTCGTCGTGGATGCGTTCGCGATTCACTATGTGTGGCTCATTATGTGAATTTTCGCTTCCGTGGCGCCACGCTCGGCATGGTGATGGCCCGGCGCATAAGCACCTGCTTCCGGCTCGAAGGGTGACGAGAGCTTGCGAACGCGCGCGCCGAGCCCGATCAACATGGTTTCCAGCACATGATCAGCCTGGATGCGGATCCAGTCAGACTCTGCGTCGCCACCTACTTCCACAGCCACATGGCGATTGCCGAGGTGATAGGCGGCACGCGTGAGTTCGCGCGCATTGTTGCTGCGTGCTTCAAGCAACTCTTCTGGCGCGGCGACGACCTCCACGACACGACCATCCGCGCTTTGCAATTTGTCGCCACCGCGCAGGATCGTGCCGCGCTGAAGGAACAGACCGACTTCTTCGCCAGATGACAAACGCGTACGAAGACGGCTCTTCGTGCGAGCGTCGAAGTCGAGAACGAGTTGCTCGGTGGCGGGAGTTTCGCCGGAGTAGAGGGTCTCAATCAATAGCATCTATAGCAAAGGCCTATTTTCAGATCGTCATTCCGGCGAAGGCCGGAATCCAGTGTCGCGTGCAATCTGGATCCCGGCCTTCGCCGAGATGACGGCAAAGATCAGAATAAGAAGTAACGCTGAGCCATGGGCAAACTGGTAGCCGGTTCGCAAGTCAGCAACTCGCCATCAGCACGAACCTGGTACGTCTCAGGATCGACTTCGATATTGCCGCACCAGCCGTTGTGCACCATGTCGGTTTTGTTGACGCCGCGAATGTTCTTCACGGCAACGAGTGGCTTGTTCAGACCCAGTCCGGCAAGCGAGCCTGTGTCGAGTGCCGCTTGCGATACGAAGGTCAATGAGGTTTTCAGGCCACCACCGAATGCGCCGAACATCGGACGGTAATGCACGGGTTGTGGCGTCGGGATCGAGGCATTGGCGTCACCCATTGCGGCGGCGGCGATCATGCCGCCCTTGAGGATGGTGGTGGGCTTCACGCCGAAGAAAGCAGGGCGCCACAGTACAAGGTCGGCGAACTTGCCTACTTCGATTGAACCGACAACGTGCGATATGCCATGCGCAATTGCAGGATTGATCGTGTATTTGGCGATGTAGCGCTTGGCGCGGAAATTATCATTGCGTGGGCCATCTCCCTTTAGCGCGGCACGCTGGGTTTTCATCTTGTGTGCGGTTTGCCAGGTGCGGATCACGACTTCGCCAACGCGGCCCATGGCTTGCGAATCGGATGAGAACATCGATAGCGCGCCGATGTCGTGCAGGATGTCCTCGGCGGCAATTGTCTCGCGGCGAATGCGCGATTCGGCGAAGGCCACGTCCTCGGCAATGCTCGGGTCAAGGTGGTGACATACCATCAGCATATCCAGATGCTCGTCGATGGTATTGACCGTGTAGGGCCGTGTCGGATTGGTTGACGACGGCAGCACGTTCTTCATGCCGGCCAGCTTGACGATGTCCGGTGCGTGACCGCCGCCAGCGCCTTCGGTGTGGAAGGTATGGATGGTGCGGCCCTTGAATGCGGCAGCCGTGTCTTCGACGAAGCCGGATTCGTTGAGCGTGTCGGAGTGAATGGCGACCTGCACATCCATTTCTTCAGCAACGGTCAGACAATTGTCGATGGCGGCGGGTGTCGTGCCCCAGTCCTCGTGCAGCTTCAGACCTATGACGCCAGCATTCACTTGTTCGCGCAATGGCTCGGGTAGGCTCACGTTTCCCTTGCCGAGAAAGCCGATATTCATCGGAAAGGCATCTGCCGCTTGCAGCATCCTGGCGATGTGCCATGGGCCCGGTGTGCAGGTCGTGGCGTAGGTGCCCGTTGCCGGTCCGGTGCCGCCACCGATCATGGTGGTGACGCCCGACATGAGCGCTTCTTCGATCTGCTGCGGGCAGATGAAGTGAATGTGCGTGTCGATGCCGCCGGCGGTGATGATCATGCCCTCGCCGGCGATGACCTCAGTGGCTGCGCCGATGGCGATGGTCACGTTCGGTTGTACATCGGGATTGCCTGCCTTGCCGATGCCCGAGATGAAGCCGCCCTTGATGCCGATATCAGCCTTGACGATGCCCCAGTGATCGATGATCAGCGCATTGGTGATGACCGTGTCGGCGACTTCGGCAGCGACGCGCTGGCTTTGCCCCATGCCGTCGCGGATGACTTTGCCGCCGCCGAACTTCACTTCCTCGCCGTAGAAGGTGAAGTCTTTTTCGACTTCGATGATGAGGTCCGTGTCGGCGAGACGGACGCGGTCGCCTGTCGTCGGACCGAACATTTCCGCGTAAGCGCGGCGGGAAATCTTGCTCATAACGAAAATCCTCTGATTGCGTCATTCCCGCTTTCGCGGGAATGACGATCTGCTACAACGCGCCCTGCACCATGCCGCGAAAGCCATACACCTTGCGGCCGCCAGCGTAGTCCACTAGTTCAACCGTGCGGCTCTGGCCAGGCTCGAAACGCACGGCCGTGCCGCTGGCAATATTCAAACGCATGCCGCGCGCTGCTTCACGATCGAACTTGAGTGCCGCGTTGGTTTCGGCAAAGTGATAATGCGAACCGACCTGGATCGGACGGTCGCCGGTGTTCTCGACACCGACAGTCAGTGTGCGGCGGCCGACGTTGAGTTCTATGTCGCCGTCATCTACGAAAAGTTCGCCTGGAATCATGTGTTCTCCAAATTCCAACCGCATACGCGGTTTGTTAAGTTCCCTCTCCCGCTTGCGGGAGAGGGGCTGGGGAGAGGGATATCACAAGCCTTCCCTCTCCCGGCCTATCGGCCACCCTCTCCCGCAAGCGGGAGAGGGAACGGCATCAAAGTGCGCCGGTCAACAAACCGATACCGAGCAAAGCCACGGCGGCTCCGGCAACGCGCGGCAGCCACTCGTTGCGTTGCAAGACAAGGCGGCCTGCAAGAATGCCAATAGCATGAATACTCATCGTGCCCAACACCATGCCGGCAAGCGTTGCGAATGCCTGCGTAGCGGGCAGTTCGCTGCCGTGTGTGAAACCGTGGAAGATGGCGAAGGTGCCGACGACTGCAGCGCCGACTGCAACAGGAAGCTTGATCTGCGTGGCAACCATGACGCCGAGCACCAGCAGGGAGGCGGCAATCATCGGTTCGACGAGGGGCAGCGAGGCATCAGCCATGCCCGCCATGCCTCCCGCCAGCAGCAAGGCAGCAAAGGCGATCACGACGGCCCACATGCGGCGCGCCGAATGCTTGAATGCCAGCGCGCTCCAGGCGCCGACGGCGAGCATGGCAGCGAGGTGATCGAAGCCCGTGAAGGGATGGATCAGACCTTCCATGAAGGCTGAACCATGATGTGCACCACCATCGGCGCCGGGATGAGCCAGAGCCAATGTTGGCAACAGCAAGATAGCAACAGAGAGTGCGCGCTTCATGGATGACTCCTCAGATGATGGGGTGGTGAACGGTGACGAGCTTGGTGCCGTCCGGAAAGGTGGCTTCCACCTGGATTTCGGGAATCAGCTCGGCGATACCGTCCATGACATCGTCACGGCTCAGCAGGGTCGTGCCGTAGTGCATCAGGTCGGCTACGCTGCGACCGTCGCGCGCACCTTCCATGATGGCGGCACTGATGAAGGCGACGGCTTCCGGGTAGTTGAGTTTGAGGCCGCGCGCTTTGCGGCGTTCGGCAACGAGACCTGCCGTGAAAATCAGCAGCTTGTCTTTTTCGCGGGGCGTCAGTTCCATGTGTTCAGGTTCTCCAGATGCGCGGCGTTACGGCCTCGCGTTGCAGAATGTGTTTGCGGGCAATTGCCCAGGCGGCTTCAAAATACTGGCGTACAGCTTCGCTGGAGTTTGACACGAGGCGCACGACCGTGACATCGGGAAGGCTTGATAATCCGCATACGCCCTGCGAGATGGATAAGCCTCGCAAAGCTTCAAGCAGCGCCGCATCAGGCTTGATGCCAGCGAGCCAGAGCGTGCCGAAGACGGTGTGATCGGCGAGGCCGAGTTTCGATGACATGGCTGCGTCACTGCCTTGCAGCTTGATGGTCTCGCGCCAGATCGGCGATTGGTCTGGACGCTGCAAGCGAAAGCTCTGGCGATAACTGCCCTGATCGAAGGTCTCGCCACTTGCGGTGCGGCCAAGACACACAATGTCCCAGCCGATCGCCTTGGCGTTCGGCGCAAGTGTGACGGTTGTTTCCGTGTCGGCAATGGCGCGGTTGAAGACGATGACTTCCTGCGGCAGCCATTCGAGCACTGCGTTCTCTGCGACATCCAGATGAATGCGTTGATTGGCCGTTGCCCCGAGACTGCGATACCACTTGCCCGCACCAGGCGTGGTGATCTGCGCATGCGCGCCGCTGCCGACATCGAGATTGATGCGTAGCTGATCGCCACCGGCGATACCAGCGGGCGGATGCAAGATAAGTATCTGGCAGACATCGTCACCCTCCGGATGCAGGGCTTTCTGCACGCGCAACGGGCCGTTGTGCAGGTTGTGGGTGAGGGCGCAGCGAGTGCCGCGTCGTTCGACGCGCAGGTTCAGCGAGGCTTGCCAGCCGGTGCTGTACTGCTGTTTGGTCACGAGGGGTGGCAAGGGGGCGTTCATGATGTTGGTGATTATGCCGTTTGCTGTTGGGCTTGGGCGGTAATGGGCGCTTTCCCCTCTCTCGGCCTCCGTCCACCCTCCCCCGAGGGGGAGGGAACTGCATGGCGTAGTCGGATCGTTGCTGTTTCCTCGCCCTGAGGGAGAGGGTGGCCCGTCAGGGCCGGGAGAGGGGGAATGCGTCAATCATTGACGAGCCTCAGATTGCAACAAGACTCTGCACATTCTCCGCAGCCATCTCACTACCAGGCCCCGCCTTGACAATCTCTCCACGCGCCATGACAGCGTATTGATCCGCAAGCGACTGTGCAAAATCGTAGTATTGCTCAACTAGCAGGATCGCCATTTCTCCACCTTCCGCCAGTTTGCGGATCGCATTGCCGATGTCCTTGATGTTCGAGGGCTGGATGCCCTCGGTCGGCTCGTCGAGGATTAGCACCTTCGGTCGCATCGTCAGCGCGCGTGCAATGGCGAGCTGCTGCTGTTGCCCACCTGACAGATCGCCGCCACGGCGCTTAAGCATGTCCTTGAGCACCGGGAACATCTCGTAGATGTAGCCGGGAATGCCGCGTGAAGCCTTGCCGTTGGCCAGACCCATGATGATGTTTTCTTCCACGGTGAGGCGCGGAAAAATTTCGCGGCCTTGCGGCACGTAGGCCATGCCCATCGCAGCGCGAGCGTACGCGGGGCTCTTCGTGATGGCCTTGCCGTCGAACGACACCGAGCCCTTTGCGACAGGCAGCAAGCCCATCAGGCATTTGAGCAGGGTAGTCTTGCCGACACCATTACGGCCGAGCAGGGTGGTGACTTCGCCTTGCTTGAGCGAGAGTGAGACGCCACGCAGGGTGTGGCTACCGCCGTAGTATTGGTTGAGATTTTCGACTGTCAGCATATTAATTCCAGTGAGGAGGAAGGAGTGATGAGTGAGGAGTAAAACCTTCGCTCGCCACCTTCGGTTACCGTAAATGCCACTGTGCTGGCGATTCGTCGGTGTGGGGTTTCCTCCTCACTCCTTACTCCTCACTCATCACCGGGCCGCTAGCGGCCCAAATACACTTCGATTACGCGTTCGTCATTTTGCACCTGATCCAGCGTGCCTTCGGCCAGGACACTGCCTTCGTGCAGACACGTGACCTTGCTGGATATCTGCTTGATGAATTCCATGTCATGCTCGACAACGACCAGCGTGTACTGGCCAGCCAGCGAGAGGAACAGCTCGCCGCTGCGCTCGGTTTCGGCATCGGTCATGCCAGCTGCCGGTTCGTCGAGCAGTAGCAGTTGCGGCTCCTGCATCAGCAGCATTCCGATTTCCAGCCATTGCTTCTGACCGTGCGATAGCAAGCCGGCCGGGCGATGCGCCTGGTCTTCGAGCTGGATCAGCTTGAGATTCGCGGCGATCTTGTCGCGCTGCTCACCACTCAGTTTGGCGCGCAGGCTGGCCCACACGCCCTTGTCCATCTTCATCGCCAGTTCGAGATTCTCGAAGACGCTCAACTGCTCGAACACGGTCGGCTTCTGGAACTTGCGACCAATGCCGATGTGCGCGATCTCTGCTTCGCTCAGCTTGGTCAGATCAATCGTCTGGCCGAAGAACGCTGTGCCGTTGTCGGGGCGTGTCTTGCCGGTGATGACGTCCATCATCGTCGTCTTGCCGGCGCCGTTCGGGCCGATCACGCAACGCAGCTCGCCGCGGTCGATGGTCAGGTTCAGATTGTTGATGGCCTTGAAACCATCGAAGCTGACATTTATGCTTTCCAGATAAAGGATGACGCCATGCGTTGTATCCAGCAGGCTGGGATCAGTTGGGCGTCCCATGCCGACGGCGCTTGATTGCGTGCTGCCCTCGCCGGTGATCTGGCTGCTATTGGTCGATGGACCACTTGCTTCTTCTTTCACTGCGGCGTTCATGGCCGCTCTCCACGTTTTTGCAGCAGGGCTCGTGCTTCGCCGAGTACGCCGCGCGGCAGATACAAAGTAACCAACACGAAGATCAGACCAAGGAAAAACAACCAGTATTCGGGGAAAGCCATCGTGAACCAGCTCTTCACGCCATTGATGAGGCCCGCGCCGATCAGCGGACCGATCAGGCTGCCACGCCCGCCGACGGCGACCCAGATGGCGATCTCGATGGAATTGGCCGGCGACATCTCGCTCGGGTTGATGATGCCTACCTGTGGCACGAACAGCGCGCCGGCAATGGCGCAGATCACCGCCGACATGACCCAGATGAACAGCTTGTATGGCAGCGGGTTGTAGCCGGAGAACATGACGCGCGTCTCGGCATCGCGAATCGCGGCGAGCACGCGACCCAGCTTGCTGGTAACGATGTAACGCGCCAGCAGCAGGAAGCCGATCAGGAAAGCTGCAGTAAGAACGAATAGCACGACGCGCGTTATCGGCGACGTGATGTGATAACCGAGAATGCGCTTGAAATCCGTAAAGCCGTTATTGCCGCCAAAGCCGGTTTCATTGCGGAAGAACAGCAGCATGGTGGCGAAGGTCAGCGCCTGCGTGATGATCGAGAAATACACCCCCTTGATGCGTGAGCGGAAGGCGAAGAAACCGAAGATCAGCGCCAGCAAGCCGGGCACCAGGATCACTAACAGCAGCGCCCACAGGAAGTGCTGCGTGCCTTCCCAATACCAAGGCAGCGTCTTCCAGTTGAGAAACACCATGAAGTCGGGCAGGTCGCTCTGGTAGTTGCCGTCGTGGCCGATGGCGCGCATCAGATACATGCCCATGGCATAGCCGCCAAGCGCGAAGAAAATACCGTGGCCGAGCGACAAGATGCCGGTGTAGCCCCACACGAGGTCCATGGCCAGCGCGACGATGGCGTAGCACATGATCTTGGCGATCAGCGTTACCCAATACGTTGGCATATGGAATACGCTGCTCTCGGGCACGGCGAGATTGAGGATCGGTACGAGGATTAGCGTGATCGCAGCGAAGACCGCGAGGGCTGCCCAGGCTTTGGGCCCGAAGATGCGTTCGATGAGTGTCTTGTTCATGATTTCGTCATTCCCGCGAACGCGGGAATCCACTTGATAAGCAAGACTTGTGGGGCACGTGGATTCCCGTTTGCACGGGAATGACGCACGAGGAGGGTTGGCTTGCGTTACGCATCCACAAACCTCCCCTTGATCGCGAACAGACCTTGCGGGCGTTTCTGGATGAATACGATGATGAACACGAGCACAGCAATCTTGGCGAGCACCGCGCCAGCCCAGCCTTCAAGGAACTTGTTGAGAATGCCCAAGCCCAGCGCCGCGTAAATCGTGCCGGATAGCTGACCGACGCCGCCGAGCACCACCACCATGAATGAGTCGACGATGTAGCCCTGGCCGAGATCCGGCCCGACGTTGGTGACTTGCGACAGCGCGCAACCGGCAAGACCTGCGATGCCTGCACCGAGACCAAACGCAACGGTGTCGATGCGCGGCGTGGCCACGCCAACGCAGCTTGCCATCTGGCGGTTCTGCGTCACGGCGCGCACGAAAAGTCCAAGCCTCGTCTTCGTCAGGATCAGCGTCATGCCGATCACGACGAGCGCCGCGAACAGGATGATGGCGAGGCGATTCCACGGCAGGATCAGATTGCTCATCACCTGTATGCCACCCGAGAGCCACTGCGGATTTTCGACGAGCACATTCTGCGCGCCGAAGAACGTGCGCACGGTCTGGATCAGGATGAGGCTGATACCCCACGTGGCAAGCAATGTCTCAAGCGGACGGCCGTAGAGATGCTTGATGACGAGTCGCTCCATGAGCACGCCGATCAGGCCAGAAGTGAGAAAGGCAACGGGCAGGGCAAACAGCGGGTAGAACTCGATGAGCCCCGGAAAGTGCGCGTGAATGACATTCTGCGTTACGTATGTGGCATAAGCACCGATCATGATCAGCTCGCCGTGCGCCATGTTGATGACGCCCATCAGTCCGTAGGTGATGGCGAGTCCGAGCGCGGCCAGGAGCAGGATGCTGCCCAATGAGATGCCGGTGAAGATGCTGCCGAGCCACTCGCCACGGCGCAGGCGCGAGCTGATGGCATTGATGCCATTCTGTGCGGCGAGGCGCACGCTCTCGTCGGGCTCCTTGAATTTGTCTCCGTCCTTGTCCAGCAGGCCGGCGAGTAGCTGCTTCATGGCAGCGTCGTCACTTGTGCCCAATGTTTCGATGGCGGCCATGCGTACGGCCTTGTCCTTGTTATGCAATTGTGCTGCGGCTTGCGTCATGCGCAACATGTCGAGGATCTGCGGATCTTTCTCGATCTTTTGCGCTTTGTCGAGCAGTGGCACGATGGCTTCGTCGGGCGCGTCCTGCAGTTTCTTCACCGCTTCGAAACGCGTCTTCCTGTCGGGCGAAGTCAGGTCGAGCGCGGCAAATGCATCTTGCAACGCAAGCGTGACGCGGTTGTTCGTCACCACGTCTTCAGCATTTTCCGGCAGTGCGGGCAGCGTGGCGCCGGTTACGGCATCGGTCACCTTGTCGCCGTCGACGATCAGTACCTGTTTGCCGTCGACCACTTTCAGTGCATCGTTGCCAAGCGCTTGCAGCAGCGGCAGGGCTTCAGGGTCGGCGCTGCCGGCGATGGCGTTGAGCGCCTCGACCTTGGCATCGTTGTCACCCGCTGCGAGCTTGAGAATCAGCGCCGGCGAAGGCTTGGCAAGCGCAAGCGGAGCGGCACAGAGAATCAGCAAGAACAATGCCGAATGAATAATCTGTGAAGCGAGGCGAGAACGAGATGAAGTCCGGGATGATGTCATGGCGTGGAATTCATGATGAGGAAAAAACAATACTGCGCGTGCTTCCAAGTATGTACTTGCGTGAGGCGTCTTCTTTGAGCCGTTGGGCAGGACCGCCCCCGGCGGCCCTGCTTTGCCTTTTTGCCGTAGCAGCGCGGAGCCGCTACGGTCATTCCCTGAGGGTGTTACGTCTTACTTCTTCTCAGGCTCATCCTTCTTGCCCTTGTCTTCAGGGATGTATGGGCTCCACGGTTGGGCCTTGATCGGGCCCGGCGTCTTCCATACAACCTTGAACTGACCATCAGCCTTGATTTCGCCGATGAACACTGGCTTGTGCAGGTGATGGTTTTTCGCGTCCATGGTGGAAGTGAAACCACCCGGTGCCTTGAAGGTCTGGCCTGCCATGGCGGCGATCACCTTGTCGGTATCGGTCGACTTGGCCTTGGTCACGGCTTGTGCCCACATGTTGACGCCGATGTAGGTTGCTTCCATCGGGTCATTGGTCAGAGGCTTGTCTTTGTGGCCGGGGATGTTGTGCGCCTTGGCATACGCGCTCCACTTCTTGATGAAGGCGTCATTGGTCGGGTTCTTGATGCTCATGAAGTAATTCCATGCAGCAAGGTGACCCACCAGCGGCTTGGCATCGACGCCACGCAGCTCTTCTTCACCCACCGAGAACGCCACGACCGGCACGTCGGTCGCCTTCAGGCCTTGATTGCCGAGTTCCTTGTAGTAGGGCACGTTGGAGTCGCCATTGATCGTCGACACCACGGCGGTCTTCTTGCCTTCTGAAGAGAACTTCTTGATCTTGGCGATGATGGTTTGATAATCGCTATGACCGAACGGCGTGTACTCTTCCATGATGTCGTCATCTGTCACACCCTTGCTATGCAGGAACGAACGCAGAATCTTGTTCGTGGTGCGCGGATAGACATAGTCGGTACCGAGTAGCACGAAGCGCTTGGCCGAGCCGCCGTCCTTGCTCATCAGGTATTCGACTGCCGGGATGGCTTGCTGGTTAGGCGCAGCGCCCGTGTAGAACACGTTCTTGGAGAGCTCTTCGCCTTCGTACTGAACCGGGTAGAAGAGCAGGCTGTTGAGTTCTTCAAAGACCGGCAGCACCGACTTGCGCGACACCGAAGTCCAGCAACCGAAGGTCACGGCAACTTTGTCGTTGGAGATGAGCTGACGCGCTTTTTCAGCGAACAGCGGCCAGTTGGAAGCCGGGTCGACAACGACGGGTTCGAGTTTCTTGCCGAGCAGACCGCCCTTGGCATTGATCTCGTCGATCGCCATCAGCACAGTATCTTTCAGCACGGTTTCGGAAATGGCCATCGTGCCCGACAGCGAGTGCAGCACGCCCACCTTGATGGTGTCGGCAGCCGAAGCTGTCATGGTGGCAAACCCTGCGGTGGCCAGAGCGATGGTCATCGCCGTGGCTTTGATGAAGGAACGACGTTGCATGTGTGAGACCCCCTGATAGAAGTTTTGAGCGGCTCCGGTAACTTATTTGCAAACGGGATTGCCGATTGCGCCGGGTGCCTTAAATGTAGGGAGCTATCTGGTCTACAGGAATACGCCAGATTGCGTAGGGTTGCTTCTTGCTAAATGCTGGATCCGCATCTGGAATCATTTCCCTTGCGTAAGCCTGTTAACAAGACACGCAGGAGAACGCAATGGACTTCGCGACAAAGCTGGGTTTGAAATGGGTGGAGCAGGGCATGTTGCCCGACGCCGTGACACGCGCCGGCATACGCCAGCTCCTGCGTGAGCGCCTGACTGAAATCCAGGCCGACGACGCGGCAGCCAGTGCCGAGACGATAGCGAATTTCATCGCCGCCATGCGCGAGGCGCCCGTCGCGCTGGTGCCCGACAAAGCCAACGAACAGCATTACGAAGTCCCTGCCGAATTCTTCGCGCAGGTGCTGGGCAAGCATCGCAAATACAGCGGCTGTTATTTTCCCGATGACGTGTACGCGCTCGACAAGGCCGAGGAGCATGCCGTTGCCATAACTTGCGAGCGAGCCGGCATTGCAGACGGGCAAGACGTACTCGAGCTCGGCTGCGGCTGGGGATCGCTGACGCTGTGGATGGCAGAACATTTCCCCAACTGCCGCATCACTGCCGTATCCAACTCACAATCTCAACGTGCCCATATCGAAGCACAGGCCTTGCAGCGTGGTCTCGCCAACATACGTGTCGTCACCTGCGACATGAACGAGTTCGTAACGGAGTCGCGTTTTGATCGCATCATATCCGTCGAGATGTTCGAACACATGCGCAACTGGCAGGACCTCTTCCGCCGCGTCAATGGCTGGCTCAAGCCTGATGGCAATTTCTTCATGCACGTGTTCGCGCATCGCTCCACGCCTTATGCATTTGTCGTGCGCGACGAGAGCGACTGGATGAGCAAGCATTTCTTCTCCGGCGGCATAATGCCCAGCGACGATCTGGCGCTGCACTTTCAGGACGATCTGCGCATCGTCAATCGCTGGCGCTGGGACGGCAGACACTACGAGCGCACGGCCAACGCATGGTTGCGCAATATGGATGAGCGTCGCGAGGTGGTCTATCCGATCCTCGAGCAAGCCTATGGCAAGGAGCAGGCGGCAGTGTGGTGGACGCGCTGGCGTCTGTTCTTCATGTCCTGCGCCGAGCTGTTTGGTTTCAACAAAGGTCAGGAGTGGTGGGTCAATCACTACCTGTTCGCGGCGACTCCCTCTCCTGCATTGCCATGAGCGAGCCGGTTCTCGCGCCCGTGCTAATCGATCTCTCTCCGACACGGCTCGCAGCCCCGGGCACGGCGAGAGTAGTCGGAAATTTCGTGTTTTTCCAGATCGCATGGTTCGCCTGCGTGCTTGGTGCCGCGCACGATATGGCATGGTTGGGCGTGCTCGTCATCGCACTTGTATGCGCATGGCATTGCACCGTCTCCATACGATCCAAGCCCGAGTTCTACCTTATCCTGACGGCAATGTTCGTTGGTGCGGTGTGGGAGAGCGCACTCGTCAGCGCCGGCCTGATGCACTACACGTACGGCACGCTGGTCGAGGGCCTCGCGCCAGCGTGGATCGTGGCCATGTGGGCCTTGCTCGCCATTACGCTGAATGTCTCGATGCGCTGGCTAAAGAATCGCTGGTTGCTTTCCGCAGCCATGGGCGCAGTCGCGGGCCCCCTGTCATTTCTTGCAGGCCAGCGGCTTGGCGCCGCCACCTTTACGGGTGGGACACATACCATCGTGGCGTTGTCCGCTGGCTGGGCAGCGCTCATGCCGCTGATGATGTGCCTGTCGCAGCGTTATGACGGCGTCGTTCTCACCGATGAGGACATTGGCCGTGTCTGAGATCCAGCCGTTGCTGCATGCTGGGCTCGCGGGTTTCGCGGTCATCGTCGCGATTGGCTTCATTACCTGGCTGATCAGCCTTGCCTGCAAGGACGTCAGCATCGTCGACCGCGTCTGGCCGATCTTCATGCTGGCAGCGGGGCTGACCTACGCATGCAGCCTCGGCGCAAGTAGTTCCCGTGCGGTCGTTACGCTGACGCTTGCCGCGATCTGGGACTTGCGTCTGTCCGGCTACATCACCTGGCGCAACTGGGGCGGCGAGGAAGATCGTCGCTATCAGGAAATTCGCGCGCGCAATCAGCCGAACTTTGCCTTCAAGAGCCTGTACCTAATCTTTGCCTTGCAGGCCATGCTTGCATGGATCATCGCTGCGCCGCTTCTCATCGCCGTCGCCGGAAAAAATACGTTAGGCTGGCTGGATGCAATTGGCATGTTTGTGGCGGCGTTCGGCATCGCCTTCGAGGGCATCGCCGATACACAGATGGCGCGCTTCAAATCACGGCCCGAGAACAAGGGCGTCGTCATGGATCGCGGCCTGTGGCGTTACACACGGCATCCCAACTACTTCGGCGAGAGTTGCACGTGGTGGGGTTTCTTTCTCGTTGCGCTAGGCGCGGGTGGTGGCTGGATTGGAATTCTTACAATCATTTCGCCAGTCCTGCTCACTTTGCTCTTGTTGAAAGTCTCCGGCGTCAGCCTCATGGAAAAGGACATTGGCGAGCGCCGCCCCGGTTATCGCGAATACATCGCGCACACCAATGCTTTCCTGCCTGGTCCGCCACGCGATTCGAAGCGATGAGAAGGTTCGCAATCATCGCGACGGTGTTCGCCATGCTGCTGCCACCCGGTGCCACAGCGCAAACCACGCGCAACTGGAACTTTCGCGTATTTCTCGACAACGAGCCCATCGGCACCCAGCGCTTCACGCTTACGACACAGGGCGAGTTGCAAGATTTGCGCGAGCTGCGCAGCGAGGCGCGCTTCGATGTCAAAGTTCTGTTCATCACCGCCTACCGTTATCGCCACGAAGCGACGGAGCATTGGCAGGGCGATTGCCTGCGCAGCATCAGCTCGCGCACCGATGACGACGGCAAGCTGCTTAGCGTCAAATCACTGCGCGAAGGCGAACGCCTGAACATCATCTCGGCGAAAAATAGCGAGTTGCTGGAAGGCTGTGTCATGACATTCGCGTACTGGAACCCGGCGATACTGACGCAATCGCGTCTTCTCAATCCTCAGACAGGCGCTTACGAAACAATAGTCGTGTCGCTGCTTGCGGATGAAGTCATCAGCGTGCGTGGCCAGCCCACGCAGGCCAAGCACTATCGCCTCACGGGACCGGAACAGCCCATCGACTTGTGGTACAGCCTCAACGGTGACTGGCTTGCATTGCAATCCACCGTGGCGGGTGGGCGACGGCTTGCTTACAGGCTGGAATAGGCAGTGAGTGGATCAGCCCAATGTGCAGGACACTACAGGAATGGCACCTTGTTCTGCGACGTCCTTCAGCACGAAGGTCACAGGTGCGTAAAGTCGGTTTGCTTAAGGTCGGCTTTGCTTGGAATCATTGCTAGTTCAAGATGCCCAACGTGATCGATTTGGCGACTGCATGCTGTCGCCCGACGACGCCGAGTTTTGCGGCGGCGTTTTGCAGATGAAACACCACGGTGCGTTCGCTGATATCGAGCAGCATGCCGATTTCCCAACTGGTTTTACCGGCCGAGGCCCACGAGAGACATTCCAACTCACGCGGACTAAGGCGAGGCATCTTGTGTTCGCATAGTTCAGTTAAATGCTGAACGCATGCGCGATGCACATAAGCTGCAAAAAGCGACGCAATCGGCCGTAACAGCTGTATGTCATTTTGCGTGATGGGGTGCATCGTTGCGAGAGTCAGACTGCCCCAGATATCGCCAAAGTCGCGTACAGGTATGCAGATGCCCCCTGTTATTCCATGTCGTCGCGCGACGTCCATCAAGTTGTGGGTCGAAAGCATGTCGGTGTTTTCACTGGCAGGCTCGACAATCCAGGCACAGGGTACGAAATCCTCCTTGCAATACGTCGGCATCGGACCGCGCACTTGCGTATTGCATTGGGAATAAGCTTGCCATAGGTCAGCCGGACAATTATGTAGGCCCCACGGAGTAGGACCGCTCAACGCTGGAACGCGCACGTTGTACGTCCAGAAATCGAAACCGATCAATGACGCATGACGACTGAATTCTCCAATCCACTTATCCGGACTGCCTTCTAGCTGCATGTTCTCGAAGCTGTACATAATTCGTGACTCCCAACAAGTAAGCGTTCCGATCGCAAGTGGTCAGGTGACCAATACTCGGTTGCGATGTCTTCGCCTGAAGCGATCGAAATGAATTGCCAGACGATACCGGCAACAATTTTTTCGCGGCTCGATGTAGGAAGTCTAGTGAGATCGTGTGATGTTTGGGTTAACCTGCCCTACTGGGCTAATGTTTGTTGCCCGAACATACAGTGATTATTTTTTTCCGTCGCTATTCGACGACACTACCGGGTCAGCAGCAAGCCACTGCGAGTATTTGTTTGTCGAGATGGCTCAAGCTGCCACGTACCGTGCAGGAGAGGTCCGCGACGATCGCACTGAACTCCGTGTGTTGCTGACGGATGCTGATAGCTGCGAGATCCAGGTAGCGACCCGCGAGGTGTGAGACGGCTTTGACGGTAGCTTCCTTGGCGCAAAAAAAATCCGCCAATTGTTGCGGTGAGAAAGCGTTTTGTTGATGGATTCTTGTTTCAGCAGGCGAGAGAAACAAGTCTGCCAGTTCAACGAGCGCTGCAGCGCGTTGATTTGACAGCAGATCGATTCCCACGCCTTGCAGTGTGTCGAACCTGTCCCCGGCCACTGCGAGGCATATGCTATCTTCATGTGTAATGGAGCCCAGTATGCCAGGTGGCCAACTTGGCCCACCCAATGCGCCGGGCATCAACTCGCAGTCGTCGCGGCCCAGTTGCGCCAATACCTGATGGGCGCACCAGCGTCCCCCGACGAATTCGGCGATGCGGTGCGGCACCGCGTGGGCAACCAGCGCGCGCTCGCGCTGTGGAATTTCCAGCGCGGCGGAGGCGGCGTGACAAGCGACGGCAAAGCCTCTCGGTAGCATGCATCGCGCCGCGCGTGCGATATTTGAGCACGCCGCCAAACTCTCGGTGCTTTTCATGCGAGTTGCGGTGAAGCTGATGTGTTCGTTTCCTCGCGTAGATGACTGGCGATACGCTCGGCGATCATCATGCAGGTGAGATTGGTGGGTACACTTGGAATCGCAGGCATGACGGAGGCATCGACCAGGTGCAGATTGTCTATGCCGCGAACGCGGCATTGCTGATCGGTGACCGCCATGCGATCGCCGTCTGGTCCCATGCGCGCACTGCCGACGGGGTGCCAGGTTGCATTGAGAAAGCGGTGAATGGCGCTGCGAAGGTAGTTGTCATTGCGGATGATGGACTCCGACCAGACGAAAATGGATTGGGTGATGCTGGCGATTGGCGTGCTTTTGGCAATCTCCCAGGCCACGCGCACGCCATGCATGACTTGCTGGATTTCCTCTTCGGTGGTGCACAGGTTGAGGTCGATGACGGGGGCATTTTTTACCGATGCGTTTTTCAAACTGACCTTGCCGCGCGAAGTGGGTCTGGCCAGCACCACTGACATGGCGTTGGCGATGGGGCTGCGCAACATGTCGCGTAGCATGGGCACCGTGGCGGTTGCGAAGTTGCTGAGAAAGAACAGATTCAGGTCCGGCGTCGCCCCGGCACGACTCGCGACGCGCGCAATGACCTGGTGCTGGTGATGATCGCCGCCGGTTTCTTCGCTGCGTGATGGAATCATCCACAGCATGATGGCGGGATGATCCATCAGGTTCTCGCCGACGCCAGGCAGGTCGACGACAGGCGTGACGCCCAGTGCGCGACACGCCGCGCTATCGCCGACGCCCGAGCGCAGCAGGATCGCCGGGCTATTGATGGCGCCCGCGCTCAACACGATGCGCTTGCCGAAATAGCGTACCTTCTGATCGCCAAGCAGCACATCGACACCTACTGCACGTTTGCCTTCGAACAAAATGCGTTCGACGACGGCTTGACCTTGCACATGCAGGTTGTCACGGTGACGCGCGGGGAAGAGGTAGGCCACAGCACTTGAGATGCGCTGCATGTCAATGGTATTGGTTGGCAATAAACCGACGCCCGCTGCCGTGTTGCCATTCAGATCGGGTAGCTCCGACAAACCCAGCGCAAGACAGGCTTGCAGAAATGCCGATTGACTCGGTAGCAATGCCTCACGCGCCGGCCGCTGTATCGGGATGGGGCCGCTGTTGCCATGTAGATCGCCGCTGCAATCCAGGTCGCGTTCGAGCTGACGAAAGCCTGGCAAAACGTGTTTCCAGTGCCACTGGTCGCAGCCCATCTGCTGCCATTGATCGAAGTCCTCCTTGAAAGCGCGCAAGGCGATGCTGCCATTGACGGAAGAGGAGCCACCGATGACTTTGCCGAGCATGTACGGAAAGGCCATGGGCTTGGACAGGGAATGACCGCTGTGCACAGCCGCGCGCGCGGCCGAGAAGGCATCGCGCGAGGCGGTCGCTAGCACAGTGGCTGAATGCGCCAGCTCCTTGAACAGGCCGACCGTGCGTAGATTGGCCGTGAAGTCCCAGTTGTAGCCAGACATGACCGGCTCGCGCGCACTGCGTATTGCGGTGGGTAGCGCCTCGGTGCTGACGAAATCGGGGCCTGCTTCGAGTAGTAGCACGCTGCGTTGACTGTCTTCCGAGAGGCGTGCAGCCATGACACAACCGGCAGAGCCTCCGCCAATGACGATATCATCAAAATGTGTGCGCGTATTCATAGCGGAGAGACACTGGGTGAGGTGTTGGGTGCGATGTTGGGTGATGTGGGACGGCGTGGCATCTGTGCGATCCACGACAGGATTGTCTGCATGACTTCGACCGGGGTCTCGTGTAGATAGAAATGATGGCCGTCGAACCAATGAACAATGCTTTCGGCATTTGTCGTGTCGCGCCAGGCGTTCAGCGTCTGCAGCGTGACTTCTCGATCTTCGCGGCCAGCGCAGGCAATCAGCGGGCAGTGCAGGGCGCCGGTCGCGGCGTGCGGCGTGTAAGTCTCCAGCACTTCGTAGTCGGCTTTCATCAGCGGCAGCAGCGTGCGCATCAGCGGCCCGTCTAGCAAGACGGTTTCGGGTGTGCCGCCGAGGCTGCGGATGTTGGCAATCAAGTCGGCATCCACTGCGGTATGCCATTGGAAAGTCGTGTGGCGTCGCGTGGTCGGGCTGCCGTGGCCGGACACGATCAACAGGCTGGGGCCGACATGAAACTCGCGCGCCAGTGCGCGGGTGAGTTCGAAGGCGACGACGGCGCCCATGCTGTGACCGAACAGCACCATTGGCTTGTGCGGGTCGGCACAGAGTGCGGCGACCTCCGGAAGCATGTAATTCACTACATCGGCCATGCGACGCAGGCGCGGCTGGCCGAAACATTCCTCGCGACCCGGCAACTGAACGGCATGTAGCGCCATGTCGTCGGGCACACAAGCGGCGAAACGGCGGAAGACAGACGCGCCCGCGCCGCACCATGGGATGCAAACCAGGTTGATGCGATCGCGCGCGCCGTGCTCGGCGAAAGCGCGCAGCGCTTTTGCCGTGACGCCGCGCGTCGTGATGGCCGGCCGAAGTTCAGGTTGCGCTCTGGAGTTCATCGGCAATCTTCTCTGCAATCATCAAACAGCTCAGGTGAGGCGGTGCGCTGGGAATGCGTGGCATCAGCGAGGCGTCGGCGATCCACAGGTTGTCGGTGCCGAAGACGCGGCCATGCGGATCGGCGACGGCGCCCTTGTCTGGGTCCGACCCCATGCGCGCGCTGCCACAGGCATGTGCGGCAGGGCGGACGAATGTCTTGACGGCCTGCGCCAGCGCCAGGTCGGAACGGATCAAGCCGTCCGTCCAGGCAAGGATCTGCGCAAAATGCTGGCGCAGACAATCGCGGTTCAAAAGATCCCAGGCCAGGCGTACGCCTTCAATCAGCGGCAGCACGTCGGCGGGATCACCGAGGCAATTGTTGGCCACGATCGGCGGCGCGTGCGGGTCGGCCGCACTGAGGCTGACGCGGCCTCGCGATACCGATTTGTTGTAACAGACGGTGAGCCCGGCCAGCGTCGAGGTATTCGCCGCGTCGTTGAGACGCGGGAACATTTCGCCAACATTGATGCCGGCCATCATGCATATGTGCATGTCATTGCCGTTGCCGGAAATGCCGGACGAATAACGCAGCAGGGTTTGGCGCAAAGGCTCGCCGAGCCGGCTGACGCCTTCGCGTGGAATGCCCCACAGGCCGACGACCGGGTGCTCCATGAAATTCTCGCCGACTGCACGCAGCGGCAGCACCACCGGGATGCCCAGCGGCTCCAGGCGCCGTGGGTCGCCCACGCCCGAGCGCATCAGCACGGCCGGCGTGCTCATGACGCCCGCGCAGAGTACGACGTGACGCGCCTGCAGCGCCACGATCCGGCCGTCTTGCTCGGCTTCGACGCCGCTGCACAGCCCGGCGTGCGCCCACAACACGCGATGCACGTGGACCCCGGTCATCACCGTGAGGTTCTCCCGTGCGCGCACCGGGTCGAGGTAGGCGGCCTTGGTTGAAATGCGTCGGCCGTCGACCACGTTCTTCGGAATGACGCCGACACCGCTCGATGTCGGATCGTTGTGATCGCCAACGCTGCCGAATCCATGCGCGATACAGGCCTCGGCCAATGCCGCCTGCAAGGGTGTGAGTTGTTCCGCCGTTTCGCGACGGATCGGGAAGGGGCCCTCTGCGCCATGCAGGGGGCTGGGGCCGAGCGGATCGTTCTCAAGTTTGCGGAAGTACGGCAGCACGGCTTCCCAGGTCCATTCCGGGCCACACTCTTTTGCCCATTCGTCATAGTCTGCGGGCGCGCCGCGCAGCGTTTGCGTAGCATTGACGGCGGATGAGCCGCCGAGCAAGCGCCCGGCCTCGTAATCGAAAATGCTTGCCACACCACCGCGCACGGCTTGCGGCGCGCTATTGGCGGGCTTAGCCGTTGCCGAGGCGGCTACGACATTGGCATCGCCCTTGATGAAGGTGCGGTATTTCCAGTTCAGCCCGGCGACGACGGCGGGTTGGTTGCCATTGTCGGTCGCGCTGGCCATGACCTCATCGACGCCATCCGGCCCGGCTTCGAGCAGCAAGACCTTGCGTTGCGGATTCTCGCTCAAGCGATTGGCAAGCACGCAACCGGAGGAGCCCCCGCCTATGATAATGACATCCCAGTCGGATGTCGTTCGTGCCGCGTTCATTGTGCTGTCGCCTCGGCGTGAATGGCCGCAACGCGTTGCCAGTAATGCTTGGGTGTGAGCGCGTGCAATTTTCCTACTGCGTGTTGGCGTGCGAAGTAGTCGGTGGCGATGTCGTGCGCGGTAAACATGTTCTCCACGGCAGTGCCGTTGGCGCGCTGTGCGAAGAGCACGCGCGACAGGCTGCTCTGCGCCGCCGGCAAGGTGTCAGCCAGGTCGAGACATCGCGCTTTCCACGACTCCAGGCTGATACGTGGCACCTGTTCGCTGTCTTTGCCGATGAGCAGGTGAACAATTTCCGGCAGGCTCATCGGGCTCTGGTTCTCGATGTGCACGACGAGTTGCGTGTCGTTGCCCGTGTGCGCGTCTTCGACAATCAGGCGGCTCAAGGTGTCGACCGGCACGCCACGCAGCAGGGCGTCATCCCAGTCGGGTACGACGCCCGCATTACGCGCCAGCGTCAGGATGCGGGTGTAGGTGTCTTCGCTCTTGGCGACGCCGCTGGCCATCGCCGGTAGCGCATGCGAGCAGCGGTAGATGCGTACCGTCAGGCCCTGCGAGGCCATCTGGGCGAGCATGCGCTCAGCGACCCATTTGGTTTGCGCGTAAGCGGTGAGCAGCCCCGCTGCATCGGTGCTCACCGATTCGTCAGGCATGACCCGCAACTGTCCATCTATATGTCTTCGGCATACTGCGATGGGCGATAGCGTGACGAAGTGCTTGGCGCGTTGCGTGCTGGCCAGTTGCAGCAGTGGCAGCAAGGGCGTCACGTTGGTGCGACGCAGGGTGGCGTAGTCGTGCAGCACATTGACCGAGGCGGCAAAGTGATAGATCGCGCTGATGTCGTAACACAGGGCGTGCCAGTCGGTGGCGTCCAGGCCGAAGCCGGGTTTCTCCAGGTCGCCGCACAGCACGTTGAGCTGCTGCAGAGCAGTTGGATCGCTGGGCATCAGGTGCAGGGCTTCGAGTTGTTGCAGCAGGCGCAGGTGTGCGGAAGCCGCGTCGGCGGCGCGCACGATGCAGGTCACCTTCTTGCCCTGATCGAGCAATGCCATCAGGACGTGCGCGCCGACCCAGCCGGTCGCGCCGGTGAGAAGTACGCCGTCATTTTTTGAAATGTCTTGTCGTGCAGCGATAGGCAGTGCGTCCAGCCGCGCCAGTTGCTCGGCGAGTTCGCTGGCCAGCTGCGCATCGGACAGTAGCGCTGTGTGGGCAGACGTTTGTATCGGCGTAGCGTCTTGGGTGAAATCACCGACCATCTCGCCGGCCATGTGCTCGCCGCTATCTTCATCTTGTGCGCGGGACTGATAGAGCGCCGCGAGCATTTCGATCGTGAGGTTTTCGAACAGTTCGTGCATCTCGATGCGGCTCGGCATGGCGATATTGAGTTCGCGTACCAGTTGCGTGGCTAGCACGGAGTCGCCGCCGAGTTCGAAGAAGTTGTCGGTGACGCCGATATCCAGGCCGACGATGACACGCGACCACACCGCGAAGATGGACTGTTCGATGGCATTGCGCGGCATCACGCGTTGCGATTCGGCATCGGCGTCTTCATGCACGTCGGGCAGGGCCTTGTAGTCGATCTTGCCATTGGCGCTGACGGGCCAGGACTGCAGCGCGATGATGTGGCGCGGCACCATGTAGTCTGGTAATCGTTCGGCCAGAAAGGCACCGAGGGCATCCGCGTCAACCTGTTCGGGCGACGTTTCGCCGAGAACGTAAGCGACCAGTTGCTTGCCGTCGTTGGCGGCTGCGCGCACGGTGACCAATGCCTGCTTTATGCCATTGGCTTGTCTGAGCAAGGTTTCGATTTCACCGAGTTCGACGCGATGGCCGCGGATCTTCACTTGCCCGTCGTCGCGGCCGAGGATGACGATATTGCCGTCCTGCATGTAGCGGCCCAGGTCACCGGTGTCATAGAGTCTTTCGCCGGAGCGCGGATGCGTGAAAAAGCGGCTGGCGGTTTTCTCCGCATCGCCGAGGTAACCGTGCGCCAGACCGACGCCGCCGATATAGATGCGTCCGCGTACATGGTCGGGCGTGGGGCGCAGGGCGCAGTCCAGCACCTGTATCGTCTGGTTGGGCAGTGCCTTGCCGTAAGGGATGCTGGTCCATTCGGCTGCGACCCGATCGATAGGGTAGTAGTTGGACCAGATCGAGGCTTCTGTCGCACCGCCGAGACTGATTACCTGTGCGTGCGGATGCTGGCTGCGAATGCGTTCGGGCAGATCGAGCGGGATGAAGTCGCCGCTGAGCAATACCTGGCGCAAGCGCTCGTCGCGCGGCGTGTCGGCATCGGCGCTGTCGGTGAGCATGCGCATCAACTGCGGTGCCGAATTCCATAGCGTGACGCCAAAGCGCGTCATCAGCTCACGCCAGTGCGCAGGGTCATGGCCGGCGCGCGGATCGGGCAGTACCACACTGCCACCGGCGCTGAGCAGACCGAAGATGTCATAGACGGAGAGATCGAAACTCAGCGACGATACGCCCAGCACGGCATCGCCAGGGCCGACGCCGATCATGCTGTTGAGGGCGACGATCGTGTTGGACGCGCCGCGATGATCGATCATCACGCCTTTGGGTATGCCGGTGGTGCCCGATGTGAATATGACATAGGCAATATCGTCGAGCGGGCCCGCAAGCGAGAGCATGTGTGCCGCCGACAGTTCGGTTGCGCGACCTGCGAGGATTTCATGGACCGCACGGGTATCACCCGCGGCTTCCGGCTTGAGCGCATTGTCGTGGGTCAGCACATGACGTACCCCGGCGGTGGCGAGCAGTTCCTGCTGGCGACGCCCCGGCAGATTGGCATCGATGGGCAGGTAGTAGGCACCCGCCAGCAGCGTGCCGAATACGGCGACGATCTGCTCCCATCCTTTGCGTATGACGATGGCAACAGGTGTGTCGCGCTCTGCGCCATGCTCCTGTAGCCAGTTGGCCACGGCACAGGCTTCGCGCAGCAGGGTTCCGTATGACAAGGTTCTTTCTGGCGTATGCACTGCCGGCGCATCGGGCCGGGCCATCGCTAGGTGTACGAAGCTGGCGTGCAGGCGCTCCACCTGCAGTATCGCGCCCGTCGCGTGGTCTTCCTTGCGACAGGTTTGCATGGCGTCGGGTAGGGCGACGACATTCCGCTCGGTCCACGTGTCGCCATGATCGGCGAGGCGTTCGATCAGATCGCAGTAGGCGTCGAACATGGCGTCCAGTACGCCGGGCTCGAAGACGGCATCGGCGGCATCCCAGATGAGGACCAGTTCGCCCTTGAGCTCCATGACGTGGTGATCGAGCCACACTTGGGAGGTCTGGCTCACGCTGTAGACCTTCTTGCCGAAGTGTTCGAGATCGCCGACTTCCTGGTCGCCACTCCAGATCAGTCCGCTGCTGAAGACCACCGGCATCGTGGCCTGCATCGACGCACCATGACGCCGCGCCCATTCGCGCATGATCGACACGCCGCTGACGCTGCTGTGCTCGACGTCGAGCAGGAATTGGCGTTGCAGTTTGTTGGCGAAGTCGATGAAGGAGGCTTGGGTATCGCGCCGATCCACTTCATGCAGGATCAGCGTGGTGAAGTCGCCATAGAGCTTATGAACATCGGGATGCAGGTTCTGGCGGTTGCCGATGGTGACGTTGACGGTGAAGTGCGGCGAAGCGCTCCAGCGTGCCAGCACTTCGCTGTAGCAGGCCAGCAACAAGCCTGAAGGAGTGAGGCCGTGCTGCAGGCCGTATTGTTTGAGGCGCGCCCACTTCTGCATATCGAGTCGCGCTTCGCGGCGCGAGAAACGCAGCGCGCGCCGCGCCGCCGGATCGGTGCGCAGTGGCAGGTCGGGAGCAGGCGGCAACTGGTCAAGGCGTTCATCCCAGTAGGTCTGCGCCATCTTGTAGCGCTGCGTGTCGCGAATCTGGCGTTCGGTCAGTACGTAGTCGCGGTAGGTGACCTGCAACGGTTTTTGCGTGGCGCCGGTGTCGTAGACTTCGTGCCATTCGCGGAAGAACAAGAATATGCTCCAGGCATCGAGGATGAGCAGGTCCAGGCTGATGTGCAAATGCACCATGTCGTTGGGCAATTGCGTGGCGCGGATGTCGAACAGCGGCCATTGATCGGCGCGTAGCACCTGGTGCGAAAGCGCATCGCGCGATGCTTCGATGGCCGCCTCCATTTGCGCCGGGCTGGCATCGCTGCAGTCGGTGACGGCGATCTTGTAGGCAGGCACTTCCGGCAGGATGCGCTGCATGCCCTGGCCATCGACGACAGCACGCAGCATGTCATGCTGGTCGATGAGGCGACAGAGTGCCTCGTTGGCGCGCATGACATTCAGTTTCGGGCAGGCGAGCTCGACGTAAAGGTGCGTGGCGACGTTGCCCATGTCGAGCGAACCGTCACGCCCCAGCCAGTAGGCGTGTTGCAGTTCGGTGAGCGGGAAGGGCTCATGGCAGGCGGCTGGGTCCGCCACGATCTGCGGCAGCCCTTCGTCATTGGCGGCCTGGCTACCGCGTAACCATTCGATGAGCTTGTGCTTGTTGGCCGACAGGGCTTCACGAATTTTTTCAGTGATGGCGCCCGGCGGGGCGGAAAGACGCAAGTCATTGCCGTCGAGACGCAGCTTGATACCGAGTCTATGCAATTCAGATAACAGATTTTCCATGGTCATACTCCCGGAACTTAGAAGAACCATTGCGACTGCACGAAGTACAGCGCATGCAGACGGCCGAATTCAGTGTTGTCATGACCGTAGAATTGCTGCATGCCCAGTTGCAATTGCAGGTTGTCGGTCATCGAATAGGTGAGCGTGGTGGAGACCGCGCGGCTCTTGTCCTGCTGGTTGAAGAAATAGAAACCCTCGGCCTTGAGCAGCGGTGTGAATTCGTAACTCATGTTCAGGCCGAGATAGCGCGTACCCAGCGGTTCGGTCTGGAAGCGCAGGGGCTCGGCGAAGAAATCCGCCTGACGTTGCAGCCGGGGTTGATTGCTCTGGTAGGTTTCTGCCGAAATGTTGAAAGTGTTCTGGAACGCGTAGTCGACGCCAAACACTGCTGAAGAATAATTGCGCCCGCGGAAAGCTGCCGTATACGTCAGCTCGCCGTGCAGGCCAAAGCCGCCCAATTGCGTGGCGAAATCGGTACCGAAGAGTTGATCGTTCCAGTAGTGGGCGGCAGTAAAGTTGATGTCGGTACCGCCGAAATTGCGTCGGTATTGGCTGACCCAGCGCGTTGCGCCGCGCGCCGGATCGGGCGCGATGACTGCGCTCACGCGCGACAAGGCTCCCAGCTTGTACTCTGTCAGCGCCGCGTCCACACCGACGTATTCATCGCGCTCGATCTGCAAGGGGTTGAGCGGGTTGAGCATATCGACCGTGCTCCACATGCGTCCGGTGCCCAGCACGATACGTTGTCGTCCGAAAATGATATCGGCATTCTCGTACGACATTTTCATGTAGGTACGGAACATGTCGTTACGGATGTTGTGCCCGTTCTGATCGGCGAGCGTGGTTTCCATGTCCCAGTATTGACGGCGCGGCGCAGAGGTTTCGCTCTTGAATTGCGCGGTGCGGATGTAATCGCCGAAACGCAATTCGGTATCGTTCTCCACTCTGACTTCCAGGTGCGGGCGCAAATAGGTCAGCTTGAAACGCGTGCGGTTGAGCCCGAGAAAATAATTGTCGTCGTTGGCATCTGCCGTGCGCGAGGCGATGCCAAAGGTCTTGTTGTAGCCGCTGACGCGTAGCGAGTCGGCGGAGGTGCCGGGTGTCTGCGCGTCGGGGGGGCTGTCCTCTTGGGCATGCAGGGCGTTGGCCGCACAGCAGAAAAAAAATGCGGTGGCCAGCGCCTTGCTGGCCCCGCATGACGTTTTATACATGTCGTAGCGCCTTGACAGGTTCGAGCCTGGCGGCCTTGATCGCCGGGTACAGCGAGGCGAGCAGCAACAGCAAAGGCATCAGCAAGGTGGGTTCGATCGTGGTAGCCAGTGTCAGCTTGGGGAACACGACGTCGGTGGTACCGGGAATTGCCGCCATGCCATGCGCTTTCATGCTCATGCCGGTGATCGAATGCGCCCAAGCGGCGAGCGCGCCCAGCCCGAGTCCGACCAGCGCGCCGAGCGTGCCGACGACACCCGACTCGAGCAACACGAGACGAACGATGAAACCGGGCTGGCTGCCGAGCGCGAGCATGGTACCGAACTCGCGTGTGCGCTCCATCACCGACATCAGCACCGTGTTCATGATGACAATGGCAATGGTGAGGAAGACGACGATCATCACCAGCACCAAGCTACCCTTGAACATGACGTTCATCTGCACCACTTCTGGCAGCAACTCCTGCCAGGAATACACGCGTGCATGGCTATCGGGCACGATGCTGGCCAGCTGCGGCAACGTGGTTGCAGCCGCCGCCGGATCGCTCAAGCGGAACGCGATACTGGTAAGCCCCTTGCCCATGCCGAGCATGTGTTGCAGCGTGGGCAGCGAGATATGACCCATGGTTTCATCGAAACCATGACTGCCAGTGTTGAACAGGCCGACGACGACGAAGGACTCCGACACCAGGCTGCCCGACACGTCTTGCGCCATGAGCACGACTTTTTCGCCAGCACGCACCTTGAGGCGTTCGGCGAGTTTCTTGCCTATGACGATTTCATGCTCGTGTCCGGCTTGCAGGTATTGCCCTTCCTTGACCGATTTGTAGAGGAAGGTCACCTTCGGTTCGAGCACCGGATCGACGCCGATCACTTGCAACGGTTCGGCGCCAGCAGGCGAACTGAGCATGGCAGGCGTTTGCACGCGCGGGCTGGCGACACGGATGCGTGGATCCTGGCTGATAGCGGCCAGCACGGCCGGGCCGTCTTGCAGCATGAATTGCGGCTTGAGTTCAGCCTTGAATTCACGATGCTGGATTTGCCCATCGCCGGTGATGAAGCCCGTCGAGTTCTCGACGATCTGGTCGTAATAGCCGACCACGAAACAACCGAGGAAGACGAACGCCGCCATCGCCAACGTGACGCCGAAGCCGGTGAGCACGGTACGCAGCGGGTAGCGCCCCAGGTTGCGCATAGCCAGCGTGGGCAGCAGGTAACGCGACACCGAACGTGCGCCGCCCGCTACGGTGGACTGCAAGCCGGCCAAGCCGCGCAAGGCTGCAAGCGGGACCAGCCTTGCTGTCTTGATGGCCGGGTAAATCGAGGCGCCCATCGCCACGAACATGACCGCCGTGCCGATGAACAGCATGCGGGCGAGAGTCAGGTGCGGATAGAGTTTATTGCTGATGCCCTGCATCTGGTGCAAGGCGTCGGACTGCGCCGAGAAATCGATCCCGACGCTACCGAAGTGCGCCACCAGCGCGTAGCCGATGGCCAGGCCGATGCCGAAGCCCAGCACCCCCAGCAGCGTGCCTTCGAACAGGATCGTCACGAAGATATTACGCGGCTTGGTGCCCAGCGCCATCATCACGCCGAATTCACGCATGCGCTCGAGGACCGACATCATGATGGTGTTGGTCACACCTACCATGACAATGGCAAACAGCACGACCATGATGATGGTCGCCACCCATTCGTGGAAATTGACCTTTTGCGCCACGTCGGGCAGCAGGCGCTGCCAGCCTTCGACTTCGTAGCCGGGCGGCAGTGCCTGGCTCAATGCCTGTACGGCATCGTCACTCTGGCCGTAGTGACCGAGGCGCACCGCTACACTGGTCAGCTCATCGCTGGCCGAGAGCAGTTGCTTGGCATCTTTAAGCGTGATGAAAGCTTGCAGGCTGTCGACCATCTCATTGCCAGTGTCATAAATGCCGGACACCGTGTATCGGCTAGCGCCGATCGAGCCATACAAGCCCTGTGTCAGCACGGCGACCTCGCCACCGACGCTCACCTTCAGCGCATGTGCCAGCGAGCTGCCGATCAGGATTTGCCCGGTCTTGCCCGCTGACAGGTAACTGCCTTGCAGAATCTTGTTCTGCAACGAGGTAACCTTCTGCTCGCTGTCGGGATCGACGCCCACCACCAGCACGCCGCGCGAATTGTCATCGGTGCTCACCAGCACCGGTGCCTGGATGCGCTCCGACATGGCAACGACACCCGAGGTTGCCATGATCTTTTTGTGATCTATTTCATTGGCATGAAAGACGAGATCAAGGCTCGGGTCGTCCGTATAACCTTTGTGATGAATTTGCACATGACCAGTGAAAGTCCCAGTCATTGTGTTGATCGATTGATTGTTGCCGCCGTCGAACAAGGCCCAGGCGAAGACCAGCGCGCTGACCCCGAGCGAGATGGCAACGATGGTCAGGCCGGTGCGGCGCGGATTGCGCAGGATATTGCGCCATGCGAGGTCAAGAAATAGCATGAGCTGTGCTCTCCACGATGTGTCCATCCTTCAGCCTGACGATGCGACTGGCGTGACTCATGACCATGTCATCGTGCGTGGAAAACACAAAGGTCGTGCCATGGTTGCGATTGAGCGTGAGCATGGATTGGATCAAGGCCTCGCCGGTGGCCGAATCGAGGTTGGCGGTGGGCTCGTCGGCAAGAATCAGCAGAGGCCGCGCAGCCAGCGCGCGTGCGATGGCGACGCGTTGTTGTTGCCCGCCGGATAGTTGTGACGGACGCCTGTTCTGGCAACCATCCAGGCCGATCTCGACCAATGCTTCATTGGCCCGGCGCCTGCGCACATCTGGCGCGACGCCCTGCAACATCAATACGTATTCGACATTTTCCAGCGCAGTCAGCACCGGCAGCAGGTTGTAATCCTGGAACACGAAACCGATCTTGCGCAGGCGGAACTCTGCCAGGCGCGATGCGGGGGCACTCGATACCTCGGTGTCGCCGACAACGACCTTGCCCGAGCTCGGTCTGTCCAGTGCGCCGATCAGGTTCAGCAATGAAGTCTTGCCCGATCCGGACGGACCGACGAAAGCCAGGAATTCACCCGAGTCCACGCTGACGTTGATGCCCGACAGGGCCAACACGTCCAGCGAGTTGAGGCGATAACGCATCGAGACATCCTTGATGACTACGAGCGGTGTGCGTTCAATAGGTGCGCGGTCCATTACGTCAATCCTTTTTGGTTAGAGCGCGTAAGGAAAATAGCGCGCCTTCGATGGGGTGGTCATAGACGGCGGTCTTCACTGTGATCGTGGTGGACTTGCCGGGCTTGTCATTGGGACGCATCTCCCAACGGGTGGGCATCAGGTGGCCGTTCAACTTCTTGATTTCGGAATAACTGAGCGTGCGCACCAGCGAGCCGCGTTCATCGAAGAACTCTTGCTTGAGCGGTACGAAATCGCCGCGCACGGTGTAGAGAATCTTGCCCCACACCACAGCCGCATTCGGTTTTGGCAGAGCTTCTATGACATAGGCGCCCGAGCCGTCGGCTTTCGGTTCCTCGACAGCGCGATGGGTGTAGTCATCGACGATGCTGCTTTCCTTCACGAGGTCATCGTTGGTGAAATCGGAGCCCAACCAAGGCTGCAACATCAATGACGGTGGAATTTTTATGGTGCGCTCGATGGCGGGAATGTAATTCCACATTTCGCTGCCCAGGCGCAGCGACGATATGCCCTCGTCTTTAGCCGGTGCCGTGACACGCAGGAAGGACTTGCCGGGTCGATCCATCGAAATCTGCAGAGACAAATTACGGGACCACGCAGGCGTTGCAATGGCCATATCGAAATCGGCTTGCAAGGTCTTTCCCCATAGCACGGCCTCTGCCTTGTTGATGACCTCGGTGGGGGTTTCGTTACCTTGACTGGCAGCAACAAATCCGCTTCCCAGCACCAGCAACAAGCTACTCAGAAAACCTATTGATAGACGACGCATTTGCTGTGTGTACTCCAGTATTTTTGACGTGATGCGGCGCATCATTTTTGATGCCATCCGCATGTCGTCAAGTGATCCAAAGTGGGTCGGTTTGGACCCGCGTGGGGCGTTTCCAACCCACCACGAATAAGCCGCAAGCCGCATGAATACTATGTGTATGAGAGACGTACTCCAACCTGTAAACGTTTACAGGGGTCAGTGTATTGACACTGCTTGAGCACAAAGGGAGTATCTCCGGCAGTGCAGCAAAACGCCGAAGCTTCTTTGAGAGCGTCCAGTGCCGCAACGCTGTCGAACGATTTTTAGATGATCGTTTTCAAGTATGCGATGGGCATTGTTTCTGCCGTTACAGGGCGCCGTTGTTCAAGTCGGCGCGCGCCGTTGCCAACAAAGAGAGACCGATCATGTCAGCGAATGTCATACGTGAAAGCGCAGTCAACAAGTTTTCGCTACTGAGCGACTGCCTGGACTACTGGGCCGAAGTGCAACCCGAGCAAACCGCACTGATCTTCCTCGAAAATGGCGAAGACGAATCCGCTCGCCTGAACTATCGGCAGTTGCGCGAAGCGGCGTTGCGCATCGCCACGGCGTTACGCGAGCGCGAGTTGTCTGGCGAGAGCGTGTTGCTGGTGTTCCACTCCTCGCTGGAATACGTCACGAGTTTTCTCGCTTGCCTGTATGCCAACGTGCGTGCGGTGCCGGTCTACCCGCCGCGCCAGAACTGGCATGCTGAGCGTTTGATGTCGATTGTTCAGGACTCTGGCGCCAAGGCGGTGCTCACCACACGTGCACAATGCGGCGACGTGGCCGCGCGTTTGTTCGGGGGTGCCGACACGGGCGACGTGGCCACGCTGGCCGTTGAAGACCTCGGCGAATCGGCCTTGCCAACGACGCATTTCGGCAAGGTCGATCCGGAAACGGTGGCCTATCTGCAATACACCTCCGGTTCGACCGGGTCGCCCAAGGGCGTGATGGTGCGCCATCGCAATCTTGTGGCGAATTGCGAGTTGTTCGCGGCAGCGCTGGGCGTTCCAGGACAACGGCATTTCGTCTCGTGGTTGCCGATTTATCATGACATGGGCCTCGTGGCCGGTATCGTGCTGCCGCTCACCTTGGGAGGTACCGCGGTTTTCATGCCGCCACCGGTGTTCGTGCAGAAGCCGGAGCGCTGGCTGCGCGCGGTGGACCGCTACCGTGCCGTGTTTACCCCGGCACCGAATTTCGCCTATGAACTCTGCGCCAATCGCATTAGCGATGATGTGGCGGCGACGCTCGACCTGTCCTCTTTGCACGCCGCCTTGAACGGTGCCGAACCGATTGCGGGTTCCACGCTCGACAAGTTCTGCGCGCGTTTCGCGGCGAGCGGCTTCGCGCGCAAAACCTTCGCCGGCGGATTCGGCATGGCCGAAGCAACGCTCTACGTAACGTGTGGCGGCGTCACCGCCGAGACATGTGAATTGCATATCGACAAGATGGCACTGGAGCGCGACCGCGTCGAGCTGGCCGACGATTCGGCGCAGGCTGCGCGCTTTGTCTCCAGTGGCCGCATCATGCCAGGCTCCGCTGTGCGCATCGTCGATCCGTCGAGCGGCAAAGTCGTACCCGATCTGCGTGTCGGCGAAATCTGGGTGGCCGGCGACAGCATCTGCGCCGGTTACTGGAAGCGCGACAGCGAGAGCGAAGAGACTTTTGGTGGCGTACTCGATGACCGACCCGATGTGCGCTACCTGCGCACCGGCGATCTCGGTTTCGTTCACGCCAATGAACTCTATGTGACGGGTCGCCTGAAGGATCTCATCATCATTCGCGGCGCCAATCATTACCCGCAGGACATCGAGCGCAGCGCCGAATGCGCACATGCCGCGCTCCGCCAAGGTGGTTGGGGCGCTGCTTTCGTCATCGATACGCTCGAAGTGTCGCCGCGTGTGGTCGTGGTGCAGGAGGTCGAGCGCGCCGAGCGCAAGCGCATCGATCCGCAGGAGGTGGGCCGACTCATTGCCGACGCGGTGACGCGCGAACACGGCATCGAAGTGGACATGGTCGTGCTGGTGCCGCCGGCAAGTGTGCCGAAAACATCCAGTGGCAAGATTCAGCGCCGCGCCTGCCGCCAGTTGCTGCTGGATGCCGCGTTCGACGAAATTGGCCGGTGGACCCGGCCCATTCAAGCAAGTAATGACAAAGGCATCATTGCGGCAGCCTGTGACATTGCCACGATGACTGCCTTGCTCAAGACCAGTGTGGCGCGCCTGACTGGCCGACGCCCCGAAGAGATTCCGGCCGAGGCGCCCTTCGTTGACCTGGCGCTCGATTCGATGCGGCTGGTCGAATTCATTGCCGATCTTTCCAGCAGTCTGCAACGCAATCTGCCCGCTTCGCTGGCCTTTGAATATCCCAGTGTCGCGGCACTCGCAGCCTATCTCGCCGTCGGTGGGCAACAGTCCGTACAGCAGGCTGACCATGCCGAGCCGATTGCTATCGTCGGCATGGGCTGTCGTTTCCCGCAGGCCGACGGGCTGGAGGCTTTCTGGGATTTGCTCATGTCGGGCGAATCCGCCATCCGCGAGATACCGACGGCGCGCGCGGAACTGACAGGCTTTGTGGCAGGACCGGATTCTCCTTACCGTTTCGGCGGTTTCATCGATGATGTGGACCGTTTCGACGCGGCCTTTTTCAACATCTCGCCGCGCGAGGCGCAGCGCGTTGACCCGCAGCAGCGCCTGCTGCTTGAAACGGCCTGGCATGCCTTGGAACACGCTGGCGTGCCGGCCGACAGCCTGGCAGGCAGCATGACGGGTGTATTTATCGGCATCTGCGCCAACGACTATTTCCGGCTGCAGGGGCAAAGCGGCGCAGGCTTCGACCCTTACGCGGGGACCGGCAGCGCCTTGAGCGTGGCGGCAAACCGATTGTCATATACGCTGGGCTTGCAAGGGCCGAGCATGGCGATCGACACGGCCTGCTCGTCGTCGCTCGTTGCGATTCATCAGGCATGTCGCAGCCTGTCCTGTGGGGAGAGCACGTTAGCCATCGCTGGCGGCGTCAACTTGATTCTCTGCAACGACTATGGCGACATATTCGCCCAGGCCGGCATGCTTGCGCCGGACGGGCAATGCAAGACCTTCGACGCGGCTGCCAACGGCTACGTGCGCGGCGAGGGTTGCGGTGTCGTCGTGCTCAAGCGCCTCGCCGACGCGCAGCGCGATGGCGACCGCGTGCTGGCCGTCATACGCGGCTCTGCTGTCAATCAGGACGGTTTTAGCAATGGGCTGACCGCACCGAACGGCTTGGCGCAGCAACGCGTCATTCGCAGCGCGTTGGCACGCGCCGGTGTCGATGCGCAGCGCATTGGCTACGTCGAGACGCACGGTACAGGCACCTCGCTAGGTGACCCCATCGAAGTGCGCGCGCTGCGCGATGTATTCGACGCCGATGGTGGCCAACCCTGCTGGCTGGGCGCGCTCAAGACACAGATCGGCCATCTCGAGGCTGCCGCAGGTGTAGCGGGTCTGATCAAGTCGGTGCTGTCGATAAAGAACAATGTCATACCCGCGAATCGAAATTTCGGCACGCTCAATCCGCAGATCGATCTACAGGACAGCCGCCTGGCCGTGACGAGCGCTGCGGTGCCATGGCAAGCCGCACAGCTGCCACGTTGCGTCGGTATCAGCTCGTTCGGCTTTGGCGGAACAAATAGTCACATTGTTATCGAGGAGTATGTCGCGCCGCTGTCGCAAGCGCGTGGCGCGGCCGATGGCGGCCCACCGCTGTTCATGTTCAGCGCACGCGACCAGCAAGCCCTGCGCACGCTGGCCGCCGATTATGCACAACGCATCGACGGGCTCGACGCCGTTGCTGTGCGGCACGTGGCAGCTACGGTCAACACCGGGCGCGCGTCCTTGTCGGATCGTGCGGCTATCGTGGCCGAATCTGCTTCCGCACTCTCGTGCGGTTTGCGTGCCATCGCAGCAGGCGAGGCGCAAGCCAATGGCTGCCGCATCAAACAGGCTGTAGCATCGAACAAGCCGCGTACCGCCTTTCTTTACACGGGGCAGGGCGCACAGTATGTCGGCATGGGACGTGGTCTGTATGAGACCGCGCCAGTGTTCCGCGCCAGCCTTGATCGCTGCGCTGCCCATCTCGGCGCAGCCCTGGGCGACAAGCTCACACACATCCTCTTCGCAGAAGACTCCACCGCCCTGACCGATACGCGCAATGCCCAGCCTGCCTTGGTGGCGTTGCAGATAGCGCTGACCGATTTGTGGGCGCACTGGGGCGTGAAGCCGCAGTGGGTCTGCGGGCATAGTGTCGGCGAATATGCGGCTGCCTATGCCGCAGGCATCATGGACGCGGAGACCGCCCTGGACCTGGTAGTGGCCCGCGCGTCGGCCATGAGCGAAGCGCCGGGGCAGGGCGCGATGGCCTCGGTGGCCTGCGATGAAAATATGGCGCAGACCTTGCTCGGGGCCGTCCTCGACACGGTGGAGATCGCCGGCTACAACAGTCCTGGGCAGATCGTCCTGTCGGGCGAAGTCCAGGCGCTCGATGCGGTGCTCGCCAAACTCGAATTCTTCGGCATCGCCGTGACGCGCCTGGCGGTCAGCCATGCCTTCCATTCGCGCATGATGGAGCCGGTGCTCGATCGTTTTGCCGCGAAGATCGCTTCCGCACGGCTGAGCCCAGCGACGATTCCCGTTGTCAGCACGGGAGGCGGCACGATGGGCGATTTGGCAAGCGCCGATTACTGGGTCCAGCAGATTCGCCGACCGGTATGCTTTACGCATGCGATCGAAGCGCTGCTGCAGTACGGTGCCGATACCTTCGTCGAGATCGGACCCAAGCCCGTGCTGTCGAAGCTGGGCCAACGCAGCCACGCCGATGCACGCTGGATTCCCAGCATGGAAGCAGGCGACGCCGCGGCATTGACGACAAGCCTTGCCCTGGGGGCATGGTTTGTGGCCGGTGGCGTGCCGCGTTTGCCACGCAAGCAAACCTCGATGGCCCTGCCAAGCCTGCCGCGTTACCCCTTTGCACAGACCCGCTACTGGTTTGAGCAATCGCCGACGGCTTCCAGAAGAATACATAATGCATATTCAGTCCAAGGCCACAGCGCTTTGATCGGCGCGCGCGTCGAGCTCGCACTGCCCGATATCGCCGTGTTTTCTACTACCTTGCCGGGCACGGCGCATCGCTATCTGCTTGACCACTGCGTGGCCGCCGCGCCCGTGATGCCAGCTGCCGCTCATATCGCGCTGGCTGTCGGCGCCCTGAAAGCACAGTCCGCCGGTGCGGCGTCCTGTGTCCTCAAGGACATTTCCTTCCTGCGCCCTTTGCCGCTGCAAACACCGACACGTCTGCAGACAGTGATGCGTAGCGCGCTTGCCGATGCGGCATCGGGTAAGTCTGCTTCTATATGGCATATAGATATCGTCAGCGAAGACGCGAGCGGACAGTGGCAGACCTGCGCTCAAGCGCAGGGCGTGGTTGCAGAGGTGTTCGATGTCAGCACCGATCTGACCACGCTGCCCAGCGAGATGGCGTCAAACGCTATGGCGTCAAGTCAGACGCTGGATGTGGCTGGTTTCTACGCCGACTGGGCCGCGCTAGGCCTGCAATACGGCCCGCAGTTCCGTGGTATTCAGGCCTTGCACGTCGAGGGCGAGTTCGTGCGGGCAGATTTGCAATTGCCCGTTAGCGATATGACAAATGAGAATAGCGCTACGACAGAATTGGACGTGCTGCATCCCGCGCTGATCGACGCTGCAATGCAAAGCCTCGGTGCGCTCTTGCTCGACGAGGCGCGCGTGCAACACAAGCTGCCGCTGCCGGTCAGCGTTGAGCAAGTGTGGGTCGGCAGTGCCACACGCGTCGGCGCGCCGTTGCGTGTCACGGCACGTGTCCGCGAACGTCAGGCAGGCCGTGTGCTGGCCGATTTGTCGATTGTCGCGGCGAGTGGGCATGCGGTGCTTGAAATGCGTGGATTGACGTTGGCATGGATCGACGCGCCCGGTTTTGCGCAAGCCGATACGCTGGTCTTGGCCGCCTATCCGTTGATTTGGGAGCAGGTGGCCGTGCCACAAACCGTTGCGTCCGCGACGTGGGGACTGTTTTGTGATGACGGCGCGTTACATCGGCGCCTGGTCGCCCAGGGCGAACACTCGCTGACGCTGACATTGCAAGATTGCGCAGGTTTGCAGGGTCTGACCGAACATGAGATCGGCAGTCATTTGCGGCGCGCCTGCATGGACGGTGCCAGCGGTGCATTGATCGTTTTGCCTGCGGTGTTGGAAGCCGGGCAGACACCGGCAAGCTGTGTCGACTTGCAGCGCCTGCTGTGCGCCGCCGTCGCGGCGCAACTACCGACCGATTTTGCCCTGGTTCTCGTCACGCAGTCTGCCGCACTCGGTGCGGCGGGACGAGATCAGCCCAATGTGGCGCATGCGGCTATGGCAGCGATGTGGCGCAGTGCGGCACTGGAATACGTGCAGTTCGACATGCGGCAAATCGATTTGCCGACTGCGCCACGCGATGAGCACCTCGTGTCGCTGCTTGTCTCTACAGCATCAGCGGAAAGCGAGCTGGCCGTCACCGATGCGCAAATCTACGCGCCGCGTCTGTCTGCCGCGCAGCCGATCGCCGCTGCCGACCCTGCCGAGATCAATGCAAATGGCATCTACCTTATTACGGGCGGAACCGGTGCCCTGGGTTTGCAGCTTGCCGAGCAACTGGTAGCGCAGGGAGCTAGGCATTTGTGCCTGGTCTCACGGCGTGGTGCTCAGGATGCGCAGCAACGGGCGCGTCTGGACGGTTTGCGTGCCAGCGGCGCAAATGTAAACGTCATCCAGGCGGATCTGGCCACACGCCAGGGCGCCGAAGCACTGTTCGCGCAGATCAGCGCGGCAGGCTTGCCCCTGGTTGGTATCTTCCATGCAGCGGGCGTGACGCAGGATGCGGCGCTGGCAGGCATGACACCCGAGCAGTGGGAAACCGTCTTTGCTGCCAAGGCACGCGCCGCATTGTGGCTCGACGAATTGTCGCGCGATATGCCGTTGCAATGTTTCGTGATGTTCTCGTCGGTGGCTGCGAGTCTCGGTTCGGCCGGGCAAACCAACTACGCGGCGGCCAACGGTGTACTCGATGCACTGGCCTGGCAACGTCGCAGCGCGGGCCTGCCGGCAGTCAGCATTGCCTGGGGTGCGTGGGGTGGCGAGGGTATGGCGGCTTCGGTCACGCTGCGCGAGCGTCTGGCTCGCCAGGGCGTGGGTCTGATCGATCCGTCCGCTGGGGCGCAGGCCTGTATCGCGCTGCGCAATGCGCAGACCCCTGGCGTGCTGGTTGGCGTATTCGACTGGCCGCGCGTGGTGATGGCAATGTCATCGGCGGTGCGGCCCGAGAAATTACCCAGTCGTCTGCGCGGCTTTGCGACCTCGGTACCGCGCAATCCAAGCTTGGTCACAGCAGAACGCCCCACGGGCGAGGCGCTGCTGGCCCTCGACAAGTCAGACGCCTACCCGGCTATCCAGGAAGCGCTGGGCGACGTGCTGGCGGCAGTGCTGAAACTTGTATCGCGCTCCGATTGGGGCGATGCGACCAAGTTCGCAAATACGCGTTTGTCATCACTTGGAATGGACTCACTGATGGCGATGGAAGTACGCAACCAGATACGCGGCTGGATCGGCGTCGACTTGCCCGCGCACTTGCTGATCGGGGCGACGGAGGTGGCCGAGGTGGTGGAACTCATTTACCAGAAACTGTTACTGCGTAGCGTGAGCCAGTCTCCTGCGCGTGAAGGCGATGCCGAAGGTAGTGACGAGGACATGGAGATACTGGTGCTATGAACGCTCCTGCAATGAGCCTTGCGGAATTGTTGTCCGTGCTGCGCGCGGCGGGGATCAGCCTGTCGCTGGAGCAGGGCGGCCTGCGCATCCAGGCGCCGCGTGGCGCGGTGACGGTCGAAATACGCGAACGCCTGCAGGCACACAAGCCTGCCATCGTCGCCTGGTTGCAGGAGAGTGCCACGGACGACGGCGCGGCTTTGCCGCAATGTCAGCCCGATGCGGAAAATCTCTTGCAGCCATTTCCACTGTCCGATCTGCAGCTGGGTTTTTACATGGCGGACGATCCGTACATGGAGTTTCATGTCAGGCCGCATTACTACGTCGAAAAGGATCTTGAGGCCTTGGATGTGGTGCGCTACGAGGCGGCCTGGAATCGTGCTTTGCAGCGACATGCCAAAGAGATAGTCGTGGTCAATGCCGACGGCGCGTTGCAAACTTTGCAAGACCCCGCGCCGCTGCGCGTAACCGTGCAGGATTTGCGTGGGCTCGATACGGCCAGCGTGCAGGCCTCGCTGCTGACTACGCGTCAGGCGATGATGCGCAGTGAATTGCCGCTGGATTGCTGGCCCTGGGTCGATTTGCGTGTCTCGCTATGGTTGGAAGATGACGCAGCGCGTGCGCGCGTGCACTACAACCACAATAATTTTTTCTCCGACGGCTATGGCACGACACGCTTGCTGCAGGAGATCGACGCCAACTACCTGGACCCGCAGCGTGCATTGCCACCGCTGAGCCTGTCGTTCCGCGACGCGGCCCTGGCGCTCGACGCACTGGCGGCTTCGGACGTCGGCCAGCGGGCGCGCGCCTACTGGGAAGACCGTCTGCCGGATATGCCGCTCGCACCGGCCCTGCCGCGACGCGCCGGCATGGAGACGCGCGTGCGCAGTCAGCTCAACCGCCGCGAGGGTTTTGTCTCACCTGAGCTGTGGCGTGCGTTCAAGGCCAATGCGCAAGCGGCTGGCCTGACGCCGTCCAACGCAGTGTTTTCAACTTATGTCGAAGTCATGGCAGCGTGGAGCAACAGCCGACACTTCATCGTGTCCAACATGATGACGCGACGCCTCAATCTGCACCCGGAAATCCGCGACATCATCGGCAACTTCGCTTCGCTTTATCCGCTTGAAATCGATCTGCGCGAGCGGCACAGTTTCCGCGACAGCGCAGTGCGCATCCAGGAGCAGGTGATTCGCGACGCGCGGCATCTGCAATGGGGCGGCATGCGTGTCATGCAGGCACTCAATCGCCTGAGCGACAGCTTCGGTCGCGCGGCTGTGCCCTTCGTGGTCGGCAGTGGTTTGTTCATGGAAGGCTTCGAGCGTTCCAGCTTCAGCTGTCTCGAAACCTCGCAGGTCTTGCTCGACCACCAGTTCTGGGAGCTGGCCGACGGGCAGCTCTATTTCGTGTGGGACTTGCTCGAAGCGTTCTTCCCCGACGGCATGATTGACGCGATGTGGGCGGCCTATCTCGGCCTGCTGACGCAGCTCGCCAACGACCCTTCGGCCTGGGAGGCTGCCAGCTTCGATCTCCTGCCTGCCGCGCAAGCAGGACAGCGCCAGGCCTTGACGCCGACGACTGACACCGTGGCTGACTTGCGCCTGGGCGAGCTGGTTGCCGAATCATGCAAACAGCATGCGGCGGACACGGCCGTACGACGTGGCAAAGACAACCTCGACTACGCCACGTTGCAGGCATGCAGCAGCACGTTGGCGCAAGCGCTGCTGCGCGATGGCCTGGCCGTGGGCGACCGCGTTGCCATTCTCATCGAGCGCGGCCCGGCGCTCATCACGGCGGTACATGGCGTGCTGGCCGCGGGTGGCGCTTACGTGCCGATCGACACGGCCTTACCACAGGACCGCCGCGATTACATCATCAATGACGCGGGCATCAAACGCGTGATTGTCGAGCGCAAGTTCGCCGATGCCGTGTTGCCAGCAGGTACCGCCGTTTATTGCGTGGAGGAGGTCTGCGCCGACGCGTGCGATGTTGCTGGACGCACGCCGATCGCACCATCACGGCCGTCGCCCAACGACCTGGCCTACCTGATTTATACCTCGGGTTCCACGGGCCGCCCCAAGGGCGTCATGATCGATCATCTGGGGGCGATCAATACAGTACTCGACATCAACGAGCGTTATGCCATCGGCAACAACGACCGTTTGTTCGGTATCTCCTCGTTCGGTTTCGATCTGTCGGTCTACGACATTTTTGGCGCGGCGGCGGCGGGCGCCTGTGTGGTGTACCCCGAGCCCGATCAGGCGCTGGACCCGGCGCACTGGCTCGACACGCTACTCGATCGGCATGTGACGGTATGGAATTCGGCACCGCCCCTGGCCTTGTTGTTCGTCGAAGCGGCTGAATTGCGCGCCTGCACCTTGCCCGATCTGCGCCTGGTGATGCTCAGTGGCGACTGGATCCCCGTCGATCTGCCCGAACGCCTGCGCGCCGTGGCGCCGAACGTGAAAGTGGTCAGCCTCGGCGGTGCGACAGAGGCTTCGATCTGGTCGATTTATTATGACATTCGCAATATCGACGCGGCTTGGTCGAGCATCCCTTACGGTTACCCGCTCAAGAACCAGAGCTGGTTTATCCTCGACCAGAATGGCCGTCCGGTGCCCGACTGGGTGGCGGGCGATTTATACATTGGCGGCATCGGGCTGGCGCAAGGTTACTGGAACGATGCGGACAAGACCGCCGCCGCCTTCATCGATCATCCCTTCACGGGCGAACGCATCTACCGTACCGGCGACATCGGCCGTTACCTGCCGAGCGGACTGATCGAGTTCCTTGGGCGCCGCGATCTGCAAGTCAAGATACAAGGGCACCGCATCGAGCTTGGCGAAATCGAAAGCGTGCTGTGCGCGCAAGAGAATATCAGCGCCGCAGCAGTGGTTGTGCAGCGGTCCGCGCAGGGTCCGAAGTCCGCCGCAAAGCTGGTTGCGCACATCGTGCCGCAGGCCGGGCAGCAGCCTGACATCGACGCCGTTCGCGAGGCTCTGGCGCGCAAGCTGCCCGATTACATGGTGCCGCAACATTTCAACCTCCTGACAACGATGCCGCTGAGCCGCAATGGCAAGCTCGATCGCGCGGCGCTGCCGCAAGTCGATGTGCAGGTCACGGCTGAGGTAGCGGGCAATCAGCGGCGCGCGCCGATCAATGCAACCGAGCATGCACTACTGGGCCTGTGGCAACGCGTTTTGCAACGTGATGACATTGGCGTCGAGGAGAATTTCTTCGCGTTGGGCGGCCAGTCGTTTGAAGCCGTGCGCCTGATCGGTTTGATCCGCGAGTCGCTTGGCGTTCGCCTGTCTCTTGGCGATGTCTGGCAGCACCCGAGCATCGCACAGCAGACGCTGTGCTTGCGCCGTGCTGGCGATCACGGCACGCACGAGCCGCTGGTGCCGATCGACACGCGCGGCAGTGGCACACCACTGTTCCTCGTGCATCCGGCAGGGGGACATGTGGTGTGCTATCGGCATCTCGCCGCATTGCTCGACCGTCCGGTGTTTGCGTTCGAGGCGCGTGGTCTCGACGGCGAGTCCGTGCCGCACGCGAGTGTCGAGGAAATGTCGAATACATATTGCGAAGCGCTTTCCGCCGCGCAGGCCGAGGGCCCGATTCTGCTCGGTGGCTGGTCTTCCGGCGGACCCGTGGCCTTCGCCATGGCCAGTCAGTTACGTGCCCAGGGGCGTGAGGTTCGCGGGCTTGTCATCGTCGACAGCCCACCACCAACCTTGCACGTGCAGGTCGACGAAGCCGTGTTGTTACGCTGGTTCGTCGAGGACCTGAATCTGTCTGGCGTGACGCGCGCCATGCTCGACGCCATCGAAGCCGTTGTCGGTGATGACGCACAGCAACTGCGCGCAGCGCTGCAACAGCTCGCCCGGCAGGGCGTAAGCCTGCCGCAAGAGAGCGAGCAGCTTGCGGCAATTTTCGTGGTGTTCAAGGCGATTGTGCGTGCCAACCGCAACTATCGACCAGCGGCGAACGATGTCGACGTGCTGGTGCTGCGTGCGGCCGATGGCCTGGTCAGCGAATTCTCGAACCATCCGCATGCAGCGCATCCGGCCTGGGGCTGGGACACGCTCAGCGGTGGCACGGCTGCGGGCTGCTTTGTGCCAGGCACGCACTACACGCTGCTCGACGCGGCCTGCGCGGTGCAATGCGCCGCGGTGATCGAAGCATGGATTGAAGAGCGCAAGTTGGTGGAGGTGATCACGCAACGCGCCGAAAAACTCATCTGCGAGGACTTGACGACGCGCGCAGAGGCGAGGGCATGAGCAGTAAATTATGATCCATTTGTCATGAATGGCCCAACAAGCGCTCGATGTGTTTGCCGCAATGTCGATGCGCGGAATCTGGACGGCAGATTTTGTTTTTGAACGGAGATATCACTATGCAAGCTACTGAAGCCTATGACTCATTGCGCAGCCGCATCGCGCAAGCCTGGACCGCCATGTTCTTCTGTGTCACGTGCGGCTTTCTCAACGACCTGATACTCAGTGCCGCGACGAACGATTTCTCGAAATGGGAATTCGATCCGGGTACTTTCGGCCTGAAGATGGTCTCGGTCGTCATGACGATCTATATCTTCATGCCAATACTGATCCGCAACATCAACGCGCACTGGTTTCGCTGGTTCTGTCTGGTCGCGACGGTGTTCTTCGGGCTGTTCTTCGTCGCTCACCAGGTGGCGCATGCACTGACCAATACACGTCCTTTCAACATCATCCACATCTTCGATTTTGCGCATCACATTCTCGTGGTCTGGACGATTGTGCTGACGGCACGCTGGGCGCGTCAGGCACGTCCCGACATTGAATTCAACGCATCGGCATTGCCGCAGGCGTCGTGATTTTTTCCACCCACACTCATCGAGGTTATTGATATGTCACCGAAGTCGAAATTTTTCAATACGCGCGCACTGCTGATGCTGGCACTCTGCGTGCTGCCTTCTCTCGCATTCGCGCACTCCCGCAACGATGGCGATGGCTTCATGGCCGGGCTGATGCATCCGGTATTTGGCTTCGATCACCTGCTGGCCATGGTCAGCGTCGGTATTCTCAGCTCGCAACTAGGAGGTGCACATATTTGGCGCGTGCCCACCACCTTCGTCACTTCGATGGTCATTGGCGGCGCCCTGGGTATTATGCAAGTGCCATTTCCGATAGGCGAACTCGGTATCGCCTGGTCGGTGGTCGTGCTCGGTATCGCCATCGTGCGTGCCCACAAAGAAATGAATCCGTACCTGCCGTATCTGTTCGTGAGTCTGTTCGGTATGTTCCATGGGCATGCGCACGGCCTGGAGATGCCTCGTTCGGCCAGCCCGGCGTTCTATACCTTTGGCTTCCTGATCAGTACATCAGTGCTGCATATCGTGGGCGTCATCATCGGCGAGATTTCCACCCGCCGTGAAAAGTTCTACAAGGTCTTGCGTTACGTCGGCGCCGGGATGTCGGGTGTCGGCTTTACCTTCCTGTTGACAGCCCTTGGTTTCCAGATCGTCTAAGCCATGAAAACGAATGTGTTCCCCGCCAGCTCCACGGCGGTTAGCGATGGTGGCTGGCTGTGGGAGCATATTCGCGCCGAGGGCCGTGCGGCCGTGGCGGCCGAGCCGGTATTACGCTTGCATGTCGAAAGCGCCTTACTGGAACGGAGCTCGCTGAGAGAGGCGCTCGCCTGGATATTGGCGCCGAAGTTGGCGACCGAGGTCATCAGGCGGGAAGCATTGCTTGCCATGTTTCTCGACGCGATGACGGCCGACGAATCGATCGTCAGCGCGGCGGCGGCCGATCTCGTGGCGGTCTATCGTCGCGATCCTGCATGCGAGGGTTACGTCGTGCCGTTGCTCTTTTACAAGGGCTTCCACGCTATTACCGCATATCGTGTTGGGCACTGGCTGTGGGTGGGTGGGCGACGCGCGCTGGCGCGTTGGCTGCAAGGCCGTATTTCCGAGTGCTTTGCGGTCGACATTCACCCGGCAGCGCGTATCGGTCGCGGTATCTTTCTCGATCACGCCCATGGTTTCGTGGTTGGCGAAACCGCCGTGATCGAGGACGATGTATCTATTTTGCATAATGTGACCTTGGGTGGCACTGGCAAGGAAAGTGGCGACCGGCATCCCAAGGTCAGATCCGGCGTGCTCCTTGGCGCGGGCGCGCAGATTCTCGGCAACATCGAGATCGGCAAAGGGGCCAAGGTCGGTGCGGGCAGCGTCACCATGCAGTCTGTGGCGCCCCACGTTACTGTCGCTGGCGCGCTGGCGCGCGTGGTCGGCGTGCCTGAATCACGCGAGCCGGCACACGAGATGAATCAGAAGATCGAGACCGATCGTGGCATTGGCAAGAGCTGGCTAGTTTGTTGATTGAAGGAAGAGCGAGCAGTCCGGTTTCGCGCAAGCGCTCAAGTGCTGTTTGCGAGCCGTAGCTTTTTATCGAATGACTAATTTCGGAGTGTGCATGTTGCGTCGTGCCTGGGTAGTTGCAATGCTTTTAACGTGCTCGTCATGGTCCCACGCGGAAACAGTGAGCTTTGTCGTCAGCCATATCACGGCCGACAAACCGCAACCGCTCGTGTTGGCCTTGTTCAAGCCCTCTTCGGAGCTGTTCGACAAGCGTTTCAAACGGCCCGAGCGCGCCGATATTTTCTGCCGCACCGAGATATCCGGCAAGCATGAAGAGGAGACGATCAGCTGCGATCTTCCGCCTTCCAAATATATTGGAATTGCATATATAGACAGCGATCGAAATGGCGAACTCACGCACGGGACGTTCGGCCCGATCGAGCAGTTCGGTTTGACCGGCATCGAAGAAGGCGTCAGTTTCCCGCCCGCCGCCGAACGCACCGTGATCGATACAAGTACGCAACACAGCTTCAAGATCGTATTGAAGTAAAGCGATGGTTCATTCACTAATGAACCATTCATACAAATAAAATTGAAAATAGAGGGATGTCAATTGTGAAAAAGATCGTAGCCATGGCGGCGTTGACCGTCCTTTCCCTGCCCGCTTTTGCGGGACGTCCGTTGACGACGGACGATGCGGGGGTGATTGAGAAAGGGGGCTTCGAGCTCGAAAACTACTATCACAGCCAGACCCAGAAGGACACGGCGCGCATATCGGGTTTTCATACCCAGCCCAGCGTTGGCATCGGTTTCAATACCCAGCTGGGCATCGCTGCGGACTTTTTGCGCGCGGACAACGAAGAGTTCGGCGAACGCAAGAGTAGCGGTCAATTTGCGCTCGTTGGTAAGACGAGCATCAAGGAGTTGACCGACGATAACTATGGCGTGGCGGTAGGCTATAGTCTCGACCACACCCGCGCGCCTGGCGAATCCTATCGGTATGACAACGTCGCGGCGTATGGCGTCGTGACAGTGCCGGTAGACAAGTGGTTGTTTCACGCCAACCTGGGCTGGGCGCGTTCGCACTTGGCAGCGATTTCGTCAACGACCTGGGCCATAGCGGCTGAACGCACTGGAGCGTTCGGCCCAATCGATCTTGCGGTCGAGACTTATGGCAATGATCGTGATCCGGCATGGCTACAAGTCGCCGCACGTTGGGTCGTCAAAGAAGACAGACTGTTCATCGATGCATCCTATGGCGAGCAACTCAGCAGCGTTCATACCAAGTTGCTGACTATTGGGTTGAAGTTGGCATATTGAACCAACTCGGGAAAGCGCTTGGCTGTGCCGAGATAGCAGCAGGTTTGATGCGGGAGCCCATCGAAAATTTCTGAGTGGGCTGCCAAGCACACTCTATGAAGAGAGCATGATGACGGCGTGGACTCGGATGAGATGCGTATTGCTACTTATCCGTCATTCCCGCGAAGGCGGGAATCCACTTCGATAGGATGAATTGACTTGTGCGCAACAAGTGGATTCCCGCTTTCGCGGGAATGACGTCGTCACCCCGGATACTTCTCCGCCAGCTTTCGCACCGTATTGATCCCGCGAAACGTTGCCTGAACCTTCAGCTTGCGCTCGAACAAGGCATTCGAAAATTTCGAGTCACTCTGCTTCTTGCGGCAAAGCCAATACACCTCGCGACCATTCACGCTGAACTCGTCAATGTCCGTCCGCAAGCCCATCAAAGTCTCGCGAGCGTTTTCATCCAGGGGTTCGTGCAAGAAGGCTACGTTGAGCGCCTGTGCCGATGTCATAATTGCCGCATCAAAGGCCACGAACTGCGAGATTGCCCCAACTTCCGCAGGCGTGCGCAGGAAGGTCCCGACTTCATGCCCCAAGGCCGCTTCCAGATGCGCCTCGATCTTGCGACGCAAGGCATCTTCCTTGCCCTTCGCATCAAAGATCACATTGCCGCTCGCAATGAAGGTCTCCACATCGGTAAAACCCAGCGATTCGAAATGCGTCCGCAAGGCCTCCATCTTGACGATGCGACCACCGACGTTTATTGCGCGGAGGAAGGCGACGTATCTGGACATTTACTGTTGAAGGCCTCTGCGCGTGCGTAATGGGCGCTTCACTGATTAGTGACAGGCTGAGTCCCCGAGTTTTGTACCGAATGGGCTGCTTAGAGTCACCATGGCTGCGACCATGTGGGTGTCATTATTGGTTAGCAACAGCAACGATGGCTTCAAGTCGGCCGGGCCATTATCGACGTAGCAAGTGGGCAACTGCCCGATTACGCCGCGAAGAAATAAATAGTCATCACTATTAACGTTTTGGGGGCTGAAAACGAAGCTCAAACTGCTCGTTGCTCCAAACGATATTTTGGTATTCGTGATATCGAGGCTCAGATGTTGAGTTCCCAACTCGGCATAGGTGCCGCCGTGCAGATCTAGCGCACGAAGATTGGCGTTCTGTTCGGAAAAGACCTGACTTACTCCTCTTGAAGATATGGCTGTCATCGAGCTGCTGTTCAAGTTATAGGAGCGTTGTGGAAGAATCATTTGACCTGCGGGCATGCTTGCTCCCAGCAATAGCCGGTCGCTGCTTTCTGCAATGATTTGTTTCAGCCGAAGCGTCGAATAGTCTGTGAGCTTGAGGCTCGGCGCAGGGCGTATGGTGATCAATGAATATTTATTGCCGCTCAGAGGCAACTTGTCGGCAACATAATCAGTGCCAGTGAATCTTGTCACGCCAGCCGAGAATTTCAGCATTGGCATCAGATAGCGAGCGGCACCAAACTGATACGTCCCATCGAACGTTTGCACAGAGTCCCAAAGGCTTGAAAAATTGAAAGCCTCTTCGATTTCGAGCCGTGTATTGGGGTTGTCGAAATGCCATAGAGGAGCCTCAAGTCCATTCCAGGTCGGCACCTTGCGGCTTTGATCCAGGAACGACACGGCAAATTTCTCGTCCAGCAGGCCCGTCATTTTGCGCTGATGGTCTGCGCCCCCATGTGCAGACCACAACAAGTCGCCCCATTCTGCGCGCGGGCCAAACTTGCTTTCCAGCGCTGAAAACTCACCTGCGCTGCTGCCGTATGCCGCCGCACCGAGCATAGCAAGATCGCTCATTGTCAGCACGGGAACCGTGCCAAAATCATTGCTCTCGCTGATAAATGAGCCGAGTTGTTCGATGCCGAGTTCGTTGGCGGCAGTGACGAAGGCGCCCAGGCTTGAGGAAGACTCAGACAAAGGCCTACTGACTGCACTCGTGCTGTTTGCATAAGTGTTTACTGTCATAACCGGCAGAGAGGATGCACTGCTCGAAGAAACGCTATTGACGGACGCATCGCCGAGCGAAGCATTCGACACAGATAGGTTGCTTACCGAATCGCTCGCCGGTGAGCTGCCGGACGCTCCAGGATCGGCGCTCTGGCCTCCGCCGCAGGCACTCAAAAGGCATAGACAAACCAAACCGATCAGCCCGATTTGGCTCATTGCAGGGGGAAATGTCCTGAGAATGTTTGCGCTCATGGCGTGGAAGGAAACGGAAGTATTGGGTCGCATGGATATGATTATCTCATGCAAATGTGACAGCGGTTGTCGGTACTGACGGGCATATCGGGCCGCGGCGTAGGGCTGGCCGGGACGCTTGATTCATGTGTCCCGTTGGACGTTACTCATGCCGCAACGCCTCAATCGGGTCCAGCCGCGCCGCCCGTTTCGCCGGCATGAATCCAAACAGTACCCCGATCCCTGCCGAAAATCCGAACGCCAGCAGGTTGATGAACAGATCGAACTCGTATGGCAGATGCATGATGTTCGAGAGTGTGATCGACGCGATCAGCGACAGTGCGATGCCGATCACGCCGCCGAGTGAGGAGAGCACAACGGCTTCGACGAGGAATTGCCAAAGCACTTCGCGCTCCAGCGCACCGATGGCCAGGCGCGTGCCGATCTCGCGCGTGCGTTCGGTGACGGAGACCAGCATGATGTTCATGATGCCGATGCCGCCGACGAGCAGGCTTACGGCGGCAACGGCGCCGAGCAGGGCGGTGAGGACTTTCGTGGTGCTGGAAAGCGTCTGGGCGATCTGCTTGGTGTCGATGATCTGGAAGTTGTCGCCCTGCGCGCCTTGCAGGTTGCGGCGCTGGCGCATGAGGGCGGTGATGTCCTGCGTGACTTCTTCGGTGTCGTAGCCGTCCTTGGCCGAGATGTAGATGGTCGGTATTTCCTGCGAGCTACTGGCACCCCACACGCGGCGCAGGAGTGTCTTGAGCGGCATCAGTATGACATCGTCCTGATCGTTGCCGAAGCCGCCCTGGCCTTTGGGTTTGAGCGTGCCGACGACTTCGCAGGTGAGCGCGCGAAAGCGCATTTTCTGGCCGAACGGATCGTGGCCGGCGAAGAGTTTGAGACGCAGTGTTTCGCCGATGATGCATGCCGCGCGGCCGCCTTCCTGCTCGGCATCGGAGAACATGCGCCCATCGGCGATTTCCCAGTTGGCGACGGAGAAGTAATCGTTGGTCACGCCGGTGGCTTGCGTGGTCCAGTTCTGTTGCAGGTAGACAGCGCTACCACCACGCAGCGCGCTGGGCGCGACGGCACGCACACCGGGAATTTCACGCTGGATGGCTTCAGCGTCGACGAGCTTGAAGTCAGGCGGTGACGAGCCACCGGTGCCGGCGCCAAAGCTGCGATTGGGCCGCATGATGAGCAGGTTGCTGCCGAGGCTGGAGACCTGTTCCTGGATCGAACGCGTCGCGCCATTGCCAAGCGTGACCATCGTCACTACGGCAGCTACGCCGATGACGATACCGAGTGTGGTGAGAAACGCGCGCATGAGGTTGCGGCGGATTTCGCGGATAGCGAGGAGGAAGGCGTTCCAGATCACGGCGGTGCCTTGTCTGACAGGTCACCGCACACGTGCCAAGTAGAGAGTTGCGAGGCAGCAGGGCTTACTTCAGCGACCCCTATTGCACTCGTCATCCCGGCGAAGGCCGGGATCCAGTGCGCGTAAAACCTCTGGATTCCGGCTTTCGCCGGAATGACGGTAGTTTGCTTTTTCTGCGCGGAAAAAGTCGCATGCGTCATTACGCAAATTCCTTGCGCGTATCGTCGGCGACCAAGCCATCCACGAAACGGACAATGCGATGTGCATACTTCGCCATGTCAGGCTCATGCGTAACCATCAGCACGGTGATGCCACGTTCCTGGTTGAGTTGCGTGAGTAGCTGCATGATCTCGATGCTGCGCGCCGAATCGAGATTGCCGGTCGGCTCGTCGGCGAGCAGTACGCTCGGATTGGTGGCGATGGCACGCGCGATGGCGACGCGTTGTTGCTGTCCGCCGGAAAGCTCCGCGGGGGTGTGGTGTTCCCAACCCGTCAGGCCGACCGAAGCGAGCGCCGCATGTGCCAGACGCCGCCGCTCTGCGGTTGATACACCGCGATAGAGCAGGGGCAGTTCGACATTCTCTTGCGCCGAAGTGCGGTTGAGCAGGTTGAAGCCCTGGAAGACGAATCCGAGATAATGCCGGCGTAATAAGGCGCGCTGGTCACGCGTCAGCGTCTCGACGTGGGCGCCTTCAAATACGTAAGCGCCCGTGCTCGGCGTGTCGAGACAACCGAGAATATTCATGGCGGTCGATTTGCCGGAACCGCTGGGGCCCATGACGGCGACGAACTCACCCTTGTCGATTTCGAGACTGACCCCGCGCAGGGCGTGCACGGCTGCCGTGCCCGTGCCATAGGTCTTGGTGATGTCATTGAGCTGCAGCAGGCTCACGGCTTGGCGCTTTCCTTCGAACCGCTTTCGACACGCGTGATCACTTCCAGTCCAGCAACGACGCCTTCGCCGCTGACTTCGGTATTGCGTCCGTCGGACAGGCCAAGCGTGACGACCATTGCAGTCGGTTTGCCGTTTTTCAATACCCATATGCGACCCGGCGCGCCGTTTGCCTTGCGACCCACTTGCGTGACTTCTTTCGGACGCCCGCCGCGCAAATTGGGTGGTGTGGGAAAGAGGCTCGATAGCACACTCTTGTTGCCGCTTGCTTGTGTCATATCCTGCGGTGGCGAGAAGCGCAATGCGGCATTGGGTACGTAGAGCACGTTCTTGCGCTCGGCAATGTGCAGGTCGGCAGATGCGGTCATGCCGGGGCGCAACGTCAGGTCCGAGTTATCGACTTGCAGGATGGTCTCGTAGCTGACGACGTTGTCGACCGTTTTCGAACCGTAGCGCACCTGGCGGACGCGTGCGTTGTACTGCTTGCCCGGCCACGCGTCGACGGTGAATGTCGCTTGCATACCGTCACGCACCTGACCGACATCGGCTTCGGCTACGGCGACATTCAGGTCCATCTGCTTGAGGTCCTGCGCGATGGTGAACAGCACCGGAGCGGACAGCGAGGCCGCGACGGTCTGGCCGGGGTCGATGCTGCGCACGAGCACCGTGCCATTGATCGGCGAGCGGATCGTGGCCTTGGTGAGATCCGTTTCATTGGCATGCAGGGCGGCCGTGAACTGCGCGACGCTGGCCTCGGCGGCAGCGAGGGCGGCTTGCGTATTCTTCAGCTTGATGCGAGCGTCATCGAGCTCGCTGCCCGCGGGAAGTTGTCCGTTTGAAAGTTGCGCAACTTTTTCAAGACGGTTCAGCGCTGACTGCGCCTGATCGACATCGGCACGCGCCTGCAAGACCTTGGCTTGCAGGTTCTGGATGTTGGCGCGCGTTTGCGCCATCTGGTCCTGCAACTTGCTGGTGTTGAGCACTGCCAGGGGATCGCCACGATGGACCTTGCTGTTGTAGTCCACGAGCACTTCGGCAATGGTGCCGGAGAGCTCCGAACTCACATCGACCTTGTTGGTCGGTTGCAAGGTGCCGGTGGCCGTGACGGTGGAGGCGAGATCGCCTGGCGTGACCTGCGCCGTGCGGAACTTCGGCGTGTCGTTGGAAGGACCGCGCAGCAGCAGCCAGCCTGAAATCGCAATGGCCGCCAAGACCAATACGACGATGGCACGACGCAGCCAGCGTCGCCACGGCGTACGCGCTGCGGGGTTGAGAATGTCGTGAATGTCGGGATTCTTGTTTGTCATATTCTCATTATTGCCCAACAATGGCGCGAGTGCTTGATTGTGCGTCTGGTTGAGTATCAGTCTGCCAGCCGCCACCGAGTGCCTTGTAGAGTTGCACCAGCGCATTGGCCCTGTCGCCGCGGGCACTGGCCAGCGAGTCTTCTTGCGCGAGCTGTGTGCGTTGCGTGTCGAGCTGGGTGAGCAGGTCGGTCTGGCCTGCCTGAAAGCGGATCGTCGCCAGGCGCGCCGCCTCGCGCGCAGTGTCGGTAGCTACCTGCTGGATCAGCAGACGCTCACTGCTGCGCACCCAGGCATTGAGTGCTTTTTCGACATCGTTGAGCGCTTGGTTGATCGTCTGGCGATACGCCACGAATGCCTGATCGAGCAAGGCGGACTGGATCTCGATATTCTGCGTTATGCGTCCGGCATCGAAGACAGGGGCGGTGATGCTCGCTGCGAGATTGCGTGTGATGGAGTCGGCGCGTAGCAGGCCGGCGATGGACAAGGCATCGACGCCGATGCTGCCGGACAGATTGAGAATCGGATAGCGCTGCGCCTGTGCCACGCCGATCTGCGCGGTCTGTGCAGCAAGACGGCGCTCGGCAGCAGTGACGTCGGGACGTTGGCGCAGTGTATCGGCTGGGATGCCGACGGCGATATTCGTCGGTAGCCTGTCGAGCACCGCTGAGGGATCGCCAATCTGATTGCCAGTGGGCAGCAGCGCATCGATTTCCTGACGTGTGAGGCCGAGCAATAAGGCCAGCGCCAGTTTGTCTTCTTCGATGCTGCGTTGCAGGCTCGGGATGCTGGCGCGTGTCTGCTCGACGCTGCTACGCGCCTGGTTGATTTCGAGCCCCGACACCAGTCGTGCTTCGCTGCGCCATTGCGTGAGCTGCAAAGTCTGCTCGCGGCTGGAGAGGTTGGCGCGCGCGACATCGAGTCTGACTTCATCGGTTCGCAGGTTGATGTAGTCCGTTGCAACTTCGGCCGCCAGGGAAACACGCGTTGCGTCGAGGTCGGCTTCGCTCGCGGCGAGCGTGGCATTGGCCGATTCGAGCGCGCGGCGTTGGCCGCCGAATATGTCGATTTCCCAACTGGCATCAAGGCCCGCAGAGAAATCATGCGTGCTGCCGCTGAGGGGGTCGTTGCCACGTGTACTGTTGCGCGAGGCAGACCCGTTGGCAGAAATGCTTGGGGCGTCCTGCACGGCCTGCAGCCCGCGCCGCGCGCGAGCTTCGCGCAGGCGGGCACGCGCCGTCTGTATATCCGGGCTGCTGGCGAGTGCGGCTTCGACAAGTTTGTCGAGGGTGCGGTCGCCGAGTTGTGCCCACCATTGGATCAGGCCGGCGGTGTTGGCCTCAGGGGTGACGGACCCATTGTGCCAGTCGGTTGGCGCGGCGCTATCGGGCCGTTTGTAATCAGGCCCGACGCTGGCGCAGGCCGCCAGTATGCTCAGCAAGAGCAACGTCGGCAGGCGCATTTTTGCCGCCGGGCACTTACGAAGAGAGTGAGGCATGAATGATTTGTGTCTCATTATTTTGTACGAAGTATGCCGAGCTTCGCTGCACGATGCACACACGTCTTTCACCAAGCGCGACGAAATTTGTGGCCGATGGACCGGCATTCCATTGTGCAATCTCAATGGAGCATTTGAGCCGACCCCCGGCTCTGCGGTATCATCCGCTTTTCCCGCAGTCGACATCCCATGACCAAGTTCATTTTCGTCACCGGCGGCGTCGTGTCCTCGCTAGGCAAGGGCATTGCAGCCGCATCTCTGGGTGCCATTCTCGAATCGCGAGGCATCCGTGTCACCCACCTCAAGCTGGACCCCTACATCAACGTCGACCCCGGGACGATGAGTCCGTTCCAGCACGGCGAAGTCTTCGTGACCGAAGACGGCGCCGAGACCGATCTCGATCTTGGACATTACGAGCGTTTTACCAGCGCCAAGATGTCCAAACGCAATAACTTCACGACCGGCCAGATCTACGACACCGTCATCCGCAAGGAACGGCGTGGTGAGTATCTAGGCAAGACGGTGCAGGTCATTCCGCATATCACCGACGAGATCAAGGCCTCGATCAAACGTGGTGCCGAAGGCGCTGATGTGGCCATCATCGAAGTCGGCGGTACGGTCGGTGACATCGAGTCGCTGCCATTCCTCGAAGCCATTCGCCAGATGGGCATCCAGGAAGGCCGTATCAACACCTGCTACATCCATCTGACGCTGGTGCCCTACATCGCCACAGCAGGCGAGCTCAAGACCAAGCCGACGCAACACTCGGTGAAGGATCTGCGCGAGATCGGTATCCAGCCCGATGTGCTGCTATGCCGCTGCGATCGTCCGATTCCGATGGAAGAGCGCGCCAAGATTGCGCTGTTCTGTAACGTCATGCCTGAGGCGGTGATCGAAGTGATGGACTCGGATTCCATCTACAAGATTCCGGCCATGCTGCACGACCAGATGCTCGACGAGATCGTCTGTCACAAGCTGGCGATTCTCGCCAAGGCAGCCGACCTGAAAGTCTGGAACAAAATCGTTCATGCGCTGCAGAACCCGCAGCATGAAATCAAGGTGGCTTTCGTCGGCAAGTATGTCGACCTGACGGAGTCTTACAAGTCGCTGATCGAAGCCATCAAGCATGCCGGCCTGCACACCGAGTGCAGCGTGAAGATTCATTTCCTCGATTCGGAAAATATCGACACCCAGGGTTGCGATGCACTCAAGGATATGGATGCCATCCTCGTGCCCGGCGGCTTCGGCGTGCGTGGTACGGAAGGCAAGATCGCCGCGATCCGCTATGCGCGTGAGAACAGGATTCCGTACCTGGGCATTTGTCTCGGTATGCAATTGGCAACTATCGAATTCGCACGCAATGTCGCCGGTCTTACAGGCGCCAACAGCACCGAGTTCGACCCGGAAACGCCGCATCCCGTCGTCGCGCTGATCACCGAATGGCTCGATCGCGAAGGCCGCGTCGAGAAGCGCTCGGAAACCTCCAACCTTGGCGGCACCATGCGCCTTGGTGCGCAAAAGTGTCCGATCAAGCCTGGTACGCTGGCCGAGACTATTTACGGCAAGCAGGTCAATGAACGCCATCGTCATCGCTACGAAGTGAACAACATCTATGTGCCGAAGCTTGAAGCGGCGGGGCTGATTATTTCCGCGCGCACGCCGACCGAAGACCTGCCCGAAATGATGGAGCTGCCGCAGTCTGGTGAGAACGCGCACCCGTGGTTCGTCGGCGTGCAGTTCCATCCTGAATTCACCTCCAATCCGCGTCAGGGTCATCCGCTATTCATCGCCTATGTGAAGGCGGCGTTGGCGCAGAACCAGATGCAGAAGGCTTAAGGATTACGGTGAAAAGGATAGTGAAAAGGACAGCGTCATGAAACTTTGCGGATTCGATGTCGGTCTCGACAAACCGTTTTTCCTCATCGCGGGCCCATGCGTCATCGAGTCGCGCGAGATGGCGATGGAGACGGCCGCTGAACTGAAAGAAATCGCTGCTGCGCTGGGCATTCCCTTCATCTACAAGTCGTCGTTCGACAAGGCCAATCGCAGCTCGGGCAAAAGCTTTCGTGGCCCCGGCCGTGACAACGGTCTGGCCATTCTCAAGGAAGTGCGCGAGAAGATCGGCGTGCCGGTGCTGACCGATATTCATGGCATCGAAGACATTGCCGATGCGGCCGCTGCGGTCGACGTGTTGCAGACGCCGGCATTCCTGTGTCGCCAGACCGATTTCATTCATGCGGCGGCGGCTTCCGGCAAACCGGTGAACATCAAGAAGGGCCAGTTCCTCGCGCCCGGCGATATGAAACAGGTCGTACTGAAGGCCAAGGAAGCGAACGGCGGCGCAGACACGATCATGGTCTGCGAGCGCGGCGCTTCGTTCGGCTACAACAATCTCGTGTCCGACATGCGCAGTCTCGCCATCATGCGCGAGACGGGTTGCCCGGTCGTGTTCGATGCCACGCACTCCGTGCAATTGCCGGGCGGGCAGGGCGACAAGAGCGGTGGTCAGCGCGAGCATGTGCCCGTGCTGGCGCGCGCGGCGATCGCTGCAGGTGTGGCAGGCGTTTTCATGGAAACGCATCCGAATCCGGCCGTGGCAATGTCGGATGGGCCGAACGCTTGGCCCTTGGGCAAGATGCGCGCTTTGCTGGCAACGCTGCAGCAGATCGATCGGGCCGTGAAGCAGGCCGGTTTTGCCGAGCTTGATCTATAACGAGGCGTGCCGAGCATGATTACGCATGTCGTTCTTTTCAGATTTCTCGACGGCGTAACGCGCGACAAGCCTGCTGTTCAGGCTATGCATTCAGCATTGCAGAAGCTACCCGGACTGATCGACGAGATTCGCGACTGGCAATGTGGCTTCAACACGACGCCGGACGAGCAAGCCTGGGACTACATACTGGTCGCGAGCTTTCAGTCGCGCGCAGCGCTTTACAGTTATTTCGAACATCCTTCCCATGGGGAAGTGATGGAATTGGTGAACGAAGTTGCCGAGATACGTTTCGGCGATCTCGAATGAACGCAAGGTGACCGAACGCAAGCTTGTCTGTACGCCGTCAAGCATTGGTCATGCAAAAACGTTAAAATCCGCTCGTTTTGCGACTCGTCCCGGATCAAGGTGGGCGAGAGCTGCCGAGTTGAGGTCAGATCATGGTTAAAAAAGGAAATCAGAAATGAGTGCGATTGTTGACGTTATTGCCCGCGAAATACTCGATTCACGTGGCAATCCCACGATCGAGGCGGATGTGCTTCTCGAATCCGGCGTGATGGGGCGCGCCGCAGTGCCTTCAGGCGCTTCCACCGGCACGCGCGAAGCCATCGAGCTGCGCGACGGCGATGCCAAGCGTTACCTCGGCAAGGGCGTGCTCAAGGCGGTTGAAAACGTCAACACCGAAATCTGTGAATCGCTGATCGGTCTGGATGCTGAAGAGCAAACCTTCATCGACAAGATCATGATTGAGCTCGATGGCACCGACAACAAGGCACGCCTGGGCGCCAACGCGCTGCTGGCGGTGTCGATGGCGACGGCTCGCGCCGCAGCCGAAGAAGCCGGCCTGCCGCTGTACCGTTATTTCGGTGGTTCGGGCCAGATGACTTTGCCCGTGCCGATGATGAACGTCATCAACGGTGGCGCGCATGCCAATAACAGTCTCGACTTCCAGGAATGCATGATCCTGCCAGTCGGCGCAGTGAGCTTCCGTGAAGCGCTGCGCTGCGGCGCCGAGATCTTCCACACGCTCAAGAAAATCGTCGACAAGAAGGGCTACCCGACGACCGTTGGCGATGAAGGCGGCTTTGCACCGAACGTATCCGGTGCCAACGAAGCGCTGGACATGATCATGGAAGCCATCACCAAGGCTGGCTACGAAGCCGGCAAGGATGTCGTCCTCGGTCTGGATTGTGCCGCTTCGGAATACTTCAAGAACGGCAAGTACGAAATGACAGGCGAGAAGCTATCGCTGACCTCGGCACAGAAGGTCGACTTCCTCGCCACCCTGGCTGATCAGTACCCGATCATCTCCATTGAAGACGGCATGGCCGAACAGGACTGGGATGGCTGGAAGCTGCTAACCGATCGCCTCGGCAAGAAGATCCAGCTGGTCGGCGACGATCTGTTCGTGACCAACACCAAGATTCTCAAGGAAGGTATCGATCGTGGTATCTGTAACTCGATCCTGATCAAGGTGAACCAGATCGGCACGCTGACGGAAACCTTCGCTGCCGTCGAAATGGCGAAGCGCGCAGGTTATACCTCTGTCATATCGCACCGCTCTGGCGAAACCGAAGACAGCACCATCGCCGACATCGCCGTGGGCCTGTCTGCTGGCCAGATCAAGACCGGTTCGCTGTCGCGTTCGGATCGCGTTGCCAAGTACAACCAGATCCTGCGCATCGAGGAAGACCTTGGCGATACCGCCATCTATCCGGGTCGTGACGCTTTCTACAATCTGCGTCTGAAGTAAGTCTTACCTGGCAAGACGATCGAAGAATGGGCCTGTGCGCGCAAGCGGACAGGCCCGTTTGTTTTGTGAGCATTGTCTTTCAGACTTTTCGTTTCAGGTATCATCGCCGCGAACCCATTGCACACACTCTCCATGCGCTGGCCCATCCTGATCATCTTCGCGTTGTTGGTCGCTCTGCAATATCCGTTATGGATGGGCAAGGGCAGCTGGTGGCATGTGCAGGACTCGCGCGCGCAACTCGAATCGCTGCGCGAAGCCAATCAGAAACTCGAACAGCGCAATGCCAATACGGCTGCGGAAGTGAAGGATCTGAAATCCGGTTACGAAGCCATTGAAGAGCGCGCGCGCTTCGAGCTGGGGCTGGTTAAGCCCGGCGAGGTCTTCGTGCAGATACCGGATACGCCCGCACCGCAGGCCTCTTCACCCGCACGGCAATAAACGGCATGTCGGCCGACATTGTCTTGAGGCCTGCCACGCTGCAAGACGCAGCCTTGCTCCTGGGCTGGCGCAACGATCCGCTCACCCGCCTTTCCAGCCACAGCGCTGATGAAATTCCTCTGGACGAACATTTGGCCTGGTTGAACCGGATATTGAGTGATCCGTTGCGACAACTGTTTATCGCGGAGGAAACGAGGGGACCGGTCGGGTCGGTTCGCGCGGACAATGAATCCAATGGCATGACTTTGCTCTCGTGGACGGTTGCGCCAGACGCGCGCGGTCACGGTGTGGGCAAGCGCATGCTCGCTGCATTACTCCAAGAAACCACTGGGCTGGTACGCGCGGAGGTGAAAATCGGCAACACCGCTTCCATGCGCATTGCGGAATCGGCGGGGCTGTTGCTGGTGCGCGAAGAGGGCGGCGTCTTGTACTACGAAGCGCGCTGCTAAGCGAGCAGTGGCTTTTGTAGGTGCCGTGGGCAGCGCGAGCTGCACCCTTGACGCGTACATCCGGCGCAGTTCGCTTTGCTCACTGACGCCCTATGGTGAACCGAAACTCTGCAATTTCTTCCCGTCCCAGCGCAAACCGCAGGCATGTCCGTGCCAATCCGGCAGAACATGACGAATGCATGTTGTCCCGTCGATGTTCAACGCGTGCCTTGCGGGGCGATGCGTGTGACCATGAATCATCAGGCTGGCGCTGCTATCGCGAAAAGCCTGCGCCACGGCATCAGCGTTCACGTCCATGATTTCGAGCGCCTTACCCTGTTTGGACATCTCGCTTTTGGCACGCAAGTCTTCGGCAATCTCGTGGCGTACGGCTAGCGGTTGCGCGAGAAACCGTGCCTGCCACGCAGGATTGCGCACCATGCTCCGGAACTGCTGGTAGGCATGGTCGTCCGTGCACAAGACATCGCCGTGCAGCAATAAGCACTGCTGTTCGCCGAGCACGATGTTGACCGGCTCGGCGACGATCTCGACGCCGGTACGATGCGTGAAGGCTTCACCAAGCAGGAAGTCACGGTTACCGACGATCAGCTTCGTCGGCACGCCGGCCGTGACAAACGCCTGCAATGCATCGGCGATGGCCGTGTTGAACGGACCGTCCACATCATCGTCGCCTGCCCAGTACTCGAACAGGTCGCCGAGTATCCACAATGCATCCGCTTCGCGCGCCTGATGCACGAGATAGCCGAGAAAAGCGTCGGTGCTTGCAGGCTCGGCGGGACTGAGATGCAGGTCGGAGATGAAGTCGATTGTCATATGTCCGTCATGCCCGTGCGTGCCAGGTTATTCCGGAACGACGTATCGACTTCGGCTCAGACGACTTCGGCCTTGTCGATGACGACTGCCTCGACAGGCACGTCCTGGTGAAAACCGCCACGGCCCGTCTTGACGGCCTTGACCTGGTTCACCACATCCATGCCGTCGACAACCTTGCCGAATACGCAGTAACCCCAGCCCTGTGTGGACTCGCTACTGAAGTTGAGGAAGTCGTTGTTCGAGACATTGATGAAGAACTGCGCAGTGGCTGAATGCGGATCGGAGGTACGCGCCATGGCGACGGTGCCGATCTCGTTCTTGAGACCGTTGTTGGCTTCGTTCTTGATCTGGCCCTTGGTCGTCTTCTGGGCCATGTCTGGCGTCATGCCACCGCCTTGAATCATGAAGTCGTTGATGACGCGGTGAAAAATGGTGCCGTCATAATGACCGGACTCGACATAGGCGAGGAAATTCTTGACGGTCTCGGGTGCTTGATCGGGGAAAAGTTCCAGCGTGATGTCACCAAAGCGGGTTTGTAGTTTGACCATGATCATGTTCCGTTTTATGAATAATTTTGAAGGTGCCGCTGCTTACTTTTCAGTTGTCGTCATGACACGGGCGCTGTTCACGACGATAGGTGTGCGCGGTACGTCGCCCATGCCGTTACTGCCCATGCCAGTCGGGATCGTCGCCATCTTGTTGACCACATCCATGCCTTCGATGACTTTGCCGAAAACGGCATAACCGACACCGTCGGGGCTAGGATAGTCGAGCATCTTGTTGTCGACGAAATTGATGAAGAACTGCGAGGTCGCGGAGTTGGGGTCGGAGGTGCGCGCCATCGCGATGCTGCCGGTGACATTGCGCAGTCCGTTCTTCGATTCGTTGTCGATGGGCGCGCGCGTCGACTTCTGTTGCATGTCCTTGCCGAAACCGCCGCCCTGCGCCATGAAGCCCGGAATCACACGATGGAAAATGGTGTTGTCATATTGCTTGTCTTCCACGTACTTGAGGAAGTTGGCAACCGACTTGGGCGCTTTCTCCGCATTGAGCTCCACCGTGAAGCTGCCCAGCGAGGTATCGAATTTCACGCGCGGCGCATCGCTAGCCCATGCGCCAGCGGCGAGGATGAAACCGAAAATCGCGAGAACGGTCTTGCGCTGAAATGCCTTGAAGAAGCTCGAAGTGGTGAAGTTCATGCGGTTCCCTCGTAGATGATCTTCCACTGGCCAGTTTCCTTGATCCAGTACTGGCGCTTGTGGGCGACGTTGCTGAGATTGTTGCTGCGGTAATCCTGATCGAAAGTGACCACCACCATGTCCTGCTTGCCGGGATTGCGCAGCATGCTCAGGTGCTGCACTTGTACCTTGATCCAGGTTTTGGAACCAGCCACCTTGCGTTTTTGATCGACCCAGCCGGCGAAGCCATAGTCACTCGAGCGGAACTTGCTCGAATAGTGCTGGAGGTACTTCTCGACATCGCGGCTTTCCCAATCATGCCGCCAGGATTCGATTTGTGCGTTGAGCGCATTGCGTTCGGCCTGCCAATCGTCGATGGAGGACCATTCGACGCTGGAGCTGATGATGACAGGCGTGACACCGATCTGCAGGAAGCCCGAGATACTCGTCAGGTCTTCATTGGTCAGCACCACGCAGCCATCCGAGGCCTTGGGCGGGCGCGAGTAGGTGTTGGAGGGCACACCGTGCAACCAGATGCCGTGGCCATCGCGTCCATTGATACGGTCCCATTCGTTCGGGTAACTGATCGGATAAGCGCCGACGCCGTAGAAGTCGCCCAGCTTTTCACGCGAAAGATGCGAAGTGACGTGATAGACGCCTATCGGCGTGCGCTTGTCACCTTCACGTGTCTTGTCCGCGCCTTCCTTGCCCTGGGTGATGTAGTAGTCCGCGACGAAGCTTGGTCGGCCGTTGTCATTGCGGTACAGGTACAGACGCGAGCGCTGCGTATCAACGACAATGGCATATTTCTGATCTTCCGGCATCTGCAGCAGATAGCGCGGCACAACAGCCTGGAGTGGGCGGCTGGCGTACCCCTTGATGCGTGCGACGGCTTCGTCGCGCAGATCGGCGATGCGGGCTGCTGGCGCGTCTGCCGCGCTACCGAAAGCGCGCAGCGGCTCGGTACGGGCCATCAACAGATCGCCGCGGATGAGATGGGCGAGGCGAAAATTCGGATAGAGGCGCAGCAGGTTTTCTGTGCGCGCCAATGCTGCATCCAGCTTGTTGTTATTGATGTCACGCAGGACAAGCGCAATCGTCGCGTCAGGACCGGCGTCGGACACCCCCGCCATGATGCTGCCCGGACCTGCCGCAGAACTGCTGGCGAATACGCCGATCAACAGCGCGCATCGCAGAAAACGACTTACTGAAAACGACATCAACTTCCCATCAGCGGCCGACACGTTCTTGCTGAATCAGCCAACGGTTGCCGCGCTGTACGAGCACAAGCGTCTTGTTGCTCGACGTATTGAGCGTCGCGGATGAGTAGTGCTGACGGAAGCGCACAGTCGCCTGATCGCCTTCAACCTGCACGTGGATGTCGCTGAGCCCGACCTTGATGCCGCCGGGTTTGTTGATACGCGCTTCACGTTCCTGCTCCCAGTTCTTGCGCGATCCGCCGCCGGGTACTTCGAAATCCTTCGCATAGGCGCCCAGATAATCTTTCACGTCCTTATGCGACCAGGCTGCCGCCCAGTTCTCCACGGTCTTTTGCAGGTCGGCATGGGCCGTTTCCTTGACGGCCGGTTTCTCTACCGGTTTCTCAGGCACAGGTGCTGGCTTGGCAACGGGAGCCGGCGTCGGCACTGCTGGCGGCGGCGGGGCGATAACCACAGGTTTGACTGGAGCGGGGGGCGGTGGAGCGATGCTCGATGATGCTGCGCTGGCAACGGTAGTCGGTTTGACGGCAACCGTGTTGGGGTTGCGGCCACCGACTGTCATGATCTCGCGCAGCATCTTGAGCTTGGTTTGCGCATTAGCATTGGACGAGTCGATCTGCAGGGCGCGGTCATAGGACTGGCGCGCCATCTGGGTGTACAGATCGCCCAGATTCTCGTGTGCCGTGGCATAGGTCGGATGCGTGCGGATCGACATTTCGAGCGCAGTGCGGGCCTTGTCGTATTGCTTCTGTTGAGCATAGATCACGGCAAGGTTGTTGTAAGGCTCGGGCAGCTCCGGGGCCTCTTCCGTCAGTTTCAGGAATACGGCAGCGGCTTCGTCGAGACGATTCATCTCGGCGAGGATGACGCCCTTGAGGAAACGCGCCTGGCGATCCTTGGGGGACGCCGAGACAAGTTCATTTACTTCGTCCAGGGCCTTGGCATGTTGCCCCTGCCGCAGCAGGTTCTGTGCATCTTCCAGGCTTGCGGCAAGCAGGTTGGGCGCCGCGCACAGCAATACCATGGAGGCGAAAAACGGGATCAAACGAGAGGTGGGACGGGTTGCAACAGCGGTAGCGAGCCCTGGGCGGGCGATCTGTCTGCGCATTGTGTTAGAGTCGGTTCAGGTTGTCCGGGATGGTTTCCGGGGGTGTTTTGTGGAAGATTCCAGATCGCCGGATTTTACTTTACATTCCGTCGTTCGCACTGGCACCGTCGAGAATTTCCGCCGGACGCATCGCATTCCGGTGCTGGACGCACGCGCGTCGCACCCCCATAACAAAACGACATGCTTAAAATCTACAATACCCTTGCCCGCCAGAAGCAGGGTTTCACGCCGATTGAACCCGGCAAGGTCCGTATGTACGTATGCGGCATGACCGTATACGACTTCTTCCACATCGGCAACGCGCGCACGCTGACCGTCTTCGACATGGTTTACCGCTGGCTCTCGGCCACCGGCTACGCAGTCAAGTATGTGCGCAACATCACCGACGTCGACGACAAGATCATCGACCGTGCCAACAAGAATGGCGAGTCGATCGATTCCCTGACGGCGCGCATGGTGGCCGCCCTGCACGAAGACTCTGACCGCTTGATGCTGCTGCGCCCCAGCGCTGAACCGCGCGCGACGTGCCACATCGACGATATGCTGGGCCTCATTGGCGACCTGGTGGACAAGGGCAAAGCCTATCCCGCCAGCAATGGCGACGTTTATTACGCAGTGCGCGAGTTCGCGGGTTACGGCAAGCTTTCAGGCAAATCCATCGACGATTTGCGTGCCGGCGAACGCGTGGCAGTGGATGGTAACAAGCGCGACCCGCTGGATTTCGTCTTGTGGAAAGCTGCGAAACCGCATGAGCCGCACTGGCACTCGCATTACGGTGAAGGTCGACCGGGGTGGCATATCGAGTGCTCGGCGATGAGCCGCGCCGAGCTTGGCGAAACCATCGATATTCACGGCGGCGGTTGGGATCTGCAGTTTCCGCACCATGAAAACGAGATTGCCCAGAGCGAAGGGGCTTCCGGCAAGCCTTTCGTGAACTATTGGATGCATGCAGCCTTCCTTAACATGGACAACGAAAAGATGTCCAAGTCGCTAGGCAATGTGTTCACCACGCGGGAGATTCTTGCCAAGCTCGACCCGGTGCAGGGTGGCGAAACGGTGAGGTTTTTCCTGCTGCGCGGCCACTATCGTTCCGAAATCAACTACACCTGGGACCTGCTGCTCGACGCGCGCGCCTCGCTGATGTCGCTCTATACCGCGCTGCGCGATGTGCCACCTGAGGCTCCGCCTGCCGCAATGCAGATTGACTGGCAGCATCCTTATGCTGCACGCTTCCGTGAAGTCATGGATGATGACTTCAATACGCCGATGGCATTCGCTGTCCTGCACGAGTTGCGCGCCGAGGTCAATCGCACGCGCTCGACCGAGCTGTCGGGGCTCTTGAAGGCTTTGGGAAATACTATTGGCTTGCTGACGCAGGAGCCCGCCCGTTTCGTGCAGGGCGGCGAGGCGACAGCGGACGATGCTGCGGAAATCGATGCGCTGATCCTGCAGCGGCAGGAGGCCAAGAAAGCGCGCGATTTTGCCGAGTCGGACCGGATTCGCGATGAACTTAAGGCACGTGGCATCGTGCTGGAAGATGGAGCAGGGGGCACGACTTGGCGTAGGGCTTGATATTGCTTTACTGAGGGGGTGATCTTGAAGGTCTATCTCGTAGCAAATCCGAAGGGCGGCTCCGGCAAGAGCACGCTGGCCACCAATCTCGCCGGCTTGTTGGCGCACCGGGAGAAAAACGCACATGTCATGCTTGGCGATGTGGACCGCCAGCAGTCCGCCGCCTTCTGGTTGCAGCGTCGCCCGCCAAATGTGCCTGTCATATCGAATTGGGAGGTCGAGCCGGGTAAGCCGGCGCGGCCACCACGCGGTACCACGCACGCCGTGCTCGACACACCTGCCGGCCTGCACGACGAGAAGCTTAAGGCGCTATTGAAAGTCGCCGATCGTGTGCTGGTGCCGGTGCAACCCTCGATGTTCGATCTTATGGCCAGCCAGGCCTTCTTCGAAGAACTGGCGGAGATCAAGGTGATGCGCAGCCTGCCGATTGCCGTAGTCGGTCTGCGCGTGGATGAGCGCACGCGCTCCGCCGAACAGTTTCATCGCTTCATCGAATCGACGGGTTTGCCTCTGCTGACCAGTCTGCGCAACACGCAGAACTATGTGCAGCTCGCGGCGCACGGCCTAACGCTGTTCGATGTCGCGCCGCATCGCGTGGAGAAGGATTTGGCGCAATGGGAAGCGTTCTGGGAGTGGGTTTGAGTCGTCATTCCCGCGAAAGCGGGAATCCACTTGGTTGCACGGACCTCACGTAGAAGTGGATTCCCGCTTTCGCGGGAATGACGAATTCATGTTCATCGTTTCCCAAAAAGAAAGGCCACCGAAGAGTGGCCTTTCTTTTGTACTGGCAGGGTTACTCAGTCTTGTTGGCGCGCTTGCGCTCATGCTCCTTGAGGAAGCGTTTGCGCAGACGGATCGACTTCGGCGTGATCTCCACCAGTTCGTCATCGGCGATGAACTCGATCGCGCTTTCCAGCGTGAGCTGGATCGGCGGCACCAGGCGCACGGCTTCGTCGGTGCCGGAAGAGCGCACGTTGGTCAGTTGCTTGCCCTTGATCGGGTTGACGACCAGATCGTTGTCGCGCGAGTGGATACCGATAATGATGCCTTCATAAACCGGATCGTTGTGCGAGACGAACATCTTGCCGCGATCCTGTAACTTCCAGATGGCATAAGCAACGGCCACGCCATCGTCCTGGCTGATGAGTACGCCGTTGCGACGCTCTGACATCTGCGCCGACAGCGGGCCGTATTCGTCAAAGACGTGACTGGCCAGACCCGTACCGCGGGTCAGGGTCAGGAATTCGCCCTGGAAGCCGATCAGGCCGCGTGCCGGGATGCGGTATTCCAGGCGAACGCGCCCCTTGCCATCCGGTTGCATGTCCTGCAGGTCGCCGCGACGACGACCAAGTTCTTCCATGACGCCGCCCTGATGATCTTCCTCGACATCGACGGAAAGCATTTCATACGGCTCGCATTTGACACCGTCGATTTCCTTGAAGACGACGCGCGGACGACCTACAGCCAGCTCGAAGCCTTCGCGGCGCATGGTTTCCAGCAGGATGGTCAGGTGCAATTCACCACGGCCCGATACCTCGAAAACATCGGAATCTTCGGTATAAGCAACGCGCAGGGCCACGTTCTTGAGCAGTTCTTTTTCAAGGCGCTCGCGAATCTGACGGCTGGTGACGAACTTGCCTTCGCGACCGGCGAGTGGGGAGTTATTCACCATGAAGTTCATGGTCAGCGTCGGCTCATCCACGGCGATGGGCGTCATGCCTTCGAGCTTATCTGGCGCGCAGATCGTTACGCCGATGCCAACCTTTTCAATGCCGCTAACCAGGATGATGTCGCCAGCTTCGGCGTAATCCGTCTGCACGCGCTCCAGGCCCTTGAAGGTCAATACCTGGCCGACCTTGGATTTGCCAATGACTTCGTCGCCCATCATGACGGCGACTTCCTGATTGGTTTTGATGCTGCCGCGCTTGATACGACCAATACCGAGCTGACCGATATAGGTCGAGTAGTCGAGCGAGCAGATCTGCACTTGCAGCGGGCCGTCGGCATTCACTTCCGGCTGCGGCACGTGTTTGAGAATGGCTTCGTAGATCGCCGTCATGTCGGTGCCGGGCTGGCTGGCATCGAG
>JAQGMF010000042.1 GCA_028292505.1 Rhodocyclales bacterium
TGTTCAGAAGCCAGCGCTGATTGGCACCCCCGCCGCATGCCCATTGCTGGATTGCGGCGCCGGGGCTGGTACTCAGATCCTTGACGTCGACGCACTTGCCGCTGTTCTTCGCCGCCAGGGTATAGCCGTTGCTGTTGACCGTCGCCACGAAGTGCTGGTTGCTGCCGCCGCTCGCCGCCCATTGCTGGATCAGGGCGCCATTGGCGGCGGATACGTCGGTCACATCCAGCGCCTTGCCCGAAGCGGCATCGACGATCTGGTAGCTGCCGTCCGACTGAACGGAGAACTGGAAGCGTTGTATCGCGCTGCCGTTACAAGTGTCCTGGATGAGCTTGGCACCATCGGCGAGACTGCCGCCGGTAATGCTCAGACACAGATTCGAGCTGGCGGAGCGAACCTCGAAAGTGCCATTGCCGACAACGGCTGCTGAAGCCGTCAGCGAAACGCCCATCGCGGCAAACATCATGACGGCCCCGACAAACAAACGATGGGCGATTGTGCCGCGCCGCTTACCTTGCTTCATATCGTTGGACATTGTCTTCTCCCTACAATCTTATTATTGATTTGGCATGAAACGAACGGCTACAAGAAACGGGTTCCACTTGCCTATCACCAGCATGCGGAACCCGCTATCGACGCTGCAACTTCCCTTGGCTCAGACCGCCAGCGTTCGGGAATATGTGCATACGATCTCTACGGATTTCACTTTATCAACAGCTTGTAGAATTCGTAGTCGACGGTGTTGACCTTCGAATAATCATTCAGGCTCCCCGTGCCGATCTGGTCGCGCTGCATGGCCCAGTACGACAGCAGACTGATGCTGTGGAGCTTGGCAAAACTCGCCAGCGTGGTTGCATCTGCCTGCCTGAACACTTCACCGGCAACATCGTTGTAGCCGATCATCGGTGTGGCACCGAGCAAAGCCCAGGCGGCTGCGTCGGTGTATGTCGGATAGATTGTCTTCAACTGCTTCTGCGCGGCGGTCAGAGCCGAAACTGCCAGGGCGCCCATTGTCTTTGTCTTGTAGGAGCCATCACCGTAGTCCATTGTCATCAGGTTAACGGTCTTGATCTTCACGCCTGCGGCCACGGCGGACTTGAGCAGTGTGATCGAAGAGGCATCCATGCCGGTAGGCATCACGGGCAAGGTAAATGACGTGGTGAGCGAGGGGTAAAGTTTCTGTAGCGCAACGATGGCCTTGTTACGCGTCGTGTTCAGTGCCGTCTTGCCGAGCTGAGTGCCTTCGATGTCGAAATCGAGTGCATACGTCTTATGCGTATCCAGCAGCTTTTTGATCAGCGTCACCATCTGCGTATCGGTACAGGCCGCTTCCAGATAGGTGCCGTCCGCACCGCCAAAAGACAGAATGACCTTGCCGCCGGCTGCGATGAACTGTTTGATGTCCAAGGCAAAACTAGCGTTGTTCAGCGTCTGTTCCATGCCGCCACCCAGCGTGCAACCACCGCCGCTGACACCAAATGCCAACGTCATTGCGGTCACGCCAGCCTTGGCCTTGGCGTCCATCAGCCCCTTGACCTTGTAGGCGGTACTGCCAAAACTCCACGTGAAGAAATAGGGCGCAACCGTGGTTGCCAAGGTTGCCGTCGACGCGCACAGCACGGTTGTCGCCAAAACAGCCTTCGCCAGAACACGCAGACTGCCGCGATTTTTCGCATCTTTATTGAATTTCATTGTCTCTCTCCACGAAATAAATGCATTTACCATTTTTGTCGATTTTTGAGGTGCTGCATTACGATGCACCGCAGGCACCGTACAAGAGTCGACCTTGCAAAGGCAATAGTTTTTTGATGATTTTTTGGGCCTTGCATTCTTGAGTTGCAGCAGGCGCAGACCTGTCGCATACACAACAGCGCGCTTGCGAAATTCGGAGACGACGTGATTACGTCGTCATTCCCGCGAAGGCGGGAATCCAGTGTCGTTAGCGATACGTAATAAAGCCGCTGGATTCCCGCCTTCGCGGGAATGACGGAGCGCTAGTCATTCGCAAGCGCCACGCTAGCTAGACAAGAAGGGCATTTATGCCAACGGACTTGGCCTTCTCTGGAACGCATTGCACGATGCGGCAGGCAAAAGCGTGAGCGTTTATGTCATGTGCTAGTCTGCCGCAACATCAGCAGCAGCTCGTCGAGCGCATCGGCCAGTTGTAGCGACAACGCAGGTGCGTCGCTTTGCTCGCCTTCGCCCGAGTGTATGCGTTTGGCAAGTATGTGCAGCTCGCCGGCTTCGAGATTGCCAGAAACGCCCTTGAGAGTGTGCGCCAGGAATTTCATGGTAATGACATCACCATGCAGCGCAGCGTCGCGCAATTTCGCGGGGGTTTCGCTGTGAGTAAGCAGCAAGGTGCCGATCAGTTTTTCGATGAACGCACTGCGGCCCTTGTAGCGGCGCATGAGCGCGTCCCAGTCGATGAGACGCTTGAAATCATAGGCGCTGTACACTGGCAATTCGGCCGCCACGAAGCGTTTCGTGTCTGCACGCACGGCGTTGCCCGGCAGCTCGCAGTACTTGAGAATCGTCGTCACCAGTACGTCTTCATCTATCGGTTTGGTGATGTGCGCCACCATGCCAGAGGCCAGACACTTGTCGCGTTCTTCGCGCATGGCATGCGCAGTCAGCCCGATGACCGGCAGCGTGGGATAGGTCTGCGCAACGTGTTGCGCAACTTCATAGCCATCCATGACCGGCATCTGGATATCGGTGAGCACCAGGTCGAAGGCGTCCTGGCCTTTGCGCGCAATGATTTCGAGCGCGAGCAGGCCATTCTCGGCAAACTCCACCGTCGCGCCTTCGTTCACGAGCAGATCTTCGAGCACGTAGCGATTCAGTTCCACATCCTCGGCCGCGAGAATGCGCAAACCCCGCAAACGCATTGCACCGGTTTCGGAAGTCGCCTCGGGCATCTGTTGCGCTACTTCGGACAGTGGCAGACTCAAGGTGAAAGTGCTGCCTACGCCGCTGTAACTTTCCACGCTAATATCGCCTCCCATCTGGGTTGCCAGGCTGCGGCTGATTGCCAGGCCCAATCCCGTGCCGCCGAATCGGCGCGTCGTCGAGCTATCTGCCTGCTCGAAGGCACTGAACAAGCGCGAGATCTGCTCGGCCGTCATACCGATGCCGGTATCGACAACGCGGAACAGGATGTTGCCCGAGTCGCGATCCACGGAGGCGGCGATCGAAACCTCGCCACGCTCCGTGAACTTCACCGCGTTGGACAAGAGATTGATGAGAATCTGCTCCACGCGCAGTCGGTCGCCGAGTACCCATGCCGGCAAGTTTGACGCGAGGTGCGCATTGAACTCGAGCCGCTTGAGCGTCGCCCTGTCGCGCACCAGTTCAGCCGATCTGTTGACGCTTACAGCGAGATCGAAAGCGTGCGAGTCGAGCAGCATCTTGCCGGCTTCGATCTTGGAGAAATCGAGGATCTCGTTGATGACGTCCAGCAGGTGCTGACCTGCTTCGAGGATGCGATGGGCCGTCGCTACCGTTTTTGCATTACGGTCGTCGCGCACGATGATCTTCGCCAGCCCGAGCATGGCGTTCAACGGCGTGCGAATCTCATGACTCATATTGGCGACGAAAGAACTTTTGGCACGATTGGCCGCCTCGGCCACCTCTTTCGCTTCGGCCAATTGCGTAGTGCGTTGCACCACCGTTTTTTCAAGCTCGCCGCGATGACGCAACTCGGTTTCACGAATCGCCTGCTCGGCCTGTCGTCGCTCCACGATGGCGTCCCTGAAGCGATGCATTGCCATTGTCATACGCCCGAATTCGTCCGTACGGCCGAGCGCAGGCAAGGTGATATAGGTCTGATCGGCCGCGAGCTGATCCAGCCCCTCGGTGATTTCCGCCAGCGGGCGCGTCAACGAGCTGAACGCCCACAGCGCGGCACAGATTGTCGCAAATGCCATCATCACCCCGGAGATCACTGTCTCGAAGAGGGTGTTGTAAAGATCCGAGTCGAGGCTGCTGCGCGAGAATGCCAGCTCGATGGTGCCCACTTCCAATGTGCGTTCAGCGGTCTTGTGGGTAATCGCTTTGCGTACGGTCAGGAGGATCTCGGCATCCTGTGCCACGCTACTACGGTCGACAATGACTTTGCCATCGCTGTCGGAAATGCGCACACGGCGTATGTCGGCATGCGACTCCAGGGCTTTTACACCCGCCTCGACCGCCAGCAAGTTGAACTCGTACATCGGCAGTGCCATGGACTCGGCCAACAGGCTCGCCAGGCGCGTGGCGCGTTCCTTCTGGGCCACCTCGGACACGTGCGCGTTGTACCAAAATAGAAGACTGCTGAAGATGGTGACGATCAACGTGATCAACGCGATCGTTGCAAGAATGAGTTTGAAGCGGAAACTGCTACGCCAGCGCTGGGAGATTGCTCGAAATACCACCACGTCTCCTTGGATGAATGATGCTTTTCTGTCCGTGGCGGTAATTTTGCACGGAGTTGTCGCGTTGCAAAGCGCGGAACAACATTACCTTGAGCCTGCTCATCTGGAAAGCTTTGGCATTCAGGCCTGCCAGACGGCGTAGCCTGCCTCGCGCAAGGCGATTGCCAATTCCACTTCCATTTCGCATGCCGCCGCGTAGGGCATGGGATTGAAGCATTCGTATATTTCAGGCAACAAGCGCACGCCGTATTCGCGCACAAAGCGGTTCGCCTTGATGCCGGCCTTGTGCTTGTCGAAGCGCTCGTCTGGCGACAGACCGCTCATGCCAACGTACACGCAAGGCTTGCTGCCGTCGTAGTGCGGATTACTTTTGACGAAGCGCGACTCGTCCAGCACTTTGCGCGACAGCTCGACGACATAGACATTATGGTGATGGATAGGCTTGCGCATGCTTGACGACACTGACCGGACGACGCGAATTACAGTGTGAACGCCATTCATTGTCCAGCCTGCATGCGGCTCAACGCGCACTTTTCAACGAATGCCCATGCCCACCGATTGGCCAAACCAGATCAACCATCGGAATGACAAATGCTTGCCGCGCGTAGCACCACCAGATGCGCCGAGACTTCGACCGCGTAGATTTCGCGGTTGGCATTCAGCAAGTCGGCCGGCAGAGAAGCGGCGAAGAGCTGCACAGCCAATACGTTTGCCTCTTGCATGTGCAGATCGGCCGGCCCCTGCGTATCGCCGCCACGGGTGCTCCGCCAACGCTCCTGCAACACGCCCGCCAACGAGCGCGCAATCGTTGGCGCACGTTCGCCGAGGGCCACGATGCGATCGGCAACCTGCATCGCCACCTGCACGTAAAAGCGGATCGTGTAAGGATCGGGCAATTCTGGTTCGATCTGAAAACGATAAGCCTGCAAGACTGCCTGATGGTAGGCCTGCGCCGCTGCATCGTAGTCGTCGCCCGCAAGCGCAACGTCGCCCAGCACGCGCCACAGATTGGCTTGCACCTCCGGGTCGCATTCCGACTCCGCCAACACCAGCGCCTCATGGCACAGCGGCGGTGCTTCCTCCTTGCGTGCCGCCTCGACCAGCATGTCGGCAAGGTGGTAGTAAGTCCAGGCAGTATCCCAGTGGTCCTCGTTGGCGATGAACTGCCGCAAGGCATCGCGATAGTGCGCTTCGGCACTCACATAATCACGGGCACCAAAGCGACGCGCCTCGGCCATGAAGATATCGAGGAAGCCGGAGAGATGCCGTGCATCCATATCCGCAGATATGTCGTCAGCATTTGACAGGCTGGCCAGCGAACGCAGTTCCTTCAAGGCCGATTCGACCTCGCGCCAGTCACCGCCATGTCTGTCCTCGGTTTCTTTCGGATAGGCGTCCTTGAACACGGTGAGCAGGCGCAAACCCTCGCGCGATTCCATATGAATATCGCGTTGTTGCCATTCGCGCAGCAACTGATCGCAGAATTTGAAATCGAGAAAGCAACCCCACCACCAGAAGCCGTCGAACCACGCACGCAAAAAAGCCACGATCACGATGCGGTGCTCGCCGGCGCGGCCCAGGTGATAGAGCCAGTCGTCCATGGTTTCGCTCCAGGCATCATCCTCGTAGCGATACCACTGACGATAACCACTCTCGTGTTTCTGGTAGTCCTCTTCGAGCAGGTTCAAGGCTTCACGATAGAAGGCCGTGGCACGCAAATGCAGATCGCGGCGGCGCTCCGGCGAGAGTTTGCCGCGCAGGTATTCGGCGAAGGTGCGATGCATCGTGAAGCGATCCCTTCCGCCATCACCTCGCGCTTCGATCAAACCCGCATCGCATAGCGCATCGAGCGTCTCCGGTGTCGCTTCCGCCACGCGGTTCGCCAGGTCCTCAGAGAATACCGAGGGATTCGGCCGCAGAATCGCCAGACTCTCTGCCACCGCGCGCAGTTGATCGCCATTCGGCGAACCCTTGCTGGTGCCCAACCACTGGTAACTCGCCTCGACCACGCTGCGCAAGGAACGCGGCAGGCTTTCGCCATATTCCGGCGGTTGCTCAAGGTCGAACAAAGTCTCCACCACATCGAGCTTGGCCAGCGCATCGCGAATGCGCCGCGCCTGGCCGGTGCTCGAAGCATTGCGCAAGAAACATGCAATCGGAATAAGCGCCTGCGGCAGACCATCTACCCGATCCACCAGCGCCTGTGCCGCCGCGCGATCGGCCGTAACTGCTCGCGGCGCGAACTGTTCCAACAGATCGATACCTTGCTGTGCATTCAGTGGCGGCAGCGTGACGACCTTGCCGGCCAGCGCGTTAGCGATGGGCGTGAAGCGCGTCGTAAACAGATAGGCGCACTCGTTGCCAGCCACCTTGAACGCCCGGCCGTTCTCCGCCGCCCACACATCGTCGATGACGAGCAACGCACGCCGGTCGATCAGGGCGTGCTCAACGACACGCTGCCAATAAGCCTCGGTGCCATAGTCGGCATTGGATGTGTCTTCCTCAAGCTCGTCCGGATGCAACAGTTCATGCGCCCAACGACGCAGCTCATGCCGCACATCGGGCGCCTTGCCGACATTTGCCCACAGGACGCCGTCATGAAAGCGTTCGCGCAATTCATCGTCGTTGGCAAGCAGACAAGCCAGCGCCGTCTTGCCGATGCCCATCGCCAGCTCGATGGCAATCGCACGCGGTTTGCCTGCCAGCAAGGCTGTCTTGATTTCCGCCAACCACGCATCGCGCCCGACGATGCTGTAAGTGTCCGGCGTGCTCGGCGCCATCATTGGCCGTTTCGCTGCACGCGGCCCGCCCGATTGCAGAACAACCGTACCGACCTGCCCAAACTGATTCAGCGTATCGACCTGGCCCAACCGGTTGTCGAATGTCGATGTCATATGTCGTCATCCCGGCGAAAGCCGGGATCCAGTCGGTGGAGGCAAATCTCTGTGGAGCCGTCAGCCATTCTTGGTGCCACCGATAATCACATCCGCTGCGGAGCCCACCTGATTAATGGTGCCAACATTCCCCGCAATCTGATTGTTGAACACCGCCCCGCCCGCCGCCACAGGCCCGAGTATCGCAGCCAGGTCGCGCATCAAACCTTCGTCCTCGGCCAACAGCTTCTTCAACTCCTTGCGCAAGGCTGCGGCGTTATCGGCATCCTCAGGTTCCTTTGCCAGATCCTGCAAAGCCTCGTGCGCTGCCGGCTTGCCGGAGAGGCGCTGCGTCAAGCTCGCATACAACTCGCCCGCCTTTTTGAAAGCCGCGTCGCCCGCGGCGGTGGCGAACTTCTCTCCCACCTTGACAAGGTAGGGACTGAGTGCCGCCACGGTCGCGGCGGCGATGGAAACGGGGTCCATGGCAAAGCTCCTCAAACGGGAAAACGATAGTCGCGCACCGGCGTGCACACCTGCACGTGGTACGCCAGCATGAATTCGGCACGAGCGCGTTCCTGCACCGCGCGATGTTCTGGATGATTGCGCCAGGCCTGCAAAGTATCCAGGTCTGTGAACTCGACGATGGACACATTTTCCCCGTCCACTGCCACAAAATCCTTGTAGGAAATAAACCCCGGCATGCCACTGGCAAGTTCGTACATGCGCATCCCAGCCGCCTCCATCGCCACCGGATCGGCATCCTCGCGCAAGCGCGTGCGGAATACGACGACAACCATGACTTTCCCCCAAAGCTATGGACACCCCGTCAGACTAGGCGAGAGAAGCAGGAAGTGCCAGACAGACTAGTGGGCAGGTGACCCCTATGCGATCAAATGGGGCTTAGCCCACTTCCACCACAGACATTGCCTCTGGACGATGCCCCACGTCAAGCACTACGCTTGGACCTTCACCTCAGGCTGAAGCGCCATGGCGACGACCTGCAGCGCAATCACGATGCGCGTGCCTCACTCTCTTGAATGCTGCACAAGGGCTCTTGTCGCCATACCGTTCGGATGCAGGAAATGTTGAAAAGGCAGCCTAGGTGCTGGTACGTTTCGCTTTCCACAGCGTCTATCAAGAATCGCTTTTGCATCGATCTTCAGAAGCCCACACTGACCCACGAAAAGAGACTTCAATGAAATGGCATTCGGACTTTTATCGGCGCTTCGTCATGTGTTTATCCAACTATTCCGTCATCGCACCTAGCGGCGGACATGCCGCCGCATTTGACGAAGCCATGACAGCAGACGCCATCGTGCGCGTGATGACGGCTGTCGCCGATTGGCAACTGGCGCACCCATCGCGCTTCCCAACATATGGCTGGCACGTTGCGCCGTTCTGGGCCGGCTTGCTTGGCTTTGCCCCCCTCTCGCAGCACACGCAAAAATACGTAGATGCGGTCCGCGCAAATGGCGCCGGAAATAACTGGAAACCCGCGCCAAGGCCTTTTCATGCGGATGACATAGCTATCGCGCAAAGCTATTTCCTCCTTTACGAGCGCGAGCCGAACCCGGCGTACATCGCACCATCGCTGGCCTACCTCGACCGGATGCTGGCCAATCCCTACGATGAGACGCTTGAATTCAGCTTGGCGCAGATGGAGCGCGAATGGATTTGGTGCGACGCCTTGTTCATGGCGCCCCCTGCATTGCTCCTGGCCGCGCGCATTACGGGCGACATACGCTACACGACCCTGATGGAGCGCCTGTGGTGGAAAACTTCCGATCACCTGTATGACAAACAAGAGCAGCTGTTCTACCGCGACGGCCGCTTCTTAGACAAGCGCGAAGCCAATGGCACAAAAGTATTCTGGAGTCGCGGTAACGGCTGGGTGCTGGCCGGGCTTGCGCGCGTGCTGGAATACCTGCCAGCCGACGCGCCACAGCGCACCCGGCTCACCGCGCAATATCGCGACATGGCACAGAGAATCGGCGGCCTGCAGAGCGCTGACGGCTACTGGCGCGCCAGCCTGCTGGACCCGGCCAGCACACCCGCACCCGAATCGAGTGGCACTGGATTCTTCACGTATGCGCTCGCTTGGGGCGTCAATAACGGCATTCTCGATCGCCACACCTACGCAAGTGTCATACAGAAAGGCTGGTCAGCACTCGTTCGTGCCGTGCAGCCAGACGGCATGCTCGGCTATGTACAACAAGTAGGCTACCAACCCGGCGACACCGGCCCGGAACAAACCGAAGCCTACGGCCCGGGCGCACTCCTGCTCGCCGGCACTGAGGTGTACCGCTTGGCTGGCAAGTAAGAATCCGGCAGCCAGAAGCTGGCTTGCCTGATTCAGGAACACAGTTCGGAAATTGATGCAGGGCAAGCGCTGGACGGCGCCCGGCACGCGCAGTACGCTTGGCGTTCAATACTCAGCGCAGCATCGGCCCAGTGAACAGCAACGACGACTTCGAGACCCGTGTTACGGACCTGAAAAAGCTCTTCAAGGCGCAGCCCGAAGAAGACAGTCTGGTCATCATACACACCGCTGTATCGAGAGAACTCGGGCGGCGCTATGTGCTGGACAAGCCCTACGTCACCATCGGGCGCGGCACGGACAACGATATCGTCATCCTCAGCGACAGCGTCTCGCGCTATCACATCAGGCTAGAGCGCCACGGCAACGACCTGGTCCTGCAAGACCTCAAATCCACCAACGGCACTTTTGCCAACAACGACCCGGAGCGCGTGACCGTGCGCAGCCTCATGCCGGGTGACCAGATCCGCGTGGGCGACACGGTCTTCAAGTTCCTTGCCGGTTCCGACATCGAAGCGCAGTACCACGCCACGCTCAGCCACATGGCCACCACTGACGGGCTCACCGGCCTCTCCAACCGCAAACGTCTTGACATGGTGTTAGCCGACGAAATCCAGCGCGCTACACGCTACACGCGACACCTCTCGGTGATGATGCTCGACGTCGACCATTTCAAGCACATCAACGACACGCACGGCCACCCCGCCGGCGACACCTTGCTGTGTCAACTCGCCAGCCTGCTGCAACAACGCCTACGCCTCAGCGATGAAATCGGCCGCTACGGTGGCGAAGAATTCTGCGCCATTCTCCCCGAAACCAGCCTGGAAGCCGCCGTACAGATCGCGGAATCACTGCGCGCAACCATCGAGAGTCATGCCTTTGTCATCGAACAGCAAACGCTCAACGTCACCGTTTCAATCGGCATCACCACCTTCAACGCCGGCATGCAGCACGAAGACCTCTACCGCGCCTCCGACCAGAAACTATACGAAGCCAAACGGGCTGGACGAAATCGCGTTTGTCATTGACGTCATTCCCGCGCAGGCGGGAATCCAGTGGCGTTTAGGCATTCCAGAAAACGATTGGCCTGCCGCCTTTGCGGAATGAGAAAGCAGATTTTTGGTCCACACAAAACCTCAAGCCTGCCAAACCCCATACCCCGCCTCGCGCAACGTAATCGCCAGCTCAACCTCCATCTCGCAAGCCGCCTCATACGGCATCGGGTTGAAGCACTCGTAAATCTGCGGCAAAAGGTGCAACCCGTATTCGCGCACATAGCGATTCGAACGAATCCCCGCCTTGTGCTTGTCGAAACGCTCGTCTGGCGGCAAACCCGTCATGCTCACATACACCGGCGCCGAAGCCAATGCTTACTGCACCAGCAGCTCGATATATGCCGCATAGCTATAGCTACGCTTTGTCTTCTGGCCTGTCATCTCCGCGACAATGCCCAGCTCCTCCAGCATTCTTACCGCCGCGCTTGCAGTGGGAAACGTCGTGTCGAGCGCTTGTCGCGCATGTTCCACCGTAAAACGCGGCATCATCGGCAGCATTTCGAACAAGCGATAACTTACCGGCCCTGCTTTGGGCGCAGCCAGCAATCGTCGCCGGTCTTCCGCCACCAGACTGGCGATCGCAATGATGCTGCGTTCCGCTTCCGCAGCTGCACTCGCGACGCCTTCCAGAAAAAACGACGCCCAGGATTCCCAGTTACCTTCCGTGCGAATGATGGAAAGCTGGCGGTAGTACTCCATCTGGTGTTGTTTGAGGTAACCACTCAAGTACATCAAAGGCTCACGCAACAAACCCCAGTTTTCCAGTAACGCGGCAATCAGCAAACGTCCGATCCGGCCATTGCCATCAAGGAAAGGGTGAATCGTCTCGAACTGCGCGTGCACCAGTGCAATCCGCACCAGCGGTGGAAGCTCCGGCGACGATGAATGAATGAAGCGTTCGAGATCCGCCAGCAAGTCAGCAACGTGATCCGGTGGCGGCGGGACAAACACAGCATTGCCCGGCCGGGTGCCCCCAATCCAGTTCTGCGAACGACGCAACTCACCCGGTTGCTTGCCGGTGCCACGCGCGCCGTTGAGCAACTCGCGATGCGCATCGCAGAGCAAGCGCACGCTTATCGGCAAACCGGAAGAAGAACGCAGGTTCTCCTGCACCAGACGGAATGCGTTCAGATAGTTCGTCACCTCCTCCACATCGTCGGTGTTGGTGACAGAAAAACCCGCCTCCACATCGAAGAGGTCAGTAAGCGTCGCTTGTGTGCCCTCGATCTGCGAAGTCAGCAGCGCCTCCTTGCGGATCGCGCTATAGAGCAACCACTCAACGGACGGCACCAGACCCGATACTCCCGCCAAGCGCGCCAGCGCCAACTCCGCTTCGCGGTTAAGCGTCTGGTAGCTTGCCGGGTCCAGTGCAGGGTTCACTGGTGGCAGAGGGAAAGGCACAAAAGCCTGGACGGGCTCGCCCAGCGTGGAGGAAACGATGTACTCGCCAGCAGTGCGGGTCATTAAAGACTCCTTTAATCAATTCTGTGGTGATTAAAGCATTCTTTAATTGTGGGTGCCAGCATTAAATCCGGCTTGAATAGGCCGCCTCATTGCAAAGCAGCAGCTTGGAAGCCGCCCAGCCCGGCTTGATGTTTTCAATGATCTCGTCGGTCAGTGCTTGTTAAGCCAGGAGGATCGTCCGTTCATGGTGATGTAGTCCTATGAGCCAAGTCGCGGAGGCTGGCATTGCTTCAATGAGATCAAACTCATGTAACAGTTCGACAATGTAGGCTCTGTGTTGCTCAAACCTATGCGGCCCACTTCCGCCCATGACTCGCATAATCAACCATGAGCTCAAACACGTTGTCGCACTTCTCCCTGAAAGCTACCCGGTCATAGCTCTCTGGCAAGTTGGTATCGAGCACTTGCTCTACCGCTGCACGTACGGTCTTTCGAGTTTGCGTGTCCTTGTACCAGTCTTGAATCAGCACGCGTGGATGCTCCTCTAGCAACCTGTGTATCAAAGCCTTGGCTGCAAGTTTTACTTTTTGAGTTTCATCCTGAGTCAGGCTGTCTTTCTTGAGCAGATCAAACAGTTCAAGTTCGTCTTCACTTAAGCCCTCTCTTACGTGGCGCTCATCCTCTTCCGCCATGGCTTGGGTAAAGCTCATCAGATCGTCGTAGTAGTTCTCTGTCGAAGAACCACCCGCGTTGTAGGTATCGATGATTTCTTGCAGCCGTTGGGCAAAATCCGCTCGGGTACGGTTCTGCTCAAGCATCTGGAGAAGCTTTGTGTCGATAAACTTGCGCAGATCTGCAATCTCAATGTGCTTGTAGGTCGCTGCCTGGAATTCATCGCGCAGCTTGTCGAAGTTGATCTTTGAAAGATCCCAAGTCTTGCCCTTCTGGATGATCTGATATTCCGCCTGATACTGGCGAGCCGTGAAAGCTTCGGCGTTGTCGACGACGACGCTTTCATCGAGAAGCGCTGAAATTCGCTGCGTCACAACATCAATATCGACTTGCTCGACAATGCTGTCCACTATGCCACGCAGGTATTGAAAAGCGGCCACTGTACGACTGTCCGCTTTACCCAGCACCTCCGGCTTGCATGCTTCATAAAGTGCCATAATGGTGTTCTCGTATACGTTGAAGCTTTTGCGCAGATCGTCTTTGACTAGCAGAGCGTCCGCAAACTCCGCGAACTTTCCTAACTTGGTAAAAATATCGTCGCGCGTCAGCTGTTCACGTAGCGCCACGCTATTGGCTTCACAGAACGCCAGGCCTTGCTCGATGGATTCGTTCAGCAAACGGAAGAGTTCTGCCTTATCGCGCACGGGTGGCTCATCGTCCTGCCCATCTTCGCCCAATGCATAGTCTTTCAACGCCTGCTTCATGCTGCGGAAGACGTTGTAGTAGTCCACCACTTCACCGTTCAGCTTGCTCACACCATTGATTTGCCAACCTGTCACGCGGTTAGCGCGTGCAATGGTCTGCATCAGCGTGTGGCCCTGCAGCGGCTTGTCGAGGTACAGCGTCGAAACCGTTGGAGCATCAAACCCGGTGAGCCACATCGCGCAAACGAAGACAAGTTGCAGCCGATTTTCCGGGTCCTTGAAGTTGTATTCGATATCGTGGCCATGTTCATCGAGTTTGTTGATTCGCTCGCGATGCGGCTTGATATCCAGGCCTTGTTTCTTGAAGCGTTCTTCGTCTTTTGCGTCTTCGCTGATCACCACCGCCATTTCAACTTGGCGCATGTAATCCACTAGCCGTTTAAGACCCGCCTTTTCAACTTCGTTGGTCGTCTGCGAGATGCGGCCACGCAAGGTTTTCAGCTCTTCCTTCCACAGACGCTGCACCTTGTCGAACATCCTTACTGCTGTGAATTTGTCGACGGCCACCACCATTGCCTTGCCAAGATAACCACGGCGCGGAAAGTGGTACACGATGTCGCGCGCAATGGTCTCCAGCCGGTCATCTCGCTTGATGACCTCTAGCTCTTTCGCAAATCTGCGCTCCAACTTTTCTTGCTGAGCTTCGTCGAGATTTTCCTCTTCGAGAATTTGATAGAACTCTTCTGATAGATCGTCGTTCTGGATTAGTACTTCCGGTACACGTTTCTCATAGAACAGCGGCACCGTTGCACCGTCGTCCATTGATTGTTGGAAGTTGTATTCCGATACGTATCCACCGAACCACGCATTGGTCTTGCGTTCGCGACCGAGCAAAGGAGTGCCGGTAAAGGCCAGATAGTTCGCATTCGGCAAACCAGCGCGCATGTTCTCCGCAAGACTGGCGTATTGCGTGCGGTGCGCCTCATCAACAATCACCACGATATCGCTGCTATCCGACAACAGAGGATATTGCTTGCCTTTGTCATAGCGGAATTTTTGAATGAGCGTGAAGATCACTCGCTTGTGCTGACCAAGAAAGCGGCGCAGTTCTTCGCTATTGGCAGGGCGCGCAGCTTCGTTCTCGGCCACCGTGCCTGTGTGCAAGAAATTGCGATAGATCTGCCCATCCAGATCATCACGATCCGTCACCACCAGGAAGGTGAAATTGCCATGCAACTTGCGGAAGATCTTGCGGGCGTAAAACACCATCGAGAAGCTTTTGCCCGAGCCCTGTGTGTGCCAGAACACACCAAGCTTGCCGCCCAATTCGCGCCGATTTCCAAATTGTGCAAAGGCATTGTTAACACCGATGAACTGGTGGTTCTGCGCAATAACCTTTTGGCTCTCCTTGTAGAAGAGAATGAAATTCTCGACGTAATCGAGCAGCTTTGCCGGCGTGCACAGACCGAGCACCGCTCGCTCCAGACTAGTCGCCTCCTTGGCGATGGCTACGCGGTCGATTTTTTCGGTTTCGCTTTCCACGCGTAGCCAAGAAAAGAAATGCTCCCACGCGGCCGTCAGGCTACCGACTCGCGTTTCGATCGCATTGCTTAATATGCATAAAGCATTGCACAAGAATAGCTGCGGAATCTCGCGCTTGTAGTTCGTCAGGTTGTCATCGAAAGCCGCACGTAATTTCACATTCGAGTTCTTCAGCTCGATGAACACCAGCGGCAAGCCATTCACATACAGCAGCACATCCGGCCGTCGATAGCCACCTTGGCCGTACTGATCACAACGCACCCACAGTTGCGAGACAGCCAGAAACTCATTGCTCCCGCTGCCCGTTGCCACGTCGAAGTCGATTACACGCAAACGCTCCTGCTGTTTCCTGCCAGCGGCATCCTCGAACTCCACTGGAATGCCGTTGCGGATCAGCGCATCCACTTCGCGATTCGCCGATTCAATAGTCATCGCACGGCGCGAATCACACAGGCGCGACAAGCCCTCGTCGATGACGGCTTCGGGAATGTCGGGATTCAGGCGAAAAGCTGCCGCCCTCAAGCGATCCTTGAGGATTACCTCACGCTTGTCAGCGCGATTCGATCCGTCATTCAGATCGTCCGGCTGCGCGGTGAAGCAATTGAGCACATCGAAACCGCAAAGATGTTGCAGGCGCTGCAATAGCGCCTGCTCGATCTGGTCTTCCGATATGAAATTGGGCATGGCGGCGGACGTGCTTTGGAATATCAGCCAGATAATGCCACGTAACTAGAAGGCCATCATCCACTGCCGCAATTGCGCGACAGTTTCAGGCAAACCCTGCTGGAGCAATGTATCCAGATAGTCCTCCTGCGTCTTCGGCGGGTTCTTCAGGCTGGCTCGACAACGTCTCACCGCCTCAAGAACACGCGCCGGATTCAGGTCGATCAAGTGAGCGATGAACTCATCTGGGTGCTGTGCCTCGACTTCGTATTCATCCAGCGCTTGCGTCGGAAAATCCTTGAGATTGAACGTCACGATCACACTGGAGCGGCTGCGTATCGCCGCTGCCAGCACATGCCGGTCGTCTTCGTCCGGCAGCGCCAAACCCGGAACCAAGTATTCATACCCTTCCACCAGGCAATCGCGAACATGGCTATCCATTAGCTGACGCGTCCGCTCCAGTTGCTCCGGTTTCAGGTCCGGCCGGTTTGCCAGCACGTTTCTCATCCATTCCGTGTGGATCTGTTGTGTCCACTTCGCGCGATACAAATCAGTCATTGCAAGGTGCATCAATAAATCGCGCAAGGGTGCCGGATACAGCACGCATGCGTCGTACACCGCCGAAAAGCTTGTCATTACTCAATAGCCCATGTTCAGTTCTTGTGCCTGGGCCGACAATTCCTCCAATACCTTCATTCGTTCCGTATCGACATGGTTCTTGTATTGCACCAAGTCCTGGTAATAGACGCGTCGGTGAGTACCCACCTTATGGAAGGGAATACCGCCACCATCCAGCAACTTGACCAGATACGGACGGGAGACATTGAGCATGTCGGCCGCCTCTTGTGTTGTCAGCTCCGCGTGCACCGGGATCAGGCTTACTGCATTGCCCTGCGCCATCTCGGCCAGGATGTCGATCAACAGGCGATAAGCTGCGGTTGGTACCCGCACCGCTTCATGCTCGCCACCCTGATCGATGACCCGGATTGCCTGGGTCTCTTCCTGGCTGCTGAGGTACAGAGAGAGCAGCCTGCTGCTTTCCTTGGCCTGCGTCACTTCGGCCTCGCTAGGGAGGTCGGGTCTTACGTTCATGTTCATATCTTGAGTTCTTGAGTTCTTGAGTTCTTGAGTTCAGTTTGTGCTTTGGCTTGTACTAGTGTCGTTATTTGTGAGTTGTGCTGTGTATTTACTATACACAAACGAAATAAACGAAACAAGCGAAATAAACGAAAGGGCTTCGATGGCGCGGAAGGGGCGATGGCGGAACCGCATACATTCCCCCTACGCCATAGCCACGCTGACCGGATCTCTGCGAGGAGATGCCCTGCAAAGCAAGCTCCAAGGCTCTTCAGGCAGCGTGCATGCCGGCCGGAAACTGGATATCCAGCGCTTCAACGGAAAGTTTGCCGGAGATTAAGCGAGGGAGAAGGGCGTCGCGCGCTTGCTTCAAGGTTTGCGAAACCGAAGAAAGAGCGATCTTCTGAGCTAGCAACTGATTCAGTACCTCTAACCGCTCAACAACCGCAGGAGTAGGAACAAGGACATCTATCGATTGCAGATGCTTGGCTCCCAAGTGACCCACTGTTGCACCCACTATGGTCGCTTCAAAGTGTTTGATCGGCGCCTTCAGCGCCAAAGACAAATAGGCCTCAAGTCGAGGATCGCAGGCTTTTATCCGGCAAGACCGTTGAACCAGATAAGCATCTTGGTCCTGCCAGTGATTCATGTGAAATTCACCATCCATGCCGATAAGCAAATCCCCTCGCCGTACGACGTACTTTTCGTCTGCGATTTCATCCGTAAAATCCAAGGAAAAACCATTCTGAATATTCCGGATGCGAATGATCGGCTTTCCGGTACCTGCCGTATTGAATCGCTCAGCCTGAAACGGGAAACCGTAGGTGATCGCGGCAACATCAGGCAGCTTTTGCACCGTCCAATCGTCAGGGACGCCCTTGATGAACTTCGCCGTTTCATGACCAGGAAAGCGCAAGCGGATGAACCACTCGCAGTAGATCTCCTCGGCCATCTTCTCCAGCAAGGCGATCCGGTGGCGGTTGTTTTCGATCAGGTCATCTAACCCGCCGAGGATCACAGCGATCTTTTTTTGCTTTTCTGGAGGCGGCAAAATTACTGGAAGACGTTGTTGCTCGAGAATACCCAGGTACGCTCGCGTCGCGCCTGAGCCCGCCATCATCTGTAACGTTTGCTGAAATAGAGAGCTGTCGAAGTAGTACTTCAGGTAACGATTGTTCAGGGCGGTGTTATCTCGAACCCGGTAATACGTGACCTGCGGCGTCAGCATTATGTAGGGATGCTCGTCATAAGCGACGATTGCCGTCTCTCCTATGGTTGCTTTATGCGTTAGCAATACGTCGCCATTTCGTGCGAACCCTTTTCGCAAGCCCTCCGCCTGTTTTTCCGAAATTCGAGAGCAAGCCCCATAGTCGATATGACCGTTCTTCAGATCACTAGCCATTACGAAGGGAATACCTTCCTGAACAAAGTCTGACGTCTTGGGGTGGGTTTCTCCGTGGTTCCCATCAATTGGCCGCTCAATGATTCCGCGTTCTATCAACTCACGAACCGTAAGTAGCTCGAAGCTTTCATCGCAAATACCGATCTGCTTGCGGATATCTTTCACTCGGCACCTGCGACGGCTCGTAGATTACTCTGGATAAGGTTTTCAAGTTCCCGCGCGGCGTCCTGCAAAGTGGCCAGTTCATCGCGTGATTTTTCGATTTCCGTGATGAACTCCTCTTCGGTCTTGCCATCCTCCTCAATCACCACGCCCACATAGCGGCCGGGATTCAATGAGTAGTCCTGCTCGCGCACTTCTTCAATACCGGCGAGCTTGCACAAGCCGGTGACGTCTTCGTACTTCGCCTCGGGGAATCGGGTCTGCAACCATTCGATGTGCTTGAACCACAGCTCTGCGCTCTTTACCTCCACATGCAGAGCGTCCAGCGCATGTTTGACGATACGAGTTGCGCGATCCGTCTGGCTGCGTTTTCCCTCGGCGCGGGCCGCTTCGACAAGACGCTTCTCGCGTTCGCGAAGCGCCTTGTCGAGGGTTTTGAGATCGTCGTGCACCGCTTTAAAGAATGGTGTGAATGCTGCACACAACGCTATCTGCGCACGGTTGTGCTTGTCGACATCGCTGCCTGCATTTTTCTTCAGGTATGCCACGTGTTTGGCCTTGAGCGGTGCCAGCTCACCCCAGCGATGAGTAAGGTCCGTCATTGCACCCCTAGCTTTCTGGTCGTCCAGCCCCTCTTCGATTTGCTGCGCCAGCGGACCGATATGCGTGTGATTTTCGGCGAGCTGAGTGAGGCCTGATTCAAAGTAGCGATCGACGGTTTGTACGAATTCTTCGCGCCGCCCTCTGTGCAAGCGACTGATGAGTGCGATGTTTTGCACCTGCTCTGCACTGAACTCACGGTGTGCACGGTCAATTTGCGTAAAGACGTTACGCGCGTCGATGAAGAGGATGCGTTTGTCCTTCTTCGCCCGATCAAAGAACCACAGGGTCGCCGGCAAGGTGACCGTGTAGAACATGTTCGACGGCAGGGTGAGCATGCCGTAGATGAGGTTGTCTTCGATGAGCTTCTGGCGGATCTCGGCCTCGGAGTGACGAGCATCGGAGGCGGAGTTAGCCATCACCAGTGCTGCGCGGCCCTTTGGTTTGAGCGAGGTGACAAAAAGACTGATCCACAGGTAATTGCCATTGGGTACAGTCTCAATGCCTTTGCTGCTTTTCTCTTTATCGTCCTTTACCTTTTTACCAGCAGGTTTGCTTTTGTTCTGTGGCACACCATAAGTATTGAAGCGGCGATCGCCCTTGACGGTATCGAGTGCAACGTCATCCACGTTGAATGGCGGATTGGCGAGCACGTAGTCGAACTTGCCGAAGCTGCCAAAGGGGTCTTCGTTATACGAAATGCATTTCATGATCTCGCCGCGCAAACCGTTCACGGCGAGATTCATGCGCGCTAGTTTCACCGTAGCCAGTGTTTTCTCCTGACCGTAGACGAAGACATCTGCCTTGCTGGCAGCATCCGCGCGATGCTGGTCGATGAACTGTGCGGATTGCACAAACATGCCACCAGAGCCACAGGCCGGATCGAATACTGTGCCGCCATGCGGTTCGATGATCTCGACCATGAGTCGCACGACGGAGCGCGGCGTAAAGAATTCGCCACCACCTTGCCCCTCAGCCAAGGCGAAATTCCCAAGGAAGTATTCGTAGATCTGGCCAAGAATGTCGCCACTCGCATCAAGCGGAATGTTGGCGAAATTTCTCAGAAGCTTGTTGAGTGTGGGTGAATCGAGCCGGGCGTAATCGTCCTTGGGCAATACATCAGCGAGTTCAGGTTTGTAGTCTTCAATAGCGGACATCGCGCTTTTGATGGCTTTGGCGACGCTTTTGTTCTCCGGAAGCTGCTGCAGATATTCATAACGCGCGTGGTCGGGCAGGTAGAAACCGCATTTCTCAATCGCGATCTCGGAAATTGGTTTCTCGCGGCGAGTACCTTTGAGCTTGTTGTACTCAGCGAGAATTTCCTTCTCGGCAAGTTGGTATTTGTTGTCCGCAAACTTAAGAAAGATCAGGCCCAAGACGGGTGTGGAATATTCGCTGGCCTTGAGATCGGAGTTCGCGCGCAACGTGTCAGCTGAACGCCAGAGATCGGCTTCGAGACGCTTGAGTTGTTCTTTGTTCATTGGAAAGCCTGTGATCTACAAAGCACGACGGCTCCTTTCGGAGCCGTCGTGAAGTTACTTGCGAAACTACTTACACATCGATGTTGCGTGCATTCAGTGCATTGCGCTCGATGAAGTCCCGACGCGGCTCCACATTGTCACCCATCAGCGTGGTGAAGATCTCGTCGGCGGCAATCGCATCGTCGATCTGTACCTTGAGCAGGCGGCGCACGGCGGGGTCGAGCGTGGTTTCCCAGAGTTGCGAAGGGTTCATTTCGCCGAGACCCTTGTAGCGTTGCTTGCTGATGCCGCGTTCGACTTCGTTGAGCATCCAGGTGACTGCTTCGCTGAAGCTTTTCACCGGACTGCTCTTGTCGTTGCGGCGCATGACGGCGCCTTCGCCGATGAGGCCGCTGATGAGTTGCGCGGCGCGGCGGATCTGGGTGTAGTCGCCGGAGACGAGGAAGTCGGCTTCGATGAAGGTACGCTTGACGTTGCCATGGTGCATGCGCTCGAGCGCGAGCTGCCAGGCTTCGGCAACCGGGTCGAACTGGGCACGGACGGTGATGGCGCTGCCGACGACGGCTTGCACACGCTTGGCGGAATCGATGGCGCCGGCTTCGTCAGCTAATGCCAGATCAATATCGTGCGCAAGCATGGCGTGCAAGACGTCGATGTCGATCCAGCTGGTGAGACGGTTGATGACGGCTTCGGCGAGCAGGTAGCCGCGCGCGAGTTCGCCGAGGGCGTCGCCTTCGATTTCTGTACCACCGGTTCTCGGTGTGAGCGCGGCGCCATCGAGGCCGAGCTTGAGCAGATGGGCGGAGAGTTCGTGGTCGTCTTTGATGTACATCTCGCTGCGGCCGTGCTTGATCTTGTAGAGCGGCGGCTGGGCGATATAGATGTGGCCACCTTCGACGAGCTCGGGCATCTGGCGATAGAAGAAGGTCAGCAGCAGGGTGCGGATGTGGGCGCCGTCGACGTCGGCATCGGTCATGATGATGATGCGGTGGTAGCGCAGTTTTTCGGGCTTGTAGTCGTCTTTGCCGATGCTGGTGCCGAGCGCAGTGATGAGCGTGGCGATCTGTTCGGAAGAGATGAGCTTGTCGAAACGCGCACGCTCGACGTTGAGCACTTTGCCGCGCAGCGGCAGGATGGCCTGAAATTTACGGTCGCGGCCTTGCTTGGCGGAACCGCCGGCGGAGTCACCCTCGACGATATACAGTTCGCATAATGCCGGATCGCGTTCCTGGCAATCGGCGAGCTTGCCGGGCAGGCCGATGCCGTCGAGTACGCCTTTGCGTCGTGTAATTTCTCTGGCTTTGCGCGCCGCTTCTCGTGCTCTTGAGGCTTCGACGATTTTGCTACATATGGCTTTGGCATCAATCGGGCGCTCAAGCAGGAATTCGGAAAGCTTGGCGGCGACGACTTCCTCAACGGCGGGACGCGCTTCACCGGAAACCAGTTTCATCTTGGTTTGCGAAGCGAATTTCGGATCGGGCATCTTGACCGACAACACGCAGGCGAGACCTTCGCGCATATCGTCGCCGGTGACTTCAACCTTGGCCTTCTTGGCGATCTCGTTTTCTTCGATGTACTTGTTGATGATGCGCGTCATCGCGGCGCGCAGGCCGGTAAGGTGGGTGCCGCCGTCGGACTGCGGGATGTTGTTGGTGAAGCACAGCACCTGTTCCTGGTAGGAGTCGTTCCACTGCATGGCGACTTCGACGGTGAGCTCGACGTTGTGCACCTGACCGGTCGTCACCAGCGTCGTGCCGACAGCGTGGAAGACGTTCGGGTGCAGGACCGACTTGGTGCGGTTGATGTAGTCGACGAACCCCTTTACGCCACCGGAGAAGGCGAAGTTTTCTTCTTTGCCGCTGCGCTGGTCGACGAGACGAATAGCGACGCCATTGTTGAGGAAGGACAGTTCACGGAGTCGTTTCGCAAGGATGTCGTAGTGCCATTCGATGTTGCCGAAGATTTCGCCGTCGGCCATGAAGTGCACTTCGGTGCCGCGTTTTTCGGTCGTGCCGAGCACCTTGAGCGGCGATACTTCGATGCCGTCGCGAACTTCGACGATGCGATCGACGACTGCGCCCTGGTTGAACTCGATGAAGTGCTTCTTGCCATCGCGACGGATCGTCAGGCGCAGGAATTTCGACAGGGCGTTGACGCAGGTGACGCCCACGCCGTGCAGGCCGCCGGAAACCTTGTAGCTGTTCTGGTTAAATTTTCCGCCGGCATGCAGCGAACACATGATGATTTCGGCAGCCGAGCGTTTGGGTTCGTGCTTGTCGTCGAACTTGATGCCGGTCGGGATACCGCGGCCATTGTCGGTAACAGAGATCGAGTTGTCAGTGTGGATGGTTACGACAATGTCATCGCAGTGACCGGCGAGAGCCTCGTCGATGGCGTTGTCCACAACTTCGAACACCATGTGGTGCAGGCCGGTTCCGTCCGAGGTGTCGCCGATGTACATGCCGGGCCGTTTACGGACTGCTTCGAGACCTTCCAGTTGCTGGATGCTGTCTTCGTCGTAGTCGTCGTTGCCGCGTGGCTTCGGTGTTTCGTTTGGCTGGATGTTCTCTTCAGACATGTGTCGGGATTCCCGGTTGGCTCATTGCTTTTTGCATTGCCCGCGTAAGCGGGCGCGTGATTTTTTATTTCTCGATCACGCTGTGAACATCCTGTCGAACAACCCCGTGGACAAGCTGGGAGTAAGTCAGAAAAAGCTGTGGACAGGCCTTCGGTTTTCTGTGGATATCTTGTCGACAAGCCTGTTATCAAGCTGTTAGCAAACCTGTCGACAAGCTTTGGAAAAGTTGTGAATCAAATCCGCATCGGCATGACAACTGCCTTGAAATTATTGTTGCCCGGCAGGGTGAACAAGGCACTGGACATAGGCTCGTTGAGGTGGATTTCAACCTCTTCGGTGCCGACGTTATTAAGCACGTCGAGCAAGTAGCTGACGTTGAAACCGATTTCGAGGCTGTCGCCGTTGTAATCGACTTCGAGCTCGTCCTGCGCCTCTTCCTGCTCAGCGTTGGAGCTGAGCACTTTCAGACTGCCCGCTTCGAGCAACACACGCAGGCCGCGGAATTTCTCATTGGTCAGGATGGCGGCGCGTTGCAGGGCCTGCAACAAAGCCTGACGATGCGCCTTGACCAGCTTCGGATTACCTTGCGGAATGACGCGGTCATAGTCCGGAAACTTGCCGTCGATGAGCTTGGTGATGAGCTCGATCGGGCCAAAACGGAAACGCGCCTGATTGCCGATCAAGGTGATGCTGACCGGATCGTCACTGTCTGAGAGCTGGCGTGCGAGTTCGAGCACGGTCTTGCGCGGCAGGATGACTTCGGTATGCGGCACGTCGCCTTGCAACTCTGTGGTGGCCAAGGCAAGACGGTGACCATCGGTGGCGACCATGCGCAATTCGCTGCCGTCGGCGACCATCAGCAGGCCGTTGAGGTAGTAGCGGACGTCCTGCGCAGCCATGGCATAGGCGACCTGAGTCAGCTGTTTTTTGAATGCCTTCTCGGAGAGTGAGAACTCTACTGCAGCGCCTTCGTTGAACTGCATGCGGGGGTAGTCCCCCGCGGGTAGCGTTTGCAGCGCAAAACGGCTCTTGCCGGCCTTCAGGGTCAATCGCTTGTCGTCGAGGACCAGGCTGACCTCGGTGCCCTCCGGCATGGCACGCAGGATGTCTTGCAGTTTGCGAGCAGCTACCGTGATGGCAATTTCTTCGCCACTGCCCGCGCCTTCAGTCGTCGTGCGGATCTGGATCTCGATATCGGTGGCCAGCAGGGTCAGCGCACCACCACGTTTTTCGATCAGGACGTTGGACAGGATCGGCAGTGTGTGTCGCTTCTCGACGATGCCGGAAACGGACTGCAGAGGAGCCAGCAATTCGTCGCGTGAGGTTGTTAACAGAAGCATTTATATATATCTCCTACGTCTACTACTTATCGAGGTCCAAATCTGTGGACAAGCGCGTATTGTCCCAGTTTTTCAGTTGTTTAGGGCTGTTGATAGCCCTGTTTGCAAGCCAGCCGGAGCGCTGTGAATGAATGGGGATGAAACTGGGCATCGTGAATTTCGCTGTGCTTCTCCACAATCGTTTCAGACGCTTGACCGTATTTATCAACAAGCTTGCGAACAGCTCCAGCGGTGCTTCAACAGATATTCCAAACAAATAATTATTACTTCCTTCTTACTTCTCTACCCTCGCAGAACTTGTGTCAGCACGTGTATGTCGTGGTTGAGTTGCTGGTCGGCCAGGCGCAGCTCGGCGATGGTGCGGCAAGCATGCAGAACGGTAGTGTGGTCACGGCCACCGAAGCCTTCGCCGATGGCGGGCAGGGACGAGGGCGTGAGTTCCTTGGATAGGTACATGGCGATCTGGCGCGGCCGCGCGATGTTGCGGGTGCGCTTGGGCGAGAGCAATTCGGCGAGCTTGAGCTTGTAGTAGTCAGCAACGGTCTTCTGGATGACGTCGAGCGTAAGTTGACGGTTGAAGGCGGCGAGCAGGTCACGTAAGGCTTCCTTGGCCAGTTCGAGACTGATCTCGCGGCCATGGAAGCGTGCGTAAGCCATGACGCGTCGCAAGGCACCCTCGAGCTCGCGAACGTTGGAGCGCAGGTTTTTGGCGATCAGGAAAGCAACGTCGTCGTGCAGATCGAGACCGTCGACTTCGGCTTTCTTCTTAAGAATGGCGACACGCATTTCGAGCTCAGGTGGTTCGATCTGTACCGTCAGACCCCAGTCGAAGCGCGAGATGAGGCGATCCTGCAAACCTTCAATGTCTTTGGGATAGGTATCGCAGGTGATGACGATCTGCTTGCGGGCTTCCACCAGGCCGTTGAAGGCGTGGAAAAATTCTTCCTGTGTGCGTTCCTTGTTGCGGATGAACTGGATATCGTCGATCAGTAACAGGTCGAGCGAGCGGTAATAACGCTTGAACTGGTCGAAGCTTTTTTGTTGGTAGGCGCGCACGACATCGGCGACATAGTCCTCGGCATGGACGTAACGAATGATGGCGCGTGGGTTGTTGCGCAGCACTTCATTACCGATGGATTGCACCAGGTGAGTCTTGCCGAGGCCGACACCGCCGTAGATGAAAAGCGGATTGTAGGAACTGCCGGGATTTTGCGATACCTGCATTGCAGCGGCACGAGCAAGGTCATTGGCCTTGCCGGTTACCAGCGTGTCGAAAGTGAAATCGTGGTTGAGGCGGGTCTTTTCACGAGCACCCGGTACGACTATTTCGGCGGGCTTGATTGCGGGAATTTCGGCATCTGGAATGTCCGCGCCGCCATCGCTGTTTCGAGTTGATTTGGCCGCGCTGTCACGGTTGACGCTGACAGGAGAACCTGAACCGTGAGACTTTGGCGTTTTAGTGCCAAGTTCGAGGAAGATCTCTACAGGTTTGCCGAAGAACTCGACACCAAGCTGTTCAATGCGATTCAAATAGCGCTCGCGCACCCATTGCAGGACGAAACGGTTCGGAGCGACGAGGTTTACGTTGCCCGCGGCCGGACCCTGACTGGCTTCGAGGGCGCGAATCCACGTATTGAACTGCTGTGGCGGCAGTTCTTGTTCGAGTCGAGCCAGACAGGCATTCCAAAAATCGTGACTCACGTTCAATCGCTTACCGTTTGTTTGTCTATTGATTCCGTGTGTAAACACGCGGGTTCGGGCGACGAAAAATACGCTTGGCTGACGCATCAGCCACATGAATTTGATAGAGGGTTTGCTACAGAAAATCTAAGCGGACGAACCCGGATCAGACGCCGGTGTGTTGTGTAGTACTTCGGTATCGCCCCGAAAAACGTCCGCCGCCTTGAACAGTGTCGTCACGGCTTGAAGTTCGTTGGGCAAAAACAAACCGAAGTTGATCGCTGCACATACGACGAGTCTCCATCCCTGGTCAGTTACTTCGGACAGTGCAGTTATGCTATATCACGCGTAAGCTTCTGAATTTAAACGGGTAAAAATAAAATTTACCGAAAATTCAATAATTTACGCTGTTGAAACAGCAGTCCGTCACGTATTTTTATGGAAGGTTTATGTTACATCTTTGGCGCAAAATTATCCACAGGCAGCTGAACGGTCGACGTTCTACATCGCCGCTGTCTGGCTTGACAAAGCGGGGGTAAACCGCTGTAATCGCGGGTTCTGTGCCAACTAGAGATCAGTCATGAAGCGTACCTATCAACCCTCAGTGGTCCGCCGTAAGCGCACCCATGGTTTTCTTGTCCGCCAACGTACCCGTGGTGGTCGTTCGGTGATTGCCGCACGTCGCGCCAAAGGTCGTCACCGCTTGTCGGTCTAAAGCGCATCATTTGCCCTGATCTGCGGGGCGATCGAGCGATCAATTGATAAGCGATGCGACGGGCGACGGCGAGAGCTCAGGTGATCTGAAAAGTTTGGAATTTCGTCCAGAAACGGAACATCCACAACCTGCAGTTTTACGTGTGCTTCCGAACAGATTTCCACCTGAATGTCGTGTGCGAAAAACGGATGAGTACTCATCCGTTTTTGCTTTCCGGCGTAGCATTCGTGGTCGTTATTTTGTTTTGCACTACCGACCGGGCAGTGGTTTAGCCAGGCTTGGTTTCGTGGTCGCGCGCAAATTTGCGCGTCATGCAGTGACGCGTAATCTACTCAAACGATTGGCACGCGAGCATTTTCGCCATATTCGCGCAAACTTGCCGGCGCACGATATGGCACTTCGCCTGGCGCAGAAGGTCGATGGAGCTACGCGCATGCAACTACGGGAAGATATCGCTTCATTGTTTGCAAGGCTTCCGCGTTGAATGCAATGTTGAAAAACAGTTTGCTGGCACTCCTCGGTTTTTATCGCTTTTTTATCAGTCCGTGGTTCGGGCGGCAGTGTCGTTTTCATCCCAGTTGTTCCGCGTACGCTATGGAGGCGCTTGAGTCGCATGGCGCGCTGCGTGGCAGTTGGCTGGCCATGAAACGGGTGGTTCGCTGCAATCCATGGTCTGCCGGGGGATTCGATCCCGTTCCCTGAACTTCTCGGCGAATTCCTTCCCTTATTTTCCTAAACCTTTCAGCCCAATTTTGCGGTACCCAATCATGCCGATGGATCCCAAACGTCTCGTTCTCTCAATCATTTTTGCTGCGTCCATGTTCATGTTGTGGGAGAACTGGAGCCGTTACACGCACCCACCGCAGCCGGTGACGACGGCCTCTCAGAGCGTAGATGCACTGCCAAGTGCGACGCCAGGGCTTGGCCAGTCGGTTGCCGCGGCAAACGCGCCGGTGGCGGCCCAGAGCGTTCCGGCAACAGTCAGTGTTGCGGACTACAAGAATCAGCCGCGCGCGATCGTGAAGACAGATCTGATCGAAGCGGAGGTTTCAGCACTCGGCGGCGATATCATTCACCTGGAATTGCTCAAGCACAAGGCGACAGGCGATCTGCAACATGACTTTGTCATTCTCGACGAAGGCAAGGTGCACACCTATATCGCACGAAGTGGCCTGCTTGGCGAAGGTTTGCCGAATCACCGAACGCTGTTTGCGCTTTCGTCGAAGCAGCTTGAGTTGCAGAACGGGCAGGATAGCGTCGAACTACGTCTGCAGGCGCCGGTCATCGCCAGCGGTGTGACTATTACGAAAATCCTGCGCTTTCATCGCGGTAGTTACGTGGTGGACGTCAGCTATGAGTTGACTAACGGCGGTACGACGCCCCTGCAAACGCAGGCTTACTTCGAACTGGCACGCGATGGTGCACCGGCGGAGCACACAGGCGGCATGATCGGCGGTGTTTCCACCTTCACGGGTCCGGCACGCTATACCGAAGAGTCGAAGTTCAAGAAAGTCAGTTTCGCCGATATCGACAAGGGTAAGGAAGATTCGCAGGAGGTCACCGCTCGGGATGGCTGGATCGCGATGGTTCAGCATTATTTCGTTAGCGCTTTCCTGCCTGAGGGAGATGTTCAACGCGTCTTCTTCACGCGCAAGATTGAGAACAATTTCTATGGTGCCGGTGTCAAGTTGCCGGTGCAGGTTGCCCCGGGTCAAAAGGCGACTGTGGAAGTACCTCTGTACGTCGGCCCACAGGAACAGAAGAAGCTCAAGGCGTTGCGTCCCGGACTTGATCTGGTGGTCGATTACGGCTGGGTGACGATGATTGCTGTGCCGTTGTTCTGGCTGTTGTCGTTCATCCATGGCGTCGTGGGTAACTGGGGCTGGGCCATCATCCTGCTGACGGTGATGATCAAGGCGGTGTTCTTCCCGCTATCTGCGGCCAGCTATCGCTCGATGGCGAAAATGAAGACGCTCATGCCAAAGATGAAGCAGATTCAAGAGCGCTACGCCAGCGACAAGATGAAGATGAATCAGGAAATGATGCAGCTCTACAAGACAGAGAAGGTCAATCCGATGGGGGGTTGTCTGCCCATCGTGGTCCAGATCCCAGTCTTCATGGCGCTATATTGGACCTTGCTGGGTGCTGTGGAAATGCGCCAGGCGCCCTGGATCGGTTGGATTCATGATCTGTCGGCAATGGACCCGTACTACATCCTGCCGGTCCTGATGGCGATCAGCATGTTCATTCAGAGCAAGTTGAATCCTACGCCGCCAGATCCGGTGCAGGCGAAGGTGATGATGGCCATGCCTTTGATCTTCGGTGTCATGTTCCTGTGGATGCCCTCAGGATTGGTGCTGTACTGGATTGTGAATAACACTTTGTCGATTGCTCAGCAGTGGTACATCACCCGGACGATTGCGGGCGGTGCCAAACCCAAGTAGTCCGATAATTGTCGCCATCGCCACGCCGCCGGGTCGCGGTGGCGTGGGTGTGGTGCGCGTCTCAGGCCCCGCTCTGGCCGATTTTGCGCAGCGCCTGACAGGGCGCTCAGTCAGCAACACTTCTTCTTTTCCCGAAGTTCGTAAAGCGCATCTATGCCGTTTTCTGGCGGAGGACGGCACCGCCCTCGATGAAGGTCTGTTGTTGTATTTCGCCGCACCTCATTCTTATACCAGCGAGGATGTAGTGGAGCTTCAAGGTCATGGCGGGCCGGTTGTGATGCAGATGTTGCTTACTCGTTGCCTTGAGCTTGGCGCGCGTTTGGCGGAACCGGGCGAGTTCACACGCCGGGCATTTCTCAATCACAAGCTGGATCTGGCGCAGGCAGAAGGCGTCATCGACTTGATCGATGCCAGCACGCAGGCGGCTGCGCGTTCGGCATTGCGATCGCTTTCGGGCGTTTTTTCGGAGCTTGTGCACCATTGGTGTAACAGACTCGTGGATCTGCGCATGCTGGTGGAGGCAACTCTGGATTTTCCTGAAGAGGAAATTGACTTCCTCCAGGCAGCAAATGCCTTCACACGTCTTGATTCCTTGCACGTAGATCTAACGCATTTGTTGACGCGTGCACGCCAGGGAAGCTTGCTACGTGCTGGTCTACAAGTTGTGCTGGCGGGGTCGCCGAATGTGGGCAAGAGCAGTCTCCTGAATCGTCTTACAGGCGACGACCGCGCTATCGTTACCGAAATTGCCGGGACGACACGGGATGTACTGCGTGAGAGCATCAATGTCGAAGGTATTCCGCTGCACATCATCGATACGGCCGGTTTGCGCGATACAGATGATGTGGTCGAGCAGCTTGGAATTGCGCGTAGTTGGAAGGAGATTGAGCGTGCAGACGTGATCTTGCGACTAGCTGATGCGCGTGTAGGTGTGACCGCAGAGGACCATGCGATCGATAGCAGGTTGCCAGCGGGTGTGCCGGTGATTTGGGTGTTCAATAAGATGGACTTGGCCGCATCGACGCCCGGGGAAGAAGCTAGTGAGGAGTTCGTCGTTTATTTGTCGGCACTGACCGGTGAAGGCGTGGATTCGTTGCGCAGTGTGTTGTTGAAGATTGCCGGGTGGGATGGGCACGCGGAAGATACGATCCTTGCCCGCGAGCGCCATCTGGAGGCACTCAAGTCAGCCCTTGAACATGTTGATACTGCTCGGACCTTGGATAGCCGGCTTGAGTTGATGGCTGAGGAGTTACGGTTGGCACAGGAAGCGGTGAATTCAATCACCGGCGAATTTGGCGCGGATGACTTGCTGGGAGTCATTTTTTCCCGGTTCTGTATCGGCAAGTAGGGAGCTATAGATGGCTGACTTTGAACATTATGTTGGTACCGCTTCAAATATTGCATTAGAGATTGAGCGGAAGATGGCAACGCTGAATATCGATTGGCACGATGAAGCGGCAATGAGGGCGCTCGCGAATGAAGCTTTGCAGTACAACAAAGATCAGAAATTTGCTGGATTGGGTACTGCGCCGGCGGGACAACTTGCGCGGATGGAACTGTGCGGGTTGATAGCCTTAATGAACACGACCATCGGCGAAGGCGCATTGGACGGCCAGGCAATTCACGGCAGCGATGCGTGGAAGGCCTTGGCAAGGGCGCTGTGGGCGGAGAAGCCATCGGACAAAAGTTCCACGTGAAACATGGATCTTGACTTGCTGCTCCTCGGCGGAGGAGCGCTGCTAGCTGGATTTGTGGACGCCGTGGTTGGCGGAGGTGGATTGATTCAGCTGCCCTTGCTACTGGCAGTTTTTCCCGGCGCACCGATTGCCGTCCTATTCGGGACAAACAAGCTATCAAGCATTGCAGGCACATTGTTAGCAACGGTGCATTACTCGCGCAGTATCAGTATCCCAGCGAGGATTGCCGGGCCTGCAGCAGTAGCGGCACTGCCGGGCGCTGCATTGGGAGCTGCTGCTGTTTCGCTTCTTGCACCGGGGACAGTCAGGCCGCTTGTACTTGGGCTGTTAGTGGCGGTCGGCCTATATACGTGGCGACGACCAGATTTTGGCAGACTTCAAGTAAGTGGAATCGTTCGCGACCGAATTGGGTCCGTGTCAACGCTGACCGGTTTTGGGCTCGGTTTCTACGACGGTTTTTTTGGCCCGGGCACTGGCAGTTTTTTGATCTTTGCCTTTGTCCGTCTTTTTGGTTTGGACATGGTTCATGCCTCAGCAAGCGCCAAGCTAGTCAATCTGGCGACAAATTTCGCAGCTCTTGTTTTCTTTGTCCTCCATCAAGGGGTGATGTGGAGAGTGGGGTTGGTGATGGCTGCGGCTAACGTCATTGGGGCGTTCTTGGGATCGCACATGACTTTGAAGCACGGGAGTGGTTTCGTGCGATGGATGCTCATTTGCATTGTGACGGTGCTCATGGCAAAGCTGACTTGGGATTTGTGGCGCCAGTAGCCGGGTGTTTCACGTGAAACACCCGTCAGAAATACTAATGTCCTTCGGCGACTAAAATCTGCGCAGCCGCATTTACCACGGCGGCAATGCGTCCGACATCTTTCAGCTCCGTAGTTCCCAGGCCTGCTTTCTTCAAAACATCGGCGTGTGCAGAGATACAGAACTTGCATTTGCCCACAATGCTCGCTGCCAAGGCCCAAAGCTCAAAACGCCGTTGATCCACGCCACCGTGGGTTGCGTACGCGTTCATGCGCAAGCCGGCTTGTTGATTCTTCAGTTCGGCGTCGGCTGCCATATCTATGTACGAATACCAGACGTTTGTCATGCCCATTATGGATGCGGCTGTCAGCGCGGCTTGGACCTCCGCTTCATTCAGCAAACCAGACTCACGAAAGATCTTTACCAGCGTGGGACTTTTTGCAGCGAATGCTGCCGCAAGCGCGGCACCAGCCGCTTCATTTGCCGGCAGCGAAGATCGCGCAATGACACCATCGATATTCAGCCGGACGTCCTTGGCATAGTCCGGAATGAGATCCTTAATCGCGTTGAGGGCTTCCATTTCAGTACTCCTTCAAAATAGATGACCGATGCGCTCATGGCGCATCGGTATAACTACGGGCGGATAAGCCCTTAGCGTTAGAGGGTGTCACCACCGACGGGGCGATTGCAGGGGCATAGCTCGCCCGTTTGCAAGGCATCTAGCACGCGCAAGGCTTCGGAGGCATTGCGCCCGACATCCAGGTTATTCACCGTGACGTGCTGAATAACGTTATCTGGATCGACAATGAAGGTCGCTCGCAGCGCCACGCCGGCCGATTTGTCGCGGATGCCGAGCTGGTCGATCAGCGAACCTGTGACGTCGGCAAACTGCCAGTGGGCCAGCTTGCTCAGATCCTTGTGATCGCGGCGCCAGGCCAGTTTGACGAACTCGTTGTCGGTCGAGCCACCCATCAGCACGGTGTCACGGTCGTCGAAGTCGCGTGCCAGCTTGTTGTACTCGACGATTTCCGTCGGACAGACGAAGGTAAAGTCCTTCGGGTAGAAATAGATGATTTTCCACTTGCCCGTGAAGGATTGATCGGTGATGTTCTCAAATGCCGATTGACCGTTTTCGTCGGGCAGGTTGAAGCCGGGTTTTACGCCGATGATGTTGAAAGACTCAATTTTGTCGCCAATAGTTTTCATGGTCTTGCTCCTTGGGTTTGCTTGCAGTGACTAACCGCGTGTCAGCCATGAATTGCATTGTGGGAGCACGACAAAAATAGCTCTAATTGATTATATTTTTTGTTTCAATAGTCAATTGCTATTCGCAAAACAGCGCCACACTGGGTTCGCGGATAAACTCGAACCAGCACATCACGATGAACAGGGTGCTGATGACAAAAGCATACAAACCGCCGAGCAACAAGGTCGCCACCGACAAGAGGACGCCAGCGAATTCAAGGCTTCCGGTGAAGTTTTCAATATTCACACCCAGCAGCGGTAACAAATAGATTTCCAGCAGCGAAACCACGCTGCAGATCACGAAGAAAATGGCTGGGCATAGCGCGAACAGCAATTGCATCTGGCCACGATTGCGCAGACGCTCCATCGCACACAAGACGACAGCAGCGGCAATCAGGTATTGACCACCACCCAGGCAAAAGTAGGACTTCAGGAAACTCATGCCCTGTATGCCAAATGATTGCTGTGCGGTTCCATAGTCATGCTGCCAGATATGAAGCTGCCATACCCGGATTGTCAGCAGGATGAGAAGGGGCAAGAGCACAGCTACGCGGAAGAAGGGTTTAGCTTGCATGGCCTCTTCTCAACGTGGCTGGAAGCGCTGACCTTGCGCCCGGCAGCGATGCCACCACAGGGCATAGACGAGAAGACACACGCCTGCCGCCTGTAACCCACGCGCGGCGGCTATCGCAGCAACATGCTCTACGTCAGCAAGAGGTACCCACGCGAGCAGACTGAGCAGCCCCGTGCTGGTTGGCACCAGCAGCAATACCAGCATCCAGAAGACACGGTATTGCATCGCGCGTGCTTCCCCAGGAGAGCTGCGGGCTTGCCGGTGGACACGGACATTGGCGGTTTGAGATTGACGAAACTGTGATCTTACTGCGCCATGCCGTTTTCATCAGAAATTGCCAGGCTGGAATCAGCGCAGCCTGACAGCGTAGTGCTCACCGACATGCTGGGAGATGAAGGTAGCGAGCCCTTGCCCGGCCTCTGCCAACGCTTTCATGATTTCGACTTCCGCGCGGCCGGGGGCTGCATGGTCGTAAAGGTACGTAGCGCCACCGACAAACTCGACGCGAATCGAGTCCGCGCCGATTTCGTAGCGTCGTACGCCGGAGTTTCCGCTGAGATTCCTGTAGCGCATCATGGCCATCGTAGTCGCAAGCCAAGTGCCTGACGGGAAAGCGGTGAAATGTCACAAACCCCTGTTTCGACTAGGATTTTTGCGTTCAAAGTCGTATCATTCCGCCCTTCTCCCGAATTGCCCTAACCTGCCATGTCCGCTGTCGCCACCGTCTTTCCCGATCGCTTCGACGTCATCGTCGTCGGGGGCGGTCACGCCGGTACGGAGGCTGCGCTGGCTGCCGCGCGCGCGGGCTGCAAGACCTTGCTTCTGACACACAACATCGAAACACTCGGCCAGATGAGCTGCAACCCGTCGATTGGCGGCATTGGCAAGGGACATCTGGTCAAGGAAGTCGACGCGCTGGGCGGCGCCATGGCCGAGGCCACCGACGAAGGCGGCATTCAGTTCCGCATCCTCAATGGCAGCAAGGGTCCGGCTGTGCGGGCCACACGTGCGCAGGCGGACCGTGTGCTGTACAAAGCCGCGATCCGTCGCCGGCTGGAGAATCAGCCGAACCTCACGCTTTTCCAACAAGCCGTCGATGACATTGTCCTGGAGGGCGATCGTGTTGCCGGTGTTGTCACGCAGCTGGGCATTCGCTTCGATGGCGCGACTGTCGTGCTGACAGCGGGCACTTTCCTGAACGGGCTCGTACACGTCGGCATGCAGAATCACTCTGCGGGCCGCGCCGGCGATCCTCCTTCGATCACGCTGTCGCATCGCTTGCGTGAAATGTCGCTGCCGGTAGGACGCCTGAAGACCGGTACCCCGCCACGAATAGACGGAAAGACAATAGATTTCTCGGTGATGCAGGAGCAACCGGGTGATACGCCAGAACCCGTGTTCAGCTTTCTTGGTTCGCGCGACCAGCACCCGCGCCAAATGCCGTGCTGGCTCACCAATACGAATACGCGCACGCACGACATCATTCGCGCCAATCTCGATCGCTCGCCGATGTATTGCGGCGTCATAGAAGGCGTTGGACCGCGTTACTGCCCGTCCATCGAAGACAAGATCCACCGCTTTGCCGACAAGGAAAGTCACAACATCTTCCTTGAGCCTGAAGGCTTGACCACGCACGAGTACTATCCGAGTGGCATATCGACGTCACTGCCCTTCGATGTGCAGCTCGATATCGTGCACTCGATCAAGGGCATGGAAAACGCGCACATCCTGCGCCCCGGTTACGCTATCGAATACGACTACTTCGATCCGCGCAATCTGAAGTCGTCGCTGGAAACGAAGAGCATTGCCGGCCTTTTCTTCGCGGGCCAGATCAACGGCACGACGGGTTATGAAGAAGCTGCCGCACAAGGCCTGCTCGCCGGCCTCAACGCTGCGCTGCAGAGCCAAGGGAAGGAAGCCTGGTGCCCGCGCCGCGACGAGGCCTATCTCGGCGTGCTGGTTGACGATCTCATCACGCGCGGCGTGACCGAGCCGTACCGCATGTTCACCTCCCGCGCCGAATACCGCCTGAGTCTGCGCGAAGACAATGCCGACCTGCGTCTTACCGAACATGGCCGCAGGCTGGGCTTGGTCGATGACCGTCGCTGGGATGCTTTCTGCAAGAAGCGCGATGCCGTCGCCACTGAAGTCGAACGCCTCAAGACGATCTGGACGCGTCCGCAAGCGCTGAGCGAAGAAGAAATGCAAACAGCATTCGGTCAGCCGCTGGAGCGCGAGTACAACTACTTCAATCTCTTGCGCCGTCCGGCAGTTACCTACGCTCAATTGATGGCGCTGACGGGTTCGCCTATCGATGTGCTGACTGACCCACAAGCCATCGAGCAGGTTGAAATCTCCGCCAAGTACCAAGGCTACATCGACCGCCAGCTCGACGAAGTGGCGCGCACTGCGACGCAGGAAAACACGCGCTTGCCCATCGACTTCGATTACAACGAAGTGCGCGGCCTGTCGAAAGAAGTGCAGCAAAAGCTCAACCAGCACAAGCCGGAAACCATCGGCCAGGCTTCGCGCATCCAGGGCATCACCCCTGCGGCCATTGGCATACTGCTGGTGTGGCTAAAGCGCGGTGAGCTGCTCAAGGCCAATGAGCCCGCATAAAGCGTTTTCACCTGCGGATTTGGCGTGCATATGACAAACGATTTTGGAATTCCAGGTCAAGTCATGTACAAAATTTACGGCGACATTCAATCCGGAAATTGCTTCAAGCTGCGCTTGGCGCTGGAGCAGCTTGGTCTGGTGTATGAATGGCAACACGTGGACATCCTGCGGAAGGAAACGCGTACGCCGGAATTTCTGGCGAAAAATCCTAACGGCAAGATTCCTGTCCTCGAGTTGCCCGGCGGCGAATGCCTGAGCGAATCGAATGCCATCCTGCATTACCTCGCGCAAGGCTCGACCTTGCTTCCCGACGACCGTCTCGAGCATGCGCAGGTGCTGCAATGGATGTTCTTCGAGCAATACAGTCATGAGCCTTTTATCGCCACGGCCCGATACATCGTGCGTTACCTGGGCCGCCCTGCCGATCAGGAGCAGAAGCTTCAGGACAAGATGCCCGGCGGACATCGCGCGCTGGCAGTGATGGAACAACACCTCGCTACGCGTAATTATTTCGTTGGCGAGCGCTACAGCATCGCCGACATCTCCCTGTATGCCTACACGCATGTCGCACACGAGGGCGGTTTCGAACTCGCTCACTATCCTGCGATACAACGCTGGCTGGCGCTTGTCGCGGCCCAGCCGGGCTATCGCGGCATGCACGCCGAGGCATGGACATGACCCCAGTAGATCGGCTCGATTCGCACGTCGATGCGTTGGGCCTTGATCTGTCGATTGATGTACGCCAAAAGCTTATGGCCTATGTCGCCCTGATTCTCAAATGGAACAGGGTCTACAACCTCACGGCCATCCGTGACGAAGCGCAGGCAATCGACCTGCACATTGCTGACTCCTTAACCTTATTGCCGCACATCACGGTCGACCGCCTTGCCGATATTGGCGCGGGTGCTGGTTTGCCGGGCATCGTGCTGGCGATCTGCCGCCCGGACTTGCAAGTCGAACTGGTTGATACGGTCGACAAGAAATGCGTCTTCATGCGTCAGGCAGCCGGTCAGCTTGGATTGAAGAACGTGGGCGTGCATCATGTCCGTGTTGAAAACTGGCGCCCGGAAAAGCCTTTCGCCGCAATCACTTCGCGGGCCTTTGCTGAGCTGGCCGATTTCATTCAATGGACCGATCATCTGCTGGCCGAGGGCGGTCAATGGCTGGCCATGAAAGGCGTGTATCCTTCCGACGAGATTTCACGCTTGCCCGTGGGGGTTCGGGTCAGCGAATCCATTGCCCTGAAGGTGCCGGGCGTGGATGCCGAACGTCACTTGATCATCCTTCAAAAACTGAATCAAAAAGGCTGAGATGGCCCGCATTTTTGCAGTTGCCAACCAGAAAGGTGGGGTTGGCAAGACTACTACCACTGTCAATCTCGCTGCCGCACTGGCAGCGCACGGGCAACGTGTGTTGCTGGTCGATCTCGACCCGCAAGGCAATGCCACCATGGGTTCCGGCGTGGATAAGCGCACTGCGCCGTCGACCGTGTACCAGGTGCTGATTGGCCTCAAGCAGTTGAGCGAATCGCGCCAGCGCTCGGAGGCCGGCGGCTACGATGTGCTGCCGGCTAACCGCGAACTGGCGGGGGCGGAAGTCGATCTGGTGACCATCGAGAATCGTGAAAAGCGACTCAAGGATCAGCTGGCGACCGTCGCTTCGGAATATGACTTTGTCCTGATCGATTGCCCGCCCAGTCTCTCGATGCTGACCTTGAATGGCCTGTGCTCGGCGCATGGTGTCATCATCCCGATGCAATGTGAATATTTTGCGCTGGAAGGCTTGTCCGATCTGGTCAACACGATCAAGCAGGTGCACGCCAAGCTCAATCGCGACCTGAAGATCATCGGCTTGCTGCGTGTGATGTTCGACCCGCGCAGCACGTTGGCGCAACAGGTGTCGGCTCAACTCGAAACGCACTTTGGCGACAAGGTTTTCAAGGCTGTCATCCCGCGTAACGTGCGTCTTGCCGAAGCCCCGAGCCACGGCTTGCCGGGCGTGGTTTTCGACAAGGCTGCCAAGGGCTCGCAAGCCTATCTCGCCTTCGCAACCGAGATGATCGAGCGCATCAAAACCGTTTAACCATTGCAAATATACTTACCGTGACACCTCCAAAACTCAAAGGCCTCGGTCGCGGCCTCGACGCCTTGTTGGGCGGCGACACATTGCCTTCCGACAACGTCGGCAATCTCACTACTTTGCCAGTGATGGATCTGCAACCCGGCAAGTATCAACCGCGCACGCGCATGGACGCCGGTTCGCTCGAAGAGCTGGCCGCGTCGATCCGCACGCAAGGGCTGATGCAGCCCATCACCGTGCGCCCGGTTGGCGATGGGCGTCACGAAATCATTGCCGGCGAGCGTCGCTGGCGCGCGGCACAGATTGCCGAGATGACGGAAGTGCCGGTAATCATCCGGGATATTCCCGATGAAGCGGCGCTGGCCATGTCGCTCATTGAAAACATCCAGCGCGAGGATCTCAATCCGCTCGAAGAAGCGCTCGGCATCCAGCGCCTGATCGATGAATTCGGCATGACGCATCAGCAGGCCGCCGATGCGCTGGGCCGCTCGCGTCCAGCCACATCGAACTTGCTACGCCTGCTGCAATTGCCCGAAGCTGTGCGCGAGTTGCTGATGATCGGTGACATCGAAATGGGTCACGCGCGTGCGTTGCTCGCACTGCCTTCTGTGGAGCAGATACTGGTCGGTAATCAGGTCGTCGCCAAGCGCCTGTCGGTGCGCGAGACAGAGAAGCTGGTGTCCAGCAAGCTGGCGCCGAAAGACGCCAAGACCACCAAACGCGTGGAAGCCAGCCAGGATTTGCTGCGCCTCGAAGAAGACCTATCCGACAAGCTTGGTGCAACGGTAAAGATCAAGGCCAACAAAAAAGGTGCGGGCGTGCTGACAATAGACTTCGGCAGTCTGGACCAGCTTGACGGTTTGCTGGAGCGTTTCAAGTAAAAGCGCGTCGCGATACTGGTTGCACGCCACGAACCATGACTACTCAACTGTTCAATCTGCTGGCCCAACTACCCGCTGCTACCGAGCACGAAGACTTTCACACGCTGTTCGACTCACCTTCTGTGCGCGTCGAGCGCATCGTCTCCGACGGTCAAAGCAGCCCGGCCGGTTTCTGGTATGACCAACCTTATGACGAATGGATTTTGTTGCTGCAGGGCGAGGCAGTGCTGGAGTCTCCGAAGGGCCAGCAACACATCCTGCATGCAGGCGACAGCCTATGCGTCGTTGCCCATTGCCGGCATCGCGTGGTGAGTACTGCTTCGCGCACGGTATGGCTTGCGGTGCACGTATTGGGCGACGCGCAAGCAGCGTAATAATCGCGCAGACCAGTGGAGGCAATGATGATAAAGACGAAAGTCATAAGAAGTTTGGGGGTGCTCGTGCTGGCAGTGCCTCTGCTGGCGCACGCCAGTCTGTTCGACGCCCTGAGCAACAAGGATGCGTCTGCGGGCCTGCGGCAGGCACTGGAACAGGGGGCCACGCAAGCCGTTGCGACACTGGGCGTGCCCGACGGTTTTCTCGGCAACGAGCGCTATCGCATCCCCTTGCCCGCCGGTTTCAAGAAAGCCGAACCCTTCTTGCGTGCGATGGGTCAGGGCAAGTCATACGACGAGTTGGAAGTAACGCTCAATCGTGCAGCCGAAAGCGCCGTGGCCGAAGCCAAGCCCTTGCTCGTCGGTGCGGTCAAGCAGATGACTTTGCAGGATGCCAAAAGCATTCTCAGTGGGGGCGACGATTCGGTGACGCAATATTTTCGCGGCAAGACAACGGAAGCCTTGACCCAGAAATTTCTGCCCGTCGTCACCAAGGTCACTTCACGCTTGCAGCTTGCCACGCAATACAACGAACTGGCTAGCCAGGGCGCCGCGCTGGGCCTGATCAAGACGGAAGACGCGAGTGTCGAACGCTATGTCACGCGCAAGGCACTCGATGCCCTGTACCTGCGTATAGGGGAAGAGGAAAAAGCGATCCGTCAGAATCCAGCACAGGCCGGTGGCAGTATTGCGCGCAAAGTATTTGGCGCGATATCAGGTAACTAAGCAGGTAATTGAGCAGGTAACTAAGTCGGGCAACTAAGTCTGGTAACTAAGCGCGCTCAACGCTATTCGACATCGACAATGCGGTAGTTGCATAGCGAAACGACATATGCCAACAGGCTAAGCGTCAGCCCAGCCACCATGCCCCAGGCCAGCAGGCGCGTCGTGCTCCACAGGGCTGGTGCCACCACACCCGCGGCAATCGACATGGCCAGCGTCTGGATGGCACCCTGACAGCTTGCCGCCGTGCCGCGTCGATGGGGAAACATGTCGAGCGCGCGTAAGGTCAATGTTGGCGTTGCGATGCTCATGCCAAACGTATAAAGCATGATTTGCGGAATCCGCGTCGCGACCGAATCGCCGACTGTGTAGCTCAAGATCACGTTGATCAGCATGGCCGTTGCCGCAATACCATACGCCAGCCAAACCGTGCTGCCGGGTGAAAGCCTACCGGCGAGTTTGGCAGACAGCGCCGAACCGCAAATCATGCCGATCACCATGGGCACGAAGAGCCAGCCGAATTCGCGCGCGCTCAGACCCAGATGCTGGATCAGGAATACCGGCGCTGACATCACGTAGATGAAAAAGCCACTGAAGAACAAGGCCATGGACAGCGACAGCATCACGAAGGGCAGACTGCCAAACATGCTGCGATAGGCAGCGAACAGATGGGCCGGGTGCAGCGACTGGCGCTTTTCCGGCGGCAAGGTCTCCGGCAGCAGACGCCATGTCAGCAGCAGTAGCGCCAGTGCCACCATGCCAAGGAACAGAAAGACTGCGCGCCAGCCGAGTGTCGTCGCGATCGCGCCGCCGATGATGGGCGCCACCGCCGGCGCGATGGCGAAGACCATCGCCACGTGCGACATCAAACGTTGTGCGGCGATACCTTCGAATACGTCGCGTATCACGGCACGTCCCGCAATCACCCCCGCGCCGGCCGAGAGACCTTGCAGGATTCGGCCGAGCCACAACGCTTCGATATTCGGAGCGAATGCACACAGCAACGAAGCCAGAACGAAAACCGCCTCGCCGACAATGATCACGCGCTTGCGCCCGAACGCATCGGAGATCGCGCCATGCCACAGCATCATGAAAGAGAAGGGCAGCATGTACGCCGTCAGCGATTGCTGCAATCCGAGCTGCGTGGCGTGCAGGCCATCGCGGATTGCGGGAAAAGCGGGCAGGTAGGTATCCACCGCGAACGGCCCGATGGTATTCAGCGCAGCTAGAAGCAGCGCTAGCAATGCGTAGGGAATTTTCATGAATCGTCTAGACCGGAGAACAGCAACCTTACGCGCTGCACGAGCGCGCATAAACCCACAAATGCGCACAGCAGTATTTCACTCTGCGGGATAGTCGATGCTATTCCATTGGCATAAGCGTCACGGCAATTGTCTTGCGCGCCTGCGTGGCAGCACGAATTTCGCCGCGAATCTGTTCGAGGATGCGAGTACGGTCATCGCGATAGAAGAGGTTGTACGACTCGAACGGGATCATCTTGCCGTCGGGCTGAACCATGTGGATGCAGGATTTCTTGAGCGCGCGAATGTCGAGATTCTGTGCGTCCATAAACTGCACAATTAGCACACGAAACACGTTGTCATAACCCAGCGTTGGTGCGTCGACCATCGGCAGGCAGCACAACAGATCGGACAGGCAGTTGGCCTGCGATTCGGGCGAATGATTCGTCGAGAACAGTTTAAATAGTTGCGCCTTGAGTTGCGGATCGCGCTCGAAGACGATGGTGTTCGACGGGCCGGCAAGTAAGACTTCCGGACCGAGATGACGCGTCAGCGGCGTCACTTCGTCGCCAAGCTTGAGCGCGTAAGCCATTGCCAGCGTATCCGGGTTGCAGGGCACGGGCACTACGTCTTCGAGCGAGAACAGATCGGACTGCTCTGCAATACGACGACGGATCTCGCTGACGGTCAGGCGATGCGAGACTGAATCGAAATCCGTATTGCGTCCGGCGTCCTGAATCGGTTGCAAGGTCACGCCACGCACACATGGCTGCTTGAGACCGAACTGGATGATGTCGCCGATCTCGTCGTCGTTGAGCCCACGTTTCAGGGTGACCACCAGCGTCGTCGAAAGATTGTGCCGATTGGCCGCTTCGAGCGCCTGCATACGGATGCGCGTGAGATCGGCGCCACGCAAGGCTTGGTGCACTTCCGCACGCAGCGAATCGAATTGCAGGTAGATCTCGACACCTGGCGAATACTCGGCAAGCCGCGCGGCAAAATCGGCATCCTGCGCCAGGCGTATGCCATTGGTATTAATCATCAGATGCTTGATCGGTCGTGCCCGAGCCGCATCCAGAATGGCGAAGAAGTCCGGATGCAAGGTCGGCTCGCCGCCGGAAATCTGCACCACGTCGGCCTCTCCCTCGCTTTTCACGATTGCGTCGAGCATTGCTTCGACGACAGCCAGCGGCTTGTGCGTGAGCCGTTCCGGGCCGCTGTCTGCGTAGCACACCGGGCAGCGCAGATTGCAATGGTCTGTGATCTCAAGCACCGTCAGGCAAGAGTGCTGCATATGGTCTGGGCATAAACCGCAGTCGTACGGACAGCCATATTGCATCTTCGTCGCGAAGTGCTCTGGCATCTCCGGGCGCTTTACATACACCTCGCGTGAGAGACGGTAATACTCTGCATCGTCAGAGATCAGCACACGTTCGGTGCCGTGTGCGGGACACCACTTCTCCATAAAGACCTTATCGTCCTTGATCAGGATCTTCGCTTCGACTTGGCGCAAGCAGGTCGTGCAGACGGACTGCGTGGTGTCGTAGAAGAGGTAGGGGCGGTTCTTGCGGCTCATGGTTTGCTCGGATAAATGTCTGCTTGATCCCAACGAGGCAATGACAGAGCAACTCTCTTTATCGCAGCCCCCCATTCTTGATCGCTGGCCTTGGGGCAGCGAAGCTCTTCAGGTATCTCGGCTCGGCTCATATGCAGTTGGGTTACTGTGACCCGACGTTGGTCAATAAAGCAATTGAAAGGTTTAACACCCCACCGCTCACGCCAAATGCGTGAATTTGCAAAGGCAGCGTCCCGATCGATTGCCGGAATGTGGTTGCACGATGAGAATGTGCTTGAGTAGTCGGAAGCTTTTTTCACTGCGCGTGCCCACACAAACTCCCACATGCACTTCTGCGCAGCACTCAGGTCAGGCCTAAGGTAGAGCCGCTGCACAAGTTCATTGCCGTCCCCACCATAGGGCCTCTGCGCGTTCAATTGCAAAAAATAACGCCAGTCCGCCGTCGGTAGAATGCTAACGGCATCTCTGAGTAAATCCTGATGGGTTGCCGCGTCTATTAACCAATAATCAAGCGCCAAACGAGGATTATTGATCTCCGAAACCTGCGTATTCTTTGGCGAGACTGCATCTCCGGCGTGGTAGTACGGGTATGGGGAAGACCTTAGATCGCCGGTGAAGTCAGCGAACAATAGCGGATAAGAAGGCTCGTCTCTGCGCTCCAGTGTGGGCACAACGATACAGGCCTGTAGCAGCAGTGGAAAAAGTGCAATAAGAAAGGCTCTCACAATAACTCCCCGCTGTTGCGCAACCGGTCTATGCATGCGGCCTGAGCGTTCGCTGTCTCATTGCTCGGCATGACTGCCTCAAGACGGATTGCATCTTCGGAGGCCCTCGAAACGCAATACCACGTGAGCGCCTTTGTTAGATCTTTTGAAATGCCAATGCCGCTTTCATACTGTTGCGCCAATTTGAAAGCTGCGTACTTGACGCCCCGCTTTGCTGCGATCTCAAACCATTTTGCGGCTTCTTCCCTATCCGCCCATTTGTTCTTGGTGTCAGACAGGCGGATAGCGAATCTAAGCGGCGCGTTCGCGCTACCTTTTTCGGCTAGCACGCGCCACTGAGATAGTCCCTTAGAGATATTCAACTCGAGACCGAACTCGCCAAACAAATACCCATCAGCCAAATCGACCTGGGCGGGCTCGTAGTGATTTTCAGCGGCCTTACGAAGCCAGGAAACCGACTCGTTCAGATCCTTGCTGACGCCTCCCATGCCGAAGCGAAAACTTAAGGCCAGCCGATATTGATCCTGCGCGTTTCCAGATTTCGCGGAGGGCAGGAAGCGACCCTTCGCAAGGTCGTCTTTCGGCGGCAACAATGGCGCATGCACGACGCAGGCCATGCCGCCAAGAATTCCGGCTGCCGCAAGCACCATCGGCAGGTGACGCCACCGAGAGTTGGCCAAGGCGTCAGGCCGTTGGCTGATGATTGAGTGCACGACGAAGTCCTTTGAGTGAACCGAGCAAGAACGGGGCGTAGACGAACAAGGCTGCAAGGCAGACCCATTGAATACCCGACAAGCCGAGCGGATAGACATACGGTACCGGCTTGAGACTATCGATCAACAAACGCCACAATATATACGCAAACGTCATTGTCTTGAACTGCAGGCCGGGCACAACGGCAAATCGGTTGGCGGTCCGATGCAAGACCCACCACAGCGTCAGGGCAAAGACAATTTCGTAGAGTTGCGTTGGGTGTCGGGCAATGCCATCGCCAAAATCTATTCCCCATGGCAGCGAAGTAGCGATGCCATATGTGCCGTCATTGAGTCCGGCAAGAAAGCAGCCGATGCGGCCGATGGACAGGGCCAGTAGTATCGGCCCTACGAACAAGTCGCCGGTCGAACGATGCGCGCAACACAAACGCTTGGCAATCTCGGTGCCGATGAGACCTCCGAGCAGGCCGCCGACCATCGACTGTCCAGCCCATATCTCTCCCCAGAAATTCTGCTGCGTGAAGAGCTGTGGCCATTCGATGGCGAACACAAGTTTATTACCTATGCCCGCGCCGAGTAGGCAACCGAAAAGAATCCAGTACGCTTTGCCTTGCAACGACGATGTCTCGAGATTGCGGTTACGCAGGATGAAGTAATAGCGCGCTCCAATGAACATTGCGCTGGCCTCAAAGCAGGCGTGAACGAAATGGGCGGTTTCAGGATCGAGGATCATCTGGGACCTCCTGGGCTGCCTTAGCGTTTGTTCTGCGATACCAACGGAAAGCAAAATATCCAGAGACCGCAAACAACAGCACGAAAAAACCGCTAACAACCAAGATCAGCGGCGCGAACGCACGTTCATAGGTGCTTGGCGCGGCAAACAATCCTCTGGCACCCTGCATGAAACAGGTAGCTCCGCCCAACACGAACAGGGCGCAGAAAAGGAGCAGACATATTTGCAGCGCACGTTTTGCCTGAAGATTAATATTTATCCCCCGGACATTGAAAACTTATTGTCATAAATAAAATTATCTCAAGTAGAGCTATCTTCCGCGTTGGGCGCCTCTGGCGGAGCCATCGTCTTGGGAGCAAAAATTCGAATGAGCAGCCAGAACGTTGCTATGCCGACGGCAAAAAACCACACCATGCCCACCACGAAAAATTTTTCGCCAAAGGTGGATACAAGTACCACGCACCCTCCAGTGCCGAAGATGAGTGTGCTCAGAAAGAAAAGAATTGGCGCAGCGACGAATCTTGCAAGATTAACCAAAAGTTCATGCATGACATGCTCCTAACGGTTATCGCAGATCACCACGTAGCTTGGCGACTTCCCGTTGCAGTGTAAAGGGATCGCAGGGCTCGGTCGTGCGGGCATTGCCGATGTTCAACTCGACGCTGCTCCACACACCGCGCCGCATCGCGCGCAACAGGTTCGACCCCGGTTTTCGCGCGAAGGCGCTGTCCCATAATCCGCGCAAGGCCATCGGCACGACAGGCACCGGCGAGCGTTCGAGAATGCGCGAGATGCCGTTCTTGAAGGTACCGATCTCGCCATCGCGCGTGATGCCGCCTTCGGGGAAGATGCCGATCAGCTCGCCCGCTGCAAGCGCGGCGGCGATCTCGTCATAGGCCTTGTCGAGTAAAGCCGCGTCTTCCTTGGCCGAAGCGATGGGAATGGCACGGTTCTCGCGGAAAACGAAATTGACCAACGGTATCTTGAAGATGTTGTGATCCATCACGAAACGGATCGGACGTCGGCTGGCTGCGACAATGATGAGTGCATCGACATAGCTGACGTGGTTGCAGACGATGACGGCCGGCCCACTCTCCGGGATATTCTCTACGCCGCGTACGCGCAGGCGGTAGACCGTATGCATAAGCATCCAGATGAGAAAGCGCGTGAGAAATTCCGGCACCAGCTTGTAGACATAGAACGCCACGGCGACATTCATCAGGGCGGTGATGAGGAAAATCTGCGGGATGCTCGCGCCCAGACCCAGGGCTATACCGGCAAACAGCGCGGAGACCACCATGAAAGCCGCATTGAGAATATTGTTGGCGGCGATGATGCGCGAACGCTCCTCTGGCTTGGAGCGAGCCTGAATCATGGCGTAGAGCGGCACCGTGTAGAAACCACCGGACACGCCGATCATTACCAGATCGACAATCAGGCGCCAATGCGGATCAGCAAAGAACGCCAATACGCCAATGTCATGCAGCGGAATTGCCGGGCTTGCCAGCCACAGATCGACGCCGAAAACCGTGAGTCCGATCGATCCTAGCGGCACGAGTCCGATTTCGACGTGCTTGCCGGACAGTCGTTCGCACAGGAAAGAACCGAGCGCGATGCCGACGATGAAGGTCGCCAGAAGTGCCGTCACCATCAGCTCGCTGCCACCGAGAACGACCTTCACGAAGGGCGCGAACTGCGTCAGGAAAATCGCGCCATAGAACCAGAACCACGAAATACCCATCAGCGAATGAAAAACCGTACGATTTTCGCGCGCCATCCGAATATTGCGCAGAGTTTCAGTAAAAGGATTGAGGTTGATCTTCAGCGTGGGAGCAGCGGGTGGTGCGGCCGGAATGCCACGGCTGGCGAAGTAACCGGCAATCGCGATGGCGACACAGGTGATGCCTGCCAGCAGCGGGCCTTGCGGTTTGATGGCCATCAACGGGCCGGCAATGATGGTGCCGAGCAGGATGGCCATGAAGGTGCCGCTTTCCACCCAGGCATTGCCCGCCACGAGTTCGTCGGCATGCAGATGTTGCGGCAGGATCGCGTACTTCAACGGCCCGAAGAACGTCGAATGCAGACCCATCATGAACAGCGCGCATAGCAGCAGTTCGGCATGCGCGGTGGCGAAGCCGGCGGTGGCCATCAGCGCGATGCCGATCTCGACGACTTTGACGATGCGCACGACGAGTGCCTTGTCGAACTTGTCGGCGATTTGCCCGGCCATTGCCGAGAACAGGAAGAAGGGCAGGATGAAAAGCCCTGCAGCGAGCTGCACCACGATCGCCGGCTCTATGCCAAGAATCCTGCCGCTCTGGAACGCGACCAACAGGACCAGCGCGTTCTTGAAGACATTGTCATTGAACGCGCCGAGGAACTGGGTGAGGAAGATCGGGCCGAAGCGCGGGGCGAAGAGCAGGCCCTTGAGGGAGGCGTGTGTGTTTGGACTGGTCATGTGGGTGGCGCCGTTAACTCCCCTCGCCCGCTTGCGGGAGAGGGGTTGGGGGAGAGGGGTGGTCGCATTCTTCGACGAAAATTCTTATCTTTTCAAGCACGGCCTCGGTCTGATTCAGCACATTGTTATTCCAGAAGCGTAGAACGGTGAAACCTTGTTCGTTTAAATATCTATCTCGGACTTTGTCGAAGGTGAGAGCCTCAGCGTGCTGACCCCCGTCGACCTCTATCACCAAGCGCTTGTCGATACAGATGAAATCGGCAATGTACGGTCCGATGGGTTTTTGCCGCCTGAACTTCAAGCCCAAGAAGCGATGGGCACGAAGGTAATACCAAAGGCATTGTTCGGCTTTAGTCTGTGCACTGCGTAGTCGTTTCGCATTGTCCAGTAGTTCGAGGCCTATCATCGTTCCCTCTCCCCCAGCCCCTCTCCCGCAAGCGGGCGAGGGGAGCAGTTCAAGCTTTCTCCGCCCAAGCCTTCAACGTCACATAGTCCGTCTTCCCCGTCCCCAACAAAGGCAGGGCGTCGACGAACACGATCTTGCGTGGCACGGCCAACTCTGGCCATCCACCGGCTTTTGCTGCAGCCTGCAAGGCCTCCCGGTTCAACGCTTCATCAGTTGTGAACAATACAAGCGCTTCCCCCTTTGCGGCATCGGCTACCGCGCTGGCTGCATGCATCGCAGCGGACGAGGCTTGAATGGCCAATTTCTCCACGGACTCCAGCGACACCATCTCGCCGGCAATCTTGGCGAAGCGTTTGACACGGCCGACGATGCGCACGTATCCATCCTCGTCAATTTCGACCACGTCGCCAGTGTCATACCAGCCTGCACCTGCTGCGGAAGACGGCGGTTCCAACACGCCAGGCTTGTCGGCGCGCAGGTAGCCGGACATGAGGTTGGGGCCGCTGACGTGCAGGATGCCGCCGCGTTCGATACCTGGTACGGGTATCAGGCTTGCCTTGAGGCCCGGCAGCAGCTGCCCCACCGTGCCGCTGCGATATGCCATCGGCGTGTTGACGGCCAGCACCGGTGCTGTTTCGGTGGCGCCGTAACCTTCGAATATGCGTACGCCGAATTTCTCGAACCAGATTTGCCGCACCGGTTCGGCCAGTTTTTCGGCGCCGGCGATGACATAGCGCAATCGGTAGAAATCGTAGGGATGCGCGAACTTGGCGTAGTTGGCCAGGAAGGTACTCGTGCCGAGCAGCACCGTGCAAGCGCGGTCGTAGGCGAGTTCCGGAATCACACGGTAGTGCAGTGGCGAGGGATAGAGAAACACATTCGCGCCCGTCAATAGCGGCAGCAAGCCACCCGCCGTCAAACCGAAGGAGTGGAACAGCGGTAGGGCGTTGAGTATCTTGTCGTCGACCGAGAAGTCGACCGCCGCGCGAATCTGTCCGATGTTCGCCAGCAAGGCGCGGTGCGACAGCACCACGCCTTTCGGCTTGCCTTCGGAGCCGGAGGTGAACAATACGACTGCCGCAGCTTCCGCATCTGGTTTGTGCGTCGCCCAGTGCGGGAAGCGCATGGCCCACAACACCAGCCACAGCTTGTCCATCAGCCCGACTTGCGCGCGCAGGTCTTCGAGATAGACGATATTGACATTGCATAGCGCGCCGACTTTGTCGCCAAGCTTGGCTTGCTCGATGAAGGCGCGTGAGGAAATGATCGTCTTGATGCACGCTGCAGTACATGCTGTCTGCATGCCATCGACGCCAGCCGTATAGTTGAGCATCGCCGGGACACGGCCGAAGGCGTTCATGCCGAAGATGATGCCGAGGGTCGGCGCCAGGTTGGGCAGCAGCACGCCGACGCGTTCTCCTTCTTCACTCAGCCGAGCCACGCTACGTCCGAGTATCAAAGCCATCTTCAGCAGATCGCCATACGAGTATTCGATCTGCTTGAGGTCTTCCACCAGGCGTCGCTTGCGGCCGTGAATTGCAGAAGCGTCGAGCAAGGCTTCGAACAGCGTCTGCTGCGGACGCGTGGCGAAAATCATTTCCTGCATCAGGCGCCGCATGGCCTCCCCAGCCTTGCGTCGACGCAGCTTGGCGGAGGGCGCGTCGGGCATGGCGATATGCGTCGGCGGCAGAATAGAGATGCTGATGCGCGGAAACAGGCGGCGCGGGAAACGTCCTGACAGGCGCGAGAAGTAAGTGCGCGCAGCACCGTCCAGTCGCACCGGCAGGATGGTCGCGCCGGTCTTGGCGGCGACGAAAGCCGGCCCGTCGTAAGTCTTCATCAGGCTGCCAGTAGTCGTGATGCGCCCTTCTGGAAAGATCACCACCGGGCGGCCCGATTCGAGCAGGCGGATCACCTTCTTCATTGCCATCGGACTGCTCGGGTCCACCGCCAGATAGTCGACGAGACTCAGCATCAGGCGAAACGCCGGATTTCGCACTACGCCGGTATGCACAACGAATACCGGGTCGACGGGCAGGAACAGGCCCAGCAGCAGACCGTCGAGAAAGGATTCGTGATTGGCAACGATCAGCAGTCTCTCGGCATCGAAGTCGGCGCCGGCATCGCGCACCGAGACGCGGAATAGCAGACGGGCAAGAAAATGCAGAAAGGTACGCGCAACAGCTCTAAGCATGGTGGTCATTTCCAATTGAATTGCTTCGCACGTGATATGGCATGTGACTGTCGGCGATCGTGCGCATACGGGGCGAACGATACAGGCTTGTGGGCGTGATTGTCTCGCGGCTCCATGGAATGCGACCGAAGAACCACAGTCGCCAGAAGCCTGTCGGCACCGCCGGATTCTTGCGCAGTAATTCGTCGAAGGTTTCTATGCTGCCCAACTCTTCGGCGAGCGCTTCAGCGTAAACCTCGTGCACGAACTTGGAGCAGAACTGACGTTTCGAGCGTAGCTTGAATCCCGGGTGATAGAGAATGCCGAGCCGGTTCATGGCGGCTTCGCGGATCGCACGCTGCTCATGGTCCGATAGCGCTCGCACCAGGGGCGCACGGCATAGCGACCATCTTGGGAACGTGCGACGAAGCGCCGTAAGCGCGTCGTCGACGACAGCGGCACGCGACTCTCGGCCACCACGTAGTCGTGCCCGACAATGACGCCGACATGATTGGTCCAGCAGCCTGTTGCACCGGACACCTGGTTGAACAGCATGCTGCTGGCACGAATGAAAACCACATCGCCGACCGCGTAGCTGTCCGTCATTGCGACGTCATTGTGCTGCCTCGTTTTCGGAACGGACTTTCTCATGTTGTGACTCCCGTCAAAGTGTGCCGGGTCCCGGCACGAAGATAAACCGTATGTCATGTCGATATAACTAAGTTCATCGATATTCAAGAGAAATTTTTTTAAAGGTTCGAATGCAGATAACCGGCCACATCGCCGAATACGCTTTGCAGGAAGGCTTTGTTCACCCAGAAATACACTTCCTTGCCGATCTTCTCCGACTCCAGCACACCGGCCTCGCGCAGCACTTTCAGATGGTGGGAGACCGTCGAACGCGACAGCGTCGACACCTCGGCCAGCTGACCCACATTCAGGTGTTCGCCCGGTTCGAAGCTCAACACCAATCTTTGCCGATGGGTGTCGCCCAAGGCTTCGAACACCTTTGCCATGTGACGCCATTGCGGCGGAATCGCGCGTGAGTAATTTTTGTTCATATCGATATATTTCGATATATCGATATGAAAGTCAACTGCGGCGAAGGAAAATACTGGGAAGAACATCGTCGACGTGCAGGACGTGGTCACAGATTGCCACATCGCTGCATCGCAGCGACATTGACGCGGCGCAGCCAAGTCTCTAAAATCTCGGGGTTTTTGACAGTGCTTGTGGTCTTGACGCAACGCTGTGCCCAAATAATGTTAAAAGTCGTTTTGCTTCAGTGTGGGACGGCGCTGATGAGTGTGCTGATTGCCTGGGCCATGTTCGGTCCGCGCGGTGCATTATCGGCATTGTGCGGGGGCCTGGCGGTGGTGTTGCCGACACTGTTTTTCGCCTGGCGGCTGACGCTCGTAGCGCGCCGCCCCGGCAACGCGCACGTCAATGCGTTCTTGATCGGGGAATTCATCAAGATCGCTTCCGCGATAGGAATACTTGTTCTGGTGCGGCTCTTGTTTCCTGGAGCGCATTGGGGCGCAGTGGTGCTCGGCCTGATCATCACCCTGCAAGCGAATTTCTTGGCCTTATTGGTGAAACCCTGACATGACAACCGAAGCAGCAACAGGCGTCGTACATGCGGCGCCGACTCCGAGCGAGTACATCGTTCACCACCTGACGCACTTCAATACGCTTGGCGAAAAGCAGGCCGCCATCGTCGATTGGCATACGTTTAATCTCGATACGATTTTCTATTCGATTCTGCTCGGCTTGACGGTCTGTTTCTTCCTGTGGCGCGCCGCAAGCAAAGCGACCTCTGGCGTGCCGGGACGTTTCCAGGCGGCAGTCGAAGTTCTGGTGGAGATGGTTGCTGACCAGGCCAAGGGCGTGATCCATAGCCCCGCGTCGCGCAAGCTGGTTGCGCCGCTGGCGCTGACCGTTTTCGTGTGGATTTTTGTCATGAACGCCATGGATTTTTTGCCGGTGGATGCTATTCCCGGCATATGGGCGCACATCTACGGCGCCCTCGGACACGATGAACACCATGCTTTCATGCGCGTTGTGCCGACGGCCGATCTGAATGGCACCCTGGGTCTTTCCATCGGCGTGCTGTTGGTCTGTCTGTTCTACAACATCAAGATCAAGGGCATCGGCGGCTGGGCACATGAACTGGTTTGCGCGCCGTTCGGTACCAGCAAGAATCCCGTTTTCGCCGTGGTGCTGGGCATCATCAACTTTGCCATGCAGCTCATCGAATTCCTGGCGAAAACGGTTTCGCACGGTATGCGGCTGTTCGGCAATATGTTTGCTGGCGAATTGTTATTCATGCTCATCGCCTTGATGGGCGCTGCCTGGACCGGCTGGAATGCCACCAGCATTTTGTTGTGGGGTGGCCAGGTGATTGCCGGCTCGGTGTGGGCCATCTTCCACATCCTCATCGTGCTGTTGCAGGCCTTCATTTTCATGATGCTGACCTTGGTCTATATCGGTCAGGCTCACGAATCACATTGATTCGACATTGATTTCTTTCAACCTTTCTTACCTTTAACCAACTAGGAGTTGTCATGGAACACGTTCTCGGTCTCGTTGCTCTGGCTTGCGGTCTGATCATCGGCCTCGGTGCTATCGGTGCCTGTATCGGTATCGGCCTGATGGGCGGCAAGTATCTGGAAGCCGCTGCGCGTCAGCCTGAGCTGATGAACACGCTGCAAACCAAAATGTTCTTGCTGGCTGGTCTGATCGACGCCGCCTTCCTGATTGGCGTTGGTATCGCGATGTTGTTCGCTTTCGCCAGCCCGTTCGTCCTGCACTGATCCGGCATAACTCCACTCACTTTACGACGGGAGTAATGCCGTGAATCTGAACGCAACGCTATGGGCCCAGCTCGTCGTGTTCGCGGTGCTGGTGGGTTTCACGATGAAGTTCGTGTGGCCACCCATCATCAAGGCACTCGATGAGCGCGCCAAGAAAGTCGCTGACGGTCTGGCTGCTGCGGACAAGGCAAAGACCGATCTCGCTATTGCCGAGAAGAAGGTCGCTGAAGAATTGCGCAAGGCCCGTGAATCCGGCGCCGAGCTGCGTG
>JAQGMF010000017.1 GCA_028292505.1 Rhodocyclales bacterium
AGCACCCGGCGACGCGCACGTTCCAGGCTCTACGGATTTTCATCAACCGGGAGCTCGAGGAACTTTCGCTGACATTGCCGCAGGCAGTTTCGCGGCTCGATGAGGGAGGACGTCTGGTGGTGATCGCCTTCCATTCGCTGGAAGACCGCATCGTGAAGCGCTTCATGCGCGATCACTCGCGTCCGCCTGCGCTGCCGCGCGGCCTGCCGATTCGCGAGGCTGACCGACCGCGTCCGGCGCTGGAACTCATCGGCGATGCGACGCGTCCATCAGCTGATGAAGTACGCGCCAATCCACGTTCGCGCAGCGCCACCATGCGCGTTGCCGAGCGCACAGCTGCCCCTTTTGCCACCCTTACGATGGGAGCAAAGGCGTGATCCGCGTTGCCGCCATCTTCCTCGCTCTCGCCGTGCTGAGTGCCCTGAGCGTCGTGCATCTGCAGTACCAGATGCGCAAGCAGGTCACCCTGCAGGAGCGCGAACAGGTGCACACGCATGCGCTCGAAGCCGAGTGGACGCAGCTGCAACTGGAAAACAGCACCTGGGCGGCACCGGTCCGCGTCGAGAAAATCGCGCGCGAACGGCTTGGCATGATGACACCCTCGCGCGATGCGTTAGTGTCGGTAGATGTATCTGTCATACAAGGAGCGGGCCAGTGAAAAAGGCCTACACCTTCAACCACAATCCGCTGTTGTCCGAACGCTTGCCCTTGTGGCGGGCGCGGTTCGTTCTCGGTCTGCTGCTGATTGGCATGGTCGGCCTCGTCGGCCGGGCTGTCTGGTTGCAGGGCGTCAATCGTGAATTCCTGCAGGCCAAGGGCGAATCGCGTTATGGCCGCACGCTGACGCTCACCGCGACGCGCGGGCGCATACTCGATCGTCATGGCGAGCCGCTGGCCATGAGCACGCCGGTCAAATCGGTGACGGCCATTCCCGACATGGCGACACTGGGCGCCGGCCAGATCGCGCAATTGGCCAAGGTGCTCGGCATCGACATCGAGGACATCAATCGCAAGCTCGCCAGCAGCAAGGATTTCGTCTTCCTCAAGCGCGAAGTGCCGCCGGATATTGCCAACCAGGTTGCCGCACTGAAGCTGCCAGGCATCCATAGCGAAGACGAATATCGTCGTTATTACCCGGTCGGCGACGTGACCTCGCATCTCGTTGGCTTCACCAATGTCGACGACAAGGGCCAGGAAGGCATCGAGCTGGCGCAAGAATCCGAGCTTGTCGGCAAGCCGGGCTCGCGGCGCGTCATCAAGGATTTGTACGGCTCCATCGTCGAGGACGTCGAGTCGATCCGCCGTCCGCAAAATGGCAATGACATAACGCTATCGCTCGACTCGAAGATACAATACCTCGCCTTCAGCGCGCTCAAGCAGGCGGTGCAGGCCAATCATGCCAAAGCTGGCGCGGTCGTCGTGCTCGACGTCAAGACCGGCGAAGTTCTCGCGCTGGTCAACAACCCGACGTTCAACCCGAACAACCGCGTCAAGCTCTCGGGCGAGCAGTTGCGCAATCGCGTCTTTACGGACGTTTATGAGCCCGGCTCGACCATGAAGCCTTTCGTTGCTGCCATGGCGCTGGAATCCAATAAATTCCATCCGGATACGGTAATCGACACCAACGGCGGCCAGCTGACCATCGATGGCGCGACGATCCACGATGACTCGCGCCACGGCGCTTTCACCGTTTCGCAAGTCATCCAGAAATCCTCGAACGTCGGCGCCGCAAAAATGGCATTGACATTTTCGCCAGAACACATGTGGAACGTGTACGACAGCCTCGGGTTCGGTCAGCCGCCGCACACCGGTTTTCCTGGCGAGGTAGGCGGACGTTTGCGGCCTTACAAAACATGGCGTCCCATCGAACAGGCGACAATGGCTTTCGGCCATGGCGTATCGGTCACGCTGATGCAGATGGCACACGCCTACCTGGCGTTGGCGCGCGATGGCGAAATGATTCCATTGTCATTGACGCGCGTCGATGCGGCCCCGATGCGCGGTCGTCAGGTGTTCAGCCCTGAAGTCGTGCGCCAGGTAAAGAGCATGCTGGAACTGGTTGTCGCCGACGGCGGCACTGCGCCGCGGGCGCGCATTCCTGGCTACCGCGTGGCTGGCAAGACGGGCACGGCGCACAAACTCGAGAACGGCCGCTACGTGAACAAGTACGTCTCTTCGTTCATCGGTTTTGCGCCCGCCAGCGAGCCGCGTCTGCTGGTGGCAGTGATGATTGATGAGGCAAGCACTGGCGCGTATTTTGGTGGCGAGGTGGCCGCACCGGTGTTCGCACAGATCATGAGCGGCTCGCTACGCACCCTGGGTGTGCGGCCCGATGCGCCGATCCTGCCGACGCAGGTGGCTCGCCAGAATGCTGTCCCGACCGTGCCGGAGGATATGTAGTGACCACGCCACTCGCCGCCGCTCTGCTGGCCCTGCTACGCGCCGAAGGCATCCTCTCGAACCGCGTCTGCGCCGATTCGCGCCGTGTGCAACCGGGCGATATATTTTTGGCATATCCGGGACGGGTCAGCGATGGCCGTCAATATATTGCCGACGTCATATCCAGGGGTGCCGCCGCGGTAGTGTGGGAACGCGAGGGCTTCGAGTGGGACCCGCAATTTAGCGTGCCGAACATTCCTGTCGACCAGTTGCGCTGGCTTGCCGGCGACATTGCCGACGAAGTCTTCGGCCATCCTTCCGAGCAATTGTGGATGGTCGGTGTCACCGGCACCAACGGCAAAACTTCCATATCGCAGTGGCTGGCGCGCGCCTTTACCGACCTGGGGCGCCGCTGCGCCGTCATCGGCACGCTGGGCATGGGCTTTCCCGGTCGGCTCGATCCGAGCGCCAATACAACGCCAGATGCCATTGTCCTGCACGAACAATTGGCGCGTCTCAAGACCGAGGGCGCCGATGCGGTAACGATGGAAGTGTCATCCATCGGCCTCGACCAGGGGCGTATCAATGGTTGTCGACTGGATGTGGCGGTGTTCACCAATCTCACGCGCGATCACCTCGACTATCACCAAACGATGGATGCATACGCCGCCGCCAAGGCGCAGCTCTTCGACCAGATGGGGCTCAGCTCGGTGGTGCTCAATTTCGACGACATCATGGGTGTGGCGCAGGCGCGTCGTCTCGAAGGGCGTGCCATTGATATCGTTGGCTACACCTTGATTCCCGACAATGTCGGCGCCGCTATGGCCAAGCGCGTGCTCGTCGCCGAGCATCTACGCAACACTGCCAACGGTATGCGCTTCACTGTCAGTTGCGAAGGTCAGCGCGAAGAACTCAACGTGGGGCTGGTAGGCCAGTTCAATGTCTCCAACCTGCTCGCTGTCATCGGTGTACTGATCCAGTCTGGGCACAGTTTTGCGGAAGCGGCCGAGGCCGCGCGTCGCCTCACGCCGCCTGAAGGGCGCATGCAGACGCTTGGGGGCGTCGGCGAACCGATGGTGGTGGTCGATTACGCGCATACGCCCGACGCGCTGGAGCAAGCCATCCTCGCGCTGCGCCCCACCGCCAATTCGCGTGGCGGTCGCCTGATCTGCGTGTTCGGCTGCGGTGGCGATCGCGATCCGGGCAAGCGCGCGATGATGGGCGAAGTGGCCGAGCGCCTAGCGCATCACGTCATCATCACCAGCGATAACCCGCGCAATGAAGATCCGGAGCACATCCTCGACGATATCGCCAAAGGCGCGCCGAATGCGCAACGTATCAGCAACCGCGCCGCGGCGATCCGCGCAGCGCTTGCCATAGTCAATGACGATGACATCGTATTGCTGGCGGGCAAGGGGCATGAAACCTATCAGGAAGTCGGCGGCAAGCGCGAGCATTTCAGCGATGCCGAACAGGCGCGTGCTGCGCTGAAATCCTGGTCGCAGAGCAGAGCCGACGGACAGAGCGGCGGAGGAAGCAAATCATGATGCCCGGTATGATGCAACTGAGCGAAGCGGCTCAAGCGTGTGACGGACAATTGACGGGCACCGATATCGCATTCGAAACGGTCGGCACCGATACCCGCGCCGATCTGTCCGGTGCGCTGTACATCGCCTTGCGCGGCGAACGTTTCGACGGCCACGCCTTCATCGCCGAGGCAGCGCAGGCGGGTGCCGTTGCGGCACTCGTGGATCGCCGCGCGCATTTCGTTGCGCCCAGCGGTTTTCCGCTGATCAGCGTCGAAGACACGCGACTGGCGCTCGGCGCACTCGGCCATCATTGGCGCACTAAGTTCGATATTCCGGTGATCGGCGTCACAGGCAGCAACGGCAAGACCACCGTAAAGGAAATGTGCGCGGCAATCCTGTCCGCCTGGGCGCTCTCGCTGGGGCTCGATCCGGCGACGGCCATCCTGGCCACGCAGGGCAACCTGAACAATGACATTGGCCTGCCGCAGATGCTGCTGCGCCTGCGTTCCACGCACAAGGCGGCGGTATTCGAAATGGGTATGAATCATCCCGGCGAAATCGCCTATCTTGCCGGTCTTGCCGAACCCACCGTCGCACTGGTCAACAACGCCCAGCGCGCCCACCTCGAAGGCATGGGCGAAGTGTTTGCCGTGGCGCGCGAGAAAGGGCAGATCTACGGCGCGCTCGATGAGTCGGGCGTGGCCATCGTCAATGCCGATGATGCGCACGCGGACTACTGGCGCGATCTCAACGCGGCGCGTCGCATCATCACGTTCGGCCTGCGTGCCGATGCGGATGTCGCTGCCGCACACACGCAACTTGCCTTTGGCAGTCGCGTGCAGCTCACGGCATTCGGCGAGCAACGCGAGTTCCAGTTGTCGGTACCCGGACAGCATAACGTGCGCAATGCGGCTGCCGCGGCTGCCGCGGCGCTGGCGGCTGGCGTACCGCTGGACGTAGTTGTCGCCGGTCTCGCTGGCTACAGCGGCACCAAGGGGCGCTTGCAAGTGCGTCGCACAACAGAAGGTGCGGTGGTGCTGGACGATACCTACAACGCCAATCCGGATTCCGTGCGTGCCGGCATCGACGTACTTGCTGCCACGCCGGGCGGCAAAGTGCTGGTGCTCGGCGACATGGGCGAGATCGGCGACATCAGTGCGCAATGCCATGACGAAATCGGTGGCTATGCCAAGAGCCAGGGCATCGACAGACTGCTAGCCCTCGGCGAACACAGTGCCGTCGCGGTGCGCAATTTCGGTAGCGGCGGTGAGCATTTTGAAAATCTGGAAGATCTCGTGTCGGCGCTGCGCGCGATGCTCGCACCAGACATGGTTGTACTCGTCAAAGGTTCGCGTTTCATGAAGATGGAACGCGTGGTGCTTGCCATTGCGGAAAACATAGCGGAGAACGAAAAATGAATTTCCTGATACAGAACCTGCGAAGAAAAGTAAGCCGTAAGGATGCCAATTACGTAAATGGGCCGGGAATGGTGAGCGCAATCCTGTTGGACGTTCGCGCCTACGGTTTCTCCTCGGCAGTGTTCGCGCTCCTTCGCGACTTGCGCGACTAACTTACCGGCCAAAGCACAATGCTGCTCGAACTCGCGCACTGGCTCAGCCAGGACATCCGCGCCTTCAATGTCTTCAACTACATCACGCTGCGCGCCATGATGGCGGCATTGACGGCGTTGATGATCTCTTTCATTTTCGGCCCGCCGGTGATCCGCTGGTTGACCGCCAAGAAGATTGGCCAGTCCGTGCGCGACGACGGCCCCCAAACACATCTGATCAAAGCCGGCACGCCGACCATGGGCGGCGCGCTGATCCTGATTGCTATTGCTATCACGATGCTGCTATGGGGCGATCTGAAGAATCGCTACCTGTGGGTCGTGCTCTTCGTAACGCTGGGCTTTGGCGCCGTCGGTTGGGTCGACGACTGGCGCAAGGTCGTGCATCGTGATCCCAAGGGCCTCGCCAGCCGCTGGAAGTATCTGTGGACATCGCTCATCGCGAGCGGTGCCGCAGTGTATCTCGCTCTGACCGGCAGTCCTGGTCAGACCGAATTGATCGTCCCGTTCTTTAAGACAGTGGCATACCCGCTGGGTCTGTTCGGCTTCGTCGCGCTGACCTATTTCGTCATCAACGGCACCAGCCATGCCGTCAATCTCACCGATGGTCTCGACGGTCTGGCCATCATGCCAGCGGTGATGGTGTCCGCCGCGCTGGCGATCTTCGCCTACGTCGCGGGCAACAAAGTGTTCGCGGGCTACCTGGCGCTTCCCTACGTGCCAGGCGCCGGCGAACTGGCCGTCTTCTGCGGTGCCATGGCTGGCGCGGGTCTCGGCTTCCTGTGGTTCAACACCTATCCGGCCGAAGTATTCATGGGCGATGTCGGCGCGCTGGCGCTCGGCGCCGCGCTGGGCACCGTAGCGGTGATCGTGCGTCAAGAGATCGTGCTCTTCATCATGGGTGGCGTGTTCGTCGCCGAAACGATTTCCGTGATGCTGCAGGTTGGCTATTTCAAGTGGAGTGGCGGCAAGCGCATTTTCCGCATGGCACCGCTGCATCACCACTACGAGCTGGGTGGTTGGAAGGAGACGAAAGTGGTCGTGCGCTTCTGGATCATCACCATCATGCTGGTGCTGTTCGGATTGTCGACACTGAAGTTGCGGTAGGACGGCCTCATGGGTTTAGAAACGGTTTAAAAGAGAAGTGAAAAACGCAACGCACCGCCCCTGACAGAACACGTCAGGGGCGCAAGCGTTTTAGCAGCACTTCACTGCATTGCAAGCAGACGATTGATTGATGATGTACGCAAACAAGTTGTGCCTCGTGCTGGGTCTCGGTGAAACAGGTTTGGCCATGGCGCAATGGCTGACACGCTGTGGCGCGCAAGTGCGCGTGGCGGACTCGCGCGAGTTGCCGCCGGGCGCCGGCGAATTGCGGCAACGCCTTGCCGGCGCAGAACTCGTCTGCGGTCCGTTCGAAGATTCCCTGCTCGACGATGTGGACCTCGTTGCGCTGAGTCCCGGTCTCGATCCGCGCGAACCCATTGTCATACGCGCACGCGCATCGGGTCTTCAGATCACGGGCGAGATCGAGCTGTTTGCCGAAGCACTGCGCGTGCTCGGCTGGCGCGATGCGCCAGGGCAGGGCGCACGCATCATTGCCATCACCGGCACCAACGGCAAGACGACGACCACTGCACTGGTCGGCGAACTATGTCGCGCCGCCGGTTGCGAAACAGCGGTGGCCGGCAATATCTCGCCGGCGGCGCTGGCTGAACTCATGCAACGCGTCGACGAAAAAAGGAAGCCCGATGTCTGGGTGCTCGAGCTGTCGAGCTTCCAGCTGGAAACGACGCACACCTTGAACGCGGATGCTGCGACGGTGCTCAACCTCACCGACGATCATCTGGATCGCCACGGCGATATGGACACGTATGCCAATGTCAAGGCTGCGATCTTTGCCGGTACGGGCGTACAAGTGCTCAATCGCAATGATCCGCGTGTCAGCGCTATGGCCATCGAAGGTCGTAAGGCGGTCTCCTTCGGTCTGGACGAACCGGCCAGTCAACAGCAGTACGGCTTGCGCAGCATCGGCAATGATATTTGGCTATGCCGGGGGGATAATTCGCTATTGCGTCAATCCGAGATGCAATTGACCGGCCTGCACAATGCCGCCAATGCACTGGCGGCGTTGGCCCTGTGCGAAGCCATCGGCTTGCCGCGCGAGCCGCTCATCGAAGCCTTGCGAAAATTTCGCGGACTCGCTCATCGCGTGGAGCGCGTTGCGCATCGCGACGACGGTGTCGATTTCTATGACGATTCGAAGGGCACCAATGTCGGCGCGACACTGGCCGCCTTGCAAGGCCTCGGCCGCAAGGTGGTGCTGATCGCTGGCGGCGACGGCAAGGGCCAGGACTTTCGGCCGCTGAGCGCAGCTTTTCGCCAGCATGCGCGTGGCATCGTGCTGATCGGCCGCGACGCGCAACGCATCGAAGCCGAAACGGCGGATAGCGGCGTCGCCATGTGGTATGCCGATGACATGATGGCCGCGGTGCGCCAGGCCAACGCCGTGGCACAGCCCGGTGATGCTGTGATGCTCTCACCGGCTTGTGCAAGTCTCGACATGTACCGCAACTATGCCCATCGCGCGCAGGTCTTCTGCGATGCGGTCAATTCTTTACCCGGAGTTCACGCCGCATGAAAATGCCGTCCTTGATCAGTTCTCTGTGGCCCAGCCCTGGACGCGCGGCATTCTCGATGCCGGGCCGTCATGGCATCGGCGGCGCCATGAGCGGCAGGCTCGGCAGCGGCGTGCAACAACAGCGCGAGCTGGATCCTTTCCTGATCTGGTCGGCCATTGCCTTGCTGATCTTCGGCCTGGTCATGGTCTACTCCTCGTCGATCGCCTATGCCGAGGGCAGCAAGGTGTCGGGTCATAGTTCGACCTTCTTCCTGCTGCGTCACGCCGTGTTCCTGTGCGTCGGCATGGTGGCCGGCGCAATGGCAGTCCAGGTGCCGCTGAGCGGCTGGCAGCGCGCTGCGCCCTACCTGTTCGCGGCGGGCGTGGTATTGCTGGTAGCCGTATGCATACCGCATATTGGGCGTGAAGTGAATGGTTCGCGGCGCTGGTTGCCGTTCGGCCCGATCAATCTGCAGCCTTCCGAATTGATGAAACTATTCGCGGTGCTCTACGCGGCGGACTACACCGTGCGCAAGCTGCCAGACATGGGCAGCTTCAAGCGCGCTTTCCTGCCGATGGCCTCGGTGATCATCTTCGTCGGCTTTCTGCTGTTGCGTGAGCCGGACTTCGGTGCCTTCGTCGTGATCTGCACGATTGCCTTCGGCATCCTGTTCCTCGGTGGTTTGAACGCGCGCATTTTTGCCTTGCTGTTCGTCGTCGCCCTGGTTGGTTTCGTGTTGCTGATCTGGCTGTCGCCATATCGGCGCGAGCGGCTGTTCAACTTTGTCGACCCCTGGCGCGACTCGTATGGCAGCGGCTACCAGCTCTCGCACGCGCTGATCGCCTTCGGCCGTGGCGAATGGTTCGGTGTCGGTCTCGGCGCCAGCGTCGAGAAACTTTTTTATCTGCCTGAAGCGCACACTGACTTTCTGCTCGCAGTGATCGCCGAAGAGCTGGGCTTCGCCGGTGTGGTGACAGTTGTTGTGCTGTTCGCCATTGTCGTGCAACGCGCCTTCGCCATCGGCCGCCGCGCCCTGTTGCTGGAGCGCTACTACGGCGGCCTCGTGGCGCAAGGCATCGGCCTGTGGATGGGCTTCCAGGGTTTCATCAACATGGGCGTCAACATGGGCCTGTTGCCGACCAAGGGGCTGACCTTGCCGATGATGAGTTTCGGCGGCTCGGGCATCGTCGCCAACTGCATCGCGCTGGCAGTGCTATTGCGCATCGATTGGGAGAACAGACATGTCATGCGTGGGGTGAGTGGATGACACATCCCTATCGTGCAAGCATGAACTCTTTCCCGTCATTCCCGCGAAAGCGGGAATCCACTTCCAGCGCACAAAGTAACTGCGTAGCCGATAAGTGGATTCCCGCTTTCGCGGGAATGACGCAAGCAGTGCGAGGTGCGCGTTGATGCCCACCCTCATGATCATGGCCGGCGGCACGGGTGGACATATCTATCCAGGCATCGCCGTGGCCGAGGCCATGCGTAGCCGCGGTTGGCATATCGTCTGGCTCGGCAATCCCGATGGCATGGAGGCGCGCATCGTGCCGCAGCAGGGCTACGAAATGGCCTGGCTGAATTTCTCCGCGCTGCGCGGCAAGGGGCTGATGCGCAAGCTGATGCTGCCGTTGAACCTGCTGCGCGGTTTCGCACAAGCGCTGCGCGCTTTGCGCAAGACACATCCTGATGTGGTGCTGGGGATGGGCGGTTACGTGACCTTTCCCGGCGGTATGATGGCAGCATTGATGGCGCGGCCGCTGGTGGTGCACGAACAGAATTCGGTGGCGGGCCTTGCCAACAAGGTACTCGCCAGTGTCGCCAATCGCGTGCTCAGCGGATTCCCGAATGTCATGAAGTCGGCGCAGTGGATCGGCAACCCGGTGCGCGCCGACATCGAAGCCATCGCTGTGCCAGAGCTGCGTTTTGCTGACCGTAGCGGTCCCTTGCGCGTGCTGGTGGTCGGCGGCTCGCTCGGCGCGCAGGCGCTCAATGATGTAGTGCCGCGCGCGCTGGCGCTGCTGCCGCCCGAGCAGCGACCCATCGTCGTGCATCAGTCAGGCGCCAAACAAATCGATGCGCTGCGCGAGGCCTATGCGCAGGCCGCTGTCACGGGCGAGCTGCTTTCTTTCATCGAAGACATGGCGACGCGTTACGCCGAGGCCGATCTGGTGATCTGCCGCGCCGGTGCGCTGACCGTGGCCGAACTCGCCGCGGCGGGCGTGGCTAGCATTCTCGTGCCGTTCCCGCATGCGGTGGATGATCATCAATCAGGCAACGCGCGCTTCCTGGCCGAGCGCGGTGCAGCGGACATCGTGCCGCAAGCCGGGCTGACGCCCGAGTTGCTGGCTGCGAAGCTCGCTGCACTGGATCGCACACACCTCTTGTTCATGGCGCAGGCCGCGCGCAAATGTGGTCGTCGCAAGGTTGCGGTGGCCGTTGCCGACGTGTGCGAGGCTGCCGCAAACGCAGCATTCAAGCCATGAAATCGCAATGGCGCCTCGCCAAACCGCATGCCACCGTGAGCACCGCTCGGGCATGCACGCCGCACGCGAGGGAGAGGCTTGTTGCGTACAAGTCAAGAGGTGTGTCGCACGCGTATTTCTGCAAGACTGCGCGGTTATGTCCGCGCGCGCCATATGGACGCGATGCGGCACCCGTGCTGCGTGCGCAACGCGCCAGAGCCGACAATGGTATGAAGGAAGGTACGAAACACCGGGTATGAAACACAAGGTCAAGAACATTCACTTCGTCGGCGTCGGCGGTTCGGGCATGAGCGGCATTGCCGAGGTCCTGTCCAATCTCGGGTTTTCCGTCAGCGGCTCCGACCTGGCCGCGAGCGCCACGACACGCCGTCTGCAGGCACAAGGCGTGCGCGTCGCGATCGGCCACGCTGCCGAGAATCTGCGCAAGGCAGATGTCATTGTCATTTCGACCGCAGTGCATGGCGATAACCCGGAAGTGCTCGCCGCGCGTGCGCGCCAAATTCCCGTCGTGCCACGCGCGCAGATGCTTGCCGAATTGATGCGTCTTAAGCAGGGCGTGGCGATTGCCGGTACGCATGGCAAGACGACCACGACCAGTCTCGTCGCCAGCCTCCTCGCCGAAGGCGGACTCGATCCCACCTTCGTCATCGGTGGCCGCCTCAATTCCGCAGGGGCCAATGCCAAGCTCGGGAGCGGTGACTTCATCGTCGCCGAGGCCGACGAATCGGACGCTTCCTTCCTACTGCTCACGCCGGTTGTGTCGGTCGTCACCAATATCGACGCCGACCATATGGAAACTTACGGTCACGACTTCGCGCGCCTGCGCCAAGCCTTCGTCGAGTTCTTGCAGCGCCTGCCTTTCTATGGCGTGGCGGTGTTGTGCGTCGACGATGCGCATGTGCGCGAAATCATTCCCTTCGTGTCCAAACAGATCGTGCGTTATGGCACGGATGCTTCGGCGCAGGTACGCGCCGAAAACGTGCGTGCCGTCGGTGCGCAGATGCACTTCGATTGCGTGCGCAGCAACGGTTCGGAATCTGACGCAAATTCGCGCATACCAGTCGTATTGAACTTACCCGGCATGCATAACGTGCTGAATGCCTTGGCGGCCATCGCCGTTGCCACCGAACTGGGTGTCAGCGATGCGGCCATGCAAAAAGCGCTGGCCGAGTTTCGCGGCGTTGGGCGCCGCTTCCAGCGTTACGGCGAAGTGCCGCTCGCAGCCGGTGGCAGCTTCACGCTGGTAGACGATTACGGTCACCATCCCGCCGAGATGGCCGCCACGCTTGCCGCTGCGCGTGGGGCCTTTCCGGGGCGCCGCCTGGTGTTGGCCTTTCAGCCGCATCGTTACACACGTACCCGCGATTGCTTCGAGGACTTCGTGCGCGTGTTGGGCACCGTCGATGCGCTATTGCTCGGCGAGGTTTATGCCGCTGGCGAGACACCGCTGGTGGCTGCCGACGCGCGCAGTCTGGCACGTGCATTGCGCGTCGCGGGTCAGACCGAGCCGCTGTTTGTCGAAGACATCGCCGACATGCCAACAAAAATTCTGGAGACCGCGCGTGAGGGTGATGTGGTCTTGACCATGGGTGCGGGTTCCATCGGCGCCGTGCCGGGGAAGCTCGTCGCTGAGCAATTGAATGAGTCGGCAACTGCGCCGACGACTGCGGATTGATTGGAAAAGTAGTGACGGAAGTGGTGACAAAAGCAAACACAGAATTCGGCAAAGTTGCAGTGCTCATGGGCGGTCAGTCCGCTGAGCGCGAGATTTCGCTGCTCTCCGGCAATGCCGTGCTGAAGGCTTTGCAGAACGCGGGCGTGGATGCGCATGCCTTCGATCCGGCCGAGCATTCGATCTGGGAACTCAAGGCGCAGGGTTTCGCGCGCGCTTTTATCGCACTGCATGGCCGCTTCGGCGAAGACGGCACCTTGCAGGGCGCGCTGGAAGCGCTGGGCGTGCCTTACACTGGCAGCGGCGTGATGGCCTCGGCGCTGTGCATGGATAAATGGCGGACCAAGCTGGTGTGGCTCGCCGCCGGCGTGCCGACACCGCGCTACCGCATGCTGACGCCGGGTGTCGACTTCTCATCTGTCATAGATGAACTCGGCCTACCGCTGATCATCAAACCGGCACGCGAAGGCTCATCGATCGGCGTTAGCAAGGTGAGTGCCGCAGCTGAGTTCGGGCCGGCTTTCGACGCAGCTTACAAACTCGATTCGCTTGTCATAGCCGAGGAATTCGTGACCGGCGCCGAGATGACCGCCGCCGTGCTCGGCGACACGGCACTGCCCCTGGTACGCATCGAGCCGACGCAGGGCGAGTACGACTATCAGAATAAATACTTCACCGATTCGGTGCGCTATCACTGCCCGGCTGGCATCGATCCCGTGCTCGAACAAACCATCCAGGACGATGCATTGCGTGCCTTCAATGTGCTCGGTTGCAAGGGTTGGGCACGCGCCGATGTGATGGTGCGCGAGGACGGCACTTATGCCTTCCTCGAAATGAACACGGCGCCCGGCATGACGGGTCACTCGCTGGTGCCGATGGCGGCACGCGCGGCGGGTCTGAGTTTTGAGGAACTATGTGTGAATATCCTGGCGGGAGCTTCTCTTGGCTAAAGGCGTTCCTGCCTTCCAGAGCGCGCCACCGGCCGGTGACAAACCTGCCGGGCGCGGTGGTGCGAAGAACGCTGCGCAGAAAGGCCAGGGCGGTTTCTGGCACAGCGCCGAATGGATGAATCTGGTGTCGGACATTCTGTTGCTGGTGGCCTCGGTGGCAATCGGTTATGCCGTTGTCAAGGCTGTGCTGCATCTGCCGCTGTTCGAGTTGCGTCAGGTTGTCGTGACCACGCCGTTGGGGCAGGTGACGGGCGCGCAACTGGAGTACGCGGCGGTGTCGTCGATGCGTGGCAATTTCTTCACCGTCGATCTGGACAAGGCGCGCGAATCCTTCGAGAAGCTGCCCTGGGTGCGCCGCGCGCAACTGAGGCGTCGCTGGCCCGCAACGGTCGAGGTGAGCCTCGAAGAACATGCGGCCGTGGCTTACTGGAAGATGGTCGAGACGGGTGACATGCGCCTCGTCAACACGCATGGCGAAGTCTTCGATGCGGCCAGCAATGCGGTCATGCCGGTGTTCAGCGGCCCGAGCGATCGTGCCGGCGAGATGCTTGTCGCACAGCATCGCTGGGATGAGTTTCTTCAGCCGATCGGTCGACACATCGTAGCCTTGAATCTGTCGCCACGCAGCGCCTGGCAATTGCATCTCGACGATGGTCTGGTGCTGGAAATGGGGCGGGATCAGGCCAAGGCGCCGGTCGATGATCGCCTGCGCAAATTCGTCGCAGCGTATCCTGCTGCGCACGAGAAATTACCGCAGCGCTGGGTCGTGGCCGATCTGCGCTACCCTGCAGGCTTTGCAGTGAAAATGACAAACGAAAAAACCGGGATACTCTCGGACCACAAAGGCAAACAATGAGCAGGGATAGCAAGAACCTCATCGTCGGACTGGATATCGGCACCTCCAAGATATGCGCCATGGTCGCCGAGCTGCGGCCCGATGGTCGCGTCGAGGTCATCGGTGTCGGCACGCAGCCATCGAACGGCCTGAAGAAAGGCGTGGTGGTGAACATCGAAGCGACGGTCGATGCGATCTCGCGCGTGGTGCAGGAAGTCGAACTGATGGCCGACTGCAAGATCCACGATGTCTACACCGGCATTGCCGGCAGCCACATCCGCAGCTTCAATTCCAATGGCATGGTGGCGATCAAGGACAAGGAAGTGTCGCCGCTCGATGTGGAACGCGTCATCGACGTCGCACGCGCCATGCCTATCCCCGCCGATCAGCAGATTCTGCACATCCTCACGCAGGAATTCATCATCGACGGGCAGGACGGCGTGCGCGAGCCGATCGGCATGAGCGGCGTCAAGCTCGAAGTGAAGGTGCACATCATCACCGGCGCCGTGTCGGCCGCGCAGAACCTGATCAAGTGCGTGCGCCGCTGCGGACTCGAAGTTTCCGACCTCGTGCTGCAGCCGCTGGCCTCCAGCTTCGCGACGCTGTCGGAAGATGAAAAGGAACTCGGCGTGTGCCTCGTCGACATCGGCGGCGGCACCACCGATCTGGCGATTTTCACGCAGGGGGCGATCCGCCACACGGCAGTGATTCCAATTGCCGGCGATCAAGTCACCAACGACATCGCGATGGCCTTGCGTACGCCGACGGCTGAGGCCGAAGAGATCAAATTGAGTCAGGGCATCGCCATGCACGGGCTGGTCGATCCGATGGACACCATCGAAGTGCCGAGTGTCGGAGATCGGCCACCACGGCGCTTGTCGCGCTCATCGCTGGCCGATGTGATCGAGCCGCGCGTCACCGAATTGTTTGAACTCGTGCAGGGCGAGCTGCGTCGTAGTGGTTACGAAGAGTTGCTGTCGTCGGGTCTGGTGTTGACCGGCGGCTCGGCAACGCTGGCCGGCATTTGCGAACTGGGCGAGGAAGTCTTTCATCTGCCCGTGCGCATCGGCGCGCCGCAGTATCACGGCAGTCTTGCGGATGTCATTTGTCATCCGCAATACGCCAACGTGATGGGCCTCGTGCTCGAAGGCGCAGCGCAGCGCCGGCGCGGCATGCAGGCGCGCGATGGTCAGAATTTCAAGCAGGTTTTCCAACGCATGAAATCGTGGTTCGAAAAAAATCTTTGAATGTCATGGACTTGCAGGAGCAGTTGGGACACTGGCTAACCGATCACGAATTTGTGTAAAGAAAGCTTGTGCCCTATTGGGCTATTTAGTAGTAAACTTCGCAACTGATACCATATCTAGGTGTTACGGGTCTTGTCGATTCATGACGCCGAAGAACTATCAGACGCATCAACAGAAGGAGTGCACGCATGATCGAGATCGTTGAGAAAGAAACCAGCGGTACCGTCATCAAGGTCGTTGGCGTCGGTGGCGCAGGTGGCAATGCCGTCGATCACATGATCCGCGAAGGTGTTCAGGGCGTTGAGTTCGTTTGCGCCAACACCGACGCACAGGCACTCAAACGTTCTCTCGCCACAACCAAGATCCAGCTCGGTGGCACCGGCCTCGGCGCGGGCGCCAAGCCCGAAGCGGGTCGCGCGGCAGCCCTCGAAAATCGCGAGCGCATTGTCGAAGCGCTGAGCGGCTCACACATGGTGTTCATCACTGCCGGCATGGGCGGTGGCACCGGCACCGGCGCAGCACCGGTGGTGGCCGAAGTGGCACGCGAGCTCGGCATCCTCACCGTCGCGGTGGTGACCAAGCCCTTCGATTTCGAAAATCGTATTCGTGTCGCCGACAGTGGTGTCGAAGAACTTTCGCGTCATGTCGATTCGCTGATCGTTGTGCTCAACGACAAGCTGATGGAAGTCTATGGCGAAGAAGCCAGCTTCGTCGATTGCTTCCGTAATGCCGATGAAGTATTGCGCAAAGCCGTTGGCGGTATCGCTGAAATCATCAATGTGCCGGGCCTCGTCAATGTGGACTTCCAGGACGTACGCACGCTGATGGCCGAGATGGGTCGCGCCATGATGGGCTCTGCCGAGGCTTCCGGTCTCGACCGCGCGCGCATCGCTGCCGAGCAGGCCGCCAACAGCCCGCTGCTCGAAGGCGTGGAGCTGGAAGGCGCACGCGGCGTGCTGATCAACATCACCGCCAGCCGTTCGTTGAAGATGGCAGAAGTGCGCGAAGCCGTACAGACCGTGCGTGCCTTTGCGATGGAAGATGCCAGCGTCTTCTATGGCACCGTGTTCGAGGAAAGCATGGAAGATCGCATCCGCGTCACGGTGCTGGCTACGGGCCTGGGTACGCGTCGTGCTGCGGCTCGCCAGCCGGTCATGCAAGTCATCAAGACGGGTACCGACAACATCGGCATGGAAGTGAATTATGGCGATCTCGATCTGCCCGCCGTGATTCGTCGTCCTGAGCGGCGCACGGTCGAAGCGATGAGTGCCAATGGCTTTGGCACCTACGATATTCCGGCGTTCCTTCGTAAGCAGGCTGACTAAAGGCTTCACCGCAAAGACGCAAAGAAAACGCAAAGGGCCGCAAAGGAAGGCAAGCAAATTTTGCTTTGTTCTTTCCTTGCGGCCCTTTTCTTTTGGGAATTACATATTTCATTCCTTGGGCTTCCGATTCGTCATGGCACAGACCTCGCGTAGAAGTGGATTCCCGCCTTCGCGGGAATGACGAGAGACGAGGCGGGCGCTTTTTCCGCTTACATTCTGTTGCGTTGTATTGGCAAAGCGCTCGAAACGCCCGGTGTATACTTGTTGCAATACACAAAAATTTGCCAAGTTGTCCAATAGGCCAAATGATTCGCCAGAGAACCCTCAAATCCATCGTCAAAGCCACCGGCGTCGGCCTGCATAGCGGCACGCGCGTCGAGATGAGCCTGCGGCCCGCGGCGCCTGATACCGGCATCGTGTTTCGCCGTGTGGACATGGACCCGCCCGTGGATTTGCTGACCGATCCGTATTCGGTCGTCGACACGCGCTTGTGCTCCGGCCTGCAACGCGGCGAGGCCAAGATCGGCACGATCGAACACCTGATGTCTGCGCTCTCGGGTTTGGGTATCGACAACTGTTATGTCGATGTCGATGCGGCGGAAATCCCGATTCTCGACGGCAGCGCGGCGCCCTTCGTGTTCCTGCTGCAATCGGCGGGCATCGAGGTGCAGAACGCGCCGAAACGTTTTCTGCGCGTGAAGAAAACGGTCGAAGTGCGCGACGGCGACAAATGGGTGAAGCTCTCGCCATATGACGGCTTCAAGCTGTCGTTCGCGATCCATTTCAATCATCCCGCCATCGACAGCACACCGACCGAGGTGAGCGTCGATTTTGCCCATGATGTCTATGCACGCGATGTGGCGCGCGCCCGTACTTTCGGTCAGATGCAGGACCTGGAGACGATGCTCAATGCCGGCCTGGCAATGGGCGGTAGTATGGAAAATGCCATTGTCGTAGATGAGTATCGCGTGCTCAATTCAGACGGTCTGCGTTATGCCGATGAGTTCGTCAAACACAAGGTGCTCGATGCGATTGGCGATCTGTACGTGGCCGGCAAGCCCTTGCTCGCTGCGTACAGCGCGTACAAGTCCGGCCATGCGCTCAACAATCAGTTGTTGCGCGCTTTGCTGGAAGACCAGAGCGCCTGGGAAGTGGTCAGCTTCGAAGACGATGCAGCCCTTCCCGAAAACCTGCGTGGCCAGCTGGCCCTGCAATTGAGCTGACCCGCGCCGATGTTCATTCTGCGCGCTGTTGGCCTGCTGTTGATCGCCGCCATCGCATTGTGTGTGGGCGCCCGCCTGCTGACCGGTCAGCGTCACTATCTGCAGTGGGCCAAGATACTATTGCGCGTCGGTGTGGCGGTGGCGGTGGTATTCATGGCGCTGTTGTTGTTGGAGCGTGTGATTTCGCCGATCGTTTAGCGTAACGCTGCACAGGTATACAACTCGTCATTCCCGCGAAAGCGGGAATCCACTTCTACGTGATATCTCTGCCACCAAGTGGATTTCCGCTTTCGCGGGAATGACGGTCTATCGCGACTCCTCGCGCATACGCTTCAAGGCCTGTCCCAGCGGGGTGTCGGCCCCGAGCTTGTCTTCCAGCGCTTTCAAGGCACTTTTACCCGACTCGCCGATGCGCCGCTCCTCGCTGGCATACAAGGCATGGCGCTCGCTATTGTGTACCGCACGTACTTTGACGCGAATGTCCTGCACCGGCTCGTTCAAGGCGAGAAGCTCGCTGCGCAGCGTCTCCAGGCTCATCTTGAGGCGTGCGGCCAGCGCCGGTGTGGAGGCGTGCAGCGTGAGGACACCCGCTTCGAAGTTGGCGACGCTCACTGCGCCGAGCATGTTCGCCGGCAGGCTGCGTTCGAGCTGGCGCTGCATGCGCACCAGCCTCGCGGCGTGATCCTGCAAGCGCGAAAGCGCATCGGACGCACCGAGGAAGCGCTTGAGCGGGGCGGCACACATGGCAGAGGTTAGATCCCTTGTATTCATGAAGTTCGCCCATATCCTACATGAGCTCTGTCGTTCGCGCGCCTGTGCTTGCCCTGCGACAATTCACTGCAAAATGGGCGACTTGTTCAACATGCTAGAATCGCGAACTTCGCCTTTGGCCCACCTCTTCCCCATTTCTCTTTTCATCAAAAATGATCCAAGGTCTGCTTAGAAAGTTTTTCGGTAGCCGCAATGATCGCCTGGTGCGACAGTACATCCAGAAGGTCGGCGCCATCAACGCCTTGGAGGCGCAGACGGAGGCACTGTCCGATGCAGCCTTGCAGGGCAAGACGCAGGAATTTCGCGAGCGCCTGAGCAAGGGCGAAACGCTGGACGACTTGCTGCCTGAGGCATTTGCCGTGGTGCGCGAAGCGGGCAAACGCGTGCACGGCATGCGCCACTTCGATATGCAGATGGTGGGGGGCATGGTGCTACATGGCGGCAAGATTGCCGAAATGCGTACCGGCGAAGGCAAGACGCTGACGGCGACTTTGCCGATCTATCTCAATGCACTTTCAGGCAAGGGCGTGCACCTCGTAACGGTGAATGACTACCTCGCTTCGCGCGATGCCGACTGGATGGGCCGCATCTACAAGTTCCTCGGCTTGACCGTCGGCGTGAATCTGTCGCAGATGAGCCACGAGGAGAAGCAGGCAGCTTATGCTGCTGACATTACCTACGGCACCAATAACGAGTTCGGCTTCGACTACCTGCGCGACAACATGGTGTTCACCAAGGAAGAGCGCGTGCAACGCGGCTTGAACTACGCCATCGTCGACGAAGTGGATTCGATCCTGATCGACGAAGCGCGCACGCCGCTGATCATCTCCGGACAGGCCGAGGATCACACCGAGCTGTACGTGAAGATGAATGCTGTGCCGCCGATGCTTTCGAAGCAGGAAGGCGAAGATGACAATGTCACAGTGCCGGGTGACTACACGCTAGACCTGAAGGCATCCCAGGTGCTGCTGACGGAACAGGGCTATGACAAGGCCGAGGAAATCCTCGTGCGCATCGGTGTGCTCGCCGAAGGCAGCAGCCTGTACGACCCGTCCAACATTTTATTGATTCATCATCTCTATGCCGCGTTGCGCGCCCACACGCTGTATCACAAGGATCAGCAATACGTGGTGCAGGACGGCGAAGTCATCATCGTCGACGAATTCACCGGCCGCTTGATGGCTGGTCGTCGCTGGTCCGATGGCCTGCATCAGGCCGTCGAGGCGAAGGAACATGCAGATATCCGTGCCGAGAATCAGACGCTGGCTTCGATCACCTTCCAGAACTACTTCCGCATGTATGTCAAGCTGGCCGGCATGACCGGTACGGCCGATACGGAGGCCTACGAATTCCACCAGATCTACGGCCTCGAAACGGTGGTGATTCCGACCAACAAGCCGATGATCCGCAAGGACCAGAACGACCTGGTGTATCGCACGGCGCATGAGAAAAATGCCGCCATCATTGCGGACATCAAGGTCTGCCACAAAGGCGGTCAGCCGGTACTCGTCGGTACGACCTCCATCGAAAATTCCGAATTGCTCTCCGAATTGTTGACGCGCGAAAATCTGCCGCATCAGGTGCTCAACGCCAAGCAGCATGCGCGCGAAGCCGAGATCGTTGTGCAGGCCGGGCGCCCCGGCGTCATCACCATCGCAACCAATATGGCCGGTCGCGGGACGGACATTGTGCTCGGCGGCAATTTCGAGCGCGAGGCATCGCAGATTCGCGAAGACGAAGCCTTGTCCGATGCCGAAAAGGACGCGCAGATCGCCAGCAAGCGCGAAGCATGGAACGCCTTGCACCAGCAGGTGCTGGATGCGGGCGGCCTGAAGATCATCGGTACCGAGCGTCACGAATCGCGGCGTATCGACAACCAGTTGCGTGGCCGTTCGGGCCGCCAGGGCGATCCGGGCGAGAGCCGTTTCTACCTGTCGCTCGAAGACTCGCTGATGAAGATTTTCGGCGGCGACCGTCTCAACATGATCATGCAGCGCCTCAAGATGCCCGAGGGCGAAGCCATCGAGCACAGTATGGTGACGCGCTCGCTGGAGTCGGCGCAACGCAAGGTCGAGCAACGCAACTTCGACATGCGCAAGCAGTTGCTCGAATATGACGATGTCGCAAACGATCAACGCAAGGTGATCTATCAACAGCGCAACGAGTTGCTGGAGACAACCGATATTTCCGAGACCATCACGGCAATGCGGCATGGCGTGCTGACCGATATGTTCCGTGGTTTCGTGCCTGTCGAATCGGTCGAAGAACAATGGGATATGGAAGGTTTCCAGAAAGCGCTGGAGGCCGAATACCGTCTCAGCGTGCCGGTGGTCGAATGGTCGAAAGCGGAGAATCAGCTATCGGACGAGGACATCCTGCAGCGCGTGATCGCGGCCGGCGATAAGAGCTATGCGGACAAGGTTGCCGAAGTGAATCTCGAAGCCTGGCAAGGCTTCGAGCGCAACGTCATGCTCAACAACCTGGACACGCATTGGCGCGAACATCTGGCCTCGCTCGATCATCTGCGCCAGGGCATTCATCTGCGCGGCTATGCGCAGAAGAACCCCAAGCAGGAATACAAGCGCGAAGCTTTTGAGTTGTTCGAGGGCCTGCTCAACGCTGTGCGTGGCGATGTCACGCGCTTGCTGCTGACCGTGCAGATTCGCTCCGAAGAACAGATTGAAGAGGCCGTCGAAGCGCATCCAGGTGTCGACAACGTGCAATACCATCACGCCGATTACGATGAAGCCCTGGCCACGGTGGGCACGGCAAAGAAAGAAACGCTGGCGCCTGACTTTGCACGCGTGGGGCGTAACGACCCCTGCCCCTGCGGCTCAGGTAAAAAGTACAAGCATTGCCATGGTCAACTGGCTTGATCGAAGTCATGCCGCCAAGGGCCGGAATTCCGGCCCTTTTTCATGGGAATTACATACTTAACTTGCTGAACGGCCAAACACGTTTGGAAATTCAATTTCCGCTATAGACGCGTCATTCCCGCGAAAGTGGGAATCCACTTCTACGTGAGGTCCGTGCCACCGAGTGGATTCCCGCTTTCGCGGGAATGACGAAAAGTGGGCTCAGCAAGTTAAATATGTAATGCCTTTTTCATGCCTGCTGCCAAGAATTTGGCGCAGTGCACAAAATTTTCCTGCGGCAGGCAAACACTGCGTCTAAGCTACGTCTCGTGTCCCATCCGGTTTCGGCCAGTGGCATGGAAAGTGTTGAGAGGCCCAAGAAAACCTCGCGCGTACGCGTAAAAGCAAGCGGAACAAACGTTTCGTCCCGGAGCACTGAATGAGTCAATCTGGTCATGAGCAGCAACGCCTGTCGGCATTGACGTTGGCAGCCCTTGGAGTGGTGTTTGGCGATATCGGTACCAGCCCGCTGTATGCACTGAAAGAAGCTTTCTCCAACGAGCACCATCTCCTGCCGGTCACCGAGTTCAATGTGCTTGGCATATTGTCGCTGATCGTGTGGACCCTGATCATCGTCGTCACGATCAAATACGTGGTCGTCGTCCTGCGCGCCGACAATCATGGTGAAGGCGGCGTCGTGGCGCTCATGGCGCGCGTCATCGAGCAAGCCAAGGGGCGTCCGCGCAAGCGCACCATCGCGGTCATGCTGGGCCTGTTCGGTGCCGCCCTGTTTTATGGCGATGGTGTAATTACGCCCGCTATCTCGGTGCTCTCGGCGGTCGAGGGCCTGGAAGTGGTAACACCTGCTTTCAAACCCATTGTCATACCCGTCACATTGATGATTCTCGCCGGGCTGTTTCTCGTGCAGCACTTCGGCACGGCGCGCGTCGGCGGCTTCTTCGGGCCGATTGTCATGGTGTGGTTCGCCGCGCTCGGCCTGATCGGCATCCACAACATCATGGCGCATCCGCAAGTGGTGATCGCGCTGTCGCCGTGGTACGCCGCAAGGTTCTTCCTGGCGCATCCGCTCATGGGCTACTTCGCGCTCGGCGCCGTATTCCTGACCGTCACGGGCGGCGAAGCCTTGTACGCCGACATGGGCCATTTCGGCAAGAAGCCGATTCGCATCGCCTGGCTGAGCGTCGTCCTGCCGAGCCTGCTGCTCAACTATTTCGGCCAGGGCGCGCTGATGATCACGCATCCTGCCGCTGCGGCCAATCCGTTTTTCCTCGGCATACCGACCTGGCTCCTGATACCGATGGTGCTCCTCGCCACGGCCGCCACGGTGATTGCCTCGCAAGCCCTGATCACCGGCGCTTTTTCCATGACACGTGAATTGATCCAGCTCGGCCTGTGTCCGCGTCTGGCCGTGCGTCATACGTCCGGAGCGCAGATCGGCCAGATTTATGTACCTTTCATAAATTGGCTACTGTTGCTACTCGTTATCGCCGTCGTGACAACCTTCAAGACCTCCTCCAACCTGGCCGCGGCGTACGGCATCGCGGTCACCCTGACGATGCTGGTGACATCCATCCTGGCCTTCTCTGTGGCGCGACGTGACTGGAACTGGTCGACCGCTTGGGCCGTGACGGTGTTCCTGCCACTGGTGACGGTCGAGCTTGCCTTCCTCGCTTCCAACACGGCAAAAATTCTGGATGGTGGCTGGTTCCCGCTGGCTTTCGGTGCGCTGATCCTGATGTTGCTGACCACTTGGCGCACCGGCCGTGCCTTGCTCTCCGAGCGACTCAAGGAAGACGAGATCGAGCTGCAGCCCTTCGTCGAAATGCTCGCCAATGAAACCAGCATGCCGCGCGTGCCGCACACCGCAGTGTTCCTCTCGCCACGTCGCGACAGCGTACCCAACGCCCTCCTGCACAACCTCAAACACAACTTCGTGCTGCACGAGAGGACCGTTCTCGTCACCGTCACCTTCCAGCCCGTGCCGCGTGTCGCCGATGCGCAGCGTGTACTCGTCGAACGCATCGGGCACAATTTCTATCGCGTCAAAATTTTCTTCGGTTTCATGGAAGAGCCTGACGTGCCCGCCGCGCTGGAGTGGTGCGAGGAGCAGGGGCTGGAGATCGAACCTATGATGGTTTCGTATTTTCTCAGCCGCGAGATCCTGCTACCCACGCCCGGCCAGGGCATGGCCCTGTGGCGCGAGCGTCTCTTCGAATTCATGTTCCGCAACGCCTCCAGCGCCGCCAACTTCTTCAAGCTGCCGCCTAACCGCGTGGTGGAGCTGGGTAGCCGGATCGTTATCTAATTGGCATGCTAGTGTAGTGCTTTGCAAATCACGGAACCGCTATGCCTCGTCATCCCGGCGAAGGCCGGGATCCAGTGGACCTACTCGGAATGCTTGCAGGCCGAGCTGCTTGCGAAGCAGATCCTCGACAGTGCTTAGGCATCCCGGACGCGCGGAGCGGGCCACGTGCCCAATCACTTACTGGTCGCCAAATCGGTAATTTTGACAATCAAAAGCAAGTGGCCACCTGCCCAGAAGGGCAGGTTGTGCGCGTGGACTGCTTTACGCAAAAAAGTCGCGGATAATCGGCCGAGGGGTGAATCGCAGGACAAGCGAATAAGGATATGAGCTGCCCTTTCTATGAGGTGGCAACGAGAGGTTATGCAGGTGCAATACGGGGTAATCACGTTCAAGGTCTTTGCGCAAACACGCTGGGTGCTCCACGTGCTGAGCGCGGCCTTCTGCTGGCTGTTGTGCCGGTGGCTGCCCCCAATCCCAAAGCGTTCGCACTCCGGCTGGCGCACCCAACCCGCATCGCCCCTCCGTCGTCGCCGGCCCAAACCGGCCTGGGTCGAGCCGGAAGTCATTCGCCTCAAGGCGCACATGCCGCAAGCTGGCTGTCGACACATCGCCCACACCTTCAATCGCCTGCACGCGCAGCGCGGCACCTGCGTCGGCAAGTCCCACGTAGCCAAGCTCGTACGTAAGCATCGTTATGCCATAGACATGGCGCGACGGCGCATCAAACATCACATTCCTGCACCGATGCCACGCAACCGGATATGGGCGATGGACCTCACCGGCAAGGGCGACACAGCGAGTTCCACCCATCAGATACTCGGCCTCATCGATCATGGCAGCCGGTTGCTGCTTGATCTGGCACGCGTGCCCAACAAGCGCAGCTACACCTTGCTCGGGCACCTGTTCCTGGCGATGGGAAAGTATGGCAAGCCAATCGCTTTACGCACGGACAACGAATCAGTGTTTCGCAGTCACCGCTTCAGGCTCATCCTCAAGCTGATCGGTATTCGGCAGCAATTCAGCGAGCCGGGCTGTCCGTGGCAGAACGGACGCATCGAACGCATCTTCGGCACCCTCAAACAATCGCTCGATCAAATTCAAATCGACACGGGCAAAGCACTCAATAGACTGCTTGGCGAATTTCGCTTTTATTGAAACAACGACAGTGGCAAAGGGCAAGGAGCAAGGAGCAAAAATGAACCTGCATTCATTTGAACAAGACGCGCACCAAATCCAGACCTTGGCGCAATTCAAGGAATGGACGCGTGAAACTCTGCGTTTGCTGTTGCCGCATGGCGCATTGGTCTGTGGTCACGGCCGCGTTCATTCGGCTGGAGTGTCCATGGATTACGTCATAGCCGTGGACTACCCACCGGAGCACCTCAATGCCATTCGCAATTCAGCAGGAGGCATCGACACACCCATCATGCGGCGCTGGATCGTCTCACGACAACCTCAAGTATTCAGCCCTGGTGATCCTTGGCCCGAAGTGTCTTCGGACTGGCTCGATCACTTCAAGGTCTACAGACTCGGCGAAACGCTGGCACATGCCACTGTCGATGAGGCCAATTGCATTGGTACCTATTTCAGCTTGCATCGTTTGCCTGAACCTCCATCCTCGGACCTCATTGATAGGCTCGTGCAAATCACTCCCGCCTTGCACCAAACCCTCATGAGAGTCGTGCGTCATTACGAGAGCACGCCTTCGCAGAATCCTCTTACGCTTAACAACGTTGTTCTCTCCGCAAGGGAAAGTGAGATTGCTGGATTGATCGGTATCGGCAAATCGAATCACGACATCGCGCGCTTGCTTGATCTCAGCGAAAACACCATCAAGCATCACGTCACCAGAATTCTTGACAAGACAGGTTGCACCAATCGCGCGCGGATCGTGGTGGCAGTACAACAGCAAGCCAGCCCGATGATGGGCACTAAAGTGCTATAGGTCGTTTTGCAATAACCAGATACGCTGCTTCCAGAAATACGTTCGGCATGAAATTGGTCTTGCCATCAAGACAACATAATTAGAATTATTAAACGGGGAAATCCATGACTGCCTTGGCATTTTTATGTGGTATCGCGGCGCTATTTGCGATGGTCCTGTTTTGGGAAGCTACAACAACCGACGGGGGCATTCCGATCAAACCTGCGGGACTCATTAGATGGTTGGTGAGCGGCAACTGGCCCGCAAAGGTAGGCGCGATTCTGTTGCTCATCGGCACGGGAGCCTTGCTGCGATACCTGATGCTCAATATCGATTTGCCCGCCGACGCAAAATTGGCGACGGGCATTGTGATCGCCGCAGTGCTCGGTTGCGCTTCGGGCATGCTCAAAAATAATCATAAGCGTCGATCAATTCATTTGGCATTAGGCGGGGCGGCTCTGGGCGTCGCCTATCTCACTGCCTATAGTGCGTACGGATACTTCAAATTCGTCACGAGCATACAAGCCCTGACGCTTCTTTTTGCCGTGGCCTGCGCCGCGACAACTTTTGCCGTAACACGTCGGGCTCTATCCATTGCCCTTCTTGCAATGGTCGGCGCATTCATTGCGCCTGCCTTTGCACTCGACTCGCCCGGACCTGTACCCGTCTATGGCTACTATGTAGTCGCGAGCCTTTTGTCGCTAGTGATGGTTTGGCTGCGCGGGTGGCGTCCTCTTATCCATCTTGGTTTTCTGTTTACGTTGGCTGGCGCCCTGTTTTTTGGCTGGACGCATAGTTTCTACGAGCCGGCCTATTACAGTCAGATGCAGCCCTTGCTACTGGCCCTCGTAGCAATTTATCTCGCCATGCCCTTGCTTGAATTCAACAAGGTTTCGGGCCACGTATCCGAAGGTGTATGGTTGCAACGCTTCGACACCGGCTACTTCCTGTTACTGCCGCTCGTGTCGGCAGTGCTCACACTGGCTATCGCGCCTGACGCGTCAGTGGAAGGTGCCATCGGCATGGCTTTGCTCGGCGTGCTCTGGGCACTCGCAGCCATAGTTCAACACCAGCGTCATCAAGCCGGCGCACTGCGCTACCTTTGTGTCGCGTTGCTACTTCTGCTAACCGGCGCGCTCCTTACGCTGGAAAATATTCCCTATTCCCTTGTCGCCACCGTTGTGTCTTGTGCGCTGCTGGCCGCCGGCCCAAAGATTGGCGTATCGCGAGCATTTGCACCGCTCCTGATTACCATCGCGTTGGCGGCGTTTGCTTGTTACTTGCTACAAGCCATATTCACCCCGGTCATAGGCAGCCCATTCCTCAACGCGCAATTCCTGCGTCATTCAGTGGTGATATTTTTCCTCGGAGCCGCCGCTTTCAGCCTGCATAGGCAGCGTAGCGACATTGCTCCCTTGTTCATCACCTTGACCATCGCTTGGGCAGTGCTGACATGCGCGCGCGAGTTGCTCCGGTTGCATTTCGAATACTTGCCTCAGGCCTCGCATCTCGCCGTCTTGTTGCTCTGTTTTGGATATGCCATTTGGTTAATAAGGAAAACGCCCCGTATCGAGCTAGCACTTTTGCTGGCAGGGGCACTTCTCATTTCAGGCTTATTGGGGGCCAAGCTTTTCCCACCGAACACCATCATCTTGATGATGCTCATTGGTCAAGCAGCGTTGCTCTCCATAGCGCATATGTCCGGCCGCCATCCGGAAGAGGGCGAATCCGTTGCCGGCGTGGTACGCAGCTGTCTGCCCGTAGTCATTTTCCCGTGGGCGCTTGCGTATGGCGGCACGCTTGTCGCACCCATGGCGACCGTTATCGCGACCATTCTTGTTGCCAGCGCCTTGATCGCCTCCCTTCACGCCCAATGGACTTTTCCGACAGGTCGATTCTGGCCGAATGCGCTTTCTCCGGTGGGTTTTGTTCTTGCCTGTTACTGGCTTTTCTATCAGACCCTCTTTCACATTCAACGAGACCCGTGGGCAATCGCATACGAGATGATTGCATTGATCTATATCGTGCAGACAGCTCGCTTCCTGTCCACCTCGGGCAATCGCGATGCACGCCTGTTTGGAATTGCCGCTGTCATAGCGCTGTTAAGCGTAAGCGTGGCAATGTTCCTGAGGATTTTTGGTCCAACAGGCACGCTGACTATTCTTGCCTTGAACGACATGTTGATGCCGGCTGTCGTGTCACTGTTTTGCGCCGTTGCTGGCGGTGCGATGACTTGGTGGGGAATGCGGATTCAATCCCGCCGCCTGTGGCTCACAGGCGCATTGCTGCTACTCATTGCTGCGGTCAAGCTGGTGTTGTTCGATTTTGGATCGCTTGGTCAGCTCGCCAATATTCTCGCCACGATGGGCGCTGGCTGTGTCTTTCTGGTCGTAGCCTGGTTGGCGCCTTTCCCACCCAAGACGCAAATTACTGACGGAAATGCATTTGTCGTACCGCCGCAACCTGTCGCCATGCCGGAGAAGCCGCTTGCTTCGCGAATCGTGGCAGAAGAAGCGGCACGTTCCGCCGAGGCACCGCCAACCCAGAGTTCAGATGCTTCGACGAACGCAAGAACTCAACCGAGAGAGGCAATAGTCAAGGGGTATGCCGAAAACATACCGTCGACGATGTTGGACGAAGAGCCAGGTAGCCGAAAATGGCTGTGGATACTTG
>JAQGMF010000023.1 GCA_028292505.1 Rhodocyclales bacterium
GATGATGCGCGTGCCTTCGTAGGTCTGATTGGTATTGGACCAGACGTAGTAGTTGCGTGCCGCCGAACCCGGTTTGGCGAGGCGCGCGCGCTGGAACCATGGATGCTGGTCGGATGTGTGATTGATGACGAGCTCGGTGATCACGCGCATGCTGCGTGCATGCGCGGCGGCGATGAAGCGGCGCACGTCGCTCATGTCGCCGTAGTCCGGATGCACGCCGCGATACTCGGCGATGTCGTAGCCATCGTCGCGGCGCGGAGAAGGATAAAAAGGCAATAGCCAGATCGTGTTGACGCCCAGGTCGGCGATGTAGTCGAGTTTCTCCGTCAGGCCGGGAAAGTCGCCGATGCCGTCATTGTTGGCATCGAAGAAGGACTTGATGTGCACCTGGTATATGACGGCGTCCTTATACCAGAGCGGATCGTCGCTGCTTTCCTGAGGCAAGCCGTGAATGAGGGTTTGCTTGCGTGTGCGCGGCCCGATCATGGTGGTGTCGCGCTCAGCCATTGCTCGGATTCCGGCTGTTGCCGACGCTGACGCGCCACACGAGGAAGGGCAGCGCAGCCGGATCGAGACGCAGCGACTGTTGTTTGCCGCGCCACACCCAGCGGCTGCCGCTCACCAGGTCTTCGATGGCGAACTCGCTGTCGTCGGGCAGACCCCAGGCATGCAGCGGCACTTCGACGGTGCTCTCCTGCGTGTTGAACGGGTCGAGGTTGATGGCGACAAGGACAATGTCATCGAGCAGGCAGTCGTCATGCGCCTCGGAAAGCGTCTTCGAAAAGAAAATGATCTGGTCGTTGTCGGCGCGATGAAACTTCAAACCCAAATGGCTATGCAGCGCCGGCGTGGCGCGACGAATACGGTTGATCAGCGCAATCTCGCTGACGATATTGCCGGGCTGCAGCCAGCTGCGCACCTTGATCTGGTATTTCTCGGAGTCGAGGTACTCTTCCTTGGTGTGCTCGCCGTCCTGCACCGCGGCCGACTCGCACAATTCGAAGCCGCTGTACATGCCCCACAGGCCGGACATGAAGCCCGCCAATGCGGCGCGAATGACGAAGCCGGCGCGGCCGGCGCGTTGCAGGAAGTGCGGATTGATGTCCGGCGTATTGACGAAGAAATGCGGACGAAAAAACTCGCGCAGCGGCTGCGCGTTGAGCTCCTCCAGATACTGCGTCAGATCCGCCTTGGTGTCGCGCCAGGTGAAGTAGGTGTAAGACTGGGTGTAACCGATCTTGGCGAGGCGCGCCATGACCTTGGGACGCGTGAAGGCTTCCGCCAGAAAAATGACGTTGGGATGTCTGCCACGTACTTCGGCGATCAGCCATTGCCAGAACGACAAGGGCTTGGTGTGCGGATTGTCGACGCGGAATATACGCACGCCATGGCCGATCCAGAACAGCACGATGTCGCGCAACGCCAGCCACAGGGCCGGCGCCACCGGACCACTGACGCCGTCGCCGGCATAGAAGTCGACGTTGACGATGTCCTCGTATTTTTTCGGCGGATTCTCCGCATGGCGCAGGCTGCCGTCGGCGCGCCACTGGAACCACTCCGGATGCTCGCGCAGCCAGGGGTGGTCGGGCGAGCATTGGACGGCGAAGTCGAGCGCGATCTCCATGCCGTGTTCGGCCACCGCCTTGAGCAGGCGTGCGAAGTCGTCGAAGTTGCCGAGCTGCGGATGAATCGCATCGTGACCGCCTTCTTCCGAACCGATGGCGTACGGGCTGCCCGGATCGTTCGGCGCGGCGATCAGGCTGTTGTTGCGACCCTTGCGGTTGGTCTTGCCGATGGGATGGATCGGCGGAAAGTAAAGCACATCGAAACCCATGTCGCGAATGGCGGGCAGGCGCGTTATGACATCGTCAAACGTGCCGTGGTGGTCTTCGGAGCGTGCGCCTTGCGAACGCGGAAACAACTCGTACCAGCTGGCAAAGTTGGCGATGGGCCGATCGGCATCCACCGGGAATTTGGTATCGAGGCGCAATACGAAGGCGCGTCGGTCGCAGGCGGCCATTGCAGTGGCCATGCGCTCGCCGACCAGCAGTACCACGGCATCGGCGTGATCGGAATTTTTGGCGTCGGCTTGGATAGCAGCCGCAAGTTCCTGTAGCAGCTCATCGAGTTCGGCCGGTCGTGGTTCTGCCTGCTCAGCGGTTTGTTCGATGAAGGCTTGCGCCTCTCTTATGTCGAGCGATACATCCTGCCGCGCCGCGAATTTCTTGCTTAGCTCGTCGCTGAGCGTCGACCAGGTATCGCGCCAGGCTTCGAGGGTGAACAGGTGACGCCCGATACGTTCGAGCGGAAAACTCGCCGCCCAGCGATCGTTGCCGAGGGCGCGCATGGGTACCTCGTTCCATTGCGCCACATCGGCAGCGCGCCACAGCAAGGTTGCCGCGATACGATCATGGCCATCCATGAAGACATCGGCTTCGACCCGGACCGTGTCGCCGACGATACGTTTCGCGGCAAAGCGGCCTTCGTCGACCGCCGGGCTGACTTTTTCAATGGCAAGACGTGGCGCAGCCAGTGCCGCTTTGAGCGCGCGCGCGGTTTGTGGGCGCGAGAGGATTGGCGCATCCGTTCCCGGTTGCGGCCGATCTTCGCGTGCCCACCTGCTGTCGGCCATGAGGCCTGTGGGCACCCTAAGCGCATGCGCATCGAATATCGGTGAGCCGAGCGCATGGGCATTGCGCTCGTTCGCAAGTGCGGGATGGGCGTCGACAAAGTCGAGGCCGGAGCCTGGCGTGATGATCTTGTTGCGAGGTTCCAGGTTTTTCAGCATCGGTTACCTCTCTGCACGGCGTGCCAGCGGCACGCTCACGGTGCCAACGGCACGTTCACTTTCAGGCGCGCTTCATCGACACCTGTTCGACCGGGCGCGTGGTCCGCTCACGGCTGACAGGCTGGAACATGGCTTTCGCCGGTTCGGCAATCAGCGTGCGGTACAGATTGATGTAGAGCTGCGATGACTTTTCCCAGCCGACGTCCGCTGTCATGTCTTCGCGCTGCAATGCGCGCCACAGTTGTGGCTGGACGAACATGGCAAGCGCGCGCTCGACGGCAGCGATCATGTCTGCGGCAGCTTCGCCGTCGAACAGGAAACCGGTGGCATTGACCACAGGCTGCTCGACGCTGCCCGCGTCGACGACAGTGTCGGCGAGACCACCGACACGCGATGCGATGGGCACCGTGCCATAGCGCATCGAATAGATGGGTGTCAGTCCAAAGGGCTCGAAGCGACTGCCGTGCAGCAGCATGTCGGCGCCCGCATGCAGGCAATGTGCACGGCCCTCGTCGTAGCCGATATGCAGGCCGACACGATCCGGGTGATTGGTCGCCAGCGCACGCAAGCCGTCTTCGATATCGCGGTCGCCACAGCCGAGAATGGCGATCTGCAAACGCGGATGCGCGGCCAACAGGACAGGCATGGCTTCAATCGCCACATCGGCCATCTTCTGCGTCGTCAAGCGGCTGCCCATTGCCATGACGGGTGCAAACGGATCGAACGGCAGACCGAAAGTCTTTTGCAGGTCGCGCTTGCACACCTGCTTGCCGCGCAGATCTTCCTGGTCGTAGTTGCGCGCGATCAACGGGTCGACAGTCGGATCCCAGGTGAGGGTATCGATACCATTGGGCACGGCAACCAGATCGTTCTGGCGCTGGCGCAGCAGTCCGTCGAAACCTGAACCGAATTTTGGCGTGAGGATTTCGCGTGCGTAGCTGTTGCTCACCGTGGTAATGCGATCGGCATAGTTGAGCGCCGCCTTCATGAAACTGAGCTGGCCCCAGTACTCGACGCTGGCGTCTTGCCGCACGTGTTCGGGAATACCGAATTCCGCAGAGCAAGCGAGCGAGTAGTTACCCTGGAAGGCCAGGTTGTGAATGGTGAAAATCGACTTGGCTTCAGCGCCGTATTCGCGCATCAGCATGGGCACCAGACCGGCGTGCCAATCGTGGGCATGCACGACGTGGGGCAGCTCGATGTCGGTTGCGCCGCTGGCAAGCTGCGCTGCGGCGTGGCTGAGTGCGGCGAAGCGCAAACCATTGTCGGCGAATTCGTTGCCGTCGGCGTCGAGGTAGGGGCTGCCGGCGCGTTTGTAGAGTGCGTCGTTGCGCAGCAGTATGACTTCGACATCACTGTCCGGCATGTGGCCGCACCATAGCGCCGCGTCGCCACCCGGCAATCCGCTAAGACGGCCGCAGGGTTTGAGTTTCTCCGCATGGTCGAGCGCAGCGGTATATCCAGGCATCAGGACAGTGGCATGAATGCCGTCGCTGTTGAGCGCTTCGGAGAGTGCGCTGACGACGTCACCGAGTCCGCCGGTCTTGGCCAGGGGGGCCGCTTCGGCCGCGACAAACAGGATATTTGGGCGCACGGTTGAGTCCTTTGCTCGTTGGAATTTGCGGATTTGTGCTGACCCCAAAACGGATTCGAGAGTCAATCTCATGTAACTTTTACGTTGACGGGTAACGCTTGCTTGTAAGCCTTTCAGTCAACGTCGAAAACACGGGAGTACGGGCTGTATATCGCGAAGATCGTGCCTGACAGCAGATCCCCGTCTGCAATGCACTACGCGCCAATCGGCGTACTAGGAAGCGCCAGAAAAAATTGCTGGTCGATATGTCAATTTGATGACATATGACTATTTTTGTGTTGCCAGGCAATGAAAAGCAAGACCTTTCACCACAGAGACACGGAGGTTCGCAGAGGGCCACAGAGAAAAGCTGAGAGTCTCCGTGGCCCTCTGTGTCTCTGTGCCTCTGTGTTGAAGCGCCCGCAGGGTCAATGGCACGGTATGCGCGGAAGAATTCGGCTGTGTTCCGAAAAGATCATGAACAGTTTCTAAGGAAGCACTGAACAGGTTCAGATTCAGAAATCTTTTCACCACCCAGACACCAAGGTCACAAAGGCCCACAAAGAAAACCTCGATACCAAAGCACTTTTCTTGATGAATCTTGGTGTACTTTGTGTCTTGGTGGTGAAGGGTTTTAATTTCTTGATTGGATCAGCGGTTCCCTGAATAAAAAACCACCCGTTCCGCATAAACGGAACGGGTGGTTACAGGTACGAACTTCAGCGCCTCTCAGGTACGCTTTTTATCAACGTGGGCTCTTGATGCGAACGTCATTCTTGACACTCTTTACGCCGTCGACACCGTTGGCCGCATTGACGGCCTTCTGTACTGCTTCGGGCGAGTCGGCAAAACCGCTCAGTTGCACGACGCCACGATAGCTCTCGACCTGGATGTCGGCGGCGTTCGAAATGGATTCCTTGGCCAGAGCAGCCTTGACGCGCGTTGTCAGGACAGCGTCATCGGCGTATTCGGGTACGTCGCGGCGTGTCGGCGTGGGTGCACAGGCCCCCAGTGTCACGCCCAGCATGGCAACTGTCAGCAGTTGCACAAGCAGCTTGGAGATCGATCTATTCTTCATTTTAGGACTCCTCTTTTTTTGCGTTTAAGTACGTTGTGACAATACCGTCGCACTTCGGAACCGGATGGCGTCCGGTTCGTTTCCTTGTCGGCGCGAACGATGCCGACTCAGGCCAGACCGGTGTCCTGGAGCTTCTTGGCGGGCGCGCGCTCGATGAGCGAGGTTGGCGAGGACGCGGGGGTCGAGGCACCAGACATGTCAGAGGAGCTCGACATTCCGCTTGGAGCGCTATTGCTCGGCGGCGGCGCCATGGCCGTGCCCGTACTGCTCGAAGGGCTGCCCATGGAGGTGCCCGGGCTCGCGCTGGTGTCCGTACCGGTGTCTGTCTTGTGGCCGCATGCTGCGAGCGTGAGTACGGCGCTCGCCAGGCATATCGCCGTTAGCGCTTTGTAGGTCTTCGTCATCGTGTTCATCTCTGTCCTTCCGAATTTGTCAGTTATTAGTCGCTACGCAAGTTCGACATCGACAGCGGCCGACAGCCGCGGATCGTGTTGCTGTGTGCTCAGCACATGGCGTGCCCGTATCTGGCGTTCTCTTGCAGATACCGCCTGGGCATATGGCTTGCCTTGCAGGAAGGCGGGCAGTTGCTTCGCTCGCAGACAGGCGACGCAAGAACGCTTGCGAAAATCATTCTGTAAGCTTTACAAGCGGCCTGTAAATCCTTGTGGTTTGCACGCAGACTGCAGCAAGAATTTGCAAAATGGAGGCAGCATGCCCAAGGAATACAGGAATCAGCAAAGCCCCGAAAGGCCATTGCGCGGCGTGGTGACACGGCCGCGCTTGCCGCATGAGCATGACGAGTCCAGTGACAGTCAGGACGGTCCGAAGCGCAAGGTCATCAAGCAGGCGCATGACGACATCGTCAGCGGGAAGAAAGACACTGACCTGCACGGCACGCCGGGGCTGGACAAACCACACAGATAAAAACGACGCCGCGTCCCTGATTGATCCGTTGCGCTCCTGGTTGACGGCGTTCGGCTACGTCATTCCCGCGAAAGCGGGAATGACGAATTGGTGCGCGGGCGCACAAGTATGTAAATTGCAAAATGAATGACTCGACGCATATGACATCTGCAAGATACTCGGTGCTTGTTTCGGGCGGCAGGCGGACCAGCGTGCTGCGCGCGGCGCAGATCACCCTTGCCGGCATCCAGGGATGGGTCGCCGACGGTTGCGCCGGCATGGCCGCCGCACTGGCTTTCTACGCCGCATTTTCGCTGGCGCCGATGCTGGTGATTGTCATCGCTGTCGCCGGTTTTTTCTTCGGACCGCAAGCCGTCGAAGGCCGGCTTTTTGCAGAGATCAGAGGCCTGCTCGGACCCGACGGTGCAACTGCCGTGCAGGCCATGGTTGCCAATGCGTGGAAGGCGCGGCATGGTGGCTGGACCGCCATCATTTCCGTAGTGGCGATGTTCCTCGGCGCCTCGGCGACCTTCGCGCAGCTTAACGCTGCCCTGAACTTCATCTGGCGCGTGCCTAAGGCGACTAGCCGCAAGGCGTTGTTCAGTCTGGTCAAGATACGTCTTGTTTCGATGAGCCTGGTGATCGGTATGGCCTTTCTCATCATGGTCCTGCTGATACTCGATGCAGCGCTTTCCTTCGTGGTCGAGTGGGCTTTCGGCACCACCGGCGTAGCGCAACAGTGGGCGCAGTTCGCCCAGCGCGGTAGTGTCGTCTTGCTACTGGCGGCGGCTTTTGCAGTGCTGCTCAAGGTGCTGCCGGAAACGCAGGTTCGCTGGACCGATGTCGGCGTTGGCGCGGTCGCGTCATCGCTGCTGTTCTCGCTCGGTAAGAATCTGTTTGGCATGTACCTGGCGCGTGCCGGTACTGCAGACGCATTCGGCGCCGCCGGTTCACTGGCGGTGTTGCTGATGTGGCTGTATTTTTCCTCGGCGGTGTTCCTGCTTGGTGCCGAGATCACGGCGCATTTCGGCGGCCATGCAAAAGGCATATACAAGGCGGAGCTTGAAGCGGCGAAGAAGACTGACTAGTCAAAAGCCTTTACCGCAGGGCCAATCCCTTTTTGCCAACGATCAATGTAATGACAGATCACTTTGCCTTGCCGCCCTGAACCGCCGATGCGGTAGCGCGGAAAACCGCAGCGCAGTCTGTGTTGGTGCCAGGCCCTGTTTCGATAAGGGGCACCAGAGCTAGCAAGGGATTGACCATGCCCAGTGCCACCGCCGCGCCGCCGCGCATGGCAAGTTCGCCTGTCTTGACCGAATACCCCGGCTTGGCGAAGCTGCCATGCACGCGCACGGGGACGCGCAAAACAAGGATGCTGCGATGCTTGGGTCGGGGCGTAAGCAGTATGTCGAACTGCTCGTTCTTCATGTCGACATTGCCGCCGCCATCCACGCGCGTATTGTCTGTGTCGAAGACGATGACCTCGCTGCTGGCCAAGCCGTTATTCACTTTGAATGAGGCGCCGGCGCAGCGGATTGGCGTCTGCTGATCTCCAGCAACGAGATACTTGGCGATGCCGACGCCGTCCAGACCGACCACCTCCATCATCAGGTCGGAAACGGTGCCGCCGGACATGGCAAGCTGCGCCGTGCCGTTGGATGTGCCGAGGATGTCAGCGATGGAATTGCCGTGGCCAAGCACATGAATCTTCGCGCCGACTGAGCCCTGGCTGTCGCGCATGATTTTCACAGTGGGAAACAATTCGGCGAGCTTGGCGTGGCTCACGTCGATCGAGGCGTCGACCGCGATGGGATTCTGGCTGCCATCGAGCATGATATTGGCATCGATGCTGCCGCCAGCGATACCCAGTTTGAGCGGCGAGAGCTGCAGCTTGCCGCTGTCCACCTTGAGCACGGCATGCAGGTCTTCCAAGGGCGATGCGTCCGGCACATTGAGCTTTTTCACGTCGAGTGCGACATTGGTATCCATCGCGTTAAGCTTGTCGAGTTTGAAGGCCTGCTGCGGCAAAACTTTGTGCGTCGGCGAACTCGCTGCCTGGTCCGCGCGTGGCGAGATTTCCGCCGGCGGCTCACCCACTCGTGCGTGATGCGGTGTCGCACCGATTAGCGGTCCGAGGTCGTCGAGACTCAGGTAGTTACTGCGCAGCTTCGCTTCGAGATAAGGCCGCGGCGAGCGCGATGAGAAGCGCGCCTCGCCGGCGATATCGCTCTTGCCGATGACGCCCTTGAAACCATTGTACGAAAAGGTCTTGCCCTGCATGACGAAATGCCCGGCAAAGTGGTAGGGCGGCGAGGAGGGCAGGGCCATGGGCAAGGCAGGGTAGAGCAGCGCCATATCCGCACCAGCGACGCTTAGTTGCGCATCGATGGCGCTGGGCTTGAGCAGATCGGTGATGGTGCCATCGGCACCGATCTGCGTTTTATTCAAGGTGAATTTCGTCAGCAGTGCAAAAGGTCTGCCGGTGTCCTGCAGCGACAGCACGTCACCGGTGCTGGCCGTGCCATCGAAGGGGGTCTTGGCGTAATGACCCTTGAAGGCCAACTGCGTGGTCAGGCTACGATGCTGGGGCGAGTCGCCGAGCGGCGACGGTCCGGTGGCGGCCTGCACATTGACGTCGATGTCGAACATACGATCGGCATATTCGATATTGCCATGGTCAACTGCCAGACCGAGCACTTTCACTGAGCCCTGCGAGGGTTGGCCGGGTTTGCCGAAAGTCCAGTTCTTGCTGCCATCGGCAAGGCGTAACAGATGAATGTCGGGCTTTTCGAGGCGCACGTGCGGTATCACAATGTCATGTCCGAACAGACTTCGGATGTTGACCGCGATATCGATCTCGTCGGCCGTAATCATCTGCGGCGGCGTCGCGCCACGGATATTGCCGACGTGTACGTCCTTGAGTTCGATGACCGGCGGCCATGCCATTCTTACGTTCAGATGGCCGAGCGCTACTGTGCGTTCAGTCTTGGCACTGACCATGCGTGCAACCGGACTGCGTAGCCAGTTCCAGTCGAATACAAGTACCAGGACGACGACCAGCAAAACGGCGATGCCGAAGCTGGTGAGTTTCGGGTGTCTGGATGGGTATGTAGCCATGGTCTCTTATTATTTGTGCATGCTGAATGCATGTGCGTTAGATGTGAAAGATGAAGCGTCGGCAATGCGCCGACACTTCCGTCGCATTCACAGAGACGAGCATTTCTCGTGCCGCGGTGGACATCTAGGGAGTAAGGGGTAGGGTGTCAGTGAGCGTAGCGAACTGCACCATTACGCGCGATGGCGCAGTTCGCTACGCTCACTGACACCCTACATATGTGGCTTTGCTTGAGCGCCTCAGTGGCGCATGCCTGCCGACAGCAAGTGTATGGCGAATCGCGAATCGCGATCGACCCAACCGTGCAGACTGGTCCAGCCAGCCGACTGCGACAGCGCAAGAAATTCTTCCACGCTGTACTTGTAGGAGTTTTCCGTATGGATGGACTCACCCGCTTCGAAATGCACAGCGCGGTCGGACACTTCGACCCACTGCGATTCGGAGGATATGAGATGCATCTCGACACGACCCAGGCGATGATTGAAGCGTGCCTCGTGGCGGAATTTCGACAGATCGAAAGTGCCTTCCAATTCGCGATTGATACGCGTCAGCAGATTACGATTGAAGGCTGCCGTAATACCTCTGGCATCGTCGTAAGCCGGCAGCAGGATACTTGGAATGCGTGTCGTGTCCTGGCCGATGAGCAGTAAGCCGTCGTCACCGAGCAATTGACGGATACGCTGCATGCATACGACGGATTCGAGCGGCATGAGATTGCCGATGGTCGAGCCGGGGAAGAACGCCACACGGCGGCCTTGATCGGACAAGCCTGCGGGCAGGGTCATCGGCATCCTGAAGTCGGCGTGCTGCGGTAGCAAGTCCATCGCCGGAAAGCGTGCGCGCAAGGCGTTGACCGAGGCGTCGAGTACCTGGGAGGAAATGTCGATCGGCACGTAGCTCAAGGGTTCCAGCGCCGCGAGCAGCATCGCCGTCTTGTCGCCTGAGCCGCTACCGATTTCGATCACACTGGACGTGCGGCCGGCAATATCGCGCACGCTCGGCAGACAGTTTTGCAGGAGGGTGATCTCGTTGCGGCACAGGTAGTACTCGGGTTGGCGCGTGATGTGATTGAATAGCGTAAGGCCTTGCGCGTCGTAGAGCCAGGTGGACGGAACGGATTTGGCGGGGCGGCACAGGCCACCGAGCACTTCGTCGGAAAACTGCCGCGCGATCACTGGATTGATCGTGGTATTCGGCAGCTCGCGCGTATGCCATACGAATTCGCTTTCGCCATGCGGCAGGGTGGAAGCGCTCTGGGGTCCGGCAATCATCGGCGATACGTTCATGAGTCCTGCTCCACTGATTTCATCATGGTCTTACATTGCGCTGATGCATTGCTGCCTGTTCTCTTCAGGCGGCTAAATCATGGCGTAGTCGCGGGGTCTGCTTTCTTTCCTGCCAGTCTTCCGAGCCGCATATTTCGTTGTGGTTATCGCGAGCCTTCAGCCGATTGATGACGATTTTTACCGACAGGCATTCGCGCACACAGTTGCCGATGCGCGACCGCATGACGCGATCCGCTGCCGTGCCGACGATGGTAACGACACCGTTGTGGGCCAGTAGAAGCACATCCTTGGTGTCGAGGCTGCCCTGCGTCGCCAGCCGTTCGTACATTTCTTCGAGCAGACGCTTGTCGAGCAGGGCGCGCAGGTCTGCGCCAGGGCTCACGGCTTCCAGTTCGGTGTCTTCACCATACGACTGAAAGCTGAAGCGCTGCTCCAATTCGTCTGAGTACCGACCGGCCATGCGACCTGGGCAGAGCCTTGCCGACGTGCAGGCGATTGAAAGTTTGGTTTGGTGATTCATTGAATTTTCTACTCCGATAAACATCTCTTGCGGCGGCCGGCGTGCCGTGCCGTGCCGCGGTACGCCGGTTTCAAGCCATGCCGCGTTGTCGCAAACGCTGTGCCCGACTTGTGCGGGAACGAATGGTCGGGACGACCCGATGCGCGGCCAGTGGCCGCGAAAAGTCGCAGTGTGCTTGCAAGTATTTGCTCGCGCGCTTGTAAATCTTGCCGCGTTTATTGCAACAGGCAGGGGCGCTCGCTATTTGGCGGGAAAGTGGTGTGGCGACAACTGTCGGCGCAGTCATCGCAGGCCTGGACGCATTCATCCATGCCTTCGAGCATCGAGCAGCTCTGCGAACAGGATTCGCATACGGCGGCACACACGGCGCACAACTCGTCGCTGAAGGGCGCGCCGGTGAGCTGGAAATCTGCTGCCAATCTGCATATCTGGGCGCAGTGAAGCATGAGGCGCAAATGCTCTTGCCGTGCATGCCGGCCGCCGCGCGCAAGGCAATAATTCATGGCCATGGCGAGGCAGATGCGGTGACAGTTCTCACAGGCATCGATACAGACGGCTGTTCTCTCGCTGGCGGTGTTGTTGTAGGTTTCCATGACATGTCTCCACGCCGGGGGCGGCGATTTTTTCATCTGGCGATCTACATACAGCAACCCGCATTCCCGCGGCGCAAGTCGGGAGCGTCTCTTGCGTCACCGCTGGCAGCACGCGACCGACATTGCTTGCTACAGGTAAAGCCAGGCGTAGCGGGTGATGGCCGTGGAGTTTCGCGCTCGACGCGACACTCGATACGCGCAGGCAATTGATCAGCCCGCATGTGGAATCCAGAAAATGAAAATCGCATACATCACCGAGACATGGCCTCCCGAACTGAATGGGGTTGCTTTGACAGCAGCACGCGTCGTCAATCATCTGCGCACACGCGGGCACGGCGTCGAGCTGGTTCGCCCGCGCCAACATGCCGACGATGTCGGTGACGCAGATACGATCACGGTGGCGGGCATGCCGATCCCGATGTATCGCGAATTGAAATTCGGTTTGCCGGCGCGGCAACGTCTCGTCAAGCGCTGGCGCGCTGCGCGGCCGGACGTGGTGCACATCGCCACCGAAGGACCACTCGGCTGGAGCGCGTGCAGCGCAGCGCGTGCGCTCGATATTCCCGTGACTTCGGATTTCCGCACACGCTTCGATCAGTACGGCGGCGTCTATGGCATCAAGGCCATCGTGCCCCTGGTGCGTGCCTATCTGCGCGGTTTTCACAATCGCACGGCCTGCACCTTCGTGCCGACCGAGGAGGTCGCAGCCGAGTTGGCGGAGCACGGTTTTCGCAATCTCGTGGTAAGCGGACGCGGTGTCGACGGCGCGGCGTATTCGCCATTCTTCCGCTCGGAGAGCCTGCGCCGCAGCTGGAAAGCAATCGGTCCAGTGGTGCTCTACGTAGGCCGCCTCGCTGCCGAAAAGAATCTCATGACCGTGGTCGAAGCCTTCGAAGCGATACAGCTTGCCGAGCCGACAGCGCAACTCGTCTTCGTCGGCGATGGACCGATGCGCCAACAGCTCGAAGCACGCTGTCCGACAGCTGTCTTCGCCGGTTATCAGCGCGGCAGTATTCTTTCAGCATATTACGCATCGGCCGACATGTTTCTGTTCCCGAGCCTCACAGAGACGTTCGGCAACGTGACGCTGGAAGCCATGGCGAGCGGCTTGCCGACGGTTGCCTACGATACGGCCGCGGCTGCGGTGCACATACAGAACGAGGTCAACGGCATGACGGTGACGCCGGGCGACCATTTCGCCTTTGTGCGCGCGGCTGTGGCGCTGGCCTGCGACGAACCGCTGCGCGAGCGCCTGGGCGAGGCCGCACGGCAGACTGCGCGTTCGGCCAGCTGGAATCACATTCTGGGAGATTTCGAGCTGGCGTTGCATGCCAACTGCTCGCGAGGGTCTTCAGATGACATCCGCACGTGTCTGGTCTGAACGCACGCACTGGATTGAGACCGACAGGCGTTGGGCCTGTGCGCTCAATCAACATGCGGCGAGCCGCGCACTCGTCACGGTCTGCCGCGTTACTAGTCGACTTGCCGATGGCATACTCTGGTATGCACTGATCCTGGCGCTGCCGTTCGCGGCAGGCAAGGCCGGTGCCATGTGTGCCATCAACATGGTCTGCGCGGGCATCATCTCCTTGCTGATCTACCTGGCACTCAAGCGCATTTGCGGGCGCGCACGTCCCTACGAGACCTGTCCGGACATCAAGCTGTGCGGCCACGTACTCGACCGCTTCAGCTTCCCCTCGGGCCACACACTGCACTCTGTCGGCTTTTCCCTGGTGTTGGTGTATTACTTTCCGATATGGTCGTTGGCGCTGGTGCCCTTTACGATTGTCGTCGCGCTATCGCGCGTCGTGCTGGGCCTGCACTACCCAAGCGATGTGCTGGGCGGCGCGCTGCTCGGCGCGACAATCGGGTTGATTTCGGTGGTGGTGTTGTGACGCCCCGTTCATTGTGTTTGGTAGGGTGTCAGTGAGCAAAGCGAACTGCACCATGTCGAGCGTGAATGGTGCAGTTCGCTTTGCTCACTGGCACCCTACGGTCATGTGCATCTACGTCCTTGCTCTCAAGCGCTCCGCCAATGTCGCCTTGGTAACGGGCAGCCGATCTTCAAGACATGAAGAAAGAATTTCCTGCCATCTCTCGATGACGTCGGGATGATCTGCATCGGCCGGATGCAGGCCCAGCCGAATCGTTTCGCGCTCGCGTTGCAGTCTCAGCATATTGCGATTCCATAGATGCGAAGTATGCCGACGCCATGCGCTGCGCGTGCTGTAGGTGAGACTGGGTGCACGCACCTTGCGCGCTTCCGGCAACAGCACCATGTGCCGCAGTGTGGTGACGTAAGAAAACGGGAAATCGGCAAGCGCTTCCCAGGTGCCGAGGCTCATCAACCAAGCCGGCGCGACGAAGCCAAAAAGCGGCCACTGCAGTGCGGCGAAGCACTCCACGCCGCGCCGCAAACGCGTGCGTGCAATGGACGCGGGTAGGGCGGAATATTCGCCTTCGTTGGCGGTGTAGAGACGTCGCATGACATAGTCCTCCACACCATGCACAGCCTGATCGTCGAGATGCGAATAGCCGTGCAGCGCCAACTCGTCGCCACGCGCCAGACGCTCGTTCATCGCGGCAATGAAGGCAGGGTCGTCTTGAACAGCACGACCGCCATGATATTCGGGTACCACCAGCAAGGTTGTCGGCACCTTGGCCACCTCATCGAGCGCCTTGAGCAGGTGCTGACAACGATCCCACGTAGCGGGCGCCACGTCATGCATGACGACACAAACCTGGCGCCGAGAGGACGCCTCGGAAAATGTGTTCTCAGGCAGCACGCGATTGGCCCGTTCCCCGTTCATTCTTCGACGCACCGACAATGCGGCGGTAATGCGCTTCGAGGCCTGGCAGGACGACACGCCAGTCGTACTCCCCGGCACGTTGACGGGCTGCCTGGCGCAAAGTCGGCAAGTGCCGATCGGCGAGGCCGCGAATGGCTTCGGCAAACTGGGCTGCGGCACCGTTGCGCACCGAGTAACCGACCGAAGCATCGACCAACTCGCCCAGACCGCCTTCGGCACAGGCCACCACCGGCGTGCCGCAGGCCATTGCTTCGAGTGCCACAAGGCCGAATGTCTCCTGATTGCCGGCATGCACCAGCATGTCGGCGCTGGCCATGGCACGCGCCAGACGATGCGTGTCCGCCTCGTAGGGAATGGCATACACGCCGGGGCCGCTCGGCACCACCGGACCGGCACCCATGGCAACGAGCGCATAACGGTCGCCCAACTGGCGAACGGCTTCAGTGAGCACGTCGAGATTTTTTTCGGGCGCGAAACGGCCGACATAGAGCAGCACGGTGACATCCGGCGCGATGCCGATTTCGCTGCGCCAGTCCGCATCCTGACATGACGGATGGAAAGCATCGGTGTCCACACCGAGAGGCTGCAGCAAGGCATTTTTCACACCGATTTCGCCGAGGCGCTCCAGCGTATTCACGCTAGGCGCGAACACAGCGTCGAAGCGCGGGTAGAGCTTGCGCGCATAGGCCATGGCCGGGCGACGTGCGCTGGCGCCGAACACGCGCGCTGCCAGCTCCGGCAGATCAGAATGATAGAAAGCCACCACCGGCACCTGCAAACGCGCACCAGAATCCAGTGCGGCCCAGGCAAGCTGGTATGGGTCACCTGCTTCGATGATATCCGGTGCCATCTGCAGCATGACCTTGCGCGATGAACGTGCAGTCAGCGGGATACGGTAGCCGCTGGAAAAAGGCAGCAGAATGCCGGGAATGCCAGGTGGTTGCACGCCGAGCGTGCCGGGTATGACGATGCTGTGTTTCCAGCGCGCCGTGCGTTCGAAATAGGCGTTCTTGGAGAGCAGGTAGCGTTTCACGCCACCGCTTTGGTTGGCCCAGAACATTGTCACATCGACAATGTGCGGCAGGGGAGTGGCGCTGTCACGCGCGCGTCGTGTCCGTTTCGAAAGCCTGGGCGAGACTGTGGCGACATTCCTGCTCATGGCACGTCCTCTTTTTATTGGTTTAACCCGAGAACGACCGCTTGCGGTTTGCTCTCTTAGCGATTTGTCATACGCGGAAAATGTCGCGCAGATAATGAATAAATTCGTGACCAAATTCGTGAATCGATTCGCGTATCTATTCGCGAATCGATACACATTCATTCCGCGCCCTGCCGACTCAGATGGTCGCGCACAGATTCTGGCGCGGAATTATTTCAGGCTTATTCAGGCTTTCGCCGAAGAAGCGGTTTCAGACCTGGCGACGCAGTTCCGCCGGCGGCACTTTCATCATGCCGCGATACTTCGATACCGTGCGGCGCGCCACGACAACGCCCTGGTCGGCCAACATGCGGGTCAGCGATACATCGGATAGCGGCGCGTCCTGCGACTCGGCCGAGATCATGCCCTTGAGCAAGGCGCGTACTGCGGCGGCCGAGCAGGTGCCGCCTGTTTCCGTATCGAGCTGGCGCGAGAAGAAATGCTTGAACTCGAAGATGCCGCGCGGCGTGGCCATGTACTTGTTGCCCGTGGCACGCGATACCGTCGATTCATGGATGCCAAGCTCTTCGGCCACTTCGCGCAGGATCAGCGGCTTGAGCGCAACCTCGCCATAGTCGAAGAAAGTTTTCTGGCGCACGACAATGGCTTCGGCAACGCGCTGGATGGTGCTATAGCGTTGTTCGGCATTGCGTAGCAGCCAGCGTGCTTCCTGCAGCTCCTGTGCGAGGGGTGTGCGGTCGCTGCAGCGATTGCGATGGAACATGTCGGCGTATACCTGATTGAGGCGCGCGCGTGGCATGACAGCTGGATTCGTCATTGCGGTCCAGCGGCCCTTGATCTTGCGCACGATCACATCGGGCACGATGTAGTCGGCGGTACGCATATTGAAGCGGCCGCCTGGGCGCGGGTTGAGCTCGCGAATGATGGCGTGGGCCGCCTGCAGATCTTCCGCCGAACAACCGAGCAGCTTGCGCAACTCAGGTCCATCGCGGCGTGCCAGGATGTCCAGATGATTCTGCACGATGCTCGTCGCCAGCGCATGCGGCACATCGTCAACATTGCGCGCCGCCAACTGTAACTGCAGGCACTCGCGCAGATTGCGCGCGCCGATGCCGACAGGCTCCAGATTCTGCACAAGCTGCAATGCCGTATGCAGTTCATACACATTGATGTCCGCGCCCTCGACAGGCTCACTGTCATCGATATCGTCAGCCACTGCGGCATCCGCTGCAGCGTGATTGATGCTTTCGGCAAGGTCTTCGAGACTCTCGCGCAGATAGCCTTCTTCATCGAGGGAGTCGATAATCATCTCGGCGAGTATCCGATCGCGTGTTTCGAGGCGATATGTACTCAATTCGCGATGCAGATGCTGGCGCAATGTCGGTGTATGGCTGACCCAGTCGCTGAAGTCGTTGTCGCCCTCTTCGCCGCCACGCGACGACGTGGAATATGACGGTTCGATACTGTCGCTTTCATAGTCCTGCGACACGGCTTGTTCGTCGGCGTCATAGCTCGATTCGAAGGGCTCATCGGCGACTTCGCTCGATTGGCTTTCCAAGCTAGACGATTCGCCCGGCGACAGCGTGCCGAGCATGAGGCTATCCGTTTCGGGAGCCTCGGTTTCTCCTACCTCGCCGACGACGGTCTCATCTTCTTCGAGAAAGGGATTGTTGGCGAGCGCATGGTGAATTTCCTGTACGAACTCCTGCGAAGAGAGCTGCAGGAGCTTCACCGACTGTTGTAAGCGAGGCGTCAGACTAAGGGTCTGCTTGGCTCTCTGATCAAAGACTGTATTCATCAATTCGACCTACTCCATAAGACGGTTCGTTGGGCAAAAGTCTTGCCTTGGTTTTTATTGTTGTGTCCTCGCAAAGCTCTAATGCAACGACCATGCCATAGTGCCAAAGCCAATAGCAGCATGGGTTTTCGCGCGACGCGGGGCCACATAACTACAAGCAGGTGTACTTTTTACGCTGGCGTGGAGCACTACTTGCTGCGCTCTCAGGTCAGCACCGCGAAATCCCTTCGCGACGGACCGGCACGTCGCTTGCGCAAGCGATGCTGCGAAGCTTATCGGCCGCTTCGGTGAGCGCCTCGTTTGCGCCTTGCCGAAATATGCCAAATGGCTTTCGCGAAGAGTTTCGTTTCAATGCAAAGACGGAGAAAATCATGAGAAAAACAATGCTTTCCACACTGTTTGCGATAGCAACGATTGCAGCTTCTTCCACGCTGTGGGCGGCCGATACGGACGACACGGTGCCACAGGAAACGGGAGCCAAGCTGGGCCAGGCGGCGAATTCCGCCGGCCAGTATGTAGATGACGTTGCCATAACGACGAGCGTCAAAGCGAAACTGATCGCCGATGACACCACCAAGGCACGCGACATCAAGGTCACGACACGCAATGGCGTGGTCGAACTCAGTGGCGATGTCGATAGCGCGCGCGAACGCAGAAAGGCCGAAGCGATTGCGACCTCGGTCGACGGGGTGCAATCCGTAAAAAACGAGTTGAAGCTGAAGAGGCCCTGACCCAGGAGAGCAGCACTTCAGCTGCGGCCATCAGTTCCACATCGGCACCTGCTGACGCTTCGTCGTCGCCGGTGTCCGAGCGTGACTGGCCGCTTATTCGCTCAAGAAATGGCTGGCTCAGCGAAAAGCAGAGTCTGTCCGCGCTACGGCGTGCAGGAGGAGGCAACTCACAGTCGGAAGTTTCGGCCAATCATCAGTTCGGCGAGGAACAGGTATCCCGTTCGTCATTGGTAGCAGGCAACGAGGTGTCGTTGCTGAGCGACGGCCCCGACACCTACGGGGCCATGCTTGAGGCCATCCACAGGGCACGCAAGCTCATCCTGCTCGAGAGTTACATTCTCGACAACGACGCCGTCGGCACGCGTTTCGCCGAGGCGCTGACCGAACGCAGCAAAGCCGGCGTCACGGTTGCCGTGATGGTCGATTCGGTCGGCACGCTCAGTACGCCGAATGCATATTTCGATGCTTTGCAGCAGGCCGGCATCATCGTCGTGCATTTCAATCCCATCGACCCGCTTCGGTCATGGTTCGGATGGACTCTCAATGAACGCGACCATCGCAAGGTTCTCGTCGTCGACGGCAAGGTTGGTTTCACCGGCGGGCTGAATCTGAGCGAGGTGTATTCCTCGCGCCCCGGCCGCAGTGGCGCGCGACGCAAGGTACTGGCGGGCGAGAACGCACCGTGGCGCGATACGCACGTGCGTATCCGCGGGCCGGCGGCCATGGATTTGCAACGAGAATTCCTACGCGGCTGGGCGGAGCAGGGCGGGCCGCCCTTGCTGGCGGCGGCCACAGTCGTCGCGGCCAACCAGTCGGACGCCGGCACGATGCCAGGCCAGGATCTGGTAAGAATCGTCGCAACCAGTCCCGATGAGGGCAGCGCGATCTACTGGACCTTGCTAGGCGCCATCAACCGTGCACAGCATTCCGTACACATTACCATGGCATATTTTGTGCCGAATCGCGAATTTCTCGATGCGCTTGAGGATGCCTCGAATCGCGGCGTCGACGTCGAACTGGTACTACCCGGCTTCAGCGATTTCTGGATGGTGTTCCACGCGGGTCGCGCGCATTACACGGAACTTCTCAAATCGAAAGTACGCATTTACGAGCGACGCGATGCTTTGTTGCATGCCAAGACGGCAGTGATCGACGGCATCTGGTCGACGGTCGGCTCCAGCAACATCGATTGGCGCAGCTTTGTTCATAACCATGAACTCAATGCCATCGTGCTTGGCCCATCCTTCGGCGCGCAAATGGAAGCGCAGTTCGACAAGGACCGAAACGCATCGGTACCGGTCATGCTGAATGAGTGGAACCAACGCAGCTGGAACTTCGTGCTGCGCGAGCGCGTCGCGCTGCTGTTTGCGTATTGGCTGTAGCCGAGTCGACGGCGTCGTACTTACAAACACGGCGTAGAGCTTACCGCTTCACAGCATGCACCGATGCGTCGTCTCGGCGACGGCGCCAGGCAGGTGACGATCATCTTCAATGGCGGCAGCACGCCCATGCTTTTCCCGCACTGGCGGAATGTAATTTGCTGCATTTCTCATACGGATCACGATGTGCCCGCACGAGTGGGCAAGCATCGCGAGCGGAGCCCTGGAGAATGCATGAAGGGCTCACCAATGACGTAAAACAAGGAGAAACTCATGGCAATTTCATCGCAATCATTTACCTCTTCTTCGCGCGGCGCAGCGATCGTCGGCGCACGCTACAACGCCGATGGCCCTGGCCCGCAAGTCATGGCGGCCGACACCCTTGAGGGCGACGAAGTCATCAACAGTGCCGGCGAAAAACTGGGCAAGGTGCAGGACATCATGCTCGATGTACCCGGCGGACTCATTGCTTACGCGGTGCTCTCCAGCGGTGGCTTCCTCGGTGTTGGCGACAAGCTGTTCGCCATTCCCTGGTCTGCACTAACGCTCGACACGGACCGCAAGTGCTTCGTGCTGGATATCGATAAGGAGCAACTCAAGGCGGCCCCCGGCTTCGATAAGGATCATTGGCCGGCGATGGCCGATCTGAGCTGGGCCACGACGATCCATAACTACTACGGCCAACGTCCGTATTGGGATCTGGGCGACGAGTAAGTGTCTATGCATCATGAGCCGGTGCATGGGCGCCGGCTCGTTGCGAGGAAATGTTCGATGAATAGCGTATTCAGAACCACACACGAGCTCCGCTCCAAGATGCTGGATGACCAGACTTTGTCGAACCGGCCTCGGACTGAGGGCCCGGACAGGTTGGAGCGGCCGCGATTTGCTACGCGGCCGTCCGAGAAAAAAAAGAATCAGCGCAGTGCATCGCATGCGCGCTGAGTTTTGTCAGATTGGAGATTCTCATGCCACTCAAGAGCGGAAAAAGTCGCGAGACAATTGGCCAGAACGTCAAGAAGCTGGTCCACGAATACGAGGGCGAAGGTCACATTGGCGCCAGCCATCCGGCAAGCAAGAAGAAGGCTGTCAAGCAGGCAGTCGCCATCTCGTTGAAGAAGGCCGGCGTCAGCCGTCAGCAAAAGAATCACACCGCGAAGTGATGAAATACACATGGCATCCAACTTGCCATGCTTATTTACTTGTCATTCCCGCGAAAGCGGGAATCCACTTCTCCGTGAGACCTGTGTCACCAAGAGGCTGTTCCTGATCCATTCCGGCCCCTCGGCAAGCCCAGGCTCATCGGGCTTCGCCCGAGCCGGAATCCAATACGGAGCCTTCGAGCCTGGATGCCGGCCTTCGCCGGGATGACGATGTTTGGGGCGCTGGTCGTGCAACAAAGCAAGCAGCGGGGTAGGTTGGGGGAGCGAAGCGATGCCCAACATCGATCCACAAGGTGGGTACGAAGCTCGATTCAAGTGAGGCGTTGGGCATCCTCATTTGCCAAACCTAGCTCACCCCAACCTACGCCTTTATGTCCCGCCGGCCTGATATATCTCCAAGCGGTTGTAAAGTGTCTTCAGGCTTATGCCGAGTGCATTTGCCACCTGACGCTTGTCGCCATCGAAATGCTTGAGCGTGGCGAGAATGATTTCGCGTTGCGCTTCTGCCAGCGGTGTGCCGATCGGCAGGGTCAAGAAGCCGTCGGTTACGGAAGTCTTCTTGCTGCTGGATATCGCGTAAGGATCGGCGATGTCGATGGTCTTGTCGGCAAGAATGAATGCACGATGAATGGTGTTGCGCAACTCGCGCACATTACCCGGCCAGGCATAACCGCGCACGACATCGAGCGCGCGGCGGGAAAACGCTTTGTCCGTCTGCGAAGCGCGATTGAGATCGGCGAGAAAGTGCAGGGCCAGCAATTCCACGTCGTCGTCGCGTTCGCGCAGCGGCGGCACGCGGATCGGCACGACGGCCAGGCGATAGAGAAGATCTTCGCGAAAAATTCCTTCGGCCACGGCTGCCGAGGGATCGCGATTGGTAGCCGCGACGACGCGCATGTCGACGCGAATCAATTCTGTGCCGCCGACGCGATGGAAGGTGCCGGTCTCCAGCACCCGCAGCAACTTGACCTGCATCTCGGCGGCCATCTCCGTCACTTCGTCGAGAAAGATCGTGCCCTGCGTGGCGTGCTCGAAATAGCCGATATGCTGATGTACTGCGCCGGTGAAACTGCCTTTTTCGTGCCCGAACAATTCGGCCTCGACGAGCTTTGCCGGAATAGCGCCGCAGTTGACCGGAATGAAAGGCTTGCTGTGGCGCGGGCTGCGTTCATGGAAGGTCTTGGCGATGAGCTCCTTGCCGGTACCGCTCTCGCCGATGATCAATACGGAGGCATCCGTCAGCGCGACGCGCTCGATCTGGCGATAGAGCTCCTGCATGGCGCGAGAGCGGCCGAGCAGCACGCCGAATCCGCTTTTGTCGGTGAGCCCGGAGGCCGTGCTCGAACGCGTGTCTTCAGAGACAGAAAGATCGGACATGAGTAACTTTCCTCATTCTGGAGGGTTTGCAGGCACGCGTGCAGAAGACAGGATTCGCAGCGAATTTGACAGCAAATTCGCGATGAATCATCGATACAAGACTCACTGCAGGGCGCCGCAAAACATGGAAGAAATCACGCAAAATATCATGAGAAAACACAAATATGGCGTATGCATAACGCCCCAAAACGTGTGTTTCTCGACAATCATGCTACCGCATTTGCAGCAAGAGTCCACGTCGACCCGCAGTCTTTCCGAAGCGTTCCGACTAATGCAAAAGCTTTACACAAATTAGTGTAAATATTACCGATATACACTCGCGCCAACACCACCCAATCATCTATTTTTTTGCTTAAGCACTTGATGTTACGTGTTTTGTCAAAAATGGCATGGAATTCGCAATGAACACTCCAGACGTCATGGCGCGACGGGGTGTTCGCGCGCCAATATGCCCTTCTGCAACGCTAAAAACTGGAGTTCTCATATGACTCAAGCTGCCCAACAACTGGCTGATGGTAAGGAAAAAGTTACTCAAGGTTTTCGTGAACTCATCCAGGGTGCCGAAGACCTGCTGCGTTCCGCTTCGAGCTATTCGGGTGAGGGCGCCGATGCTGTTCGCGCCAAGCTCAGCACGCAGGTCGACAAACTCAAGAATGCGGCCAATACTTTCGAGACAAGTGCTTCTGAAAAGTATCGCCAGCTCAGCGAATCGACCGATGGCTATGTGCGCGAGAAACCCTGGCAGGCGGTCGGTATTGCCGCCGTAACGGGTGTCGTAGTGGGTGCCTTGCTGGCGCGACGTTGAGGATCGCGTCGCGAAGGAGCGTGCACACATGTTCGTCAAGCGCTGGTTCAGGAGGTCAACCGATTCTGCAGCCAATGACACGGCCACGGCGGCCCCTGACTTGATCGGCGATTCCACACGATTGCTGGCGACTTTTCTGCTGCATATGCGCACCCGGCTGGAGCTGCTGGGGATTGAACTTGCCATCGAGAAATCGCGTCTGATACGCAGTGTCGTCGCAGGCGTCCTGACGGGCTTCTTCGCGCTCATGACCTTGTGCCTTGGTGTGGTGTATGTCCTGGCGTCTTACTGGGATACGCCATACAGGCTGGTTGCGGTTGCGTGGTTGATGTTCGCTGCATTCGTATTGACGATGGTCGCGGGAATTTTTTTGTACCAGCGCCTACGTGTGCCGTCGGTGCTTTTTTCGGCAAGTGCTGCTGAACTGGGCCGCGACGTCGAGGCGCTGGAGAACGTGTAGTGCAGCGCGTAGTGCAGGCTTCCCTCAAAGATCTTGAAAGGCGGAGGGAAGAAACGATCCAGCGCATCGCCGACGAGCGGGGAAAAATCGTCACGCTTGCAGAGAATCTGGTGCCAGATGTTGCATCGATTATCTTGCCGGCTGCAATTTTCATGTTTCATTCGCACCCCTATGGGCGGCATGTTGTGCGGAGTGTTACCCGGATCATGCGGGTGTGGCGATTCGTGAGAGGCCGCTTCGGTCGTCGAATCCAGTCCACCGATGATGTCATTGCGTTTCAGTGCAATGAGAAAAAGTGAATGCGTGCAGATGAGGCGGATACTGGCAAGAATCGTGGCAACCATCGTGGTAGACGTGGCAGCACATATTGCCGGCATCCAGATTTTGTGTAGAACTGAAATTTTTTCGCGGTTTTCAAAATATGCCAAGAGCACTGATAGTTGATGATGACGAAAACACGCGCTCGGCGCTGGCTGCGCTGATCGAGGCCGAAGGGTTCACGATCGATCTTGCAAAGGATTTGCGCGAAGCCCGCATCAGCCTGGTCAGGCAGACGCCCGATGTGGTGCTGACCGACCTGAAGCTGCCCGATGGCACTGGCATGGATCTGTTCAAGGAATTCGATCCGAACGCGCCGGTGGAATTGGTTGTCATGACGGGCTTTGCTTCGGTCGATACGGCGGTCGATGCCTTGCGTCAGGGGGCGGCCGATTATCTCGTCAAGCCGGTGAATATCCAGCGCCTCAAAGTGATCCTCGCCCGCGTGCCGCGAACCGGCGATCTGCGCGCGGAGATCGGGCAGTTGCGTGGCGAATTACGCCGCTATGGCAAGTTCGGCCGCATGCTCGGCAACTCACCGGCCATGCAGCAACTGTACGATCAGATCAATCGCGTGGCACCGACCGAAGCAACTGTCTTGCTCGTCGGCGAGAGCGGTACCGGCAAGGAACTGGCGGCGCAATCCATCCACGATCTGAGTCTGCGGCGCAAGCAGGCTTTCCTGCCGGTCAATTGCGGCGCGATTTCGCCGAACCTGATCGAGAGCGAAATGTTTGGTCATGAGCGCGGCAGTTTCACCGGTGCGGATCGCCAGCATCGCGGCTATTTCGAACGTGCCGATGGGGGCACCATCTTCCTCGATGAAATCACCGAAATGCCAATTGAATTACAGGTCAAGCTGCTGCGTGTCCTGGAGAGCGGCTACTTCATGCGCGTTGGCACCAACAAGGAAATCGCCACCGATGTGCGCGTCGTCGCCGCGACCAACCGCAATCCGGAAGAGGCTGTGGCCGAAGGCAAGCTGCGCGCTGACTTGTATCACCGCCTGAATGTCTTCCCCCTGCAACTACCGCCATTGCGCGAGCGCGGCAAGGACGTGGAACTGCTGGCCCTGAGTTTTCTCGATCAGCTCAACGAGACGCACAGTACCGGCAAAGCTTTCGTCCCCGGCTCCATGGATGTACTGTCGGCGCACAGTTGGCCGGGCAATGTGCGTGAGCTGCGCAACTACGTGCAGCGCGCCTACATCATGTCCGACGACAAGCTGGTCGAAACTTCCAGCGTGCCGTTGCAGATATCCTCGGCCAAACCGCCCAGTGGCTCGAACGTCGTTGTTCCGGTCGGCACATCGCTCGCCGAGACCGACCGCCAGCTCATCCTTGCTACATTGGAACAGTGCGGAGGCGTGAAGAAGCGCGCTGCGGAGATTCTTGGCATCAGTCTCAAGACGCTGTACAACCGTCTCGAAGAATATGGTTCTGTCATTCGCGGCGGTCGCGAAGAGGACGAGCCGATCAATGTTGCGCAGTAGGAACGGCGGCAGCGCGCGAAAACAAATAAAAGTAGCAGCGCCACGCTGCCAAGAATTTCCACACCTGGGCCCGAGCGCCCTGATACCCAGCCTGTTTGTGTGCATACCGACAGCTGAGGATGAGGCCACACCTAAGAAAAATGTCGTGTCGATTGTAGAAAGCATCGCTTGCAGGTTAGGCAATACCCATGCCGTATGCCAGCGTTGCTACATCCATCCGGCCATCATCGACGACCTATGAGCATGGCCGTATTCAGCGACGGTTTTAACGTCGAGGAAGCGAGACTGCAGCAATTTTTGCGGGCATCGCCCGTCACTATTGCCGTGTGAGGGTTTTCTGGATTCGGCGATAGCGCGAAAAAGCCATATGTCATATTCGCTGACGCGCATGTGGTTGTCCGAGGACCGCCATCGCGTCAGGCATCCTTGGTCCACCGACTTCAGTCGGGCATGCACATTGCTGGCCTTCTGATCTATAAGGATCCAAGGAGTCAGATGTGTACCTGCAGCAAGTCATTGTGTCGGGTGTGTTTGGAAACGGTATCGTTACGCCGAACATGCCGGTAACCGATCCCATTTCGCCGATCGTCGAACCCCCGAAGGCGCCGCAAGGCGATCCACCGCAGACGCCTGTGCCGCCTCCCATTGAGCCACCGCCATTGCCTGAGCAGGTTTGAGGCAGCAACTTTCGAGAGACAAGATCAAGGAGACCGCCATGTCGAAATCCGCATTTATCAAACTCAGTTTGCTGGTCGTTGCCGCGTTGGCGGCCAAACGCGGCTATTCAGCATTTTCTAGCCGTAATGCAGCGCGCCAGCAGGTACCGGATGCGAAGACGCAAGGCGAGTCGGCGGACGCTTTCAGTACAGATGCGATCCAGCATGATCTTTCGGTAGGAGACGCGGTATAGCGTTCTGCCGGCGTAAGCGGCAGGGAGGTATGATTTGCCGCTGCGACGGTATGTTGGTTGGAAGTGAATTCCGATGTGGCGCGCGCGGCGGGTTTATGCCAGGTGCAAATGCGGCCTGCGAAAAGCCTGCGTTACTCAACGCGGAACGTTTTCTGCTGGTGGAAAGAGAGGAACACTCTTCTGACCTTCTCGGACATGTGGTCATGAAATGCAATTAATGGTTATGGACGATACCGAAAACTTTCTGAATGTCATGGCTGCGCGCACACCGATGCTGACGCGCCTGTCCGACGACCAGGGGGTGTATCGCTTCTTCAACGAAGCATGGCTCAAGTTTACGGGCCGCTCGAGCGATGAAGAGAGCGGCAATGGATGGCTGAGAGCTGTACATGCCGATGACAGGGCAGGTGTGCACGCGGCTTATCGCGACGCGGCCGCTGCCCAGGCCGATGTGGAAATCCAGTATCGGCTGCGGCGGCGTGATGGCGTCTATCGCTGGATGCTCGATCGCGCATCGCCCTGGCGTCGTGCCGACGGCAGCTTCGGCGGTCTAGTGGGTGCCTGCACTGACGTTACTTCCCTCAAGGCGCCACGCACAACTGTCAATACCGAAACGCCTCTTGCGCGCCTGCCTAGCGTATTGCTCAGGTTCGATGCTGAAGGCCATCTGAAATCCATCAGTCATGGCGGCGAAGCGATGTTCGGTGTAAATGCCAGCGACTCTATTGGCAAAACTTTGCATGAGGCCAACCTGCCTGACACCGCAGCTCATGCCTTCGGCGAATTGCTTCGCCAGGCATCGGCCCGGGGCGAGAATCCTGCGCCGCGCGAAATCGAATTCAATCTGCGCATCAGCGAGCGACAGCATCATCTACTGGCCAGCGCCTTGTCGGACGACTCACAAACCGTCCTCATCGTGACACAAGACATCACCCCCTGCGTCGAAGCGCTCAACCTGCATCGCGACAGCGTGCAGCGCGAAGAACTATCGCGTCAGAAGGCAGAGGGGGCCTCGCGTGCGCGTGACCAGTTTCTGTCGGTCGTGTCGCACGAATTGCGCTCGCCGCTCAATGGCATCCAGAGCTGGGCGCATGTGCTCGAAAGCCAGATCGATACCACGCGGCCCATCGTGCAGCGCGCATTGGCCGGCATCAAAACCGGGGTGACACAGCAGGTCGGCCTGATCGAGGCTTTGCTCGATGCCACCCAGATACTTAACGGCGAACTCAATCTGCTGCCACAAGCCTACTCGCTCAATGGCGCCATACAGGCGGCGGTGGACGGTTTGCAGGCCGAGGCGCAGCAAAAGACCATCGCGGTCAGCTTCACGCCGGAGGTCGCCGATATCGATATGCACGGCGACGTCGAGCGCGTGCAGCAAGTCATTCGTCATTTGTTGTCCAATGCCATCAAATTCACTAACGATGGCGGCGATGTGCACATTGGTGTGGTTCGCCAGGACGGCATGGCGATTGTGTCGGTGGAGGATAATGGCAACGGCATTGCGCCTAGCTTTGCCGCCACCGTGTTCGAGCCGTTCCGACAAGTAGATAGTTCGCAGACACGCCGTGCTGCGGGCCTCGGTCTCGGACTTGCCGTTTCGCGGCGAATCGCGGAGCTGCACGGTGGCAGTCTGCAGTGTGAAAGTGAAGGAATCGGACATGGATCTACGTTCCGCGTCTTCTTACCGCTACCCCATTGACGTTCGTTCTTCGAGTCCGTTAGCGGGGCTGTCCGTGCTTGTCATCGACGACAACCGCGAGGCGCGGGAAGGCATGTTCGCGCTGCTGGCACATCAGGGCGTCGACGTGCTCCTAGCCCCCTCGGGACGCAGCGGTGTGGAGCTGATCGAGGAACTGGGTCCGGACCACATGCCCGACGTATTGATCTGCGATATCGCCATGCCGGACCAGGATGGCTACGTGACGCTGTCGCGCATCCGCGAGTGGGAAGCGAGGAATGACGTTGTCGTACCGATTCCCGCCGTCGCCTTTACCGCCTCTGCGCTGCGGCTGGAAAAACTCAAGGCCATGTCGTACGGATTCAATGCGCTCCTGACCAAACCCATTGTGCCCGAGCGCCTGTATGCAACGCTCCTGGAGATGGCGCGTCTGCGCCGCACGCTGACGCGTTGAGCACGGATCGTAGCGGGCAGGGTGCCAGTGCGCGCAGCCCCGCTGCTATACGTTTTTAGCGACGCTCGTCACGCAGACTCTTTACGCGGTCGTGGTTGATAATGACGCCTTCATACTGGCGCAGTACTACCGCGCGAACATGGTCTGGCAAATCCTTGTCCAGCGCTTCGGCGTAGCGGCGCTTGGCGAAGTCTTCGCCACGTTCGCATTCCTCTAGCACGGCAAGGTCGTCACGCGACATGACGGTGGACTTCAAATCCAGCCAGCCGCGGTGGATTGCCCCCGCGATACTGCCGCCTTTTTCAGGTTCGCCGCCGAGATCGGTGACGAGGTTCTGCAACTCGCGCGCCGCTGCTGCGCAGCGTTGTGAGGCGGCCAGGAGGACGACGCGCAAATCGACACTACTGGTGTCATCGGCGGCGCGCAGAAAACCTTTTTCACCGTCCTTCGAGGTCTCGATCAAATCATTCAGGACAGAAATTGCTTCAGTGATTGCGCTGGTAGTCATAAAAATTTCCTTTGCTGCAATGGTTGAGAGGCTACTGCAAGATGCCTTTTCCAGCCGCATGACGTGTGCCCGCGCCTGCACCATCAGTGATGGTCGCAGTATTTAGTTCACTGCCTTTTCCGTGCTTTCTTCCAATTGCGTAGCGCTCGCCTCGGCGATCAACTTATGCACAAAATCCAGCTTTTCGATCACCGTCGCCGTCAGGACAAATGGATAAGCATCAGACAGGCCCAGGCTGCGATTGAGATTGTTGAGCACATAGGTCAGCGCCACCCAGTCGCGCACCATGCCGCCGACGCTGACGTCGTTTGCTGAAGATTTTTTCTTGGCGTCCAGACTCGGTTCGTCCTTGCGTGCCGGCACGAGGGTGAGCCCGCAAGCTCTCGCTGTCTCCAGGGCATCGACCATGTGCAGGTAGTGTGCCCAGGTTTCGGCCCAGTCTTCCCACGGATGCGAGCTGGCATAGGCACTGACGTATTTCTCCTGCCAATTCGGTTCCTGCCAGTTCGCCACCCCGCTGGCGTAATGCTGCTTCAGGGCGGCCGCGTAGTCCTGGCGTTCGTCGCCAAAAAGTTTACGAAAGTCCTCAATATGTGGGCTGTCTTTGACGAGGCGGTCCCAGTAGTAGTGTCCGATCTCGTGGCGGAAATGTCCGAGCACCGTGCGATAGGGCTCGCCCAGTGCCAGGCGCGCCTTCTCGCGCTGGGCATCGTCCGCCTCGGCGAGATTGATAGTTATAATGCCGTTGTCATGACCAGTCATGACCGGCGCGGCACCGGGTACATCGGCGGCCAGGAATTGAAAGGCGAGACCGTACGCCGGGTCCTCGCCGCGACTATGCACAGGCAGGCCCAGACTCATGAGGCTGTAAAACAGGCGGCGCTTTGCAGTTTCGAGCTGAAACCACGCCTCCTTGTTTCCAGCAGTCGTCAGGTCGGGAATCACCTGCGTGCTCCGGCAGGATTGGCAGAAGGGCTGCGGATCGTCGGCCAGCACTGCCCAGTTGCAGATGTCCTCGTTCTCGTAGTTCTTGCAGAGGCGATAGCTGCGTCCGGCGGCTTCACCCAGTGCAGAGCGCCATTGCCCGTCCGGTGCGGGCTCCAGCGACGCGATGCGTTGCAGTTCCGGCAGATAGGCGAGCGCACGCGCGCAATTTACACAGCGACTGTTCTCGAAAAAGAGCAGCTGTCCGCAGTGGTCACAGTGAAATATTTTCATGGTGATTGAAAATCATCGAAAGCCGAAGTACAGCAACTCTTGTGCCCTTGCCCTGGGCACCTTTCTTGCGAATCGGAGATGCCGATCACATCTGCACGGCACTTTTGGTGGTGGCGGAGGGGACAGAATGAAGCACGAGATACCGAAATACGATTGGGTGCCGCACGAGGTTCGCAGCGACCGCGCTGAAGGCTTTATTGCCTACATCCTGGTGGCCGTGTGCGTGATCTCGCTGCCGCTCATCTTCTTTCTTATTACCGCACTGCATGGTTTTGAATAATTAGTACGCGAGCATAAAGTCATGCCGTTATCGGCGGCATGGCATGATCGGAGTTGTTCAGTGCTCCGCTGAAGACGGCGCTCCTATTCAGTTAGGCGCTAAGACAGTCGAGCGAAAGCATATGCGCGCCCCAGGAAACAAGAAAAACAAGCCAGATGCATGGTGGAAATCGCTCGGGCCGGGCCTGATCACGGGCGCGGCGGACGACGACCCCAGCGGCATCGCAACCTATTCGCAGGCGGGTGCGCAATTCGGCTATGCCGTTGGCTGGACCCTGTTGTTCACCTATCCCTTGATGGTCGGCATCCAGTTGGCGAGCGCGCGCATCGGCCGTGTGACTGGTGAAGGGCTGGAGGAAAATTTTGCCAAGCTGTTCCAGGCGCGCTGGCTCGTTACCCTGCTGGTCAGCCTGCTCGTCGTGGCCAACGTCATCAATCTGGGGGCCGATCTCGGTGCCATGGGCGACGTCGCGACGATGGTCGCTGGCGGCAACAAAGCGCTGTGGACCCTGGCGTTCGGCACACTGTCTCTGTTATTGCAGGTGTTCATTCCGTATCGACGCTACGTCAGCGTACTCAAGTGGTTGACCTTGTCATTGCTTGCCTACGTGGGGGTCGTCTGCGTGGTCGATGTCGACTGGCTGGCGGTCCTGCACGGCATCCTGCTGCCATCGCTGCACTGGTCGAAAGATTATGTCACTAGCATTGTTGCGATCTGTGGCACGACGATCAGCCCTTATCTGTTCTTCTGGCAGGCCGCGCAGGAGGTCGAGGACATCGGCCGCGTCGTGCGCGATCAGCCCTTGCTTGTCGCGCCGCAGCAGGCCAGGAAGCAGCTGCGTCGGCTCAAGATAGATACCTGGGTCGGTATGGGTTTTTCCAATCTCATTGCCCTGTTCATGATCATCGCCACCGCTGCCACGCTGCACACGCATGGCAGCACACACATCGAGACGGCGGCTCAGGCGGCTGCCGCGCTGGCACCCGTTGCCGGCAAAAGCGCCTACCTTCTTTTTGCATTTGGCATTATTGGCACCGGCATGCTGGCCTTGCCCGTGCTCGCAGGCTCAGCGGCTTACGCAGTGGCGGCACAGTTCAGGTGGCGTCGAAGCCTCGAACTCCCGGCAGACAAGGCGAAACCATTCTACGCAATCATTTCCATCGCCATGCTCATCGGCCTCGCGCTCAGTCTGGCGCATGTGAACCCGATGCGTGCCCTGTATTGGGCGGCGGTCATCAATGCCGTTATCTCGGTACCGATCATGGTGGCGGTCATGCTGGTGGCATCGAGTCAGGTTCTGATGGGCAAGCTCACGCTGGGCCTGAAATGGCGCATGCTGGGCTGGGCTGCTACCGTGGCGATGGGACTTGCGACGCTGGCGATGTTTGCGTCGATGCTGATGTAATTCGTGATGCTTGCCGGCGGAGAGGCGACAGTCACGTAGGGTGCAGTGAAACTGCACCCTTTTTTCAGGTGCAACCACGTGGTGCAGTTCGCTTTGCTCACTGCACCCTACGAGTTTTTGCTGCGATGTTGATGTCATTCGCGGTGCTCGCTGTTCCCTCCCCGTGCGGGGAAGGTGGCTCGTCAGAGCCGAGAGAGGCGAAAGCGTGGTTGCAGGGTCAGCTCAAAATAAAGGAATCAATGCACGAACGCTTCCCCCGCTCCCGGCTCTGACGAGCCACCCTCTCCCCAGGGAGAGGGGACTGCAGCACTTTCCCGTGATATGCGAATGTCTTTTCTTGAAGGGGCGTTGCGTGGAGTGCAGTGAAAC
>JAQGMF010000050.1 GCA_028292505.1 Rhodocyclales bacterium
CCGGTTCACTGGGCGCCGGTCCGGAGAACAACGTCGAAGCGCTGGTACGCGAGTTCGGCGCGCGCGGACGGATTCACTTTGCCCATCTGCGCAACGTCAAGATCAATGACGCTGGTGACTTTGAAGAAACAGCACACAAGTCGGATTGCGGTTCGCTCGATATGGCTGCCATCGTCGGCGCTTATCACGAACTCGGTTATGAAGGCTATGTGCGTCCGGATCACGGCCGCATGATCTGGGGCGAAACCGGCAAGCCGGGTTACGGCCTCTATGATCGTGCACTAGGTGTCGTCTACTTGAACGGCCTGTGGGAAGCCATCACGAAATTCGTACCCGCCGTTTCGGGCGCAGCGCACTAAAACCTTCACCACAGAGGCGCGGAGACACAGAGGCCCACAGAGGAAACCAGGAAAATGCATCCCGCATAACGCGGTACATCGTGAGACTTTCTTTGTTTTTTCTGTGGGCCTTTGTGTCTCCGTGTCTCTGTGTTGAAAGCCTTGAAGTTCTTAAACATTCCCAGGAAATTTAATGTCGCTCCCTTTTGATATCAATCTGAAAAACAAGGTAGTCGTTGTCACTGGCGGCGCCGGCGTGCTCGGTGCTGCCATGTGCCGCGCACTTGCCGAGTGCGGCGCCAAGGTCGTCATCATCGGCCGCGATCTGGCCAAAGCCGAACGTCTCGCCGAGTCCATCAACGAAACCGGCGGCTTCGCGCAAGGGATGTCCTGCGACGTGCTCAACCGCGAAGCGCTCATCAACGCCGCCGCGCACATTGCCAGCACGCTCGGCCCTTGCGACATCCTGATCAACGGTGCTGGCGGCAATCATCCCAAAGGCATAACGGGACAGGAATACTTCGACGCCGAGACAGCCGGCAAGGATTCTTCGCAGACCAGTTTCTTCGATCTCGACATGGAAGGCTTCAAGTTCGTCTTCGATCTCAACCTGATGGGCACGCTCTTGCCCAGCCAAGTGTTTGCCAAGCAGATGCTCGGCCGTCCCGGCTGCAGCATCATCAATATCTCGTCGATGAGCGCCTTCAGACCGCTCACCAAAGTTGCCGCCTACAGTGGCGCCAAGGCGGCGGTGAGCAACTTCACGCAATGGTTGGCGGTGCATCTCGGCCAGTCCGGCATTCGCGTGAATGCCATCGCGCCCGGCTTCTTCATCACCGAGCAGAATCAAAAGCTCATGCTGCAGGAGGATGGCAGCTTTACGCCTCGCGCCCAGAAAGTCATCGCACAGACCCCTATGCGCCGCTTTGGAGACGCTTCGGAATTGATCGGCGCGCTGCTGTGGCTGGCGGAGCCCAAGGCTTCTGGCTTCGTGACGGGCTCCATCATCGCAGTCGATGGTGGCTTCTCTGCCTATGCGGGTGTTTAAAGCACAAGCCAGACGATTTCGATCAATAAGTTGTAAGACAACATATTGTATTTAGTGTCATTTTGCTATTATTAGTCAGACAATAACGTCGCACCCTGGAGAACCTCATGGCCAAGCCCTTCATGGATGAGCACTTTCTGCTCGAATCCCCGACCGCGCAAAAGCTCTACCACGAATACGCTGCGCCTCAGCCCATCATCGACTATCACTGCCATCTGCCGCCGGTTGAAATCGCGGAGAACAAGCAGTTCCGCAATATCGCCGAGCTGTGGCTCGGTGGCGACCATTACAAGTGGCGCTACATGCGTTCGGCTGGCGTCACCGAAGACTTCATTACCGGCAAGCAACCCGACATCGAGAAATTCCGCAAATTTTGCGAGGTGCTGCCGATGGGCGTGGGCAATCCGCTCTACCACTGGAGTCATCTCGAACTACAACGCTATTTTGGCGTGAACACGCTGGTCAGTCGCGACACGGCCAACGATCTGTGGGCCGCCTGCAATGCGCAGATCGGCAAGTCGGAACTGTCTGCGCGCGGTTTGATGCTGAGATCGAAAGTACGTGTCGTATGCACGACCGACGATCCGATCGATGATCTGGCGTATCACAAGGCCATCGCTGCCGATGGCTTCCAGGTGAAAGTGTTGCCGACCTTCCGCCCAGACAAATCCTTCAAGATCGATGTGTCTGGTTTCCAGGAATATATCGGCAAACTCGCCGCCGTGAGCGACGTCGCCATCAACCGTTTCACCGATGTCACCAAGGCGCTCGGCAGACGTCTGGATTTCTTCGCAACGCTCGGCTGCAAACTTTCCGACCATGCCATTGACATTGGCTGTTTCTACGAGGACGCCACCGAGGGCGAGCTCGACACCATCCTCGCCAAAGCCATGGCGAATCAGCCGCTCAGCCGCTTCGAAGCCGAACAATACAAGACTGCGATCCTCGTGTTTCTTGGCCGCGAATATGCCAAACGCGGCTGGGCAATGCAGTTGCATATCGGTGCGCAACGCAACAACAACACGCGTCAATTCAATGCGCTGGGGTCGGATACTGGCTGGGATTCGGTGGGCGATGGCTTCGTCTCGGTCAAGCTGGCAATGCTCCTCGACGCGCTAGATCGCGACGATTTGCTTCCCCGGACCATCCTGTACTGCCTCAACCCGATCCACAACGAAGTGCTGGCCACAATGATCGGCAACTTCCAGGATGGCAAGGTGCTAGGCAAGATGCAGTTCGGCTCGGGCTGGTGGTTCAATGATCAGAAGGATGGCATGCTGCGCCAGCTCACTGCTCTGTCTCAATTGGGCAATCTCGGCGCGTTCGTCGGCATGCTGACCGATTCACGTAGTTTCCTGTCATATACCCGACATGAATATTTCCGCCGCATCCTGTGTAACCTCGTGGGTGGCTGGGTGGAAAACGGCGAATATCCGCAAGACTGGAAACTGCTGAAGAAACTCGTGGAAGACGTCTGCTACAACAACGCAGAGCGCTATTTCGCACTCGGTTGATCTAAAAAAAAGGCCCCGCATACCTTTGGCTTGCGGGGCCTTTTCTGTTCATAACGGGTAGCGATGCGTTCTTTCTTCGCACCCTTAGCCCGACTGACGCACCGGTTTCGGCGGCAGATTGCCGATCGGGGGCAGGATGATCCGCGGTGCGGATTGCGGGGACGGCGGAGCAGGCGGCGGTGCCGACAGTGACGTCGATGCCTTCGATGATGGTGCCGGAGACGGTGGCTCCTGCGGCCGTATTTGCGGTTTCGGTGGCAAATTCAGCACAGGCACGATGGGATCAGTTATGCCAATTTCATCGACCTGCTGCCCCTCGTGCAAAATGTTTTCTTCTGCCCGGCGGTTGAGCACGACAATGCTGATGCGCCGATTGGCCGCGCTGAACGGGTCGCTCTTGTCCAGGGGCAGGATGGATGCCTGACCCAGCACGCGCAATATCTTGTCCTTGTCCAGCCCACCGACAATGAGTTCGCGTCGACAAGCGTTGGCACGGTTAGCCGAAAGCTCCCAGTTTGAAAACCCGGCTGCGTTGCCGACGTACTGCGCCGCATCAGTATGACCCGTAATGCTCAGGTGGCTGCCGAAACGATTCAACTCCTGCCCCAGGGTCCGCAAAATGACGCGCGTGTAGGGCTTCAGATCCGCACTGGCATTGTCGAACATCGGGCGGTTCTGCTCGTCGATGATCTGCACGCGCAGACCATCGGGTGTCATATCGAGCAATAGCTGTTTCTTGAACTGTCGCAGCTCGGGGCTGGCCTCGATCATGCTTTCGATGCGCCCTTTGAGTTCCTGCAAGCGACCCCGTTCGGCCTTTTCACCTTCGCGTTTGTCATTGTCATGATTCTGCTCGGCGACGCCTTTGTCCTTGCCCTGGTTTTTTTCGTATTTTGTGTTTTCGTTTTGCTGTTGTTCGGGCGGCGTGACGATGACCTTGGACATCATCCGCTTTTCCTTGAAATCGCTGCGTGCGGTGTCGCCCACCGTCTTTGTCAGATCCGAACCGCCACCCTCGATAGGCGACGATGAAGCGCCCGTGCCGCGCCCGCCGTTGAGTGAGAGTTTCAGCGGACTCTGGAAATAATCGGCAATACCTTTCAGATCGCCCTGCGCGGTGGAACCGAGCAACCACATCAATAGGAAGAACGCCATCATCGCCGTCACGAAGTCGGCATAAGCGATTTTCCACGCACCGCCGTGCGCGCCGCCGCCGCCCTTCTTGATGCGCTTTATGACAATGGGTTGCTGGTTGCTATCGGCCATTGGATCGGGGGTCCGCTAGTGAGTGAAGAGCCGCGTCATCGCACCGAACCTTGGCCGATCACTTGCCTTTCCTGCTCTTGATTTCGTCTTCCAGCTCCTTGAAGCTGGGACGGTCACCCGAGTACAGAACCTTGCGGCCAAACTCCACGGCCACTTGCGGTGCATAGCCGTTCATGCTGGCAAGCAGCACAACTTTCATGCATTGATAGAGTTTGCCGTCTTCCTCGCAAATCTGTTCGAGCTGTGTGGCGACGGGCGTCACGAAGCCATATGAAATCAGGATACCGAGGAAGGTGCCGACCAGCGCTCCGCCAATCATCTTACCGAGCACCGCCGGCGGTTCGCCGACCGAGCCCATCACATTGACCACGCCCATCACCGCCACGACGATACCGAAGGCCGGCGTCGCATCGGCAAGCTTGGAGATGATATGCGGCGCCTGATGCGCCTCGTTGTGATGCGTCTCGATCTCGACGTCCATTAGATTTTCGAGTTCGAACGCATTGAGGTTACCGCCCACCATCATGCGCAGATAGTCCGTCATGAACTCCATCGCGTGATGGTCGTGCTGAAACTTGGGATACTTCGAGAAAATGGTGCTGCTCTCGGGGCTCTCGATATCGTTTTCGATCGACATCAAGCCTTCCTTGCGCACCTTGGCGAGTATCTCGAACAGCATGGAAAGCAGGTCGACGTACAACGCCTTGTTCTTGCCGGAACCTTTGAAGACCTTCGGCAACGCCCCCAGCGTCGCCTTCATTGCCTTGGTGCCATTGCCGGCGATAAAACCACCGATGGTCAGGCCGGCGATCGCAATGTATTCGGGAGGCACCCACAACGCCGCTAGGCTGCCGTGGATCGAATACGTACCCAATGCGGCTGCGAGAATGACAACGTAGCCAATAATCAGAAACATCTTTTTCGACCCCGCAGCGAGAGCTCAGTACCTGACAAACATGACCCATCCCTGTTGGGTATCGGCACCGCCGGTGCAAACTTAAGAAACGCGGGGCTGCGTTCGCCGCAGCGCATATGGCAAAAAGTAGGGACAAAAAAAACCGCCAGGTAAGCTGGCGGCATGTAACTCCTTGCAACGCAAGGAGGAGGTCAGACAGAGAGAAAGAGCAAAAGAGCAGAACTACACTTGCGGTATTGCCGCCTTTTCAGACAGCAATCTTTAAATCTTCAACAAGCGCTGCAGCGGCGACACGCTCAGCGGCACGCTTGCCTTTGCCCGCACGTGCCGGGATATGACACAGGCCACAGACATAGCCTTGCGTCGGATCATAGGCATGCGCCACGAAGCCGCCCGTGCATTTGGTGCAGCATGCCAATTGAAGCATCCTGGCATCGAAGAAGCGCACCAGCGTCCAGGCGCGGGTCAGGCTCAGCACTTGATCGAGGTCGTTGGCCTGAACGTGATCGCGATACATGCGAAAGGCCTTGAGCGTTGCATCGAGTCCACGCAGCTTCGTGTTTTTGGTGATGAAGCCGCGGAACGACATGAACAACGATGCGTGAACATTCTGTTGCCACGGGATGAACCAGTCCGTCGAAAAAGGCAGCATGCCTTTGGGTGGCGATTCACCGCGAATTTCCTTGTACAACTTGAGCAGGCGCTCGCGCGACAAACCCGTTTCGGATTCGAGCATTTGCATGCGCGCCCCGAGTTCGATCATTTCCATTGCCAGCTGTGTTTCGCGAGCATCTTGAACGAGGCTTTTCATGCGCATGTCGATCTCCTCAGGCGATGTGGCCGACTGGCGATGACGCAGCCAGTATGGTGGCGTGAATGCGGGCAGCCTGATTGTCGCGGTCGTGATTCGACAAAAGGTTGAGGAGGAGGACATCGTCGAAGCGGAACTGGCAGATCAGCATATCGCTCGCCGCCATGCGCAAGATCTGTCCCGGTGATAACTTGGTAATCATGTCGGCGATATCTTCACCGACGCCGAGTTTGAGCATGGCCGCTTCGCGGTCTGCATTCAGCATCTGTTGCGCAAGCATGAGATAGCCGAGATTCAGTTCCTTGATCTCGTCATTGATATTTATCGCACTCATATTCGACCCCTCTGCAGTCCGGCGGCGTAAAGGTGTTACGCCATGGAGTGCATTGTTCCCCTAAGGGCAACGATATCCAATCAGGGTCTAGCGGAAAATGATGTAGCAATGCAAGGACGCCCTCGTGTAGGAGCTTGTCCTACAAGGGTTATCCCGGCCCCGCTGTGCGAAGAGAAAAGTGATGCTTTTCAGATGTCTGTCCAAACAACGACCGGGACAGGGCAGTGCTTTAGAAAAAAAATAAAAATGTGTGTAAACCCATGTTTATAAAAATATAAATTTTTCAATCCAGGTGTCATCTGCAAGGCAATTTTCAGGCCCCCGCGACATGCAGGCGCAACTGCGCGCCAGACACCCGATTGCGCCCGGCCTGCTTGGCCATATGTAAACCTTGCTCTGCACGTCTGACAAGCGACTCCGTGTCCGAAATCGAACTATCTCGCGCGGCCAGCCCGACACTTACCGTCAGCTTGAGGTTGAGCATGCCGGAAACGATCTGCGCGCCTTCGACGGCTTGACGCAGACGTTCGGCGCAGGCCTGCGCAGCTTCCAGCGGCGTATCCGGACACATCACCAGAAATTCGTCGCCACCTGTCCGCGCGACCACATCATGTGCCCGCAACACCTGGCGCATTGCGTTGGATATCTGCCTCAAAACGGAATCGCCCACTTCATGACCGTATGCATCGTTGATTGCGCGAAAATTGTCCACGTCCATCATCACGCACGACAGCGGGCGCTTGTTGCGTGTAGACGCGGCCCACTCCTGCAGCAAGCGATCGACGAAGAAACGTCGATTGGGAAAACCCGTGAGCGGATCCATCATCGCCACTTCCTGCAGGCGTCGATTGCTCACCGCAAGCTCAGCTGCAAAATGCCGTATCTCCTCGCGATCGCGCTCGATTTCGCTATGCAAGGTCGTCACGCGTTTGCCTGCATCCAGGCGTGCCAGAAGCAAGCGCGGGCTTACCGGTTTGGCAAGGACATCATCGATGCCCAGGCCATAGACATGCACCATGAATTCTTCATCGTGCCTCTCGCTGAGAATGACCACGAACATGCCGCGGCCCACACGCGTCTCGCGCACCGCCTTCACAAAGTCTTCGCCGCCGTGGCTCGTCAGACTCCAGTCGACAATCATTATGTCGGGATCATAATCCAGTGCATACTCCGCTGCCATACCGATATCACTTACAATGGCAACGTCATACCCAGCACCAAGTAGTATTTTTTTCAATGCACCGCCTGCGATTTCGTCGGCACATGCGAGCAGTACGTTAAGGCAAGGTGCGGTGGCTGGACTTGCGATAGGCATGTCACTGTCCGATGTCGATGCGGGGAGGTCGGATGGCGCATCCTTTGCCGCATCAGGCTTGGCCGATAGCGTCTCAGGAGGTGCAGCTTCGCCCTGCGCGGCACGCTCCATCAGGTGCTCAAATGGTGGCAGTGTTTCAGCGTGGACATTCAATAGCACGCCCCAATCGACCCATTGGCGTGCCACGTCGTCACACAACTCAACGGTCGCTTTTTCGTCGAATGCCAGGCGCGAGGCAAGCTGCAACAGCCTGTACATCGTCGCCGGACGGACCGCCTCCTGCGCCAGGCACAGCTCGCCCATCGTGCGCGCAACCATCAAGGCCTCGGTCAGCGAGCGCTCGCGCGAGCCATCGGGAAAGTTGCACTCTCCTCGACCATTGCTGTGATAGGCAGCCTCGGTAAATACACGTGGCATACCCCAGTCGGCGAGCATGGCCGCGCCGAGTTCGGCGTGATTCATGCCGAAACGACGCGACTCGAGATCAGTGATGAGAAACGCTGATCCGTCCGCGATCTCGCGTAGCACTTCGGCATATTCCTTGGGATACAAGGTTGCCAGCGCCAGCTCGCCAACACGCGCAAGCAAGCCCAGACAGTAGGTCTCATCCGGCGCCGCGACGTGCTTGCGCATGCATACGGCCTGCGTAGTCACCGCCGCGACTAGGCAGGAAGACCAATAGCTCGCGTAGTCGAATGCCTCGCAGGCACCCGACTTGTAATGCGTCATGAGGGAGAAGCCTAAGGCCATGGTACGCACTGCGGGCATGCCCAGCACAGTCAAGGCGTCCTGCACGGAGGCAATCGGACGGCGCCCGTAACCGATCACGCCGTTGGCGGCCTTGACCAGACGCCCCACGAAGGCCGGGTCGGTGCGGATGATGCGGGCCAGTTCGGCCATCGACACATCATCCTGTGAAGTCAGCCGCATGATGGCAAGCGCTACGCCCTTGGGCGAAGGCAGGTCATTTGAGGCCTTGAGTTGTTCAAAACGCGCGTTGTCGATCGGAGTTGCCATCGTTAATGACATTTATCCCAACCTGTTCCCCGGCGAGCGGGCTCTAATGAGAGGTGCGCCCCACCGCCGGCGCGCCCGTGAAAATCGTTTGATTTGCACACAATTTGATAGCTCAGTCGATTAACGGCTTGTGCCGCAATGGCTTTAGTCATACGTTCCGTTACCGCGCCGAAGCAAGCGCATCGGTTAGAATCGCTGATCGTCGAAACACCCGAAAAGCTGTCGAAACCCTGCCATGAATTACTGCTCAAGCTGCGGAGCAACCGTCACCCTGCGTGTTCCCGAAGGCGATGTTCTGCCCCGCTATGTCTGCGACCGGTGCGGGACGATTCATTACATCAATCCCAAGATGGTGATCGGCGCCCTCGCCGACTGGGAAGGTAAAGTATTGCTGTGCAGGCGAGCCATCGAGCCGCGCCTGGGTAAGTGGACCCTCCCGGCGGGCTTCATGGAAATGGCCGAGACCACCGCCGAAGCGGCCTTGCGCGAGACTCAGGAAGAAGCCTGCGCGCGCGTCGAACTTATCGATCTCTACACGCTCGTCAACGTGCCCCATATCGGCCAGGTACACATGTTCTACAGGGCACGTCTGCCCGCGCCGGTTTTTGCAGCCGGGACGGAGTCGCTTGAAGTCGCGCTGTTCGATGAAGCCGACATTCCTTGGGGAGAAATCGCTTTCCGCTCTATCGTCCTGACCCTGCGACAGTTCTTCGAGGACCGCGCCACGGGCCAATTCCAGTTCCGCACCTACGATCTGCCACCGTTGGGACAATACTGAACACCTATCCCCTAGTCGATTCGCTCCAGCAGCACATCGAGGGAAAAGGGGCGTCCCGCAAGGCTGTCCGGCACAACCAGTTGTGACGCAGTGCGCTTCACTGAAGCCAGCAAGACGGCGTCGACGATGCCTTCGCCATGTACATCCAACAAATGTCCTGCTGCATCGAAATCGCACCACAGCGTCAATGCTTTTGGCATATTCGAAGGCAGAGAAGTACCAAGCGCCCCGGCCAAGGCCAGACGCAAAGCCACCATGGCCTCGGCGGGCTGGCCGCTGCGCAAACCTTCGGTCGGCAAAACGGTGGTGATCTGTCCTCGCGGCACCATTGGAGAAATGCTCTTGCCCACGGTGGCCGGCTCAGCCTGCGCATGAATGGGTTCCGCAGATTTGATAGCTCGTGCCACTGACGCCACAGGGGTGTCGAGCATTGGCGCCATGCGCAACGCATCGCGTCCGACTTCGCCCAGACTTACCCGCAAAGTGCGACTGCCCGGAACATGTGGCAAGGCCGCCGCGCGCATCAGATCAAGCGCGATCCAATGCAGTATGAGCGAGGCCAACAGGCCCCAGCCAAGCAAGCGCCAAATCGGAAGCGACGAAGCCGGCATAGTTGTCTTGGCAATAAGGTTGATTGATCCGCCCGGAAGCGTATAAGCTGAGGCCTGGTCACCCAATCAGGAAAATGGAAGCAGCAAGCCAAGGCAGGAGCCCCACCGGGAAACGGCATCGACATGGTACACACTGAACTGCGCCCCGTGCATCGCGATCGGCGCCCCATGATCCTTACCCTGGACATGCACGGCCAGCCTCATCGCTGGGTGACGTGGCAACATGCGCTCTTCTATTACGCCAAGAACTTGGTTGCCTGGGATGCCGGCGATGAATGTTTTACCTTCATTGGCGGCCATTCGCGCGTCACGGGCCAGCGCTCTGCGATCACTGCCAACAGCATCATCGCCATCAAGGGCAAAGCCCTCACGGCACGCAGCCTGCACCAAACGCCGCCGCTTTCCAATCGCGAACTGTTCCACCGCGACCGCCAGATCTGCGGTTATTGCGGCGACGAATTCAGCACGCTGCGCCTGACACGCGACCACATCAAGCCCGTTTCGCAGGGTGGCGTCGACACCTGGATGAACGTCGTCACCGCCTGCCGCAGTTGCAATCAGCGCAAGGCCGGTCGCACGCCCGAGCAGGCGCGCATGCTGTTGCTGTTCGCACCGTATGTGCCAAACAAGGCCGAGTACCTTATTCTGTCGAACCGCCATATCCTGGCGGATCAGATGGACTTCCTCGCCCGCCATTTACCGGCGCAAAGCCGATGGCGAAGTTGCTGAAGAACCGTTGTTGCCCTTTGGCTGAAAACACTTCGATGCCTTCCTCACCCGATCACATTGCCGACTTTCTCGGCTACCTCGCAGCAACGCTCACCACTTCCGCTTTTATTCCCCAAGTCTGGCTCACCTGGAAGACTCGTTCTGCAAAGGGCATATCCCTTGGCATGTACAGCGTATTCGTCGCTGGCGTTGCCATGTGGCTGCTCTACGGCCTGAGCCTGCAGGCCTGGCCGATCGTCGTCGCGAACGCCGTCACGCTGACACTGGCAAGCTTCATTCTCATCATGAAAATCCGCTTCGGATAGGGCATTCACCTAAAGCAAAAAGGGCCGCATGAGCGGCCCTTTCTTCATCCACAAAACGACCTTACTTTCCCGCCATATCTAGCATCAACTGATTCATGCGCTTGATGAAGGTTGCCGGATCGTCCAGCGTACCGCCTTCGGCCAACAGCGCCTGATCGAACAGCACAGCCGCCCAGTCGTCGAAGCGTGCATCTTCATTGCGCAAACGCGCGACCACCGGGTGCTCCGGGTTGATCTCCAGAATCGGCGCCGAGCTCGGCACGTTCTGGCCCGCTGCCTTGAGCATGCGCGCCAGGTTCATGCCCATTTCATGGTCGTCCACCACCAGGCAAGCCGGGCTATCGGTCAGGCGGTGGGTCACGCGCACTTCCTTGACGCGATCTCCCAATACCGTCTTGATGCGCTCAAGCAGGGGCTTGAACTCCTCGGCCTGTTCGGTGACCTTCTGCTTCTCGGCTTCGTCTTCAAGCTTGCCCAGGTCAAGATCACCCTTCGCGACCGACACGACCTGCTTGCCGTCAAACTCGGTGAGCTGACTGATCGCCCACTCATCGACACGTTCGGACAGCAACAGCACTTCGATGCCCTTCTTGCGGAACACTTCCAGGTGGGGACTGTTCTTCGCCGCATTGAAACTGTCGGCGGTGACGTAGTAGATTTTTTCCTGGCCCTCTTTCATGCGTGATACATAATCTGCCAGGGAGACGTCTTCCACTGGCGTATCGGTATGCGTCGAGGCAAAGCGCATCAGGCCGGCAAGCTTTTCCCGATTGGCATAATCCTCACCGAGACCTTCCTTGAGCACGCGACCGAACTCTGTCCAGAAGCTGCTGTACTTCTCTTTATCGTTCTCCGCCAAGTCTTCGAGCATGCCGAGCACACGTTTGGTACAGCCACCACGGATGGTGTCGACGTCCTTGCTTTCCTGCAGGATTTCGCGCGAAACATTGAGTGGCAGATCGGCCGAATCGACCACGCCGCGCACGAAGCGCAGGTAGTGCGGCAGTAGCTTCTCGGCGTCGTCCATGATGAAGACGCGGCGCACATAGAGTTTCAAGCCATGGCGCGGGTTGCGATCCCATAAATCGAAGGGCGCGTGCTTGGGCACGTACAGTAATTGCGTGTATTCGTGACGGCCTTCAACGCGGGCGTGCGACCAGGCCAGCGGATCGTCGTAGTCGTGCGAGACGTGCTTGTAAAAAGCCTTGTACTCGTCTTCGGTGATGTCGTTCTTGGCGCGCGCCCACAAGGCATTGGCCTGGTTGACGGTCTCGTCCTCGTCCTTGAGTACCTGCTCGGCCTTCTCGCTGTCCCATTCTTCCTTCTGCATGACAATGGGTTGCAGGATGTGGTCGGAGTATTTGCGAATGATGCTGCGCAGCTTGAAGCCGGAGAGCAGATCATCTTCACCTTCGCGCAGATGCAGGATGATATCGGTGCCGCGCAACGCCTTGGTATAGGGTTCGACCGTGTACTCGCCCGCTTCATCACCGGCCATCGAGCATTCCCACTTGACGCCCGTTTCGGCGCCCTGCCCCGCACGGCGCGTCATGACCGTGACCTTGTCGGCAACGATGAAGGCCGAGTAGAAACCGACACCGAACTGGCCGATGAGATTGGCATCTTTCTGTTTGTCGCCAGAGAGCTTGGAGAAGAAATCGCGGGTGCCCGATTTGGCGATGGTGCCGAGGTGGCTGACCACTTCATCGCGGCTCATGCCGACGCCATTATCTGAAATGGTAATGGTCCGCAATGTCTTGTCGAAGTCCACGCGAATCTTCAGATCGGTATTGCCTTCGAGCAGGGAAGGCGTGTCGAGCGCCTCGAAACGCAGCTTGTCGCAGGCATCGGACGCATTGGAGACAAGCTCGCGCAGGAAAATCTCGCGATTGGAGTAAAGGGAGTGAATCATGAGGTGAAGCAGTTGCTTCACTTCGGCCTGGAAGCCGCGTTTTTCGACCTGTGTGGTGGCGTCGGACATGAGAAAAGCTCCTTTATTACTGTCGAGTTCGGTGGGAGATAAGTAGAAGATAAGTCAGAAGACCGTCGTAATATTGGGTAGATTTGCGCAACTTCAAGAGCTTCGCGCGCTCCCGCGCGCGCGGCGAACTGCGGCGGTAACCAGGATATCCATGAACGCACCCGTGCATGCTGTGCCCCGCTCGCTACGCGCGCCGAATCAGCCGCGGCCGGTGGCCGAACCCGGTCAGCGCCTGGCGTTGCTGTTCTTCGGCACCTATGCCTTGATCTTCGTCGTCATCGTGAGCAGCATCTGGGCACTCGTGGCCCGCGATCGACAACGCGAAATGGACCGCCAGCAGACCGAGCTGGTCAGTCTGGCGCGGGCGCTCGAAGAACACGTGGCACGCACGGTCGGACACATGGATTCCAGCCTGCAATTTCTCGCGCGGCTGCTCGATAACGAACCGCGCATCAGTCAGCGTTCCGTTGACACCCTCAGTACCTATGCGCGCAACTGGCTGAAATCGGCGCCGCATGCAGCCGCCCTGTCGATCACCGACGCGCGCGGACAATCCTTGTTGCTGGTCCAGCAGCCCTGGCTGCGCGCCGCCGCAAGCTACCCGCCTGTTGCCGTGCGCGCCTGGCAAAGTATGCCCGACGCGGGCATGCGCATCGGCCTGCCGATGCGCCTCGCCACACAGGATGGCCAGGAGTGGTTCATCCCGGTCGAACAAGGTATCACCGGCATCGGCGGCAAACTCATCGGCATCGCCAGTGGGTTAATCAGCACGCGCTATTTCGAACAGTTCTATCGCGATATCCAGTTCGCGCCACGCGATACCATCAGCCTGCTGTCCAGCGATGGGCGTCTGCTGCTGCGCTACCCCATGCAAGATGATCTGATGGGCACCGATCAGTCAGCGGCGCCCATCTTCGGCCATTCAGATGAAACTCGCTCTCTGGTCTTCAGCGGTGAGCAGCAGATCAATGGCGCTGCGCACATCACGGCCTATCGTCGCCTGAGTCACTACCCGCTGCTGGTTGGAATTTCGCGGCCGCAAGAAATCGCGCTGACGAATTATTTCGAAATGCGCAATCGCGTGGTCGTTGGTGGCTGTCTGTTGATCGGTCTGCTCGGGTTAACAACCTGGATCATCTTCCATGACACACGGCAACGTGAACTGGATCGCGCGCAGCTCAGCGAAATCAATGCCTCGCTGGAAGAACGCGTCAGCCGTCGTACCGCCGAGCTGGAGCAGTCCAACCGCGAGCTGGTGGGTTTCAGCTATTCGGTCTCGCACGACCTGCGCACGCCGCTGCGCGCCATCAATGGCTTCGCCCACGCCCTGATGGAAGACGGTAGTGCCCAGCTCGATGCGCAAGGCCGCGATCATCTGGCGCGCATCTGTCGCGCCAGCGTGCGCATGGGCGAGTTGATCGACGAACTGCTGAATCTGGCCAACGTCTCGCGCCGCCCGCTCAATGTGCAGCCAGTGCACTTGAGCAATCTGGTCAGCGATCTGTTCGAGGAGCTGCGCATTGCCGACCCGTCGCGCGTCGTCACATTAACGCTGCAACCCGATATGCAGACCGAGGGCGACGAAGCGCTGTTGCGCAACGCCTTGTCCAACCTGTTGCACAACGCGTGGAAATTCACGCGTGAACAGGTCGTTGCGGAAATCAACATCTCCGCTCAGCAGACACCCGATTGCATGAACTACGTCATTTCCGACAATGGCGTCGGCTTTGACATGGCACATGCCAAACGACTATTCCAGCCTTTCCAGCAATTGCATGGCGATCAAGGTTTCGGCGGTACCGGCATTGGGCTGGCCTCGGTACGTCGCATCATCGAGCGCCACGGCGGGCGCATCTGGGCGGAGTCAAGTCCGGGAGAAGGCGCGCGATTCATCTTCACGCTACCGCATCGCGTTGCAGTGGTGCGACGTCGCCGCCGCGGCACGGCTGCCGACGCTTGAGTCAGATGTAGCGGATTTCCAGCACATCCAGCTCGCGCGCTCCTGCTGGCGTCGGCACCTTCACCGTGTCGCCCTCGCGCGCCTTGAGCAATGCTTTGGCCATCGGTGAAATCCAGCTGATGCGTCCATCCGAAGCATTGGCCTCATCAACGCCGACGATCTGGTATTTGCTCTCCTCGCCGTCCTCATCGCAAACGCGCACGGTTGCACCGAAGAACACCTGGTCGAGCGTTTGTTGTTCTTCAGGATCAACCACGCTGGCGCTTTCCAAACGCTTGATGAGGAAGCGGATACGCCGATCGATCTCGCGCAGACGGCGCTTGCCGTAGATGTAGTCGCCATTTTCCGAACGATCGCCGTTGGAAGCGGCCCAGGAAACTACCTGCACAACTTCCGGCCGTTCAACGCGCAACAAGTTATCGAGCTCCGCCTTGAGCTGCGTAAAACCTTTGCGCGTCATGTAGTTGTGAGTGCCGACAGGCAGGGTCGGAGCATCGAGCTCCTCATCCTCTTCCTGTTCGCTTTCTTTGGTAAATGCTTTGTTCATGAGAAAACCCAAACCGAATCGCGCAATTGTATCGGCTCAGGTTCTGACACTGACACGTGGCGACGGTTCATGTTTTTCAAACATGAACCGTTGCAACAAATTGCGGTTTGTCCCTATGAACTATTTCACTAGCCTTCGTCTAAGCTGAACGGATCGAGTCCACCGACGGGTGGCTATTGGTAAATCGCAGGCTGCGTGAATAGTGCTTCGAACTGGTCCAGGCAGATATCCAGTTCATCGGCGCCTTCGCCGTGGCTGAGGGCGTCGGCAAGTTCATCGCGGAATTTCTGGGCAGTCGTTCCGTAAAGGAAAACGCCTTTGGCGCGACGCTTGTCAATGGCTTCAAGCCCATCGACAGAGGGATAGTCAACCACATACAGGATCGGGTTATTCAAGACGACCAACATGGCATTCCCTCCTTACCGAGGTTGGGCCATCACGGCGTAATGGCCTTATTTCCATTCATCGGCCTTAATTTGCTGAACTTCAAGCCGCTGTTGTAAAGATGTGTGAAACCGAAATGACATACTGATCTGCAGGCCATGAAGACTTAACGGTCGGCCGCGCACGCAGGAGGACGAAATGACGAATGAGCCTACTAGCACGAGCTTCGAGCAAGCCATGAGCCTTGAAATCCGGCTGGCCTCACTTCGCGACGAGCATCGTCAAATAAATGACACCATTAGTAGCCTGGGGCTGAATTCGTATGACGACGAACTGGTGCTGCATCGGCTCAAAAAACGCAAACTGATGGTGCGCGACCGTATCAATATCATCGAGCGCATGCTGGACCCGGTATCGCGCGCCTGAACTGGCAACTGGCTGCCAACTACACCGACTGTTACCGAGAGCCGACCACTTTCCACAACACCTTCGTTGGGTAAGTCGCAATATGCGCGCCCACGGATTACGACGCCTGGTGATCAGCCGCCACCCATCGCCCGATGCGCGGCGGCAGCCTTGAAGCCCTTACTGCCGGCGCATAATCAAGGCCGAACGATCGGCACGCCTGTTCAAGTTTCAGCCCTGTCCTGTCGTTTCATCCCGTATTCTCGATTACGACAGGACTCTCGCTTGGACATGCGAATTCCCGCGCGAATTTCAGCACGGCTGGCGCGCCTGAGCCTCCTCAAAAACGTGCTACCCGGTGGCGGTGACAGCATTGCGCCTGTCAGCCGGGAAATGTCGCGCTGGTTTGCCGATCTACCTGCCGACAAGCCACTGAAAGTCATCGATAGCCTGGCGCAACGCGTGCTCGAAATTTCGACGAGCCCCGGTTCTGTGAACAAGAAATTCCGGCAACTCGAGCAGATCATCGGCTATGCCGAGGTGATGCTCAAAAGGCTGGAGCAGCAACTGGATCAATGCCGCTTGCCACTCGACGCGGCCAGCAAATTGGCGGCAAACAGCGCGGACCAGATGCTCAAAAATCTGTCGGAAGCCTATATGCATATCGTGCAGGCGCTCGACAAAAGCATGTTGCGCCGCCGCCTGTCCGGCAGGATTTTCGTTACTTGCATGCTGCGTTCGGCACAGCTCGTTCATCGTCGTGCCATGGTCGCGCATCGTGCACATACGCCGGGCTCGCCTCGCCGCTGGAAGCTTTTCAGAAAGCTGCTGGCAATGGCGCACAAGCACGAGCTGGTCAAACGCTCCACCGAGACGCGCGGACCCGAAACCTTGGAACAAGTGGTGATTCGCGATTGCCTGATGAGCTTGTGCGATCCGGTAAACCTGGAATCGTCGGAACTCGGCCGGGTACGCTTTTACGTCGAGCGTTTCGGCCACCTTGCAAAATTCATCGACGATTTGCCACCACAAGCCGATCGCGAATCCGGTTTGTTCGTCTTCAGCGACTCGCCACGCGGCCCGACGCAACTCAAGGCTGAGCAGGTATTGCAGGAAAAGGAATACCTGCTCGACTGCCGCCCTTTGATCGCGCGCGCCACGCAGCAACTCTCCGGTCTGCGCCAAGGTTTGCACGCAACGAAACTGGGTTTGCCGATGGTGGCCAACGAAGCTTCGTATGCCTTCATGCTATCGCGTTGCATGGAACAGTGGTCAGAAGCAAAATCCCGTCGTCATATACGCCAAGATTACCAGCCGCTTGCCGAACTGGTCAGCGGCTTCGACCCGATTCGTAATTTCCTCACCAGTGCGGCTTACCGCCGTCGTCAGTCCGACAAACTCGAAGGCGTTGGCAAGGGCCTGTCTGTGGCCAGCGAATGGCGCATTCTCGATCAGAGCCGCTCCGGTTTTGGCCTGCGTCAGGCCAGCGAGCACACCCGCTCTGTTTCCGTAGGTGAAGTTGTCGCCATGCGTCCGCTGGAGCGCTCGAATGTGCACATCTGCATTGTGCGTCGTACGCGTAGCCTTGACGATAACGATTGCGAACTCGGTCTCGAACGGCTCAGCGGCACGGGCATGCCGACCTCCATCGATAGGACCCTGGCCGACGGCAAGACGCATTCCGTGCCGGTCCTGCTCATGCCACGTGTGCAGTGTCTCGAAGGCGCGCCAGGCCTGCTCGCGCCCATCGGCGATGTCAAATCCGGTATGTCGCTGCTAGTTCCCCAGCAGGATGGCAACGTGCGTTTTGAGGTCACCGGAGTTTGCGAGCGCCTGGCGTCGTGCGAATTGATCCAATTACGGCGTGTCTGAGCTTACACTTACGACTCTGACAAATTTGTTGTTTTAGACATTTCGGCGAGTCGCATATGCACGTTGCACAGGAACTGGTTGCAAGTCTGGATAAGCTCGCAAGCTTGCCCAGCGTTTATTATCGCGTGCGGCAAGCGCTGGATGATCCCGACGTTACCCTCAATACCCTCTCCGATCTGATCGGCAGCGACCCGGCGCTCAGCGCCGCGCTGTTGCGCCTTGCAAACAGTGCTTTCTACGGCTTTCCACGCCGCATCGAAACCGTCAGCCGCGCCATCAGCCTGGCGGGCCTGACACAGGTTGGCGATGTCATTCTGGCCAGTTCTATCGCCGCCACTTTCGGCGGCATTCGCCCGCAACGCATGGACATGTCGCGCTTCTGGCGCAGCTCGGTGCGCTGCGCGCTGCTGTGTCGCGCCATCGCACAAACACAGGGAAACGGCGAAACCGAGCGCCACTTTCTGCTGGGCCTGCTGGCCGATATGGGTCACCTCGTCATGTATCACGCCATTCCCGACCTTTCGGACCTCGTCATGGAGACTTCCGGGCTCACCCTCGACGCCCTCGCGGCACGTGAACGCGAAGTGATCGGCTGCGACTTTGCCGAGGTCGGCGCCGCCCTGGCGTCGAACTGGCGCATGCCAGTTAGCATCGGCGCTACGGTTGGCGAGCAACTGCACCCCGAACAGGCCGGTGAGTACGCGGCACCCGCAGCCGTATTGAACATCGTCCGCCGAATCGACGAAATGTGCGAAGCCGGCTCTTCGCTAGACGATACGATTGCCAGCCTGCCCGAGCCGATTCTCGTCCTCGGCAATATCGACATCACCGAACTACCTACCCTGATTTGCAATTGCGAAGCGCAGCTTCACGAGATGCTGGAGTCTCTCGGCGTCTCTACCCGCTGACGCGGACCATTGCCGCGACAGTCTCGTCGCGGCATTCGATCTGGATCAAGAATTGTTCTCTCCCAAGCGCCAAGATGCGCGCTATCCTGAATGGAATTTGTCGCCTCGACGACGGTCATAATTCCAGACCGCTATCGCCTGGCTACCGCATTACAGGCCTGCCCGGCAAGCGCTTCCCCAAATCCAAGGCTCGCATTTCTCTTGAGGGACAGACATGAGCAAGACCTTACATCCCGATACCACCGTCGCCCCACTGGCCGACCAGGAAATCTCCGCCGAAGTCCTGATTGAAAAATATGCCAAAGGCAACGAAACGAGCGCTCGTGAAGTGCGCGGCCGCGTAGCCCGTGCCCTTGCCGCAATCGAAGCCGAGGATCGTCGCGCCCAGTGGGAAGAGCGTTTCCTCAGCGCACAGGAACAAGGTTTTATCCCGGCAGGACGCATCAACTCTGCCGCTGGCACCACGCTCACCGCAACACTGATCAACTGCTTCGTGCAACCGGTCGGCGACTCTGTCACCGAAGAGGCCGATGGCCGTCCAGGCATCTACACCGCACTGTCGCACGCCGCTGAAACCATGCGCCGCGGCGGCGGTGTCGGTTACGACTTCTCCAGCATCCGTCCGAGCGGCGCCATGGTGCGCGGCACGCAGTCGCGCGCTAGCGGGCCGGTGTCCTACATGCGCGTCTTCGACCGCTCCTGCGAGACGGTGGAATCGGCGGGTGCGCGTCGCGGCGCGCAGATGGGCGTGTTGCGTTGCGACCACCCCGACATCGAACATTTTATCCACGCCAAGGACGCAGGCGATTTATCCAATTTCAATATATCGGTCGGCGTGACTGACGTATTCATGAAGGCCGTCGAAGCCGATAGCGACGTCGAGCTCGCGCATCGTGCCGAGCCCGCCGCGGACATCAAGGAAGCTGGCGCGTGGCAACGCGAAGACGGCTGGTGGGTTTATCGCAAGCTGCCTGCCCGCGAGCTGTGGGACCAGATAATGCATTCGACATACGATCATGCCGAACCTGGTATCCTGTTTCTCGACCGCATCAATCGCGACAACAATCTGAATTACTGCGAGACCATCGAGGCCACCAATCCGTGTGCCGAACAGCCCTTGCCGCCTTACGGCTGCTGCTGCCTGGGCTCGATCAATCTCACCACCTTCGTACGCGACGCATTCACCGATGCTGCACGCTTCGACGAAGCAGCGTTCGGCAAGGTCGTCGAGACCTCTACGCGCATGCTCGACAATGTGCTCGACGCAACGCATTGGCCCCTGCCACAACAACAACAGGAAGCCGCCAGCAAGCGCCGCATCGGCCTCGGCTTCACCGGCCTCGGCGATGCCCTGATCATGCTCGGCCTGCGCTACGACACGCCCGCAGCACGCGCCAAGGCCAGCGAAATCAGCATCATCATGCGCGACCGCGCCTACCTCGCCTCGGTCGAACTTGCACGCGAACGCGGCGCCTTCCCGCTCTTCAACGCGGATCTATATCTGTCCGGCGGCAACTTCGCCTCGCGCCTGCCTAGCGAGATCAAGGAGCAGATCCGCAAGCACGGCATCCGCAATTCGCACCTGCTGTCCATCGCGCCGACCGGCACTATCTCCTTGGCATTTGCCGACAATGCATCGAATGGCATCGAGCCGCCCTTCTCGTGGACTTACACGCGCAAGAAACGCATGGCCGACGGTACGCACAAACTCTACGCGGTGGAGGACTACGCCTGGCGCCTGTACCGCCATCTCGGCGGCAACGTCGACGCCTTGCCCGACTCCTTCGTCACGGCGCTGGAAATTTCGGCGCAAGCCCACAAGGACATGGTCGCCGCCGTCGCACCCTACATTGACACCAGCATATCGAAGACCGTCAATGTGCCGGAGGATTATCCTTACGGCGAATTCGAGGGCCTCTATCTTTCTGCCTGGAAAGCGGGCCTCAAGGGCCTTGCCACCTACCGGCCCAACATGGTGCTCGGCTCTGTGCTGTCGGTGGACACTGCCGGCAAGGAAGAAATGCGCTCGCCCAATGACGTTGTCCTGAGCGATCCGAACCGTCGTCTATCGATTCCCTCCCTGCCTGCGCCCGTGCTTGCCAGCCTTCGCTGGCCGGGCCGGCCGGAACTGCCGGACGGCAATACCTCCTGGACCTACATGCTGGACAGCCCGCAGGGCTCGTTTGCCATCTTCGTCGGCCATGTCGATGCCAGCGATGACGGACAGATACGCGACACCTTTCCGTTCGAAGTCTGGGTCAACGGTGCCGACCAACCACGCGGTCTCGGCGCGCTCGCCAAGACCCTGTCGATGGACATGCGCGCCAACGACCGTGCCTGGCTCAAACTCAAGCTCGACGCACTCGCCACCACCGTCGGCGAAGCCAGCTTCGACCTGCCCTTCCCGCCCCACAGCGAACAACGCCGAGTGCCCGGCGTGGTCTCTGCATTCGCACAGATCGTGCGCTATCGCTGCGAAAAACTTGGCGCCTTCGAGACGACAGGCCCGACGCCCGTGCAGGATGCCGTATTCAGTGTGCAGGAGCCCAAGACCGGCACAGACGGAACGCTGTCGTGGACGGTGGACATCAACAATCCGGCGACCGGCGAAGACTTCGCCTTGGGCCTGAAAGAAATATCCCTGCCTGACGGCGTAACGCGCCCTTATGCCATGTGGCTATCTGGAAACTACCCGCGTGCGCTCGACGGTCTGGCGCGTTTGCTGTCGCTCGACATGCGCGTGCTCGACCCGGCCTGGATCGGCATGAAGCTGCGCAAGCTGCTCAACTACCCCGAGCCACTCGGCGACTTCATGGCCTTCGTGCCAGGCACGCGTCGCCAGCAGAACTGGCCGTCGACCGTCGCCTACGTCGCGCGCCTGATGATCCATCGCTACGCCATGCTCGGCGTGCTCGACGAACAAGGCTATCCGACACGTGAAATGGGTATCCTCGAAACGCCGCGTGACGACAGCGCGCCAAAACTGATGCAAGGCATGCGCTGCAACGAATGCGGCAATGACTCCGTCATACGCAAGGATGGCTGCGATTTCTGCACGGCGTGCGGAGCGGTCGGTAGCTGCGGCTAAAGACCTGCCTCGCTTGCGGCTGCCATGTGTGCAAGACGGGCACTGTCTTGCGCGCTACTGGCGGCAAGCAGATTGTGATGCGTGTTTTTCTATTGAACTTTCACATCGTGGAAGACTTCATATTGCCATATTGTCACAGAGCAAAACGCCCCTTATGACGATTTGATGTCAACCAACCGGTCTCGCCGTAATTGTCAACAAAACATACTTTCACTTGCGCCATGCCGATGCTGCATGGATAGATCCACACGGTCGCATCCTGCTTGTTGCGGGTGATGAACCAGAGGGCGTCACCATGAGCAAGCCCCCAGCTACCAACGCGATGTACGAGCAAGTCTGCCTGACCACGATCGCTGACGAAGGCGACGCGAATATGCGCTTCGCCCATGCTGGCAGTTTGATAAACGCGTGCCATGAATTCATCTCCTTTACCTGCTTGAATAGCTGGTGGCAGCTGCCATACTGGCAAAGCGAATAGCTGAGGTGCTCAATGTTTGTAAAGCTGTTGATGCAATTGCGCGAAGGTCGCGATGAAGTAAGCGTGGTGCGCCCGAATGGCACAAACCGTGTCGTACTCGGCACGCGCCAACCCGACGACGACACGCGCCGCGTGAACGTCGTGCGACAGTGGGGTGAAGGTCGCGCAGCACCGCGCCAGTCAGCACCCGAAGCCATCGAAGAACCGCTGCCACAACGCACGCAAACGATTCTTTCATACAGTCTTCCACCTGCACTGTGCGACGAAATCAATGGCGGCCTCACCGAGGCCTTGCCTGCCTCGCGCAGCGAATCGATGGCGGGCATACCGGTGAAAATAAAGCTGCGGTTCTAATCACACGCCTGTCCTGCACAAGCAGAGACGGCCGTCGGCGAATTCAAAAGCACTCTGTGTGCGCACGCAAAAATCTCGCAGCATCTTGCTGCGCCGCGCATGAGGCAGCGTGTGTTTGCCAAGCGTGCAGCAGAAGAAAACCATGCTTTCTTCCGGCGGCAATGCGCGCACCTCTACCGTCTCGAAACCGAGTTGTTGTAGTGCGTAGATCGAGCGCTGATTGTCGGGGTATGCCGCCGTGAAAACCTGATGAACCTGCAGCGCTTCGAGTTGTGCCATCAGCAATCTCGCGGCGCGCGTGCCGTAACCTGCTCCCTGGAAATCGGCACCCATCCAGAAATGGAAAAATGCGGAAGTACCGCACCAATTGGCACTGACCACGCCGCAGAATCCATATTCCTCATGCATAACCGCGAAGTCGGCACGCGTCGTTTGCGTGCGACGCTCGACCATCCATGCAAGGAGTTCGTCACCATCCGCGAAACAAGGCAGGCGCGTCATCATGCCGATCTGCGGATCGCGATACTGGTAGAGGAATGCCGTCGCATGCTCGGGGCCGAGTGGCTCAATACGCACGATGTCGTCGCTTGCCAGTTCCGTGTTGTACCAGGCTAGCGTCAGCCATTCATTCACGCGTGAGTGCACGCGCTCGCGTTCGACAAAGGGCATTTCGTCCCTCGAAAATTCGGCACATGCAATATCCAATACGGATAAAGCCGACGGCGTTCTGCCGCTTGCCTCAAGACACCTCGACAACAAGAGCAGATCGTTGCAGGTTGCGCCATAGAGGCCCGCTGAATTTTCAAGCAGACGTGTCGCCAATCCCCAGGCATCGAGATTGATCGCCAACGACGCAGCGTTGCGAAAAAATCCGTCGTCTTGTGGCGTCGGGTAATACTGCTCGCACGCGCCTGCTAAGGCGTTGCGCCATTGCGGCAGGAGGTCTGCTTGTACGTCAGGTGCAGCTTCTATCAGCACAGAAGCCAGGGCCTGCAGCAGCTGCGGCGAATCGTCGCAGCTGCGCCATAGTGCAAAGGCTTGCTCGGCGCGCAGGCTATTGCCCAAGGCCGCTGCAAGTTCTGCCACCTGGGCCTGCGCACCCTCGCGCGCGGAGCGCAGGCGCTGCATGTCCGGCAGGCAATCGGCCAGTGCCGGACAACTCATATCGCGCAGAGCCAGGTGATACATCAGCGAGCCTTCGTCGCTATTGCAAACCTGGGCGCCGCGATGACTTTGCCAGTGCGAGAGCGCGTGAAAATTGACAGGGGCGCCGCCTGCAACGCAATACTTTTCGCCGGATGGCATCAGGGCTCCAAGCCTGATTTGGGCGGCACTGTTGGTGCCAGCATCCGAAGCCAGCAAGAAGTAGCGTCCGCCGCTCGCATCGATTAAACCTTGTAGACATTCAAGTGCGCCAGCAGGCAGGGATACAGCCGCGCTGCTAATGATAGTGGCATAGTACGCAAGTAAGCTGTCTTCCGAGATATCGATAGCTCGCCATGCCATCTCGGCCTGGGTCTTTGTCATTCGCGCCGGCAGCCATGCCTCCAGCAACTTGCCATAGTGACAGGCAAACAGCTCGTTCCTGAGACGACTGAAAACACCGTGCGCGACAATGACATAAGGATTTCCGCTTTCGACGCTCTGAAGTAACTCGCTCATGTCCTCGGGCTGCGAGACCACAACGGCAAAGCGTTGTGCCGCCACGTAAGCTTGCAGGAACGGATGAACGAGAAGTGTTTGTGCGGTATCCGGCGTGTCGCAAACCGCAAGATAGAGAACCTGCTGTTCACAATTCTCCAGAGCACGTAATACGCGCCATGCACGCTCGCCACCAACGGGTGCGAGGTCGATGATATTGAGCGGAAGCTCCGGCACGATGCCGCCGCAGTCATGGCCGTTCTCGATGAAAGCGCGGATCAGCGCTGCATCTGTCCTGCCGCTGCGATCGCAAATCGCTTCGATGCATTCTTCATGAAATGTGTGCTCGCCATAACGCACCCAGCCATCCTGTTCTGGCCTGGCGTTATTTTCTTTCCTCGACTCTTTCAGGATGGCTACCATGATCCCCGATCCGTAAATTCGTTACTCAATACCATTGACATAACCCTCAAACGCCCACCTGCGGCACTACTTGATTCGCTTGCCTTCAGGCGTGTGTTCGCGAATCAGCACTTGTCGCTCGCCAGGGATGCCGTAGAAGACCTTGGCGCCGATCGGGTGTCGATCCTTCGTACGCCCGCGCGCATTGTCCAGCGGGCTGCGTGGCGCGGGAAAAGCCTTGCCCTTGCCAGTCTGCTGCACTTGCGTGGAGTCCTCGCGCAAACGACGCGAGGCGATGCCGACGTCGATGTCACTATGCGATCCGAATGTCTTGCCGGTCGCGAAACTCTTGCCTGTCACCGAACTGCCGCTGACGAACACGACACCATCGCGCGCCTGCTGCGCGATCGGCCGCGTGAGGTCACGAAACTCCTGCTCGCTCTTGAAACCCAGCGGATAGCGACGCGCGACCACGCTTTCGACCGTAGTAGGCGCCGGTTTCGGAACGACCTTCGGCTTCGCCAGCGGTAATGACGGCGAGGGAGAGCTGACGGAGTCCGAACGCACGACAGCCTTTTCCGGCGAAACCGGTACCGGCTTGAACGGGCTGCCGACGGAAGGCGACAACTCCTTCGAAGGCGGCGGCTTGCTCACCGTGCTCGTGCGCGGCGGCGATAGAACCGGCTTGAGTGGCGCGGTGTGCTTCACAGGCGTCGACAGGGTCGCTGAAGGCGAATCCTTGCGCGGGCTCGAACGCAATGCCGGCGACGGTGTAACAGTCGAGACTGTCGGCGAGCGCTTCTTGGGCTTGCCGCGAGCCCCGACTTCGATCCAGCCCTCGTCCTTGGGTGGACCACTGGGCCGAGTTGCTTTCTGGTTGTTTGCCATGCTGCAGTCCTCCTTATCAACGTGTCGCTACCGTGCAGATATCTATTTATCCTTGAGCGATCGCAGCGGCTCGGTCAGCCATGCCGTGGCATGTGCCTGACGCGCGTCGCTCGGAAACAAGGGGATCTGCAATAGCGGAAATGGTGCGCTGAGCCGGCCGCCGCCCGTGCCATCTTCATTGAGCGGCGCACGCGGCGGACTCGGCGGTGGAAAACGCGAGATTTCCGACGAAGGTACTTCCTGCTGCGTGAAGGCGAAGTAGCGCTCCTTGGCGTATTCGCGACGGCGATGCGTTTCCTTCGCGAAATTTATGCGATTGGGTTTCTTCTTTGCGCTCGGCGATTCCAGCGGCCCCTTCGCGCTGCGCGAATTTGGCAGGGCATCGGTGAGGTAGTCGCTCTTCAGTATCTCCGGCCCCGAGGCGGTGATGCGCAGCTGACGCGACAACAGTGAAGCTGAAGTGCCGGGCTCGCTGAGCTTGCGTTTCTTTGCAAGGTGCAATTCATCGCGCAGTTCGTCGTGCGCCGGGCCCTGGCCCTTGGTATGCGTGCTGCCCTGACCTGTGCGCTTGACGAAGGTCTGCGTATGACCGCCGAGCTCGCCGTCCTTGCGGCGGAACACGGTGGTCGATGGCGAGGTACGCAAGCCCGACTGGATATGCGCATAGAGTTTGTTGCCGCCGAATTCATTTCGTTTGTTCGTCGGAATGCCTTCATGCAGACCCTCATTGCGCAGGGTCTGCGACGAGGCGCGCGCAGTGACGCGCACATCATCGGAGCTGACTTTACGCTTCTTGCTCTGGCCCTCGACGGCGCGTCCGCCGACGAGGCCGCTATCGCTCTTGCGAATGAATGGCGACAAGGTCGGGTCCTTGTCCTGGCGGTAAGTCGGGCGTTTGGTGCTTTTACTGTTGCTTGACATTTTATGCTCCTATCATTGTCGTATCAGGTGCGCCGCGGAACACGGAACGGCGCCGTTGCATACTGCGCGCGCTCGGCTGGCCCGCCCGTCGGCGGTGCTTCCGAAGGCTTACCTGTTATGGTCAGAGAAGTGTCGTAGCCCCCGCCCTGGATCGGGCTCGTGCTGGTCGGCGCAGTGCGCTCACGCAACGGCGACGTTGCGCGACTGCCCTCGCGCTTGCGACCCGAGTCACCCAGTGACGAGACGAAGGTATCCATATGCTTTTCGACTACGGCCTGATCGCTGGTCGAGAGGCTGCTGCGCATTGCCTCCACGCGCTCTTTCGCTTGGTTGCGATCGGTCTCCCAGGTGTCTTTTGCCTTCTTGGCTTTCAGCTTGGACGCGTCCTTGGCCTTACTCGCCAGTTCACCTGGCGCCATGGAAAAGACCGTCGTGGCCGAGGCGATAACGGTCGCCGCCTCCGGCGTCATCAGTGGGTCCGACAAAACGCTCATCGCCTGCGTGCGCACAAGGTCGTGCGCCTGTGGCTGGCTACCGGTATAGACGCCCGAGCCCGAGTGCCCGGACACACCGCCCTTGGGCGCCGACAGGATCGTGCGCGCGGTATCCGTGCGCGCGCCGTCACCGACCTGCACGAGTGTCTCCACGTTCTTTTCGGGAAACGATTTGCCGGAATACTGTTGCCAGAAGCCCGAACTCATGGCCGGCATTTTGGACAGCGTCGGTGCAGACGACACAGACGGAGCAGAAGACACTGTCGTCGTCGAAGGCTTCGGTATCGGCACCGGCGTTCTTTGCGCCAATTTCGGCGTCATATCCGTCACCACGAAGGCTTCGTGATAGCCGCTGCTGAAGCCCTCTTTGGTCGGATTGGAAGCCACCCGGAAAGAACCCTCCGATATCGTCTTGCGCTTGACGACCGAAGACACCACGTCGGGCCGAAAGCTCCCGCTTTTTGCCTGGGTCTTCGTCAAGGTCAGGTCGTCTGACGCTTGATACGTTTTCTGTTTCTTCTGCGGTTGACTGGCCATGCTCGACTCCGGCGCGAATCATTCGGCGCGCACTGCGCTCCGATCGACGCGAGGCGATTTCACTGTTCTCGTGTGCATCTGTCGCTTCCTTTCATTTCCGCCGCGTTTACATGACAATGGTATTTTTAAATTCAACGGCATTGCGCTTCGCATTAGAAGCCGCCACGACCTCCATCCCTCCCACCGCGACCGCCGCCTCGCCCACCGCCGCGTGGCGGGTCCAAATCTGGAGGCCTACGCCGCTCTCGCTCGGGCGTGTGCGGGCGCACGATGACTTCGCGATCCGGCACCGCGTCGGCTGCTGAATCGGCGTCATAGACACGCACGCCGATCGGGTGCTGCCGATTGTTGTTGCGCCCACGGCGTTCCGCTTCGCCCAGGCGGGTTCCGCGTTCCGGAAAACCGCGGCCCCCCACCTGGGCGCTCGCGGCCAGCCGACTCGATGCAATGCCTACGTCTATGTCACTGGCATCCCGGCCGCGGCTCGCAACGTGAAACGGAACATCCGGATGGCGATAGCTGTGCCCTGTCACCGAGCTTCCCGAGACGAAAACCTCTCCATCACGCGCCTGCTCGGCCAAGCCGCGCGTGGCGTCGCGAAACTCGCGTTCGCTGGCGAATCCACGCGGGAAAGTCCTGGGAGCCGGTGCTTGCGGTGCGGCCCTTACAGGCGCAAGACCTTGCGCAGGTGGCTGGACAACTTGTTGTGGCGGCGGGCCGCCACGCGCGCCGCCCACAACGGCCTGCGGCACGAGCTGCAGGACCTGCGGTGGGGCTTGTACGGCACCCGGCCCGCGCGGTGGCTGTTGCTGCATCGGCGCAAGCTGCTGAGCCGGCGCGACCTGTTGCGGTGGGGGTCCCCTCAGCCACGCATTCTGCGGGGGCACAACGAGTTGTGGCGCGGGTTGAACGACAGGCTGCGGCGGTGGCTGCACGCGTGCAGGCGCTTGCTGCATGGGCGCGAGGCCTTGAGGTGGATGTTGAGGGACGTTCAGCGGCAAGCCGCCGCGTCCCGGTTGCCCGAGTCCACCACGCTGAGGCGCTGGCGGGTGACCACCACGTTGCGGTGCCTGCTGCGGGCCGCCACGTCCGCCCCCCTGCACCGGTGGCTGAAAACCGCCGCGGCCGCCACCCTGGCCACCTCGGCCACCACCCCGCCCCCCGCGACGATCGTCAGCCATTTGGCATCTCCTTTTCTTTTTCAGCTTCATCCACAGAGGCAATAATGACAAAAACATTATCCTGGACAAAAGATTGGCGACGACATTTCACAGACAGGTATTCAGCCAAGGTAGTCACAGTGAATTCCATTTCTTCTTGCTGAAACCGGGCACAACAGATTTGTCTTTGCGCACAATCGATACGGCATCGAAGTGGCCGGATTTCTCGCCGTGCACCGGAATCGTCTGCGGATGCGTCGTCACCGTCGTGACCGGTTCTGTGATGGTCTTGCTGACGCCCTTTGCCGGTTTTTTCGGATCCCATGCAGGGTTGGGAACCTTCTGTTGTCGCGTCTCAGAGGTGTCGTAGGTCTGCCCCGTCAGCGCCTTGTCATGGCTCGTGCGCGCCTTCTGCAATTGCCCGGTGATGTGATCGGCGCCCTGCGGCGTCAGCTCGTAACCTCCTGACTTGAGCAGCAAGCCGAGGTTATGCATTGGGCGTATTGCGCTGGAGCGCTGATCCCAGTCGCGCTTGAGGCCAGCCTTGTTCTTGCCTTGCTTTTCGAAGGTGGCGTCGAAGCCGACGCCGGGGTCGCCCTTGACGAAGTCCGAACCCGGCCCGAAGGTCAGATTCTGGCGGACCTGGAACAAGGCCTTTTCGTGATCCGGTCCGGCGTACAAAGTGTCTGTTGCGACCTGTGTACGGAAACGGCCGGCCGCCGCTTTTTCCGGGGCTGAACCTCCTTCAAGGCGCTTGATGCCTTCGTCGACAAAGCCGAGGAAATGATCGGACACGGTGTGATGTGTCGTACCGATGGGATCGCGCGTACTCGATGGCGTGGCCTTGCGAATCTCTTCCAGATGTCCTTTTTGCGTATCGACACCGCCGCTCCAGTTGCCGGCCAGGCGTCCACCGGGCTTGACCACAGGCGCTACGGTTTTGCGCACCCGCCCCGATTCTTCATAAGACTTGCCGACCAGCGCCGTGAGCTTTGGCGGCGTATTGCCCTTGATGCTCTCCTGCAGATCCGGGCTCGCCGCCTTCAAACCTTTGCGGAACTGAAAACTCCGGAATGCTTTTTGAATAGTCGTTGCCGCTGCATTCTGCTGGCGCTTTTCGGCGCGGCGCTGCGAACCTGTCAACGGCTTCGGCGGTAAAGGCTCCGAACTGGATCGGCCACGCGCTGGCATCGGGCTCAACGGCGGCGTGCCTTGTTGCTCGCGCCACGCCTGGCTGACCAGCGCGTCCTTGCGCAAGGGTGGTGGTGGCAAACGACTACGACCGTTTCCTTTTTTCAGATTGTCCATGCAGCGCCTCTACGCTTTATGAATTGAAGCCGCGACCTGCCGCATGCACATCCGGCTGCATCAAGCTTGAGCATCGGTGGCACCCTCGCTCCTGGCCAGACCGAGCAGCTCGAAAATACTGATATGCCCTTCGCATCTCACAAAAACTTCCTGGTACAACTCTGCGGTGTTGAGCTGGCCCCAGTCGACTGCACGGCGGATCAGGTAAGGCACCGGGCTGTGCGGTTCGAGCCGCGCGAGGGTATTGGCGATATTGGCAAGCGCGGCATACACGCTGGCGCGGTCGCCATCGCGCAGCGGCTGCGCGGTCACCGCCTTGCTTTCCGTCGCCGATGCGGCAGCCGGGCTGTCGTTTGGAGTGCTGGTCATGTCAGGCACGGCAAGCTGCCTGGGTGGCGGCGAATAACCGCGTTTGCGTAGCTCCGAGCCGAGCATCAAGAAAATGTTCTCGATGAGGCTGTGCAGGCTGCCGAAGCTCGGCGCATCACGCCCGAGTTGCGCATCGAGCAATCCATCCAGCATATCCAGCGCAGCCAGTGCGTCACGCAGATGCTCGTGGTTCTGTGCCAGGGATGGGCTCGGCGAAGAACTCAGCGCGCCGGTGAACTGATTGAGCGTAGTGCCTTCGATCTGCGCTTCGCCTTTGCTGCCCAACGCGGCGCGCACCTGCTCGTTGTGCTGGGCCTGCTCCCAATCGGCCCAGCCGAATTCGCGCACGGCGCCGGTCTCGGTGAATGGCACGAGGCGCAGTGGCGAGAGCAGCTTCTCGTTGATCCAGCGGAACAGGTTGTCGCGGTATTCCGCATCGAGCGGAAAGACGTGATCCCAGTAGTGCTCACACAACTGCGAGATCAGGTACAGGCATGGCGCGATGGCGCGAAAACCATGGCGCGCGATTTCCGCTTCGAGCAACCAGGTGGCGAGCTGCAGATCCTTGCTGCGCGTAGCGAGACCATTCACGCAATGTTTGCTCACCGAAGGCCACTCGGCGCGCTTGAGTTCGCGTTCCCATGGCCCGAGCGGCAGGGACGGATCGTCTTCCTCGCGCGCATGGCGGATCACCTGGTAGAGCTCCGAGCCGATCAGCAATTCGCCGGCAAGCGGCCGAGAGACGATCGGCGCCAGCAAGGTGTTGAGCGAAGTCGTCAGCACGATGCTGAAATAGTCTTCGGCGAGCGTCTCCAGCACACCTTCAGGATCGGCATGCGCTGCCGCACGAGAGAGAACACCTGTATCCACATCAGCCTTGCCCATGTCATGCTCCTTCGTTTTTCCACATTGATGCTTTTGTCATTTCGGAAACCGTGCTCAGGATTTTCCGATCATGCTTGTGTCACTTCGCCCAACCTATATGCCCTTGGACTTTGGCAGCGGCAATGATTTCGATCTTGGTCTGCCGGTTATGGGAGGGGAAAGAACAGGAGAATGCGCAGGCGATCCACCTGGGCCTCCGCTTATGCCGGATGTATGAATCGGACTTGGTCTCTTCCTTGGTGATGTCATCGGCGAGAGGCTGGCGTGCGGGCTCGCTTGTGGGCTACCCACACGTTGCGGCGGACCTGACCCGAGCACAGGCGACGGCGAGTGACGCGGTGGCTGCATCGGCGCCAGTGAACCGGGAGATCCTCGGCGTGGCGACTCTTGCGCCGAAAGGCCGCTGGCAATAGGTCGCCGCACTGGCGACGGGCTTTCCGGCGTGCCATGAGACAAAGGGAGAAAGTTGTGCGCCGGGCTGGATCGCTCGGGGCTGCTCTGCGGCGATATGACAAGTGGGGAATGCGACGGTGCCCGACGCGGCGGGATATCGATCGCCACGCTCGGGCTCTGCCCGAGGAGCGGAGAAATCTCAGTGGGCCTGCGTACCGGCGGCCCGAGCATGGGCGCCTGGATAGAGCCGAGCCCGCCTTCGCCGTGCTCGACGTCACGTACGGGGCTGATGCTCGCCGACGCCCGCGATCGCTGCGGCGGCGGTGCGAAGTACGCGGCGGCGAATCCCGTGGCAGTCCCCGCCAGCCAAGCCGCTGACGACAGCGTTCCATGATAGGTGGCGGTCGCTGTATCGTTTTCTGCAGAGGCTCTGCTGGCGGAAATACTCAGACCAGCACCAGCAACGTTCAATGCGCCACTGAGCGCGGTGAGTCCGCCGTGCCATGACTCGCGGCTGCTCTGCGCGCCAAGCCATTCTGCCCCGCCGCGCACCGTGCTTACCGCACCACCCAGCGCCCACGCGCCCGATGAGGCATAACTTGTAATGGCGCCTCGCGCGGTCTGTCCATAATATGACGTCAGCGTAGCAGCAGAACTCAGTACGCCAGCCGCCCCCGCAGCCGCATTGGTAAGCCTGTCCCAGCCCCAGCCCGACGAATTGCCGTGTTCAGCGACTGCGCCGCTTGCTGCCCAAGACACACCGCTGGCTACACCGACGACGGCTTGCGCTCCCGGATGCGCGAGGTTCGCCGCCACGCCCGATGTGACCGCGCCGACGCCGTCAAGAAACGACGCCGCGCGAGTCTGCGTCGAGATATTGCTGAAACTTCCGCTCCTCGGTGGCGTTGCGCCGTCTGCACTCATGGCCTTGCCTTGTCTGTCGTTTTGCTAAACGACTCGTGAATCAACAGGCAATCCGCAACAAATATGTCTTCGTCATTTCCGTAAAAGCGGGAATCCAGTGGCGCTAACGCTGCATTGCAAAAACCGTTGGATTCCCGCCTTCGCGGGAATGACATGTTGGGGCTTGACCAGTCCGAACTCAGACGCACCTCACTCATCGCCAGGCGCCTTTTTTGGGAAATGCAATGGCAGCTTGAGAACGCGATCCGCCGCCTTGGCATCGCTACCGAGCAGCGACAGGCCGAGGTATAGATGCGCGCGGCCGCGATCGCTCTTGCCCGGTATGACTTCGCTCTGTTGCGGCACCGAGAAGCCGAGCATCAGTTGCTTGTTGCCATTGTCATCTTGCGTGCGATGCAGCTCGATGAAGCGCAGCAGCGACCACGTGCCGCTCGCCACGAAGGTGGCATCGTTGCCTTCGACGACCAGATCCGGTTGCTGCTTCTCGGCGACCGGCGACCATGACGAGTGACTAGCCCAGGTGAGATCTAGCGCGAGGCTCTGACCCACTTGCCAGTCGAGCGTCGTCGGGCGATTCGGGAAGCCCGCCGCCTTGCTACCGCTGCTGAGCAACCAGGCCACGATCTGCTCGCTGCCTTGCGACTGCTTCGGCTGCGCGCGGAAGACAAGGCTCAGACGAATCGCTTCGCTGGCATCCGGCGCGATGATATTGCTGCGGAAGAAATCGCTGATAGCGTCGAGCTCTTTGACGAACTGCTGCGCGCCGCGCCAACGCTCGCCGCTGAGTTCGCCCATTGCATCGCCGAGCGTGGCGCGTTGCGCGTCGTAGTCGAGGAAGAAGCTGCGCACAGCGGCCAATCTCGCGTCGGGCACTTTCGGGTCAGCGAGATCGGCAAACGGATAGCGCCCGGCCAGATCGCTCTTGAAACGTTGTGCCAGCGCGTTATAGGCTTCCATCGCCGTCGCCACGCGGCGATTGGTGCAACGCTGATTCACCAGTTGCTCGAGCGGGCGGCGGCGTTCCGCAAACATGTCATCGCCATATTCCGGCGACACATAGGCAGCGAGCTGCTTGCGGCAATTGCTGTAGCTCAGATCGGCGAGCTGCTTCATGAAGTAGTTGTCGAGATTGGCAACCTGCCCCGTCGGCTCCTTGCCCAGCGTATAACGATTGAGCTCGTCGATGCTGTTGTGCCAGAAGGTCGCAGTCTGCGGCACGCTGCGTTGCGCATCGCTGACGCTTTGCGAGCCTTGCAGCAGATTCATAAACGGCGTGGCGTAACTCGCCAGCACTTGTGCACGCGCCACCTGCCGCGACAGGTACTCCTTGAGGATCGGCAGCGCGCCTAAATCAAACAGCATATCGTTGCCGTTCGCGGGCGTCGGCAGGTACAGGCGGCTGGAGTCGGTCAGCGCGCTGATGCGCGACAGGCTCTCTGCGGCGAAATTGCGTGCGCACTGACGGATCGCCGCCGCGCTGGCAGCAAAACCGAAATCGCCGTAACTGTGCAACACACCGAGCAAGGGATCGAGGCTGAGCGACAAGTCATTACTCATGCGCGCCAATTGCTGGTCGGCACGCGTCACCGATTCGAGACTGACCTGGTTCGCAGGTGTGTCGGTCGGCGCGATCTGTGAGCGCTGCAGGCTGTCGTTGAGTGCGTACTCAAGTGCTTGCCGCGCCAGCCTGTCGTAAAGCGGTCGTGCTGTCGTGGCGAGCGCTGTGAGCTGCTGCTTCTTGACGAAGGCGTTGTACTCATTGACGTAGGCCGCGGCCTCTGCGGTCTCGGGACGGCGGAAACCTTCGCTGCCCGGCATGCAGCTGAAACTGTGCGTCACGCCCAAGCGCATAAAGCCAAGTTGCACCAGCGCCGGCAGGCCGAGTAATTCCGCCTGCATATTAGCCGACAGAGAAAGCCCGCCTTTGGGGCGCGCAGTAAAGAGATTGCCGTAGGGCGGCATGCTCAACGCACCGAGCGACGTCATCTCGGGTTTGAAACAGCGCTCGGCGTCAAATTTCTGCGGCACCTGCATCAGGTATTTAGCATATCCGTAGTCGCGCACCAGTGCATCGATCTGCGGCTGGGCATAGGCACGGATTTCCTCGCACGGGCTGGTCAGCACCGTCGCGTTGAGCCACGACTCGCTCGTCCATGACAACCATGCAACGAGCCGGCGCGTGTTGGCGAGAACCGGCGCTTCACCGCGATTGAGCACATCAATAAGCAGCGCGCCGCGCGCCACTTCCTGGCTCAGGCTGGCACGCGTTGCATCACCAAGCGCCTGGATGTGGCCGGCAAAACGATCGCGCATGCTCTTCGGCAGCTCAACCTTGTCGCCAATGGGAACCTTGTCGAAGCCATGACTCAGAGCGCCGCGCTCCTGCATCACATCCGGCGGGACGGGCGCGCCGAACACGTAGCTGGCGAGATCGGCCAGCGTATTGAGCAGATCGTCGCGTGACAGATGGCTGCCCTGCTGCGCCAGTTTGTCATAGCGCACGAGGTTATCTTCCAGGTCGTGCACATCCTGCAGCTTGGTCTTGAAGCGGGTGCGTAAATCCTGCAAGGCGCCGTCATCCGTCACGCGCGGCAGGATGACCTGATCGCTCCACATCTTGCGCGCGCGCACTTCCAGCAGGCACGCAAAGGTCGGCATGAGCACCTTGTCGATGGCACTGCTCTCGATACTGGCATCGCTCAGATCGGCGGCGCGTGTATCAAAAAATGACGCTGGTATTGCGAGGTAATGTGCTTCGTCGTTGATGTGCGATACGTCGACGAGCAACGGGTAGACCTCGTCCTTACCCAGGCAATCGCCATGCCGTGCCGCGTCCGGCGCAGCACGCTGCAACTGCTCGACCGCGCTGATCAGCGTCGTCACCTGGCTCTTCACGCGCAGGGCCGAAAAGCCCAGCGCCACGCAGAGTGCGACCACGCCGACGATGGACGTAATCTGCATTGCACGCAGCAGGTGATTTCGCGAAAACAGGCCACTGCGTGTCGGCCGCGCAAGGTTGCGCTCGACCAGCACGCGCTCTGCAACCAGGGCGTCGACGAAGGAAACGTCGTTGCGCGCTGGTCCTTCGAGTGCGCCGTCGGCGGCCACGCTACCCGTGAAATAGATGCCACGCAGCAGGTAGCCCGCTTGCCAGGCGCTCTGGCGGAATACCGTTTCGAGCAAGGTGCGTAGCGGCACACGCAGGCTCTGGAAGTAACTTGGGAACAGGAAGAACGCATCCGCTTCACGGATACGGTCGGTGCGTGCGGCGGCATCGACCTGCAGACCGCGCAGGCGCTCGGCAAGCGTTGCGAATGCCTGATCGGTCCAGTCGCCGGGGGCCGAGGACTGGCTGTTGGCATTCGCCGAGAAGCCGAACAACTCGTTGCGCAGGACATCTGGTTGGGAACGCCAGAACGAATCGAAACCATCGACGCTATCGCATTGCGTCACCACCACGGTGACCGGCAACATGAATTCGATGCGCTCCTGCAGATAGGCAAGCTGGCGGTATAGATTCTGCGCGATCAGCTCGCGTGCATCGACATCCGCTTCGCGCAGACTGCGTGCCGAGACGCACAGGATCAAGCCATCGAGCGGGCGCTCGGGGCGCAACTCCTTGAGCTCGCTGAGGCTGCGTCGCCAGGCTTGCGCGGGTGTGCTGCCGACGTTGGCAGCGGGCAGCTTACCATCGGGATCGATGATCACGCCGCCGCGGAAGAACAACCACTCTGTGCCCTGCGCGACGAGCTCGCCGGCCTTGGCCGGCTGTGCCTGCAACAAGGGGATCGACACGGAACGCAGCAGACTCGTCTTGCCGGCTTTCTCTTCGCCGAGCATCAATATCCAGGGTTGCTGGTAGCGCCATTCGCGACGCGTCGCCAGGTAATCGAAACCATGCAATACGTTTTTGGCATATTCGGCGAGGCGCGAGCACACGCCACGCGCCATGCTCTGTTGACCGGCGGCGACCTTGGCGATGTCGGGCATCTTGGCTTTGCCCAGCCATGCCCACAGGATGCCGACCACGACGAGCAGCGCCACGCCCGCCACACTCATCTGCGTGGCGCTCATTTGCGTGAAACTCTGTTTGAACCATCCGAGCACGGCATTCATGCGTCAGCCCTTCCCCATGGCCTGCATGAAAGGCGCGGTAAGTTGCATCCACAGCACGGTGGAGACAACGAGATACACCACCAGCGCGACACCGCCAGCGATATACCAGGGCGTGAGCGGCGCCAGACGTGCCGGTTCGGCACACACAACCAGATTCTGGTAAGCCTGAGGAAAAGCCTTGGCCATTGCCGCGCGGGCAGAGCCGTTCTTGCCCTGCCCGAGCAAGGCGAACAGGCGCGTGCGCAGATCGCGCAGATCGCCTTCGCACAGCGTGCCGCGATACTGACCCTTGAAGCCGAGTTGCAGCACCATCAACAGCACACATGCCAGATCAATATGCAGCGGACCGCGCACGTGGACATCGAGCAGACGCTGCGCCAGCAAAAAGAAGTGTCGTCCTGCGCAGCGCGTCTGGAAGAATTTGTATTCGAGCAGTACGTCGAGCCAAGCCTCGCTGCCCGTCCATGGCACTTCGAGCACAAAGATTTCGTCGGCCAGTGCAGTCATGGCATAAGCAGCGATACGGTAAGCCTTCACCTCGCTCGGCGAGCATTCACGCGCCACGCGCGCTGCCTGCTTGCGCAGCACCCCCGCGAGCTGACCGCTGACGCAGGCAGCGATGTCCGCCGAATTGCTCGGTAGCGGCTGATCGCCCACGCGCAGCAGCGCGGGCAGACGCCCTTCGGCAATCGCGAGCTTGATGCCTGCCACGGCTTCGTAGAATTCTGCGAAACACGACAGCAAGAAGAAGGCTTGGCCGTTGTACTCAGACATGAGCAGGACCAGCCTCCGGCTTCGCCACACTGTCGCGAGTTTGGGTTGATGCGTGCGTTGTCGCTTGAGTCGTCGGCGCTGGCTGGCTCAGGTCGCTGCCCTTGCGATGGTGCAGCAGCACTGCCGCCGGTGCGCCCTGCACGCTCTCGCCCTGGATCAAGAGCGAGCGACCCGGACGGAAGCAATCGACCATGCCCTGACCCACTTCGATGCGCTGATTATCGATGACGCAAATCAGCGCATCGGCACGCAAACCCAGCGCACTGACTTCCTTCGCGCCGAGCATGCGCCACAGCGCACCAGACAGGCGACGCTGACGCAGCACCGGCATCAACTCTTCGCTGCCGATGCGCGCATCGCCGAGCCAGCCTTCGATATCGCGGCGGCTCTGACCGTCGCGTGGTCGCAGCTCGACGTAGACCTGCTTGCCTGCGTCTTCCGGCAAACGTCGCGCGAAGATCAACTCGCCGATGCGTGCGAAGGCCAGGCTGTCCCAATCGGTATTGATGAGGCCAAGCTTACGGGCAATGAAATCGAGTGCCGCTGTGAATTGCGGTGCGCAGTTTTCGTGCGCATAGCGCGCCATCGCCAGCGGCGCGGGGTTGCTGCCGATCCACGACATGTGCCCAACGACCTGCGCAAGCGCCTGATAGGCCTGCCAGGGTGCTGTCTCCGCATCGAGTATGACGGCGTCAAACAGCGGCAGGATGGATGCGATCTGCCGCGCCAGGTTCAGTTGCAGGCGCTCCTCGGGGCTGATCGCACTGACGCGCTCGGGCACGTCGCCATCGGCCATGCCCGTGAGCTGATGCAGCTTGTCCCACAAGGTATCGCGCAATACCTGCAGATTGCGCAGCAGCCCGGCATTGCCGAAACAGCTTGCCGCGCCCATACGCAACATCGGCGGGTGGAACGATGTCGCTTCGATCTGCGCATTGCGCTCGTTGCGGCACACCTCGACGAGCGTGATGAAGCTGTAACCGGCGGGAATGTCTTGCTCGGCGTAGAGATCCACGCGTGGCCGCATGCGGTCGACGAACACATCAGCGATGCCAGTCATCTCGTCGATCACCGCCATGCCTTCCTGCACGAGCTCGAAACGCTTGATCGAAGTGCTCGGCACCTTCATGGCACCGGTGCGCGGTGGCAAGGCAAGGCAGATACGCACAGGCTTGCCGTCGACCTTGCAGAAGGATTCGAGATTGAGCTTGAGCGGCGAAGCGTCATTGCGGAACACGTAGGGCATGCCGTCCGGGAAGACGCATTCGAGCTCGTTGATGGCCAGCACACCGATGGCCAGCAGCGGCATGTCGATGCGCAGATGCCGCACGCCCCAGGCATAAGGCGTCACCGCACGCAGGCGCTGCTGCAGGACCGCATGCCAGTAGATATCGTTCTGCTGGAAATGCTGCGGCGTGAGCAACATGCCCTCGGCCCACTGTATGCCATCCGGGAGAAACGGAATATCGCTTGTCGTGTCATCGCTCATTGCAGTGCCTCGCTCATTTCTCGTTGCTTCTGGTGACGTTTCTCGTATTGCTTTTCGTCAGGTGCCGCTGTAGTTGATCGTCATCGGCATCAAACGAATCGTTACTTCACGCCACGGCGTCAGGTTGGCAATCGGCTGGCCGTCCTCGCCGATGTAATTCGCCAGCGCATACACACCGATGGCCTTGCTAGCGCGATCCGGCAGCTTCACGCTGAAGTTCGACGCCACGGCAGGCACTTGCAAAGGCACGACATCGATACTCGTTGCCAGCGCCGCCTGCAGGGCTGCTTTCTGGGTGAACCATTCCGGCCCGGTTTTCGGCAGCTGCGTCACGGCCGCCACGTCGTAGACGAAGACCAAGTCGAGCGCGCTGCCCGCGCCCTGGTTCGACTGTGCATCGGCGATCACCGTCACCTTGCGGATGGCCGTGCGCGGCGGGTTACCGTTGATCCAGCCACTGACCATGCTGCATCCCGCTGCTATCAGAATGAGGACGGCCAACGTGGTCCTGACAAAATATTGTCTCATGACAAATGGATTACGATGAATTGGGTAGGCAGCAAGGTGATGCCCGGTGCGTTGGGCAATATGCCGTTCTGCCCGGTTATCGAAGTCAGCCGCGAGGTGAACATGCAACTCGTCATGACCGTGAAGCTGCCGATGAACGCGCGCTTGATGCTCATGCACAAGCCAGACACCACACCAACGCCCGCATCGCCCGCGCTCAGCGGATCGATGGTGATCAGGTTCTCCGACAAGCCGCCACCAAACAGCACGTTGAATACCGACGGGATGTTGGTGAACGAGAACGAGAGGTTGACCTCGGGCACAGGGATGATGCCGACGATGCACACGTCGGGAAAACCGAGACTCATGAAGCCGAGATTGGTCGCTGCAAACATTTTTCTTAGCCCATGCTGATGCGTTCGGCGTCCATCTTCACGTCACGCTCTGCCGTAACGAGCGTGTCCTTGGCGTGCATGCGCAACAGCTGACGCACATCGAGCATGTACTGCACGGTCTTGCCGATGAAGTTGCGCGACTGCTGCACGATGCTCTCGCTGACCGTCATGAACAGGTTGGCCGCGTTGAGCGCCAGCACGCCGGATGCGGCCGTCACGCTGACGTCGCGCGCACTGGCAAGCTCCAGCGTGTCGATGCTGTGTATGCCGATCTTCGCTTGGCGGATGCTCAGCGCTTCGGCGCCGGGCACGCTCAGCGCCGCGCCTGCGGTCGTGTTGCGCGCGAGTATGTGCAATACATAACAGTGCTGATCCGACGCCTGCGCCAGCAGCACGCAATCGCCCGCGCGCGGCTCGATCAGGCAGCTCGTGGCGCGCGTCGCGCGTCGGCCGTTGTCGAGAAGGCAACTGCCGTCGTCGAACAGCATCACCACCTTCGCTTCGTGCATGGCGGCAACGAGGGGCTGTGCAGCGGGTTGTTCAATGTTCAGGGTGTGCATGGCAAATCCTCCAGATCGAGACTCGGTGCTTCAACGCGCAAGAGCGCTGCATTGGTGCCACGCTGCCCGCGCCGATCGGCACCACGGAACTTGCTGTTGTCGATGGCAACGTTGTGAAAACTCGTGCGCGGTAGATACGCTCTGGAATAATCGCAACGCGTCAGCTGCGCATGATCGAAGCGTGCATCGCTCATGTCGGCGCCGGCGAAACTGGCGTCCGTCTGGCGACTTTTCTCCCAGGTGCTCTGGCCCAGTTTGGCGCCCGCGAAACTGCTCTTCGTTATGACTGAAGCATGAAAGACGGAGCCCGTAAAATCGGCGCCTGTCGCGTTGCAGTCTTCAACGCGCGACGACAGCCACAACGAACGCGGCGCACACAGCCCTTCCATGCGCACGCTGGCGAAATGGATCTGCATGAGATTGGATTCGGTCAGGTCAGCGCCGCGCAGATCGGCTCCCGTGAAGTTGCTTTCCTGTAACTGGCAGCGCTGCAGGCTGACCTGATCGAGGACCTGCCCGGCGAGGTTGCTTTTCATCAGCGCGCAGGAATAAGCGACGAGCCCTTTCAGTTTCACCGTGCGCAGATCGGCGCCGGTCAATGCGGTTTGACCGAGACGCGCGTCGCTCAGATCGGTTGCTTGCAGAGTCGCGTTCCAGAGCACGGCGCGCGATATTTTCGCAACGCTGAGATCGGCCTCGGAAAAATCGCAGGCGTTCGTAGCGGTGCGCGTCAGCGACAGGCCCTTGCCCTGCATCTGGCGCAAACTGCATTCGCTCAAGGTGACCTGGTTCAACTCGGCTCGCGCGCACAGCAAGCCGTCGAGCGCACAACGCACGAAAGTAGCTTGCTGCAAGTGCGCTCCACGCAGATCGAGCGCCTGCAGATTGCAATCGACAAAAGTTGCGCGCGTCAGATCGGTATTGGCGAGATGCATGGCTGACAGATCGCAGCGCTGGAAAACGCCACCCGCAAGAGATTTTCCGGCGAGATCGAGCGCACGAAGATCCATGTCCACGACAGGACGGCCAAGGCGCAGATCGCGGGCGACGTCTGGCCACACGGCGGGCTTGAGTGCGGGTGTGAGCGTCATGACAAGCTCGCTTTCTGACTCAGCACTGCGCCATCGCGACGGGCGCCTGCCCATATCGCTTCGGTCGTGTCGGCCTGTACCAGCACGGCGTCGCTGAGATTGGCACTACCGAAGTCGGTCTTGCGACACAGCGCTTGAAAGAAACTTGTGCGCTGCGCGGTCACGCGCGGCAGCTTGCTGCGCAGGAACAGCGAACGATAGAACTGCGCATCGTCGAGCAGAGCATCGCTCAGATCGGCGTCGCCGAAGTCGCTTTGCGTGAAGATGCCAAGACGCATATCAGCCCCAGCCAGACTCGCGCCACGCCAGCCACACTTGACGATTTTCGCGCCATTGAGCGAAGCACCGTCCCAGTTCGACTTGCCGCCGGCGTATACCGTATGCATACCGGCTGCGGACCATTGGCTGGCGCCCATCTGCGCGTCCATCAGCACGGAACGCGAAAGCTGCGCGCCGCTGAAATCGGCACCCTGCATCTGCGCGCCCATGGCAATCGTCATGTGCCATTTGCTGTTGCGCCAGTGGCTGCCTGCCGCCTTCGCATCGGACAGCAGTGTGCGCGTGAGCTGTGTATCGTCGAGCAACGCTTCGCTCAGGTCGATGCGCAATGCCAGTAGATCGTCGAGCACCGTGCCGCGCAGATCGGCTTGACACCACACGGCATCGAACGCACGTGCGCCCCGCATGCTAGCGCGCGTGAATTTTGTCTTGAGCGCCTGGCTGCCGCACAGGTTGGCAGCGTCGAGATTGGCCCCGCTGAAATCCGCCGCATCGAGTTGCGCCGCCGTCAGCACAGCGCCCTTCAGGTTGGCGCCGACCAAAGAAGCACCACGCAGATCAGCACGCTCAAGCAAGGCCTCGCGTAAATCAGCGCCGCTCAAATCAACGCCGCGCAAACATGCTCCTGCCATATCGCGACCGGCCAGCACGACACCGTCGCGATGCCATGCCATGACTTGCTCGCCGAGGGCCAGCGCCATGCTCGTCGGTGTGTCGACGGTCGGCGTCGGCGCTGCCGCACGCGCGGCGCGTTGCAACGCGGGCAAGGCTGCCAGACCCTGACGTGCCTGCTCGACCTGTACGGGATCTACTATGGTGGTTTGCGCGGCAATCAACAATGCACTTTGCATAGCAGGCAGCAACGCATCGGGAGGCGCTTCGGCGCTTTGCACGAGGTCATGAGCGACCACGCTCGCCTTGGCAATGGCCTGCTGGATTTGCGCTTCGATTGACAGTGCATCTTGTGCCGGCACGGTGGGCAATTGCGCCTTACCGGCAGCCAACTTGGCTTCGCCGTCACTGCGTGCGCTGTCCGCTAGTGCGTTAGCTTTGGCGAGCAATTCGCCGAGATCGAAATCGCCTTCAGCCAATTCGTCGGGCGAGATGAAACCCAATGCCGGCGCTTCGGCTTTCGGCGCTTGGTAATTGGCCGGTGGCGTCTGATTGCTCTTTTGCCAGAACTCGGCCATCAGCTCATCGAGCACCGCTTGGCGCTCGGCGAGTTGCGCGTTGGCATAGGCCGAGCGTGCCAGAGCGCGTGCCGCGATGGCTGCGGGGCTGCGTTCCGGCGCGAGTTGCGATTCGTTGAAGGCATGTTGCGCGGCCGTCGCGCGATCGAGACGCAGGCGTGCCACGTCGATGTAGTGCGCCAGTCCGCGCGGCGCATCGGCCGTGTTTTCGTAAGCGACCATGACTGTGCCCACATCGAGCGCGTCGCTATCGGTGATGCGTGCCTGGCCGCGATAGACCATGACGCCGAGTTGCAGGTCGGGGAAGAACCAGACGGTGTCGCATGACAATGGCACTTCTTCGAGTGCAGCTGCATCGGCTTGTACTTTGCCGTCGGTACGCAGGATGAAGGCACGTGCACGTAGCGTCGGAAGTTGTCCCTCGATGCGCGCCAGCGCTGGATGCAGGCCTTCGAGGCAATACGACTCGCCACCTGCGAAGCTGCCTTCGAACTGCTGATCGAGCGGCGCGAAGTTGAACATGCGGAAATCGAAATCACGTGGCAAGCCAGGGAAATCTTCGTCGAGCCACTGCTGGTCGTAGGTGCCGCTCTTCTCGCGCAGCGGGCTTTGCAAGAGCTGCATTGGCGCGAAGGTCGCCGGCTGATGCGCGCCCCGGCCGGGCATCAGCGGCGCTGCGGGATATTCAACATTTGGCATCACACCTTTGCGCTGGCGCAGGAATGCTAAGCGTGGCAGGAAGCCTTGGCCCAATGGATTCAAAGCGTAGCCCGTGCCGCCGTAGGCCTGTTCATATCCCAAGGGCATGGTCTTGAATGGCTTGGCGTCGGCCACGCAACGCAGATTGAGCGGGTTGTAATGCCAGGTACGTTCGCCGATTGCCAGCAGCGTCTTGTCGATGGCGCCGCACTGCATACGCACATTCATGGCCTTAACCGGGCTGTCAATGGCGTACGCCGAGCCGGTCAGGATTACTTCAGAATATGTCTTCGGCATGACGTGATCAAGCGGCAAACCGGCGGGCATTTGCGGCACGACCTTGGCCCATTGCAGGTTCTCGGTCAGGAAGCGTTCGTCGCTTTTGCCACCATTCTCGCCAAGGCGGAAGAAGCCGAGCGCGGCCAGGCACAGGTGATCTGCGCCACGATAACGTTACGGGCGATGTAGAATGCCGAGGGTGAGTGGTTTGATTATTTTCATGTCACATCACCAGCAGGATCACGGGGATTTCGATAACCGGGCCGTCCAGCTCGATCTTCACCTGCACCGGCTTGATTTCCATGCTCACGCCGACGCCGACAATGTCGACCGAGGTGCTCAGGCCAGTGACATTGATGTTGTTAGAATTGCCGCTGACATTGAGCGTGGTGCTCATGCCGGTGATGTTCATGCTGCTCGACGAGCCCGTGATATTCATGCCGGTGCTCGAACCCGTCAGACCCAGATCAATGTTCACGCCCGTCAGCGAATTTCGATTGCTGATGCCAGTCATGGAATTCGAATTGGTAATGCCGGTGACATCATTGCTATTGGTTGCACCCGTCGCACTGGTGCTGCTCTGCGCCGTAATTGTCGTGAAGTTATGGACGATGTTGTGCGTGGTGGTGTTGGTGCTGGTGCCGGTAATCGTCGAGGTGTTGCTGGAATCGGCGTTAGTGGTGTTGGTGCTGCTGACCGCGCCGTAGTTCGTGCTGTTATTGGTCGACGTGCCCGTCACCGTGTTCGACGAGAAGACGTTGCCGTTGTTGGTACTTATGTTGTCGGCATTGCCGTTGACGATGTTGATCGCCTTGGTGTTGCCATTGTTGACGCTGTGGTTGTAGGTGTCGCCATAGACGATGCTCTTGCTCGCCTGCACGGCGGCGAGCGCATCCGCGTCGCCCGCCTCGGTGCTGTCCAGCGTGGTGTCGCACTTGCCAGTGATCGATTCGTTATAGCTGCGGCCGGTGGCGCTGAAGCTCTTGCTCTCTTTCGCCCAGGAGTGGCTGTAGTTGCAGCCGTAGGACCAGGACTCACCGAGCATGCCCTGCTCTACCTGTTCCGAGGTCGAGTAGTTGTAGCCGCCGCCGCGCGAATAACCGGCATCGCGAAATACGCCGCGCTGGTAAGCGTTGTCGATCAGGCTGATGGCCGTGTCGACCAGCGCCGGTGACCACTTGGTGCCAAAGCGTATGCTTTTGCCATCGCCGTAACTGGTCGAGTAGTTGTTGCCGACCTGCGTGTGTGCGGTCCAGTCGCTGGGCGTTACGACGCTGCTGCCGTCCGAGTGAATGATCTGTATCTCGGGCAATTCCGATTCGTCATTGGCGCGCGATACCAACACCATGGTGCCGACCTCGGGCACCGACTGCATCTGCGGCGCGAGCTTGACCCACACGCAAGGTCCATTGTCCTCGTCGGTGGAGAAGCGCACGTACACGCCCTTCGCTTCGAGCTGACTCGGCACGCCGATGCTGTCGCTCTGCAACTGCTGCTGCATGTCGAAATTATCGGGCGTGTAGTACGGCCAGGCGCCGGGCGATTCGAGCTGGCGATGCGCCACGACACGCGCCAGCACAGCACCCTGTTGCGTGTCCTGCACGGTGACTGCCGCGATCAGGCCGGTGGCCTGCGTGGCCTGGAACTGGTTGGTGTATTCGCCGTCGAGCGTCGCGTGGTGCTGTACTTCGGTGAGCACGTAGGCCATGCCTTCGAGTTGCGGCCGCACATCCTGTCCGTCTGCGGACAGCCGGAACTGGTGACCCGCGCGGAACAAGCCGCAGAAGCTCGAACCGGAGAGCTGCACATTGGCGGTCTGCAAGGCGTCGTTGGAAGCCAACGTGTAGTGACGCACTTCGTTATTGCTGCCGCCATATTGAAAAATGCGGTATTGCTTGAAGGGCAGCTCGCCGACGTCGGGTGTGCTGCGTGCACGGAAACTGGAGAAGCCCGCGATACCGCCATCGACATTGGCCGCCTGCTGCTCCTGCGTGAACACGCCCGCCACGCCGGTGCAACCCATCGACTGCCGGAAGCTGTATTGCGATATGACATCGAACTGATGCGCGCCGAGTTCGTCTTCCGCCGTCCAGGTGTAACGCAGTGGATGATCGGCACTGAACACATCGGGATAACGTGCGCGATTGGCGAACACCACCGTGTGCTGGCCCGCCATGTGCGCGAAGTAGTAGAAGACGTGCGCCTTGCCCATCAGGCGGCGCATTAATTCGTAATCGCTCTCACCGGCTTGCAACCAATCCTGCACGCGCGTCAGTGCGAGGTTGTCTCTGCCCGCAAGCGCGTCGAAGTTCGCCACGACGCGATGCTCTCGGCATAAGGCCGTCAGCACATCGCGCACGCTCATCTGGCGATGCATGCGGTAGTTGTTGGTGAGCGTCATGCGCCACAGCGTTGGCCGCATCACCACGTTGTAGATGCCCGGCTCGCTCATGCCGAAGCTCGCCACCATGCCGTGGAAAACGGCGTACTGGCTCGGCACCTGCGACGCACTACCCGCTTCGCGCGACCGTACGACGGCATTGCATGTCTGCGTGAAAGGCAGATCCGGCAAGCCGATGCCAACGCTGACCGGGCGTCCGATCAATGACGTGAATTCCAGTTGTTGGGCGGTCGGGTCGGTGTTGCCGTGCAACTGCAACTTGTATTCGAAAGGTTCGGAGGGCCGCTCCTGTCCGCTGAAATCGACCAGCCTGAATGTGTCGTCGCCGAGCTCGCGGCCGTTTGCCAGCGCGATCTGACAATTCAGGAACAAGGCCGGTTGCGAGACCTGCGCAACGGCCGTACGCGCAATTTGTGGCAAGGGCCCGTTCATGCCGCGGCCCTTTCGATGTCGACAGGGATTTCATCGAAAGCCTTGACCCAGAACCGCATAACACTGCGCGGCTCGTTGCCGCCTGGTGCATTGAGCCAGGCCGTCTGGCCCAGACGTAAGCCAAGGCCCTTACCTGTCGGTTTCAAATACGCCAAAGGAATACTTTCCGGGTCGAGCTCGATGCATACCTCGCAGTCGTAACGACGATTGAGCAAAAGATGTATCAGGCTGACGAAAGCCTCGTGCGTCGCCAGCGAAGTCTCTTCGCCACCTCGCGATGCGCTCAACGGCAGCAACGCGCAAGCGCGCTCGAAACTCATTTGTCCTATTTCCAGACGCACACTGGCCTGACCGTCCCACATGCGCTTGCCAAGCAGGCTGGTCTGACCAAGACTGTGATTGCGTTTGCCGAGCCCGATGCGATCGCTGTTCTCGATATCGCGCCAGCGCCCAACCAGCATCTGCAGATGCACGGGCACGCTCAGGTACATGCAGAGCACTTGCGTGACGACCTGCGCGCTGCGCCGACAATTGCTCAGCACACCCGCCATACCGAGCCATGCGCGCTTCGACAGGGGAATTTGCGCCTGCTGACCTGGGAGGCCAATACCCATCATGGCGGCCAGCTTGTCGGCGTAGTGCGAGTCGGCGGGCAAGGAAGAATCCAGTCCGCGCACGACGCGTTGCTTGAGCTCGTAGCGCAGTACATGCAAACGCTGATTGAACACGTCAAGGAAGGCAGCCATGGCACGATCGCCAAAACGTTGATCGTCGCGCACCCATTCGAGAAACGGCGCCGGCAGCGGACCGAGCTCGCCAGCCACGCAATAGTTAGCAGTGTGAATGGCGATGCGCTTGGGTTGGGCTGCGCCGGAACGCGCCAGCAGACGAAAAGCCGGCAGCGGCTTCGTCGTCTTCAGACGTGCGATCTCCTGCCCCTGGAAGCCCGCGCCAAGCTCGGCGTGGAAACGCAGACGCTGACTCGCTGGCCAGCTGCCCTCGCTGCTCCCGCTGCGACGTTGCAGCAGCAGACGCATCAACTGGAAAACGTTGAAGCGTCCGTGCTGCTCGCCGACGAGCTCGATCAGAGGAGTGCTTGCGCGCCCGCGACTGGTGGCCATTCCTTGATGATTCCTTTGGTGTTGTTGATTTGCAGGCGCAACTGCACGACGGTGTTGATCGCCGCGTAGGTTGCGAAGAAGCGGCGCAGCACATCGGCGAACAGCACCGGGCTGCTCTCGTCAAAGTGTGCGTGGTCGAGCAGCAGGGTCAGTTCGAGTCCTTGTACGTAGCGGCGATGACCATCCTCGATAATCCAGCGTACGAGTGGGCGGCAGGCGATTTCCTGGATGCCGTCGATGGCACGCTGTCCCAGCGTGCTGCTCGGGCCGACATGCAAACGTAATAAGTCTTTCAGTGCGGACAGTGCTTGCGGGTTGCCCGCCAATGACAAATGGTTTAGCGCCAGTTGCGAGGCCAGCGCCCATGGCCTCGTGCCGGTCAGCGATTGCACCTGGTGCGCGGTCGGCCTGATCAGCACGCGCATGGCGCTGATCGGCGCCGCGCCTTCAATCGCCAGTTTGTCGCCGACACGCAGGCGCTCTGGCGTGCGGCGATTGGTACACAGCGCGCTACCGCCAACCACTTCGTCGGCCGGGTCGGTGAGCTGGAAATGCGGATCGAGGAAGGACACGTACATCTCCGTGCCGCCCGTGCCCGCGCGCTGGCTCAGCTCGCGACGCATGAAGTAGAAGTAGTCCTGCGTCTCCAGCTTGCGGAAATCGTCCATCGCAAAGTAAGGCGCGATGGCCCGCGGCGAGCCGTCCGGGCGAATCGCCTGCAGCTGCTCGATACGGTAGATCTCGCAGTTGCGATGCTGCGTCATATCGCCCGTCATGCGATATTCATATCGCGTATGGTCGAGCGTGAGCGGATCGATGCGCTGCGAGTACAGATTCACCATCGGCACGCAATTGAGTGCCAGCGTGCGTGGGTTCAGATGCATGCCCGAGTCGGGCGGCGTGTCGAGCAGAAATAGTAGATCGACGAAATCGTCGGCTTCGTGCAGCGTCAGCGCGTCGAGCTCGAAGAACATGAACTTTTCGGGGAACGCGAAATACTCTTGCAGGATGCGATAGGCAGGATGCGCTTGCTGGTTGATCGGTAACACCGCTTCGCCGTCATCGAAGCCACACCAGCGCAGCACATCGTCGGCAAGAAGACGTGGCGCACTTGCCGACGTTGTCGGATTTTCCAGCACCGCGACGCCTTGCAGATGTGCCGACAGCAAGGCATGTAGCGTATGCGCCGGGCCGCTGTCGGGATTGATGAAAAAGCGCAGTTTGCGCGGCTGCAACTGCGACAACGTCTCGCGGCCAAGCCGTTGCAGACGCACGCGCAACACGCTGCGCACTTCGGGCAAGCCGCGCACCAGCGTTGGGTAATCGTCGGGTGAAGTGGCCGTCACTTCAGTGATGCGCAAAGGCCACAACATAAGGTCGTTGCAGGTGCGAAAAGTGCAATCCAGCGGCTGGCCGTCATCGCCGGGCACGCTCGCCATCACATGACGGCTGCGCGAGACGACGACGCCCTTGCTAAATGTCAGCCCCTCGACCTTGACGTCGATCTCGGCCACCAGCATCGAGGGTAGTGGCCCTTCCAGATGCGGGTAGAGATCGGCCAGCAAGGCATTCGGCAATAGCGCCTGATCGACTTCAAGCTGGTAGCGCAGACGCCCCGTGAGATAGGCGAAAGACTGCATGAGCATCTCGACATGCGGGTCTTGCGAGCGGCCGCGATGGATGCCCAGCGCAGTCGCCTGCTCGGGAAAATCCTGCGCGAATTCGCTAGCCTCGTCGCGCAGCGACGACAGCTCGTGCTGGAAGATGTTCTTGAGGCGCTCGGAGCCGATCTGCATGATGCGCCTCAGCCCGCCAGCGCAATGCTGAATTCACATGGCATAGCCGCCAGCGTACCGCTGACAACCAGCAGATAAGGATTGAGCACGTCCTGTTGCGGCTCGACGCTGACGCGCAATTCCGTCAGACGTGGCTCGTGCCGCGCAATCAGGCGCCGCGCCTGCTCAGCGTACTGCGTCAGCGCAGTTTCGCTGTGATGACCGAGCTCGACCGCATTCGGCAAGCCCCAGGGGACGACGGCCTCTGAGGCACCTTGCAATACGGTGCGCGTGGCAACGATGCGTTGCACTTGCGCAGCGACCGCAGCAGGCTCATCGAAAGCTTCCACGCGTCCATCTGCCGTGCGTACAGGTGCAAGTCGCTCGAACAGAAAAGGCATTGTGGCTCCGCGTGTGCTTGGGTGTTCTTGACGGCGGCGCAAATGCGCCGCCGTTTGTGGCTACATGACAAACAACTACAACGATCAGGCCGTGAAAGACGAAATCGGGCGGTTGCGCGCAATACTCCAGCCGGCATGCAGGCTGCCCGGCGTGGTCATGTCAGCCGCCTGGATCGTGTAGGTCCACAAGATCTCGGTGAAGTTGAGTTTGAACTGCTCGGTCGGCATGTCATCGGGATGCGACTGGAACTGGATCTCGCTGATGATCGCGTCACGCAATGCGATCTTCAAGATGTTCGCCGTCTTCGCCGGGCCCGAATTGCGGCCGATGTAGAGATACGTCGGGTGATCGGCCGTAGCGCCCAGCGGTGTCGCCGACAGGCAGTACTCGTAGAGCTTCACGGAAGTCTTGTCGACGTATTTCACGCAGGTGAACTCGGTGATGATCGGGCGCCCGGAAGTGCGCGCCGAATTGCTCACGTCGGTCGTGATCTGCTGTTTCATGCCTTGGTGAATGGACACCAGCTCCAGGCACTGACCTAGGTTAAGCACTTCGTCGCGCCACTCGTTGTCGATCAGGCTGCCGCCGTTCTTCCAGTTGTTGTCGCCACCGAATACGGCGGGGTCGCCTGGTTGCAGAAGAATCAGATCCATGTTGTTTCCTCGTTTTTCTATGCGGGTTTGTTTATGTCAAATGCGTTACTTGGGAAGTTCCGCAACGAGGCGGATCGAAGTCGTCAGTTCCTCGAGCTGGAAGTGCGGCTTGAGGAACACCGTGGCCGTATAGGAACCGGGCGCGCCCGGCACCTCGACCACGATGATCTGCGCGGCACGCAGTGGGAAGCTGGCCTTCACTTCTTGCGAAGCGTTGTCGTCGAGCAGCACGTACTGCGAAATCCACGTGTTGAGATACGCCTCGACATTGCCGCGCGTCAGGAAGCCGCCGACCTTGTCGCGCACGATGACCTTGATGTAGTGCGCGAAACGCGAAGCGGCGAGGATGTACGGCAGGCGCGAAGACAATGCGGCATTCGCATTGGCATCGTCGTTGATGTACTTCTTCGGCTTGTTGCTGGTCTGACCGCCGAAGAACGCTGCCTTGCCGCTGCCCTTGCAGTGACACAACGCAATGAAGCCCATATCGTTGAGCTCTTTCTCGCGACGATCTGTGATCGCCACTTCGGTCGGGCAGAACATTTCGGTTATGCCATCGACATCATCGCTGGTACTGAAGGTGTAGATCGGCAACCCTTCGACCAGGCCACCGCCTTCGACGCCGCGGATCGCTGCCGTCCAGCTGTAGATCGAGAAGGCATTGGTGATGCGCTCGGCGAGGAAGTAGGACGCGTTGCCCCACAGGAAGCGCGAGTTGTCCGGCAGCTTGGCTGCGTTGCTGACCTGTTCCTCGAAGTTGAAGCCATCGGCCGGCAGCGTCTTCTCGCCATAAGGCTGACGCAGCAGCACACGTGGCAACACCAGCGTGACGTAGCGCGAATCTTCGCTGTCGCGGAATTCGCTCCACGCAGCCAGATCGGCGCCCTCGAAAATCTTGGCGAGATCGCGTGGCTTGGCCAGGCTGCCGAAGCTATCGAGACCGAACATCGTAGGTGCCGCGGCGGTTATGAAAGGAGCATGTGATGCCGCGCCGACCTCGGCCATCTTGCGCAGGAACAGGATGTCCGGACTGTTTGGCCCGATCTCGTAACCACCGACCAGCAGGCTGTAAGGCGCGCCGCCGAAGGTGCCGTATTCGGCTTCGTAAATCAGTTTGAACAGATGGCTCTGGTCGAATTCGACAGCCTTGTCCATGTCGTCGCGCAACTCGGCGAGCGTTGCATTGAACACACGCAGTTTGAGACGCGTACCGGTTTCCGAACGAGAGACAAGATAGAACAGGCTGCGCCATGTCGCTTCGAGTTTCTTGAACTCATCATCGTGCATGACAAGCGAGAGTTGGGCGCTGAGTGCCTGATCGATGTAGCTGACGGCCATGTCCAGCGTTGCCGAAGAGCTCTTGCCGGCAGCCGGCTTGTCGCCTGCGAATAGCGGCGCAACGCGTTCCTTGAAAGCGGTGACAAAACCATCGACGCGACTGCCGACGGAATCGGCCAGCGCGGCATTGACCTTGGTGCCGATTGCATCGGACCAGGCACCGGCTGTGTCCAGCTCGGTGCACACCTCATCAAGCGCTACGACGATGGCATCGTTCACTTCGGAACGCGCCTGCACTTCGCGCAGCAGTTTGCGCTGGGCGAAGACGTCGCGTGTCGCGTCGATCTTGTCGATGACGCGGATCGGATCGAAATCCGCCAGCGAACCGAAGGTGATCGGCTTGGCCAGCTTCGGCACGGGCTTGGTCGGGTCGGGATTCGGAACAATGACGTTGTCAACATTCCTGAGCGACAGGCGAGGCAGCGACTGGCGCAATACCTCGTTGAAATTGTCGCGGTCGATGTCGACCATCTTGCGTTCCTTGATAGTCGGCGGAAAAACCGGGACCGCCAGTGGATCGCGTTCGCCGCTGAGATCGGCAAAGATGCCTGCGATGAAGGGCAACTCGCGCTTCTCGATGGCTCCGCCGGTATGAACGTCGTAAGTGATCCGCACACGCGGCGGACGCACCCGCAATAACTTCTTCTGTACGCTTTCGACCATTTGTTCGCCTCACTGATGTCTGAAGAAAATCTCTCCGCTCATGCGGACAGAGGTGGCTGTGCTCGTATTGCCTTGCGAAGCCTGATTACGCCAGTGCAACGCAGAGCTTGCGCGGTGCCAACCGGGAATTGCCTCGACATGGCTATATCAAGGAACGTGCCAGCCCAAAAAACGCGCCCACAGCGTTGATTAAAATAGGAAAATATTTGATGTGGTAGATTCTGGATGAATATGCCATCAAGTGCAGAAATACGCTTTTGTCATTTTCTGTCGCACACCATGAAGTCTATTGATATCAACCACATAGCCTGTCGGCGCACGCTCTCGCTGGTATTAATTGCCAGGTGAATCGGTGCGCTGCCCAGGTGAGAAAAAAACACCTCGCGTGAGGATGAAAATGTCCTCAAAAATTCCATGTCAGGCTCCGCTTGACCCGGCGATGTGCATTCCGAAAACCCAAATAAAAACGGCCGATCATGCATTCAGCATGGTCGGCCGTTGGCCTCACAAATTCGTTTTCAACTCATTCGATATGACGTTTGCGTCGCCACAGGACATTGCTACCAGCCCTGAATTGCTCGACCACTCCCGAGGCCTGGAGCCGCTCCAGCGCGGTCAGCGTGCACAGCGACGACTCTTCCTCACACGGCCAGTGAATCCACCAATGATGGATACCTTCCAGCGTGTCGGCGCTGTCAGGCCGGTCCGTGAGGAAGCGGCGTATCGCCAGTTCTGCGAAGTATATTGTTTCGTCGTAAGTCATGAAAATATCTGCCTTGGTCGATCCGGCATGTGCAATGACCGTGCCTGACAATGCAGACTAACGACAAACACATACCCGCCAGCGCGATCTCGTCAAAGCGAAACGCTTTAAACGTGCGCAAAAGCTGACGACAGCCTGATGGCTATGACAGAACAAGGATATCGACCAGGACACGACGATGCCGATGATTAACAAAATGTCACCATCAGGGACGCAGGAAACCGCGACGGATTGCCGCGAAAGGCTTTACAGCGAGGAACGGATCAGACGCTAGGTAGCACAAATATCTGTTGAGACGAAGAGGCTATTGGCGATCTTGCACGTAAGCTTACGTCAGGACCTCGTCAAATGTGGCACTCGATGCGGCAGGTGCTTTGCGCGCTTGACTCTCAAAATTCGTCATTCCCGCCTTCGCGGGAATGACGAGGCGGACGCTTTTTTCTGCTTCATGCAGCTCCGCGCGATACTGGATTCCGACCTTCCGGAACAGTCTATGACGTTTGGGAAATTGAACAGCCTCTAAGAAGCGGAAAGCGCGTTCTCCGTCAGCCCATACTTGCGCACGAGCTTGCCAAAAGCGCTACGGTCTTGACTTGCCATGCGAGCGGCATGCGAGATATTGCCATCCGCGCGCGTCAGCAGATCGCTGATGTAACCGCGCTCGAACTCTGCCACGGCGCGCGCCTTGGCTTCGCGAAAGCCCACTGCCGATAAATGCGCGGCCAGGGATGAGCTCGCATCGCGATAGGGACCGTCGGTTTCGCCAAGTAATTCGCTGCGCGTGTCTCGCAAGTGCAACTCGCTGTCTTCGCACAGCAGGAACTCGCGATGGATCACGTTCTCCAGCTCGCGCACATTACCCGGCCAGGCGTGGGAAGAAAGAAACGCTTTACCTTCAGCGCTCAAACGTTTGAGCGGCAAGCGGTATTGATGACTGAGACGTTGCAGCATGGTCTGCGCAATCAACACCGCGTCACCCTCGCGTTCGCGCAAGGCAGGCATCTTCAACGTGAGTACATTGAGGCGATACAAGAGATCCTGGCGGAAGCGGCGCTCGGTCGCCAGCGCGCCGAGATCTGCATTGCAGGCAACGATGATGCGCACGTCGACATGACGCAGGCCTCCACCGCCGACGCGGCGATAGGTACGGTCCTGCAGAAAGCGCAGCAATGCGGCTTGCGCCTTGAGCGTCAGCGTATCGACTTCATCGAGGAACAGCGTGCCGCCTGCGGCCTCGCCTACCAGACCGACTGAAGCCGATTTGGCGTCGGTGAATGCGCCGCGTTCATGACCGAACAGTTCGCTCTCGACTAGCGACTCGGAAATGGCGCCACAGTTGACGGGTACGAAAGGTTTATCGGTTCGCCCACCGAGGTAATGAATCGCTCGTGCTGCCAATTCCTTGCCTGTACCGGTCTCGCCGGCAATCATGACAGTAGCATCGAACTGCGCTAGACGGTGAATGCGGCGCACGGTCTGTTCGAAGCGCGCGGACTTTCCCACAAGGTTGAAGCGAGACAGCTCTTCCATCTTTTCCCCACACATTCCCGCGCGTTTTGCCGTGCACTTTGCCGAGCCGACGTGGCGGAAAAATGACATTCCGCATCACAACTCTCACCAGCGGGTAACGCTGGGCAACTGCACTTAAAAACCAGTGCTGCGAATTTCTGTATCGGGATTAAACGCGGGAACGATGGTTGCGCAAGCGCAGAAATAGGATCACTTATGACTGCAAATTTCAATCGAAAAAAATGTCATGAATTGTTCATTTTGGCAACTTGAATCCGAGTGTTTTCATCGCGCCCGACAAGCCTTGCTTTGTTGTTGCATAGTCATCCCAGGCGTCGTTTCCGACGTCGAGGCGCGTATGAATATTCAAGAGATGCCAGTGCGCGCCGCCGCTCAAAGATGACAGCTCCGACCACCTCACCGGAACAGAAATACCGAGTCCAGGACGCGAGCGTGCTGACCACGCAGCAGCCGTCGTAGCGCCGAATCCGTTGCGCAGATAATCCACGAAAATCTTGCCGACGCGATTGCGCGGACCACTCTTGGCGACGAAGCGCTGCGGCAATGTGCCGGCCAGATGCTGGACGATGGCTTCGGAGAAATCCTTGACCGTATCCCATCCATGCTGGCGCCTGATCGGCACCACTACATGTAGCCCCTTGCCACCACTGGTCTTGAGAAAGGATACGAGCCCAAGCTCCTGCAAGAAGCCGCGTACAAGCTCGGCGGCCTCCCGCAAGGTCGGCCATTTGACGCCCTCGCCTGGGTCCAGATCGAATGTCATTCTGTCCGGCTTGTCGATGGCCGTCTTCACCGCATTCCATGTGTGGAATTCGACGACATTCATCTGCGCTGCCGACAAGAGTGCTTCGAGCGAAGACACCTCGATGTAGGGCGGATGATCGGGATCGATCGACTGACTCAACTGCTTCACGCCCGGCATGGCGTGCTCCAGATGCTTCTGGAAGAACAGTTGCCCGCCGATACCATCGGGGGCCCTGACCAGCGAGACCGGCCGATCTTTCAAATGCTCGATCATCAAAGGCGCGATGAGGGCGTAATAGCGCACGAGCTGGATCTTCGTCGCACCGCTTTCCGGATCGATCACACGCTCCGGATTGCTAACATGAAAATCGGGTGGCAATACGCTACGCGGCTCGTCGGGTGACGATAAGTGCACTGGCCTTTCACGAACGATGGCTTGCGCCTTCTTGTCAGCGCGCAGGCCGTGAAACACAGCCTGGCGAATGTATCTGGACTGGGTCCATTCGCCGAAGGACACTTCAGCGACAAGTGTCGGCGTCACCCAGTGTGCCTTCTTATCTTTGTCCGTGCGCTGCGCGAACGGGCTGCTCTCTGCCGCAATGGCATCGAGGCGGGATTTGAGGTCGGTGAGCGTGCGCGCATCGAAGCCCGTGCCCACGTTGCCGGCATAAGTGAGTACACCGTTATCATCATGCACACCGAGGAGCAGCGAACCGATGCCAGTGCGCGAGCCTTGCGGATCGGTGTAACCGCCAATCACGAATTCCTGACGCTGGCTGCACTTGAGCTTGATCCAGTTCGGCGAACGGCTTGACACATAGGTTGCGGTCTTGCGCTTGCCGATGATGCCTTCGAGACCGGAGTGGCAAGCGGACGCAATGAGATCGGCAGCTGGCTGCTCGAAAGCTTCGCTGAAGCGCACCGTTGGCACGCTGCCCTTCTTCTTGAACAGAGATTTGAGAAAGTCTCTACGCTGCACGAGCGGCACGGATCGCAGATCGTTGCCGTCGTAGAACGGAACGTCGAAGAGAAAATAGGTGATGCTGTCGGTATGCGCACCATCGAAAGCATTCTGCAGCGCCTGAAAATCCGGGATGCCATCATCATTCATGACAACGATCTCACCATCGAACCAACCCGGCTTCAGTTTCATCTCTCTCAGCGCGGCAACCAGTCGCGGCATTTTCGCCGTCCAGTCATTCCCGTTACGAGTGAATAACCGGATTTCGCCGTCATCCACGCGTGCGAGGATGCGGTAGCCATCGAACTTGATTTCGTAGATCCATTCTTCCGCGTCCGCCGGCGGGCCATCGACCAAGGTGGCGAGTTGCGGCTTGAATGTCGCAGGCAATGCAGCCTTCTTTGCCTCCGCCGGCATGCCATGAAATGACACACCAGATGACTTTGTCATTTTCGTCCCGACTGTGCGGTTTGTCGACGCGGGCATCTTCAGTGTCGCCACGCTGTCCGGCAGTTCATCGACGACACTGAACTCGTTCGCCGGGCGCACGTATTCGTCCTTCTCCTTGATCAGCAGCCAGGGTTCCTGTTTCTCTCCCGTGCCCCGCATGCGCACAAGCGTCCAGTGCCCGTGCAGCTTGTGGCCGCGCAATTCGAACTTCAGCTTTCCGGCCTTGTAACCTGCAACAGGGTCGCCGATGGGAAGCCACACGCCTTTATCCCAAATGATTACTCTGCCGGCGCCATACTGCTTTTCCGGAATCTGTCCTTCGAAGCTGTTGTAGGAGATCGGATGGTCTTCGACATGAACGGCCATCCTTTTGTCTTTCGCATCGAAGCTGGGCCCCTTGGGGATCGCCCAACTCTTCATCGTGCCATCCAGCTCCAGGCGGAAGTCGTAGTGCAGACGCGTTGCCCAATGTTTCTGTATGACAAATGAGAGCGCCTCGGTATTTGCGACACCGCCTTCCGGCGGTTCGGTGGTGACGGAAAAGTTGCGCTTGGCCTTGTAGGTTTTCAGCGCGTCGGTCGTGTTCACGATGTAGCTCCCCAATGCCCATGCAGGTCGGGTTCTTACATCGGGAAGCAGCCGCAAGAAGTATTCCGCGCCTATTCTATCCAATAAAAAAGCACCGACATGCGGTGCTTTTTTATTGCTGAACCATCTGGTGTCTTAAATTATTTCCTCACCATCAAGCCTTGCTGGCTGGAGAAATATGCCGCCAGATCTTCGATTTCTTCAGGCGTCAGCGGAGCCGCCATGCCCTTCATGATGTCGTTCTTGCGCGTACCAAGTTGGTAAGCGTGCAAGGAGTGAATGATGTAGTCCTCGTTCTGTCCGGCCAGACGCGGGAAAGTGGCGACGGCACTGTTGCCATCGACGCCATGGCAAGCTGCGCAGGTAACCGATTTGGCCTTGCCGCGCACCACGTCGCCGGCATGGGCAGAGCCCGTCAGCAGCAGCATGCCGAGAAGAGGAATCGTCAGGTATTTGATCATCATCATTGCGCTCATTTCGTCGTGCCGGCATAGTAAGCCGCGATATCTGCCATGTCCTGCTCGGAAAGCGTCGTCGCGATGCTGTTCATGTCCGCATGCTTGCGATCACCAGCTTTGTATTCGTGCAGCGCGCTGACGATGTAGGCCGAGTGCTGCCCACCGAGTTTGGGTACCTGATAGGTTTCAGGGAAGGTGGTGTGGTAGCCGGGAATGCCGTGGCACCCGATACACATGGAGATCTTCTTCTTGCCGATCTGGGGATGCCCATCCGCTGCCTGTGCAGCATATGCGCTCAACCCCAGGCTCGCCGCCAGCAGCACAGCCGTGATTTTCATGGTTGCTTTCGATTGCAATGAGTTTGGAATTTGGAGCTTCGTGCTGAGTGCTTCGTAATATCGCAACGCGTAGCTAATACTGCACGAAAGTGGCGATTTTACAGGCCTTGCGGCTGATATCAAACTCTAAACGCGTTACTTGCACGACGTAGCGATTTTTCACGCCCCTGTCAGGAGGCGGCGCGCCCAGAATAGGCCGGCAATGGTCTTGGTATCGGTGATACGACCATCGAGCACGGCAGCCTCCGCGTCGTCGATCGACATCTCGAAAACCTCAAGGAATTCACCCTCGTCGAGACGCTGTCCTTCGTAAGACAAACCACGCGCCAGGAACAATTCGATGCGTTCGCTGGAATAGGCAACGCAGGGATGCAAGGCGCCGACATATTGCCAATCGCGCGCGACGTAGCCGGTCTCTTCCAGCAGCTCGCGTTGTGCGCAGACCAGTGGCTCCTCGCCGGCATCGAGCTTGCCTGCAGGCAATTCGATGAAGACCTGACCCACCGGGTAGCGATACTGCCGCTCGAAAACGAGAACACCAGGACGCAGCTCCGCGATCACAATGCAGGCGCCGGGATGCTTGACGTATTCGCGCATGGCGAGCGAACCGTCCGGCAGACGTACCTCATCGCGCCAGACCTTCAACAGCTTGCCGTCCACGAGTTGTTCGCTGGCAACGCCCTGCTCTATGAGTGCTGGATCGTGATTGCCGTTCACGCTCAGAAGGATCCGTGGATCACAAGGCTGCAGAAATACATCAGCACATTCGGGAACAGACCGAGCGCGACGACGGCCAGTACATTGGCGGATAGCACCACGCGCACACCGACACCGGCGACGATGGGGGCATCATCGAGTGGCTCATCGAAGAACATCAGCTTGACAATGCGCAGGTAGTAGAAAGCGCCGATGAGCGACATCATCACGGCAAACACGGCAAGCCAGACGTGGTCTGTCGCAACGACGAATTGCAGCACCATGAATTTGGAGAAGAAGCCGACGAAGAACGGAAGGCCGGCCATCGAGAACATGAGGATGGCCATCATCGCCGCCCACCAGCTGCTGCGTTTGTTAAGACCTTTGAAATCGTCGATCTGATCCGCCTCGAAACCAGCGCGCGACATCAGCAGCAAAATACCGAAGCTGCCCAGTGTCGTCAGTGCATAAGTCACGGCATAAAACAGCGCTGCCGAATAGGCATTGTCAGCAAGATAACGCTCGCCGCCGACCACGCCGGAAGCCAGACCGAGCAGGATGAAACCCATATGGCCGATGGTCGAATACGCCAGCATGCGTTTGATATTGGTCTGCGCGATCGCACCCAGATTACCGATCGCCAGCGAACCGATGGCCAGCAGGATCAACATCATCTGCCACTGCTCGGCGAAGTCCCAGAAGCCCACAGCCAACAGACGAAAAGCCATCGCAAAGGCCGCCAGTTTGGGAGCCGATGCAATCAATATTGTGACCGCTGTCGGCGCGCCCTGATAGACATCGGGCAGCCACATGTGAAACGGCACCGCACCGATCTTGAAACCGATGCCGGCCACGATGAAGACGAGACCGAACAGCAGCACCGGACGATTGGCTTGCTGCTCGAACAGCGCCCGCGCCACTTCGATGATGTTGAGCGTCTGCGTGCCGCCATAGACCATCGAGATACCGTAGAGCAACAGTCCGGACGCCAGCGCACCGAGCACGAAATACTTCATGCCGGCTTCAGTGGATTGCGTGGAATCGCGATTGATGGCGACCAGTGCATATGAAGACAGCGATAGCATTTCGAGGCCGAGATAGACGGTCAGCAGACTGCCCGCGGTGATCAGGATCATCGAGCCGAGCATCGCGAACATGACAAGCAGGTAATACTCGACCGTTTCCAGACCGCGATCGATGAGGTAGCGGCGACCGTAAAACAGACTCGTCGCGACGGACAACGCCACCCACACCTTGAGGAAATCGCCCAGCGGATCGTCGATATACATCTGGCCAAAGGTGAAGCCGACATCGCGACCTGTGAACACCGCGACGAGCGCCATGCCGAGGATCGTCACCTGGGTCATCCAGTACGCGGCGGTTGTCGCACCACGGCGCATGAACGACACCACCAGCAGCATGAGCAACGCCATGCCCGCAACGAACAACTCTGCGGCGGCTGGTAAAAAATCTGGTATCTGGAATTCCATTTTATGCCTGTCTGATTTTCGGTATCCGGACTACAGCTTGCCCGCCGCGACGTGCTGCAGCAGATCGGTCACGGACGCGTGCATCACTTCGGTAATCGGCAGCGGATACAGGCCCATGGCCAGCACGCACACTGCAAGGACCGCCAGGAACACGAATTCACGCTTGTTGATATCGGTCAGCTCGGCGACGTGTGCGTTGGCGATCGCGCCGAACATGACGCGCTTATACATCCACAAGGTATAAGCCGCTCCCATGATCAGGGTTGTGGCGGCGGCGAAGCCGATCCAGAAATTGAATTTCACCGCGCCAAGAATCACCATGAATTCGCCAACGAAACCGCTGGTGGCCGGCAGGCCGGCATTGGCCATTGCGAACAGCATGAACAGCGCACCGAACTGCGGCATGCGGTTGATGACGCCGCCATAATCGGAAATCTGCCGACTATGCATGCGGTCGTAGAGCACACCGATACACAGGAACATCGCCCCCGACACGAAGCCGTGCGAAATCATCTGCACCAGCGCGCCTTCCATGCCGAGCTGGTTGAACATGAAGAAGCCCAAGGTGACGAAACCCATGTGCGAGATCGACGAATAGGCGACCAGCTTCTTCATATCGGTCTGCACCAGCGCGACGAAGCCGATGTAGATCACCGCGATCAGCGACAGCGTGATCATCAGCGGCGCGAAGTGTTGCGCCGCATCCGGCACGATGGGTAGCGAGAAGCGCAGGAACCCATACGCACCCAGCTTCAGCGCAATCGCCGCCAGCACCACCGAACCGCCGGTGGGTGCCTCGACGTGCGCGTCGGGCAACCAGGTGTGCACCGGCCACATCGGCACCTTCACCGCGAAAGAAAGCAAGAAGGCCCAGAAGATCCATTTCTGCGTCGACTCACCGAGCTTGAGATCGTGCCAGTCGAGAATGCTGAAGCTACCGCCGGAATGCTGAAACAGGTAGATGAATGCCACCAGCATAAGCAGCGAACCGAGCAGCGTGTATAGGAAGAACTTGATCGCCGCATACACACGGTTGGGGCCGCCCCAGATACCGATGATCAGATACAGCGGAATCAGCGAGGCCTCGAAGAAGACA
>JAQGMF010000021.1 GCA_028292505.1 Rhodocyclales bacterium
ATGATCGGGATGCCGCCGGCGACCGCGGCCTCGAACGCCACCATCACGCCCTTGGCATGGGCGGCGGCGAAGATCTCGGTGCCGTGCACGGCCAGCAGCGCCTTGTTGGCGGTGACGACGTGCTTGCTGTTTTCAATGGCGGCAAGCACGAGTTCGCGGGCAATCGTGTAACCGCCGATCAGTTCGACGACGATGTCGATTTCAGGGTCCTTGACCAGCTCGAATGCATCGGTCGTGATGCGTGCGGCGCCGGCGGTGACTTTCTGCGCCAGGGCGACATCGCGGTCTGCGACTGCCGTAATGCGAATCGGCCGGCCGGCGCGGCGCGTGATTTCTTCTGCGTTGCGCGCGAGCACGGTCCAGGTGCCGCCACCGACGGTGCCGATGCCGAGGAGGCCTACATTGATGGGTTTCATTTGAGCTGCTTTTTCTTGGTGTGAGATCAGGTGCCGTGTCGTTTCCGGTAGCCGTCGAGGAAGCGTGCAATGCGTCCGATGGCTTCACGAAGGTCGTCTTCGTGTGGCAGGAAGACGACACGGAAATGGTCGGGCTGCTTCCAGTTGAAGCCCGTGCCTTGTACCAGCAGCACGCGCTCCGCTTCGAGCAGTTCGAGAATGAATTGCTGGTCGTCCTCGATCGGGTAGATCTTTGAATCGAGACGCGGGAACAAGTACAGCGCGGCCTTGGGCTTGACGCATGTGACGCCGGGAATGGCAGTCAGCAATTCGTAGGCGAGATCGCGCTGACGACGCAGACGGCCGCCTGGCGCAACCAGATCCTTGATGCTTTGATAGCCGCCGAGTGCAGTCTGGATGGCGAGTTGTCCCGGCGTGTTGGCGCACAGGCGCATCGAGGCCAGCATGTTGAGGCCTTCGATGTAATCCCTGGCGTGACGCTTTTCGCCGGAGACGACCATCCAGCCGGCGCGGTAGCCGCAGGAGCGATAGTTTTTCGACAGGCCGTTGAAGGTCAGGAAGAGTACATCGTCGGCCAGCGAGGCAATGCTGGTGTGTATTGCATCGTCATATAGTGTTTTGTCATAAATCTCGTCGGCGAAAACGATGAGCTGATACTCGCGAGCAAGGTCGACGATCTGTTGCAGCACCTCGCGCGGATACAGCGCGCCGGTCGGATTGTTGGGGTTGATGATGACCAGGGCGCGCGTGTTGGGCGTGATCTTGCTGCGCATGTCGGCGACATCCGGCATCCAGTCCGAAGCCTCATTGCACAGGTAGTGCACCGGCGTGCCGCCGGACAGCGCAACGGCGCCGGTGTAAAGCGGATAGTCGGGCGCCGGCAGCAGTACTTCGTCGCCACCGTTGAGCAGTGCGTTCATGGCCATGACGATGAGTTCGGAGGCGCCATTGCCGAGGTAGACGTCGTCGATCGTCACGCCGGCGATCTGCTTTTCCTGGCAGTAATGCATGAAGGCCTTGCGCGGAGCGAACAGGCCCTTGGAGTCGGTGTATCCGGCGGCATCTGGCAGGTTGCGGATCATGTCCTGCACGATCTCGGCTGGCGGCTCCAGGCCGAAAGCGGCGACGTTGCCGATGTTCAGCTTCATGATGCGCTGGCCTTCTTCTTCCATCTGGCGCGCGCGTTCGAGCACCGGTCCGCGAATGTCGTAGCAGACATTGGCGAGCTTGTCGGACTTGCTGACGGTCTTCACTTTGCGTCCTTCAGTGGTAGGTACTTCTGCGATCCGCAACTGCGTCTGATGCTTCATGATGCGCTCCCTCGGCGCTGTGCCGAGTGTGAAAACGCTTATCATAACAAGCCCGACCTTGAAGCACACAGCCATGAAGCTTTACCGCGACGACGTTGAAGGTCTTTTGCTGGTCACCAGCTACGATGCTGGCCACGTTGCCATCAATCGTCAGCGGCACGAAAGCAGCGTACTGGTGATGCCCGGTCACGACGTGAAAAGCTGGGCCGCTGATGGCTTCGAGGCCTTGACGGAAGCGGATTTCGCGCAGATTCGCGATCTGTCGCCGGCCGTGGTGATTGTCGGTACGGGCAGGCGCCAACGTTTTCCCAAACCTGTTCTGCTACGGCCCCTGATCGACGCTGGCATCGGTTTCGAAATCATGGATACCGGCTCGGCGTGCCGCACCTACAACATTCTGGCGGGTGAGGGCAGGCAGGTGGCGGCGGCGCTGATGCTTGATTGACCGCGGGCATATCTCGCCGCGCCACGGTTGCGGCCGTCGCCGAATGTGTTTAGGCTGGCATCCAATACCATACGAAGGAGACCCTGCATGCTGGGCAAGCCCGTTCCTGAATTCAGTCTGCCAGCCACTAGCGGCCAGACTGTTTCCCTGTCAGGCCTCAAGGGCAAAATCGTCGTCCTGTACTTCTACCCCAAGGACAACACTCCAGGCTGTACTACCGAGGGCGAGGACTTCACCGCGCTCAATGCCGAGTTCGATTCGGCCGGCGCCGTGATCTATGGCGTATCGCGCGACAGCCTCAAATCGCATGAAGGCTTCAAGGCCAAGCTGTGCATGCCGTTTGAACTGTTGTCGGATGAAGACGAGACGCTGTGCAAGCTCTTCGGCGTCATCAAGATGAAAAACATGTACGGCAAACAGGTGCTGGGCATCGAGCGCAGTACATTCGTCATCGACAAGACCGGCAAGCTGGCGCGCGAGTGGCGCGGCGTGAAGGTCGACGGTCATGCGCGGGAGGTGCTCGACTTCATCAAGACTCTCTAGCGCCGTGTCCTGCCGCGCGGGCAAGCATCGCCCGCTTTTCCAAATGGACTGATATCAAATCGAGAATTATTCGAAATATATGGCCACCAAGCGCACCCCAAAAATAGAAACGAACACCAAGCTTTTCGTTCTCGACACCAACGTGCTGATGCACGACCCCGTCAGTTTGTATCGCTTCGAGGAGCACGACATCTACGTGCCGATCATGACCCTCGAAGAGCTCGACAACAACAAGAAGGGCATGACCGAAGTGGCGCGTAACGCCCGTCAGGCGAGCCGCACCATGGACGATATCGTCACCTCGCACGCGGGCGATATTGCCGATGGCATATCCCTGCTGGCCCCGTCCAGCGAACTGGCTTCTGGCAGATTGTTCCTGCAGACCGAAGCCATCAATCCGGTACTGCCCGCAGGCGTACCGACGGCCAAGGCAGACAACCAGATACTTGCCGTTGTCATGTTCTTGAGTCAGCGCTTTGCGCATCGCCCGGTGATCCTGGTGTCCAAAGACATCAACATGCGCATCAAGGCGCGTGCGCTGGGTCTCGCAGCGCAGGACTACTTCAACGACAAAGTCCTCGAAGACACCGACCTGCTCTACAGCGGCATGCGCGAGCTGCCTGCCAATTTCTGGGAAACCCATGGCAAGGAGATGGAGTCCTGGAAGGAAAACGGCCGCACCTACTTCAAGGTCAAGGGCCCGTTGTCGGCGGATATGTATGTCAATGAGCTGGTGTATCAGGACGGCGACAAGCCCCTGCATGCCATTGTCAAGCAGCGCAATGGTCCGAACACGATCATCGAAACGCTGATCGACTACGGCCACCAGAAAAACAACGTGTGGGGCATCGTCGCGCGCAATCGCGAGCAGAACTTCGCACTCAATTTGTTGATGAATCCGGAAATCGATTTCGTCTCGCTGCTCGGTCAGGCGGGTACCGGCAAGACCTTGCTGACGCTGGCGGCGGGTTTGACACAAGTACTCGAAACCAAGCGTTATTCCGAAATCATCATGACGCGCGTGACAGTGCCGATGGGCGAAGACATTGGCTTCCTGCCGGGCACTGAAGAAGAAAAGATGGCGCCGTGGATGGGCGCGCTCGAGGACAATCTCGACGTGCTCAACGGCGGTGCGGAAGAGGGCGGCGGTTACGGTGGAGAATGGGGCCGCGCCGCCACGCGCGACCTGATCCGCACGCGTATCAAGGTCAAGTCGCTGAACTTCATGCGCGGCCGCACCTTCATCAACAAATTCCTCATCATCGACGAAGCGCAGAACCTGACGCCCAAGCAGATGCGTACCCTGATCACGCGCGCCGGCCCAGGCACCAAGGTCATATGCCTAGGGAATATTTCGCAGATCGATACGCCTTATCTCACCGAAGGCAGTTCGGGCCTGACCTACGTGGTCGACCGTTTCAAGGGCTGGCCGCATGGTGGGCATATCACGCTGCAGCGTGGTGAACGTTCGCGTCTGGCCGATCATGCTGCTGAAGTGCTGTAGCACCGCAGCATAAGGAATGCGCGACGGAATCTTCGATCCGGCAGATAAACGGAGCGGTCGGCCTATGCGCCGAACCGCTCCGGCCTTGCGCTTACCGTGCATCGGTAAGGGTTTACCGAGCATGCGCTCGCCGCTATAGTGCAGACCATGCTACGAAAGACCTTACTTCTCGTGTGCCTGTGCAGTGCTTCTTTCAGCGCTTTTAGCGCCGACGAAGCCGCAGCTATCACTGCGCAAACGCCGCCCTCCAAGCTGCAACGCTATGCGCTGGGTGCGCAAGAAGTGTTCACTGCGACGCGCAGCGGCATCGAATCCCTGTTCGACAAAGGCTTCTCCTTCCTCGGCATTCGTTACGTGCACGGCGGTGATGGTCCGAGCAATGGCGGCTTCGATTGCAGCGGTCTGGTGCGCAAGGTGTTTGGCGATGCGCTCGGTCTCAATCTGCCACGCACGGCGGCAGAGATGGCGAAGCTGGGCAATCGCGTGAATCGGGAAGAACTTAAGCCGGGCGATCTGGTGTTCTTCCACACCATGCGCCGCGCTTTCTCGCATGTCGGTATCTATCTCGGCGAAAATCGCTTCCTGCATGCGCCATCGACCGGCGGTGTGGTGCGCGTCGAGAATATGAATAATGCGTATTGGCTGAAGCGTTTCGACGGCGGTCGGCGGCTCGCTCCAGAAGCGCAGGCCGCAGCGCTGCCACCGGCCGAAATCACGGCCGATGCCAAACAGCCCTGAGCTTCAGTTCAGTGCAATGCGCTGTACTGGCGTGGATAGACGCCTAGTGCGCGAATCCATTGCGGCATCTTCGTAATCGCGATAGCCGCATCCTTGGCACTGTCATAGTCGCCGAAAATCAATCCATAACGAATACGTCCATCCACGCTCGCCTGGTAGAGTCGCAGCCCTGCCGGATCGAGCGATTGGCGCACGCGTTGCAGAAAGCCCTCCAGCGAGGGCGCATCGGTGGCAGAGACGCGCTGCAATTGCACGAAGTAATGCGCCGACGGCGATTGTGCAATGCGTGGCCGGGACTCCTCCAGAAGCGCCACGGCGACAGCGCCGAGGCCCGGCGCATTCTTTGCCGGCGCGGCCGGTGCGGAGGAGGTCGCTGCCGCCGCAACCGGTGTGCTCTGTGCCGGAGTGACCATTGGCAACGCGGTCTGTACGGAAGATGCTGATGACATATGCGCTGCTGATGCGACTGGCCCCGCCGCAACAGCCGTTGTCTGCCTGGCATCGCCTTGCCGCAATGTATGCCATGCGACTATGCCTACGCCGACGATCGTACAAGCAACGCCGATGCCGATCAGCAGCGGCGCGCCGAAGCGTTTGGCCGGCGGCAGACCGTAGCGTGCATCCTGGGCGGCCTGGCGTACATGGCGGCGCGAGACATTGCGTGTCTTGGCGGCAAATGCCGCCATCAGGGTCTTGTCGGCGAGAATATTGATGCGTCGGGTGAGCCCTTTCGAAGCGTGTGTCACAAGACGCACGCTTTGTTTGTTGAACAGATCGGGGCCGCGATAACCGGCTGCTTCCAGGCGATGCTGCAGATAGGCGTCGACCTCCGGTTCGGAAAGCGGCGCCAGCGAGAAATGTTGCGTGATGCGATCGTGCAGGGAGCGCATCTCGCGCAAGGCCAGCAACTCATCGAGCTCCGGCTGGCCGAACAGGACGATCTGCAGCAGCTTGCGATTGGCGCCCTCCAGATTCGACAACAGGCGCACCTGTTCGAGCGATTCCGCAGGCATGGCGTGCGCCTCGTCGATAATGGTGACGACGCGACGGCCCGCGGCGTAACGCTCGATCAGCGCCTGCTCGATCTGGCGCAGGATGGTCAGCGAGTTCGCATCCTCGATGCCCAGCTCGAGCGCCACCGTCTGCAACAGCGCCTGTGGCGACAGGCTCGGGTTGGTCAGGTAGATGACCTGCGCGTCGGTTGGCAGGCGTTCGATAAGCATGCCGCACAGCATGGTCTTGCCGGTGCCGACTTCACCGCTGATCTTCATAATGCCTTCGTCATTTTCGATGGCATATAGCAGTGCGTCGAGCAGGGCGCCGCGCTGGGCGCCAGCAAAGAACCAGGCGGTTTGCGGTGTAATGCGGAAGGGCGGCTCGGAGAGGCCGAAGTGATCCAGATACATGGTTGTCATAGTTTGTCTTGCTCCGTGGCACTGCCCAAGTCCTCGCCGTGCCGCGCCAGTGTCTCCATGCGGTTGTAGAGCGTCGATCGGTTGATGCCGAGCAGACGCGCTGCCTGACTCATATTGCCGTGCGATTGCTGCAGGGCCGCTGCGATGTAGTCGCGTTCGACACGGCGCAGCACCGCAGGCAAGTCGACGCCGCCTGGAGCGATATCCTTTATGACGCCGGGTGGTGACAGCGGCGCTTCGGTCGCGTCCGCAGTTGTCGTTATGACATCGGCTTCCTGCTCGGATTCAAGCTCCGCGCGGCTGACAGCCTGGCCTGCATAGCGCACCAGCAGGCGGATGACGATGTTGCGCAACTCGCGCACATTGCCCGGAAAATCGTAGGCCTGCCAGCACTGCAGCGCATCGGCCGTCAGGCGGAAAGGCTGCAGCTGCATCTGCTGGCTGAATATGCGTATGTAATGGTCTAGCAATATCAACCTGTCATCGCCCGTCTGGCGCAGGGCGGGCATGCGTACGCGCAGCACGCTGAGGCGATGGAACAGGTCGGCGCGAAAACGGCCGCCGCGCACTTCCTGCTGCAGGTCACGGTTCGTCGCGGCGATGATGCGCGCACGCACGATGCGTTTCTGCGTTTCACCGACGCGCTGGTATTCGCCGTTCTCAAGCACACGCAGCAGCTTGGGTTGCAGCTCCAGCGGCAGTTCGCCGATTTCGTCGAGAAACAGCGTGCCATCTGCCGCTTCCTCGAAATAGCCGGTCTGTGCCGCTTGGGCGCCAGTGAAGGCGCCGCGCGTGTGGCCGAACAAGGTGGCTTCGATCAGGCCTGGCGCAATTGCCGCGCAGTTGAGTGCGACGAAACGTCGTTGCGCGCCAGCCAGTTCATGCAGGGCCTGGGCGGCGACTTCCTTGCCAGCGCCGGATTCGCCTTCGATGAGGACGGGAAAGTGCGAGTTCGCAAAGCGTTGCAATTGCGCACGTGCCGCCAGAATGGGAGCGCTTTCGCCAACGATGCGCTCGAGCGCCTGGCTCGCTGAAACAACATCCAGTTCCTGCCTGCGAAGTTGCAATGCACGTTGCAGCGCTGCGCGTAGCGTCTCGGGCTGCGCCGGCTTGGCGATGAATTCGAGTGCACCAAGTGTACGTGCATGGCGGGCATGGGCTTCTTCGTTCTGGCCGGAGAGCACGATGATCTTGCAATGCGGATCGTGGGCGAGCAGTTCGCCGATCAACGCCAGGCCTTCGTCAGGACGATTGGGCAAGGGCGGCAAGCCGAGATCGATCAAGGCCAGATCGAGGCGACCGCCGCGCTGGCGCACCGTGGCAATCGCTGCGCTGCGGTTGTCGGCTGACAACAGTTCGAAATCGTCCTCCAGCACGTAACCCAGTGTGTCGATTATGAGAGGGTCATCATCGACAATCAGCAGCGAGGGCTGCGAAAGTGGGGAAGATGCCGAGCTGGTCATGGGTCGGAGCATCGGGGCCGGAAATTACCGAGAATCAGACAGGGAATCGCGCGTGTCATCTGCAAACGTACAAAGGGGCAGGCGCATGCGTTGCGAGGCAGTGTAGCGCATTCTGACGATGACATCGGCAGGCCAGCGGGCTGTTGCAAGGCAGCGTAGTGCTATCATGCGCGGCCAGGGAAAACAAAAAGCACGACAAGAACTCACGGGAATGGTTTTGGATAATCCGGTTCAGGACAACTCGCCGCTGGTCGAAGTCAAAGACCTGCACTTCAGCTATGGATCTCGCCAGGTGTTGCGCGGGGTCAATCTCTCTGTGCCGCGCGGCAAAGTAGTTGCCATCATGGGAGGTTCGGGCTGTGGCAAGACCACATTGCTGCGTCTCATCGGTGGTCAGCTACGCGCGCCCGGCGGTCCGATCAGGGTATTCAATGAGCCGCTGCATGAGCTCGACCGCGAAGACCTTTATCGACTGCGGCGGCGCATGGGTATGCTGTTTCAGTTCGGCGCCTTGTTCACCGATATTTCCGTGTTCGAAAACGTCGCCTTTCCCTTGCGTGAACATACTGAGCTCCCCGAAGAGCTGATCCGCGACCTGGTGCTCATGAAGCTGCATGCCGTTGGTCTACGCGGTGCCGCACAACTCAAACCGAGCGAGCTTTCTGGTGGCATGGCACGCCGCGTGGCGCTAGCGCGTACGGTGGCATTGGACCCGGGGATCATCATGTACGATGAGCCTTTTGCGGGGCTCGATCCCATTTCTCTGGGCGTCATCGGTCAGCTCATCCGCCGTCTCAATGATGCGCTGGGAGCCAGCTCCATCGTCGTCACGCACGATGTACAGGAGTCGTTGAAGATCGTCGATTACATTTATTTCCTGTCCGAGGGCAAGGTGGTTGCCGAGGGCACGCCGGACGAAATCCGCGCCTCAACCGACCCTTGGGTGCACCAATTCGTATGGGCTGAGCCCGATGGACCGGTGCCGTTCCAGTACCCGGCGCCTCCCTTGGTCGATGCCTTGTTGGGAGTTGGCAATGCTTGACGGTACGGCGATTATTTTGCGCAACATCGGCACACGTGTGGTCAATGCGATCTGGCGTCTGGGTTATGCCGCGCGCTTTTTCGTGCGCATCATGATGTCGTCGGGCACGGGCTTCCGGCGCTTCAATCTGATCCTGCGTGAAATCTATTTTTCCGGCGTACTGTCGCTCATCATCATCTTGGTGTCCGGCCTGTTCGTCGGCATGGTGCTCGGTCTACAGGGTTACGATACCCTGCAGCGTTATGGTTCCGAAGAAGCGCTCGGTGTGCTGGTGGCATTGTCGCTGGTGCGCGAGTTGGGCCCGGTTGTTGCTGGGTTGCTGTTTGCCAGTCGCGCCGGTTCGGCCATCACCGCCGAAATCGGTCTGATGAAGGCCACCGAGCAACTCGATGCCATGGACATGATGGCGGTCGATCCGATTGCCCGCGTCATAGCGCCACGCTTCTGGGGTGCTGCGATCTCGTTGCCATTGCTGGTGGCGATGTTCTCGACGATGGGCGTGTATGGCGGCTTCCTCATCGGCGCCGTGCACATCGGTGTCGATGCGGGCGCGTTCTGGGGGCAGATGCAGACAGCAATTGATTTTCAGCGCGATATTCTCAACGGTGTCGTCAAGAGTGTCGTGTTCGGTTTTGCAATTGCCTTGATTTCCGTTTTTGAAGGTTATGACTCAGACGCGACCGCCGAAGGTGTGTCGCGTGCCACGACACGTACTGTTGTGACTTCATCCCTGGCCATTCTCGGCCTGGACTTTATCCTGACTTCTTTCATGTTCAGAGGTTGACGTGAATCGCACTACGATAGATTTGTGGGTAGGTGTTTTTGTAACCTTGGGTATTGCCGCGCTGGTTTTTCTGGCGCTCAAGGTGGGCAACCTCAATGGAGCGCAATTGGTCCAGCCTTATCCGCTGACAGCCAAGTTCGATAACATTGGCGGCCTCAAGGCGCGAGCGCCGATCAAGAGCGCCGGCGTGGTGGTTGGGCGCATCGATTCGATCAAGCTCGATCCGGAAAATTTCCAGGCCGTCGTCGCCATGCGCATCGATAGCCGCTACAGTTTTCCGCGTGACACCTACGCGACGATCAATACCTCGGGGCTTCTCGGCGAGCAATACATTGGCCTGGAACCTGGTGGCGACACGGATGTCCTCAAGTCGGGAGACGTCATCAAGAAGACCCAGTCTGCTGTTGTGCTCGAGAAGCTCATCAGCCAGTTCATGTTCAGCAAGGCTGCCGAGACGCCCGCCGCCGCACCTGCCGCGCCGGCCAAATGAAAGCCAGAGGTAGGTAAGCATGTCGAAAGTTTCCGTATTGAAGTTCATCGGTTCGCTGCTGCTCCTTCTCAATCTCGCCGCTTGTGCAACGGGTGGCAATCCGAAGGACCCCTGGGAGGGCGTCAATCGCAAGATTTTCGTGTTTAACGAAAAGCTCGACGCCTGGGCGCTCAAGCCGGTGGCGCAAGCTTATGACGCTGCCGCACCGCTGCCGGTGCGCACGGGTGTATCGAACGTATTCGCCAATGTCGAGGATGTCTGGATCGGCCTCAACAATCTTCTGCAAGGCAAGCCGGTAGCCGCAGTCAGCGATCTCAGCCGCTTCGCCATCAACTCGACTTTGGGCATTTTGGGGGTGTTCGACGTTGCAACGGAATTGGGGCTGGAGAAGCACGAGGAAGATTTCGGCCAGACGCTCGGCGTGTGGGGCGTTGGCGACGGACCTTACGTCATGTTGCCTTTTTTCGGACCTCGCACGTTAAGGGATACAGGCGGCTTCATTGTCGATACTTTCGCCAGCCCGTTGGGCTACATCGACGATATTCCGACGAGGAACGTTACACGCGGTCTGAAAGTCATCAGTGACAGGGCAGATTTGCTGAGCGCGGGAAATGCGCTCGACGAAGCTGCACTGGACCGCTACGCCTATTTGCGCGATTTCTATCTGAGTCGTCGCAAGAGTCTGATCAACGACGGCAGACGGGTGCGTAGTAACGAAGAAGATTCAAGCATTGCTGGTACCAGCATAGCAATGGACACGGATGTTGAAATCGGCGCACACCGCCTTGTATTTGTCATGCTGGACCGGGCTTATCCCGCCTTGCATGCCGATGTTCCGGCCGCTGACGCGAGCTTGACGGTTGCCGGTACAGACACTTGAAAACTTTTGACAGGATTGAAGATGCTTAAATTTCTGACTCGCTTCGCAATGATCGCTGTTCTGGGTGCCGGCCTGTTGACGGGCGCGCATGCCGAGGACGCGCCGGACGTGTTGATCAAGAATGCCACCAACGAAATCGTCGAGATACTCAAGACCGACAAGGCTATCCAGGCCGGCGACGTCAAGCACACCCAGGACGTTATCGAGAGCAAGGTCCTGCACTATTTCGACTTCAATAAGATGACCGCTTCCGCCGTCGGCCGCGAGTGGCGCAGTGCGAGCGCTGATCAGAAGGCGCAGCTGGCAAAGGAATTCCAGACACTGCTGGTGCGTAGTTATTCCAATGCGCTGACGCAGTACAAGAATCAGACCGTCGATGTGAAGCCGCTGAAGATGCAAGCGTCCGATGTCGAGGTGACGGTGAAGTCAGAAGTGAAACAGCCCGGTGCCAAGCCGGTCGCCATCGATTACGATCTCACCAAGACGGCGGACGGCTGGAAGGTTTATGACGTGTATGTAGCGGGCGTGAGCCTGGTGGCCAACTATCGCGACACCTTCGGCCAGGAAATCAAGGCCAGCGGCATCGATGGACTGATCAAATCGCTGCACGAAAAGAACGCCGCCAAAGTCATTGAGAAAAAATGACGACTGAATTATTTGTCGAGAACGGCGGCCTCGTTCACCTCCAGGGGGCCGTGACCATGGATACGGCTGGGGATGTCCTGGCCGCAATCGAGCCGCATGTGCGTGCGAAGAATTGCGTGCTGGACTGGGCTGCCGTGCCCGCGGTCGATTCTTCCGCGCTTTCCGTGTTGTTAAGCTTGCTGCGTATCGCGCGGGAAACCAGACATCGACTTGCTGTCATCAACACGCCTGCCGCATTCGAGAGTCTCGCAGCGCTCTACGGCATCGATGGCCTTATCGCCGAGCACCTCGCCCCTACCAATACGATCCTTCTTCATGCTTAGTGGTAATGATGGCGGCATAGCCATCAGCGTGCAGGGGGCAGTCAAGCTTTATGGCAGTCTCCGGGCGCTGGCTGGCGTCGATCTCGAAGTGCGGCAGGGCGAATTCTTCGGTCTGCTCGGCCCTAACGGCGCGGGCAAGACTACGTTGATCAGCGCGTTGGCAGGACTGGCTCGCTTGTCTGCCGGCCATATCGCCGTGATGGGCCACGATGTCGTGACGGACTATCGTGCAGCGCGACGCATGCTCGGTGTCGTGCCGCAGGAGCTCGTGTTCGACCCCTTCTTCAGCGTGCGCGAAGTGCTGCGTATTCAATCCGGGTATTTTGGCGTCAAGGACAACGAGGCATGGATCGACGAGCTGCTCGAAAACCTCGATCTCACCTCGAAGGCCAATGCCAATATGCGCACCCTGTCCGGTGGCATGAAGCGCCGTGTGCTGGTAGCTCAGGCGCTGGTCCACAAACCACCTGTCATCGTGCTCGACGAGCCGACTGCGGGTGTCGACGTGGAACTGCGGCAGACGCTGTGGAAGTTCATCCAGAAGCTCAATGCGGCGGGCCATACCATCGTGTTGACCACGCACTATCTGGAGGAGGCCGAGGCGCTGTGCACGCGTATCGCCATGCTCAAGGCAGGCCGCGTGATTGCGCTGGACACGACGGCGAATATCTTGCGGCGCGTCAGCAGTCATGCCCTCAAGGTGCGCGTTGCCGAAGCCATCGTTCTGCCCGAAGCCTTGCAGGAAAAACTCGTCTGTCATGAAGCTGAGGAAATGAGTTTCAGTTTCGAGAAATACGAGGACGTCGAGGCGATGTTGGCCGCTTTGCGTACAGCGGGCGCCGTATTGCACGACGTCGAGATCACCAAGCCCGATCTCGAGCAGGCTTTCATCGGCATGATGAGCAAGGCCTGATGCGATGATCGCTTTCCGTACCTTGCTCTACAAGGAAGCGCTGCGTTTCTGGAAGGTTGCATTCCAGACAGTCGGCGCGCCGGTGCTGACCTCGGTCATGTACCTGATGATCTTCTCGCAAGTGCTGGCCGATCGCGTCAAGGTCTACGACACCGTGCGTTACACCGATTTCCTCATCCCTGGCCTGGTGATGATGTCGGTACTGCAGAATGCATTTTCGAATAGCTCTTCGTCGCTGATCCAGAGCAAGATCACCGGCAATATCGTCTTCGTGTTGCTGCCGCCGATTTCGTATCGCGAGTTTTACGCGGCCTACGTCATTGCTTCGGTCATGCGTGGCATCGTCGTCGGTCTGGGTGTGTGGATCGCGGCACTACCTTTTGCCCAGGTTGCCGTCGTGCATCCCCTGTGGGCGCTTGGTTTTGCGCTGCTGGGCGGTGCCATGCTGGGTACGCTGGGCATCATCGCCGGCATCTGGGCCGACAAGTTCGACCAGCTCGCGGCCTTCCAGAATTTCATGATCATGCCGCTCACCATGCTCTCGGGCGTGTTCTACTCGATACATTCCCTGCCATCTTTCTGGCAGGGGGTCTCGCATCTGAACCCGTTTTTCTTCATGATTGACGGTTTCCGCTATGGCTTTTTCGGTGTCTCCGATGTGTCGCCGTGGTTGAGCTTCGCTGTCGTCGCGGTGGCGCTGACGGTTCTTACCGGCGTTTGTCTGGAAATGCTGCGACGTGGATATAAATTGAGACACTGAGATCGAAGATGAGATCGAAGAATTCGGGGTAATTGATGTTTCAGGCAACAGAAATAAAGCGTCTGATCGAAGAGGGTATGCCATGTGAATTTGTCGCCATCGAGGGCGATGACGGTGTGCACTTCAGCGGCATCGTCGTCAGTCCCGAATTTGAAGGCAAAATTCGCGTGCGTCAGCATCAGGCTGTCTACGGCACGCTGGGCAAGCTGATGGGCAACGAGATTCATGCCCTGCAATTGCAAACCTACACGCCGCAGCAGTGGGCTGAAGTTCAGAAGTCTTTGTAACGATCTTTGCAAACTTTGCAGCGCGAGTCGATCAAAGCATTAAACCAAACGGACTTTTAAAGTGACCGGAATCACCTTAGCCCTTTCCAAAGGGCGCATCTTCGAAGAGACCTTGCCGCTGCTTGCCGCGGCGGGCATCGTGCCGTCGGAAAATCCCGAATCGTCGCGCAAGCTCATTATTGGCACCAACCGGCCCGAGGTCAATCTGGTCATCGTGCGCGCGACCGACACGCCGACCTACGTCGAATACGGCGCGGCCGACATCGGTATTGCCGGCAAGGACGTGCTGCTCGAACACGGCGGCAGCGGACTTTATCAGCCACTCGATCTGCATATCGCCAAGTGCCGCATGAGCGTGGCGGTGCGTGCCGACTTCGATTATCAGGCGGCCGTGCAGCGCGGCGCGCGCATCCGCGTGGCGACCAAGTACATCAAGACGGCGCGCGAGCACTTTGCCGCCAAGGGCATGCACGTCGACCTGATCAAGCTGTATGGTTCGATGGAGTTGGCGCCACTGGTGGGACTGGCCGACGCCATCGTCGACCTGGTATCCACCGGCGGCACGTTGCGTGCGAACAATCTCGTCGAAGTCGAGGAGATCATGGCGATCAGCTCACGTCTGGTTGTGAACCAGGCGGCGCTCAAGCTCAAGCGCGAGTTGCTGCAGCCGGTGATCGAGGCCTTTGCCGGAGCCATCACAGCATGAACAAGCCGCTGATCAATCGTCTCGTTTCCAGCGATCTCGATTTTCGCTCGGACCTCGAAGCCTTGCTGGCTTTCGAGTCGGCGCTCGATTCGGGCGTGCAGAAGGCGGTGAACGAAATCATCGCCGACGTGCGCGTGCGCGGCGATGCGGCGGTGCTGGAACTGACACGCCGTTTCGATAGCCTCGATGCCAACAGCATCGAAGCGCTGGAGATCCCGCAGGTCGAATTGCAGGCTGCACTCGATGGCCTGCCGACCGAGCAACGTGCCGCGCTTGAAACCGCGTGCCAGCGCGTACGCATTTATCATGAACGGCAAATCCAGCCCGACTGGGAAATGCAGGAAGCCAACGGTACGCGCCTCGGTCAGCGCATTACGCCGCTGGATCGCGTCGGCATCTACGTGCCCGGCGGTAAGGCGAGCTACCCGAGTTCGGTGCTGATGAATGCCATGCCGGCCAAGGTTGCAGGCGTGCGTGAGATCATCATGGTCACACCGACACCGCACGGCGCGCGCAACAAACTCGTGCTGGCCGCCGCCGCGCTGGCGGGCGTGGATCGTGTCTTCGCCATCGGCGGTGCGCAGGCGATTGCGGCGCTGGCGTATGGCACGGAAAGCATCCCCGCCGTGGACAAGATCGTCGGACCGGGCAACGCCTATGTCGCCGAAGCCAAGCGTCGCGTGTTCGGTCGTGTCGGTATCGATATGGTTGCCGGGCCTTCCGAGGTGCTGGTGATTTCCGACGCTTCGGGCGATCCCGACTGGGTGGCGATGGACCTATTCGCGCAGGCCGAACACGATGAGCGCGCGCAGTCGATCCTGCTGTGCCCAGATGCGGATTATCTGGCGCGCGTCGAAGCAGCGATGGCCAGGCTGCTGCCGACGATGCCGCGCGTCGACATCATCCGCACCTCGCTGGCCGAGCGCGGTGCGCTGATCCAGGTTCGCGACATGGACGAGGCCTGCGAGATTGCCAACTACATCGCGGCCGAACATCTGGAGCTATCGGTCGAAGATCCTGAAGCGCTCCTGCCGAAGATCAAACATGCTGGTGCCATATTCGTTGGTCACTGGTCGGTCGAGGCACTGGGTGACTACTGTGCCGGCCCCAATCACGTATTGCCCACGGGCCGCAGCGCGCGCTTCTCTTCGCCGTTGGGTGTCTACGATTTCCAGAAGCGCACCAGTGTGATCCGCATTTCGCGTCAAGGTGCAGCCGAGTTGGCCCCCGTAGCGGCGACCCTGGCGTATGGGGAAGGTTTGCAGGCGCATGCGCGCTCCGCGGAATATCGCAAATAACCGTACAATCCCGTTGTCCCCCGTTTTTCCTGATAGCGATTGCTGAATCATGAGCGCCAGTCCGCAAGACCTCGTCCGACCTGAAATCATGGCCCTGTCGGGCTATCACGTGCCGCCCGCCGCGGGCATGATCAAGCTCGACGCGATGGAAAATCCCTATCATTTGCCCGAGGCGCTACGCGACGTGGTTGCCGAAGTGGCTTATGGCGTGTCGCTCAACCGTTACCCGGATGCCTCCGCCGCGAAGCTGAAAAGCACATTGCGCGAGACCATGCAGATCCCGGAAGCCTGCGGTCTGGTGCTGGGCAATGGCTCGGACGAATTGATCCAGATCGTCACGATGGCGCTGGCCAAACCAGGCGCCACGATCCTGTCGATCGAACCGAGCTTTGTGATGTATCGCATGATCGCGACTTTCTGTGGCGCGCGTTATGTGGGCGTGCCTTTGCGCGAGGATTTCAGCCTGGACTTCGGTGCGCTATTGACGGCCGTCGAACGCGAAAATCCCGCCGTCATTTTCATCGCATATCCCAACAATCCAAGCGGCAATCTGTTCGCCGCCGAAGATATCGAAGCGCTCATCAAGGCTGCGCCGGGCCTGGTGGTGATCGACGAGGCTTACACGCCGTTCGCCGGCAAGAGTTTCATGCCGCGTCTGGCCGAATTCAAAAATCTGATTGTCATGCGCACCCTGTCCAAGCTCGGACTGGCCGCGCTGCGTCTGGGCTACATGGTGGGCGCCAAAGAGTGGATGGACGAGTTCGAGAAACTGCGTCTGCCCTACAACATCAATTCCCTGACGCAGGAAATTGCCGCGCGGGTGCTCGAATCGGGCGCCGCCTTGCAGGCACAGGCCGAGACCATCGTTGCCGAGCGCACACGCGTCTATCATGAGCTGGCGGGCATGCAGGGCGTGAAGGTATTCCGCAGCCAGGCCAATTTCCTGTTGCTGCGTGTGCCCGATGCGCCGATGGCCTTCAATGGCTTGAAGGCGCGCCAGATTCTGGTGAAGAATCTGCACGGCGCCCATCCGATCCTGGACAATTGCCTGCGGGTGACCATCGGTACGCCCGCCGAGAACGATGCGTTTCTCAACGTGCTGTCTGAGCTGCTTTGAAAATGAATCCGGAACAATGCATATGAATGCCCCGAAGACGCCGCCGCGCCGCGCCGAGATCGCCCGCAACACGCTGGAGACGCAAATCCGCGTCGCCATCAATCTCGATGGCAGCGGCATTGCCAAGCTCAACACGGGTGTGCCTTTCCTCGATCACATGCTCGACCAGATCGCACGGCACGGCCTGATCGATCTCGATGTGGAAGCCAAGGGCGACCTGCATATCGACGCGCATCACACGGTCGAGGACGTTGGCATAACGCTAGGCCAAGCCATTGCCAAGGCAGTCGGCGACAAGAAAGGCCTCGTGCGCTACGGGCATTCCTATGTGCCACTCGATGAGGCATTGTCGCGTGTCGTCATCGACTTCTCGGGGCGACCGGGCCTAGTGTTCAATATCGAATTCACGCGTTCGCACATCGGCGAATTCGACGTGGACCTGACGCGCGAATTCTTCCAGGGTTTCGTCAATCATGCCCTGGTGACGCTGCACATCGATAATCTGCGTGGTACCAATTCGCATCACCAGTGCGAAACGGCGTTCAAAGCTTTTGCGCGGGCCCTGCGCATTGCTACGACGCTCGATGCGCGCGCTGCCGACGTCATTCCTTCAACCAAGGGCGCACTGTAGGGCGGACTTGTGCGCCTGCGCGTTGAGCTGAAATGAAAGTCGTCATCGTTGATTACGGGATGGGCAATTTGCGCTCGGTGGCCAAGGCTGTCGAGCACGTTGCCCCGTCGGCCCAGGTTATCGTCAGCGATCAGGCACGAAGCCTGCTGGAAGCCGATCGCGTCATCATTCCAGGGCAGGGGGCGATGCACGACTGCATGCGCGAATTCATGGCACGCGGTTTGCATGATGCGTTGCTGAAGGCGGCTGCTGAAAAACCCTTTTTGGGAATTTGCGTTGGCATGCAGATGCTCTTCGACCATAGTGAAGAGGGCGACACACCGGGTCTTGGCATACTGCCTGGGCGCGTTTGCCGTTTCCGCAATGACATGGTCGATGCGCAGGGCGTGCCGCTGAAAGTGCCGCATATGGGCTGGAACGAGGTGATTCCAGTGGCCCCGCATCCTTTGTGGAAGGGCTTCGACGGGCCAAACGGGGAAAATGTTGGTGAGCGTTTTTATTTCGTGCACAGTTACTACTGCCATCCGGCCGATGCTTCGGCGGTGGCCGCACGCACGCACTACGGCTTGCCCTTTACCTGTGCAGTGGCCCAAGCTAATATCGCAGCCATCCAGTTCCATCCAGAAAAGAGTGCAGCGGCTGGGCTCAGGCTGCTGGCAAATTTTATCGACTGGCAACCCTGAACGTCGTACCGCTTTTGCTCACGGTTGTAGAAAATTCCGCACTCACGCCGCACGTATTTCCATGTCTTTCCTCTCTTCCCCTGCGAAACGGCTCACGCCGATTTCGGCTTCCGGTTCTGAATCCCTGACACCGCGCTCACTGCCATCATGCTGCTGATCCCTGCCATCGATCTCAAGGACGGCCACTGCGTTCGCCTGCGTCAAGGCGACATGCAGGACGCCACCGTTTTCTCCGAAGACCCGCGCGCCATGGCACGCTACTGGATCGACCAGGGGGCGCGACGACTGCACCTTGTCGACCTGAACGGCGCCATTGCGGGCAAGCCCAAGAATGAAGCTGTCATCAAGGCGATCATCGACGAAGTTGGCGACGAAATTCCAGTACAGCTCGGCGGGGGTATCCGCGATCTGGATACCATCGAGCGCTATCTTGACGATGGCATTTCCTACATCATCATCGGCACTGCGGCGGTCAAGAATCCCGGCTTCCTGCATGATGCGTGCAGCGCGTTTTCCGGGCACATCATCGTGGGTCTGGATGCCAAGGAGGGTAAGGTCGCCGTCGATGGCTGGTCGAAGATGACTGGCCACGATGTCATCGACCTGGCCAAGAAATACGAAGACTATGGTGTCGAGGGCGTGATCTACACCGACATCGGCCGTGACGGCATGCTCAATGGCGTGAACATCGAAGCCACCGTCAAGCTGGCGCAGGCCTTGCGTATTCCGGTGATCGCCAGTGGCGGCATTACCAATCTGCTCGACATCGACGCACTCTGCGCGGTCGAGGAGGAAGGCATCATGGGCGCCATTACGGGTCGGGCGATCTATGAAGGCACGCTGGATTTTCGCGCCGCGCAGGCGCGTGCCGACGAGCTTAACGGCGAGAGCTGAAATCATTCCGCAGCTGCCGCAAGCGCTGACGGAACCATCGCAGTGAATCAGTGGCCAAGTGGTAAGTGAGCATGCTCGCAAAACGCATCATTCCTTGTCTGGACGTTAACGCCGGCCGCGTCGTAAAGGGTATCAACTTCGTCGCGCTGCGTGACGCGGGCGACCCAGTCGAAGTGGCGCGCCGTTACGACGAGCAGGGCGCGGACGAGATCACCTTTCTCGACATCACGGCCAGTTCCGATGATCGCGATATCATCCTGCACATCGTCGAAAAAGTTGCCGACCAGGTCTTCATCCCGCTGACTGTCGGCGGTGGCGTCCGCAGCGTTGCCGACGTGCGCCGTTTGCTCAATGCGGGCGCCGACAAAGTCAGCATGAACAGCGCCGCCGTCAATAATCCCGAACTGGTGGCCGAAGCTTCAGGGCGCGTAGGGAACCAGTGCATCGTGGTGGCGATCGATGCCAAACAGACCTCGCCCGGCAAGTGGGAGGTGTTCACGCATGGTGGGCGCAAAAATACCGGCCTGGATGCGATCGAATGGGCACGGCGTGTCGAGTCGCTCGGCGCGGGCGAAATTCTGCTGACCAGTATGGATCGCGATGGCACGCGAAGTGGCTTTGATCTGACGCTGACGCGCGCCATCGCCGACGCGGTGACAATTCCTGTAGTTGCCAGCGGCGGTGTCGGTTCGCTGGCGCATCTGGCAGATGGCGTGCAGCAGGGACGTGCCGATGCCGTCCTGGCAGCGAGCATTTTTCATTACGGCGAGTACACGGTGCGCGACGCCAAAGAGTTCATGCGCGGACGTGGTATCGAGGTAAGGTTATGAGTTGGCTCAACAAGGTTGCGTGGGACGATCAGGGCTTGGTGCCGGTGATTGCACAGGATCACGTCACGGGCGAAGTGCTGATGTTCGCGTGGATGAACCGCGAGGCGCTGGAGACGACCGCACGCACCAATGAAGCGGTGTACTGGTCGCGCTCGCGCCGCAAGCTGTGGCACAAGGGCGAAGAGTCTGGGCATATCCAGAAGGTGCACGAAATTCGCCTGGACTGCGATAACGATGTGGTGCTGCTGCGTATCGAGCAGGTCGGTGACATTGCCTGTCATACCGGTCGTCGCAGTTGCTTCTTCCAGCAATACCTGAATGGCAGCGGTTGGGAAGCGGTCGATCCGGTACTCAAGGATCCGGCGACCATCTACGGCGAATCCGGCTCCAGCGCTGCACCACACGGCGAAGGCGACGACAGAGGGCAATTGGAATGATCGACACGGAAATCCTGCAGCGCCTGTCCGTAATGCTCGCGCAACGCAAGTCCGCGCCCCCGGAATCGTCCTATGTGGCCAGGCTTTATGCCAAAGGCACCGACGCGATCTGCAAGAAGGTCGCCGAAGAAGCCGCCGAGACCATCATGGCTGCCAAGGATGGTGACCTGCGTCACATCGTCTATGAAGTCAGCGATCTGTGGTTCCATTCGATGATCCTGTTGGCGCAATTCGGCTTGTCGACTGACGATGTCCTGGCTGAACTGCATCGCCGCGAAGGAATTTCAGGCATAGACGAAAAAGCATCGCGCACGGGAGCATGAACATGAGCGACTGTATCTTCTGCCGTATCGTGAAAGGCGAAATCCCCAGCAGCAAGGTCTATGAAGATGACGAAGTCATAGCTTTCCGCGACATCCGGCCGCAGGCGGCGCTGCACGTGCAGATCATTCCGAAACGCCATATCGACAGTCTTTCCGAGACGCAGGATGAGGATATTTCGCTGCTCGGAAAGATGCTGGCACTGGCGCCGCGCATTGCCGCCGAACAGGGCAGCCACGGCGGCTTCCGCGCCATCATCAACACCGGCAGAGTGGGCGGCCAAGAGGTGTATCATTTGCACATTCACGTGCTGGGAGGGGACAAAACCCTGCCGGCAATGCTCAAGTATTAAGGAGAAAGATCATGGGTTCGTTCAGCATCTGGCATTGGTTGATCGTCTTGGTCATCGTCATGTTGATCTTCGGCACCAAGAAGCTGCGTAACATCGGCGAAGACCTCGGCGGCGCCGTCAAGGGTTTCAAGCAAGGCATGAAAGATGGTTCCGACGCTGCGGCTCCGCCCGCACAGGTCAGCAATCTGCAAGACTCGCAGACCATCGATGCCGAAGCGCGTGAGAAGAAGTCCTGATCCGCTGCTTCTTTCGTAAGGAGGGCGCTGACCAGGCGCCCTTTGTCTTTCCAAGGTTCCCGCGATGTTTGACGTCGGTTTTTCAGAACTCGGTGTGATTGGTCTGGTGGCGCTCATCGTCATCGGTCCCGAGCAGTTGCCGCGCGTGGCGCGCACGGCAGGGCATTTGATGGGCCGGCTGCGGCGTTATGTCTCGGATGTGAAGTCCGACATCGGCCGCGAGATGGAGCTGGCCGATCTCAAACGCATCCAGGAAGAAGTGCAGGACTCGGCGCGCAGTATCGAATCTGCAATCCGCGAACAGGTGGCGAGTGTCGAGACTGACGTGCAACAATCCATTGGCATATCCCGGACTGATGTCTTGCCTTCTTCGCACGAACTGGCGGATACGTCAGTAGCTGAAATGACATCTGCATCGATCTTGCCGATCGAAGTGCCTCCTGAGACTGCGTCCGTCGAAAACGTGGTGGACGCCAACCAGATGGACCTGTTCGGTGCGCCCGTATCTGCCAGCGAACCACCGGAAAAACACTAAGCCGTGGCCTTTCTCGAAGACTCATTCCTGTCGCACCTCATCGAGCTGCGCAATCGCCTGATTCGCGCCGTCGCGGCGATCCTCGTCGTATTTCTGTGCCTGATGCCGTGGGCCAGCAACATCTACGATCTGCTTGCCGCACCCATGCTGCATAGTCTGCCGGAAGGCACCAAGATGATTGCCACCGGCGTCATCACGCCTTTCTTTGTGCCAGTGAAGATCACGTTGATGGCGGCCTTCATCATCGCCCTGCCGGTGGTGCTGTATCAAGCCTGGGCCTTTGTCGCGCCGGGCCTGTATGCACACGAACGCCGCTTCGCACTGCCGATGGTGATCGGCGGTACGCTGTTATTCATAACGGGTATGGCGTTCTGCTACTTCTTCGTCTTCAAGACCGTCTTCCACTTCATTGCCACGTTCGCGCCCAAGAGCATCACGGTGGCGCCGGATATCGAGCAGTACCTATCCTTCGTGATGACCATGTTCATTGCATTCGGCGTCACTTTCGAAGTGCCGATCGTGGTGCTGCTATTGGTCAAGACCGGAATCGTGACGGTGAAGCAGCTGCGCGAAGCACGCCGCTATGTGATCGTCGGTGCCTTCGTGGTGGCCGCCGTAGTCACGCCGCCGGACGTCACTTCGCAAGTGATGCTCGCCCTGCCCATGTGCGTGCTGTATGAAATCGGCGTGTTGATCGCCGCTATCATGGTGCGCAGGCAGGCGGCCGGGACCGCGTCGATCTGATCCGATGTCATGCTGATTCGTGCCTTTTTCAGCCCTCGCAACTCGTGGCCGAAGCCGAACGCCTGCTCAGGGCGCGCGGTTGCCCCAAGCTCAATATCCAGGTGCGCACATCGAACGCCGCGACACTGGACTTCTATGCCAGCATAGGCTACGTCAATGACGACGTCATTTGCCTGGGCAAGCGTTTGATCGCGGACTGACGCAGCACCTTATTCTTCCCCGGTGTTGCGCGTTTCCGGCGGTGGTCTGCGGCCGACTTGTATGGTCAGTTCCAGCGGTTTGCCACGGCGCACGAAACCGAAGCGCACGGCCTTACCCGGCACCTGCGAAGCAATGTGTTCGAGCATGCTTTGCGGATTGGTGATGGGCTGGCCATCGACCGACACCATGGCGTCGCCGGGTTGCACACCTGCCTTGTCGGCGGGGCTATTGCGCGCCACGCCGGCGATCAGCGCGCCTTGCGGTGGCAGCTTGAAGGATTCGGCCAGTTCCGGCGTGATCTCTTGCACCTCGACCCCGACCCAACCGCGTGTCACGCCGCCGTTGTGGATGATTTCGTCCATGACCTTGCGTGCGCCGGTGGCCGGGATGGCAAAGCCGATGCCCAACGAACCGCCAGAGCGCGAATAGATCGCAGTGTTGATGCCGACAAGCCGGCCTTGCGCGTCGACCAGCGCGCCACCGGAGTTGCCGGGATTGATGGCCGCATCGGTCTGGATGAAGTTTTCGAAAGTATTGATGCCCAGATGCGAGCGGCCCAACGCGCTGACGATGCCCATGGTGACCGTCTGACCGACACCGAAGGGGTTGCCGATGGCCAGCACTATGTCACCGACATGCAACGCCTCGCTGTCGCCAAAGGTGATGGCTGGCAATGGCTTGGGTACATCGATGCGCAGTACGGCCAGATCGCTTTCAGGGTCGCGGCCGACCAGCTTGGCGGGGAGCTTGCGTCCATCCTGCAAAGCTACCTCGATTTCGTCGGCGGCGTCGACGACATGGTTATTGGTAAGGATGTAACCCTGCGGGCTGACCACCACGCCGGAACCCAGGCCCGATGTGCGGCGCTGTGTCGTGTTGTCCGTGTTGTCACCGAAGAAATGGCGGAACAGCGGGTCGTCCATGAAGGGATGACGTGGCGTGCGTATTTCCTTGCTGGTGAAGATATGCACCACCGAAGGCAGGGCGGCGCGCGCGGCTTCGCCATATCCCGTTGTCGTAATCGGTGGTGGTGCAGCGCTGAGAGGGTTCGATGTCAGGACGCTGACCGGCGAGGCCGTGGTGACGGTCTGGCGAACAAGCCATTCCGGTTTGAGCGTCGACACGACGAACAGCACGCCCATGGCGACGGTAACGGTTTGTGCGAAGATGAGCCACAGTCGCTGCATGTGCAACAGATTCGTCCGAAAGGAAACGCGTTGTGAAAAGACAGGAACTGCAAACCTATCTGGATAGCCTGCTCGATAGCGGGCGCGTGAAGGATTATTGCCCAAACGGTCTGCAGGTGGAAGGCAGGGATGAGGTGCGGCGCGTGGTTTGTGGCGTAACGGCGAGTCTAGCCTTGGTCGAGCAGGCCGCTGTTTTGCAAGCCGATGCGCTGATCGTACATCACGGCTGGTTCTGGCGCGGCGAAGATGGACGCGTCACGGGCATGCGCAAGGCGCGCCTGGCGGCGCTACTGGCGCATGACATCAATCTGTTCGGCTACCACCTGCCGCTGGACCTGCATCCGGAGCTGGGCAATAACGTGCAGCTTGCTGCGCGACTGGGCTGGAAGATCGTCGGCCGCTGTGGCGAGTACGATCTGGTGTTTATCGGCGAGCCTTCAGTACCGATGACGGCGGGGCAGCTCGCCAGTGATGTCGCCATGAGTCTTGGACGCGAACCCTTGTTGATCGGCGATACTGATCGTTATGTTAAACGCATGGCGTGGTGTACCGGCGCGGCGCAAGGCAGCTTCGAGCAGGCGATTGCCGCCGGCGTGGATCTGTACGTGTCGGGTGAGATATCGGAGCCGACCGTGCACCTGGCGCGCGAGAGTGGGGTGGCTTATCTGGCGGCGGGCCACCATGCTACGGAGCGCTATGGGGTCGCCGCGCTGGGCGAGCACCTCGCAGCACGCTTTGGCCTCGAAGTGCATTTTCTGGACTTGGATAATCCTGTGTAGGCGTGGCCAAGACCTTCAGCTGTCTTCGAACTTACGCGGTTCGACATTGGTACGCGTGGGTTCGTCCGGCAGATCATCGAGGTTGATATGCAAAGTGCGTGTCAGGTCTTCGGTGTCGAGGCCAAGATCGAAATCCGTCGTGCCGATATCGAAGTTGAGTGCGGAGCGTTCTTCCCCGTGTTCTCGTGCGGGCGACGAAATGTCTTTTGGTACTGTTGATGGACCTGTCGGCGGTATCTGGAAAGCACCCGGCGCCGTTATGGTTTGTGGCTCCGGCGGCGGTGGTGACGATATGGGTTCAATGTCTTGCTTGTAAGGCCCGAGTTGCGATTCGAGAATGGCCAGCAAAAGCAAGATTTCGTCGACCATGGCCAGCGGGAAGCCTTGTCGCGTGCCCTGTCGGTTGTCGCGCAACAGCATGTGCAGGTAGGCCTGGCAGTCGCGCTTGCCCCAGGTGTCGCAGAGCATTTGCGCGATGTGCGCGATGTCCTCAAGCGACTCCGGCGCGCGCATGGCAACGTCGAACTCGTCCCACGTGACGGGTTTGACATTGAAGGTCTTGTTGAGCTGCGAGGTGAGGGCCTCGAATTCCGGACGCATATTCGCCGTCTTATAAACCTCTAGCAGTTTCACCCAGGGTTTGACGGCCTGTTTCGGATTGGCGCGAATGAAGTCGGCCAGCGTTTGCGCAGCGCCTTGCACGCGGCCGAATGACATCATGATTTCGGCCAACTCGACAGCCGAGTTGTGCTCCTCGACATCTTCCTCGATATGCAAAACGGATGGCGGTCCAAGGCCGGACAGGCTAGGCAGGTCGGTGCTGAGTGGATTGCTTCCTGAACGTTTGACGGCTCCTGCCTCGGGCCAGATGTCTTCCTCGGAGAGCGGTTCGAAAAGGTCGTCGGCGGGTTGGCCTGCGGGCTCTACTTCATCGTTGGACAGTGGCGTCAGCACTTCCGCTTCGGCATAGCTACTGCTGTTGCGATAGCGCTGCCAGCCAAGCAGCAAGAGCACCAGGGCAACGATGCCACCGACAGGCAGTAACCAGTCTTGCCACGCAAAAGGCGCGCTGGCGGATGTCGGCGGGTTAGCCGGAATATTGACCTTGTTCGTTGCCGGAATGGGCTGATTGATCGGCGTCGCGACGCTCGGTATCGAGTTTGCCTGCAAGATGGTTTGTTGCGTGCGGATACGCGATTCGAGTTCCTGCACGTCGGATTGCAACTGCACTTGCAGGGCTTCGAGTTGCCGCAGTTTTTCGCTGAGTGCGAGCTGGGTGGCTATCTTGTCGTCCAGCGTGGCAATGAGTTGCAGCTCTGTGCGCAACTTGTCGCGCTCCTTTTCGGAGAGTTCCTTGTGACCCGCGAGCCCGGTCGCCAGTTGCAGGCCGGCGCGTTCGTCGCCACCTACGATCAGGCGTGGGCGACTTGTGGCTGTCTTGCGTGACCGTGTTAGCGGGCTGACTTCTTCAGTCTTGGCGACGGCAGGTCTCTGCGATTGCGGCGAGCGTGCGGCGTGTTCGACAGCCGTCGGCATGGCGCTCAACTCGCCGGTATCCGGCACGGTCAGCTCGGTGCCGGGCGGCAAGGCTGCGACGTCGCCGATGCCTTGCAGCTTGCCGGCATTGTGCTGGCGTAACAATGCGATATAGCGCGACTGCAGCGCCTTGTCGGTAGGGAATAGGCCGCGCGCAATCGCGCGCAAGCTTTCGCCCTTGGCGCTGCGCCAGACGTTGCCCGACTTGTCCGCCGATACGACTGCAGCTGCCGTTACCGGTGGCGCCACATCTGTCGTCGAGGGCGGGTTGAGCAGCAGCGTGTACTCACGGCGCAGCGTGGCGTTGCAGTCGATGCGCACGGCTAGCATGATGACGGGCGACTGCACCGATTGCAGCGAAGTGATCAGCAGCACTTGCTGACCGTCAGCCGGTGTGGTCAATCGCAAGCGGCCAGCACGCAACCACGGCAGATCATCGCCGGCTTCGTTGCGAGGTCCTTCAAGGCGGATGCAATCCGCGCTGATATTGTCCTCGGCAGCAGCCGACAGGGGAATGCGGGCTTGCAGTACGTCGCCGATATGGCTGCTGGTTTGGATCTCGCCAAGGCTAACCGCCGCAGCGGGCAGCGCAATGCATAGCAGCGCTACGCAGGCGTACCGCGTGGCCTGTGCAACGCCGGTACGTTTGCGATCAGAACGATCGACCCGGTCGGATCGATCCAGAATGCTCTTGCGGGCTCGGACGGATGTCATGTGAACGCGATTCTAAATGAGCACGACGGCTCGCAAGCGGCGAATAGCTTGTGCTAGTGCTGCAATTTTCATTCTTTTGTGTTCCGGCAGCCTTTTTTAAACTGTGAGTCCGTTTGGCGCGGCGCTCTTTTGTGCGTAACAGCATGCCTTTGGGTACAATGTGCGGCTTATTTTGTCGCTGCGCCAAATCAGTCTTCCCCTGAAAAGAAGAGCTGTTGCGTCGCAGGGGTTGGCAAAGATTCAGAGCAAGATCAAGTGGCGATCCGTGCTGATTGACTGTGAATTGCGGTCAACGGTTCGCGCCAGATGCAAATTAAGGGCAAACATGAAAATTCACGAGTACCAGGCAAAAGAGATTTTGCGCAAATTCGGCGTTGTGACGCCACGAGGCATCCCCTGTTTCAGCGTAGAGGAAGCGGTTGCGGCGGCAGACAAGCTCGGCGGTTCTATCTGGGTGGTCAAGGCGCAGATTCATGCTGGTGGTCGCGGTAAGGGTGGTGGCGTCAAGCTGGCGCGCAGCAAGGACGAAGTGCGCACGATCGCCGGTCAGATTCTCGGCATGCAACTGATCACGCATCAGACCGGCCCAGAAGGTCAGAAGGTTCGTCGTCTGATGATCGAGGAAGGCGCCGATATCAAGAAGGAATATTACGTTGCGGCGCTGACCGACCGTGCCACGCAGAAGGTCGCCATCATGGCCTCTTCCGAAGGCGGCATGGACATCGAGGAAGTCGCGCACAACACGCCCGAGAAAATCATCAAGGTTTTCGTCGACCCGTTGATCGGTTTGACGGAAGCGCAAGGACAGGAACTGGCGCGCGGCATTGGCGTGCCGGAAGCGTCGATCTCGCAGGCGATCGATACTTTCAAGAAGCTCTATACCTGCTACATGGAAACCGATGCTTCGCTGGCGGAAATCAACCCGCTGATCTTGGAAGGCAACGGCAACATCAAGGCGCTCGACGCCAAGTTCAACTTCGATCCGAACGCGCTGTTTCGCCATCCCGACATCGTCGAGTACCGCGATCTGGATGAAGAAGATCCCGCTGAAATCGAAGCCTCCAAGTTCGATCTGGCCTACATCTCGCTCGACGGCAACATCGGCTGTCTGGTCAATGGCGCCGGCCTCGCGATGGCGACAATGGACACCATCAAGCTGTTCGGTGGCGAACCGGCCAACTTTCTCGATGTGGGTGGCGGTGCCACGGCCGAGAAAGTTACTGAAGCTTTCAAGATCATGCTCAAGAACCCTGCGGTCAAGGGCATTCTGGTCAATATCTTCGGCGGCATCATGAAGTGCGACACCATCGCCACCGGCATCATCATTGCCGCGCGCGAAGTGAAGCTGGCTGTGCCACTGGTGGTGCGCATGAAAGGCACCAACGAAGATCTCGGCAAGAAGATTCTTGCCGAATCCGGCCTGCCCATCATCGCTGCCGACACCATGGCAGATGCCGCCAAGAAGATCGTTGCCGCCGTGGCGAGCAAGTAAGCCACAGGCCAGGAGTTCAAAGAAATGTCGATTCTCATCAATAAAGATACCAAAGTCATTACCCAGGGCATCACGGGCAAGACCGGCCAGTTCCATACCGAGAAGTGTCAGGAATATGCCAATGGCAAGAACTGTTTTGTCGCAGGTGTGAACCCGAAGAAAGCCGGCGAGTCCATCTTCAATATTCCGATCTTCGGTTCGGTGAAAGAAGCCGCTGCGCAAACCGGCGCCACCGTTTCCGTCATCTACGTCCCGCCTGCAGGCGCTGCCGCCGCGATCTGGGAAGCGGTCGAAGCTGACCTCGATCTGGCCATCTGCATCACCGAAGGCATCCCTGTGCGCGATATGCTGGAAGTGCGCAACAAGATGAAGGCCAAGGAAGCCGCCGGTGGCAAGAAGACCTTGCTGCTCGGCCCGAACTGCCCAGGCCTGATCACACCGGACGAAATCAAGATCGGCATCATGCCGGGCCACATTCACCGCAAGGGCCGCATCGGCGTCGTGTCGCGTTCCGGCACGCTGACTTATGAAGCCGTGGCGCAACTGACCGAAATCGGTCTGGGCCAATCCTCGGCGGTCGGTATCGGCGGCGACCCTATCAATGGCTTGAAGCACATCGACATCATGAAGGCCTTCAACGACGATCCCGATACAGATGCCGTCATCATGATCGGTGAAATTGGCGGACCTGATGAAGCCGACGCTGCGATATGGTGCAAGGCCAATATGAAGAAGCCGATCGTGGGCTTCATCGCGGGCGTGACCGCGCCTGCCGGCAAGCGCATGGGCCATGCTGGCGCGCTGATTTCGGGCGGTGCCGATACGGCCGACGCCAAGCTTGCCATCATGGAAGAGTGCGGCTTCACGGTGACCCGCAATCCATCTGAAATGGCCAAGTTGCTGAAGAGCGTGCTCTAAGGGAAGCTGTTGTAGCAAACGGGCAGCTATGGCTGCCCGTTTTTGTTTTTGCGTTTGTTCGGTGTCTTGTTTTGGTCGTCATGCGGCCACCAACCGAGGGAAAATTTCGTGGATATGCTCGCGCATAGCGCCTTCTGGCTCGGCCTGGCGAAGATCGTCTGGGTTAACATCCTGCTGTCCGGCGACAATGCGGTCGTCATAGCATTGGCGGCGCGCTCGCTGCAGCCATCGCAGCAGAAACAAGCGGTGATCTGGGGCTCCGTGGCCGCCATCATCATGCGCGTGATACTCACGATTTTCGCCGTGCAGATGCTGGAGTTGCCGTGGCTCAAGTTGATCGGCGCCATACTGCTATTGTGGGTCGGCGTGCAGTTGCTTGAGCAAGAAGATGAGGGCGCGAACATCAAGCAATCTTCTTCGCTGATGGGGGCCATCAAGACCATCCTGATTGCCGATCTGATCATGAGCCTCGACAATGTGCTGGCTGTCGCTGCGGCGGCAGATCGTGCACCCGAGGAAGCGAAGCTGATCTTGCTCGTGATCGGCCTGGCCTTGTCGATTCCCATCGTGATCTTCGGCAGCAGCATCGTGCTCAAGCTGATGGGACGTTTCCCTATCATCATCACGCTGGGTGCCATGTTGCTGGGCTGGATTGCCGGCGAGATGCTGGGCGCGGAACAGAAACTTCATGACTACGTGCAGGTCACGCCGACCCTGCATTATGCTTTGGCCATAGGTGGCGCTTTGCTGGTGCTGGGTTTGGCGCGATTGAAACTCTTCAGCGCGCAGAAGAAGACAAGCTCCTGAAGGCCCAGGCTGGCGGAGGAGGGCGCGATGGCGATTTATCTGACCGAATCGGATGTAGCCCGGCTGCTCGATATGCCGATGGCACTCAAGGCCGTCGAGGCGGCACACGTTGCGCTGACGCGTGGTGAGGCCAACGATGTGCCGCGCCGACGTGTGCGCGGCAACGGCGCGATGCAGCATGTTCTGCAAGCGGTGTGGCCCTTGCGGGGCGTGATGGGCTACAAGGTCTACACGACGTCCGCGACCGGCGCGCGCTTCTGGTTGCACTTGTTCAATGCGGATTCGGGCGAACCGCTGGCGGTGATTGAGGCCGATCTGCTCGGCATGATGCGCACAGGCGCCGCCGGCGGGCAGGCGGCGCGTTGTTTGTCACGGCCGGATGCGCGTGTGGCGGGTATCATTGGTGCGGGTTGGCAGGCGCGTGGTCAGATGCTGGCCTTGGCGGCGGTGCGCGAGCTGACGCATTTCAAGGTGTTTGCGCGGCGCGCTGATAAATTGCGAGAGTTCTGTGCAGACATGACTGTGGAATTGGGCGTTCGTGTCGAGCCGGTCGAGTCGGCCGAACGCGCGGTGCGCGACAGCGATATCGTGGTGACAGCTACGACCTCGCCGCAGCCGGTGCTTGAAGGTTCATGGTTGGCACAGGGTATGCACATCAACGCGATGGGCTCCAATTCGTTGGCGCGACGCGAACTCGACGAAGCGGCTGTGAATCGCGTCGACGTGCTGTGTGTGGATAGCAGGGAAACGGCGTTGCTGGAAGCGGGCGATCTGCTGCCTGGTTTGGAGAAGGGGCGCTTTACGCCGCGCCGCTTGCTGGAACTGGGCGATGTTCTGGCGGGTTTTCGTCCGGGACGGCAATCGTCGCAGGAGCTAAGCTTGTTTGAATCGCAGGGTCTGGCGATCCAGGATGTGGCACTCGGTGTTGAGCTGCTGCAACAAGCAAAAATCGCCGGTTTAGGACAGACTTTGCCATACTAGGGGCTGTGACCTTGTACGTTGGCTTATTAGCTTGGGGAAATGATGGCGAAGCTGGTTCTTAGCATGGATGGTCTGGTGCTCAAGGAAATCATGTTGACCAAGGAGCGCACCACCATTGGCCGCAAGCCGCACAATGACATTCAGATCGACAATCTGGCCATCAGCGGCGAGCACGCGCTCATCGTGTGTATCCTCAATGATGCCTTTCTCGAAGATCTCAACAGCACCAATGGCACCTACGTCAACAGCCAGCCGGTCAAGAAGCATGTGCTCAAGGACGGCGATGTCGTCGAGCTTGGCAAGTACCGTCTCAAGTTCATCAAGGACGCGCCGGAATTCGCGGCGGGCAGCACTTTCGAGAAGGCTTTCATCGCCGCGCCCGAGGCCAACAAGCTGACCAGCAGTAGCCCACGCGGACACACGGATACGATGGTGGGTTTTGGCGTCGAGACCTCTGTTTCCGATGCTTCGTCCACGTCTGGCTGGAATGCGCCGGAAGGCGCACCACAGAGCAAGGGCAACGAGCCGGTGGGGATGGTACAGATTCTTTCCGGCCGCAATGCCGGGCGCGAGCTCGAGCTGTCCAAGTCGCTCACGACGCTCGGCAAGCCGGGCTCTCAAGTAGCGGTCATCACGCGGCGTCCGCATGGCTACTTTCTCACCCACGTCGAAGGCGATAGTTTTCCCATCCTCAATGGACGTCAGCTCGACGCGCAGGCGCATCTTCTCAATGACCAGGACGTGATCGAGATTGCTGGCGTGAAAATGGGTTTCTACCTGCGGCCGCTCGGCTGAGCACGGCCGAGCCGCTGCACATCGCATGGATATCCGGGTTCTCGGTTGCAGCGGTGGAATCGGTGGCCCCGACAATCGCACCACATCGTTGCTGGTCGATGACGATGTCCTAATCGATTGTGGCACGGGGGTGGGTACGCTGTCCTTCGAGCAGTTGCTCAAAATCGACCACGTATTCATTACGCATTCTCATCTCGATCACATCGCGCTATTGCCGCTGCTGGTCGACACCGTCGGCGAGTTCCGCACGCGGCCGATCATCGTGCACGCCTCGGAAGAGACCGTGCGCATCCTGCGCTCTCATATTTTCAACTGGCTGGTGTGGCCGGATTTCACAGCCATTCCCGATCGCGACCATCCCTTCCTGTGCCTGCAGCCCTTGTCTGTAGGCGAGACGCTCGAACTGGGCAAGCGCCGCATTACTGCCGTACCCGCCTTGCATGCTGTGCCAGCCGTGGGTTATCGCCTGACAGGCGCAGCGGGTAGTCTCGTCTTTTCCGGCGACACGACGCTGTGCGATGCGCTGGTCGATGCGCTCAACGCGATGCGCGATCTGCGCTACTTCATTGTTGAAACCGCTTTTCCCGATGCCGAGCACGATCTGGCGCTGGCGGCGCGACATCTTTGTCCGAGCATGTTGCGCGTACTCCTCGGGCGCCTCGTTGGCACGCCAGAAGTGTTCGTCACGCATCTCAAGCCCGGCATGGTCGACCAGATCACGTCTGAACTGCAGACCGGCTTCGCACGCCTGCGACCGGGCCTATTGCACAACGACCAAATATTCTCACTTTGACTCACTGTGACTATGGCTGAAGTTTCGGCGCGCGGGTGCCGATACACTGCTGATCGCCTGTAAGGTCCTGGCTGCCGTTGGCGTGCCTGGCGCACGCCCGCGCATAGACGGGGCCGATAATCTTGCGATGCTGAACGTCGTGTGGAGATGGAATGAGCACAGCAAGTCCAACCAAGAGCAATGCGATGGCGCGACGGCTGGCCTTCTTCAAGGGGCTGCAGGCGCTCACCGCACGCGTGCATGCGACACGCAATATCGACGAGATCATCTTCGAGGTTTCAAGCGAGGTCTGTGTGCTGTTCGGCGCCGAGCGCCTGACGATCTACATCGTCGATGAGTCGAAGGCGACCATCTGTTCGCGCGTCAAGACAGGCCTGCATGCGACGCGCGCCATCCGCCTGCCGATTTCCGATAAGAGCGTCGCCGGCTTCGTGGCCAATCGCCGGCAATTGCTGAATATCCGCAATGTTTACGATGACGCCGAACTGGCGGCCATTGCGGCGGAGCTGCAGTTCCGTCACGAGGTGGACGAGCGCAGCGGTTATCGCTGCAAGCAGATGCTCGCCGCGCCGCTGGTCAATGCCGAGGGCGACGAGCTGATCGGTGTCGTGCAGCTCATCAACACGACCGATGGACAGCCCTTTTCGCCGATCGAGGAGGAGGGCGTGCTGGCGCTTGCACAGACGCTCTCGATCGCTTTCGCCCAGCGCCTGCATGCCGAAGTGCCGCTGCGCTCGAAGTACGACCATCTGGTGCGCGAGGGCAAACTTGTCGGTCAGAATTTGGACGACTTGACTGAAAAAGCGCGGCAACGTGGCGTGACGCTGGAGCGCTATCTCATCGACGATTTCCAGTGTGCGCTGGCCGAATTGGGTGACTCGATGGCGCGCTTCTACGGCGTGCCTCACGAGCCCTTCAAGCCCGATCGTATTCGCCCGATGGATCTGCTGCGCAATATCAAGCGCGAGTACGCACTGAAGAACCTGTGGCTACCGCTCGAAGAAAATACCGAAGGCGTATTGATCCTCGCCGTCGACCCGGAACACGTCATCGGCTCGCGCGTGGTACACAACGTTTTCCAGCATGTGAAGCTGGTCTATCGCGTTAGTACGCAAATTGAATTCGAGCAGACCGTCGCCCAGTTTTTCGATCAACTCTCCGACGATTTCTCGATGGGCGATCTGCTCTCCGATCTCATCGAGGAGGGCGAGACGCCGACCGTCGACGACCTCAACGCGGCCGCCGACAACGAGCTAGTCAAACTGGTCAATCGCATCATTGTCGACGCCCATCGCCAAGGCGCTTCGGACATCCACATCGAACCGCGCCCAGGCAAGGAAAAGACCCTCGTGCGCTTTCGCAAGGACGGCGCGCTGACACCCTACATCGAAGTGCCGGCGAGTTATCGCAATGCCATGGTAGCGCGCATCAAGATCATGTGCGACCTCGATATCGCGGAGCGTCGCAAGCCGCAGGATGGCAAGATCAAGTTTCGCAAGTACGGTCCACTCGACATCGAGTTGCGGGTGGCGACAGTCCCCACGGCGGGCGGTATGGAAGACGTCGTCATGCGCGTGCTTTCGCAGGGCGAACCGTTGCCGCTGGAATCCATGGCGCTGTCCGACCATAATCTCGGTCGCCTCAAGGAGACGATTACCAAGCCCTACGGCATCTTCTTCGTCTGTGGCCCGACCGGCTCGGGCAAGACCACCACGCTGCACTCCATCCTCAAGCACATCAACACGCCGGACACCAAGATATGGACGGCGGAAGACCCGGTGGAAATCACGCAGAAAGGCTTGCGGCAGGTGCAAGTCAACCGCAAGGCCGGGCTGGATTTTCCGACGGTAATGCGCGCTTTTTTGCGAGCTGATCCCGATGTCATAATGGTCGGTGAAATGCGCGATATCGAGACCGTCACCATCGGGCTCGAAGCGTCACTGACCGGCCATCTCGTGTTTTCCACTTTGCATACCAACAGCGCGCCGGAATCCATCGTGCGTCTGCTCGACATGGGCATGGACCCTTTCAATTTCGCCGATGCATTGCTCGGTGTTCTTGCACAGCGCCTGGCGCGACGCGTGTGTCGCAGCTGTGGCGAAACCTATCAGGCCACCGAACAAGAAATTGCCGCGCTGCTCGACGAATACTGCGAAGACCTGCGCCGCTCGCCGCGTTTCGCCGCCGATCCCGAGGCAGCGCGCAGCGCACTGATCGAAGACTGGCGCGCGCGCTTCGCAGACGAGCAGGGCAGGTTCATGCTCAAGCGCGCGCGCGGCTGCGTCGAATGCAATAACACCGGCTACCGCGGCCGCATCGGCCTGCACGAACTCATGGTGGGGACGGACGCGGCCAAACGCCTTATCCAGGCCCGTGCAATGGTGTCCGAGTTGCTGCTCACGGCAATGGATGACGGCATGCGCACCTTACGGCAGGATGGCATCGAAAAGGTCCTGGCCGGCCAAACCGACATGATTCAGGTTCGCAAAGTCTGCTTGCGCTGAAGGGTTGACGATGATCGTATGCGTTGGCACGCAGCGTGCGAAGCGATATGCATTGCCTCGCGACATCGCGTTCGCATCGGACACGGCGGGCGATCACAAACCGCGTGGTATTCGCATTCGCACAACAAAACCGTGAAGGATTGTGTAATCAAGTACGGATCAACTTGTTAAGCGTGCGGCCGTTGACTATTCCAACAGTATGGCCGCGCTGACGCGCCGATGAGGCCTCACAAAAGGAGAGCAATATGGCCCGGTTGTTGGAACGCATCAGTGATACTCCCGCTCCGCCGCTAGGCGTACAATCCGTCCCGCATGGCCCGGACAGCCAACTCGTCGCAGGAGCACGCGCGCCGATGTTTTCACTGCCGGATGCGGACATGGAAATGTTCGATCTGGCCGATGCGTTGAACCGTCACAATGTGGTGCTCTACTTTTACCCGCGCGATGGCATGCCATCGAGCTTGCGTCAGGCCATCGCGTTTTCCGATCATGAAGCGGAATTCCTCGACTGTGATGCCGAAGTGGTTGGAGTGAGTCTCGACGATTGTTTGCGGCACGCGCACTTCCGTGACGAACACGGACTGTCCATGCGACTGCTCTCCGATGAAGATGCCGAAGCGTGCCGTCTATACGGCGTTTGGCAACAACAGGAGATCGGTGGAGTGCCAAAGGCTTCGGTGCAACGTACAACCTTCATTATCGGACGAGACGGCGTCATCCATCACGTTCTCCACGATGCGGGCACGCGAGAACACCTGGCAGAGGTGCTGCAATTATTGAAAAAACTGACCAGGAGTCATCATGGAGATCGTCAAAAATACCGTCGTCACGCTTGATTATAAAGTCCACGATCCGGACGGAAAATTGGTCGACGACGGCACCCAGCCTCTCGTCTATCTGCATGGCGGTTACGACGGCATTTTCCCGTTACTCGAAGAAAAACTGCACGGCAAGAAACTCGGCGAAAGCCTGCAAATCAAGCTGCAACCGGATGACGCCTTCGGCGATCTGGACGACAGCCTGATCATGATCGAAGACGCCAAACTATTCCCGGACAACATCGAAGTAGGCATGGCTTTCGAGCGCGTAGGCGAAGACGGCGAGGAGGACATGATCTTCCGTATCACCGACATTGCCGACGGCAAGGTAGTCGTCGACGGCAATCACCCACTTGCCGGCATGGCCCTGTTGTTCGATGTGACGATTGCGGATGTGCGTCAGGCGACGCTGGAAGAAATCACCCACGGCCATGTGCACGGAGCCCACGGCCACCACCACTAAAAAATGCACGAATAAATCTACTGCGCGGGCCGATCTTGAGATTCCGGCGCTCGCTGTACTGAAGTACAGCTCCGCGCCTCGTCTCAACCTCGGTCCTGCTCGCTACGATTTCTTCGCGCATTTTCCACACTGCGGCGTGAACGCCCGAGGGGTGAGTTTTAGAAAGTCTTGTTATCGTTTGACGCGCTGTGGCGATTCACATAGAATTCGGCCTCCTCGGGGTGTAGCGCAGCCCGGTAGCGCGCTTGCTTTGGGAGCAAGATGTCGAGAGTTCGAATCCCTCCACCCCGACCAGTTTTACCCGAGGCCAAGCCGGATCC
>JAQGMF010000034.1 GCA_028292505.1 Rhodocyclales bacterium
TCGGCATGGCGCTGCACGTGAGCGGCACCGATGCAGCGGCGCTCGATGCGGCGCTGGCACCTTATCAAAAGGACGACCGCTTCGAATGGACACGCAGCAAGCCTGCTCTTGAAGAAATCTTCATCCACCTGATGCGGCAGAGTGCCGACAACTTCCAATGAGAAAACAACAATGCATATCCTGATCGAAGCCGTTGGCAGTGCTGGCGACGTGCACCCCTTTCTTGCCATCGGTCAGGCGCTGGCGGCACGCGGTCACGAGGTCGATGTAATGACGTCGGAATACTTCTCCGGGCGCGTCAGACAGGCCGGGTTGGGTGTCATCGCCGGTAGTTCCGCAGAGGACTATCAACGCGCTATTTCGCAGCCCGATCTGTGGCATCCGCGCCTCGGTTTCAGGGCGCTGTGGCGCGAGTCGCAAAAAAAGCTGCTGCCGTACTACGCGCTACTGCAGGCGCACATACGGCCCGGCGAAACAGTCATGCTCGGTAGCACCCTGGCCTGGTCGGTGCGCTTGGCACAGGAGTGCCTCGGCGTGCCCGCTGCGACGGTACATCTCTCGCCAAGCTGCATCCTGTCGGCGGACGCCCCTGCGCGCATGGCGGGGCTTGGCTCCTGGCTCGAACACCTGCCGGTGAGCTGGCGACGTGCGTTCCTGGGCTGGGTGGAAAAGAAATTCCTGGATGGCGTTGTCATGGACGATCTGAATGTCATACGCGCACAGCTCGGACTGGCACCGGTCAGCAAAGTCTTCAGTCATTGGCAGCACTCGCCGCAGGCCGTGATCTGTGCGTTTCCGGCGTGGTTCTGCGCGCCACAAAAGGACTGGCCAGCGCGCAGCGTGACGACGGGCTTCCCGATGTGGCGCATGCCGGGCACGCAGGCGTTAAGCCCGGCGCTGCAGGCCTTCCTCGCAGAAGGCGAGGCGCCCATCGGCTTCACACCGGGCTCGGCAATGGCATTCGGTCGCCCCTTCTTCGAGCGCGCGCAAGCGGCCTGCGCGGCGCTCGGGCGTCGGGCCGTCTTCGTGACACCGTTCAGCGAACAATTGCCATGGGGCATCGATGGGGTGGCACCCGCGTTCATTCACCATGAGCGCTATGTGCCCTTCGACGCCCTGGTGCCGCGCTTGGCGGCTCTGGTGCACCACGGCGGTATTGGCACCATGGCGCAGGCCATGCACGCTGGCGTGCCGCAGCTCATCACGCCCTTCGCGCACGACCAGTTCGACAACGCTGCGCGTGTCACCAGATTGGGTTGTGGCGCACAACTCGATGCTGCGTCCCCGGTCAAAAAGTGGACGAGCACGCTGGTACGTTTGCTCGTCGACCCCGCCACGCGCGCCGCCTGCCAGCGCACGCAGGGGCTGATGTCCGATCAGGCACAAGTGCTGGCGCAGATCGTTGCACAGGTTGAAGCGCTGGCGGTCGGACAGCGGGAGGCTGTACTGACGTGAGTTTGCGGCAGCACTTCGATCCGGGCCGGTTTGGCGCCATCATGCTCAAGGAGTTCATCCAGCTGCGGCGTGACCGGCTGACTTTTGCCATGATGATCGGTATCCCGATTATCCAAATGGCATTGTTTGGTTTCGCCATCAACGGTGATCCGAAGCGCTTGCCGACTGTCATCGTGGCGCAGGAACAGGGCACGTTCACGCGCAGCATCGTGCGTGCGCTGGAAAACTCAGGCTACTTCAAGGTCACGGCCCCGGACGTGAGCGCACGCGAAGCCGAGCGCATGCTCGCCGAAGGCCAGGCACAGTTCGCCCTGACCATACCGGCGGGCTTTGCGCGGGCCATCTTGCGTGGCGAGCAGCCGACGATCCTGCTCGAAGCAGATGCCACCGATCCGGCCGCAACAGGCAACGCCATCGCCGCCGTGCAGCAGTTAACGCAGACGGCGCTGGCGCATGACCTGACAGGCCCGCTCGCACGGCCGGCGGCGGCTACGCCATTCGAATTGCGCATTCACCGCCGCTACAATCCCGAAGGCATAACGCAGTACAACATCGTACCGGGCCTGATGGGGGTGATCCTGACCATGACAATGATCATGATGACCTCGCTCGGTGTGACGCGCGAAGTGGAACGCGGCACGATGGAGAATCTGCTGGCTACGCCCGTACGTCCCATCGAAGTGATGGTCGGCAAGATCGCGCCCTACATCGTCATCGGCTACGTGCAGGTCGGCGTCATCCTGCTGGCGGCACGCTATGTCTTCGACGTGCCTTTCGAAGGCAGCTTCCTGCTGCTCATGGTTTGCATGCTGGTGTTCATCTGCGCCAATCTGGCAGTGGGCATCACCATCTCCAGCGTGGCACGCACGCAGACGCAAGCCATGCAAATGACATTTTTCGTATTCCTGCCGTCGATATTGCTGTCGGGCTTCATGTTCCCGTTTCGCGGCATGCCGGAGTGGGCACAAGCCATCGGCGAGTTACTGCCACTGACGCACTTCCTGCGCCTCATTCGCGGTGTGATGCTTAAGGGCAATGGGGCGATCGAGCTGTGGCCGGAGGTGTGGCCGCTTCTGCTATTCATCGCCGTGGTGATGGCGGTCGGCCTCAAGCGCTTCCGCGCGACGCTCGACTAAAGGCGGCAAAAAAACGCCGTCATTCCCGCGAAAGCGGGAATCCACTTCTACGTGAGATCAGATGCCACCGAGTGGATTCCCGCTTTCGCGGGAATGACAAATGATTCAGGCCGCTTCGCGCGAAGTCCCCGCCGCTTCCTCTGCATCGGCTTCGAACAGCGAGCGCAATTCCTCGGCAGCCTGATTGACGTTCTGCACCAGCGCAGCTTCATCCTGATACACCGCATGCTGTCGCTTGAGGTTGGCTTCGTCGAATTGCTTGAAGCGTGCAATTGCTGCGGTCACTTCCGCCTCTGGCAGCTTCATGCCGAGCAACACTTCCTTGGCGAGGACGACGCTGCTGTGCCAAGTTTCGCGCACCAGCATCTTCACATCCAGATCCATCAGCTTGTAGGCGTGAAAGCGATTGCGGGCGCGGGCGTAGATCGGCAGTTCAGGATAATGGCGGCGCACCAGCTCGGCGGTTTTCAGGGAGGCGTCGACATCGTCGATGGCCAGCACGAAAAGCTTGGCGTGCTCTATGCCAGCAGCATGCAATACATCGAGTCGTGAGGCGTCGCCAAAATAAACCTTGGAGCCGAACTGACGCACATAATCGACCTGGCCTGGACTCGCTTCCAGCACCGTGAAGGGAATGTGCTTGAGTGCCAGCAAGCGGGCGACGATCTGGCCGACGCGGCCGAAACCGGCGATCAGCACGGCTCGGCTCGGATCCTCGACCGTATCGAAAGGACGCGTGTCCTTCTCGTCGAAACGCGGCGCCAGTAGCCGCTCTTCGAGCAGGAACAGCAGTGGCGCGGCGAGCATCGACAGCGTCACGACCACCACCAACCCGTCCGCCTGCGCTGCTGTCAGAAGTCCGTATTGTCGCGCCAGCTGGAACAGCACGAAAGCGAATTCACCGCCCTGTGCCAGCGCTACAGCCAGCTTGCGCGAACTGCGATTGGAGCAGTCGGTGACGCGGCCGAGCAGGTAGAGCACGACGAATTTCACAACCATCAACGCCACGACAATACTCAAAATGGATATGGCGTGACCGCCGAGCAATCCAAGATTGGCGCTCATGCCGACAGCGATGAAGAACAGGCCGAGCAGCAGGCCCTTGAACGGCTCGATGTCCGCCTCCAGCTCGTGGCGATATTCTGAATCGGCCAGCAGCACGCCGGCGAGAAAGGCGCCGAGCGAGGCGGTGAGGCCGGCGAATTCCATCAGCAGCGTGGTGCCGATGACCACCAGCAGCGCCGCAGCGGTAAAAGTCTCGCGGCTGCCCAGCGTGGCGATCCATTTGAAAGCGGGCCGCAACAGCGTGCGGCCGCCAATGATCACCGCGGCAATGATGGCAACCGCCTTGATCAGGTGCAGCACTTCGAAATCTGCGCCGCCATCGCGGGTCATCATTGGCAGCAAGGCCAGGATGGGAATCACCGCCAGATCCTGGAACAGCAATATGGCAAATGCATCGCGACCGTGCCGTGCCGTGAGTTGCTGCTTCTCGGCGAGCGATTGCAGCACCAGCGCGGTGGACGACATGGACAGGGCCAGTCCGATCACCAGCGCCGCGCGCCAACTCATACCCAGCGCGATGGCAACCGCACCGATGACCAGCGCACTGGCCAGCACCTGTCCGCTACCCAGTCCGAATACCTGCCGGCGTAGCACCCACAGGCGCGCAGGCTGCAGCTCCAGGCCAATGATGAAGAGAAAGAGCACCACGCCGAACTCGGCGAAATGCAGGATGGCACCCACGTCGCTGATCAGGCGCAGCCCCCACGGGCCGATAAGCACGCCGGCGGCGAGATAACCGAGCACCGCACCGAGGCCGAGCTTGCGGGCGATGGGCACCATGAGTACGGCGGCGGCGAGGAAGATGGCAGTTTGGCTCAGCATGAAGAATTCCGTGGCAAGGGTGCGATGCGGATACAGGGCTGATAGTGGAGCTATGTTATCTCACCGGGCTAACGCGTTTCTCAGCACATTGCTGTCCCTCCCCCTCGGGGGGAGGGTGGCCGTAGCCCGGGAGAGGGGAAAGCGTCCGACCATGAGCCAATCTACGCTTCCGCCTCTCCCGGGCTACGGCCACCCTCTCCTCGCGGAGAGGGGACGGCAAGCACACATGCTATTCGAACATTTCCGCTTGAATGTGGAATGGCCTTGCCCCTTCGAGTTGACCGCCACCCCAATTTCACCGCACGATGCCAACCCGGCTTTCAGTTTCATGAGGCAAGCATGTCGCAGCACACACCCACGATCAGTGCAAACGCCTTGTCGGCGCGCGTCTGCTCGGCGTGCGCGAATCCCGCCGCTTGCCTGAAAGCCAAAAAACGACCCCGCCTCTGACGGGTCGTTTCCCGTCGGGCATGCGCCAGACGGGATTCCAGTTTTCTCCATCACCCCCTTCCTCTGCCAGGCCCGCCGGAAAGCCGCGCGGACAAGCGTGCCCGCGCATATTCCAAATGCATTGACGAGGATGGGTATGACAATTTCAGAAAACAGTTTTGGCGGCATATTCGATGGCATATGGGTTCCCATCGTGACGCCGTTCCGGGATGACGAAGTGGACCACGCAGCGCTGCGGTGCCTGGCGCACAGTCTGGCGGCTAGCGGTATTCGCGGGCTCGTCGCCTGCGCCACCACCGGCGAAGGTTCGTCGCTGACGCAGGCCGAGCAACTGGCCGTCTGTCGTTCGTTGCGCGAGGAGCTGGGCGATGCCTATCCTCTTGTCATCGGCATGGCGGAGATCGCCACTGCGCCCGCCTGCACGTGGGCGCGCGAGCTGCGTGCCTTGCAGCCGGCAGGCCTGCTCGTCAGCGTGCCGCCCTATTTGCGTCCGTCGCAGGAAGGCATGTGCGCTCACTTCGAGGCCATCGTCGCGGCGGCCGATCTGCCCATGATCATCTACAACATTCCCTATCGCACGGGTGCCAGCATCGACATCACCACTTTGCAGACGCTCTGCAAGGATGCGCGCGTGGTGGCGATCAAGGAATGCGGCGCAAATGTCGAGCGCCTGAACGCCCTGCTGACGCAAACGCGCCTGCAGGTCCTGGCCGGCGATGATTCACAGATATTCACGGCCTTATGCCTGGGCGGTCACGGCGCCATCAGCGCCGCCGCACACATACGCCCCGACCTCTACGTGCAGATGTTCGCGCTGCTCAAGGCGCAACGCCTCGACGAGGCACGCGCGATCGCTCGACGCCTGCAGTCGATGGTGGCCGCCCTGTTCGCCGAACCCAATCCCGCGCCGATCAAAGCGCTGCTGGCTGCGCAGGGGCTTACGCAAGATGCTGTGCGGTTACCGTTGCTGCCCGCGAGCGAGGCGTGCGTGATGCGCTTGCGGGAGGCGTGGGACGAACTTAGCTAACAACACCGTCATTCCCGCGAAGGCGGGAATCCAGTGGCTTTAGCGGCGTAGGGCGCAGTGACAACGGCGCCGCATGTTATAGGTGACATGCGGCGCAGTTGTCACTGCGCCCTACTCGTGGTGAACCGGCGTCATGTTCGGGCGAGGGAATACTCGTCGAGCCGACCGACATCGGCGATAATCTTCCGCAGTATCCCTGTGCCAGCCCTACATGCCCCACCACACCTTCACCCTGAACTCCGACTACATCGAACTCGACAAGCTCCTCAAGCTGCTGGCCATCGCCTCGTCGGGCGGTGCCGCCAAGGCGATGGTGGCCGAGGGCATGGTCAAGGTCGATGGCGAGCTGGAAACGCGCAAGACGCGCAAGCTGCGCGCGGGTTGTGTTGTTGAAGTTGATGGCTTGGTAATTACAATTCACGGTAAATGAAATAGAGTCGCCTTCTTCTTTGGAAAAGTTTGCAACTGGCATACTTTTTTTGTGCAAGTATGTAGTTCATTTATGCCAAAGGAGAATCAAATGAAGGTCTATAAGGTCTATGTTCACACTACCGGCGATCCACATGTTTCCGAGGTCGTTGTGGCTGCTTCTACCAAGAAGGAAGCTAGCGAACTTGCACTGAGTCACGTCAAGAAAGCCAACCCACACAAGGGAGTGCGAACCGCTAAACAGTCCATTGAGGCTAGTAAAGTACTGTACGCGCGCGCCGCGGGAACAAATGGCTGTGTCGTTATCCATAGAATTCCGATGGACGCATTCAAGGGGGTAATGAAGAACATGGGGTGAAAAAACCGCTGTTCACAGGCACATATTACGCGTAGACTTCGCACGAATTCACACACCTAATGTGGGGGAATTCTGTGCTCGCGCAACCGAATCTTTCAGTACAAATAAGCCGACCGCATAGGCTAAATGTTGATGTGCTGGGGCAAGTGTTTACTCCAGCTCATGTTGTTGACACAATGCTAGCGTTACGGAAGAACGACGGCAGATGTTTGGAGCCGTCATGTGGTGATGGAGCGTTCTCATCTCGCATAGACGACTGCGTAGCCATAGAGTTTGATAGAACGGTGGCATACGAAGGCGCGACCGTCATGGACTTCTTCGACTTTCCTCTCGAAGAGCCACGCTTCGACACAATTATTGGTAACCCGCCGTATGTGCGTTTCCAAGATATTGCTGCTAGCACTCGAGATAAGCTCGATATGCGTCATTTTGACGCGCGCAGTAACCTCTCGCTGTTCTTCATTGAGAAGTGCATAAGACACCTTGCGCCGGGTGGAGAACTGATCTTCATCGTACCGCGCGATTTCATCAAGGCCACGGCTGCACGTAAGCTCAATCAATGGTTATATGAGCAAGGTACGATCACAGACTTTATAGACCTCGGTGATGCGCGCATCTTCGATGGCGCAGTGCCCAACTGCGCGATCTTCCGTTTCGAGCTGGGCCGCATGGATCGCCGCATGCATGACGGTCGTCGTTTTGATTGTCACAACGGGCAACTCGTGTTCGTTAGTGGCGAGTACAGCTTGCCTTTTGCGTCGTTATTCTCGGTCAAGGTTGGAGCAGTCTCCGGATTAGACGAAGTCTTCACGCATGTTGAGGGCAATGCTGAATTTGTCTGTTCCAAAACACGAGACACTGGCGAGACGCGCCGCATGCTCTACGGAATTGAGCACCCACACCTCGATCAACACAAGGACGCGCTACTTGCACGGCGAATACGTAAGTTCGATGAGCGCAATTGGTGGCATTGGGGGCGTGATCACTTCAAGTCCGATGCGCTCCGCATTTATGTCAATTGCAAGACACGTCGTGAGGAACCATTCTTTACGCACTCTTGCTGTGAATACGATGGTTCGATCTTGGCGATATTTCCGCGAGACACAAGCGTTGACGTCAAGCGCGCCGCGATATTACTTAACAAGGTGAACTGGACTGAGTTGGGCTTTGTTTGCGACGGGCGATTCATGTTCACGCAACGTGCATTGGAAACCTGCTATCTGCCTGAACTCTTTCAGGAGCAGTGGGTAAACACAGTGTGGCGTTGATCGGCGCTAGCAGGACTGAGCGACGCTGTTTAGTTCATATACGGAGACAGCATTGCAATTCCTAATTGCATCCGTACCATCCACTCGATAGCAATTTATAGCAGAGTCCGCGCTATCGAGAGTCGTACAATCACAACTCCAATTGGAAAACATGTGAGCTGTCACGGCACAATGCGTTGCGAAGGTCCACGGCAAGATGGGGCGACTGGTTCTGTCGTGGAAGAACGCCGCTTCACAATAATGCTATACAAATTCCGCGTACCAGATTCCAGCGGAAAGATGCCCGTGCGTTTCGACTCGTGATCGAAGAAGGCGGGCCGAGGCGCCCTCCCGTGCTGGCTTTCCGTCACTCGCAAGGAGTCTGAGAACTTCTTGAAATCGTTCAGCTATGTTTGTGACTGCATTAGTATTACAAAAATAATCCGCAATGATCAGAGTCAGCACCGACAAGATGTCCAGTTGCGGCGTCGGAATTCGAAAACAAGGACTCTTCAAGATGCCAACGGTGTCGTCAAACGGAACGTCGATTTTGTCCCTGTCAATATGAATCAAACTCGCAAGAACATCCTTACACGCATCTGACGAAATTCTCGACGTTCCTCGTTGGACGTGAAATATAGGATGAAAGGGCGTTAGTTTGTTGCTCACCTCTGCGTCGAAGTGAAGCGAGTCAGTCATTTGCAGGCCCAAGGAATTTGCTGGAACGTTCTTTGTTTTTTTGAAAAAAGCGGCGGAACAACTTGATTCAACGAGGACACTTCCAGTCTCGGTATCAGCAAACTTCAGTTCCCCGCTTACGAAAATCACAATAAGTTTGTCCGAACTTAGGCGTGTGGTGGACGCTTTAGGCGGCGCATCAAAAATGCAAATGGGGTGAGATAGCATGGCACAGGTCAGTCCATCTTCTTGTCGGATGTTGAGATTTGGAAAGTGGAGCCGCGCATTTCGGGATTCGACGATTTTCTTGAGAGCGCCTTTCCAAGCATCCCACTCCCGTAGCAAAAGAGCATCAACTTTAGCCATTATCTATCGAGCATAGGGCCTAGTTCGTCGAGAATTTCCTGCTTAATTCGTGCAGTTTGGGCTCCAGCTGGTATCCAATCGGGCGAGGGGGCTGCTTCGTCCTCCCTGATCGTGGTTTGGGAAAGTACGCAGTAGTAGGCTGGCGCTTCTGGGCGTGCTGCGTCTATTCGTTCAGGCGGAGCGCTTTTCAGAGAAGCGGCAAGGGCGATATCGCCTCCCTGGGTCTCCAAGATTTCGTCTAACCCCGACTTTAAATAGTATTCGCTCGTTTGGCCGAAAGGTCCGGAATACCGTGCTCCGCATAAAAGTTGTTGCACATCTTTTCTCGCCAAGCTGTCGCAAGTGATGTTGAGATAAGCCGCCGCGGCAGGGGCGCAAAGGATCGGACCAGGAAAGGGCAAGACATAGTTCATCAACCAGTAGCCCAAACGGTTAGCCCAGTCTTGTGCTTGCGTTGCAGTCAGTGCGGTAGTACTACCTTTTGCTGAGCCGAAGAAAAAAATGGACGGCCCTGTGTACCCCAACAGACTGCCCTGCAATTCGGGGTGACCGATTAATTTCGCAAGTATGCCTGCAGGCCCAGCACTGTTGCTTAACGCCGCTGGCTGCGAGAGCAACGTTGATCGCAGAGCCTGAAAACCATCTGAGACTGCTTGCAGCCACGGCATTAACTTGCCTTCGACATCTTGGGTCTTCCCCTGAGCGACCCAAATGGCGCTCGCCCCATCAGACGCAAGATTGATGAGCCTTCCGAACTCTGCAACTTGCGTTGAGGTGTGTCCTTTAGAGTACCGACATACTGGGATGCCAAGAGACTGCAGGGCGTCGCGACAAGCTGTTTGGCTGATCCCGTTTCTCAGCCGGGATAAGTCAGAGTCCAACAAGACGAGGTCAACATTGTTCTCTGTACACACTGAACTGAGTTTTTGCTTCAGCTGCTCCTCTACCGAACCACCGTCGGCCTTGAAAAACCCTTCCTCACGAAAGCCTAGATCGGCACCCGAAAACACTGACATGTCACTCGCAAGGCCCGCCTTCTTAACGCTGTCGACGAAATCGGGCTCGTCTTCAATAATCAAAAGATTCATGTTCGAATTGAGCCTTGAAGTGGTAGGACGACCTTAAACGCGGTTATGTAACCATCTGGCGGGAACTGCATTAACTCGATAGAACCATCCAGTTCGCCCACGACCTGTCGAACAACACTTAATCCTAGCCCAAGGCCTGAGCCAAGCGGGTTCGTTCCATCGCCAGTCGTGGTGAACAAAGGGTCCCATATCCGCGTCTTAAGATAGTCGGCAATGCCAATGCCATTGTCCGCGCAAACTAACACATGCTTCGTCGCCTCATTGCGTACCAGAATCAATATTTTTCGCTGTTCGCTGGACACCTTGGGCACGAGCGCCTTCATCGCGTTAGATATTAGGTTGATCAAGATGCCGTGGTACGCAGCGATGGCTACGTATGGACCAGGCAGGGAAGCAGGAGACTGTACATCTATGGCAATGGCATGTGGCTCTGCAAGAGAGCGTAGATTGGAGAGAACCAGCCTGATCTGGGCGTCGGCTTTGAACTCCTGCGGATGTGGTCGGCGAGCCCGATTGACGAACAAACGCATGTAGTCCATGTGGCTGGCCAAAGATGCTTCTAAGGCGGAGATGTCATCAGCAGCATCAGAAAGTTGCGGATCATGCTGAGCGAGTTTCCGAATCTTGATCGCTGCTGATTGCAAGGTGTGCATGGCTTTTTCAAATTCGTGGGTCATGAATCCGGCCATCACCCCCATCATTGACATGAGCTCCAAGGAGACGCGCGCGCCACGCTCATATCCAGCAGACTCTTCATATCGAAGTTTGACAGCTTCCAGTTGGCGAATAATCCGGTTCCGGTATTCTGGCGCTATCTCAGGCGATTCACGGATATCTGAAATTGCTTGGGTAAAGCCAACTTGCGCGTCGGACTCAGCAGACAGGCGGGCTGCTTCCTCTTCTTCAAGTCTAAAACGACGGTCAAATAATGCGAGCAATTCAGTCCCAAAGCGCGTGATATGCCAAAGCAATCGAAATGCACCGTTGTTTCGAAGCGACTCGCGATCCATGTTGGGCTGTAGCCAATCATCAGTGTCGCGGTCTTCGTCGGATGATTTTGGAAGCCGTCTAGTTGCTATGTGGACGCGGCCCAAAACTTGCCGCCCACTAGGTAACGCGAGCATTGGATTGAGTGCAGGGTCGAGTTTCTCTTCCGCCGTCATCGGGTATAGGGCGGGGGTGAAGATCGATTGCCAATTGCGTTCGTTTCTAGCGCTGTCTGCATTGAGCGCCAGCCAATCACTGCCTTGATCGGCATACGCCGCCATTGCAAAACGATTATCAACAATGGAAATGCCTGCGTGATCGCGTATCCAACCACCGGCCACCTTCCCGTTGAGATCCAGCCCAGCGAAGGTTCCGGGCCGTCTCGGGAAGAAGCGAAGGTCTAGAAATACTGGAGAATGAAGCGACTGACTGACGGGCAGATACGGAATGTCCGCAAGCAAAGATTGGCTGTCTGGATGTTGAGCGCTCGCCTTTGCAAGGGCTCCATGAGTGTACGGACTTGAATAGTCGGACAGCTTGAATGAATGATCAACGACCGCCCCTTCGTGATCCCGCCAAAAGACTTGGTAGTTCAGATTGTCGCCGTCCACTTTGATGCGAACTCGGCCGACATACCGGTCCAGAATTTCTTTTTGAAGTAGCTGAACGTCCGTGTCTTCACCATCAGCCTCTGATCCCAAGATGACGACCGAGAAGCCTGGGTCGACTTGGTTAGGTATTCCTTCTATAGGCTCATGACTAAATGGGGGTATTTCCAGGCCAGCAACAGGATCAGTGAGCCGGACAATATCGGTCTTGATTTTCGATACGGAAATGCTTCGCGCTTCTAAGCGTAGAGGATCGATGACAAGTGTGGTTCCGGAGGGAGTGCCGGGCGGTACTTCCTCAACCACATAGGGTATTGTCACGGTGGAGATACTGCTTTCGCGTGTTATAGCGCGCCAGTCAAAGGTGGCAGTCAGCTTCATTCGGCTTGCAGTAGTGTCGGCAACACTTATCAGTGTGAGAGCGTGCCCGAGATAGCGCGCTGAAAACCTGCCTACTCCTTTGGACCCCGCCATATTGCGACGGTATTTCCGCGAAAATCTCGCTAACCCCTTTTCTTGAGTGCTTACGACCATCCAGAAGCGCAGGAATTGCTCTTCGGACATTCCATGGCCGTTGTCCTCAACAATGATCTGATCGTCGCCAAACCTAATCTGGCAGCTAGTCGCATCAGCGTCATACGCGTTCTTAACAAGCTCTGCGAGCGCCACCTCGGGCTTGCTAACGAGTCGCTCTCCCAGCTCTTCAAATAGCGCTGCGTTGATGTCAAAACGCGCAGTTTTCTGCTGACTAGCTTCTGGCATAGACTTATTTTTGTCCTCTGAAACTATGACGCGTGTCTGCTACGGTAATCCAGATTGTAGCGGCAGGAGGGATACATAAGATATCGAGGATGTAGGGCACGTTGGACGGATTGGTCAAAAATGGGTTTACTCTCCTCTGGCTTGTGTGAAACAGCCGTCCGCGGTCCCGTGGATAGCCCGGTGCCAGAATATGGACAACCTTTTGTCAGAAAATACGCGAAAAGCAAAACGCGCGACTTAATCAAAGCCACTGCCGCGCGCAAACTCAATCAGCTCATCTTCGAGCAAGGCAGTATCACCGACTTCATTGATCTGGGTGACGCGCGTATTTTCGACGGCGCTGTGCCGAACACGGCGATCTTTCGTTTCGAGAAGGGCCGCATGGATCGCCGCATGCATGACGGGCGCATTTTCGATTGTCACAATGGCCAACTCGTTTTTCTCGACGGACACTACAGTCTGCCGTTTGCCTCGCTGTTCAGCGTCAAGGTGGGGGCGGTGTCTGGCCTCGACGCAGTATTTACGCATGACGCGGGCAACGTCGACTTCATCTGTTCGAAAACGGCGACGACGGGCGAGACGCGGCGCATGATCTATGGCATCCAGCATGCGCACCTCGCCCGGCACAAGGCTGAGCTGCTGGCGCGACGCATCCGTAATTTCGACGAACGCAACTGGTGGCACTGGGGGCGCGATCATCACAAATCGGATGCGCCGCGCATCTACGTCAATAACAAGACGCGCCAGAAGAATCCCTTCTTTGTTCATGCCTGCAAGGATTATGACGGGTCGGTATTGGCGATTTTCCCGTGCAAGCCGGACATCGATGTACACCGTGCCGCCGAGCAGCTCAATGCCATCGATTGGGCAGAACTCGGCTTCGTCTGCGACGGGCGTTTCCTGTTCTCGCAACGTGCGCTGGAGAGCTGCTTCCTGCCGGCGGATTTCGCACAGAAGCTCGCTTGACCGGGACGCCCGCCGGATGCGAAGCTTGCCGAACGCTGCATGCTTCCAGGAGGACACATCATGGCTGACACCGCGAAACCGACGCAAACAGAGAATCCGCAGGAGCCTGTCGAGCGCCCGCCTGTGGCTGGCGACCGGGGTCAGGACGATGCTTTCGCCACCGAAAGCAATCCCGAAGGCCTGCGTTATGGCGAGAAGCCTCACAAGCCCGGCGAGTTGCCTCATCCTGCAGGACACCACACACCCCATGAACAGCCGCCGATTTCGGTAGGCGACGACTGACGCAGACATACCGCGGCGTCATGCGGGCGCCTGTCCAATAGTCCGGTTGAAATCCCGCCGATGGCCTCTTACCATCGGCTGCTTCCGCTGCACGTGCCGGTTTTCCGGTGAACGATAAGACCGGGTGCCAGGACCAGGTGCCAGGACCAGGGAGTCAGCCGCATGGAAAGCAGGGACACGAAGTCGCAACACTCGTCTGCCAAGGGTGACGAAATCTCGCAGGGCGCACATCACCGCGCGGCGAAACCGCCAGCTGTGAGCCCCGCAGCGCTGCTGTCGGGCATCTTTTTGACTATCGTGATGCTGGCTGCCGCCAGCTTCTTTGCTTTGCGGCAGGCGCCGCACTCCGACATGCTGCGCGCCGTCGGCGCCTGGGACTTCGGCAATCCCGGCTGGTGGGCGTGGCCGCTGGAGCGCAATGCGTTCAAACGCAATGTCGTGCGCGGCAATCTGCGCGATGTCACCGGCATACCCGGTACACGACTGCTGTGGGCGGTCGGCGAAAGCGGTCTGATCCTGCATTCGCGCGATGGCGGCGAAACCTGGTTGCAGCAACATCCCGCGCCGCCACCAGCGCGGCCCGCGACATTGAGCTTCAATCTGATTGGCAGTGCGCAGGCGATGGAGCCGCCGTCGAAGGCCCCGTCACCGAATTCGCCGGCACAGGTGCAGCAGCAAACTGTTCTGCCTCAGCCAGATCCAAAACAGCAGATCGTGCAGCGGCCCGTTTCAAAAAAGGCTGATTCACTTGGCGTCACACCGCGGCCCACCTCACCGCCCGACAAGCAAAAATTCGTACCGCAAGCGCCCGTGATCAAGCCTGCGGCCGCAAGCACGAGTAGTGCGTCAGCCGTCTTGCAGCCACGCGTCGACCCGCTACGTGCCACGCTCAACAGCGTGTCTTTCAGCGATGCCCAACATGGCTGGGCCAGCGGTACGGGCGGCGCGCTATTGGTGACGACCGACGGTGGTGCGAACTGGCGTGTGCAGCCCACCGGGACCGATCAGGATATTGCTAGTGTCATATTCGCCAACGATGCCCGACGAGGCTGGCTCGTTCTGGCGAACAATCATATGCGCATCACCAGTGATGGCGGACAGAGCTGGCGCGAGCAGGCAAGCTTCGACGATTGGCCGATCCTCAGCGAGCTGTTGAGTGCCACGGGCCGGGCCGAGCTGCGCCTGCGCAGCAGCAATATGGGAGGTGTGACACGCGCAGACGGCAGAGAGGTGTGGGTGCTCGGGCCGAATACCTTGCACGTGGTGCGCGCGTCGGATGCGAACCCTGCCACCGTGGCCGAGTGGCGGGGCTTCGCACCGACGACCATGCAGATATCTGCCGACGCGCAACGTATCGTCGTGGCGGGTGCCGGCGGCGCAATGCGTTCGAGTGCAGATGGCGGCAAGACCTGGACGGCCGTCGACACCGGCCAGCATGGCGATGTGCAAAGCCTGTACTGCGACGATGCCGCTACGCACTGCGTGGCGGTGGGAGATTCCGGCAGCATATTGCTGGGGAAGGACCTGCAGTCAAGCCCGGAAAACTGGCGCAGCCTGACGGCCGGCGCAGGTGCGACAATCATCTGGGCGCGTTTCAATTACAAGGACGCCGGCAGCGATGAGGGCGAGGCTGTCACCGGCGCCGACAGGCAACTCGCGACGCATGACGGCGGCATGTCATGGGAAGTGCTCGGACGGAACAAGATTCCGGCGGCGAATGCGCGCAATGCCAATATGTTCGTCGACGGCGCCTTGCAATGGCGCGTCGGACCGATAGGCAAGGCCGAGCGCTCGGACGATGGTGGCAAGACCTGGCGCCAGGTGTCCACCGGTTCGGACAAATGGTTCTGGTCGGTGTTCTTCACGCACGATCATCAGCGCGGCTGGATCGCTGGCAGCGACGGCGAAATTCTCACCACGCGTGACGGCGGCGCGACTTGGCAGAAGCAGGCGACGCCAACGCGCAATTGGCTGTGGCATATCAGCATGGTGTCCGACGGCAAGCACGGCCGTGCGCTCGGCGGCTATGGCACTGTCCTGCTGACCGATGACGGCGGCGTGCATTGGAACGAGTCCGCGTCGTACAGCCGCTGGCCCGCACCGTGGTATTGGTTGTTACTGCTGATTGGCGGCTGCCTGCTGACAGTGCTGGTGCCGCGCTATCTGCGCAGCCGCAACCAGACGCCCGATGAGGCGCAGGACGGTCCGGCGGCGAGCCTGAACTCGGATCAGCCGATCACGCAGTTGCAGGACGACCGTCTCGGCTATCGCCCGGCCATCGAGGCGCTCGCCAACTTCCTGCGCAACGCAGCGACCGAGCCGCGCATCACCATCGCAATCAGCGGGCCGTGGGGCAGCGGCAAGTCATCGATGATGCGCATGCTGCAGACGGAGATGCGCGAGAAGGGCTACCGCACGGCCTGGTTCAACGCCTGGCATCACCAGCAGGAAGGCCGCCAGCTCACCGCGCTGCTCAATGCCGTGCGCCGCCAGGGCGTGCCCAGCCTGCTGCGTCAGCCGATCGCCGCGCTCCGCGTGCGCAGTCGTCTGATATGGGGACGCAGCCTCTTCTACAAGGTGGTGTGCATCGCCATACCGCTGACGGCGCTTGTCGCACTTGGCGACTTCTCGCGCCAAGCTGATCATTGGGATCGTTTGAAAGGATGGTTCGCACACACTGCCTTTCAATGGGACCGCACGGTGGTGACCGACAAGACCATCGAGAAACTCAAGCCTGTCGTCGCCAAGCCGGCCCCGCAATCCGCGCCGGTAGCCGAACCCAGTGCGGAAGCGTCGGCAGTGGTGGCGGAGAACGGATCGCATGAGTACGTGCGCCCGGCTGTGCTCGACTATATGCGAAATGCATTGGTGTGGGAATCCGGCCAGGATCGTGCACAGAAGCACCACTGTGGCGATCTGCGTCCGGTAGCCGATGATGCGCGTTGCGTATTCAAGCAGCCCGATCAGTTACTGGTCACCATCGAGAAGGGCACCGGCCTGACGTTATGGCCGAGCGAGCGCGATGCGATTCTGAAAGCTTCCGAACGCGAGCTGCCATTGCCGCTCTTCCCCGCACTCGAACATTTCCTCGTGCCCCTAATCGGTTTGCTGGCCTTGCTGTTGACCAAGGGCGCGGCCGTGTACGGCATGGAAGTGCTCAAGCCCTTGCGCGGTCTGCTCGGCACGCAGCAGGGCAGCGACGACAAGGAGCCGACCGGTTCGATCGAACACTATCGTCAGGAATACTGCATGCTAACCGAGGCGCTCGACGGACGTCTGCTGGTGTTCATCGACGACATCGACCGCTGCAGCCCCGAGACGGTCAACGGCATCATGGAACTGACCAACTACATGGTCGACGTCGGCAAATGTTTCGTCGTGCTGGGCATGGCGATGGATCGCGTCAAGGCCTGTATCCGTCCGCCGGAAATGAAGGTCGATGGCGGTAACGCCAATGAGTACGCCGACCAGTACCTGCGCAAGCTGGTGCACATCGAATTGCCCGTGCCGTTGGCCAATGCCAAGGAGAGTCTCGCGCTGTTCGTGCAGCAGGCAGGCACTGTGCTGAAAGGCGAGGAGGCGAAGGTCGAAGAGCGTCGTCGCTGGTTCGCGCAACTATGGACAATCGTCTGGCCGTGGTTGCGACGGCTGGCGATTTTCATCGGGCTGGTCGTGGCAATTTCGTTGGCGATCACGGCCGGGCGGGTGCTCAACAATTATCGACAGCCACCTGCATTGAATATTCAGCCAGTGACGGAGGCCGCAGCACCGGCGGCCGTCGTCACTGGCGCGCAGACCGATGCCTACCCTGCTGCGACGCTACCACAATCGGCCAGCATGCCCATGCAGGGCGGCGACGTGGGTATCGATGCAATGGTGCCGACACATATGCCATGGGCATTGACGAGTGTACTCGGCGGGCTATTGCTCATCGGTTTGGGCATCGGTAGCTCGCGCGTGCTGCAAGAGCGCGTGACGCTGGCGCTGGGTGGCGCGATGCGCACGCGCGACTCAGACAATTTCCGCCTCGCGTTGCAAACCTGGATAGATGCTGTTCGCATGCACGACGACACGCCACGCGGTATCAAGCGTTTTTCCAATCGCGCGCGGCTGTTTGCGCTGTACGAGAAGCAGGATGTTGAAGCATTGCGCCGCGAAGGCAGTGACATCGAGCCGACACGCGACGTGCATATCGTGGCGTTGGCGGCGATTCACCATGTGTCGCCACAAGCCTTGAATGAACTGATCCGCTTGGAAGCGTGGACCCTGGATGAAGCGACGTTAAAAAACGGCGGAGTGTTGCCGGTGATGCCAATGCTTTTTTCGTTTATCGAAAGACATATGAAGCAATTCGGCTGGCCCGACGCGGCGGCTATTCAGCGATTCATGGAGCGCGTGGAACGGATTGCAGTGCGGTGATTTTGGCTTGGCCATCAAGGCGAAAAGCTGATGTACATTGCCGTCCCCTCCCCTCGGGGGAGGGTGGCCGTAGGCCGGGAGAGGGGCTTATTCCAGAGACCGTCCATGGATGCACGCTCCCACCTCTCCCGCCCCTGACGGGGCACCCTCTCCCCCGGGGAGAGGGGACGGCAGCGTGCTGAGAGTCAGTGGTGTGATGCCAAATGCATTTGGCTGTCTTGCGCCTTGGCGGTGAAACTCAGGCCTTGCGGCGTTCGATCTGCGCCACCTGATCGATGCCCATCACACGCAGCAAGGCAGCGACCATGGCATTCGGGCGATAGATCAACGTGGCCTTGCCCTGGCCCTGCAGTTGCGCAATCTGGTTGAACAGTGCGCCGGCGCTGACGAATTCAAGCCGCTTGAGCTGGGTGCAATCGACCTCGACGCGCGAGCGTTGCGAAGCATAGACGGCAAGCTGGCGCAGTGCGTCGGGCTGATTGCCGGCGACCACACCTGTCATGGCGAAACGATCGACATCGGGTTCGGGTGCGGCGACAGGTTCGGGAATTTCCTCCGGCGCTACGGCTGGCGGCGCTTCGTACGACGGCGGCGATTCTTCAAACGTGATGGCGTAGTCCAGCGCAACCTGGTCGAAGTGCTCGGCATTGGCGGTCTGCTGGATGAGGCTCAGAGCAAGCATCCAGTAAGCCTGGTTTTCGCGTTCGCCGACCTTGAGCTTGGGTTCGATCAGCTTGAGGGCGTGGGCGGCGCTGAATAGCACGACTTCGACACGCATGCGCTTGAGCGCAGCCAGGGTGTCGTTGAGCAAGGCGCAGCCGCTATCGTCGACGCCTTTGAGACGCGCCAGCTCGATGCGCAGCTTGCCCATCTTCTGGCCGATGCGCGTGAGTTGCTCGAATTGCGGCCGCGCATTGCCTGATAGCGTGCCAGAGAGATTCACGGCCGGCGCGGACTGGCGTCGTTCGGGCACCGGCGCGGGCGCGCTTTCATCCCATATCGGCGGTGAAATTTCGAAGGTCTGTGTGAACTGCTCGGAGCGCGTATCGAAGGCTTCTTTATGACCGGTCAGCCGATACAGGTCGAAGAGCATCAGCCACAGTTCTTCGGACGCTTTGCCGATGGAACCATCGATGGCCGCTTCGAGCACGGCGCGGGCGCCGTCTTCGCTGGCATTGGCATACAGGATGGCGGCTTCTTCGACAGCCGCGTGATCTTCCGTCGAGCCTTCAGAGACCTGAATCTTGCCCGCTGCGGCAGCGAGCGCACGCCCCATGTCCCCCAGATTGGTGAGGTCCATGGTGGTGGTGATTTCATTCTTGTCGGCGCGTCGCGCGCCAGACGCGGGGCCGCTAGCGCCCTTGTCTGGGGGCTTCTTGCCGAAGAGGGACATCGCCATGACGTTGTTCTAAGCCGGTAATTCTGATTACAGGGCGCACGCAGACAACAGCGTGCCCATCAAGCTTGCTCGTTCCTTACGACCACCCGCGGCCACCCCGAAAACCGATCTGCATAATGCAGACCTGTCTCAGATCAGTCCGCGTACATCTTTTGCATGCGCTCGCGGCGAGCCTGCGCTTCCACCGACAAGGTTGCCGTGGGTCGCGCCAGCAGTCGCGCCAGACCGATCGGTTCGCCGGTCTCTTCGCAATAACCGTAGTCCTCGCGAATGATGCGATCAAGCGCCTGATCAATTTTCTTGAGCAGCTTGCGCTCGCGATCGCGCGTGCGCAATTCGAGGGCGTGCTCTTCTTCGACAGTGGCTCGGTCCGCAGGGTCGGCAACTGCCTCCTGCTCGCGCATGTGTTCCACTGTTTCATCTACCTTGCGCTGCAAGTCGTCACGCATGGCAAGCAGGCGTTCTTTGAAGAACGCGAGTTGCTTATCGTTCATGTACTCCGACTCCGGCATAGCCAGCAGCTTGGCTTCGGTCAGCGCCATGGACATTCCCCCATCTGTAGGTCCAACATAAAAGCGGCATTCTGCCCCACTCCGCCCCGGTTTGACAGTAGTGCCGTCATCCAAGCGATAACGGTCCGCTGAGTACGCAGGTTTAATCCGGATCGCGCGGTGGCAGGGCGCCGCAGCTTCGGGCGAGGTGTGGGAGGGTACAATACTTTCATGCAAAAACATGCAAAGTCGGCCGCGAGTTTTAGTTGGCCGGTCAGGGTCTACTACGAAGACACCGACGCGGGCGGGGTTGTCTACTACGCAAACTACCTGTGTTATTGCGAGCGGGCACGTACGGAATGGCTGCGCAGGCTCGGTGTCGATCAACGCAATATGCGTGCCGAGACGGGTCTGGTGTTCGTTGTGACGCGTGCGGAGGCAAATTACCTGCGTGGCGCGGAACTCGACGATGCGCTGGAGGTTCACACTCAGGTCGTTCGCATCGGCGGCGCCAGCATTGTGTTCGAGCAGAGTATCCTGCGCCAGACGGACACAACGAGCGAGCGGCTTTTCGTCGCAAAAATCACCATTGCTTGTGTGGATTGGAACAAGAAGCAGGCCGTACGCCTGCCCGATGAGCTGAGATCTCTCCTGGAAGCTGCCGCATGAATTTCACCCAAGATATGTCCGTCCTCAGTCTGGTGATCAACGCCAGTCTGGTCGTCAAGTTTGTACTGGGAATCCTGATCGCCGTTTCCTTCTCCTCGTGGTACTGGATTTTTCGCAAGGCCTTCGCGATCCGCGGCGCGCGCGCTGCCACGGCGACTTTCGAGCACCAATTCTGGACCGGTGGCGACCTTACGGCGCTCTATCGCAGTGCGTCGCAGGATAGGGACGAGGCGGGACCGCTGGGGCGTATCTTCGAGTCGGGATACCGCGAATTTGCCAAGCTGCGCGGACAGAGTTCGCTGGAGCCGTCGGACATCATCAATGGCGCGCGCCGCGCCATGCGTGCCAACTTCCAGCGTGAGATCGATGACCTGGACGCGCATCTGGCCTTTCTCGCCTCGGTCGGTTCGGTCAGTCCTTACGTGGGTTTGTTTGGCACGGTGTGGGGCATCATGAACGCGTTTCGCGGCCTCGGCGATGTCGGCACGGCCACGCTCGCGCACGTTGCTCCGGGCATCGCCGAAGCACTGGTGGCCACGGCCATCGGCCTGTTTGCCGCCATTCCGGCCGTCGTCGCCTACAACCGTTATGCGCATGACATCGATCGCCTGTCGATCCGCTTCGAGAGTTTCATCGAAGAGTTCTCCAACATCCTGCAGCGTCAGTTGCGTTGATTCAGCGGAGGTCGTAAGCCATGCGCCAGCGCCGCCTGATGAACCAGATCAATGTCGTACCCTATATCGACGTCATGCTGGTGTTGCTCGTCATCTTCATGGTGACAGCACCGATGATGCCGACCGGCACGGTCGATTTGCCAAGTGTTGCCAAGGCCTCGCAGACCCGGCAACAACCGCTCGAAGTCGTCATCCGCAGCGAGCGCGAAATTGCGCTGCACGATCATGCGGTTGCAGGCGGTGGGTCCGAGGTGAGCATGAGCCGCGACAAGCTGGTGGCGCAACTGTTGGCCGCGCAGGCAGCCAATCCCGATCAACCTGTTGTCATATCGGCGAACAAGAACGTGCGCTACGACGCTGTCATGCAGATCATGGACCTGCTTCAGCGCAACAACATCAGCAAGGTCGGTTTGCTGGTACAGCAGCAGGCGACGAAATCCGAGTGAGCGCCAGGTGATTGCAGCGCAGATGAATCCGGCGGCCATGACGCGCGAAGAGCCCGGCAAATGGGGTTCGCTGGTTCTGGCCGTATGCATACACGGCGCATTGGCGCTATTGCTGTACTACGGCGTGCAGTGGCAGACGCGGCCGCCGGAGCCGGTGCAGGTCGATCTCGTCCGATCTCTACCACCACTGCCGCAGCCCCAGGTTGTGCGGCCACCCGAGCCGATGCCGCCGCCGAAGCCTGTGCCGAAAGAGGAGCCGCCTCCGCTGAAGAAGCCGGACATCGCGCTGCCCAAGGCGCCGGAGAAGCCCATTAAAAAGGAAAAGCCGCCAGTCGAGCCGCCCAAGCCGGTGGAAAAACCGCAACCGAAACCGGATAAGGTTCCGCCCGCTGAGCCTAAGCCACAACAACGCAGTGCCCGCGAAATCGAGGCCGACCGTCAGCGTCTGATGCTCGATCTGGCGTCCGACGAAGCGCGTCGTAAGGCGCAGGCGCAGACAAATGCGAAGAATAAAGCTGAGCTGGATTCGGCCACAACGCAGATCAACGCCAGGGCAAGAGATGCGTGGATCGCTGCGATCAGCCAGAAGGTAGGAAGTCTGTTGTCGACGGACATTCCTTTCGGGAGTCAGCAACCGGTATTCATCATTGAACTGTTACCGACTGGCGAGGTCGGAGCAGTTCATCTGCAGACCAGGAGCGGCAATAAGGCATTGGACGACGCAATAGAGCGCGCCATCAAGAAGGCCTCTCCCCTGCCGAGGCCGACGCGGCCCGAGGTTTTCGACCGCAATCTGCAATTCGTTTTCAAGCCGCGCACCGATTAACCCGGTACGGATCGCGATGTTGGCAATATAATTGGACTTCATGCAACGCAAACCATTCATTCAACGCAGACATTTTCTCCAGGCCGGCTCCGTCCTGGCGCTCGCGCCGGCCTTGGCACGTGCGGAGCTGACGGTAGAAATTTCCGGCCTTGGCAACGAGCGCATTCCCATTGCGATTACCACTTTCGGCGGCGAAGGCGTATTGCCCAAGCCGATTTCCGATGTAGTACGCGCCGATCTCGAACGTACCGGCCTGTTTCGCCTGGTCGATACCGGCGATCAGCCGTTGGCCGATATTGCGCGGCCCGACTGGAATGCGTGGCGCGGCAAGGGCGCTGACGTGTTGCTCGCAGGCAGCGTCAGGCAGCTCGCGAACGGTGGTGCCGAGGCGACTTTCCGTTTGTATGACGTTGTCAAGCAGGCCGAACAGAAAAGCGCGGTGCTGTCTTTCCGCGCCGAGCTGGGGCGCAATGCGGGCCACTGGATCGCTGATCGCGTCTACGAACAACTGCTTGGCGTGCCCGGTGTGTTTTCCACGCAAATTGCCTACGTGCAGAAATCCGGCCGCCATTACATGTTGCAGATCGCCGAATATGACGGCGCCAACCCGGTTTCGGCCTTCACCGACGATGAGCCCATCATTTCGCCCGCCTGGTCGCCGGACGGCAAGCGCGTGGCATATGTATCCTTCGCGTTGAAAAAGCCGGTCATCTACCTACAGACCATTGCTACCGGCAATCGGCAGGTTGTCGCCAATTTCAAAGGTTCCAATTCCGCGCCGGCCTGGTCGCCGGATGGCAGGCGTCTGTCCATTGTGCTCACCAAGGATGGCTTGTCGCAGATATATCTGGTCAATCTGGATGGCAGTGGTTTGCGCAGACTCATGCAAACTGATGGAATCGATACCGAGCCTTGTTTTTCTCTGGACGGCAAGTGGCTATACTTTACGTCGGATCGAAGTGGCGGCCCGCAGATCTATCGCGTATCGGTCGATGGTGGAGAAGCGCAGCGCGTAACCTTCGATGGCAGCTACAATGTTTCACCGCATGTTTCGCCCGATGGCAAAACTCTGGCTTACATCGGTCGTAATAATGGGAAGTTCCAGCTGACGGTGCAGGACCTCAGTAGCCAGCAAACGCTGATACTGACCGACACCACGAAGGACGAGTCGCCCACTTTCGCACCGAATGGTCGCCTCATTCTTTATGCCACTGAGGTTGGAGGAAGAGGTGTGCTGTCGGCCGTTTCGGTTGATGGCAAGATTCGTTACAAGCCCTTGCAGGGTAATGGAGACATCCGCGAACCTGCCTGGGGGCCTCTCGCAGTCTGAGAGGGCAAGCGGATCGAGTGCAGTAAAGAGCGTGCAGCAAGACATCATCTAATAACCTGAACCACGGGAGTAAGCATGAAAATCGCATTGCCAATGAGCATCCTGCTGGCCGCCACACTGGCTGCCTGCAGCACCACGCCGCCTCAAGAACCCGCCCCCGTGGCGCAACCCAAGCCGGCTGCCGCAGTGCCGGACACGAAGGTTACGCCGGCACCCGCACCCGCCAAGCCTGCTGCCGCCGCGCCTGCACCGAAGGATCCGTTCGCCGAGCTGAAAGACCCGAACAGCCTGCTGTCGCAGCGCAATGTCTTCTTCGATTACAACAGCTTCGAAGTGAAGCTGGACTACTTCCCCGTCGTCGAAGCGCATTCCAAGTTCCTCAAGAAGAACACCAGCGGCAAGATCCTGATCCAGGGCAACGCCGATGAGCGCGGTTCGAGCGAGTACAACCTGGCGCTCGGGCAGAAGCGTGCTGAAGCCGTGAAGTCGACGATGAAGATCCTCGGCGTCAAGGACGAACAGATTGAAGCAGTCAGCCTCGGCAAAGAAAAGCCGAAGAATCCTGGTCATGACGAAGCTGCCTGGGCTGAGAATCGTCGCGCCGACGTGCTTTACAAGGGCGAGTACTGATCGGTGTTTGAATGCGTGCCCGGCTTTGTCACGAAGTCGGGTGCGTGTCTAGAGATCGCAGCCGCTTGCCGATGTCATATCGGCAGCGGTTGTCGCAGCACGACTGTGCTGCAAGCCATTGGCTGAATCCGGAGATTGTCTTGAAGAATTTCCAGCCGCTTTTGGCGGTTTGTCTATTGTTGGTCATGCTGCCGGCACGTGCCGGATTGTTCGACGACGACGAAGCCCGTCGCCGCCTGGAGCAACTGCGCGCCGATATGGACGCGCGCATCGAAAAGCTCGAAGACGCCTCACGCGCGCAGATGCAGCTCGTCAATCAGATCGAAGCCTTGCGTGCGGAAATTGCCAAGCTGCGTGGCCAGGTCGAAGTTACGACCAACGACCTCGATCAATCGCAGAAACGCCAGAAGGATTTCTACGTCGATCTCGATACGCGCTTGCGCAAGGTCGAGGCCAGTGTTGCGGATCTGACGCAGAAGCTCGCCGTCAATGGCACGGCTGCGCAACCAGTTGTTGCGGCGACGGTCGATCCTGCACAGGAAACGCGTGACTACGAAGCCGCTGTGAACGCCTTGCGTGCCGGCAAGTATGTCGACGCCGCCGTGGGCTTCCGTCAATTCATCAAGACCTGGCCAAAGAGCAGCTTCCAGCCCGGCGCAAATTACTGGGCCGCATCGGCCTTGTTCCAGGCGCGCGATGCCCAGACCGCCAGCGACTATTATTCCAAAGTCATTACGACCTGGCCGGATGATGCGCTGGCGCCGGATGCCATGCTTGGTTTGGCAAACTGCCAGCAAGAACTGGGCGACGCACCGCAGGCGCGCAAGACGCTGCAAGCGCTGGTCAGCAAATTTCCGAAAAGTGATGCTGCCAAAACAGCCAAGCAGCGCCTGGGCAAGAAGTGAGTGCCCCAGGTATTGAGGTCGTCGATGCGTCGCGCGTCGAACGGCCGGCAGAGCGTTTGCGCATCACCGAAATCTTCTTTTCCGTGCAGGGCGAGTCCAGTCGTGTCGGCTTGCCCACCGTCTTCGTGCGCCTCACCGGGTGCCCCTTGCGCTGCGTGTGGTGCGATACCGAGTACGCTTTCAGCGGTGGTACCTACCAGAGCATCGATGACGTTCTCATAGAAGTGGTGCAGCATGGCACGCCTTACGTGTGCGTGACAGGCGGCGAGCCGCTGGCCCAGAAGGCTTGCCTGACGCTGCTCTCCAGCCTGTGCGATACCGGTTACAAGGTGTCTCTCGAAACGAGTGGTGCGCTCGATGTCAGCGCCGTCGATGTGCGCGTGTCGAAGATCATGGACCTCAAGGCACCCGGTTCGGGCGAGGTCGACAAGAACCTGTGGAGCAATCTCGAACACCTGACGCCACGCGACGAACTCAAAGTAGTGCTGGCCGACGAGGTGGACTATCTGTGGGCGCGCGAGCAGTTGCAGACCCGTCAGCTCGCCGAACACTGCCCGGTACTGTTTTCACCCGTGCAGGGTTCGCTGCAGCCTGCCGATCTGGCCGAGTGGATTCTGCGCGACAAGCTCGCCGTGCGCATGCAGATTCAATTGCACAAGGTCATCTGGGGCAATGCGCAGGGACGCTGAGCGCGCCCCCGGTAGCGTATCGTCCGCCTCACAGATTGATCATTGCCTCGTGCTCTTCAGGTAGTAGCTCGAAGCCGCGCTGCTCGTAATACTTGAAGATCGCCGCAACGATTTCTTCCGGCTCGTCGATCACCTGAATCAGGTCCAGGTCTTTCGCGCCGATCATCTTTTCATCGACCAATGTTGTGCGGAACCAGTCCAGCAGGCCCTTCCAGAACTTGCTGCCAACCAGGATGACGGGAATCTTGCGGCCCTTGTTGGTCTGGATCAGCGTCAGCGCTTCGGAGAGCTCATCCAGCGTGCCAAATCCACCCGGCATGACCACGTAGGCCGTAGCGAAGCGCACGAACATGACCTTGCGCGGGAAGAAGTGGCGGAAGGTCTGCGAGATGTCCTGGTAGGGATTACCGCTTTGCTCGAAGGGCAGCTGGATGTTCAGTCCCACCGAGGGCGATTTGCCGTGGAAGGCGCCCTTGTTGGCCGCTTCCATGATGCCGGGGCCGCCGCCGGAGATCACGGAGAAGCCGGAGTCCGATAGCAGGCGTGCAATTTTCTCGGTCAGCGCGTAATAGGGATGGTCGACCGGCGTGCGCGCCGAGCCGAAAATACTGACCGCTGGCTTGATGGCCTGCAAGCGCTCAGTGGCTTCGACGAACTCTGACATAATGCCAAGAATCCGCCAGGCCTCGCGTGCTACGCGTGTTTCTGTCTCGACAGAAGGGGCGGTGAAGGGCGGAAGTTTGTTTTTTGCGCTCATTGTTTTCGGTTGAGTCGAATGGGTGTGCTGTTCTTGTAGAACGTTTGCGGCATAAAAGCCGCCGCTCATTTTTCAGTCTTGCCGTTCACCAATCATTGATTTGTCATGACAACGCTACTCCTCGTCGACGGCTCTTCCTATCTTTATCGCGCTTTTCACGCGCTGCCCGATCTGCGCAATTCGCAGGCGGAGCCGACTGGCGCGTTGCGTGGCGTGTTGAACATGCTACGCGTGCTGCGCACGACCTACAAGGCGACGCACGCCGCCTGCGTGTTCGATGCCAAGGGCAAAACCTTTCGCGATGACTGGTATCCGCAGTACAAGGCGCACCGCCCGCCGATGCCCGAAGATCTCGTGCGTCAGATCGAACCCATCCACGCCTGCGTCAAGGCCATGGGCTGGCCGCTGATCATGCAGGACGGCGTAGAAGCCGACGACGTCATCGGCACGCTGGCGCGCATCGCCGGTGGGCAAGGCTACGAGGTGATCGTATCGACAGGCGACAAGGACATGGCGCAGCTGGTCAATGCCAATGTGCGGCTGATCAATACCATGAGCAACGAGGTGCTCGACGAAGCCGGCGTCCTGGCCAAGTTCGGCGTGCCGCCGAATCGCATCGTCGACTACCTCACCCTGATCGGCGATACGGTGGACAACGTGCCGGGCGTCGATAAGTGCGGACCCAAGACCGCCGTAAAATGGTTGCAGGAGTACGGTTCGCTCGACGCCATCGTTGCCAATGCCGATAGCATAAAAGGTGTTGTCGGCGAGAACCTGCGCCGCGCCCTGGATTTCTTGCCGCTGGGGCACCGACTGGTAACGATCGCCACGGACGTTCCCCTGGCACAGACGCTGGAGGAACTGACCTGGGCGGAGCAGGATACGCCGGCACTTATCGAGCAATTCCGCCGCTACGAATTTCGCGGCTGGCTGCGCGAGCTGGAAGGCGCGTCCGTCGCGGCGGCCACGCCCGAAGTTTCCAGCGAAGCGGCCCTGCTGGCCGTTGCCGGTGCGCCGGACAGCATTGAAGCGACCCTGGCTGTAGTTGTCGCGGCCGAGGAAGAAGGCGTTCACCGCAAGGATTACGAATGCGTTCTCGACTGGGCGACGTTCGATCGCTGGCTGGAGAAGATCACCGCTGCGCAACTGACCGCGTTCGACACCGAAACCGACAGCCTGGATCCGATGCTGGCGCAACTCGTTGGCTTGTCTTTCTCCGTCGCGGAGGGCGAAGCCGCCTACATCCCCGTTGGGCATCGCTACGCTGGCGCGCCCGATCAGTTGTCGCTCGCTGAAGTCCTGGCGAAGTTGAAGCCATGGCTGGAATCCAGCGAGCATGCCAAGGTGGGACAGAATCTGAAATATGACATGCACGTTCTTGCGAACCAGGGCGTGACGTTGCGCGGTGTCGTGCATGACACGCTGCTGGAGTCGGCAGCCTACGAAAGTGACAAGAGCCACGATCTTGAAGCGCTATGCAATCGACATCTCGGCCTCAAGGTGCTGAGCTATACCGATCTTTGCGGCAAGGGCGTCAAACAGATTGGTTTCGGCGAAGTCGAAGTGACGCGTGCAGCCGAATATGCCGCCGAAGATGCCGACGTCACGATGCGCGTGCACAAGGTACTCACGCCGCGGCTGGAAGCCGAGGCGGGCTTGCAGCGCGTCTATCGTGAGATCGAAATGCCGGTGCTCGAAGTTCTGCTGTCGATGGAGCGCAACGGCGTGCTGATCGATTCCTTCCTGCTCGCGCAACAGAGCGCTGAGTTGGGGCGGCGCATGATGGAGATCGAGGCAGAAGCCTTCAAGGTGGCGGGCCAGCCCTTCAACCTGGGTAGCCCGAAACAGATTCAGGAACTGCTGTTCGAGCGCGACAAGCTGCCTGTTCTCAAGAAGACGCCGACAGGTGCACCGTCGACCGATGAAGAAGTGTTGGCGCAACTCGCGCTGGATTACCCGCTGCCCAAGCTGATTCTCGAACATCGCAGCTTCTCCAAACTCAAGAGCACCTACACCGACAAGCTGCCACGCTCGGTCAACGCCAAGACAGGGCGCGTGCACACCAGCTTCTCGCAGACCGGCGCGGTGACCGGGCGACTGGCTAGTTCAGAGCCAAACCTGCAGAACATCCCGGTGCGTACCGAAGAGGGTCGCCGCATTCGCGCTGCCTTCATCGCACCACGCGGATGGCATATTGTCTCGGCCGACTATTCGCAGATCGAGTTGCGCATCATGGCGCACCTGTCCGATGACGAAGGTTTACTCAGCGCTTTCGCCAAAGGCGAAGACGTGCACCGTGCGACGGCAGCCGAAGTGTTCGGCATGCAGCTCACCGAAGTTACCAGCGAGCAACGCCGTTATGCCAAAGCCATCAACTTTGGCCTCATCTATGGCATGAGCGCACATGGCCTGGCCAAGCAGATCGGCGTGGAGCGCAGTGCGGCGCAGCTCTACATCGACCGCTATTTCGCGCGTTACCCCGGCGTGGCGCGCTACATGGAAGAAACGCGCCAGTTCGCGCGTCAGAGTGGCTACGTCGAGACCGTGTTCGGTCGGCGTCTCTACCTGCCGGAAATAAAATCCGGCAATGCAGGTCGTCGCCAAGGCGCGGAACGCGCCGCCATCAATGCGCCGATGCAAGGGACGGCCGCCGATATCGTCAAGCTGGCCATGCGTGCTGTCTACGATTGGTTGCCACGCGAAGGTCTGCAAAGTCGTTTGCTGTTGCAGGTGCATGACGAACTCATACTCGAAGTGCCCGATGCCGAGCTCGAACGCGTGCGTGTCGAGTTGCCCGAAATCATGAGCGGCGTCGCGCATCTGAAAGTGCCGCTATTGGTCGAGGCCGGCGCAGGCGCCAATTGGGATGAAGCGCACTAAGGCGCTCTTCAATGAGATTTCGGTTGCTGCTGATATTCCTCGTTTGCTTGTCGACCTTATCCAAAGCGGACGATAGCGTGTGGGCTGCAGCCTACAACCCTGCTACGGGTGAGCGTTTCATTCCTGTCGAGTTGTGGACCGGAGGCGATTGGGATGGGAAGCGCGAGATTCGCATGACGCCCGCGAAACTCGTGTTCGGCCCGCGTGGTGAAAAGTCGCTGAATGGGCCCGTGGAGTGGGTGCGGCCGAGTAGCGGCGAGAAATTGCAGGTCTATGAGCGCACGCAGGTCTCCAGTCGCGGCGAAGTGAAGAAGCAGTTATTTACCGTCAGCTCAGGTGGCGATGGTCTAGGCCGTGTCTTCGATTCGCGCTACGGACGCGATTGCATCGATGAGGTGAAATTCCCATTGGGTGTCTGGAAGCAAGGCGAGAAGCGCGTCTTCGAAGTGTCATGCAATGGCGGCAAACTCAGGCGCACGATTGAGGTGAGCATCGAGGAAATCGATTTCGTGTATCGCGGCGTGGCACATTCGTTGCGCTTTCACTGGGTCGTCGATGGCGGCCGCGGCGAAGGCACGGACAACCACTACACCTACAGTCCCGGCAGCGGTATGTCGGCGCTGCAGGAAGACTGAACATTGCGACAGGTGTTCGCGCCTGCGAGGAAATGACTATGGAATATCGTCGTCTGGGCCGTTCGGGCCTCAAGGTCAGCGCGCTGTCATTCGGTTCGTGGGTTACTTATTCGAACCAGATGGACACGAAACTCGCTCGCGAATGCATGGCTGCAGCACGCGATGCCGGCGTGAATTTTTTCGACAACGCCGAGGTGTATGCACAAGGCGAGTCTGAACGCATTATGGGTCAGGCGCTACGCGAGCTGGGCTGGGCACGCGAGCACTACATCGTTTCCAGCAAGTTCTTCTGGGGCCTGACGGACGATCCCAACGTCAAACAGACGCTCAACCGCAAATACCTGCTTGCCGCTGTCGACGCTTCGCTGCGGCGCTTCGGCCTGGACTACATCGATCTCGCGTATTGTCACCGTCCCGATCCGAACACGCCTATCGAAGAAACGGTATGGGCCATGCACGACATCATCAGTCGCGGCAAGGCACTCTACTGGGGTACCTCGGAATGGAGCGCGGCGGAAATACAGGCCGCCTGGGAAATCGCCGAGCGCCACCATTTGCATAAGCCCGTGATGGAGCAGCCTCAGTACAACCTCTTCGCGCGCAAGCGCGTTGAACAGGAGTACCGTCGCCTGTATGAAGATATCGGCCTGGGTCTGACCACATGGAGCCCATTGGCTTCCGGCGTGCTGACCGGAAAATATCTGGATGGCATTCCGGCCGGCACACGCGGCACGCTCGCCGGTTACGAATGGTTGCAGGAGCGCATGCGTGACGAGGCGAAGAAAAACGCCGTCAGAAAACTGCTGCCAATTGCGCAGCAACTGGAGTGCACGCTGGCGCAGTTATCGCTCGCCTGGTGCCTATGCAATCCGCATGTCTCGACTGTCATCACAGGGGCTTCGCGGCCAGCACAGGTCGTTGAGAACATGCAGGCCCTGGCGGTGCTGCCGAAGCTTTCCGTCGAAATTCTTGCGCATATGGACGCAGCATGCGCGGAGGTGATTGCCTAATATGAAGAAACTCGTACTAGCGTCGAACAACCAGGGCAAGCTGCGTGAATTTCAGGCGCTATTGCTGCCGCTGGGTTGGGATGTGATTCCTCAAGCAGAGTTGGGTGTCACGGAGGCCGAGGAGCCGCACGCCACCTTCATTGAGAACGCTTTGGCGAAAGCACGACACGCAGCCTTGCAAAGTGGCCTACCAGCGTTGGCGGACGACTCGGGTATTTGCCTCGCTGCTTTGGAGGGTGCGCCTGGCGTGCATTCCGCCCGCTTTGCCGGCGAGCCCAAGTCGGACGCGCGCAACAATGCGCTAATGTTGGAGAAGTTGGCGAGTGTGGCGGATCGTAGGGCCAGATATGTATGCGTATTGGTTTTTATGCGCAGTGCGCAGGATCCTCAACCTCTTATCGCCGAAGGCGAGTGGCATGGCGAGATCATAAATACGCCGCGTGGCGACGGCGGATTTGGTTACGATCCGTATTTCTGGTTGCCGCAGTTCGGTATGACTGCAGCGGAATTGCCCGCAGCGGATAAGAACGCAGTCAGTCATCGTGGTTTGGCATGTGCTAGCTTGATAGAGCGACTGCGCGTCATCTAAAGGAGTGAAGCCATGAAGCTTCTAACGGGAAATTGTATGAACCACCGCGTATTTCAGCGCATCGCATTGCTCTGCGCCGCACTCGGATTCAGCATGGCCGCGCTCGCCGATACGGCGCCGCCACCTCCGAAGCTGGAACCCATCGAAGAGCCGCGCGCGGCGGCGATTGACGCTTCGGCGCCGACTGCGAAACCGGAGTCGGAGGTGACCGTCAGGAAGCGTGGTGAGGAAAAGGTCGAAGAGTTCCGCCTGAAGGGGCGGCTCTACATGATCAAGGTCTATCCAGTAATCGGTCCGCCGTACACGCTGGTGGACGATCATGGCGACGGCGTCTTCAACCGCTACGATCCACGTGGCATACCGAACAAGAACGCTCAGTGGAACGTGCTGTCCTGGTAGCTTGCCCGGCAAACGCGCTTACTGCGGACGATAGCGAATTGTCCAGCGCAAGGTGATCGGCGCGCTGAGCGTGTCTTCGTCGCGTTCGCAGCGGATCAACGTCTTCATTTGTCCCATCGGCGTGCGATAGGTTTCCGAGGTCGAAACGCTTTCCGATGACAAACGCATAAAACCGTCCGCTTCAAAGGTCAAGGCGTCACCCACAGCAAATGCGAAGCCTTGTTCGGTACGCGTGACGTTTTCGCCGAAGCTTGCGAATTCCATGTCGATCTTGATGTGCTTGAGCGGCACGCTTGGCGTATAAACGTCCGTGCGCGTCATGACACCGGAATCAAACGTGTACGTCGTCTTGACACTCAGGCGGTCGTCCTTGATCGTCCCGGTTTCGCCCAGACGATTCAGTTCAGTTTGGTGGTAAGTCAACGTCAGCACATCGCCATTTTGCGCTGTCTGGATATCGCGAATGAACGAGGTCGCAACCAATTGCGAACCGTCTTCGAAGCTAAAGCGGGGGATCAATTGCGGATATCCGACGTCCGGCGTGCCCTGTACGAGACCATTGGAGAACGGTATCGGAAAATAGGGATTGGTCATGTGCAGCGTTATGCCGCCATTGATCAAGGGCAGGCTGATGACGCGCATACCGTCGCGGACGGTGAGCAAAGCACGGTCGTATTCACCCTTGGCGTACCAGGTGAGCGCAATGCGCGGTAGCTTGCGTAACCACTCCTCAAAGCGTGGTGACCCTTGCTTGCCCTGATAGCCGAGCTTGTTCCACAAATTGTTGGTGTAAATATACTGGTGCAGAAGACTGAGATTTTCGCCGAGGATGCGATGCTTGCCACGATAGGCGTCGGTCCGGCGGCCCTTGTCCCAAAGGTTCACCGAACGCATTTCCTTATCGAACCAGAAATTGACGTATTTCGTCGTCGTGCGTATGGCAAATGCATAAGCCATATCACGCTCTTCTTCGGTCAACACGCCGAGCGTCGCGCCGGCTGACAAGACTTCGAGCAGGGCTGAATCGCCATAGGCACCGATCGAACGGCCGAACTCGAAGCCGTCGCCCCTGGGATTCAGGCGGACCAGGATCACGTCAATCGATTTGCGCAGCCAGCCTTTCAACTGCGAGGTCACTTCCATGCCAGTCTCGATGAAGCGCTGACAGATTTCGCCAATCAATAGAATGCTGTAGCGGTCGAAGCGACCTTCACCATCTGTTTCGTCGGAGAAGCCGAACTGGCCAGAATAAGTCTGATAATGCGTAACCATTTTTTCGAGCAGGATGTCGCTCCCACTGCTGTCCTCCCAGCCGAGCAGGTAGCGCAGCCGCGCAATGCTGAAAGCTACACCATAATAGTTGGTGGGTAGATCAATCAGTGTGAACTCGGGCTGCTTGACGAAGCCGCGCCATTCGAGTTTCTCCTTCAGGCGTTCGAGCGTTGTCGGGCTGACCGCCTGTTCCAGCAGACCCGCCTCGCGCAGCTTGTTCAGCGCCGAGACGTAGTAGTAAATGCCCCAACTTTCGATGTCCTCGTCGACCGTCATATCGGCGATTTGACGATAGCCCGCCAGATATTGGGGGAACATCGGGTCCGTGCGTGGCGTATTGAGCAGCAGATAGCTCATGCCAATGGCTATCTTGCCAGTCAGGAACTTGTCCTTGCCGGTGAATGCCTTGGTGGCGTCGAGCACCAGATCTTTCTTTTCGGAAAGAAGGCGTTCAAAAAAATGCGTAAGTTGTGGCAGCAGTTCGCGGCTGACGATCTCGTCAAGCGACGAAGTGGCAGTTTGCGCCGGGCTTATATTGCTTAGTGACATCAGGAAACCTCCGGCAAATCGGCGAACATCCACGCCTGCTCTTCTGTCAGACGGTGCTCTAAAGAATTGAAACTTTCGGGCGGCTGCGAAAATAAAACCGAACTGCAATAAAACAGGTGGGCGAGCATAGGAGATTTGAGCTGTTGCATCAAGTAAGGTTATCGGCCCCTTGACGCGACTCATCAACGGACTCCAGAAGCAAGTTAACGGCGGCAAGGGTATTTTCTATAGTGGCAGGGCCGGTCAACAAAGGCCACGCGCAGGCAAGGAAGTGCTTGTGCAACGGGCATGCGAGCGTATAAAGCGTGGCCAAGCAGCGAGGTACTCTGCAAAGCATTGTGTCGACCCGTAAGGACTCGCATTTTGCGTGTCTTGCCTAAGTTGTTGGTTGACGCCGGGCAGGCAGCGCGAAGATGCGTCAAGGAATGCAAGAGAATAAAAAATCGGCCCGAAGACAGATTTGTCTTCGGGCCGATTAACACTACATTCAGCGCAAAGCGCCGAGCCTTATTTTGGCGTCAGGAACCACTCTTGCGGCAGTGCGGGTGACGGATTCGGATAGGTAAAGCTCACCAGCATCTGTTCGTAAACATTGTGCAGCCTGAGGCTGCGAATGGCTGTGTCACTTGGCGAACGAATCACGCCGATGACTTCAAACTCGTCAGCCGCGATATTGAGCATCTCCTTGAACAGCGCATCAGCTTCCGCAACTGTGCGAGCGCTTTGCCACTTGTCGTAGAGGTCCATACGTTTCTTCATGCTGGCCGGCGGCTCTTCGCCTTGTTTACCGTTGGACAGATACCATTGCGTCCAGGGGAGGCTCATGCGTGATTCAAGCGGATGGATGGCCAGAATTGCGCGTGGATTGAAAGTGATGTCCATGCCGCCAGGGATGATGTCTACGCTGATGTCGTAGTCATTGCGTGTCGCGCGGTCATAGAACAGCGTGCGTTCGGAAGCCTGGACCACCATCTCGATACCAACTTGCGCCCATTGCTTGCGGATCAGCTCAAGCGTGTCGATCTGCTGGCTTTGTGCGACCGATACGATCGTATTCAACGAAACACGACCGCCCTCAGGATAGAGCCTGAAACCGTCTGCATCGCGCTTCGTCAGACCCAACTTGTCAAACAATTGATTGGCTTTTGCCACATCCAGGTTGAGAAATTGGGTGCCGAGGCGCTCGTTGTACCATTTCGACTTCTTGAGCGGCCCAATCTGCCAGAGCATGCCCTGACCAAGATACACAATGTCGTTAACTTCCTTGCGATCAATGGACAGTGACAGGGCAACGCGGAAATCCTTGTTACGCAGCAGGTTGCGCAGCTTGGCATTTTTTGTCGACTGGTTCAGCCACAGGCCCGCCGAGTTTGCGCCCGTGCCTGACAGCGCCATCACCTTGTAACCCCCCTTAGCGGCGTTTTCAGAGATGACCGGACGATTCTGGATACCGAAAATGTGACGATGCTGGTAATCCAGTTGACCATTGATGGCGGCCAGCACAATTGTTTCAACGTCCGAAATCACTTGGAATTGAACGCGGTCAAGGTAGGGTAGTTGCTGCCCCGCGTTGTCGACCTGCCAGAAGTAAGGATTGCGTTCGAGCACGACGCGGGTTGCATTGCCCCTGTAGGGTTCGACGATGACCCATGGGTCCATCACAGGGCGGTCTACGTTGGCAAAGCGCGCAGGAATTTCGATGTCGCCGCAATGGTTGCGCATCAACGTCGGCCAGTCCTTGACGTTTTCCTTGGCCATCAGCTCATTGAGCTTCGGGTTGTAAGCCGGATGGAACTGAGAACAGAATTTTTTCTGATACAGCGTGGCGTATTGACCATAAGGAATGGCCAATTGCTCAATGAACGACAGGTACGGTCCGCTAAATTTGAATGACACGGTGTAGTCGTCAATCTTGGTGACTTTAGCGGGCAGGTCCTTGTTGACGTATCCAGAGGGCGTCAGGTTAAAAAATGTCTTGTTGTAGATGAGATCGTTCATGGCGAACAGGATGTCATCCGCGGTAAAGGGCGAACCATCGGACCAACGCGCCCCTTTGCGCAGCTTGAAGACAAATTCCGAAGCATCCGGACTAATGGTCCAGCTCTCTGCCAGATTGGGAATGGCTTTGTTGAAATCCATGTCCCAACGCACAAGGCCTTCAACACCACTAATGCGCAGAATGCTGTTTTGGTCATTACTACTGCGCATTGCGGTCCGCAGCGTCCCGCCGTAGATGCCCTTGCGCTCGATCGGCGTAATGACTTCAGGTTTTTGCGGCAAGCGTTGTGCAAGTGGCGGTAGCTTGCCGGCCTTGACTAACGGGTCGAGCATGGGCGCCTGTGTCCAGTTTTGTGTGGCGGCTTGGGCGAGCGGCGCGCACATTACCGACACGGCAAACGCAGCAATCATGATGCCGCGTGCAGTGCTTTGAAACTTCATAGTTATGGTCTCCTGATTCGAGGGGGGCCAGACAGGCGCGGAGTGTTCATCCCTACCGGCGACGAAACGGTTCTATGCCCAAGTCTGCTGCCTAATGGAAAGTAAAACGTTTGCCTTGCCCTGTCAACAGACGATGACATCGACAAGCTTAGGGAGGAACGGTTTCAAGCATCGAACGAACAGTCAAAAAAGAGGGTCACCGGCGGTGACCCTGCAAGACTGCTTCGAGGAGAGGCAGGAATGACAACGAAATAAGAAAAACCGTAGATGAATCGGTGTTGACGTCGGACGAATCGCCGCGCACGGCGATTCGTCGAAAAATTGCACTAATTAGTCCGTAGGTAGTGCTACGAAAGCCCGACCCTCGCCGCGCTGGATCAATATCAGCAGCTTGCCGCCCTTGGTGTTGGCAATTTGTTGGCGCAACGCGTCGACCGTCGTCACCGGCTGTCCATTGGCCATCAGGATTACGTCGCCCTCGTGCAAGCCCGCTTTTGCGGCTGCGCCGACAGCGCTCTCAAGCACTAAGCCGCCGTCCACATCCAGCCGGCGCGCTTCTTCTGGCTGTAATGCCCTGACGGATAGGCCCAGTTTGCTTGGCAGCTTTTCCTCCTTACTACTGTCAGGTTTGCTGCCCTTGCCACCGCTCGCTGTGCCAGGCGACGCGCCCAGCGTCGCCTTGACAGTCAACATTGACTTGTTGCGCCAGACCTTGAGCGTCACTGTATCGCCAGGCGGTCGTTCGCCAATAATGCGAGGCAGATCGCTCGGGTCATCAATTTTGGTGCCATCAACTTGCATGATGACATCGCCTACCTTGAGACCGGCCTTGTCGGCACCTGAACCCTTGGTTACGTTGGTCACGGCCGAGCCTTCTGCCTTGTCCAAACCCAAGGATTTAGCAAGATCGGCATCGACTGGTTGGAAAGTGATACCCAGGATGCCGCGAATCACCTTGCCCGTTTTGAGCAATTGATCCTTCACCTTCATTGCGACATCGATTGGAATTGCCAGCGAAATGCCCGCATAAGAAGCGGCACCGGAATTGTTGATGAGACGCGAATTGATGGCAATCACCTCGCCGTTCATATTGAACAGCGGCCCGCCGGAATTGCCCGGATTGATGGCCACATCGGTCTGGATGAAAGGCACAAAACTTTCGTCCGGCAGGCGACGTGCCTTGGCGCTGATGATGCCGGCCGTGACGGTATTGTCGAGCCCCAGCGGCGAGCCGACCGCAATTACCCATTCACCGACGCGTGATTTGTCTGGATTGCCCATTTTCAGAAATGGCAGCCCGGTCGCATCGATCTTGATCAGCGCCACATCGGTCCGTTCGTCCGAACCAATGACCTTGGCTTTGAACTCGCGCTTGTCGGTGAGCTTGACGATCACCTCATCGGCGCCTTCGACGACGTGATGATTGGTCATCACATAACCATCGCTGGTGATAATGAAACCGGAGCCAACACCGCGCTGAATGCGGTCCGGACGGTTACGCGGCTGCTGTGGCATGCCTTGGAAGCGGCGAATGAAATCATAAAATGGATCGTCGGCAAACGAGTCATCGCCACCTTTCTGCGTGCTGGTAACGCTGATGTTCACTACGGCCGGACCGACCTGTTCAACGAGGTCGGCAAAATTCGGCAAGGTCACGCCGGTTGGTGCGTTGGGTGCAGCGGCGGCCGAAGCCAGGATGGCGGGCGATGGCGACGTACTGCCCGCATGAGAGCTATTGATGCCTGAATCCTGCAGGCAACCAGCAAACGCTACGGCGGCGATACTCGCGACCAGCACACTGCGAGAAAGGGTCCACTGCATTTGGAGTTCTCCTTATTGGTACAAAGCGAACAAAACGGCACGCAGGCATGGAGATCAAAGTCTTAGACTGGTTCCAAGGCCTTACAAACGCTTACAAACTGGGGGCGAGGCGCATTTTTTCAACCGTTCTGGTTCTTGTGCGCCGTTTCATCTCGATGGGCTTTCAGGCAGTGCAACACTACAATCAAGCTTTGGTAATGCTTGCCTTCGTATCGCCTTGGAGCTTTCACCATGACGTTGACTGATCTGCGTTACATCGTCGCACTCTCGCAAGAACGCCACTTCGGGCGTGCTGCCGAGAAATGCCACGTCAGCCAGCCGACACTGTCCATCGCCGTCAAAAAGCTGGAGGACCAGCTCGGCGTAACGCTTTTCGAGCGCAGCGCGGCTGACGTGCAGGTTACGGAAATCGGCCGCCAGATCGTCGCTCAGGCTGAGAATGTATTGCGCGAAGCGCACCAGGTTCGCGATATTGCCGAGGCTGGCAAGGATCCGCTGGCAGGTCCGCTACGCCTCGGTGTCATCTACACCATCGGGCCGTATCTTCTGCCCGCGCTCATTCCCTTGCTTGCCGCGCGTGCTCCCCGCATGCCGTTGGTGATTCAGGAAAACTATACCGCCAGGCTCGCTGAAGCGCTCAAACGCGGAGAAATCGATGTGGCCATCGTGGCATTGCCGTTCGAAGAGTCGGGCATCGTCGCCCAACCGATATACGACGAGCCTTTCCGTGTCGTTCTACCTGCAGCCCACGCATGGGCAGAGGCCAAACACATTTCGGCGCAACGTTTGCAGGAAGAGCCTTTGCTGCTGCTTGGCACAGGCAACTGCTTTCGCGACCAGGTGCTCGCCGCATGCCCGTCGTGTGCACATGGCACGGGCTTACAAAAAACCTTGGAAGGTAGCTCTTTGGAAACCATCCGTCACATGGTTGCCACAGGTTTGGGGATCACGGTCTTGCCCAGTACGGCCGCCGATCCTTTGGTGGAAAGCCAGAAGCTGGTGGCGATACGCCACTTTTCCACCCCGGAACCTTCGCGCCGCGTTGCGCTGGCCTGGCGGGTCACTTATCCGCGGACCAAAGTCATCGATTTATTGCGCAACGCCATATTCGACAGTCATTTGCCTGGCGTCGCGAATTTGCGCAGTACGCAAGAACTCGCCTTGCAAAGGTGATTTCTGTATTTCGCACTAATTCTTCTATCGATTCATAGATAAAATTGAATCGACTAACGATGCGACACATATCAACTATTTACTTTCTTGGTAAGTGACTGATTAAGAAATGAATTATTTTCGCCGTGCGCGGCACACCGAATTTTTGACGCAGTGCATAAATTAACTTATGGCTTGATCAAACACTCCGATTGGTAAGCACCTCCGGTAGTCACTAAGATTCAAACAAGCGTGAAAGTAAGCGCTTTGAATAGCAGTGAGAGAGGTAATTATCATGACTCCAAGTTTTGAATTTTTCGATGTGGCATCCAGCCGTCGTGCCTATTTCAGCGCGGCAGATCAGGAACGTGCTGGATATATTGCCGAGATTACCCACGGCTCCCGTTTCCGGCCCGCAGAGTATGACATTGGCATTGAGCTCAGTGCGGAGAGTGTTTCCGGCCGCTTCATCATGGTTGGCATGAGCTAAAGCCGTTGCCCCAATAAAGGAGCCGATAGGCCCACTGCCTCAGTTCGCCCTGACTGGCCGGCTCGGACAAAAAGCCTTTTCGCGCTTGCCGGCTGCAGCGCTGGCGCGGAAAGGATCAAACCATAACTCCTTGCGTTGCAAGGGTGTCTCGGCCGTCAGGAATGGATTGGGTATTTCAAAAATACGCCGCGAGCAAAAGCCAGCCTGAGTGATGAGATCGCCATGATATTTCATGAACAGGCGATCGAAGGTGCCATCCTTTATTATCATTTCAAAACCAACCTCAATGCGTTTGGCTAAATTTGGATAGGCTGGCGATACAAAAAAATAACGCGGCAAGGGAAAATAAATAGCAATCGATTTTTCCACCGCGATATTCGGGGCACTCTCTTTACGGCCAGCCTGCTCCGGAATTGCCTCGTAGATAGCACGCGGAAAATAATCAAACCGATGCGTCATCAACATGGAAAACAAGCCTTCGTAATTATTGCCGGTTTCCATAGTGAAGCCGCTGGCCGCATATATAGGATAGCTTGACCAGCTGCGGTCGACCCCAAGACGCTTGGCCTTGAGTTGGTCGAGGTTGGTAATCGCGGAGAATACGGGCTGATCTTCCTCGTTGATCAAGAAGATACGGTAGGAAGCAATGCCCTTATCGATAGGAATACGAATGACAGGCAATTCGCTTTCCCATTCGGGCTGTGTTGGCTGCACGGTCACGTTGACCACTTCACCGTGCTTCATCTCGCGCAAAAGGCGCGGCCGCTGCTCAATACGTACATCGGAATATTTAAGCTCGTAGGGGCCGAACTGATGCTTGGTGCGCTCGAGAATCTCGTGCAGCAGTTGCATCGGATATTCCTTGCGCGAATCGATTGCCGAACTGGGTTGGTCAAAAATGATCCGGTCCGAGGCTTGCGCCCGACTCGTCCAGCAAAGCACGCTGATCATTGCCAATAGCCATAGGCAGGCCGGCGAGGATGCGACACGGTACCAAGCTCGACATTGAGTCATAACGGTCGCCATATGCTCCAAGAAAACGCGGAATTCTTCGTCGCCGTCATTACCATTTCGTCGAATCTGAATATCGGCAACGGCAGTGGAGCGGGCGAAGGGAATCGAACCCTCAGCTCTTGCTTGGGAAGCAAGGGTATTACCATTATACGACGCCCGCTTGCTGAACTTGATTGTACGTAACTCTTACAACGCGCTCAACCATAGATTCGGGCTCGGTCATGTCGGGTGTGTGCTGTAAGAGCCGCTCGTAAAATCTTATTTTGTGCCGGCTGCTGGCCTGATTTTTGCGACATCTCATCGTTTAAAACAGCTGCAGCGCACTATGAACCCCTGTCTCTTCGCGGCCACCTTCGTGCTTGCCGCCGATCTGCTCATGCCGATTTCCGCCTTGGCGCAAGGCCGCCCTACGGACCCGGCATTCAATCGCATGGCCAACGCACCTCAAAGTGGTGACGGACACTGGAAAGGGGCCTTTGGGTTTGGCACCACAATCAGTCATGGCAACTCGGAATCTACACAGGCGTCCTTGTTGATCGATGCAACGCGTACCTTGCATGACAGCCGTTTTCTCATACACAGTTTGCTCATCCGCGGCACAAGCGGGGGTAGCACGACCGTCGACAACGATCTTGCAGAAGCCCGCTACGAGCGAAATTTTGCGAAGGCCTCTTTCGGTTTTGGCGACATGACCTTCGAGCGCGACCCGTTCAGGGATCTGGCGCTACGCCAGAGCTATGCGGCTGGCGCGGGCTACAGATTGCTGCGCACCGAAAACCTGCAACTGAACGTCTATGGCGGCGTGGCATACACCTTCGAAAACCATGGGGTCGAGGACAATGCTCGTGGCTGGGAACCCATGATAGGCAACGACTTCACCTACAAATTTTCCGAGACGGCCTCCATCACACAACGTTGGGCAGTGTTTCCTGACACCGTCGGTGGTGGTGGCGTACGTTCGGTTTTTCAGGTCGATCTGAACACCAAGATATCGGGGCGCTGGGGCATACAGATTTCCTTGTTGAACAAGTACCGTCAGCACGTTCGTGAACAGGAAAAGAATTTCGACACGATTCTCTTTACCGGCGTGACAGCGGGTTTCTGATCTGCCGAGAACATCCTTCCAAGGTGCGATGACAGGGAAGGGCTACTGAGGCCGTGATAAAATTATCGCCACATGCACCGCAGGCGGTAAGAAACCACATGTTGCATCTGACCATCAACGGCGAAAGTCGCGCGTTCGCGGACGCGATGAGCCTCCGCGATCTGCTCGGTGAGCTCGCACTGGTCGGTAAGCGCGTGGCGGTCGAACGCAATGGTCAGATCGTGCCGCGCGGCATGCATGCCGCGACAATCCTGAGCAATGGCGACCAGCTTGAAATTGTCGTCGCCGTGGGCGGCGGCTAATGAAGGCCGCAGCAACAAATCAGCATTAGGACAATATCATGAACGACCAACTGGTTATCGCCGGCACGCACTACAGTTCGCGCCTGCTCGTGGGAACCGGCAAGTACAAGGACTTCGACGAGACGCGCCGTGCCGTACTTGCATCCGGCGCGCAGATCGTCACCGTAGCCATTCGCCGTACCAATATCGGTCAGGATCCGAAGGCGCCCAACTTGCTGGATGCGTTGCCGATGTCGGAGTTCACCTATTTGCCGAATACGGCCATGTGCTACACGGCTGATGAAGCGGTGCGTACCTTGCGTCTGGCGCGCGAGTTGCTCGACGGCCATGACCTGGTGAAGCTCGAAGTGCTTGGCGATCCGCAGACGTTGTTTCCCAATATGCCTGAGACGCTCAAGGCTGCGGAGACGCTGGTCAAGGATGGTTTCAAGGTCATGGTGTACTGCTCGGACGACCCCTTTCAGGCGAAAATGCTCGAAGAAATCGGTGTCGTCGCGGTCATGCCATTGGCATCATTGATCGGTTCCGGCATGGGCATTCTCAATCCCTGGAATCTCCAGCTGATCATCGAGCAGGCCAAGGTGCCTGTTCTGGTCGATGCTGGCGTTGGCACTGCATCCGATGCGGCCATCGCGCTGGAGCTGGGCTGTGACGGTGTGTTGATGAATACCGCCATCGCACTGGCGCAGAACCCGGTGATGATGGCCAGTGCGATGAAGAAAGCGGTCGAGGCTGGACGCGAGGCATTTCTCGCGGGCCGTATGCCAAAGAAATTCTATTCAGCTTCGCCCAGCTCGCCCATCACCGGCATGATCGGGCGTTGAGCCTGATCGCAGGTCGGAAATCGTCCCGCCGTGTGCCCATGACATTCATGTGTCATGTTCCGAATATTTGATCTTCCTGCCATGACTGAATCCGTTCCCCGCTTCTCCAGACAACCCATCCGCAGTTTCGTGCTGCGCCAGGGGCGCATGTCGGATGCGCAAAAGCGTTACGTTGATGAGCTGCTGCCGCGCTTTGGCATTTTTTATGAAAATGTGTTGATCGACTATGCGGCAGTTTTCGGTCGTCGTGTGCCCGTAGTACTGGAAATCGGTTGTGGCATGGGCGACACCACGGCGCAGATCGCCGCTGCCCGTCCCGACACGGATTTTATCGGCATCGAAGTACACAGCCCCGGCGTGGGTAACCTGTGCAAGCTGATTGAAGCGCAAGGTCTTTCAAATCTGCGTGTCATGCAACACGATGCGACCGAAGTGGTGCGCGATATGATCGCGCCAGACTCGCTGGCGGGCGTGCATGTATTTTTTCCTGACCCGTGGCCAAAAAAACGGCATCACAAGCGCCGTATCTTGCAGCCTGCTTTCGTCACGGAAGTGGCAAGACGACTGTCGCCAGGCGGCTACTTGCACTGTGCAACGGATTGGCAGGAGTATGCCATCAACATGCTTGAGGTTTTGAGCGCGGAACCGCTGCTTGAGAACATCTCGCCAGATTATGCGCCGCGTCCCGAATATCGACCACTGACCAAGTTCGAGGCGCGTGGGTTACGCCTGGGTCATGGCGTGTGGGATCTGATTTTCCGGCGACGGGCGTGAACGCACTGCGGGTCTGGCGTTACGGCGGCAATCCTCGTGGCTTGCGCTTCGCTCCGGCAAGCAGACGATCGAAAATCCAGTTCGGTACACAAGGCATGACTCGGGCAACGATATTCATTTGCCATGGAATCGTCGCTTGCGAGCGGTTTTCGGCGATAGCACGCACGAAGCGGCGTGCCGCGTCGTCAGCCGACAGGATGAAAGGCATGGCGTAAGGGTTCACGGCGGTCATTGGCGTGGCGATGTAGCCGGGACGGATATCGATGACGCGCACGCCTGTGCCGCGCATCTCGATGCGCAGACTTTCCAGGTAACGGCTGACAGCAGCTTTGGACGCGGAATAGGCGCCGGCGCCCGGCAGGCCACGCACGCCGGCGACGGATGAAATCCCCACCAGCTTGCCGCTACCGCGCCGGCGCATGGCGCGTGCAAAGGGCATGAAGGTGGCGACCACGCCGAGCACGTTGGTGCTCAGCACGGCCTCGAAGACTTCCATGTCGGAGGATTCGTCTGTGAGCGTACCGGTCGATATGCCGGCGTTGGCTATGACAATGTCAGGCAGCCCGAAACGCGTCATGAATTGCTGCGCGGCGGCGCGCATCGATGCGGGATCGGTGACACTGGCGGTGAGGACGATATGCGCCTCGTCACCGCCCGGCAGCGATGCGCACAATGACGTCAGCATGTCACCGCGTCGTGCGACCAAACCAATATGCGCACCTTGCACGGCATAGTGCCGCGCCAGCGCTTCGCCGATGCCGCTCGAAGCGCCGGTCAGAAAGATGCGTAGCGGCGCGCTGGTTTCACTCACCGCGCTTATTTTTTGGCCTTCTCGGCGCGTACCTTGGCCACGAGTTGCTCGGCATTGACCAGCATGCGCACGTGTCCCGCTTCTTCGCCCGAAACGCCACTATCGGCCGCAATGTAATGGCCATCGATGACCAGAGTTGGAACGCCCTGGATGCGATAGCTCTCGGCCATTTGATCACCGCGGCGGCTCTGTGTTTCGATGCCGAAGGAGCGCCAGGTGTCATTGAATTTCTTGACGTCCACGCCCTGCGAGGTCAGCCAGTCGTTGCGTGTTTTCTCGTCTTCAAGCTTGAGGTAGCTCTTGTGGATGGCGTCGAACACTTTGCTATCGAGCTTGTCGGACAAGCCCATCGCCTTGAGCGTGAAATAGATGCGGCCAAGCGCTGCCCATTCCGGGCGGCCGAAGCTCACTGGCACGCGGCGGAAGACCACGTCCTTGCCCTGCGAGGCGCGCCACTTGGTGAGCATAGGATCGAAAGCCGCGCAATGCGGGCAGCCGTAGGAGAAAAATTCGATGACTTCGATCTGGCCGTTGCTGCCGCCAGGTTGCGCGGGTTGCAGTACGACATAGTCCTTGCCGGCTTCCAGTGCGAAGCTCAGCGGCGCGGCCGCGACAAGCGCCGAGGCGATGAAGAGTTTGAACAGACTGCGGCGAAGCATGCGTGATCTCCTGTCTTTGTTATCCGTTTGTCATGACGGAGTGAATATTACTTGCGGGCCTTGACGTGCACGACGACTGTTTCAATGCCTTCTTGTGCAAGCTTGGCGTGTGCCGCGTCGGCATCGCTTTGTGCGGCAAAAGGGCCGACGCGGACGCGATTGAGCACGCCCTTGTCGGCGGTATCTACTTTTTGGACTCCCGCCTCCAATCCCATCAACGCAAGTCGCGCCTTGAGGTTGTCGGCTTCTGCCGGATCCTGGAATGCTCCGGCCTGCAGATAGAGCTTGTCCGGTGTCGGCGGTTCCCCGGCGGGCGCAGAAACAGGCACGGAGGCCGTATCGCCGCCCGGCAGAATCTTGTAGAAATCGTAGCTAGGCTGATCCGCAGGCTTTGCGGCTTGTGCCACCGGCTTGTCACCAGGCTTGCCGGGTAGCGCGATAGGCTCGCTGGCGGGTGCGACTGCAACGCTAGAAGAAGCGCCCGCTGCCGCAGCCTTGTCGGCATTCTTTTGCGTGAACGGCTTCGGTCCGAAATTGATATACAGCGCAATACCGACAGCAATGATCACGCCGATCAGCAGGCCGACGATGACGCCGACCACCGTATTGCCGAATTGGCGGTGGCGGGCGTGACAAGAATGGCGCATATGCGAGTTCCGTGTGACTGAGAGCGAGGGCGAGTATAACTGCGGCACGGACGGAGCAGGCGCCGCTACCGCTCAAATGCGCGCCGTCAGGCTGAGCACGGCTTCCGCATAGCACTCCAGCGCTTCTGTCTCTTGCGAGACGCTGACATGCAGATCGCTGAGCAGTCCATCGGCCACCCCGTAGATCCAGCCATGCACGGTGAGTTCCTGACCACGTGTCCAGGCATCGCGCAGCACGGTGGTTTCGCAGACATTGAGCACCTGCTCGACGACGTTGAGTTCGCACAGGTGGTCCAGCCGCGTCTTGAAGTCATCGACCTGATCAAGATGCGAGCGGAATTTGTCGCGCACGTCCTGTACATGACGCAACCAATTGTCGACGAGGCCGTGACGTTGATTCTGCAAGGCCGCCTGCACCCCGCCGCAACCGTAGTGACCGACGACGAGAATGTGTTTGACCTTGAGTACGTCGACGGCGAACTGCATCACCGATAGACAGTTCAGATCGCTATGCACGACGACGTTGGCGATATTGCGATGAACGAACACTTCACCTGGCGCCAGTCCAGTGATTTCGTTGGCGGGCACGCGGCTGTCGGAGCAGCCGATCCACAGGTATTCAGGTGTCTGTTGTACGACGAGACGCGAGAAAAATTCCGGATCGCGCTCGACGGCGCTGCGCGCCCATTCGCGATTATTGGAGAGAAGACTGCGAAGCGGATTGTTCATGATGAGTGCGCCAAATACTTGATTCACTGCATCTTACCGCAGCGCGGCAAGCTTACGGAAACAGCGGCGTCCCCTGCCAGTCGTGATCCCTTTGCAGCACATAGCGTGTACGGTCGTGCAGACGGAAAGGCTTGGCTTCCCAGAATTCGATGGCCGAGGGCACGACGCGGAAACCAGACCAGAAACTGGGACGCGGAATGGTACCGATATTGAAGCGCAGCGCCTTTTCGGCGACGCGCTTCTCCAGTTCGAAACGCCCCTGCATGGGCTGCGACTGCTTCGAGGCCCACGCACCGATACGCGAATCGCGAGCACGGCTGGCGAAATAGGCGTCTGCTTCCGCATCGCTAACCGGCAGGGCGTGACCTTGCACACGCACTTGCCGCTGCAGGCTCTTCCAGTGAAAGCACAGGGCTACCTGCGGATTGGTCGTGAGTTCGTGCGCCTTCTGGCTGCCCAGATTGGTATAGAAGACGAAGCCTTCGACATCGGCATGCTTGAGCAGCACCATGCGCACCGAAGGCATGCCGTTGGCATCGACCGTGGCCAGCGACATGGCTGTCGGATCGTTGATCTCGGTCTTCTCCGCTGCTTCGAGCCATTGTTGGAAGCGCGCGATCAGTTCGGTAGTAGTTACTTGGCTGGTCATGTTTTTTGAAGTCAAAGACTTTTACCGCGGAGACGCAAAGAACGCAGAGGGAAAGCGCTGATTAACCGTCATCCCGGCGAAAACCGGGATCCAGAGAGGCGCGAAAAGCGTGGATTCCGGTTTTCGCCGGGATGACGACATCATAATGTTCAGCGTAGCGCAACTCTTTGATTTTCTCTGCGGCCTCTGCGTTAAAAAGGTTTACAACAACACCCGCTCAATGCCGCCGTTATTGGCACGGTCGACATATTCCGGCATCCAGTTCTCGCCCAGCAGATGCCTTGCGATCTCTATGACAATGTAATCGGCATCAAGGCCCTTCACATCGTCTTCGAAACGCTGCAGACCTTGCAGACAGGCCGGGCAGGAGGTGAGTATCTTGACCTCACCTGTAAAGCCATCAGCGCGCAACTTCTCTTCGCCGAGCTTGAGCGAAGCTTCTTTCGAGTAGCGCACTTGCGTCGAGATATCCGGTCGTGCGACGGCCAGCGTGCCCGCCTCACCGCAGCAACGATCGGACTTCGCGATCTTGGTGCCATCGACCGTAGTGATCAGCTGGTTGACCGTTTTCGTTGGGTCCTGCAGCTTCATCGGCGAATGGCAAGGGTCGTGATACATGTAGCGCGTGCCGTTCACACCTTCGAGTTTTACGCCTTTTTCGAGCAGGTATTCGTGGATGTCGATGAGTCGGCAGCCAGGGAAAATCTTCTCGAATTCGTACATCGCCAGTTGGTCGTAGCAGGTGCCGCAGCTCACCACGACAGTCTTGATATCGAGGTAATTGAGTGTGTTGGCGACGCGATGGAACAACACGCGATTGTCGGTACTGATCTTCTCCGCTTTGTCATATTGACCGGCGCCGCGCTGCGGGTAACCGCAGCACAGGTAACCCGGCGGCAGGACTGTCTGCACACCGACGTGATAAAGCATTGCCTGCGTTGCCAGGCCGACCTGTGAGAACAGACGCTCCGAACCGCAGCCAGGGAAGTAGAAGACCGCTTCAGAATCGGCACGCGTTTTCTGCGGGTCGCGGATCACTGGCACGATCTCGGCGTCCTCGATATCCAGCAGTGCACGCGCCGTCTTGTTGGGCAGTTTGCCGGGCATTTTCTTGTTGATGAAGTGAATCACCTGCGCCTTCAGCGCCGGTTTGCCGAGCGAGGCCGGTGGATGCGCGGTCTGCCTGCGGCCAAGCGTGCCGAGCACGCGATTGCCAAGACGCTGCAGCTTGTATGCCCATTGAATACTGACTTTGCGCAGCACCATGATGTGCTTGGGCGAAGTGGCATTGAGGAAAGCCATCGCCAGCGCTTTTGCCGGGTTGAAGCTTTGCTTGCCCATCTTGCGCAGCAGATTGCGCATGTTCATCGACACATCGCCGAAGTCGATATCCACCGGGCAGGGGCTATAGCACTTGTGGCACACGGTGCAATGGTCGGCCACGTCCTCGAACTCTTCCCAATGCTTGATCGATACGCCGCGCCGCGTCTGCTCTTCGTAGAGGAAGGCTTCGGTCAGCAGCGAGGTGGCGAGGATCTTGTTGCGCGGCGAATAATGCAGGTTGGCGCGCGGCACATGCGTTGCGCATACTGGCTTGCACTTGCCGCAGCGTAGGCAGTCCTTGATCGAATCCTGGATGCCGATGAGATCGCTCTGCTGCATGATCAGCGACTCGTGGCCCATCAGGTTGAAGCTCGGCGTGTAGGCGCCCGTCAGGTCGCCGCCGGGCATCAGCTTGCCCTTGTTGAAGCGGCCCTCTGGATCGACCTTGTTCTTGTAGGCACGGAATGGCGCGACCTCTTCGTCGGTGAGATATTCAAGCTTGGTGATGCCAATGCCATGTTCGCCGGAGATCACGCCGCCGAGCGAACGTGCCAGCGCCATGATGCGTGCGACGGCGGCATTGGCTTCTTGAAGCATCTCGTAATGATCGGAATTCACCGGCAGATTGGTATGCACATTGCCATCGCCGGCGTGCATGTGCAGGGCGACGAAGACGCGGCCGCGCAGCACTTCCTTCTGAATCGCGTCGAGCTTCTCGATCAGCGGACGATACAGATTGCCCTCGAAGATTTCTTCGTTGGCGTGTTTCAGTTCCTTCTTCCAGGAAATGCGAACAGAATAATCCTGGACGCGGTGGAACAGCGTCGGTGCAGCGGCACGATTGGTCAGTTCGCCGGCTTCGATACCCAACTCGGCAAACTTCGCTTCGGCTTGCGCCAGCGGCGTGTCGAGATTATCGAGAATCCACTGCCAGCGATGACGCACCAACGAGACGGTTTCCAAAGCACGTGCGCGGCGGTCGCCGATGAGCACTTCCTTTTCGATGTTGGAGTCGTCGACGCGCAGCGGCAGATCGCCGTCGAGAAATTGGGCGATAGCATCGGTGAGCTTGAGCTTGTTCTTGATCGACAGCTCAATGTTGATGCGCTCGATGCCGTCGCAATAGTCGCCCATGCGCGGCAACGGTATGACAACGTCCTCATTGATCTTGAAGGCGTTGGTATGCTTGGCGATCGCTGCCGTGCGGCCGCGGTCGAGCCAGAATTTCTTGCGCGTGTCCGATGTAACGGCGATGAAGCCTTCAGCGCCGCGCATATTGCAGATGCGCACGACTTCCGACGTTGCCTTGGCGACTGCGTTCTCATTGTCGCCGACGATGTCACCGATCAGCACCATTTTCGGCCGACCGTGGCGCTTGGCCTTGGTCGCATAGCCGACAGCCTTGACGTAGCGCTCGTCCAGATGTTCCAAGCCCGCCAGCAGCACGCGCGCATCGCCGGTCTTGGGCAGAGCGTCGATGTAATCCTTGATTTCGACAATCGCGGGCACGGCCTCGCGCACCTGACCGTAGAACTCCAGGCAGACGGTGCGCGTGTGCGCCGGCATCTTGTGCAGAATCCACACGGCAGAAGTGATGATGCCGTCCGTGCCTTCTTTCTGGATGCCAGGTACGCCACCAAGAAATTTGTCGGTGACGTCCTTGCCGAGACCGACTTTACGGAAGCTCTCGCCGGGCAGGGTCAGCGTCTCCTCGCTCAGCAGTTTTTTGCCGGTAGCGTCGAAGCGCTTGAGCAGGAAATCCACGCTTGCCTGATCGTGAATCTTGCCGAGGTTGTGGTTGAGGCGCACCACCTCAAGCCAGTTGCCGTCAGGCGTGACCATCTTCCAGGAGGCGAGATTGTCGAGTGCCGTGCCCCACAGCACGGCCTTTTTGCCGCCGGCGTTCATGGCAATATTGCCGCCGATGCAGCTGGCATCGGCCGAGGTCGGGTCGCAGGCGAACGCCAGATCGGCGTCTTCAGCGGCTTCCATGACGCGACGCGTCACCAGGCCGGCACCCGTGAAGACCGTCGCGTAAGGCTCCGCGACGCCCGGTAGCTGCTGGTATACCACCTTGCCCATATCGATGAGCTTTTCGGTGTTAATGACGACGGAATAGGGCGAAAGAGGTACGGCGCCGCCTGTGTAACCGGTGCCGCCGCCGCGCGGCACGATGGTCAGGCCCAGTTCGATACAGTCGCGTACCAGCTGGCCGATCTCTTCTTCGGTATCGGGGTATAGTACGACAAAGGGATATTCGACGCGCCAGTCGGTGGCGTCGGTAACGTGCGAAACGCGTGCATAGCCGTCAAAACAGATGTTGTCCTTGCGCGTATGGCGCGCCAGCAGTTTCTGTGCGCGACGCCGCAATTCCGCGGTTTTTTCGAAATGTTGTGCAAAGGCGTCGATAGCCTTGTTGGCAGCCTGGACTAATTGCGCTACCTTGTCGGCTCGCACGCGATCCAGCGCTTCGGTTTCGATGCGGCGTTGATCGACAGCGTCGAGGCGATGACGCAGCGCGCCGATCAGCGCACCGCGCCGTCCGCGGTTGTCGAGCAGGTCGTCTTCGAGATAGGGATTGCGTTGCACGACCCAGATATCGCCGAGCACTTCGTAGAGCATGCGTGCGGAGCGACCGGTGACGCGTTCGGTGCGCAGGGATTCGAGTACTTCCCACATCGGCGCGCCGAGCAGGCGGATGACGATCTCGCGGTCGGAGAACGATGTGTAGTTGTACGGAATCTCGCGCAGCCGCGGCGCTTGTGTGGCCGATGCCGGTGAGGATGGGGAGGCGAATTCTGGGTTGGCTTGCATGCGTGCGCGACCGGTGATGAAACCGCTCATTAAGAGCGAAGCCGTTCATTTTAAGCCGCCCGGCGCGTGTGTGCAGCTTTTCGGCAGCTGGTCCGCGAAAACGCCCTGAAATTGCTTTGCAACGAACATGCAATGGGATAAAACCATTTCATGTGCAGGGCGATAGTAAAACGCAAAGAACGCCAACAAAAAGAGCTTCGCACAAGCACGATCCGGCACCGTCAAAGTTGTTGGAACGTACGAATGTAAGTACAACGGGATGCCATGAAGTCATCAGAAAAACGCCGCCACAGATATTTCATCGCAGACGTTTTCACGCGCGAGACTTTCAGCGGTAATCCACTTGCTGTCTTTCCGGATGGCGACGATCTGTCCGATGACGACATGCAGCGTATCGCGCGCGAATTTAATCTCTCAGAAACGGCCTTCGTCTGCGGCCCGCGCGAAGCCAATAGTTGCCGCGTGCGCATCTTCGCGCCTGCCAAGGAGTTGCCCTTTGCCGGACATCCAACGATCGGTACGGCCCATGTGTTGGCCAGCCAGGGGCTGATTCCCCTCAAGGAGGGTGTCAACGAGGTGACTTTCCTCGAAGGCGTCGGACCGGTACCGATTCGCATCGAGGTGCATGACGGCCGCGCGGTGTTCTGCCAATTCTCCACAGCCATCCTGCCGCAATTCGGCCCACCACTGTCTTCCGAAATTCTCGCCGGCATTGTCGGCTTGCTGCCCGAAGACGTGCTTGACGGCAAGATCGGCCCGGACGCGGTGAGCTGCGGCGTGCCCTTCCATTTCGTGCCGCTGGAGCGACTGCCAAGCCTGTCGAATATTCAGCTCGACATGTCGTCTTACCAAATGTGGGCGGCCAATAGCTGGGCGGGATCGATTTGCGTTTTCGTGCGCGATCCGGTCGAGCAGGCACGCATTCATGTACGCGTGTTCTCGCCTTCCTTCGGCTTCTACGAAGATCCCGCCACCGGTGCCGCTGCCGCTGCTTTGGCCGGTTACCTTGCGGCGCGTGAATCGGCAGCGACCGGCAGCTTTCGCTGGGAAGTGTGGCAGGGTTACGATATGGGGCGCCCCAGCCAGCTGTATATCGAGGCCGACAAGGCCGATGGCCGCATCACCGGTGTGCGCGTAGGCGGTACGGCGGTGGTGATCGGCGAGGGTGCGTTGTACTTGTAACGCGAAACTTACTTCGCTGTGGATTACTTGATTGTCATAATTCGTGTGAGCGCGTTGCTAAAGTGTTCGGCACGTTGATATCCAATCACACGTACCTCCCTGCGTTCGTGCCCGGCGGCGTCGAAAAATATGATGCCCGGCGGGCCGAAGAGCCCGAAGCGTTTGAGCAGCGCGCGGTCATCGGCATTGTTGGCGGTCACATCCGCTTGCAGCAAGGTAAAGTCGGCGAGTCGCGCCGCCACTTTCGGATCGTTGAACGTGTAGTGCTCCATTTCCTTGCAGCTCACGCACCAGTCGGCATAGAAATCCAGTAGCACAGGTTTGCCGCCACTCGCGGCAATGCGTGCATCGAGTTCGGCAACACTTTTGACGCGCACGAAATTTTGCACTCGCACGTCGGTGGCAATGCCTGGAGCCAGCAGCCCTGCCACCAAGACGGCAATGCTCGTTGCCAGTAGCAGGCCGGCCAGACCGAAGCCGATGCGCCGTGGATTGCCGCTTTTGAAACCGCGCGCGGTGCGCCATAACAGCCATGCGGCAATCGCGATCAAGGCTGCCGACATGCTCCATAAGACGACGGCTTGCAATACCGGCGCAATCAACCACATGGCCGTGGCAAGCAGGACGATGCCGAAGAATTGCTTGACGCCCTCCATCCACGCGCCGGGTTTGGGTAGCCAGTGCCGCGCCATCACGCCGATGGCCACCAGCGGCGTGCCCATGCCAATGGCCAGTATGAACAACGCCAGACCACCGAGCTGCGCGTTGCCGGTTTGCGCGATAAACAGCAAAGTGCCGGCCAGCGGCGCGGCCATACAAGGACCGACGATCAAGGCCGACAATGCGCCCATCATCGCCACGCCCCACAGCGAGCCGGACTGGCGATTGGCTATACCCGAGACGCGCGCCTGCAGACTCGCGGGAAGCTGCAGCGTAAACACGCCGAACATCGACAAAGCCAGCGCCACGAAGATCAGGCTGAAGGCACCGAGTACCCAGATGTTCTGCAGCCAGGTGCTCAGCAGCATACCCGAGCGGCCCGCTGCGACCCCGGCGACGGCATACGTTACGGCCATGCCAAAGACATAGATGCTACTCAGCAGGAAGGCGCGCGGCCGGCTGATATTTTCACCGTGGCCGACGATGATGCTCGACAGGATCGGAATCATCGGCAGCATGCAGGGCGTGAAGGCCAACAGCAGGCCGAAGCCGAAGAAGCTGAGCAGTATTGGCAGCGTCTTGCCGGCGCGCAGCAGCGCATCCACGCCGCCTTCGCTATCGTCACTACTGACATCCGCCTCGTTGGCGGACGCCAATGGCGTGTTCGTAGTGGACGAATCGGCCGGACGATCCATCTGCGCTGACGAATTGCCAAGACTGCCGAGCAGGCCACCGTTTTTCGGTTTGCCGATCATGCTCATATTGACAAGCTTGAGTTCGGCAGTGAAATCGTTAGGCGGATAGCATA
>JAQGMF010000005.1 GCA_028292505.1 Rhodocyclales bacterium
GCCGAGTGGTCGAAGGCACTCCCCTGCTAAGGGAGCATACGGTCAAAAACTGTATCAAGGGTTCGAATCCCTTCTTCTCCGCCAAAAGATGGTTGCGGGATTGTTGCACTGCTTATACAATCTTGCACCTTTAGCGCCCGTAGCTCATCTGGATAGAGTACTTGGCTACGAACCAAGGGGTAGGAAGTTCGAATCTTTCCGGGCGCACCAGAACGTAAAAAATGGCTCAAATCTTGTCGATTTGAGCCATTTTTTTATTTCTCAGTTGAGCGTCAGAACTTTTCGTGGTCGCCGAGAAAGCGCCATTTGCCAGGCGGTAGCTTGGCAAGTTTCACCTGGCCGATGCGCACGCGCTTGAGGCCGACGACCTGCAGCCCGACCAGCTCGCACATACGGCGGATCTGCCGCTTGCGGCCTTCGCGCAAGGCGAAGCGCAACTGGTCTTCGTTCTGCCAGCTCACCTTGGCCGGTTGCAGCGCTACGCCGTCGAGCATCAGACCGTGGTTGAGCAGCTTGAGATCGTCGAACGACAGCGGGCCTTCGACGCGCACAAGATATTCCTTTTCAATATCGCTCTTTTCGCCGATCAGCTGCTTGGCGATGCGCCCATCCTGCGTCAGGACCAGCATGCCGGTGGAATCGATGTCTAGCCGTCCTGCCGGCGCTAGCTTGCGCAGATGACGTGCTTCGATGCGGCGCTTGATGGGATCTTCTTCCCAGTGATTCTCCGGCGTGATCAGCACACTGGCTGGCTCGTAGCCGTCTTCGGCCTGGCCCGAGACGTAGCCGATCGGCTTGTGAAGCACGATGGTCACGCGCTGCGTTTGCGTTACCTCGGCGATGGGTGTGAGCTCGATGTGCTGGTCGGGCATGATCTTGCTGCCGAGTTCATCGACCACCACCCCATCGACCTTCACCCAGCCACGCTCGATGTACTCGTCGGCTTCGCGGCGCGAACACAGGCCCAGTTCGGCCATGCGTTTGGACAGGCGCATTGAACCCTTGGCGTCGGCGGCTTGCTGCCTGGTTTGCGCCTGAACTGCGGGTGCGCGCCTGGGGCGCTCGGCTTGTTGTGTGTCAATGCCGTCGGCACCGCGTGTGCGGCGTTCATGGGCGCGTGGCGGCGCGGTATCGGCATAGTTACGCGGCGCGGGAGACGAGCGATCTGCAGCAGGGCTGTGGCTTGAGCGACGTGGCTTTGGAGTGCCTTCGGTCGTGCGTCGCGTGCCACGTTCTGGCACTTCATCGCGGACGCGCGGAGCCGGGTGCGGTTTGACGCTGCCTTCTTCATCCCGAGCCTTGTGTTTAGCGATGAGGGCCTTGCTATCAGCCGTCGAAATGCGTGGTTTGGCAACGCCGCTGGCGCGCACCGGGGCGCGTCGAGGTGTGCCCGGAACGCGCTTTTCCGGCGCGGGTTTTTCCGGCAGGGAAAGCGTGTTGGCGGCCTTGGTTTTTTTTGTATCGGGCATTGATGACTCGGTTCAGAGGTGACGACGTGTTTTAGGGATAGCCGAGCAGCGCCAAGTGTTTGGGACGCAGATAGCACCAGTCGCCGGAATCCAACTCTGGTAGCGAGCCGTCTTCCATGGAGAGGCCACCCACAGCGAAGCGGTGCAGTTGATCGACATGATTGCCTGCGGCAGCGATCATGCGCTTGACGAGGTGGTACTTGCCCTGATCGACGACCAGCTCGACGAGCTTTTCGCCGACGCGTTTGGCCGTCAGCGCCTGCACCGGTTCGGGCTCGTCGACGAGCTGGACGCCTTCGAGCAGCTGGCGTATCTGTTCGTCATCGATCGGTAGATTGGTGGTGGCGCGATAGCTCTTGGTAACTTGCCGCTTGGCTGACGAAATAGCATGGATGAATTGGCCGTCGTCGGAGAACAGCAGCAGACCTGTCGTATCCACGTCGAGACGGCCGACGCTCTGTGCGCCGCGAATCACCAGCGGGTCGGGCAGTAAGTTATAGACACTTTTATTGTGCTTGGGTTTGTGCGAGCACTCGTAGTTGGCCGGCTTGTGCAGGGCGATATATACCTGTTCGGCATATTCCCATTCCCATTCGTTGATCTCGAAAGTCAGCCCTGTCGCGTCGAATTCCAGGAAGGGGTCGCGGACGATCTCGCCGCCTACTTTGACTTCGCCTTCGCGAATGGCCTTGCGGCATTCCTTGCGGGTGCCGAAGCCTTGGGATTGCAGAATTCTGTCAAGTTGCACGTTCTTGAAGACCACGCCGATGTTGGCGTTCAAAGATTGTTATAAGAATGTCTCAAGCGAAACCCACTATCGCTTGGCTCAGCGCACTTGCCGCGAGCGCCGCAGGCACACTTACGCCGCCATATCGATGCAAAGCCTTGAGGATGCGAGGCTCGTCTTCGGTTTGTCGTACAAGAGCTGCAATGACCTTTCGCGCCTTGCTCTTGTAGAGGAAGTTTGCCGCAAAGGTTAGCATCAACCGTGCAATCAAGAAGGCCGCAACGAAGTGCCAGACTTGCCGCCCGCCTTCAGAAATATCCAATAAGAAACCTACCCCGAGTACGAACAAATATTCGCCCAACAGCCACGCCATTCCGATGGCATACAGTTTTCGGTAAAACAACCAGATGGGGCCAAAAATAAACGCCGCCAAATTGAAGGGCAGTGCGGCATGATCGCCGGACCAGCGTTTCAAATAATATGGATCTTGAGAAAAGGCCAGTAGCCGCTGCGCATCTAGGCTCAACGTATTGGCGACTTTGTCTTCCTCGTCCTTCAGAAGATACAGACCTTCTTCAATGCCCGAAATTACGGTTTGAGCTTGCGCCACTCGATCGCCAGGCACGAGAACTCTAGCGCCAATCAGCGACAAGCAAAACGTACCGATCATCTGCGCAGCGTTAGCGTCTGCGACATGTGCGAGCACCCCTTCTTCCTGTAGTTTTGCAGCAAGAATGTATGCAGTAGTCGGGGTTATCTGTCGCGCAATGATTTCGAAGTCGTGAAAATCGCCTTCATCAATTGGTGGTGCTTCACTCACAGGGGGTGAAGGTAAAGTCAGCCCGCGGCTCAATAATTCTTCTCGCATGACTTCGTACCCAACCGCAGTTAGCCGCTGCGGATTGAAACGCTCTATCAGCTGGTCGTCGGGTAATAGGCGAAACGTTGCTGCCAAAGATTCACGCATTGCGCGGTCTTCCTGCATATCATTGTCCCCGCATGAAAAGTTTATCGAGCTCGTTCATCGATAGCTGCACCCACGTGGGTCGGCCATGATTGCATTGATCGGCGCGCTCGGTCGCTTCCATGTCGCGTAGCAGGGCATTCATTTCGGGGAGTGTGAGCTGGCGATTGGCGCGCACCGCGCCGTGGCAGGCCATCGTGCCGAGCAACTCGTTGCGCCGCGCTGCGATCACTTCGGTCGCTGGAAAATCGCGCAGCTCGCCGAGCAGGGCGCGCAGCAAATCCATCACGGAAGCGCGTGCCAGCAAGGCCGGCACGCTGCGTACGGCCAGTTCATTGGGGCCGGCCGGTGCGACATCGAAGCCCATCTGCTGCAGTGTATCGGCATGGTCTTCGGCCGTCGCCATTTCGATCTTGCTGGCGTTGAACACGGCAGGAATCAGCAGGCGCTGAACGCCCGGCGTGCCATCGAGCACGTGCTTGAGCTGTTCGTAGAGGATGCGTTCGTGGGCCGCGTGCATATCCACCAACACCAAGCCGCTCTCGTTCTGCGCGAGCACGAAGATGCCATGCAATTGCGCAATGGCGTATCCGAGCGGCGCGCCCTGCGTGGTGGCGGGTAATGCATTTGGCATTGCGCCGTTCGGAGCCTGATTGCGCGGCGCGAAAGCGCCCAAGGCCTCAAAGCTCGGAGTACGTCCGCCAGCAGGGGCAAATTGCGTGGGCGAGAAATAGCGCGCCTGTACGGGTTCCGCCACGCCCAGATGGGCTTGTTCTGTCGGGCTGGCCGGTGCGATGTAGTCATTGCTCTCTGGCACATGGATGGCTGCCTGCACCGGCGCGGCCAGTGCGCGCGTCAGTGCATGAAAAACGAACTGGTGAATGGCGCGCCCTTCGCGGAAGCGCACCTCCGTTTTCGCCGGGTGCACATTGACGTCAACGCCTGCCGGGTCGAGTTCGAGAAACAGCGCGTAGGCCGCATGCCGATCACCATGCAGGATGTCGGCATACGCCTGACGCAAGGCGTGCTGGATGATCTTGTCACGCACGAAACGGCCATTGACGTAGAAGTATTGCGCATCGCGGTTGCTGCGCGCATAGGCGGGCAGCGAGGCGAAACCGAACAGACGTAGCGCGCCGGACGCCACGTCGATCATGCGTGCCTGCGCCATGAAATCGTCGCCAAGAATCTCGCGCGCACGTCGCTCCGCATCGCCGGGTGCTAGGCGCAGATTGACACGTCCATTGTGGGAGAGTTGAAAGCCGACTTCCGGCCGTGCCAATGCGACGCGGCGAAAGGCATCGTCGCAATGTCCGTATTCCGTGGCATCGGACTTGAGAAATTTGCGCCGTGCCGGTGTGTTGTAGTACAGGTCGTCGACCTCGACTACGGTGCCGCCATTCAATGCTGCTGGCATAGGCTCGTGTTCGCGCTCGCTCACGCGCCAGGCGTGACTGGTGCCACGCGCGCGGCTGGTGATGCGGGTGCGCGCCACGGACGAAATCGCCGCCAGCGCCTCGCCGCGAAAGCCCATCGTGCCGACCGCTTCCAGGTCTTCGAGCGTGGCGATCTTGCTGGTGGCGTGACGCTCCAGCGCCAGTGCCAGATCTTCCTTGGCGATGCCACAGCCATCGTCGGTGACGCGCAATTGCTTGATGCCGCCCTGTGTCAACTGCACCTCGATGGCGCGGCTGTCCGCATCCAGAGAATTCTCCAGCAGCTCCTTGAGTACCGAGGCCGGACGTTCGACCACCTCGCCGGCCGCGATCTGGTTGATGAGCACTTCGGGAAGCTTGCGGATGGAGGGCATGCGGTCAAGCGAGCGGCAAAGGCGGGATTATAGGCGCTTGCACAGGGAGTAAAAGGCGCCGGCGCCATGTTGCTGCCAGCGCAAGGACGGTCTTGCGCCTAAGCAGGGCTGAGCCAGCCTTGGTAGCGCACGATCAAGCCAATGAGTCTGTGGTTGATTTCGACATGAAAGCAGAAACGGCTGTTCGACACATACTCATAAGTTTGCCCACCTGGGGCCAAAGCTACCGGGAGTGGAATGCCCAGAAAACGCCACTGCCGGACGATCAAATGCAGGCGTTGGTCTGCAATGACTAACGCTAGGCCAAAGAGAAATGGGCCAAAACGTTCGACCAGCAATTTGTCGGCGCGGCCGCAACCGGCGCCTTGCAGACTCGAAAACGATTTGTCACCGAAGGTTCGTTGCCAATGCTCGTGCTTGCCTTGCATTTGAAATGCGACCCGCACGGGTATGTCCTGTCCGGCCAGCGGGAAACGAAACAGCCTCGCAACGATACGTGCCAGCAAGCCATCTCCGCGCTCGACCTTCGCAAGCCCGCTGGCTGTCATGCCACCGACCCAGCCATGCATGGTTTGCAGGGGCTCGGGTAGCGATGACCAAGCCTCTCCGAGGATTCGTTGATACAGCGTTGCATCGGAGCTTGCCTGTGAGGCCTCTCGTTGTCCGCTATAGATGGTCCGCTGTCGGAAAATATTCTCGTAGTCTTCCAGTTCAAGCTCATGCGTGGCGGGCCGAGCGCCGGGCGCGGGTGGTGTGCCTGCGAGACTGCGGCGGACGATTGCTTCGATTGCCATCGATGGAATGAGCGGGCCATGATCGCCTTCCGCCAGCAGATGCCATGAGCGTTCAAGCGTTTCGCCGTTGTCGCCAACGCCGCGTACCGAGACAAACATGCCGCCGCGATGCTCGCCCCAACGCAGTACGTTAATGGCGAAATGGAAAGGACGCGCGAACGGTGATAGCGACGGCAACAACCGCCTGCGCACCAGCCAGGCCAATCCATTCAGCATACGGTGCAGAATTTCAGGAACGGGACCTGCGCCCATCCAGATGGCATCGAGATCAGGCCAACTATGGGGCAGCACTTGCAGGTCCGGCACGTCGACCAGCGAGAAGCGGATGTTATGCAGCGGTAGTCGACCTGGCGGGCAGATCGTGTAGCGCATCGTTTCTGTCAGCGCGTAGCTGTGGGATTGCCGACCATCGCGTATCAAGACAACGCGTTTGCCCGCATAACTCGCAATGGCCCGGATGACATTCAATCCGACCCCGGCATAAGGTGACGGAGCGATGCCACCGGTAATCGTGCGGACGCTGGCCATGCCACGCGAGAGTCGTCGCACTACTGCTGCGGTCAGTACCGGAAAACTGCTGACACCGGCGAGAACATGAATGCCTCTGGCTTTGGCCGCAGCGTTGAACTGGTGAATGCCAGTTACAAAATCCGAGCCGTCGGCCAAATCCATGTAGTGAATGCCGCATGCAATACAGGCTTCAACGACGCGATATGGCGCTTCGCCATAGGACTGGAACGGCCCCGTCGCATCCACAACGAGATCGGGCTCGATGGTGCGAAGTTGCTGTTCGACATCGGCGTTGCGGTCAAAAAGCAAGGCGCGTTTTTGCGCTCCCGGCGGTAGCGTGTCGCAAAACTGGCTCGCGCGACCGAGCGATCTGCCCGCGATGAGTAGGGTCAGGCTCGCTTCCTCGGCAAGCAGGAATGCCAGCCTCCCCCCAAAGATGCCGTACCCGCCCAGGATCAGGATATTCATTCTTCAGTTCTTATAAATCGATTTGCATATTCTGCAGGCGGCAGGTAGCAACTTTCTCGCTTACCAAAGAAACGCAGTCTGTTTTTCGCGACGAAGTCGTAGAGGAAATCCATCGCAAAAACAGGAAAGATGCGCAATAACGAGACCAATGACCACGGCAAACCGAGGCCCGCTACCATGCGGATTGAGCCACGCGACTTGAACCAGGCGTGGCCGTTTTCGATCAGGATATTTGTCTGGTAGTCATCGGGATCGAGACCGTAGTGAACATATAACGCTTTGCCGAGAGCTGATTGTGCCGATAGCAAGCGATACTTGGCATGACGGTCATGGCGCAGGACGAAATTCGCCCAGCCTGAACACAGTGCGCAGTATCCATCGAAAATGATAACTGGATGTTTGTCTGGGAAGGCGGGGACTGAAGTGTCCGATCGATAGCTGTATGGCAGATGCATTGTTGTCGGTCTGGCCGCGCCAGACTATGTAACGCTCCGCAGGATGGCGGCTCCGCGCGCACTCAATTCAGCATGGCCAGCTTCGACTTCGCCAGTGGGGGGTTCTTCGCGAAGTAGCGCTTGATGCCGCGCAGCAAGGCCTCTGCCATCTTGTCCTGGTAAGCCTCGTCGAGGAGCTTCTTTTCTTCTTCGGGATTGGAGATGAAGGCCGTCTCGACGAGGATGCTGGGGATGTCCGGCGCCTTGAGAACGGCGAAGCTGGCTTCTTCGATGGCGCCGCGATGAAGCGTGTTGATGCCGCCGATTTCGCTGAGCACGGCCTTGGCCAGCTTGGTGCTGTCGTTGAGCGTGGCGGTTTGCGACAGGTCGAGCAGGGTGCGGGCGAGATGGCTGTCGTGCGTGCCGCCTATGTTGATGCCGCCGATCAGATCGGCCGCGTTTTCGCGTTGGGCAAGCCATTTGGCGGCGGTGCTGGACGCGCCGCGTTCGGAGAGGATGAACACCGAGCTGCCGCGCGCTTCGGGTTTGACGAAGGCATCGGCGTGAATCGATACGAAGAGATCTGCCTCCACGCGGCGCGCCTTCTGTACGCGTTGCCCGAGCGGCACAAAAAAATCGGCATCGCGCGTGAGCATGGCGCGCATGTTCGGCTCGTTGTCGATAAGCGCCTTGAGGCGACGCCCGATCGACAGCGTGACGGTTTTTTCGTAGGTGCCGGCCTGTCCGATGGCGCCGGGATCTTCGCCGCCATGGCCGGGGTCGAGCGCGATAGTGATGAGCCGCGTGACCTTGGTTTTTTGCAGGCCATCGCGCTTGTCCCGTGTCGCTTCAGCCATTTGCTTGTCGATTGACTGTCTGGGTGATTCGGCCTGGATCGGGTCTGTTTTTATGACATTGGTCTTGGCGGTTTCGGGTGCGGGGCCGTTGCCGGCAGCGGCGTTCTCCGGACTGCTTTTTTCGATCAGCGCCAGCAAGGGGTCGACGGGTTCAGTCGGGTAGAGATCGAGCACCAGGCGGTGGCCGTAGTTGCCGACTGGCGCAAGCGTGAAAATCTGCGGCTTGATTTCGCTCTTGAGTTCGACGACGAGACGCACCACGCCGGGCCGGTTGCGGCCGGCGCGGATGAGTTTGATGTAGGGGTCGCTATCGGTGATCTTGGAAGGCAGGCTTTGCAACACGCTGTCGAACTCGACGCCTTCGAGGTCGACGACGAGGCGTTCAGGATTCTTGACGATCTGCGCGTTGTAGCGCAGCGCGTCGCCGCCTTCGAGTGTGATGCGCGTATAGTCTTGCGCGGGCCACACCCGAACTGCCAGCACACGTATGTCGCCGGCATAGGCAATCGGTGACACCAATAAGGTCATCAATGCGCCACCGGCCTTGAGAAGGGTGCGACGCGACATGCCGTCCAGCAGGGAATTTACTTCGGGTCCGCGCTTGTTTTCAGGCCGGTATGCATCAGACATGCGCGGCCCCGTTCGCTGAGGACACGCAAAATCGCGCGGCGACCGTCGCTTTCGACGGATAGCTGCAGCTCGATATCGGGCTGCGGAACGTATGGCAAGGCCTTGTCCGCCCATTCGACAAGGCAGACACCGTCGCCCGCGAAATATTCGTCAAGCCCTGCATCAAGGAATTCTTCCGGCTGATTGAAACGATAAAAATCAAAGTGATACAGCGATATTCTAGAAACAGTATAAGGTTCTAGCAAGGTATAGGTTGGGCTTTTTACATTTCCGCTGTGGCCGAGTGCACGCAGCAGGCCGCGGGTGGCAGTGGTCTTGCCAGTGCCGAGCTGGCCGCTGAGCCAAATGATCAGTCCGCACGCTTCCTCGCATGTCAGCGCGGCGGCAAGCATGGCGCCGAATGCTTCCGTCGCGGCCGTATCCGGCAGGTATTGGCTCAGATTCGGGCTCAGACTCGGGCTCAGGTTGAGCCCGGGCGGACTATCATCGGCAGCGCGATGGATATCAGGCATATGCTCAGACAAGACAAAGACTCTCTCGACAGGACGGTGCTCAAGGCCAGTATCAAGGCCTGGGCGCTTGAGCTCGGATTTGCTGACGCGGGTATTGCCGGCATCGATCTCGGCAGCGCCGAGCCCGGCCTTGCCGCGTGGTTGGCCGCCGGTTTTCACGGCGAGATGGATTATATGGCGCGGCATGGCTTGAAGCGTGCGCGCCCCGCCGAATTGGTGCCGGGCACGCTGAGCGTCATCTGTGTGCGGATGGATTATTGGAGTGAGGGCGACCGCGCTGCGGCCGAAGCGGCGCTGGGCGACGACGAGCGTGCCTATATCTCGCGCTATGCGCTCGGCCGCGACTATCACAAGGTGTTGCGCAAGCGCTTGCAGAAGCTTGCCGACAGAATTGCCGAATGCATCGGCCCGTTCGGTCATCGCGTCTTTGTCGATTCCGCCCCGGTACTGGAAGTCGAACTCGCCACAAAAGCCGGGCTGGGTTGGCGCGGCAAACACACACTCAATCTCACGCGCGAGGCGGGCTCGCTGTATTTTCTCGGCGAGTTGTACACCGATCTGGATTTGCCTGTCGATGAAGCGGTGGACGAGCATTGTGGTTCCTGCACACGCTGCATCGACGTGTGTCCGACGCAGGCTATCGTCGCCCCTTACAAGCTGGATGCGCGACGCTGCATCTCCTATCTCACCATCGAACTCAAAGGCGCGATTCCCGTCGCGTTGCGGCCGCTGATCGGCAATCGCGTGTATGGATGCGACGATTGCCAACTGGTATGCCCATGGAATCGCTTCGCGCGGCTCACCGGGGAGAAGGACTTTTCTACGCGCAACGAGCTCGACAGCGCCACGCTTGCCGAGCTGTTCGCCTGGACGTGCGACGATTTCGACACACGCCTGGCCGGCAGCGCGATTCATCGCATCGGCTTCGAATGCTGGTTGCGTAATCTCGCCGTGGGTCTGGGTAACGCGACCAGCTCGGCAGCGGTATTGTCGGCTTTGCGCGCGCGCCAGGAAGACGCCTCGCCGCTTGTCCGCGAACATGTGCAATGGGCATTGGCGCAGCACGCGGTTTGATGTAGGGTCCGACCGTCGTACGAAAATGTAGTGCCTTATGAAATAAAGGGGAATAAAGCCCTTGCCCGACCTGTTTTACTGCTTGTTCGTTGCAGTACCCGTAGCCCTTCACCACAGAGAATTTTCAGGAGAACCTGTATGAAACTTCGTTTCCTCGCAATTGCTGCGCTGGCGCTCGTCAGTACCCTCGCCCAGGCGCAATCCAAACCGGAAGACATGATTCGCCTGCGCCAAGGTGGCATGGAGTTGCTCACCCGCAATCTCGGACCACTGAATGCGATGGCCAAGGGCGATGTGCCTTACAACAAAGAAGTGGCTGTGCAGAAGGCCGATTTCGTGAATGCTCTGATGGTTGAAGTTTTTGCAGCCGGTTTCGGCCCCGGTTCCGACAAAGGCTGGCAGACGCGCGCCAAGCCTGCAATCTGGACCGAGGGCGACAATTTCAAGGCGGCCCAGGACAAGCTGCTGGGTGTACTGAAAAAGGTCCAGGCTAGCGCTGGCGATCCGGCTGCGCTCAAGACGGCAATGGGCGACGTGGGTGGCGCTTGCAAAGGTTGCCACGACAACTATCGCGACAGCGGCTATCACTGATACGGCAGTTTGCCGCAACAAAAAAGCCAGCGCATGCGCTGGCTTTTTTGTTGCCATCGTCATTCCCGCGAAAGCGGGAATCCACTTGGTGGCACAGCCGTCACGTAAAAGTGGATTCCCGCTTTCGCGGGAATGACCAGTTTGGAAGCTCGGGCGCTAAACGTCCGACTTCCTTTTGCCGACGTCGTTTCAGAAGCGCGTCACGACATACCACACCACACCTGCCGCCACGGCGAACACAATCGCGCCAAGCAGCACATTGCCGCCAGTGGCGCTCTCTGTGCTGCTATCGGCGGGCAGGGCTTTGCTGCCGGTGATCATGGGCGTGATCAGATTATCTTTCTTGACGAAGCGATAGAACACGATGGCGCCAATATGCAGGACGATCAAAGCGAGAATGATCCACTGATTGATCTCGTGCGCGTCGTGAATTTTGTCGGCCACGCTGTCGCTGACGAATTTGCGCAGCGGCCCTTCGTTGAGGTCGTCGTCATGATTGAAGAGGCCCGAAACCGCCTGGAACAGCAATGACAACAGCATTGCCAGCACCGATAGCGCGCCAAGCGCGTTGTGGCCGGTCTTGGTCGGATCGTGCATGCCGGCGCGTAGCGTGCCCAGATAAGTCAGGACGCCGGTCGGGCCTTTCACGAAATTGAAGAAGCGTGCATGGTAGCCGCCGATGAATCCCCACACCAACCGGAATAGCAGCAAAGCGAGTACGCAATATCCTGCCAGCATATGAAGATTCCGCGCCGACTGAGCCCAGATGGTGATGAAGGCTGCGGCGACGGCAATGAGCAATAGCCAATGGAACAAGCGCAGCGGTAGATCCCAGACCTTGATTTTCTTTGTGGGTTCGGCAGGTTTCGTATTCATCGTGATGACTCTCCTCTGGTGACAAGTGGGGCGGGATTTTTGTGGGCACAACATACTCCAGTTCCGCATCGCGCGGGAAGACGGAGACGTGCCTGCATGACCGATGGATCGGCATGTCTGAGGTAAACTCATAAGCCGCTTTATTTATTCCTGACCACATTCGCGAGTGACCATGGCTTTTTCAGACACGCTCAAACAACTCCCCGGTGTTTCGCATCTCGCCGGCATGCAACTCATCGACGGTATGGAGGCCGTCGTGGCAACGATAGAGAATAAACCGGGTCAGGCCGGCTCGCTGGTGGTTTATAACCATCTTGCGCAGACCTTCGGTGCGATCACGCCGGAGGCGGCAAGAAAAGGACTCGAGCTGTACGCCGAGCATACCGAGGACGCACAAGCGAACCCCGGCAAACATGCCAATATCGATCGGCTATTTGGCTTGATCGAGCGCAACGAAACCTTGCGCATCAAGCATCTCTTCGCCGTGTAGGCGAATGTTGCCCGATCTATTTTTCGCGGTACACGAGTACCGGAATCGTCGTATGCGTGAGCACCTTGTTGGTCTCCGAGCCGATCAGCAAGCTCGCCAAGCCACGTCGTCCGTGCGAGGCCATGAAGATGAGATCGCATTGCGCCGCGACCGCCATGCGCGTGATCACTTCCCAAGGCGTATCGCTGACTTCGGTGTGCGTGGCCGAAGGGACGGCTGATCCTGCGGCCACCTGCTCGGCATTGGCGAGAATGGTAGTGGCAACTTCCTCGGTGCTGCGCAGGAATTCCTCGCGGTTCTCCGGCGCGATGAGCGTACCTTCGCCAACGATGGGGCGCGGATAATCCGGTTGTACATAGAGGAAAGTGATGCGTGCGTCGAGCGAGCGCGCCAGCGCCACGGCCTTGACGGATGCGTGGGACGAGAGCTCCGAGCCATCGACCGGAACCAGAATATGTTTGTACATGATGGGCTGCCTCCGTAGATTGCTACTGATTCCATTCTAGGAGACACGGCGTGGATTGCTCTGCGCAGTTCGCGAAAGCGTATCGCAAGCATGGCGTAGGGCATCGCTCGCTATAATCCGGCATCGATCATCAACAAGGAAAGCAGTCCATGGGCTTCAATCGCGTTTCACCCGGCATCGACGTGCCCAACGATGTGCATGTCATCGTCGAGATCCCGCTGCGCGCAGACCCGATCAAGTACGAAGTCGACAAGGACAGCGGCGCCGTCTTCGTGGACCGTTTCATGGGCACCACCATGTACTACCCGTGCAACTATGGCTATATTCCCGGCACGGTAGCGGGCGATGGCGATCCCGTCGACGTACTCGTCGAAGCGCCATTTGCCTTGATTCCGGGCGTGGTGATCCGCTGCCGCCCGGTAGGCGTTTTGCATATGGAGGATGAGTCCGGCGAGGACGCCAAGGTACTCGCCGTGCCCGTATCGAAGGTTTCGCCGCTATACGAGAGCGTGCAATCCTATACCGACCTGTCGCCGCTCCTGATCAAGCAGATCGAACACTTCTTCCAGCACTACAAGGATCTGGAAAAGGGCAAGTGGGTCAAGCTGCTCGGCTGGGCCGGCCCGGAAGCGGCCAAGCAGGAGATCTATGCGGGCGTGGCGGCGTTCCAGGCGACGTCGGGCGCTTCGACGGACTGATTACGGCTTCGGCAACTCCACGCAATCCACGCAGTAGCGCACCCCGCCGTTGCCCTTCTCCTTGACCAGACCGTGAACGTCGGTCTCGAAGCCGGGGAAGAGTTCGTTGAAGGAGCGTGCGAATTTCAGATAGTCGACGATGGTCTTGTTAAAGCGCTCGCCGGGGATCAATAGCGGTATGCCAGGTGGGTAAGGTGTGAGCAGCATGGCGGTGATGCGGCCTTCCAGGTCATCGATTGCCACGCGCTCGATCTTGCGGTGCGCCATCATCGACCAGGCGTCGGTCGGGCGCATGGCAGGTTCCATTTCAGAAAGATACATATCGGTCGTCAGTCGCGCCACGTCGTGCGCCTTATAGACGTCGTGAATCTGATGACACAGGTCGCGCAGGCCGACACGCTCGTATGCCGAATGCTTGGCGACGAATTCCGGCATGACGCGCCATAGCGGCTGATTGCGGTCGTAATCGTCCTTGAACTGTTGCAACTCGGTCACCAGCGTGTTCCAGCGGCCCTTGGTGATGCCGATGGTGAACATGATGAAGAACGAATACAGCCCGGTCTTTTCCACGATGATGCCGTGCTCGGCGAGGTAGCGCGTCAGCACGCCGGCAGGGATGCCGACGTCGGAAAAATCGCCATCGACATCCAGCCCCGGCGTGATGATGGTCGCCTTGATCGGGTCGAGCATATTGAAGCCTTCAGCGAGGTTGCCGAAGCCATGCCAGCGCTCGTTGGCCTTGAGCATCCAGTCTTCGCGCTCGCCCATGCCGTCTTCGGCAAGGTATTCCGGGCCCCATACCTTGAACCACCAGTCCGCGCCCCATTCCTCGTCCACTTTACGCATGGCGCGGCGGAATTCCATCGCTTCCTGGATCGACTCTTCCACCAGCGCCGTGCCGCCCGGTTCTTCCATCATCGCGGCGGCCACGTCGCACGAGGCGATGATGGCGTACTGCGGCGAAGTCGAGGTGTGCATCAGATACGCCTCGTTGAACGTATGCATATCGAGTTCGCGTGCTTCGGAGTTCTGCACGAGAATCTGCGAAGCCTGCGACAGGCCGGCAAGCAGCTTGTGGGTCGATTGCGTGGAGAACACCATCGACTCCTTGCAACGCGCGCGGTCCTTGCCGATGGCGTGGTAGTCGCCGTAAAAATCGTGGAATGCCGCGTGCGGCAACCAGGCTTCGTCGAAGTGCAGCGTGTCGATCTTGCCGTCGAGCTCTTCCTTGATTTCCTCGACGTTGTATAGCACGCCGTCATAGGTGCTCTGTGTGATGGTGAGTACGCGCGGCTGGGCGGTTTTGTCGGTGGCGAAAGGGTTGCGGTCTATCTTCTTCTGGATGTTTTCCCAGGCAAACTCGCTCTTCGGGATCGGCCCGATGATGCCGTAGTGGTTGCGCGTCGGCATCAGGAAAACCGGTATGGCGCCGGTCATGATGATGGAATGCAGGATCGACTTGTGGCAGTTACGGTCCACCACGACCACGTCGCCCGGTGCCACCGTCGAGTTCCATACGATCTTGTTGGAAGTCGAAGTGCCGTTGGTGACGAAGAACAGGTGATCCGAATGGCATATGCGAGCGGCATTTCGTTCAGACGCTGCAATCGGGCCAGTATGATCGAGCAACTGACCGAGTTCTTCGACGGCATTGCACACATCGGCACGCAACATGTTCTCGCCGAAGAACTGGTGGAACATATGGCCGACCGGGCTCTTCAGGAAAGCTACACCGCCGGAATGACCGGGGCAGTGCCAGGAGTAGGAGCCGTCTGATGCGTAATGCACCAGCGCGCGAAAGAAGGGCGGCGCGAGCGAGTCGAGATAGGCCTTGGCTTCGCGCACGACGTAGCGCGCGATGAATTCCGGCGTGTCCTCGAACATGTGAATGAAGCCATGCAGCTCGCGCAGCACGTCGTTGGGAATGTGACGCGAGGTGCGCGTCTCGCCGTACAGGAAGATCGGAATCTCGGCGTTACGCAAACGGATTTCCTGCACGAAGGCGCGTAACTCGGCAATGGTTTCCTCGGCTTCGTCGGAGGTCAACTCCTCGTCGTCGACCGACAGGATGAAGGCCGAACCGCGGCTCTGCTGCTGCGCGAAGGAGGTCAAATCGCCGTAGCTGGTGACGCCCAGCACTTCCATGCTTTCACCTTCGATGGCTTTCACCAGCGCGCGGATACCAAAGCCGCTGGCATTCTCGGAGCGGAAGTCTTCGTCGATGATGATGATGGGGAAATGAAAGCGCATGGGAACTCCGTCCGGTGAGGAGTGAGAGTGAAGAGTGGGGCGTAGTTTAACGCCCGGATGTTTCGGGAAAAGTAGCGACGCCTGACTGTTTACGCCGCATCTCTGATCGCGTTCAGATCTTCGGCAAGGTCACGCCGACCTGGCCTTGATACTTGCCGCCACGATCTTTGTACGAAGTTTCGCAGACCTCGTCGGACTCGAAGAACAACACCTGCGCGCAACCTTCACCCGCATAGATCTTGGCGGGCAGTGGCGTGGTATTGGAAAACTCCAGCGTGACAAAGCCTTCCCACTCGGGCTCGAAGGGCGTGACGTTGACGATGATGCCGCAGCGCGCATAAGTGCTCTTGCCCAAGCAGATGGTCAGCACGCTGCGCGGAATGCGGAAATATTCGACCGTGCGCGCCAACGCGAAGGAGTTCGGCGGGATGATGCAGGCATCCGCTTCGATGGTGACGAAGGAATTCACATCGAAGTTCTTGGGGTCGACGATGGTCGAGTTGATGTTGGTGAAGATCTTGAATTCGCGCGCGCAGCGAATGTCGTAGCCGTAGCTCGAAGCGCCATATGACACGATCTTCTGGCCGTTCGACTCACGGATGAGTGTGGGCTCGAAAGGCTCGATCATGCCGTGCTGCTCCGCCATGCGGCGGATCCATTTGTCCGATTTAATGCTCACGTTATTTCGTAGCCTCTCGCTGCGTGGAATTTCAAAACGCGGATTTTACCGGTTTGTGACGAGCCGCGTTGCGGCAGCGTCAAGCGCGGGTTTAAGTACGAGTTTACGTATTCTGCACGACGATGGTTGGAAACTTGTGGCGCAAGTCGCGCTGTTTCTCGGCAATGGCAATCGCCACTTTACGCGCAATGCCGCGATAAGCGTCGGCCACGGCACTATCCGGCGCCGACACGACGGTGGGCGCGCCCGAGTCGGCTTGTTCGCGAATATGGATGTCGAGCGGCAGGCTGCCGAGGAAGGGCACGTCGTAATCGGCGCACATCTTTTCGCCGCCGCCGGTGCCGAAGATATGCTCGGCGTGACCGCAATTCGAGCAGATGTGGATGCTCATGTTTTCGACGATGCCGAGAATCGGAATGCCAACCTTGTCGAACATCTTGAGGCCCTTGCGTGCGTCGAGCAGGGCAATGTCTTGCGGCGTGGTGACGATGACCGCGCCGGTCACGGGTACCGTCTGCGCCAATGTCAATTGAATATCGCCGGTGCCCGGCGGCATGTCGATGACGAGGTAATCGAGGTCATCCCAACGTGTTTCGGTGAGCAACTGACGTAGCGCCTGTGTAGCCATGGGGCCACGCCATACCATGGGTTGTTCCGGGTCGATGAGAAAACCGATGGAGTTGGCTTGTATGCCATGGGCATTGAGCGGCTTCATCGTCTTGCCGTCTTCGGATTCTGGTTGCTGACCCGCCAGCCCCAGCATCTGCGGTTGGCTCGGTCCATAGATATCGGCATCGAGCAGGCCGACGCGCGCGCCTTCCTGTGCCAGTGCCAAGGCAAGGTTGACGGCCGTGGTGCTCTTGCCGACGCCGCCCTTGCCCGAGGCCACGGCAATGATGTTCTTCACGCCGGGCAGCAGTTTGACATTGCCCTGCACCGCGTGCGCGACGACCTTGGAGGTGACATTCACCTTGGCTGAGCGGATACCTTCCTGCATCAGAGCGAAGGCCTCGATCCGCGCGGCGATTGGCGCATGCTGACTGCGCGCCGGGTAACCGAGCTCGATGCTGATGTCCGCCACGCCATCGCCAACACATGCGTTGCGAATCGCGCGTGCTTCGGCGAAGGGTTTGCCGGTGTTGGGGTCCGTCAATTCGCCGACAAGGGCAAGGAGCTGCTGATCCGATAAAGGCATGATTCTTCGCGCCACAATAGTTGATTGATTCGCTCAAGCTTAGCACGCTCGCCATGCTCGTCCGCATGCGTGGCAGACGTAGATTGCGCTAGCTCAGACCCGCGTTGGCGCGGCCTGCAGGAGATGCGACAGTACTTCGCGCAGATGCCCGCTGGGCGTGGGCTTTTGCAAGAGCGGGAAGCCGCTGGCGCGGGCTTCGGCGAGGCGGTGCGGGTCCGTGTCGCCGGTGATGACGGCAGCGGGAATCTGCAGATTGAAATGCTTCCTCACGCCCTCGATGGCCTCGATGCCGGTATGCCCTTCGAGCAGACGGTAGTCGGCAAGGATAGCGTCGGGCGGTGCGTCGAGCAGCGCCAGTGCATCTTCCAGCGATGCGGCCGCCACGGCTTTGCAACCCCATGCGGCCAGGAGCGCCGACATGGCTTGCTGAATGATGGGTTCATTGTCGATTACCGGCACGCGGCTGATGTTTTGTGGCAGCACCGGCATGCTCATGCGCTGCGTTTCGTCGGCAGACGCATTCGTCGTATCCAGCGGCAGAAGGAATGCGAACAGGGAGCCCTTACCCCGCACGGAGCGTAGCAGCAGACGCTGACCGAGCAGCTTGACCAGGCCGTCGACGATTGCAAGGCCGAGCCCCAGGCCTTTGCGCCGATCGCGCTCGGGGTTGTCGAGCTGGTAGAACTCGCGAAAAACATTGCCCTGCTGATCGCCAGGAATGCCGATGCCGGAATCCCAGATTTCGACCTGGATCTGTTTGCCACGTGTTCGGCAGCCGACCAGTACGCCACCGTAGTTGGTGTATTTGATCGCGTTGGAGACGAGATTGCGCAAAATGCGTTCGACCATGCGCGGATCGCTGAGTACGCGTAGCGGGCGACTACGAATCTTGAGCCGCAAGCCGCGTTGACGCGCCAGTGGCGCAAATTCGGCCTCGATGCGTACCAGCAGCGGTGACAGGTCGAAGGAGCGGAATTCTGCCCGCAGCGCGCCCGAATCGATACGCGAATAATCCATCAGCTCGTCCATCAGCTCGCCCATGCTGGAGCATGCTTCCTGCATACTTGCAACCAGCCGTTGGGCATCGGGCGAGAGCACCTCGGTCTGCAGCGTGTCGGCAAGCAGGGTCAGGGATTGCAGGGGCTGACGCAGATCGTGGCTGGCGGCGGCAAGAAAGCGCGTCTTGCCCGTGTTGGCGGTCTCAGCACTGATGCGTGCCGTTTCCGCCGCCTGGGTCTGCACCTGCAACTCGCGCAGCAAGGCCATGTTCTCGAAGCGCAGGCGGATGCTGTTCTTGGTGAAGCGGTTGTTCACCCCGCCGAAGAGCAGCATGCAAGCGTAATAACACAGCGCGATGATACCCATGCCGAATGCAAGGGGGTCCCGCTGCATGAAGCACAGTGCGGCAAACGGTAGCAGTGCCGCCGTCGCATACAAGGCATAAGCGATGTAGAGCGTGCCCATGGCGGGCGCCGCAGCGCCGGTCAGCGCGGCCAGCACGACGCCAACCGCTGCCAGGGTCAGCGGATCGGAATTGCCCGTGAGATAAGCCAGCGATCCCCAGCCGATGCCGGAAGCGGCTGTGGTGACGATGAAGAAACGCCCCCAGGCGTCGACCCTCAGACGATGGCGAAAACGACCGTTGTGGGCGGCGATCATGCCGATGCGCAGCGCTGTCAAAAGCACGATGGCAAGCAGCCACAGCAAGAGGTTGCGCAGACTCATCGAGCGCCATAGCAGCAGCGATGCGCTCAGTACTCCCAGCGTATTGCCGAATATCAGCGAGGGGCCGTGCGTAAACAGCAGCTCGATCTGCTCGGCACGCAGGCGCTTGTCCGGCAGACTGGTCGCGGCAGGAGGGTTGGCGGTTCGCACGATCGAGGTGTACGGGTTGGTGGGCAATTTCGCATCGTGATCTTCCCCCGATCTTCGGGTTGGCACCAGATGGATATTCGGGCAGTTTTTGATCCCGCTACGTGCTGGCTCGCTATCGAAACGCAGGCAGAACACGGGTTTTGGAGCGGGGTTTGATAGAATCACGGGCTAACCAGTGCATCCGGATTCACCATGCCGCTTCAAAAGCCGCTTCAAAAGCTTTTCGTCACCACTGCTTTGCCGTATGCCAACGGCTCTTTCCACATCGGCCACATCATGGAGTACATCCAGGCCGATATCTGGGTGCGGTTGCAGCGGATGCTGGGCCACGAAGTGCATTTCGTCTGTGCCGACGACGCGCACGGCACGCCCATCATGCTCAAGGCCGAGAGCGAAGGCATCACGCCACAACAACTGGTGGCGCGCATCGCGGCCGAGCGTCCGCAATATCTGAATGGTTTTCACATCAGCTTCGACAACTGGCACTCGACCGATTCGGAAGAGAACACGCGCCTGTCGCAGGACATCTATCGCAAGCTGCGCGATGCCGGATTCATCGATCGTCGCGTGATTGCGCAGTTCTTCGATCCGGTCAAGAACATGTTTTTACCGGATCGCTACATCAAGGGCGAGTGTCCGAATTGCGGCGCGCAAGATCAGAACGGCGACAACTGTGAAGTGTGCGGTGCGGTTTATTCGCCGACCGACCTGAAGAATCCAGTGTCCGTGCTGACCGGTGCGACGCCCATATTGCGCGATTCGGAGCACTTCTTCTTCAAGCTCTCGGACGCGCGTTGCGTGGAGTTCCTCAAGGGCTGGACGCAGGGGGGGCGCTTGCAAGCGCAGATCGCTAACAAGGCCAACGAGTGGTTGGCGAGCGAGAGCGGATTATCCGATTGGGATATTTCGCGCGACGAGCCGTATTTCGGCATTCCGATTCCCGATGCACCGGGCAAGTACTTTTATGTCTGGCTCGATGCGCCGGTCGGCTATCTCGCCAGCCTCGCCAACTACTTCAATAAAAACGGCGGCGACTTCGAAGCCTTCCTGGCCGATCCGGCGACGCGCCAGGTGCACTTCATAGGCAAGGACATCGTCAATTTCCACTGCCTGTTCTGGCCGGCGATGATGCATTTCGCCGGCAAGCCCTACAAGGTGCCGGACAACGTCTTCGTGCACGGTTTCATCACCGTGTTAGGCGAGAAGATGAGCAAGTCGCGCGGCACCGGCATCAGTCCGCTGCGCTATCTTGACATTGGCATGAACCCGGAATGGCTGCGCTATTACATTGCCGCCAAGCTCAATGCCAACGTCGAGGACGTCGACTTCAATCCCGAGGATTTCGTCGCGCGCATCAACGCTGACCTGATCGGCAAGTACGTGAATATCGCCAGTCGTTGCGCGGGATTTATCACCAAGCGTTTCGAAGGCAAACTGGCGCAGGCTTTGCCCGAAGAAGGCGAAGCCTTGCTTGCTGTCTTGCGCGAAGCGAAGACCGGAGTGCTTGCGTATCTCGATGAGCGCGAGTTCTCCAAGGCCATTCGCGAAATCATGGCGCTGGCCGACCGCACCAACGAGTACGTCAATGCGCATGCGCCCTGGGAACTGGCCAAGCAAGCGGGCAAGGAAAGCGAACTGCATCAGGTATGCAGTGTTGCGCTGAATGCATTCCGCATATTGACGACAATGCTTGCGCCAATCATGCCTGCCACAGCGGCGAAGGTTGGCAAGTTTCTCAATTGCAGCTTCGAGCGTTGGGATGATGAAACGCCGCTGGTGGCGATCAATACCTATGAGCATCTCATGGCGCGGGTTGACCCGAAAATCATGGATGGTCTTTTCGATGCGCCGGAAAGTGTTCCTGCAGAGCCGGTGGTAAGTGTGGCAGCCCTCTCCCCCAGCCCCTCTCCCGCAAGCGGGCGAGGGGAGTTGTCCGCAGATGCGAATATCATAAATATCGACGAGTTCGGCAAGGTCGATCTTCGCATTGCAAAGATCGTTGCGGCCGAGCATGTCGAAGGCGCAGCCAAGTTGCTCAAGTTGCAGCTCGACATCGGCGAGGAGCGGCCGCGCCAGGTGTTCGCCGGCATCAAGAGTGCCTACGATCCGGCACTACTGGTCGGGCGTCTGACAGTGATGGTGGCCAATCTGGCGCCGCGCAAGATGAAGTTCGGCATGAGCGAGGGCATGGTGCTTGCCGCGTCGGACGAGTCGGGCGAAGTACCCGGCTTGTTCATTCTTTCGCCGGACAGCGGCGCCCAGCCGGGGATGCGCGTAAAGTAGTTCCAAACCTATGCCACTGACTGCACGACGCCGCTGGATTGTTCTGCATCAACACGCTCCCGACACGCGGGACGAGACTGTTGTGTTGTCTTGCCTGTGCGTTGTCGGAGGTTCATGTGGCCATAAGATTCAGATTGAAGTCGTTTCATCCCAAATTGCTGGAGACCCTGCAGGGCTATAGTCGCCCGCAGTTTTTCGCGGACGCTTCCGCCGGCATCACTGTTGGTGTGCTGGCCATACCGCTGGCAATGGCCTTTGCCATCGCCAGCGGCGCCAGTCCCTCATCTGGATTGTGGACGGCGATCATCGCTGGCTTCTGCATCTCCGCTTTCGGCGGTTCGCGCGTGCAGATCGGTGGCCCGACCGGCGCCTTCATTCCCATCCTGTACAGCATCGTCGCCGTCTATGGTTTTCACAATATGCTGGCGGCAACTTTCATGGCGGGCATCTTGTTGCTCGTGATGGGTTTGACCGGTATGGGCAGCCTGATTCGCTTCATCCCGATTTCAGTTGTCATCGGTTTCACCAACGGTATTGCCGTTGTCATAGCGTTCTCGCAGCTGCGTGATTTTTTTGGTTTGAATATTGCGAGTCTGCCTGCTGAATTCTTTGCGCGCCTGCGCGTGCTCACGACAAACGCCCACACTTTCAATGTGGCGACCACGCTTCTGGGAGCCGGCTGCGTGGCACTGGTGGTGGTGTGGAGCAAGCTTGTCGAGCGCTGGCCACGCTCGACCATCATTCCGGCACAGATGGCCGCTTTGATACTCGGCACATTGTGCAGCGTCGTATTCAAGCTGCCGGTTGAGACGCTGGGCAGCCGCTTCAACGGAATCCCGCAGCAGTTGCCCGACATCAGCTTTCCGTTACCCGCACTGGAAAGCCTTGGCCATCTGCTCACGCCTGCCATCACAATTGCCCTGCTGGGTGCCATCGAATCCTTGCTTTCGGCGCGCGTGGCCGATGCGCAGATCGATGACCAACACGATCCCAACCAGGAATTGCTGGCACAGGGCATTGCCAATATCGCCTCGCCTTTTTTTGGCGGCATTCCAGCTACCGGCGCCATTGCGCGCACGGCGACGAACGTGCGCGCCGGCGGCCGCACGCCGGTGGCCGGACTGATCCATTCGGCAACCTTGCTCGTCGTGGTATTGCTGGCCGCACCACTGGCGGCCTACGTGCCCATTACTGTGCTGGCGGCCGTCGTGCTGATCACGGCGTGGCGCATGGGCGACTGGCACGAGTTCGGGCGCCTGAAACATTTCTCGTGGAACTATCGCATCATTCTGCTGACAACCTTTGCATTGACCGTATTGTTCGATCTGACGGTCGCGGTGGAAATCGGCATGGTCCTGGCGAGCCTGTTCTTCATCTACCGCATGCAGGATCTGACCGTCGTCGAGCGCGAAAGAGAAGCTGAAACAGTGGCGGGGATCGTTGTATTCGCCTTGCAGGGTTCGCTATTCTTTGGCGCCGTCGCCAAGCTCGATGGGCAGATCGAAGAGCGGCCCGCGAACACACGCGTGTTGGTGCTGGATATGCGTGGCGTGCTCAATGCGGATACTTCCGGCGTGGACTGGTTATCCGGCTTGTGGCGCGCCCTGGCACGTCAAGGCGCGACGCTCGTGCTGTGCGGACTGGGCAAGCAGCCGGACTCGCTGCTGCGGCGCTCGGGATTTGTGTCGAGGGTTGGCGAAGCCAATATCCTGCCGAATCGCGACAGGGCCGTGTTGCGCGCTGAGGCCATCATTGATGCATTGCCGGAATCGACCTGAGTGAGTGCAGACAAGGTAAAGACCGATGACTGGGTGGGCCGCCGTTTGCTGATCCGTGGTCAGGTGCAAGGCGTTGGTTTTCGCTGGAGCATGACGCAGCAGGCGCGAAAGTTGGGCGTACGCGGCTGGGTGCGCAATCGTCGCGATGGCTGTGTCGAGGCGGTGGTTTGCGGAACGAACCCGGCAGTGGCGGCGATGCTCCACTGGGCGGGTCTCGGACCGGCCGGTGCGCGTGTCGAGGATGTCGAGATCGAAGACTGGCCGGTATCGTTCGAAGAGTTCAGACAAGAACCGACTATTTGAAGCATAGTTAATTACAATCGCAAACCTGTTTGATGCCGCCTTCGCAGCGACGATAATTGCAAACCTGTTGACAGCGGTTAAACATACGTCAAGCACAGCACGACTCGTCTTTCCGGCGAATCGATTTTCCCCGAACCATATCTGACAGAGAGGATTCATCATGGCCGTCCTGGTTGGAAAAAAAGCCCCCGATTTCACTGCTACCACCGTACTTGGCAACAATGAGATCAAGGACATCACCCTGTCCGAATTCACGAAGGGCAAGTACACCGTGCTCTTCTTTTATCCACTCGATTTCACTTTCGTGTGCCCCTCCGAACTGATCGCCTTCGATCACCGCCTTGCCGACTTCAAGAGCCGCAACGTGGAAGTCGTGGGCGTGTCGATCGACTCGCAGTTTACCCATCTGGCCTGGAAGAACACGCCAGTCGAAAACGGCGGCATCGGCCAGGTCGGCTACGCATTGGTTGCCGATATCAAGCACGAAATCGCCAAGGCCTACGACGTTGAAGCCGAAGGCGGCGTTGCTTTCCGGGGCTCATTCCTGATCGACAAGAGCGGCGTCGTGCAGCACCAGGTCGTCAACAACCTGCCGCTGGGCCGCGACATCGACGAGATGCTGCGCATGGTCGACGCGCTGCAATTCACCGAAGAGAACGGCGAGGTCTGTCCGGCTGGCTGGAAGAAGGGCAAGAAGGGCATGACTGCCTCAACCGAAGGCGTCGCTGCCTATCTCGCCGAGAACGCTGGTCAGTTGTAATCGAAGCGTTTCGTTGCTCGCTCTTCGAGTGAGTTGACGAAAGCGTAGGCTCACCGCGCGCCCGTGCAAATTCCGTGATGGAATTTGTGCGGGCGCTTAATTTTTTGTGTCGTGGCCGCACTGCTCGCTTCAATTTCCCGCTGGTAAGCCGTTGATCACCAATGCTGCCAGTAAGTGTGCGTTCTATTGCAATGCTGCATTGCAGCGTTCTATCTATGCTTTCGGGATGATGTATGCTCGGCGTTGCTGCCTGCAGCAGAGTCTGAGCCGCCAATGTCGGACCTGTTTTGCTTTGCAAAAAAATGTCAATTGCGGCATGTACATCAAAACAAGACGTGCGTATTTGTTTTTCGCCCCGTTCTGATCGGGCAAGCTGTGAACGGAGGTAAGCCTCGGCCCATGATGTTTCTGCCAAAGAGCATAGCGTCTGTGCGTCCCTACGGTGTTCGTCTTATGGCGATGGCATCGTGCGGGCTGTCGGCGTTCGACTGTGCCGCGCAGGGCTTCTCCGACAAACTCTCCGACATTATGACCACCAGCCTGGTAGGCCTCGTCGTGCTGATGGCCTTCGCGCTCTTGCTGGTCGCTGCCCTGATGTATCGTCGGCAGATCAAGCAGCTGGGTCAGCGCAGCCGCGCACTGGAAATTTCCGAGCATCGCTATCGCCTGATCGTTGAAGGCACCAATGTGGTGGCGTGGGAGTATGACGTTGGCTCGGACTGCTTTACTTACGTCTCGGCGCCCGGCGCGCGTCTCCTTGGCTTCGACATCGAAAGCTGGAAGCGTTCGGGCTTCTGGCGCTCACGCCTGCATCCGGAAGACGCCGACGTAGCCATGGCTTTCCTGCGCGCCCAGTTTCACGCAGCGCCTTCGCATGAATGCGAATACCGCATGCTGCATGCCGATGGCTCGGAGGTATTTGTCCGCGATCTACGCACACTTGTTACCGGCGCGCGCGGACATGTCGTTGGCATGCGAGGGATTTTCGTCGACATCACGGCGCATCGTGCGTCCGAGGCTGCGCTCGAAGATAGCGAGGCGCGGCTGCGCAGCGCTTTCGAACAGGCCGCAGTGGGCATGGGACTGTGCTCGATTGTCGGCCAGTATTTGCGTGTGAATCTGCGTTACTGCGAAATCGCCGGTTATACCGAAGCGGAATTGCTGCGCAAGGATTTTCGCGAGCTGACGCATCCGGACGATGTCGAATCCAACGAGCGCTTGCTCGATCAGTTGGTGATCGGCAGCGACAAGAAGTTTTCCATGGAGAAGCGTCTGCGGCGCGCCACCGGCGAAATCGTCTGGGTCAACCTGACGCTTTCCATCGTCAAGACGCGCCGCCTCGGTTCGAGTCAGTTCATGGAAGTCATCGAGGATATCACTGCGCGCAAGCATGCCGAAGCGGACTTGCGCGAAAGCGAAGGGCGCATGCGCCTGATCCTCGCCGCCATGCGCGAAGGCGTGGTGATGCGCGACGCTTCCGGCCAGGTAATCATCGCCAATGCCGCCGCGCGGCGCACGTATGGCTTGGCGCCCGGCGAGGCGTTTCCGCCGCTTTACGATCCGATGGGCCTGCGTTATTTCTATGAGGATGGCTCCCCCTGTCCGATCGACGAATTGCCGGGTGCGCGTGCGATGCGTTCCGGTCGTTCGACTTCGGCCGTCGTCGGTGTCGAGCGTCGAGACAGTTCCCGCATCTGGTTTGTGGCGCGCGCTGAACCACTGCCGCGTGACGAACGCACCGGCCTGCATCCGGTGGTGTTCACCATGTCGGATATCTCGGCGCAGCGACGCGCCGAAGAAGAGTTGCGTCTGGCCGTCACGGTGTTCGACAACAGCGTCGAGGCGATCATGATCACCGACGCGCAGCGACACATTCTTTCGGTCAATCGTGCTTTCTCCGATCTCACCGGTTATGACGCCGGCGAGGCCATCGGTCAGACACCCGCGTTACTGTCGTCGGGCCGCGGCAATGACACGCAGATAGCCGCCATGTGGAATATGACGGAAGAGCAGGGTTCATGGCAGGGCGAGGCGTGGCAGTGCCGCAGCAATGGCACGGAGTTTCCGGGCTGGCTGTCGATCAGCGCCGTACGTGACCGCAGCGGCACCCTGACCAATTTCGTTGCGGTGTTCTCCGACATCACTGAGCGCAAGGCCAGCGAAGCGCGCATCGCGTTCCTCGCGCATCACGATCCGCTCACTACGCTGCCCAATCGCACGCTGTTCCAGGATCGCATCGAACAGGCACTTGCACGTGCGGAACGCGGCGAGTTGATGGTGGCTTTGCTGTTCCTCGATCTGGATCGCTTCAAGACCATCAACGACTCGCTCGGCCACCTCGCTGGCGACCGTTTGCTGCAATCCGTCGCCGAACGGCTCGGCCATTGCGTGCGTGACACCGACACGATCTGCCGCCAGGGGGGGGATGAGTTCCTCATCGTGCTTGCCGATCTCTCGGACGAAGACGTACCCGCGCGCATCGCGGAAAAGATCTTGCGCCGCCTCTCCGAACCCTTCGACGTGGACGGTCATACGCTGGGCACTTCATTCTCAATTGGCATAGCGGTGTATCCGAGCGATGGGCGCAACGCCGATGCGTTGATGAAGAACGCTGATACGGCGATGTATCACGCCAAGGAGAGCGGGCGAAACACCTACCGCTTCTTCACCGAGCAGATGAATGCCAATGCGCTGGAGCGCCTGCAACTCGAAAACCACTTGCGCCAGGCACTCGACCGTGGCGAACTACTGCTCAATTTCCAACCGCAAATTGATCTTGTCACCGGCGCCATCGTCGGCGCCGAGGCGCTGATTCGCTGGCAGTCCGAAGCGCTGGGTTTCGTGCCGCCGGGACGCTTCATCCCGATTGCGGAAGAGTCCGGCCTGATCCTGCCCATCGGTCGTTGGGTTATGCGACAAGCATGCATGCATGCCAAGGCCTGGCAGGTCGCCGGTTTTCCCAACGTGGCCGTGGCCGTCAATATCTCGGCGCTGCAATTCCGCCGCGATGACATCGTCGAGACCGTGCGCGAAATTCTCAACGAAACCGGACTGGCTGCCGAGCATCTCGAACTGGAGATCACCGAGTCGCTGATCATGCAGCATGCCGAAGACGTGCTCGACACCATGCAGCGCCTCAAGGCCCTCGGCGTGCGCCTGTCCATCGATGATTTCGGTACAGGCTATTCCTCTTTGTCATATCTCAAGCGCTTCGCGGTCGATCGTTTGAAGATCGACCAGAGTTTCGTGCGCGACATTGTCGAGGACCCGGACGACGCCGCCATCGTGCGCGCCATCATTCAGATGGGCAAGAGCCTCAAGCTCGATGTAGTTGCCGAAGGTGCCGAGTCGCGCGCGCAGGTGGACTTCCTGATTCGCGAAGGCTGTCGCACAGCGCAGGGTTACTTCTTCTGCCCGCCTGTCACGCACGACGTTTTTGCGCGCGTGTTGCAACAGGGCACGGGCGTGCGCATTGGCGATTTGCAGATTCCGGCCTTGTCGGTGAGCTGACCGAGACTTACGCGAAATATCCCGGCTGTCTTGTGAATGCCAACGGCATCTGCTTCAAGCGTTGCGCGTGCCGCATTCCCCGCAGAAGACATCTGTGGGCCCCAACGGCGCCTTGCAATGGATGCAATAGCGCTGTGTTTGCGGGCTTGGTCGCAGGATGGTTTGATCAGGATCGGCCGCGGGCGGCGCTTCAACAGGCGTTGGAACTTCGGGCGTGGGCTTGGTGGCCGTCGCACGTGCGCTGGCCTGCTTGGCTTTTTCGCGCGCCTTGTCGAGCGACTCCTGCAGCATCGCCTCGGAGCTGCTGACATCCAGGCCTGCCATGCTGCGCAGGTAGATCAGACACAGTCCCTTGATGAAAATCAACGCAGGTAGCGTCGCGCCGATGGCGAACAGCACGCCGGTGCCGAACGCGCTGCCGCCACCGCCAGGCATGAAGCCGCCCAGCGCCGACAATCCACCCGCACCACCGTAAGGGTTGTATGCCCGCTCGCTGTTGTATGCGGAATGCATGAATGGATTGATGCCCGCATCGCTGAGACTTTCGGGTGTGCTCATGCCGACATGCATGCCTGCCGCCATGCCCTGCACGACCAAATAGCCTGACAGGAGGATGCCGCCGATGATCATGGCCGTGAAGGCAACGAGAAAGCCGAGCAGGATCAGGCGCACCAGCACGTCGAGCGGGCGCTGCCGCAGCACGGCGAGCAGGCGCGCCAGCGAGGCGAACACGCCATGTCCATCCCATATTGCCGGTGCCAGTATTGCCGTGCTGACATTGAATGCCGCGTAGAAAGTGATGCCCATGATGATGGAAGCCACGGGCAGTACGATGCCGTAGAGTGCATTGCCGATACCGGGAATCTTGCACACGAAGAGGATGATGGCCAATGCCAGCAGCATGACGATGATGATGGCAAGCATGCACAGGCCAGCGCCGATCAAGCGTGGCACACACATCGCGCCAAGCACGAGGGAGTCGAGCAAGCCCGGGGTCTCATCGCCCTTGGCTTCGGCCAGCAACTGCGAGCCGACGGCCGAGTAACCCGCCATTGCGACGCCAACGGTCAGCAGAAAAAACAGCAGGCTGAGGAAGCCATGCGAAAAAGCCAGATAGCCGGACAGCCCGCCGCAAGCCGCGAGCGCCAGGAGTGTGATCAGGGTCAGCGTCAATGCCCGCCAGTTTTTCACCGCGCCGAATGCGTCCATCATGTCCGCACCCGGCAGGCCCGTTGTGCCGCTCCCGATATTCTCGCTCATGGCATTCTCCCTGTTATGACATTTAGTTGAACTGTTTCTGATCCAGCGGTTGATAGAAGAGCGCAGTGTCTTTTTCCTGCTTTGCTTCGAAAATCTGGATGTCCGGTTTCTGGTTATTGCTTGCCGATGCAATGCCTTCGTTCAGCCATTGCACGACACGTGGCTTGGCGCGCGTCGTGATGCTGACGACGATTTGTTGCGCTTCGTGCGCATTGGCTTGCGCGGCATGTTTGCCCAGCTCGCGAATGACCTCCGCCCAAGTCTTGTCGCTATGCGCGATCTTGTCCACAGACAGCGGGCGTAACACGACATGCTTGAGGGCATCGACCTGTTCCGTCTTGCCGGTGGCCTCATCGCGTTTCTGCGCGCGTGCCACCAGGATGGTGAGCGGCAGTTTCAGTGCCTGAGCCCAGCTGGCCAAGTTTCTTGCGTCGGTCAAATCCTGCGCCTTGCCTTGACGCCAGGCTAGATTGCCATCGACGGCAGCCTTGCTGGCTGAAGCTTTGCCACAATCCGCGCACGGCGCCGTTGCGCGGGAAGGTTCGACACGGGCCGCGGGCGCCTCCTGTTTGGCGTTGTCGCCGCCTTGCGTGGCGCAACCCGCCAGCAGGGCAATCGTCAAGGCACAGAAACAACGGGTCGCTTTTATTTTCATTTCATAAGCTCCTGATTTTTCCAATCGGATTATTTATGGGTTCAACAAGCGCTGCAGCGCTTCCTCGGCCTGTTTGCGTTTGGCCGACTCCTTCGGTTTGCTCTTGGGCTTCTTTGTCGCAGGCACTTCGTCGGGCTGCGTTTTCACCGTTTCGCTAGCCACGGGTACTGGGGGCTGCGGTGTCGCGACAGGCGTCGATTCGATTACGGCGACCGGCGATTGTTCCTTGGGGACAGACGCCTCGGACTGGACCAGCGGCGCCGATTGCAGTTCGGCCAACGGCGATGACGCAGGCGCGGATGCGTCAACGGGCGCCGACACTTCTGCTTGCGGCGCAGAGGCGACGACATCGAGCGGCACTTCGACAGGCGGCTCGGGTGCACGTCCGCTCATCAGCAGCAGCGCGCTGACCAGACCGGCAACGAGGAAAGCGCCGATACCCAGGCCGATCGCAAGGTAATTGCGTCGCGGTCTCACCGCTGGCGGCATGACAGCATCATCGAGGACGAGGATGGTTTCTTCCGCGGCGGCGCGACGGCTCTCTTGCCGTGTGCGGCGGCGCGGCGCGACGGGCGCCGCTGGTGCAGGTGCTGACGCAGGTGGCGAGTGTGGGCGCTGTGCCGATTCCTGGGCACGCGCCATCATGGCATCACGCGCCTGCGGCGTAAGGATGACGGTCTTGTCCGCGTCGTCATCGGCAGGCCGCGATGGCGGTGCTGAAGGCGGTGGTGTAGGCGCCGCAGGCCGCTCTGGCTGCGCCGAGCCGCAGCGCTTGCAGAACTTCGCGCCGATTTTGACCGGCGCGGCACAAACCACGCAATCGACGGTTGTCGGCGCGCTTAACGGGCCACCGCATTGATGGCAGAAGGTCTTGCCATCCAGGTTTTCTGCATTGCAGGCAGGGCAAACAATCATGCTCGGTTCCTTGATGTGGTCATTGCATCAGTAGACGGCTAGGTAACGAAAATATTGACTACTTCTCACGTGCTTCATGCCCGCAACGGCATGCCGCAGGCGCCGCAGAAGACATCCTTCGGCTCCACCGGCGCCGCGCATCGCGGGCACAGGCCAGCGTCATTTGCAGCGCTCATGGCCACGCCGATGCGCTGCGCGGCCGATGCGCTTTCGGCCGGTTGATTGAGGCGGGCGAGTTGGGCATGGCGTTCCATGTCGGCTGCTGCCGAGGGGGCGAGGATGATCGACTGGCTCTCGGCGAATTTTCGCAACTGTGCCGTCAGGTGCTCGGCGGCTTGCGGCACAGCCAGCATGCCGACGATGGAACGGTTGGCATCCTTGCCGAATGCTACGCTGGCGATATCCGCCACCCATAATCTGAATGTCATGGACTCGATCTGCACCACCGAACTATTGGTGCGAATGGAATCGTTGAGGAGGTTGCCGTAGTTCATATTGGCGCTCACGTACTGGCCACGCATTTCCATCCAGTACAGGCGCGATTTGAAATCGAAACGATTCCACAAGGCATGTGCGGCGCCGAGCGCGTAGTGGCCGATGGCGGAGAAGGCGAGCGCGTAGAACAGCCAGCCATGCAGGTTGGCGAAGCTCAATGCATCTTGCATACGCAAGCCGAGCATGAACCAGCACACTGCGGCGATGGCGTGCGCGGTCAAGGCCAGCGCGTCGAGGCTCAGGATGAATACGTGGCGCGGTTCGGCCAGTGCCGAGCCCAGCGTCGGCGCATCGCGCTCGGCAGGCGTGGGCTGCGTCTCTTCGAGCAGGTCAGCCTGGAAGCTGCCGGTCTTCTCATTGAGATCGATGGCCGGTTCGTGGCGGATATAACGGCGATTGGGCATCTGGTCGACCCAGGCCTGCTGCATTACGCGGTCGAACTCCGTCATCACCTGGGACGGATGGCAGTTGATGCTCCACGTCTCCGTCGCGCATGCCACTGTCGTGTTCGGCGCCGAGCGTACCTGACGGATCAGCGCAAGGAAGAACAGGCCGAACGCCACGATGCCGAAGATCATGACGATGAAAACGTGCGGGAAGGGCGACAGGCCGCCCAGACCGGGCAGGGCATCGCCGAACACCGCCAGCAGCGCCGGGCCGACGATGGAGAAGCCGGCCAGCAGCACCAGCTTGCCGATGGAAAGCACATCGTGCCCTTCGCCAATCGTCACCGAGCTGGAGCGCCACAGCAATATCTTCAATGCATAAATGAGATACACCAGTCCAATCCAGCCGACAATCTTGTCCCCGGCATTGCCGCCACCGATGCTGCCGAACAACAGCACGAGCAGCATCGAGACGAAGATGATCTTCATATTGAGCAGGTTCCGGAACTGCACGCTGGCCAGCCTTTGCAGCGTAGCCGGCGCGTAGATCAGATTGGGTACGAGCGTGTAGAGCAGGCCTTGCACGGGGCCGCTCGGCTCGGTCAGTGGCAAGGCCTGATGCAGCAGGGTATCGCTGATCTGTTTGGCGGCCGCGCTGGTGCCTTGCTGGTCTTGCGGTATATCGCTGGACAGGCTCGTGGGGCGACCGCGCCCAAAGAAGAAACGCAACTGCGTCAGTGCCCGCGCCAGATAACCGCCGCCCAGCACGAGCAGGGCCAGGGCCACAATGATCGCCAAGAATTTGGCGCTGCGCCCGGCTTCCGCCAGATGCGCCCGCGTGACCAGTAGCAGCGCCAGTCCCGCGGCGATATACAGGGTGCTGCACAGGCCGAAGAAAATATTCTCAACCTTGAGCGGGTTGGGAATCTGTTTGCTGCTGTTGCTGAAGTCGTATGTCATATTCGTCATATCCGGACATCATGGCTGGACAGCGAGATCGCAGCGAGTGCTGCTTCTGCACCGGGCATTATCGCATTCTCACGACAACAAGTCGTTGAAGCGTTTGGGCGCGGCACTTGCTGTCACCGATTGTCGATTCAAGCGTGCCACGACGCCGAATTGCTCAAGCGGCGGCGACTTCCAGGCCGCCCTTGCCCATCCTGACGTAGCGACAAGTTGGCAGATCCGCCAAGGCGGCCACTCTGAATGGCTGCAGCGCCTGTGCGTTCGCCGGGCGTAGCCGCAACCAGCGGCTGGTCGGCATGACGCCGTTCCGCTCCTCTTCCAGCCAGCCGATCAGCATGCCTTGCGGGCCCGCTTCGCAGCACGCATCGCGCAGCAGCGTCAGCGGGTCGCGATGGTTGGCGATACGCGCATCGCCCTGCCATTGCAGCGCTTGCGCGATGATGGCAGGCAACTGCCCCTGCTGACTTTGCAAGAAGCCGAATGGCATGGCCATGCCGTCCAGCGCGATGGTCTGCAAGGTTTGCGCAATCGCCGCCATGGGGCCGTGCAAGCTGCTGATGCGCAGGATCGCCCCCGCGGGCAGCCTCGCCTCAGCCACCTCGCCCACTTCGCGCATGCACTGCAGCGCACCGTACAGGCCCGCTTCGGCCCATACACCGATGCGGCGCGGGCGTTGGCCGAGCAGCGCGGCGAGGGCTTCGCGCCAGTCACTGGGTAGCGCGGGGCCACTGCGTCCGCACACTTCCCATAGCGTCGGTTCAGGTGTGACGGCGGGAATGGGTATATCGGAATTTATGCTTTTGTCCTGCAGTACGGCACAGGCATGGCTGCCGCCGAAACCGATGATGCTGGCAAGCAGATGTGTGCTGTGAGTGGACGTGGCCAATGAGGACGTTGCCAATGAGGGCGCCGTCACGTTCAAGCGGTGTGGCAGACCGACATCCTGTTCGTATCGAACGGCCGGCCAGACCTGTGCTTCGAGGCCACCCGTCAGCAGCGCGATTTCCGCTGCACCGGATGCACCGAGCGTATGCCCGATATGTGCTTTCAGACTGGTCAGGGCGGGCGTGTGCGCGAACACTTCATCGATTGCGCCAAGCTCGATGGCATCGTTGCTCGGGCTGCCGGCAGCCTGCAATTTGAGCAGGTCGATGCTATCGGCATGAAGCTCGCTTGCTTCCAACGCTTCACGCCAGCATGAGGCCACCGCTTGACGCGATGCGCCCGTGGCGTCCGTGCCATCGACGACGCATGCGCCGCCGAGCAAGGCCCAGCGTTGCGGTGTCTTGCTCAGTCGCAGGGCAGCGACCGCTTCGCCGAGAACAAGGCCATCGCGTGCGGTACCGAGCGGCAGGGCGGCGGTTGGCGAGAGCAATTGCATGGCCGCGAAACCGCTGAGCGTGTAGCGATTGAAGAGCTCGATGCCGAGCACCAGCGCTTCTTCGCAATGCCCCGCACGCAGCATGCGGGAAGCCGCGATAAGCGCGTTGATGGAGGACGTACATGCAGTCGAAACCCAGCGCACCGGCCCTTGCCACTCCAGCCATGCCGCGATCTGCTCGGCTTCGGCATGCATATCGGGTAGCGGCGCCTGGCCACGTTCGATGGCGCCCATATTGAGCGAGGAACTGGCGATGAACAGCGGTGCATGGCGGATCGCTTCGCCGCCAGCCTCGCGCACGACATTGACGACGATGCGTTGTGCGCGCGTCGTCCAGGCGATGGCGTCCGCGGGAATAGTGTCTTCGATAGCAAAAAATGGAAATGACGATGACATGCCGACATCTGTCGGCACCGATACGACATCGCCGGTGGCGAGATGCGCGACGCTTTCGCGCAGCGTATTGCCCAGGGCGCAAGCCAGGCCACGTCCTGCGATGTAAATATTCTGATCGGCGTTTCTGTTCTGGTCGTCGTTTCCAGCTTCGTTCATGGCGCTTGTCTCATTCTCATGTGATGGCGTGAGCTTGCATGAATGCTTCGATCGCGTTTGCCGCTGTTTCAGGTTGAGTCTGCAGAATCATGTGCGGGGCTTCAATGCTGAGGTATTCCACGTCCGGCCTGATCGCAAGAATTCTTTGCAGGTTGGCACGTGGCACAACACGGTCGCGGCTGCCCTGAATGTAGAGCATTGGCACCGCGCATGCTGCGAGCGCGCTGGATACATTCACACGCATCACCTCTTGTACGCGGCAGGCAAAAACTTCGGCGGCCACTTGTCCCAATGCCTGCGCCGACAACGCCGCCAGCGCTGGTGTGGCATAGCCCCCGAAGAGTGCCTTGATCTGTGCATAGCGCGGAAAAGCACGGAACGGAAAAGGCCGCACCAGATGCGCGGCCCAAGTGGGTACGAAGTGATGCGGGCAGGAGATGAATGATGCACTCAGCACCAGCGCACGCAGACCGTCAGGGCGAGAGGCTGCGATGCGCAATGCCAGCGGGCCGCCGAAGGATTCGCCGAGAAGCACATAGGGCTCTTGTTGTGGCAGTCCTTGCATCACCAGCGGCAGCAGCGCGTCATAGCCGAGCGGTTGCCTGTCGGGATAGGCAATCACGACCGCTTCGATGGATGGCGCCAGCGCTTGCAGCAAGGGCTTGAACAGCACGCCCGTTCCGTCGAGGCCAGGCAGCAGGACGAGCTTGATGCGGCGCATGGTCCGCTAGCGCGGCGCCACCGGCTTGACGCCGCGCTCGATCAGATATTTCGCCAGTCCCTCCAGCGAAGTCATCGCGCGGCGCGTGTCCTTGCTGTCGGCCAGCCGTATGCCGTATGCCTTTTGAATAGCCATGGAAATCTGCAGCGCGTCGAGCGAGTCGAGCTGCAGACGCGACGCATTGCCGAACAGGACTTCGGTGGGTGTCACACCGTCGCGCGGCATGGGTTTCTCGCTGGCGTCGAGTATCAGCGCAAGCAGTTCGTCGATGAATGTGGTGAGCTCGGTCGTCATGCGTAATCCTCTACAGGCTTGTTCTACGTTTGAAGAGGACTACTGCAGCCATCAGCATGACTGCGCCGAAGGCCGCAAGGCAGGCAGCCTGTGGCAGGATTTCGACCGGCGTGGCGTGGCGCAACAGCACCGCGAGCAGGCCTTCCAGTCCCCAGTTCATCGGCGAGTAACCGGCAATTGTCTGCATGGTGGCAGGCATGATGGAGCGCGGCACCATGACGCCACCCAGCGCGGCCATCAGCACATTGAGAATCGGTCCGATGGTGCTGGCCTGCGCATGCGTGCGGATCAGGCTCGCCAATGCCAATGCCATACCGACTGCGGCAATACTCAAGGCTGCCAGCAACAATATCAGCGAGCCCCAGTGGATACCCGCCAGCGACAGGCCGTCGCCGCCGAGCAGCGGCATGAGCCAGATGCCGACGGCCAGCATCAGTGCCGCCTGTACGGCATTGACGACGAGATAGGGCAGACCTTTGGAGAGCAGTTGCACGCCCGGCGAGACGCCCAGCGTAAGCAGGCGCGACAATGTGCCATTGTCATTTTCCTGAACCAGCAGATTGGCAATGGCGTTGACCACGAAGAACATGCCGAAGACCAGCCACGCGGGCACGTTCTGTTGTACCGCCGTGGGGTGTATGCCCAGCGACAGCCGCTCGGTGCTGACCAGCAGGTGGATGGCTTGACCGCCCTTGGTGGAGATGCCCGTGAAGCGGTCCTGCAAGGCCTCGGCGCGCAATTCGCCGATCAGTGCGGAGAGCTGCGCCTCGGTGGCGCGGAACAGGCTGATCTCCAGGGCCGGGTCGGCGATCAGGCGCACCTGCACGCCCGACGGTGTATTCGGTGCCGACAGTACCGCCGAAAAGGTCGGCTCAACGATCACGATGTAGCGCAGCGCACCGCGCCGCAGCGCCTCCTGCGGTGCGGCGGGCATGCTCTGGGGCGCACCGCGCAGTGCCACCCAGCGCCGCACGAACTCGTCGGCGAGCGGCCCCTTGTCGCGCACTTCAAGCGCGTAGGATTGACCGCGCACAGGCGGGCTGTAGATGTCCTTCAATGCCAATGACATGATGACGATGAAGATCACCGGCATCAGGAACAGCGAGGTGAGCGCATGCACGTCGCGCAGCAGCACCATGAATTCCTTGCGGATGAGCGCGATCAGTATTTGCATTTGCATCGCTTTACTCATCCCTCAGCGAGCGCTGCGTCAGCGCCATGAACAGGTGTTCGAGATTGTAGTGGCCGTAGTCGAGCTGCTCGATGCGTGCGCCCGCGCTTTCTGCTGCGGCGATGGCTGTTGCGGGCGAGATATTTTCGTTGAGCGTGACCACGATGTATTCGCCCTCGATGCGTGTCGCACCAAGTGCGGCGAGCTGCGCGCAGACCGTTTCGGGCGACATGTTCTTGATGACGAGACGCAAACGCGCGGCGCCTTCGCCCAGCAGGTCGGTCAGCGTGCCGTCGCGCAGCACCTTGCCGTGATCCATGATAATGGCATGATCGGCAATGGCCTCGATCTCTTCCATGTAGTGGGTCGTGTAGATGACCGCTGTGCCCTCGCGCGCCAGCGTCTTGACGGCATCGAGGATGAAGGCGCGCGACTGCGGATCGACACCCACCGTGGGCTCATCGAAGAGCACCAGTTCAGGCGAAGGCAGCAGCGCGATAGCCAGATTCAGACGCCGCTTGAGGCCGCCGGAGAGCCGCGCCGCGCGGGTGTTTGCGAAGCGTTCGAGTTGCGTGAAGGCGAGGCTCTGCGCGATGCGTTCCTGGCGCACTTTGCCGCCCAGGCGCGAGGCCGCGGCGAAGCATTGCAGATTTTCGCGCACGCTCAGCGCCGGGTAAAAAGCGTACTCCTGCGGTGCCACCGCAATGCGCGTTGGCGAGGCTGCGCGTACTTGAGCGAGCGGCACGCCGTCAATGAGAATCTGGCCGCGCTGGATCGGCAAGAGTCCTGCCAGATGTGAAATGAGCGTGGTCTTGCCGGCACCATTGGGTCCCAACAGGCCGAGCACCTGGCCGCGCCGTGCGGTCAGCGCAATGCCATCGAGCGCAGGTTTGCTGCTGTGCGGATATTGATAACCGAGATCGCTGATGTGCAGCATCGGGCTATCGCTCATTGGACTGCATGCTTGAGTGTGCGAAAGAACTGCTCCTCGGCGTCCGCCTGCTTGCGCAGCAGCGCAGCGATGGCGGGCGGCTCCATTGGATCGCGACCGCGCAGCATGCGTGCCGAGGCCAGCGCAAACGCGCGCCAGTCGTCGCCGATGGCGAGCAGTTGTTCGGCCAGCTCGGCCAATGCGCGGCGGCCGATGATGTCCGCCGCTTCCTGCAGGAAAGCGGCATAGAGAAAGCGGAAGCCGCCACCGCCGGTACCGATTTCTTCCTGCATGCGTACGACATGACCGATGAAGTGACCGCTGTTTTCCGCAGCCGGATCGAGCCGTTCGATGCGACGCGCCAGCATGCGCATGCCACGCACGCCGAACAGCGGGATCGGCGCGTGCATGATGCGCGCCGTCTTTTTAATGGCGTCGACGATGGTTTCGGGCCGGGGCTCTGTGCGCGCTATGCTTTCGGGATAATAGAGCAGGCCGCGCGGCGCCAGCACGCCCTTGGCGAAGCGCGCGCGATTAAGGTCCGCCGTGGCGCAGCGCACCGGGTCTTCGGCAACCGGGTCGCTGATGAGATATTCATCCTGCTCCTTGCCGTACACCAGCAGGTTGTGCGCGTTGAAATGAAAGCGCATGTCTTCGGGGAAATACGGCAGCCAGTAGACCGACGTCTGCAGGCCGACTACGCGCTGTTCCTGCAACAAGGCGTCGAGCCGGCGCTGACCCGCTTCGGCGGTGCTGAAATTCTCGAACCTGAATTTTATGCCGAATGGTTTTTGCAGGGCCTTGATGATGGCCTTGGGGGGCATGCGATAGGCTACCAGCGGCAGGCCGCCGAGCTTGATGAAGGGCAGGTAAGCGAAGGACAGCGCGGAAGACAGGCCGAACACCAGTGGTTCGGAAACCTTGGCGCCGTGGTGGCGCAGCAGGTTGGTCATGACGCCGCTTTCGCAGTGCGCGGCATGACTGTGCTGAAATGTGTCGGCGCTCATGGCAGTTGCCGCAGCGTTTCGCTGCTGATGCCAAGCGCATCGGCATAACGTTGCAACAAGGGCGGCGGGAGTTTGGCGAAGTGTGCCGCCTGCAGGTGCCTGCGCACGCGCCAACGCCACACACCGGTGCTCTGGGCGAGCAGACTCAAGTCCATGCGACGAGCATACATCCAGTATTCCAGCGGTGACGACAGACCGGCTTCGACGCGCTTGCGCGCAGCGGCGGCCTGTTCATTGAGTTGTTCGACCGCGTCGGAGGTGACGATCTCCTCGACTTCCCAGCCGCTGGAGGCGACCAGTACCATGCGGCCCGATGCATCGCGCGCATAGACACCTTTGCGGTATCCGCCGAGCGTGCGGTTGTTGTCCTGTGGAACTTCGTCGATATCCATCAAACTGCTTGCAGGAAAATGAAGCCGCTGGAAAAGCGCCCGCTCTCGGGTACATACATCAGCAAGCGCTGACCCCGCTGGATGCGGCCGGAGCGGAACAGTTCGTCGAGCATGATGTAGGGCGAAGCCGAGCCGGTATTGCCGCATGTGGCGAGATTGGAGAACCAGCGCTCGGCCGGGATTGGCAGGCCAATTGCCCTGAGCCCATTCGCCACGGGTTCGGCGAAATACATCGAGGAGATGTGCGGCAGAAACCAGTCTATGTCATCGGCATGCAAGCCGCGTTTTGTCATGATGGCGGCGAGCGGTTCGTTGAGCGTGGCACGTATGACATGTTCATTGAGTAGCTTGACGTCCTGCTTGACGGCAAAAATCGATTTCTCGGCCCACTCCGCCGATGAGTAATTGAGCCAGCCGCGCAGGCTGCTGTCGGCATTTTTTTCGGCGCCCAGGTACATGCAGGCCGGAAGCTGGTTGGCGGCCGAAGAAAGCTCGATCCACTCGATGCGCAGTGACAGCGGTGCACTGGGCTCGGCTTCGAGAAGCATGGCGCCAGCGCCATCGGAGAGCATCCAGCGCAGGAAATCCTTTTCGAAAGCGATCTGGGGCGAGGCCTCCAGCGCGTGCAGTTGATGCTCGGATTCGGCCTCGAAGAATTCGCCGCGCAGCGCCGGCGAGCATAGCTCCGAGCCGCTGGCGACGGCACGCCTCGCCTCTCCGCTCTTGACGCTCAGCCAGGCGTGTTTGAGCGCTGCGGCGCCGGACACGCAGATGCCGGAGAAGGCCACCGCTTCGAGACGTGGCCAGCCGAGTTCGCCATGCACCATGACGGCGTGATTCGGCATGAACTGGTCCGGCATCGAGGTGCCGGTGGACAGGCAGTCGACCTGCCCCACGTCGCCGAGCCCGCGAATGGCATGAGCGGTAAGTTGAGCATTGCTCATCGACGGCTGACGTGTCTTGCGGTCCAGCGCGTAATGACGACTCCGGATGCCGTTGCTGCGCAAGATCAGCCGGCGTGCACGCGAGGGTTTGCCGCCGACCATGCCCAGGACGTCTTCGATCTCGTCGTTGGACACCGGATCGTGAGGCAGAAAAGAAGCGGTACGGGTAATGAAAACGTCAGAACTCATTTCACGATTATTCTAGTCATAGCGCGACATGCGATCGGATGCCGAGCCTGAGGGCTGCTCGAATTTTTCTTTCAATGCGCCAAGGCGCCGCGCCAGCAAAGGGCGCAGCGCTGCTTGAAGCGCAAGGCTCAATGGTACAACCGTGGCCACCATGACAACGAGAAAAAGCGAATAGATCGCCAACAGCGGCACGCGCTGTGCCGAGCCCGGTGGGCCTGCCGCGTGCAGGAGATGGCCCCAGATGAAGAAACTGCGTGTCGCTGTTTTTTCGCTGACCAGCAGGTTCGGATTAACCGTCGCGGCGCGCAGACCCGAGAGCAGGGGCGCTGTCTGCTTCTCGCGGTTGCCGTGTAGCGCATCGCGCAGTGCGTGACCGAAGCGCGTCGCTTGCTCGATATCTTTTTCCGCGACGCCGGCCGGCGGCAGGCTGCGCAGTACTTGGCGATTGCCGCTGAGTACCCACAGCGGCGTGGTGATCAGCGTCGCCAGGGTGTGGGCGTTATCGGTCAGCACCACGTTGTCGATGAGCCGCGCGCCAACGCTCTCGATATGACATTTCATTTTTTCCTGCGCCATCAGCCACATATTGCGGCAGGCGATCACGGTTACGATGGGCTTACCGGCCAGCAGCTGGCGCGCCCGCGGATGATGCATGAAGGCCACGATGGGTTGGCTTGGCGCCAGGAACCACACCTGGTAGGGCAAGATGATCAAGTCGAAGTTTTCGTCGCCACTGAGACTCAGCGGCTCGAGCGCGCCCGGCAGTTGCAATGCCGACTCCGGGAAAGCATCGAGGAACCCGCGCAGAGACCAGGGAAAGGCAAAGGGCGGATTTGGTTTCAGGGTCTCGATGTGGACCTGGATATGCGGATCGCATAATAGTGGTGCGACGATGCGCGCGACGATGCGCGATAGCTGACCGCTTTGTGAATAGCCGATAACCAGGACGCGCTTGACGCCCATGGGGGCGGTCTCGGTGGAATTGTCGATACTCACGAATCGGCCAGGAATATGGAGTGTCGCCGATTCTAGCATTGCGGCCGAGGGCCGGCCGGCATGTCTCAGAAGCTGAGGGCCAGGCCCAGAGTCGCGACAGGATGGCGCTGACGATTGAGTGCGTCGGCGAGGCGTTCTTGCTCGGCCTGCGCTTCGCCGATGACTTTGCACGCCGGGTCATTGCTGCCCGATGAGCATTGTCCGAGGAAGATGTCTTTCGGTGCACCGATGCTCTTGAGTGCCACATCGAAACGAAATTGGATCGCACCGGGACGCTCGTTGTCGCGGGAAAGGCCAAGGCAGGGCGCCACCTTCTCGCCGCTGAAAGTGTCGGTGGCCGACGTTGCGAAGCAGCGCAGCTGCGCGTCCTCCGTTGTCGCGGGCGCAGGTTTTTCCGTAATGCGGAATTCGTTGCGCGCAAAGTGCGGCAGACTCAGGAGCCGCGTGTAACGCAGTACCGTGGTCTGGATACTATCCACTTTCGTGCGTGGCGTCGTCGTTCTTGCGCGGGCCGTTTTCGCGTGCGGGGCGTTGCCGGCAGTGTTTGCTGCTGCAGGATCGGCCAACAATAGCAAGGTGGTTAGTACCCCAAGGGCCAATGCAAGTTTACACGTAGGAGGGGCGGAATAACATAATGCCGACGGCATATTTAGGCCTGCTCAATACTGGAAGCTGGCACCAATGCTGATGAACGGATTCCAGCGGATGCCGTCGCCGCCGGAATTCGGCTTGAGGCCAGCGGTGCCAAGCGCCGTACATTGGCCGCCGGGCATCACGCAGTCGCGCGACGAAGCCAGCGATGCCCCGACGTCCGCGTCGAGGCGCCAACCGCTGCCGGTGCTCGAGCTGCTGGCTGCACTGGTCCAGCCCAGACCCAGAAAGGCACGCGAACGCATGCTGGTATCGACGGCGGCGTCGAAGACGTTGCCGTTGCGGCGGCTGTCGCCCCACACCAGCCCCGCTGAAGTGTGCAGGCCGCTATCGAAAGGAAACCAATCGGCCCAGATGGCGTTGCTACGCACGCTGGACGTGCCTTGCGGCAGGTCCAGCAACAAGGGCGACACGGGCATGGAAGTGTCGAGAGATTTGCTATCGTAACTCGACAAGGTGAAATGCAGACTGGCCGGTTCTTTGCCAGCGACGGTCACATTGCCGCGCGGCGATACGCGCAAACCCACGGTCTCGGCGAAAGTGGGTGTGGCAAGACCTGAGAGCATGGCCCCCAAGAAAAGCAAACATAGCGAATGTGATGGACTCGACACGATTCGTACCCCAGGACAGACTTTGCGCTCAACTGTAGATGACTTCGACGCTCTCAGGAGACAACCAGTCGCGCAATGATTCGATGAGTTTGTCATCGATGCGCACACACCAGCGATCGCCCAACGGCAGGTCGGCTTCTGCCTGACCGTTACGGTATTTTAGTCGAACAGGTGAAGCTCCGTCTGCCTGACCTGCCCGATAGGCCGACAAAAGGTTCTGTAGACGGTCGGCAGCGGCACGCGCGCCGCCACTGGCGGCCACCTCTCCATTGATTTTGACCGCCAGTCCCCGTGCATACCGGCCGCGCGCTTCGGCCAGGGTCATGAGCCTATCGCCGACAATGCGCAATCCACCGCTGAAGTCGTCGTTGCTGACCTTGGCTTCGACGACGAGTATCTCGTCCGGCTGGATCTTGCCCTTGTTGGCATCCAGCGTTTCGGAATAGACCGTCACGTCGAGTTGGGCGCTGCCATCGTCGAGCGAGACGAAGCACATCTTGCCGCGATTGCCGATCTTGGTGCGCACCGCCGAGACGATACCGACCAGCATCTGCGGCTCACGTTTCGGTTCGATGCGCGCCAGCGGCGTGCGCACGAAGCGGCGCACCTCGTCGCGGAAGCTATTGAAAGGATGGCCAGAGAGGAAGAAGCCGATCGCCGTCTTCTCCTCGGTGAGCTGCTGGCGCTCGGCCCAGGGACGTGCTTCGATATATTCCGGCGCGATCGAACTGACTTCGCCGGTTTCTGTGGAAAATGAGTCAAACAGGCCGCCCTGGCCGGCACTGGCCGCTGCCTGGTCGGCAGCTTCCATTGCGACCGGCACGGTGGCCAGCAGTTTGGCGCGATGCGCTTTGCCGGCTGATGTCAGCGGTGCGATGGCGTCCATGCCGCCGGAACGGATCAACGCCTCGACAGCACGGCGATTCACCGCGCGGCGGTCGACGCGCAGGCAGAAATCGAAGATGTCCTTGAACGGGCCGCCTCCGGTTTTGTTACCCGCGCGCGCCGCAACAATGGCTTTCACCGCGGGTTCGCCTACCCCTTTGACGCCGCCGAGGCCGTAGCGGATAGTCTTGGCATCGGTCGGCTCGAAACGGTAGTTGGAATGATTGACGTCGGGCGGTAGTATGACAACGCCATTGGCGATGGTGTCCTCGAAGAAGATCTTGACCGTGTCGGTATTGTCCATGTCGGACGACAGCGTCGCCGCCATGAAGGCCGAGCAGTGATGCGCTTTGAGCCACGCTGTCTGGTATGTGACAACGGCATACGCGGCGGTGTGCGACTTGTTGAAGCCATACTCCGCGAACTTGGTCATCAGGTCGAAGAGCTGCTCGGCCAGTGCCGGGTCATAGCCTTGCTTGGCCGCGCCTTCGGCGATAGTCGCGCGGTGCAGCGCCATCTCCTCGGCCTTCTTCTTGCCCATCGCCCGGCGCAGCATGTCGGCGCCGCCCAGCGTGTAGCCGCCGATGATCTGCGAGATCTGCATCACCTGTTCCTGATACACGATCACGCCATAGGTCGGCTCCAGGCAGGCCGTCAGATCCGGATGAAAATAATCGATGGCCTGCTTGCCCTGTTTGCGCAGGATGAAGTCGTCCACCATGCCCGAGCCGAGCGGGCCTGGACGGTAGAGCGCCAGCACGGCGATGATGTCTTCGAAGCGGTCCGGGCCGAGCTTCTTGAGCAGCTTCTTCATGCCCTCCGATTCAACTTGGAAGATCGCGGTGGTGTTGGCGTCTTTCAGAACCTGATAGGCAGCGGGATCTTCGAATCCCAATGACATAAGATCGGGCCGCTCGCCGGTGAGGCGTTTCACGTATTCGAGAGCGAGCTCGATAATTGTCAGATTACGCAGGCCCAGGAAGTCGAATTTCACCAGGCCGATGGCTTCGACGTCATCCTTGTCGAATTGCGAGATGGTGGAGGCTTCCGAGCCGTCGGCGAGATACAGCGGGCAGAAGTCGGTGATTTTGCCCGGTGCGATCAATACGCCACCGGCATGCATGCCGACGCCGCGCGTCATGCCTTCGAGAGGCAGGGCCAGTTCCCACAGCTCGGTGACAGATTCGCCGTCGCCTTCCTCGTTCATCATCTCGTTGATGGCCGGCTCCTGCGCACGCGCATCTTCGAGGCCGAGCGGCTTATTCTGCACCACCGGAATCAGCTTGGAGAGACGATCGCAAAGACCGTAGGGCAGATCGAGCACGCGGCCGACGTCGCGCACCACGGCTTTGGACGCCATGGTGCCGAAGGTGGCGATCTGACTCACCGCATCGTGTCCGTAACGATCACGCACGTAGTCGATGACCATGTAACGCTTTTCCTGGCAAAAATCGATATCGAAGTCGGGCATCGACACGCGTTCCGGATTGAGGAAGCGTTCGAAGAGCAGGGCGTAGGCGGTCGGGTCGAGATCGGTGATCTTCAGCGAATAGGCCACCAGCGAACCGGCGCCGGAGCCGCGCCCTGGGCCGATCGGCACGCCATTGTTCTTGCCCCACTGGATGAAGTCGGCAACGATCAGGAAGTAGCCCGGAAATCCCATTTGAATAATGGTGTCGGTCTCGAACTTCAGGCGCTCCTCGTAACGCAGCCGCTCGCGCTCGCGTGCGACCGCATCGGGGTACAGGTGTAGCAGACGCTCTTCCAGCCCGCGCTTGGCCTCGAAGACGAGAAAGTCATCGAGCGTCATGCCTTCCGGCGTCGGGAATTGCGGCAGGTAGTTCTTGCCGAGCGTGACGGTCAGCGAGCAACGACGTGCGATCTCGACAGCGTTTTCGAGCGCCTCCGGAATGTCGGCGAACAGCTCGACCATCTCCGCCTGTGTCTTGAAATACTGCTCTTCGGTGAATAGCTTCGGCCGTCGCGTATCGGCCAGCACGTGGCCTTGCGCAATGCACACGCGTGCTTCGTGGGCCTTGAAATCTTCGCGCTTGATGAACTGGATCGGATGCGTTGCCACCACTGGCAAATCCAGTTGTGCGGCGAGCTGGATCGCATCGCCGATGTAGCGTTCGGTACCGTTGTGGCCGGCGCGCTGCAGCTCGATGTAGAAGCGGTCTGGAAAACGCTGTGCCCAGTCGCGGGCCAAGGCTTCGGCGGTTTTGAGATTGCCCGCCGAAAATGCCATTGCAATATCGCCGAGCATGGCGCCGGAGAGGCAGATCAGCCCGGATGCAGTTTCCGCGGTGAGCCACTCCTTGCGTAGTTCGGCGCGGCCGCGATGCTTGTTCTCCAGGAAGCCGCGCGTGAGCAGCTCACATAGCTGGCGATAGCCTTCGCGATGCTGTACCAACAGCAGCACTCGGCTCGGTTTGTCGCGATCGGTTTCATTGCTCAGCCATACATCCACGCCGATGATGGGCTTGATGCCTGCACTGCGGCAGCCCTTGTAATGCTTGACCATGCCGAAGAGATTGGCGAGGTCGGAGATGCCCAGGGCCGGCATGCAATCCTGCGCCGCCGCCGCAATAGCGTCGTCGATGCGTGCGATACCGTCCTCGATGGAGAATTCGGTATGCAGGCGCAGGTGGACAAAGGCAGGCCGCGAAGCTTGCCGGGGAGACAATTCTGGCGGCAGGGAAGAAAGAGGCGCAGCGGAATTCATGCCCCCGATTCTACCTTCTACCCGGCTTTCCCCTCATCCCTTTCGAGGACGACTAGCGATCCTTGGGACCGGAAGGCAAGTAAGCCGTCTATTCAAGCATGGGCGCCTGGGTATTGAAGTGGTGCCTGGCAAGATCGTCACCGATCTTGCCGCCGGCGTTACCGCTGAGTTGGTCCTTGAATTGAAAATTTGGCGCAGCAACAGGCGCTGGTCGCCGCAGTCTCTTTCAGCGCGTCTTGCGCTCGCGCATGTCCGCAAGACTGGCTCGCACAAGGATGCCGTTCTTGGCGTTGCGCGCCACGATATTGCGCCAATTTCCCCGCTTGGTCAGGATGATCAGACAGGGCTGGCTGATCACCTGGGGCAAGATCGTGTCGGCAGTCGGTACCTGTTCGAGGAACTCCAGCTGCAGCGTTCTGCCGTGCCGCGAAAAGTGTTTCTCGCTTAGTTTAATGGCATAACTCGGCGTCGGTCTTGTCCCCAGCGCGAGAACCACGACAGCTTCCCGTCGCCAGTCCGGTGCGTGGCGGAAAGGTGGCGAGATGGCAGCAAAAGCGGCATGCCATTGGGTTTCGCTGCCGATTGCAAGTACGGCCAAGTCGCGAGTCGACCAGCCGCACTGTGCCTGCGTGGCAGTTTCGAGTATTGGCCAGGAGGCTGCGGCGCTACTTGCGCATGACAACAGGCAAAAGCACTGCAGCAAGAGTTTGCGTACGACAGCCTTGTTCATTGAACGTGAGAGGCCGCGCTATCCAGCGTCGAAGTAGTTGTGGTGCCCGTGGGAGCAATAGGGAAATCCATGCCGCTCAGATTGCCGCCGACCGTGATGCTGGTCGAGGGGTCTGGATAGCGGCCGCATACTTCGCCAAGTTTGCAATAGACACCGTCGTTGTCAAGGTTGGTACCGGCGATAATACGTATCTGGCCGGCAGGAATGCCGCTGATGCTCCAGGCATATTTCCCCCCCGATGCGAAGACATTGCTCTGGCCCAGCTTCGTCCCCGTGCCGGCATTCTCGATGCTCACCAGCACGCGACCATAGTTAGCCTGAGAACTGGTCACGACAGCGTTCTTGATGACGGTGAGTTGTACGGTGAACGTTCGTGTGCTCGTGTTGACTGTCAAGATCGGAAAGCTGGTGCCGACTGGCAGCGAGGTGCGATCGACGCTGACGGTATAGGTGCCTAATTTAGTCGTGGCATCTATGCTGTTGGCGGCTATCGTCACGGCCGGTGTACTGCTGACGATGCTGCTCACAGTTTCGGTGGTTGTGGCCGTCGTCTTGAGTTCGAGGCTGGCAGACGTTGCGGTGCTACCGAAACTGATGGAAGCCGGCGAGGCAATGACGATGCCCGTCGGTGCGGTACTGCTACTGCTGGCCAGTGCCAGTGCCTGCTCGACTGCCTTGCGAGCATTGATCAAGCCGTAACCTGTTGCGTCGTCGCGGCCAGCAACGCCGAGGTCATCGGTCATCAGCCCCGCGGCGATCAGCGTGTCGATCTGTGCTGGCGTAATGGACGGATAGACATAGCGCATCAGAGCCATCACGCCGGCGACGTGCGGTGTGGCCATCGATGTGCCGGCCAGCAACCCGAAGCTGGGGATGCGCGTGCCGCTGGCGTCGAAGTTGCCTAAAGTGCTGTATATGCCATCGGGATATCCGGTGCCGGTGGTCGATTGCGAGGGGTCGCCGCCGGGCGCCATCAACGTCAACGCCGCACCGGAATTGGAATAGTAGGTTTGCTGTTTGCGAGCATCCGTGGCGCCGACAGCGATGACGCCTGAGCAATTGGCTGGCGTACCGACAGAGGCCGGCGAAGCAAGATCATTGCGCGCGGCGTTGCCGGCGGCGGCGACAACGATGACCCCTTGCGCGCGCGCATTGGCGATTTCCGTGGCGAACTGCGACGGACAGGTACTCTGGCTGCCGAGACTCATGTTTATGACATCGGCACGCCGTGCGGCCACTGTTCCGGAGCGATTGGATAGGCCGGATGCATAGCGGATGGCCTGGATGATATCGAAGGAACTGGCGCCGCCGGTGCCGGGTGCAAAAACACGCAAAGGCATCAGCTGTGCCATCGGCGCGACGCTGGCGCCAAACAGGCCATTGTTGCTGAGTGCGGCAATCGTTCCCGCTACATGCGTGCCGTGCCATACCGGGCTATCGGCGCGCGTACTCGGATCGTTCGGATTGGTCGTATCACCGTCCCCAGTGGTACTGATGGTGATGAAACTATGGCCGTCGGCAATCTGCGCCTGTAAGTCCGGATGGTTGTCGACGATGCCGCTGTCGATCACCGCCACCAGGGGGCGCTGTGTCGGTGCCACGCTCAGCGCATTGATGCGATCCATCGCCGCCGGCTGGTTGATCTGTTCGTAGTGCCAGCGTTGCGGCAGATACTGGGGGTCGTTCGGCGCGTAGCTGATCGTCTGCATCTGCAGGAGCAGATTGGGTTCGACGTAATCGTACAAGCCGCTTGCCATGAGTTGCTTGGCATAATGGATGGTTTCAATGGCACGTTGTGCTTCGTTGCCAGCGTGAGAAAAAAGCTTGCCCAGACTGCCGGATGTCGCCGCAGAAAGGCGCACGCTGGCCTGACGCAGCTTGGCAAAGCCCTTGTCGCGCTGAGCAAGATCCGATGGCAGGCGCAGCAGATGCGCTCGCTCGTGTCCGTTGCCGTCGAGCGTTTCAAGGTTTGCTGAGTGAATCAAGGCGCGCTGTGCAGCGCGTGTCACGCGCATTGAGGGCTTGGCGACAAGCTGATCGGGAACGATTACGTTGGTGCTGGTCGACACATTGGCACAGCTGGTTTCGCCGGGCGCGCCGATACGCAGGTTGTAGATAGCCGCGCCGCTATAGGCATCGGCGACAACGTAAAAGTTGCCGCTGCGGCCGACGCGGATGCATTCCGTTGGCAATGTCGAATAGGATGCCCCGACCATGGCAAGCGAATCCGCATCGATGAGGTACAGATCCATGTCGTTCAGGCTTGTATTCCCGACGAAAGAGAGCTCTACGACCTGACCGGCTACAAGCGAAGTCTTATATACGTCGTCGAGATCGCCCGCAGCAAAGTTGGCACCGGCCGGTCCGGACGAGGGTACGTTGAGCGTGCCGACAAGTTGCACCGGATTGGTAATGATTTGCGCCGAGACAAGTGTGTCGTTCCGGGCGCGTCCGGCCTGCTGAGGATCATTTGTATCGCTATCGACCGCAGCGGTCTCAGGCAACGAAATGGTGCCGCTGACCGTGTAGGTAGCAACGGGAGTGCCACCACTGCTGCCGCCACCGCCTCCGCCACCACAGGCGGTAAGAATGAGCAATAGGCAAGTCAGGAGGCTGGATTTTCGGATGTCGGACATGGATTTCTTGTGTTGCTGGAGAACGAAGGGTTCGCGTCCGTCGACAGCATTCTAGAAGTTGCGCGCCACGCATGCTGACAGGATAGTTTTACCGAAGCAACCCGATTCGCCCCACAGTATCGAAGGAGGGCACGAACGGCTATCGAACATTCCGCGAATGTATTTTCGCAGACAAAAGCGGCGTATCCACAATAAGTATTTTTATTTGACTAATTTGGTCGCGACATTAGCGATCCAAGTCGATCGTTGGGGGTCTTCATCCTTGCACGGACGAAGTACTCGCAATGCCTTTCCTTGGGTCGTTTGTGAGCGCGCTGGCTGATACAATGCCAGCATCATGCCCTATACCGTATCGACTCCCCGACAGCGCGCCCTCGCGCTTTTTCTTTTGGTTGTTGGCGCAATGTGTATTGCGTTCGCGCCGATTTTTGTACGACTCGCCGATGTCGGTCCCGTGGCCGTCGTTGGCTGGCGTCTCGGCTTGTCGATACCCTTTGCGCTCATCTGGTGGTGGCGCGTCGGTAATCATGCGCGCACGACACCTGCGCCACACGCACACTGGTGGTTGATTCTATCCGGGGTGTTGCTCGCTGCCGACCTGGCCTTGTGGCACATCGCCATCCACTACACGTCGGTGGCCAATTCCACTTTCATTCTCAATCTGGCGCCGATCTTCGTCACGATAGGCGCGTGGATGCTGCTGGGCGAGGCATTCGGAGGAGGTTTCGTGCTGGCCTTGGTGGCCGCGATCGCGGGCGCTGCGTTGTTGGTGCGTGCCAGTTTCGACATTTCGCATCGCGACTTGCAGGGCGACATGATTGCGCTTGCCGCAGCGGTTTTTTATGCGGGCTATCAGCTGGCCGTCAAGCATTGCCGCAAGTTTTACCACACCGCACACATACTCGCCGGAACAGCGATCGTGACGCCGATTGTGCTGGCGCCGGTGATCTGGTTGATGGGGGAGAAAGTGGTGCCGACGTCGTCGCAGGGGTGGGGCGCGGTGATCGGCATCGCGCTGGTTTGTCAGGTGCTCGGACAGGGCCTGATCACATGGGCCGTGGGCCACGTGCGTGCCAATCTGGCTTCTGTCGTCTTGCTGGTACAGCCGGTCACTGCGGCAGGTTTGGCAGTGATTATCTTCGGCGAACATCTCACGCTGATTCGCCTGGCGGGCTGTGGGCTCGTTCTGGCCGGTATCCTGTTGGCGCGGCGCTCAAGCAAGTAGCGCCGCCCAGCAATCAGGCGGCGTTTACCGCTGCAGCGGTACCAAGCGCCTCGCAGGCTGAATCCGCGGCGCTTGCCGCAACGGCTGCACCGATATGTCCGAGCATCGCCGAGGACAGCGTGCGCAGATTGTATCGTGGCTGCCAGCCCCAGTCGCGACGCGCGCTGGAGTCATCCAGTCCGGCCGGCCACGATGCCGCGATGCTATCGCGATGGTCGGGTGCATAGTCGATTTTGAAGTTCGGTATGGCACGTGTGATTTCGGCGGCGAAATCCATCGGCGCAGCCGAGAAGCCGCCAAGGTTATAGCCGCTGGGCTGCAGGATTTTCTCCGGGGCGGCTTCCATGAACTCGATGGTGCCGCGAATGGCATCCTGCATGGCGAGCATCGGTAAAGCGCGATCGGGGCCGAGCGGGCACTTGAAATCCTGGCCGTGAATGGCGGCATGAAATATCTCAACGGCATAATCTGTGGTGCCGCCGCCGGGCGCGCTTTCCCAACCTATGATGCCGGGATAACGCAGCACGCGTACGTCGAGGTCGTGTTTCTTGCGATACCAGGCAGCAAGGTTTTCGCCGGCCGCTTTGGCGATGCCGTAGATCGTTGTCGGACGTGTCGGTGCGCTGTCAGGTGTTGCTTCGCGCGGTGCATCGGGACCATAGACGGCGATGGTGCTGGGGAAGAAAACCTGCTTCACGCCACAGGCAACGGCCGCTTCCAGTACGTTGAAATAGCCATTGAGATTGACCTGCCAGGCACGCACCGGGTCTTGTTCGCCCGTTGCCGAAAGCACGGCGGCGAGATGGTAGATTTGCGTTGGTTGAACTCTGTGGAGGGTCGCCGTCAACGCAGCGACGTCGGTGACGTCCAGCGTGATACTGGCATTGCCGCGCATATCGCTGTCGAAGACATTGGATTCGCCGTAGCGTGCTTGCAAAGCGGGCACCAGCACTTGGCCGATTTGCCCGTTGCACCCGGTCACGAGCACGCGTTGCCGCGAACACGTGGTCGACTCTGACTCCAGTTCGGAAGCCACTCCCGAATCGCTTATCGAACCCATTTTCTTCTCCCTCAGCGGTCAAAATTTCTTGCCGAGTGCCGATAGTGCACAAGGCAGGTGACAGCCGCATTTAATGCTGGAAGCAAGCAATTGTTCGGGCGGATAAGAGGCGGAAAAACGCCGCTAATATCTAGGGTCTGTTCACCTTCACCCGGCGGATTGCGTTGAAGCCTATGGCTTGCGGAGCAAGGCGCGCGACGCCGTGCGGAGTGGGCCTCCGCACAAGGAGTGCAACGCAGCGCCGCGAGCCATAGGCTTCAACCCTGTGGGCGGGTACTGAATTCGACGCGGCACTGCGTTGCAGCGCCTTGGCAGGGGACCCACCCTGACTGCGGCGCTACGCCTTGTTCCGCGCCGAATTCAGTACCCGCGCAACCGTCGGGTGAAGGTGAACAGACCCTAGAGACGAAAGGCTTTAAGGTGGGGCCGAGCGGCGGGGGCTCAAGCTTGGCGGATCAGCGTGACGAAATCAAAAGCGTGTTCGTTGAATTCATCGGCAGCATGTGATGTGCGCTGTGTCTGTCGCCATCTGGAATGGTCGATGACCGGGAAAGAGGCGTCGCCTTCGGGTGCGCAGCGCACATCGGTAATGTAGAGCACATCGGCCAGTGGCAACGCCTCGGCATAAATCTGCGCTCCGCCAATCACGAATACTTGCTCATCGCCCGCGCAACGCGACAATGCCTCAGCGAGCGAGTGTACGACTTCCGCGCCTGGTGCGCCGAAATTTGATTTGCGCGTGATCACGATATTGCGCCGCTGTGGCAGTGGGCGGCCCAGCGATTCCCAAGTTTTGCGGCCCATGATGACGGCATGATTCAAAGTCAGTGTCTTGAAGTGCCGCATGTCGTCGCGCAGACGCCACAGCAGCGAGTTGTTATGGCCGATGATGCCGTTCTCGGCGACCGCCGCGACGATTGCGATGTGAGGTTGGCTCATACGGCGATCGGGGCAGAGATGGCTGGATGTGGTTCGTACCCTTCCAGTGTGAAATCCTCGAAGCGGAACGCGAAGATGTCGTTGACTTCGGGGTTCAGTTTCATGACAGGTAAATGGCGTGTTTCGCGACTCAGTTGCAGTCGCGCCTGGTCCAGATGGTTCAAGTACAGATGTGCATCGCCCAGGGTGTGCACGAAGTCGCCAGGCTGCAGATCGCAAACTTGTGCAACCATCAATGTGAGTAATGCGTAGCTGGCGATATTGAAGGGTACGCCAAGGAAAATATCGGCGCTGCGCTGGTATAGCTGGCACGAGAGCTTGCCATCGGCAACGTAGAACTGGAATAGGGCATGGCAGGGCGGAAGCGCCATCTGCCCGACTTCCGAAGGATTCCAAGCCGTCACCAGATGCCTGCGCGAATCGGGATTCTTCTTCAAGCCCTCAATGAGTTGACTGATTTGGTCGATAAGCTTGCCATCGGGTGTTTCCCAGCGTCGCCATTGCTTGCCGTAAACCGGACCGAGATCGCCATTTTCATCGGCCCATTCGTTCCAGATCGATACGCCGTTTTCCTTGAGGTAGCGAATATTCGTGTCGCCCTGCAAGAACCACAGTAGTTCGTGAATGATGGAGCGCAGATGCAGTTTCTTGGTGGTCAGAAGCGGAAAACCGTCGGACAGATTGAAACGCATTTGCCAGCCGAACACGGAAAGTGTCCCTGTGCCGGTGCGGTCGGTCTTGCGATGCCCGTGCTCGAGCACGTGGCGCATGAGGTCATGGTACTGACGCATGGCGTCCTTGGTGAAGTGTGGCGTGAAGGTTGTCGTGAGCTGTGTCGTCTGAGCCGTATCGTCGATTCTATCGCGGATCGCGCTCGGCACAGCGCTGCCCAACTGGACTTTAGTCTGTGGTTGGCAAGGCACTGAGTGTTGGTAAAATGAAATTTGTTAAATTCAACAAATTCGGGGGATGAACTTGCTGTCGACGATCAACCGGCCATACATGCTTTCGGACGAACGTTCGCTTAAGCGCGCCATCGATGAGCTGAGTCGTCTGGAACCAGCGCAGGCTCTGTCCGAGGCCGCGCGCTGGATCGAAGCCCTGCTCGGCAAGCCCGAATTCGACGAATCGATGCGCTTACGCACTTTGTTTGCGCTCGATCAAGCGGTACAGCGTCAGGCGCGCGCCTGCATTGAGCTGTACCTCTCCGCGTTGGCGGTGCGTTCGCCCGCACGCCATAGCCTATGGAAATGCGCCCACAGTTACTGGTCGCTGGTGTTCGATGTCTATGGTGAAAGTCTCGTCAGGGTGGCGGCGCATGACGGCGAAAGAGATACCGAACTGCTGGCTGAATTGAGCGCGCGCGCCATACGGGCGGGCGCGCAGTGTGCCAAGTGGGACGCGTTTTGCCATGGGCCCATTACCGAGGCCGTTTGGGCGCGGTTGAATCTGGCCTATCGCCTGGCCTCAGCGCGCGGTGTAACGCGACGCGTTCTACGACTGCGCGCTGAACGCGCCACCGAGACCACGGTCGAGCGCGAATATCTGCGCGCTTTCGCCTTGCATAGCCTGGGCGTCGACCAGCTCGATGCTTATCGTCTGGAATTGGCTTCACGTCTTATTCAATACGCCCTGCCTTACCTGGAACTGACCGAAGCGCCGGATGCGGCCAGCCTTCACTGGATCGATGCCAGTGGCACGCTGCCGCCCACGCGCCTCGTGCGCAATCCCGGCAACGCAGGTCTGCCGCGCTTCTTCAGTGGCATCGTCGCAGCGCAGCCACTGCAGGACATGCTTGAAATGGTGGTCGCAGGCGAAGTGCCGGCGCCCTTGGTCTCTGTCGGCGAATCAGCCGTCGGCGGCTCCACGGGCAAGGTGGCCAGCGTGCTGTCGCACATGATCCGCTGCTGGTCGAATGAACCTCCCGTGCGCCGTCATCGGCGCCACGCCATGCCCGGCCGTATGCTGGTGGTCGAGGGCTTGCTCCAGTTTGCGCGCCGTCTTGCGGGAGATCCCGACGCACCCGAGCCGCGCACCTGGCAGATGCAGGACGCCAGCCTGCACGGAGTGGGCGCCGAAGCCATGCTCGATGATGCGAACGAACTGGCCGTAGGCACGCTGGTCGGCATGCACCTGCCCGACGGCAATTGCTGGCGCGTTGGTGCGGTGCGTCGCTTATGGCGCAGTTCGAGCAAGGTTGCTCACCTTGGATACATCGGTCGAATAGGCGTGGAATTGCTGGGTGGCACACCTGCCGCAGCCGCTGTTGACGATGGTTCTGCCAAGGTAAATGTGATCGCCCTCGATCCACTCAAACGTGGTCAGCCTGTGCGCGTATTGGTCCCCGTTCCGGGGCCGCGCTCTGGCGTCCCCATCTACCTTCTTGGCGGAACTGTGCCGATCAAGCTGACCCCCTTGACCACGCTGGAATACGGCGCGGATCACGAAATCCGCATGTACCTCTACGCCGGCTGAAGTTCCCAGGGCAGCAGTCGGATGACCATTTTGACCAATGGGTTACAATCCGCGTTTTGAAGCAAAGCCCCACGCCTGTGAAAACAACCTTCCTCGATTTCGAACAACCGATCGCCGATCTCGAATCCAAGATCGAAGAACTGCGCTTCGTGCAGGACGAATCCGCAGTCGACATCTCCGAAGAAATCTCGCGTCTCGAAGTCAAGCGTCAGGCACTGACCAAGGACATCTACGCCAAGCTGACACCGTGGCAGATTGCGCAAGTCGCGCGTCATCCGCAGCGTCCTTACACCTTCGATTACGTGCAGCACATGTTCAGTGACTTCCAGGAGCTGCATGGCGATCGCGCTTTCGCCGATGACAAGGCCATCGTTGGCGGCCTGGCGCGCTTCAATGGCCGCAGCTGCATGGTGATTGGCCATCAGAAAGGTCGCGATACCAAGGAAAAAATCCTGCGCAACTTCGGCATGCCGCGTCCCGAGGGTTACCGCAAGGCCTTGCGCATGATGAAGCTGGCGGAGAAATTCGCCATCCCGATTTTTACTTTTGTCGATACGCCAGGCGCATATCCGGGTATCGATGCGGAAGAGCGCGGCCAGTCCGAAGCGATCGGTCATAATCTATATGTCATGGCCGAGCTGCGTGTGCCGATCATCTCTACCATCATCGGCGAAGGCGGCTCCGGTGGCGCCTTGGCGATTGCCGTAGCCGATCAGCAGTTGATGATGCAGTTCTCCACCTATTCGGTGATTTCGCCGGAAGGCTGCGCTTCGATTCTGTGGAAGAGCGCCGACAAAGCGCCCGAAGCGGCCGAAACAATGGGCATTACGGCGGCACGCCTGAAGGCGCAGGGGCTGATCGATAAGATCGTCAACGAGCCCATCGGTGGCGCGCATCGCGACCCGCGGGCTGGAGCGCAGACGCTCAAGCGCGCGCTGCAGGAGACCTTGAAGCAGCTTTCCGAACACTCGCCGGAAGTGTTGCTGGAAAAGCGTTTCGAACGCCTGATGAGTTACGGCAAATTCAAAGAACTCGCCGCTTGAAGGTGGCATGAAGCTACTGCGCGGCCCGATCTCGAACCTGTGATGCTCGACGTACTAAAGTACGACTGCGCTTCTCGATTCGACCTCGGGCCGCTCGCTACGCTTCCTGCCACCTTCACCCTTCAGGCCGAATAAAAGAAGCAAAGGCTTAAAACTGGGAGCGGTCGTGTCGCTGGATCTGGATGTCTCTCTCGCCAAACGCCTTGAATCACTCTTAGGCCCCACTCTTTCCGCTTTGCACCTGTGCGTCGCATTCAGCGGCGGGCTTGATTCCACGGTCTTGCTTCATCTACTGGCGCAGCTTGCGCCGCGCTTTGGCTTCCGGCTTTCCGCCGTTCATGTTCATCATGGCCTCAGCCCAAACGCCGACGCTTGGCTGGCGCACTGCGAACGCTTTACGCACTCACTTGGCATATCCTTTGAGGTCCGACATGTGACTGTCGTGCGTTCCGGCGACGGCCTCGAAGCGGCTGCGCGCGATGCGCGCCATGCTGTGTTTGCTGCGCTCGATTGCGACTGGATCGTGCTCGCCCATCACCGCGGCGATCAGGCTGAGACGATCTTGCACCGCCTGATGCGCGGCAGCGGCGTGCATGGCGCTGCCGGCATGCGCGCCATGGATGTGTCGCGTCGATTGCTGCGACCGCTGCTCGACGAGTCGCGTGAGTCTCTGCTCCGCTGGGCGCAAGCGTACGCGCTGCCCTGGATCGAAGATGAGAGCAATGCCGATCCACGCTTTACGCGCAATTTCCTGCGCAATGAAGTGCTGCCCCTGCTCAGGACACGGCAGGCCGGCGTGGAAGCGAATCTCGCGCGTGCAGCGGGCTTGTTCGAAGAGTCGGCACAGCTTCTCGATGAGCTGGCCGCAGAGGATGCTGCACGCATCGCGCCCGGCACGATGGGCTCGCTCGATGCATTGCGACTGCTGAGCGACGCGCGTGCGCGAAATCTGTTGCGCTACCTCCTCGTTGAGGCCGGTGCTTTGCCGCCTGCTACCGATCGCCTTGCTGAAGCCTTACGCCAAATGCATGAAGCGCAGGATGGCCTGCGTCTGGTGTTCGATGAATGGGCGCTGTGCGCCTGGCGGGGAGCTTTCTGGTTGGAAGCGGAGGCTGGTGAGTCGTTCGAAGCGCGCGTATGGTGTGGCGAGACGCAATTCCAATGGCATAGTGGCACCTTACGCTTTGCGCCGGGCAGCGGCTCGCAAGCCCTGCGTTTGCGGCCGGACGGCAGCGTGCGCATCACGACGCGCCAAGGTGGCGAACGTCTGCGTCCGCATATCGATGGTCCTTCACGCGCGTTCAAGCAGCTGGCGCAGGAGGCCGACATCCCTCCCTGGCAACGCGAGCGTCTGCCCTGTCTGTGGCAAGGCGATGCGCTGGTGTGGATCGCAGGCCTCGGCGCGAATGCGGCATGGCGCTGTGCTGAGGGCGAGTCCGGCTGGCTGGTGGAGTGGTCCTGATCAAAAAGGCCAAATGGCCAGCAGCGCAGGCAGGCACAACGAAGTAAAGACCCCGTTGAGACTCATCGCCAAGCCGGAAAAAGCGCCAGCCTTATGCGATATGTGCAGCGCGCGCGTCGTGCCGATGCCGTGACTGGCAAGACCGATGGCAAAGCCCTGCACGGCCTCATCCCTGATGCCCAGCAAACGCAACAGCTGTTCGCCACCTACTGCGCCGAGTATTCCGGTAACGATCACTGCGGCGGCAGTCAGCGAGGCATTGCCGCCGAGCTTTTCGGACAAGGCCATGGCGATCGGCGTGGTGACGGACTTCGGCGAGAAGCTGATCAGCACATCGTGCGGCAGGCCGAACAGCCTGCCGAACAGCAGCGCTGAAACAATGCCTGCTATGCCGCCGACAAGCAACGCAATCAACAATGGCCGCAACATGCTGCGCATATGCGAGATATTGGCGAACAGGGGAACGGCCAAAGCGACGGTGGCAGGCGCGAGCAGCAGATGGATAAAGCGTGCGCTCTGCATGTATTTGTCATAGGAAGTGCCGCTGGCCAGCAATAGCGGCACCAGCATCGCGACGGATAGCAACAGTGGGTGCGTCAGGGCACTGCGCTCGTAGTGTTGGTGAATGCGTTCGCCAAGCAGATAGGCGCCTATGGTCAGGGTCAGCCACAGCGCGGGGTTGTCCATAAGCGCGTTCATGGCTGCGTTCCATGAGGCTTGCGGCGCGCCAGCAGCAGTTTGAGCGTCAGGCCGGTAATGACCAGCGTGACTGCGGTCGACAACACGAGCGTGGCAATCATGCCCAATCCATGCTCGGCGAGCAGCGTGGCCTGGCTCATGATGCCGACGCCGGCGGGCACGAAAAGTAAAGAAAGGTGCGACAGCAGACCGTGGCTGGCATGCGACACGGGCGCCGCAACGCGCTTGCGTAGCATGCTTACGCCGAGCAGGAGCAGCATGCCGGCAACGGGACCGGGCAGGCCGATGCCGAGCATGCTCACCAATAGTTCGCCAGCGAGCCAGTAGGCCATCAGGCCGACGAAGCCTGTCAAAAAATCTGTATGGGTGCCGGGGTTCACGTGTCGATCACAAAGGCTGGCGCGGCTGTGCGGGCGATCGGGTATATCGCAGCATTGCCGCAAGCTTACCCTGCCGTCTCGCCGCATGGCGCGATCTGGGGCAAAGCGAGTAGCAAAAGCGCCGCGTCGCGCGCAAAGGCTGTGGAATGCAGCAAAGTCCTGATAAAATTAAAAGTTATCTTCGACCCCCATCTTCAAACTGGAGTTTTTCATGGCTATTGAACGTACCCTGTCCATTATCAAGCCGGACGCCGTTGCCAAGAACGTGATCGGCAAGATCTATCAGCGTTTCGAAGAAGCGGGCCTGAAGGTCATCGCTGCAAAGATGGTGCATCTGTCGGCGCAGGAAGCCGGTGAGTTCTACTCGGCTCACAAGGAACGCGGTTTCTTCAAGGACCTGGTGAGCTTCATGACCTCGGGCCCGGTGATGATCCAGGTGCTGCAAGGCGAAGGCGCCGTGCTGAAGAATCGTGATCTGATGGGGGCCACCGATCCGAAAAAAGCTGCGGTCGGCACTATCCGTGCGGATTTTGCGGAATCCATCGACGCCAATGCTGTCCATGGTTCCGACGCCGTTGAAGCTGCAGCCGTGGAAATCGCTTTCTTCTTCCCGGCAATGAACGTCTACAGTCGGTAAAGGTGATTAGGGAATAGGGATTGGTGGCGGCAGCGCCATTTCACCAATCGTTATTCGTGCTACTGAAAAAATGCAAAACCTCCTGGATTTTGACGCAACCGCACTGGCCGAATGGTTCGCTGAACGAGGCGAGAAGCCATTTCGCGCGCGGCAGGTGTTGCGTTGGATGCATCGCTTCGGCGAAGCCGATTTCGATGCGATGACCGATGTGGCCAAGAGCCTGCGTCTCAAGCTCAAGGAAGCGGCCTGTATCGTGCCGCCGCTCGTGGCGCGCGACACCTTGTCGATCGATGGCACCCGCAAGTGGCTGCTTGATGTCGGCAATGCCAATGCGGTGGAGACAGTGTTCATTCCCGAGACCACGCGCGGCACGCTGTGCATCTCCTCGCAGGCCGGCTGCGCACTCGATTGCGCTTTCTGCTCGACCGGCAAGCAGGGCTTCAATCGCAATCTGAGTGCGGGCGAGATCATTGGTCAGTTATGGCTGGCCAATCGCCTGCTCGGTGCTGATCCGGCAGGCGAACGCATCATCAGCAACGTCGTCATGATGGGCATGGGCGAGCCACTGGCGAATTTCGACAATGTGGTTTCTGCGCTCCGTCTGATGCTCGACGACAATGCCTACGGGCTGTCGCGTCGTCGCGTCACGGTGTCGACCTCTGGTATCGTGCCGGCGATGGATCGCTTGCGCGAAGCCTGCCCGGTGGCGCTAGCCGTCTCGCTGCACGCACCCAACGATGCGTTGCGCGACACGCTGGTGCCGATCAACAAGAAATACCCCTTGAAAGAATTGTTAGCAGCTTGCGAACGCTATCTCGTCAGCGCGCCGCGCGATTTCATTACCTTCGAATACGTGATGCTCGATGGCGTGAACGATCACGATGAGCACGCTCGGCAGCTCATCGACATCGCACATCAGGTGTCCTGCAAGTTCAACCTCATTCCGTTCAATCCTTTCCCCAATTCCGGATTCGAGCGTTCACCGTCGGGCCGAATCAAGCGCTTCAGCCAGATACTGCAGGATGCCGGCATCGTCACCACGACGCGCAAGACGCGCGGCGACGATGTCGATGCCGCCTGCGGACAACTGGCAGGGCAGGTGAAGGACAAAACCCGGCGGACGCAACAACGCGTCGTGCCCATCACACAGGTACATCAATGAGCATGCCAACGATTACATCGATGAATGCGGCGCGACTTTGTACTGCCATATTGTTGACATACATGCTGGCGTCATGCGCAAATCTGAATAGCGGTACGCCGTATGCGCCTGCTGCGGTGGAACGCTCGGAATCCGATCAGCCTTCGCGCACCGACGCGCGCAACAAGTCCAAAGTGCATGTCGAGCTGGGTACGGCCTACATGGAAGGCAACCTGGGCGCTGCGCTGGACGAGGCACGCGTTGCTGTTGCTTATGACAAGACCTACGCACCCGCGCATCTCTTGCTGGGCCAGACGTATGCCTTGCTTGAGCAGTACCCGCAGGCGCAATCCGCCTTCGAGGAGGCTGTGAGCCTCGCGCCCGGCGACCCTGAAGTGAACAATGCTTACGGCTGGTTCCTGTGCAATCGCGGTCGGCAAAAGGAAGGCGAGGCACGACTCGAGCAGGCGGCGCGCAACCCGTATTACCGCACGCCGGGCCGGGCCTGGACCAACCTCGGACTTTGCTATTTGCAGACCAAGGATGATGTGGCTGCGGAGGTGGCCTTTCTGCGCGCCGATCAGGCCGATCCGGAAAATATGCAAGCCAAGTATCACATCGCATCCATTTCCTATCGCAACGGCAATCTGTTTCGTGCCCGCGAGTATGCAAATCAACTGAATCGACGGCCGGAGCAGCAATCGCCGGAAGTCCTCTGGCTAGCTTTGCGCATCGAGCACAAGCTGGGCAACCGCGAAGCCGAGCAGAAATTTGCGAGCCTGCTATCGCGCAATTTCCCTGCATCCAATGAGAACCAGGCCTATCAACAAGGAAAGTTCGAGTGAGCGACGGCCAAGAATTTGAATCTCCGATGGAAGAGAATCCGGTAGCGCCAATAACTGCCTGGCAGATGCTGCGCGAAGCCCGCGAGGCGCGCGGACTGAGCGTTGTCGAAGTGGCGCAGCATCTCAAACTCACGCCGCGCCAGGTAGAGGCGATGGAGGCGGGCGATCTGGCGCATTTGCCGGGACCTGCCTTCGCGCGCGGTTTCGTGCGCAATTACGCGCGTTTCCTGCATCTCGATCCCACGCATTTCAACGCCGCGCTCGATGTCGTGCGCGAAGTGCCGCCACCTTTCGATACGCTTCCGCTCGGTCAGATGCCAGGACCGGCGAGCTGGCGTTTTTCCTCGCTGCCCGCCCTGGGTATCGCCGCCGCGCTGCTCGCACTGGCGGTCGCTGGCTGGCATTACCGATGGTTCGAGCCGCGCGAAGAGCAATATCTGGCTGACGTGATGGGGCAATCCGGCGTGCCGGCCGCGCTTGCCGAGTCTATGCCGGCGGCATCTGTGCCGCAGTCCGCGCCCGCATCGGCGCCGCTGGGCGAGCAATCCACAGCTGTCGGTGCGCAGTCGAGTGCGCCTGTTGCGGCGCCCGTTGTCGATATCGTTGCAGCCTCCGCCGTCGTGGTAACGCCCGCAGCTTCGGGGCCCGTGGCATCATCAGCGCCCGTCGCGGCAGCGGCAAGTTCTGTGTCGAAAATGACGTCATCATCGGCTATCGCCATACCGATTGCCGCGTCCGCCCCCGTTGCTAGCGCCGTACCGAAAACAGCTTTGGCACCGCTTGCGCAGTCCGCAGCACTATCGGGCCCGGTGCCGAAGGGTTCGCATCGCCTGCGATTCAGCTTCGACGCCGATGCCTGGGTGGAGGTACGCGATGCGGGTGACAAGGTGATTTTCTCGCGCCTCAGTACATCCGGTTCGACGCAGGAGGTGCAGGGCGAAGCGCCGCTGCAGATCGTCATCGGCAACGCGCCGGATGTGCATTTGACGGTCGATGGCAAGGTGCTGGATCTGGCGTCGCGGACGCATACCAATGTCGCGCGTTTCAGCCTGCCGTGATTGAACAGCGCATCGAATCCATGAATTCCGGCAAGACCGCTTCCGCTTTGCAACGTCACGCAACGCGCCTCGTCCGCATCGGCAAGGTGGCAGTGGGCTCGGCTGCGCCGATTGTCGTGCAGTCGATGACCAATACCGACACGGCCGACCACATCTCGACTGCGCTGCAAGTGGCGCAGCTGGCGCGCGCCGGCTCGGAACTGGTGCGCATCACGGTCAACAATGACGAATCGGCCAAGGCCGTGCCGAAGATCCACGAGCAACTACTCAAAATGAATATGGAAGTGCCGCTGATTGGCGACTTCCATTACAACGGCCACACGCTGCTGCAGGACAATCCCGCTTGTGCCGAGGTGCTTGCCAAATACCGCATCAATCCCGGCAACGTGGGCAAGGGTGCAAAACGCGATACGCAGTTTGCCGCCATCGTCGAGATGGCTTGCCGCTATGACAAGCCGGTACGCATCGGTGTGAACTGGGGCAGCCTCGATCAGGCCGTGCTGGCACGCATGATGGATGAGAACGCCACGCGCGCCGAGCCCTGGGACGCAGGGGCGGTGATGCGCGAGGCGCTCGTCGTGTCGGCACTGGAATCGGCGCGAGCGGCGGAGGACGTCGGCCTTGCAGGCGATCGCATCATCTTGTCGTGCAAGGTTTCCAGCGTGCAGGACCTGATCGCGACCTATCGCGAATTGGCACGCCGTTGCGACTATCCTTTGCACCTCGGCTTGACTGAAGCAGGCATGGGCAGCAAGGGCATCGTGGCATCGACGGCAGCTTTGTCGGTGCTGCTGCAGGAAGGTATCGGCGATACCATTCGCATATCGCTGACGCCGGAACCGAACGGCAAGCGCACCGAGGAAGTGATCGTCGCCCAGGAAATCCTGCAGACCATGGGTTTGCGCGCCTTCACGCCAATGGTGACGGCGTGCCCCGGTTGCGGCCGTACCACCAGCGTGTTCTTCCAGGAGTTGGCGCAATCGGTGCAGGAATACGTGCGCGAGCAGATGCCGGTGTGGCGCGATCAGTACGATGGTGTGGAGAACCTCACGCTCGCGGTGATGGGCTGCATCGTCAACGGGCCCGGCGAGAGCAAGCATGCCAATATCGGCATCTCCTTGCCTGGCACTGGCGAGACGCCTGCCGCGCCGGTGTTCATCGATGGGCAGAAGGCGATGACCTTGCGTGGCGACAATATCGCCAACGAATTCCGCGGCATTCTCGACAATTACGTCGCCACGAAATATCCCAAGAAAGGTGTCGCCGCCTAGTTGCGAGCGCCCACGGAAAACATGGCAACAAACAAGATTCAAGGCGTTCGCGGCATGAACGACTTGCTCCCCGACGAGGCGGAGCGTTGGGAGGCATTCGAGGAGATCGTGCGTGACTGGTTGCGTAGCTATGGCTACCGCCCGATCCGCACGCCGGTGGTAGAGCCGACGTCCTTGTTCGTGCGCGGCGTCGGCGAGCATACCGACATCGTCGAGAAGGAAATGTATTCCTTCGAGGATCGCCTCAACGGTGAACAACTTACCCTTCGCCCCGAAGGCACAGCACCCTGCGTGCGCGCCGTCACCGAACACAATATGCTGTTTGGGCAGGCGCAGCGTCTGTACTACACGGGCCCGATGTTTCGCCACGAGCGTCCGCAAAAAGGTCGCTATCGGCAGTTCCATCAGGTCGGCGTCGAGGCCTTGGGTTTTGCCGGTCCCGATGTCGATGCCGAGCACATTGTCATGTGCGCGCGTCTATGGGACGACCTTGGCCTGGAAGACGTGGCGCTCGAAATCAATTCGCTGGGCGATGTGCAGGAACGCGCGACACACCGCGCCGAGTTGATCGCCTATTTGCAGAAGCACGAGGGCTTGCTGGATGAGGATGGCAAACGTCGCCTGCACACCAATCCGCTGCGCGTGCTCGACAGCAAGAACCCGGCCTTGCAGGAGATCGTCAACGCAGCGCCGAAGCTGATGGATTTTCTCGGCGAGGATTCGCTCAAGCACTACGAGGGCGTCACCGCGCTGCTGCGCGAGGCTTGCGTGCCGCACAAGCTCAATACGCGACTGGTACGTGGGCTGGACTATTACAACCGTACCGTGTTCGAATGGACGACCACGCGACTCGGCGCGCAAGCCACGATATGCGCAGGCGGCCGTTACGACTCGCTGATCGAGAGTCTCGGCGGCAAGCCCGCGCCGGCTTGCGGTTTCGGTATGGGCATCGAGCGCGTCATGCTGTTGTGGACCGAAGGCATGCAAGAGGGGCCGCTATCCAATCCCGACGTGTATGTCGTGCATCAGGGCGAAGCGCCCGGTCGGCTGGCTTTCCGCGTGGCGGAGGAAGTCCGCTCTGCCGGCATGTCGGCGATCTACCACTGCGGTGGCGGGAATTTCAAATCGCAGATGAAGAAGGCGGATGGCAGTGGGGCTGCTTATGCGATTGTCATTGGTGACGACGAGGTGGCCGCCGAGGCGGTGATGCTCAAACCCTTGCGTGAAGCCGACGGGCAACGCGGCGAACAACGCAAAGTGGCCTTGGCCGATCTGGCAGCGACGCTGTCGGACCAGCTCTATGGTAGCGAAGACATTTGAAAATTAATTTGTCATACAGGCAAATTGTGCAGTCGAACTTGCGCAGTTGAGTAACGCAGTTGAGTAACGCAGTTGAGTAAATAACTATCTGGAAAGAATACGAACATGGCCGCTTACGACCTCGAAGAACAAGAACAACTTTCCGCCATGAAGGCGTGGTGGGAAAAGTACGGCAACGCCATTACGACGGGGGCCATCGTGATCGCGGTTGCCTTGATGGCATGGATTGGCTGGAGCACGTATCAGCGCAAGCAAAACGACAAGGCGACAGCGATGTATGCCGAAGTCTTCCTTGCCGCGCAGGCTGGCGACACGGCCAAGCTGCAGCAGACGGCCAACCAGCTCACCACCGACTACCCAAGCCATTTGCAGGCATCGCTGGGCGCCTTGCTGGCCGCCAAGGTGGATATCGACAAGAAGGATACGAAGAGTGCCCGGGTGAAGCTTGCCTGGGTGATCGAGCACAGCAAGGAAGTGCTGATCAAGGACTTGGCCCGTCTGCGTCTGGCCACCTTGTTACTCGACGACAAGGCTTATGACGAAGCACTGAAGCAACTCGAAGGCGGTGTGACGCAGGAGCTTGCACCGCGCTTTGCGGAGTTGCGTGGCGATGTACTCGTCGAACAGGGCAAGATCGACAAGGCGAAAGAGGCCTACAAGCAGGCACTGGAAAAGATCCCGAGCACCCAGGAAGGCACGGGCCTGAAGAACATCGTGCAGAGCAAGCTCGATGAGCTGGGAGGCAGTTGAGATGAAGCGCATATCACTGATCCACGGCGGCGCCGTGCTGCGAAGCTTGCGCACGGCCGCACTGTTTGTCTGCGTGGGTACAATGCTGAATGCATGTTTCCTGTGGTCCGAGGCGCCTGGCCCCAAGCCTTCGCCCTTGCCCAACCTGTCCGGCACGATGAAGCTACATTCCGATTGGCAAAAGAGCATGGGTGCGTTGATGCCTACTGTCTTGCGCCCGGCGGTTGTCGGCATCTCGGTCTTCGCCGCGTCGGCTGACGGCACGCTGGCGCGTTTCGAGAACGGCCGCGAAATCTGGAGCATACGTGCGGCCAAAGCACTGTCGGGCGGCGTTGCCGCCAATGGCAAGCTGGTTGTGGTGGCGGGCGCGGGTGGCGAGCTGCTGGCATTCGATTCGCTGCAAGGCAAACCGCTGTGGCACACGCAACTCAGCGGTGAAGTCTCGGGGCTGCCCCTGATTGCCGATGACATTGTCGTAGTACGGGTCGGCGACAACCTGGTGCTGGCTTTCAATACGGCCGATGGCAAGCAGCGCTGGATCTACCAACGTACGCAATCGTCCCTGACCTTGCGCGCCTATGCCGGCTTTGGGCGTGTCGGCGACACCGTATTGGCCGGCTTCTCGGGCGGCAAGTTGGTATCGTTATCGCAAGGCGGTGGCTTTCCGCGGTGGGAAGCGACCGTGGCTTTGCCGCGCGGCTCCAACGAACTCGAACGCATGACCGATCTGGTGGGCGAGCCGGTGGTGCGGGGCGATACAGTTTGCGTGGCGGCCTATCAGGCACGTGTGGCCTGTGTCGACGCGACCCAGGGCAGCGTGCGCTGGACGCGCGATATCGGCTCGAGCGTCGGTGCCGATGCGGACGACAAGACGCTGTATGTCACCGACACGAGCGGCGCCGTGCATGCGCTTGACATAGCGAGTGGCGCCACCCTATGGAAGCAGGACAAGCTTGCCTGGCGTGGCGTTGGCCGGCCGCTGGTGATCGGCGACTACGTGGCTGTGGCCGATACGCTGGGCTATGTGCATCTGCTCGACCGCAAGGAAGGCCGCTTCATGGGCCGTCTCGACGTCGATAGCTCGGGCATTTCCGCGCCGATGGCGCTGCTGGGCAAGGGCTTCATCCTGCAGGCGCGCGATGGCACGGTTCATTTGATCAGCCTGGCCGAAACATCCAAGTGAAACCTACTCTGGTACTCGTGGGCCGGCCCAATGTCGGCAAGTCCACGCTTTTCAATCGCCTGACGCGCACGCGCGATGCGCTGGTCGCGGACATGCCGGGCCTCACGCGCGATCGCCATTACGGCATCGGCCGTGGCGGCAACAAGCCCTATCTTGTCGTTGACACGGGGGGCTTCGAGCCGACGGCGCGTGATGGCATCGTCGCCGAAATGGCGCGACAGGCCGAATCGGCCATTGCCGAGGCGGATGCGCTGCTGTTCATCGTCGATGGTCGCGCCGGTCTGACGCCGCATGACAAACAGATAGCGGATCGACTGCGCCGTTCCGGCCGCCCGATCTTTCTCGCCGTGAACAAGGGCGAGGGCGCCAATCGCGCCGTGCTCAGCGCCGAGTTTCACGAACTCGCTTGCGGCGAACCGTATGTCATATCGTCGGCGCACGGCGATGGCGTCACTGCGCTGCTCAACCTGGTGCTCGACAGCTTTCCCGAGGCCAAGGAGGAGGAAGACGACACGCATGGCCCCAAGGTCGCCATCGTCGGTCGGCCCAACGTTGGCAAATCCACGCTCATCAATGCCTTGCTCGGAGAGGAACGTGTCATTGCCTTCGACATGCCGGGCACTACGCGCGACGCGATTGCCGTGCCGTTCGAGCGCAATGGTCGCGAGTACACGTTGATCGATACGGCGGGCTTGCGACGGCGTGGCAAAGTGTTCGAAGCCATCGAGAAATTTTCGGTGATCAAAACCTTGCAGGCAGTCGAGGAAGCCAATGTCGTGGTGCTGGTGCTCGATGCCAGCCAGGATATTTCCGACCAGGATGCGCACATCGGCGGTTTCGCCCTTGAAGCAGGACGGGCCCTGGTCGTGGCGGTGAACAAGTGGGACGAGGTGGACGAATATCGCCGCGAGCGCGTCAAGGTCGATATCGGGCGCAAGTTGCAGTTTCTCAGCTTCGCGCGCTTTCACTACATCTCCGCCTTGCAATCGACGGGTATCGGCGCCTTGCTCAAATCGGTCGATGGGGCTTATGCCGCTGCCATGTCCAAGCTGCCCACGCCGAAGCTGACGCGCGTGCTGATGGCTGCACTGGCCAAGCAGCAACCGCCGCGCCATGGCGTGTTCCGACCGAAGCTGCGCTACGCCCATCAAGGGGGGCAGAATCCGCCCATCGTGATCATTCACGGCAACGCACTGGAGCATGTGCCCGAGTCGTACAAGCGATTCCTTGAACATTCCTTCATGGAGGCGTTCAAACTTCAGGGCACGCCCATGCGCGTCGAGTTTCGTTCGACGCGTAATCCATATGCGAACGATGACTGAGGCAAGCGACGAGTGAGCGCGAAGAAGCTTACAACTTCGTAAGCTTTGCAAGGAACTGCACCGCGATGCAAAGTGCGTTATGCTGGCGGTGCACAATAAGCATTTAACGCCGCTTAATTTCTTTTCACCAATAACAAAACGAGGGCCAATATGAGTAACAAAGGCCAACTGCTTCAAGATCCGTTCCTTAACATTTTGCGTAAGGAACACGTGCCCGTTTCCATTTATCTGGTCAATGGCATCAAATTGCAAGGACACATTGAGTCGTTCGACCAGTATGTCGTTCTGCTGAAGAACACTGTTACGCAGATGGTCTACAAGCATGCGATATCCACGGTCGTACCTGCCCGGCCGGTCTCTATTCCGCACGAAGCGCCGGAAGCCAAAGAGTAAGTGAGTACCCTTGAAAGCGGGCGCCATGTTTGAGCGCCCGGCAAGCGGCAATCGCGCCGTGCTCGTGCAGGTCGACTTCGGCGAAGCGAGCATGACCGACCGCATCGCCGAACTGGCTTTGCTGGCAGGCTCGGCGGGTGCCGAAACGGTGGCGCTGATCCAGGGCAAACGTCGGGCACCCGATGCAGCGCTGTTCGTGGGCAAGGGCAAGGCCGAAGAGATTGCCGAAGCCGTCCGCGAGTCGGAAGCGGACATCGTCATCTTCAATCACGAACTGGCACCCGGCCAGCAGCGCAATCTCGAACGCGTATTACAACGGCGCGTCGTCGATCGCAATAGCCTGATCCTCGATATCTTCGCGCTGCGCGCCAAGAGCCACGAGGGCAAGCTGCAGGTCGAGCTGGCGCAGTTGCAGCACCTTGCCACGCGTCTCGTGCGCGGTTGGACTCACCTGGAGCGCCAGAAGGGCGGTATCGGTCTGCGCGGTCCCGGCGAAACACAGCTGGAAACCGACCGCCGCCTGCTCGGTAATCGCGTCGCCATGCTCAAGGAACGTCTCAAAGGTTTGGAAAAGCAGCGCCGCGTGCGCAGCCGGGCGCGCGAACGGCAGGAGGTGCCGGTGGTGGCGCTGGTGGGCTACACCAATGCCGGCAAATCCACGCTCTTCAATGCTTTGACCAAGGCTGGCGCCTTCGCGGCCGACCAGCTTTTCGCCACGCTGGACACGACCTTGCGCCGCATCTACCTCAAGGACGCGGCAAACAGTCTCATCGTATCGGACACGGTCGGTTTCATTCGTGACCTGCCGCACGCCGTCGTAGCGGCTTTTCATTCCACGTTGGAAGAGACCGCGAGCGCCGATCTGCTGCTGCATGTCGTCGATGCCTCCTCGCCTGAGCGCGAAGCGCAGGTGCGCATCGTCGATAGTGTCCTCGAAGAGATCGGTGCAGGCGCCGTGCCGCGAATCCTGGTGTGGAACAAGATCGATGCCACGGCCGGCGAGCCGGGAGTCGAGCGGGACGCCTGTGGTAATATCCAGCGCGTATTATTGAGCGCTCGCAGTGGTGCGGGGCTTGATAATCTGCGTGCCGCGTTGGCCGAAATGATTTTTCACGTCCCGGTTGCCAAGGATGTGATGGCTGAAGAGGCGGCGAGGCTGCCCGATCAAAATGATGCTGTGGCGCTTTCAGCGCCTGCACGACCCAATGAACCCCGAGTGACATCCTGAGCGAACCTCTGAGCGAATCCAAGTGATCACAGCAATCTTCATGTCTTTGAACGATCCCCGTTGGGGCAACGACAAGCAGGGCGACGATAAGCGCAAAGGCGGCGAATCGGGGCCTCCCGATCTCGAAGAAATCTGGCGCGACCTCAATCGCAAGATTTCATCGGCTTTCGGTCGCAAGGGCGGCGGCGCCAACGGCGGCGGCTCAGACGGTAACGGGCCGAGCGCCGGTGCAGTGGGCAGCGGCGTGGCGTTGATTCTCGGCATCCTCTTCGTGCTGTGGATGGCCAGCGGCTGGTACATCGTCGATGCCAGCGAAAAAGGCGTGGTGCTGCGCTTCGGCAAATTCAAGGAAATCACCAGCGAGGGCCTGCAGTGGCATCTGCCGTACCCTTTCGAGAGCCATGAAGTGGTGAACGTGACGCAGGTGCGCACCGTCGAAGTGGGTTATCGCGGCAACGAGCGCGCCAAGGATCTGCAGGAAGCGCTGATGCTCACCGATGATGAAAACATCATAAATATTCAGTTCGCCGTGCAGTACACGCTCAGCGATGCACGCGCCTTCCTGTTCAACAACCGCGATCCGGAATCTTCCGTCAAGCAGGCGGCCGAGACGGCGATGCGCGAAATCGTCGGCAAGAGCAGGATGGATTACGTGCTCTACGAAGGGCGCGAGGACATCGCCAAGAAATCGCAATTGCTGATGCAGACCATCCTCAATCGTTACGACACCGGCATACAGATCAGCAAGGTCACGCTACAGAACGCGCAGCCGCCCGAACAGGTGCAGGATGCGTTCAATGATGCTGTCAAGGCCGGCCAGAATCGCGAACAGCTCAAGAACGAAGGTCAGGCTTATGCCAATGACGTAATTCCGAAAGCGCGCGGTACGGCTGCACGTCTGCTGGAAGAAGCGACAGGCTATTCGGGCCGCGTGGTGGCGCAGGCGGAAGGCGATGCCAGCCGTTTCAAGCAGGTCTATGCCGAATATTCCAAGGCGCCTGAAGTCACACGCAGCCGCATGTATCTGGATGTCATGCAGCAGATTTACAGCAACACCTCCAAGGTGCTGATCGATACGAAGGGCAACGGCAATATGCTCTATCTGCCGCTGGACAAGCTGATGCAAGCCGCCGGCGCCACGCCGGATGCCTCGGCGCAGTTGGCGCCAAAGAGCAATGCACCGATGCAGGATGCACCTGCACATTCCGATGTCAACGATAGCCGCTCGCGCGATACGCGCGGCCGTGACCGGGGAGATCGTTGATGCGCAATTCGACCTTCGGCAATCGCCTCCCGTTGATTGCGGGCCTGCTGCTGTTCCTCGTCGTGCTGGCTTCGATGTCGCTGTATACCGTCGATCAGCGCAAATACGCACTGGTGTTCCAGCTCGGCGAGATCAAGCGCATCGTCACCGAGCCGGGTCTCAAGCTCAAGTGGCCGATGATCCAGAATGTGCGCTACTTCGATCGGCGCATCCTGACGCTGGATACGCCTGAGCCAGAGCTGTTCCAGACTTCCGAAAAGAAGAACGTGCTGGTGGACCTGTTCGTCAAATGGCGCATCGCGGATGCCGAGCTGTATTACAAGTCCTTCAACGAAGACGAAGCCAAGGCGGCGAATCGTCTTGAGCAGACAGTGACGTCTGGCCTGCGCGAAGAATTCGGCAAGCGCACGGTGCATGAGGTCGTTTCCGGCGAACGTGCGCAGATCATGGAGAACATGCGTCGCAAGGCTGAAGATGACGCCAAGCACTACGGCATGGAAATCATCGATGTGCGCGTCAAGCGCGTCGATTTGCCGGCGGAAGTGAGTGACTCGGTGTACCGCCGCATGGAGGCCGAGCGCAAGCGTGTTGCCAACGAATTGCGTTCTACCGGTGGCGCCGAAGCGGAAAAGATCAAGGCTGACGCCGACAAGCAGCGCGAGGTGATCGTTGCCGAAGCCTATCGCGATGCCCAGCGCATCAAGGGCGAGGGCGATGCCAAGGCCTCGGCGATTTATGCTGAAGCTTTTGGTAAGAACCCCGAGTTCTATCGCTTCTATCGCAGCCTCGATGCGTACCGCCAGAGTTTCCGTAGCAAGAACGATGTGCTGGTCGTCGACCCGAGCTCCGAGTTCTTCAAGTATCTGAAGGGCAGCGGGCGCGAAACAAAGTAAGGTAGGGCGTGGCGCGTCGGCTGGCGCTTGTCACCTTACAGGCTCGTCTTGTCATCGCAGACAACTTATAATCGGAATCGGCATGCTTCGGTATTTCCTCTCCGCATTGGCCTTGATGCTGGTGCTTGAAGGCCTCTTTCCGTTCGTGGCGCCAGCGGCCTGGCGCGAGACATTCCTGCGCCTCACGCGTTTGGCCGATGGCCAGGTGCGTTTTGTCGGGCTGGCCTCGATCGTGGTGGGCGCCGTATTGTTCGTCCTGTTCTACTGATTTTTCATCGCTGACATCATGGCTTTGCCACGCTGGGCCCTGCCCGAATACTTCGAAGACGTTTTGCCGGTCGCTGCGCAGCGCATGGAGCGCTTGCGGCGGCGTCTGCTCGACGAATTCCGTTTGCATGGCTATCAATTTGTCATACCGCCAAGTGTCGAGCATCTGGATGCGCTGGTCTCGGGCACCGGGCATGACATGGACGAGAGCACCTACAAGCTGGTCGACCGTATTTCCGGGCGCACGCTCGGCTTGCGCGCCGACATCACGCCGCAGGTCACGCGCATCGATGCACACTTGCTCAATCGCCAGGGCGTGACACGTCTGTGCTATTGCGGCGCCGTGGTGCATACCATGCCGCGCAATACCACATCGAGTCGCGAGCCGATCCAGATCGGCGCGGAGTTGTACGGGCACGCCGGCATCGAGGCTGACGTGGAAATCCTGCGTCTGCTCGCGCGCAGTCTGCAACTGGCCGGCGCCGCGACGCTGCGTCTGGATCTCGGCCACATGGGACTGTTCCGCGCGTTGACTGCGTATGCGGGTCTCGACGCGGCGGACGAAGAAATACTGTACGGCATCCTGCATGCCAAGGATGTGCCGGCCTTGCGCGAATTCGTCGCGGGTCGTCCGCAGATCGTCGCCGATGCGCTGATGCCTTTGCCGACGCTGTATGGCGGCGCGGAAGTGCTGGTGCGCGCCCTGTCCGAACTACCGGATGTGCCGGGCGTGCGTGCCGCCATCGAGGAGCTGCTGCACTTGGCGAAGCATCTCGGCGACTTGCCATTGTCATTTGATCTGGCAGACCTGCGTGGCTACCACTATCACACCGGCATCGTCTTCGCGGCCTATAGCGGCACGTCGCCGGCGGCGGTGGCGCTGGGTGGGCGCTATAACGAAGTGGGCAAGGCTTTCGGACGCGCGCGTCCGGCCACCGGCTTCAGCATGGACCTGCGTGATCTCGTCGTCTTGTCGGGCGAGGTCGAAGCCTGCAATGGCGCCATCCTGGCGCCCGCTCAGGGCGACGCTGCACTGGCTGCCGCTATCGAAGCGCAGCGCGCGCAGGGCGACATCGTGATGCGTGAATTGCCGGGCCATGAAGGCGCCTGGCGTGAGGCCGGTTGCGACCGGCAACTGGTTTTGCGGGACGGCGCATGGCGCGTCGTTCCTTTGGAGGAATAGGAAAGTATGGCCAAGAATGTAGTCGTCGTCGGCACCCAGTGGGGTGACGAGGGCAAGGGCAAGATCGTCGACTGGCTGACCGATCACGCGCAGGGTGTGGTGCGCTTTCAGGGTGGTCACAACGCGGGTCATACGCTGGTCATCGGCGAGAAAGAGTACAAGCTCAATCTCGTGCCGTCAGGCATCGTGCGCGCGGGTGTGAAGTGCTACATCGGCAATGGCGTGGTGCTGGACATTCATCACCTGCTGTCCGAAATCGCCGTGCTGGAAAAGGATGGCATCGACGTGCGTTCGCGCCTGAAGGTCAGCCCCGGCTGTCCGCTGATTCTTCCCTATCACGCGGCGCTGGACAAGGCGCGCGAAGCGAAGAAGAGCGCGGTCGACAAGATCGGCACGACCGGCAAGGGTATTGGCCCGGCCTATGCCGACAAGGTCGCGCGCCGCGCTTTGCGCGTGTACGACTTGTTCTACCCGGAACGCTTTGCCGACAAGCTGCGCGAAGTACTCGATTATCATAATTTCGTGCTGACCCAGTATCTCGGCGCCGAGCCCGTGGCATTCCAGCCGGTGTATGACCAGACTATGAAGGACGCCGAGGAAATCCGCCCACTGGTGGTGGACGTCTCGGCCGAAATTTATGACGCCCACAAGGCCGGTCAGAATTTGCTGTTCGAAGGCGCGCAGGGAACGCTGCTGGACATCGACCACGGTACCTATCCCTTCGTCACATCGAGCAACTGCGTGGCCGGTCAGGCCTCGGCGGGGTCGGGCGTCGGTCCGGGTCTGCTGCACTATGTGCTGGGTATTACGAAGGCATATTGCACGCGCGTCGGCGGCGGTCCGTTCCCGAGCGAGCTGGATATCGAAACACCGGCCTGCGCGGGCTACCAGATGTCCACCAAGGGCCGCGAGTTCGGCACCGTCACCGGCCGCAAACGGCGTTGTGGCTGGTTCGATGCGGCGGCACTGCGCCGCTCCGCGCGTATCAACGGTCTCACCGGCTTGTGCATCACCAAGCTGGACGTGCTCGATGGTCTCGAAGAGCTACGCATTTGCATCGGCTACAAGCTGCACGGCAAGATCGTCAACCTGCTGCCGATCGGTGCGGACGACGTGGCCGCCTGCGTGCCCATCTACGAGACCATGCCGGGCTGGTCGGAAACGACTTACGGCGTGAAGCGCTGGGATGAATTGCCCGCCAATGCGCGGGCGTATCTGGAGCGTCTGGAGGCCTTGTGCGAAGTGCCGGTCGATATCGTGTCGACTGGGCCAGAGCGCGATGAAACCATCTTGAAAAGGCATCCCTTCGCAACGTAACCAAAAGGGCCGACGCAGCATGTCGGCCTTTTGTTTTGAAACCACCGGCCGTGGCCGGCGGATAAATAGCGGACAATAAAAAAGCCGGTTCCGAAGAACCGGCTTGATTACCGAATTTGGTGCCCAGGAGAGGACTCGAACCTCCACACCTTGCGGCACTAGTACCTGAAACTAGCGCGTCTACCAATTTCGCCACCTGG
>JAQGMF010000030.1 GCA_028292505.1 Rhodocyclales bacterium
GCCGCAAACCCGCGTCACGCCTTGATTTGCAACAACTCACAGAACACCGGCAAAGCCATACCGCCGCCTTCAACCGCCTGCCCCGCGCCTTCGCCGCACAGCCAGCGAAGAGGCGAGATTATGGGGAAGAATCGGTACAGCGTCAAGAGTATCTTGTCCTTTATGAAGATCAATGCGCGCGCGACCATCTGCATTCGTCGAAGCGCTTAGCATACTGGGCAAGCACCTACCGTGACATATTCACGTTTTGCGTTAATATCGGCCATCGCTCACACTTATTGGGAATCCGGCACGTGAAGTTGCGGACATCTTTTGGTTTGCTGCTCTCTACGCTGTTGCTTGCAGCATGCGCTACCAAGAGTGGCGTGCAACTTGACACGGAGCGCCATCTGACCGCGCCACAAGCCCAATCAGAAGCGGCCGCCACGCGCGACATCCCAGCGCCAGTGCAGCAGGGCTACAGCTTGCCTCCCCCTCGCCAGCAGGCAAAACCAGAGACTTATTCTGTCGTCGTAAATAACGTTCGCGTGCAGGACCTGCTGTTCTCACTGGCGCGTGATGCCAAGGTCAACGTCGACATCCATCCTGGCCTAGTCGGTAGCGTAACGATGAACGCGCTGGATCAGACTTTGCCGCAATTGCTGACGCGTATCGCCAAGCAAGTGGATATGCGTTTCGAGTTCGACGGCAGCAATCTGACGGTGATGCCCGATTCACCCTTCCTGCGCACCTATCGAATCGATTACGTCAATATGTCGCGCGATACGGCCGGCTCGGTCGCGGTCTCGAACCAGATTGCGACCGCTGGCAACAGCAACGCGGGCAATAGTTCCAACGGGGTGAGCGGTTCGGGCAGTACGGGCAACAGCTCAAGCACTGTGATCACCAATACAGCCCACAATCATTTCTGGGACACATTGATCCAGAACATGAAGGATATTCTGCGCGAGACGGACAAGATATTTCCGGACGGCGCGGCAGAAAAAACCGTGGAGACCACTACACAAGGCGGGACAACGACGACATCGATCAGGGCCAGCAAACCGGATGATATTTTGTCTCGCAACGCCGATACGGAGAAGAAATCAACGCAGGTCGAGAAGACAGTTACCTTCCGTGAGGCGGCGTCGATCATTGCCAACCCTGAAGCCGGTGTTGTGTCGATACGTGCAACGGCTCGACAACATGAGAAGGTCCAGGAATTTCTGAGTCAGGTCATGAACAGCGCACGGCGGCAGGTGCTCATCGAAGCCACTATTGCCGAAGTCGAGCTTTCACAGAACTATCAGCAAGGCATCGACTGGAAGGCGTTGAACGTGTTTGGCACGGGGCTGCGCGTCATCCAGAGCGTGGCCGGCGCCATAGCTAACCCCAGCGCAACGCTCCTGGAAGTGGGCTACAACTCGGACGGCGGCAATTTCACGAGTTCGCTGAAGTTCCTCGAATCCTTCGGCAACGTGAAAGTGCTGTCCAGCCCGAAGATCAGCGTGCTCAATAATCAGACTGCGGTATTGAAGGTGGTGGACAACCTCGTTTACTTCACTATCGACGTATCGATAGCCAGGGGGACGAACAATCAAGCCGACATTCCCACGTATACGTCCAATGTGCACACTGTACCCATTGGCCTGGTTATGAACGTGACGCCACAGATTGGAGAAAGCAATACCGTTCTGCTCAATCTAAGGCCGACCCTGTCGCGCACCATCGGGCCAGGCATTTCAGACCCGAATCCATTGCTCAAACCGCTCAACATAGACAACCGCATCCCGATCGTGCGCTCCCGCGAAATCGAATCGGTCATGCGCGTCAACAGCGGCAATATCGCTGTCATGGGCGGGCTCATGGAAGACCTTCTGAACAACACCGATGACACAGTGCCGGGCTTGTCGAGGAGTCCTATCTTCGGCGGTCTGTTTGAAAATCGTAACGATACGAAGAGCAAGACAGAGCTAGTGATTTTTATTCGGCCGACAGTCATTCACGATGGCGACACGAGCGTGGATGTCAATGACATGCCTCGGTCGACATTCTTCGATATTCCTCCAGGCATGCCGGGGCCCGCAACACTTGGGGGCGGGCGATGAGCCTGCTGATCGACGCGCTCAAGCAAGCTGAAGCGGCGCGAGCGCAGGCAAAGGGTGAGTCACAAGAAACGCCGGAGGGATTGCAACTCGAACCTCTGCCGAGCAGAAGTCACGCGTCGCCTGCCGCGCCCGCAAGCAATGTCCGCGACGAAAGCCGATCCACGTCATCGCGCGAGACACGCCGCCCGCGTTCTACGACGCAAGCATCTGGCATAGTCGCCAGCGACGCGGCTCGCGAGCTGTTCGAAGTCAAGCGCCAGGAAACCAATCATATGCCGCTGATTCTGGCGGGTGTCGGCGTGCTGCTCTTGCTGGCGGGCGCTGGCTATGTCTGGTGGGCAATTCAACCGCACAGCAACCTGACCGGACCAGCCTTGAATGCCGACGTTCCGGCGGCTCAGGCAATGACTTCGTTGCCCATTCCAGCTGTATCGGGCACCTCGTCGAGCGCAGCTTCTTTGTCACCTGCCTTGCAGACAGATGCGGCCGCCACGCCACCGGATGCCACGCCGCGCCGCCACGAGCGACACGGGATGTTCCGCGCGGATTCAACCAAGGGCGCCGCAGAAGCCGCGCCGATCGATGATACGAAACCGCAAATTCGCAGCGGCACTCCTGGCTCGTCAGATGCCAACGGCATTCAAGCTGCCTATGCGGCTTTCCTGGACGGCAACTATTCGCTGGCGCAGCAACGCTACCAGGAAGTGCTGCGGCAGGACCCGCGCAGCGTCGATGCCATGAACGCCCTCGGTCTGATTGCCTGGCGCAGTACTCAGCCTGACGTGGCCGAACGCATGTTTCGCGCGGCCTTGCATGCCGACCCGAAAGACGTGACTGCCATGGCGCAATTGACACTCTTGTATTCGGAAGGAGACCCCGCGGCCGCTGAGGGGCGCCTACGCAATCTGATTGCGTCGCAACCCTCTGCAGCCGCAGCTCACTATGCATTGGGCAGTCTGCTGTCGCGTCAGGGACGTTGGAACGAAGCACAACAAGCGCTGTTTCAGGCCTATACGCTGGACAGCGACAATCCCGACGTCCTATTCAATCTGGCGGTGAGTCTGGAGCATCTGGCCCAGCCCGCGACCGCCCGCCAGTTCTACGAGCGCGCCCTGCAGGCGGCGGCGCGACGCCCGGCCGGGTTCGACAAGAGCGTCGCTCTCGGTCGCGTGCAAGCGCTGGCAAGTCGCTGAGCAAACTTATGACAGCGGGTTATCGACTGCCGCTCGGGCAACAACTCATCAACCAGGGCATTCTCAGCGAGGACCAGCTGCGCATCGCGCTGCACGAGCAGTCGCGCGCGAATGAACCGCTGGGCAAACTGCTGGTCAAGCTAGGCTTCGTCAGCGAAGTCACACTGCGCGACGCGCTGTCGGCCTCGCTCGGCAAGCAGGGCGTCGACCTTGCGCATGCCATTGCCGGTCCGGAAGCGCTTGCGCTGGTACCGGAAGAAGTCGCCAAGCGCCACCTGCTCCTGCCTCTGCTGTGGGACGCCGACAAACTTCGCCTGGTGGTGGCGATGGCCGATGTCGATGACATCGTTGCGCTCGACAAGCTGCGTGCCCTCCTGCCGGACAATGCCGAGATCGAAACCTGGCTCGCCGGTGAAGGTGAGATCGAACGCGCCATCGATCAGCACTATGGTTTCGAGTTGTCGATCGACGGCATTCTCACGGAAATAGAAACCGGCGAAATCGACTATCGCTCGCTGGCGAGTTCCACCAATGAGTACAGCCAGCCGGTCGTGCGGCTGGTCGACGCCTTGTTGTCCGACGCAGTAAAGCGCGAAGCCTCCGACATTCACTTCGAGCCGGAAGCGAGCTTCCTGCGCGTGCGCTATCGCATTGACGGGCTACTGCGCCAGATACGCGTTTTGCATAAATCCTATTGGCCGGCGATGGCTGTGCGCTTGAAGGTGATGGCCGCGCTGAACATTGCCGAAAGCCGCGCGCCGCAGGACGGGCGCATTTCCTTGAACGTGCGTGGCCGCCCCGTCGACTTCCGCGTTTCTGCGCAACCGACGCTGCATGGCGAAAATATCGTTTTGCGTGTGCTGGATCGCCAGAAAGGCATTGTCTCGCTGCCCGACCTGGGCCTTACGGATTCGCAGCTCGATATTCTCAAGCTGATGATTGCGCGCCCCGAAGGCATCCTGTTATTCACCGGCCCCACGGGCAGCGGCAAGACGACAACGCTGTATTCGATCCTGAACCATATCAACAACGAGGGCATCAACATCATGACCCTCGAAGACCCGGTCGAATATCCGATGGCGATGATTCGCCAGACATCGGTATCGGAATCCACCAAGCTCGACTTTGCCAATGGCATACGCTCGATGATGCGTCAGGACCCGGATGTCATCCTGGTCGGCGAAATCCGCGATGCAGAGACTGCCGACATGGCCTTCCGTGCCGCCATGACGGGCCATCAGGTGTACTCCACGCTACACACCAATTCGGCCATCGGCGTCATCCCGCGCCTGCTCGACATCGGCATCCTGCCCGACATCATGGCGGGCAATATCATTGGTGTTGTTGCCCAGCGCCTGGTGCGCAAATTGTGTCCGCACTGCGCCCAGGCACGGCCGCCGGCGCCCTACGAGTTGCGCCTGCTGAGCCTGCCTGCCGAGCGCAGCGCAGCAGTGCTGTACGATTCCATCGGCTGCGAGAAATGCGACTTCCAAGGCTACAAGGGGCGCACTGCCATCATGGAACTGATGCGCATGGACGCCGACATCGACGAGTTGATTGCCCGCCGCGCCACCACGCGAGAGTTGCGCAATGCGGCGCGTGCTAAAGGCTTTCGTACCTTGGCGGAAGATGGCGTGCGACGCGTGCTCGACGGCACCACCACGCTCGACGAACTGGCCCGCGTGGTCGATCTGACCGAGCGCATGTTCAGCGCCGAGATGTAATTGTCATATGGCCATATTCGCCTACCGCGCTATGGACACCACCGGCCGCATCCTGCGCGGCGAGACGGAAGCGCTCAATCTCATCGATCTGGAAATGCGCCTCAAACGCATGGAGCTGGATCTCATCACCGGCAAGCCGGCGCGCATCCACAGTGGCTTCGGCGCGCCGCGCATTCCGTTGCGCGAGCGCATCCATTTCTGTTTTCACCTGGAGCAATTGAGCCGCTCCGGCGTGCCGTTGGTCGAAGCCCTTGCCGATCTGCGCGACTCGACAGAAAACCCGCGCTTTCGGCAAGTGATCGCATCGGTGGTAGAGAGCATCGAAGGCGGCCGCAGTCTGTCGCAAGCGCTCGGCGAACAAAGACAATTATTCGATCCGGTTTTTTGCGCCCTGATCCGCGCGGGCGAGTCCAGTGGCAATCTGCCCGACGTACTGCGCGAGCTGACCGAGTCGCTCAAGCGCGAAGACGAACTGCGCGCCTTTTTGGCGAAGCTCATCATCTATCCATCGATCGTGCTCCTGGTGACGCTCGGCGCCGTCGCCACCTCGATGATCTTCGTCGTGCCCCAGCTCTCGCGCCTGTTCCAGAGCACGGGCCAGAAGTTGCCGCTGCAAACGCGCATTCTCGTCGGCCTGTCGAATTTTCTCGTGCAGTTCTGGCCCGCCGTACTGCTGTTCATGGTGCTCGGCACCATCGGCATGGCCACGTGGATCAAGACCAGCCCGCGCGCCGCGCTGCGCTGGGATCGACTCAAGCTCGCGGTGCCGCTGATCGGCGACGTCTATCGCAAGGTCATCCTGTCGCGCTTTGCCACCCTGTTCGCCATGATGTATTCATCCGGCATAGCGATCATCGATACCATCCGCGTTGCGCAGGAAATCGTCGGCAACCGCGAAATGCGCGACGCACTCATTCGTGTCGAACAGGCCATTGCCGAAGGACAAAACGTGACAGCGGCATTTTCATCGGCACGACTTTTCCCGCCGCTGGTCATCCGTATGCTGCGTGTCGGCGAACACACCGGCTCGCTGGACCAGGCCCTGAAAGGCGTCAGCTATTTCTACGAACGCGACGTGAAAGAATCCGTCGAGCGCCTGCAGACCTTGCTCGAACCGATGCTGACGATTCTGCTCGGCGCCTTGATGCTCTGGGTAGCCCTTTCCGTGCTGGGCCCTGTGTATGACATCATCACGAAGATGAAAACCTAGCAGAACCCGACAAGACCGCGCCCACATGCCTGCTCGCTACCTCCATTTTCTCAACCACGACGGCCTGCATTGCCACCTCGTGCATCAGCGCGACGTCCGGCATTTGTACAGCTTTCCAGCCGGGGAAGCGGGAATAGCGGCTTTCGAGCACTGGTTGCAGGAGACGAGCAACGGCTTGCACACGCTGCTCGCCGATGTCGCGGATGAAGGCTTTCACATGGAAAGCGTGCCGCGTGTCATGGGGCCCGACCGCCGTGCGCTCATCGCACGCAAACTGGCCCAGCACTTCTTCGGCTCGCCTTATTCCGCAGCCTTGTCGCTGGGTCGCGAGAAAAGCGGTCGACATGACGAACGCTTACTGTTCACCGCCATCACGCGTCCGGCTCTGGTCGAGCCTTGGCTGACTGCCCTGCGGCGCGCCGAAGCGGCCGTCGCGGCCCTATACACGGTACCGCTGCTGACCGAAAAACTGGTGCGGCAAATCTGCCCCGGCAGCCCGCGCGGTTTGATCCTGCTGCTATCCGATTCGGGCATCCGCCAGATCTATTTCGAGCATGGGCGCCTGCGCTTTTCGCGCCTTGCGCCCGTGCCGGAGGGCGCCTTCTCGCGCTGGGGACTGGACTGCCTGCGCGAAGCACAAAAAACCTATCAGTATCTCAACGCGCAGCGCTGGCTGACGCGCGGCACACCGTTGCCGGTGCGCATCGTCTTGTCGGCGCAAGATACCGCGCCGGTGCTCACCGATCTGGCCGAAAGCACGCGGGCCCCCGACAATCTCGTGTTTCAGGCTGCATCGCTGGAAGCGCTCGCTCGCCACGTCGGCGCACCCTTGCATCACGCCCATTCCGACAGCCGCGACGTCATCATGCATTTGGCATTGTACGGCAGCGGCAGCGTGCAACTGGCGCCGACGAGCGAGCGGCGTTTCTACAGAATCTGGCAGGCACGCTTCGCCATTCTCATCGCCGGTTTGCTGGTATTGGTCGCCAGCAGCGTGTTGTCGCTCAAGTGGGCGCTCGACGCGCGCACCGAACAGATCGAGGCCGACAGTCAGCGCAGCCAGGCGCGACTGCAGGAATCTCTCTACAAGCGCCTGCTATCCACGCTGCCGCAAATGCCGACCTCTTTGGAGGCGCTGCGCAGTACGGTCGATGGCATAGACCAATTATCAGCACACGTTGTCGACCCGCGCCTGTCGCTGCAATACCTCAGCAAGACGCTCGATGCATTTCCGGACATCTCACTGGATGGCGTCGAATGGCAGGAGGCAGACTGGAACGAAGAAACCCGGCCTGTGCCATCGACAGCCACCGCGCCACCGGTGACACGTCAGACGCTCAACGTCAGCGCATCGCTCGACGTCGCCAGCGCCACCGATCCACGCGCCGCCATCTCGCGCATCCAGGCATTTGCCAATGCCTTGCGCCAGCAAAGTGGCGGAGAAGTCGTATTGACCCAGCAGCCCTTCGATACGGAATCCAACAAGACACTCCGAAGCGAGGCGCAAAACGTCGGCAAGCGTCCCGCCTTCCGTTTGCAACTCACGCTAACAGGAGGCAAGCCATGAAGCGTAAGCGGGCAAATACTTTCGCTGGTCCTGCCCTGCTGAGTCTCGGCCTGCTACTCCTCAGCGCAGCCCTGCTCTGGTTCGCACACAGCGCGCGCAGCAGAGCCGTCGCAGCGCGTATCCGCACAACGCAGGAAGCGCGCGAGGCCAGCGACCGCTATCGTCACACCGCGGCAGACGAATCCATCATCCGCGACACCATCGCGCGCTTCGACACGCTGCGCCTGCGCGGCATCATCGGCCCCGAGCAACGGCTCGACTGGGCGGACCGGCTGCGCAGCATTCGCGACCGGCACCATTTCGCCCAGCTCGATTTTGAGCTTTCTCCTCAACGCATCGTCGGCCCCCTATCCACGCCCGCCGACTACCAGCTTGGCGCCAGCCGTATGCTGATACGCGCAGGCTTGCTGCACGAGGGCGACTTCTTCGACCTCATGACCGAGCTGCGACAACCGGCCAATGCCATCGTCGCACCACGCCGCTGCACGCTCGCGCCAGCCGCCGAACGCACGGCACAAGGCATCAATCTGCGCGCAGAATGCACACTGGAGTGGCTGACAGTCAACGCCACGACGGGAGCAAAACCATGACGCTTCGCTTGTGCCTTCTTGCGGTTATTTTCTTGTCATATGACGCCATCGCGCAGGCCAACGAGGCTGACTGGCAAACAGGTCTCGGCCGCCTTTTCGCGACACCGCAGCGGCGCGCCCTGCTCGACGAACTGCGTCGCAGCAACGCCCGTCTCGACCCCACACAGCAACTCGACAGCGTGCGCCTCGACGGCATCGTGCGTCGCTCTTCGGGCAGGCAAACCATCTGGATCAACGGTCAGAGCTACAACGATCACGCGCCGGTCACAAGCATGGATGAAAGCTCGGCACGCATTATTTCTGGCAGCAAGGCTGGCGTGAAGCTGAAAGTCGGGGAATCAGCCAGATTGACACCCAATGTGACGGCAGGCGACCAACCGTGAAACTTGGTGTTTCGCAATCACGGCAGCGCGGAATCATCATTCTGGCATTTACCGCGCTCCTCCTGGTTCTCGCAGCAGCAGTGATGGTTACGCGCGCAAATCGTATTCCAAGTTCCGTTACAATCGATACGACCTCGCGCGCGCAATTGGTCAGCCTGCTCAATATTCTGAAGCAGCAGCTCATCGTCCAAGCTCTTGGCGAAGACAACACGCCTGGAACGCTACCCTGTCCCAATAGTCCCAGTTGTTCTGCCAACGCGGCCGGGCTTGCCGGCACGTTCAATATCTCTGGCATCGACCTGCCTGCGGCAGCACTCATCAGCTTGCCGAACCCAACGTCACCAAGTCTATGTGTGCAATACGTCGTCGCGCCGTCACTGCGCAATAGTCTGGGCACGAGTGTGCGGGGAACAGATCCCGCACAAAAGGAAATAAATCCGGCTTTCGATCCAGACCTACTCTTCATCGACAATTCAGGTACTACCACCAAGGCTTGGGCAGTATTGCTTGCAAATACCTCCATCAGCAGTTGCTCGTTGAGTGCATTGGGATATCAACTCACCGTCAACAGTTCGACAGGCATTGCCACCCTGTCGGCAAACAGTAGCGCAAGCATGACGACTGCATCATCGCTAATACAGAAGCGCGACATGATCTCCGGGCTGTTAGCACAAGCTCTTGTGTCGCTGGATGCCAACAATTCATTCGATTCCTATCTGGCAAGCAAGGGACTGACGACAATTACAAACCTCGCAGCCATACGGACGACAGACACTTCCAATTTTGACGCTGCAATGGTGCCAATCGGTTCCACGCCTACATCCGGCACGTGCCCTGGTGTGCAATTTTCCTCAAGCTCATCTTCAAGCGCTTCCAGTGCATCTTCAAGCTCTGCAGCTTCGGTCACTTACAAATCCCCGGTCAGCTGGTTGTGTTTCAATGGCTGGTATGACCATGTCAATTTTGATCCTACATCGAATGCATTCATGGCGACTGATTCCGGCAGCAGCCTGAAATGCACGCGTCGATCAGGATCGGGCCAAGCAGCATGCACATATTAAAACGTCAACATAACAAAGGCTTCACGCTCGTGGAGATCGCCATTGCACTTTTAGTGGTCGCGCTCCTTGCTGCCGGCGCCATCTCCGCACTAAGAGTACAAATTGCTTATACGAGAACCTCGCAAGCTCGCGAGCAACTTCGTGAAGCCAGAGAAGCACTGATCAACTACGCAATCGCGAATCAGAAATTGCCGTGTGCCGCGCAGACAACGAACGGGACGGCAGGCTTGATATGCAATTCAACTAAAGGCTTTCTACCTTGGCAGGATCTGGGACTTACCGCAGCGGATCCTTGGGGCCAAACGCTGCACTACCTCGTGACAACCGGTTTCACGACAACCGGATTCGGCTACGGCATGCTGGGGGAACTGAAAGTCTGGTCAGGCACTAACAATATTGATCCCAATAAAGCTGTCGCATTTGCGGTTTGGAGTACGGGTGCAGACGGCACGGATGCTTCGTCAACCACCCCAGTTGGAACACCTGTCATTGACAATTACAGCGTCGTCGCCGAAGGGCCGGCATCCGACGATTTGGTCGAATGGGTGTCGCGTTACGTAATATTCGGGAAGATGTCCGTGGCAGGACGCACATTGTCGCTTCCGGCAGCTTCGTCATCCAGCTCAGCGTCAAGTAGCGGACCATAAGAACAATCCGGACTTATGGCTCTGGCATATATCCTTGCTTCGTGACATCACTTATCGCCATATGATCACCAACATGCGTACGCACGACCTCCCGGCCAATTCGTTTCTTGCTCGGCTGAGAAACGCGGGAATCGAAGCCACTGACAGCGAAGACCTGCGTCAGCAGAAATCCCTGCTCGTCTTCATGAGTGGTCTCGTCAGTCTGGCATCCGTCCTGTGGCTACTCATATATGGCTGGATGGGGCCCAAGCTTTCGTCCTCCTTGCCTTTCGGCTTGCAACTGCTTGTAGCCTTCAATCTTTGGGTCTATATCCAATTCCGCAATTTCGATTTGTTCCGCATCTCGCAAATTGGCCTTCTGCTGTTTTTCCCATTTGTCGCGCAATGGGCGCTCGGCGATTTCGTCTCGGCCTCCGGCTTGATTCTGTGGGGCCTGTTGGCACCCATCTGTGCGCTACTGTGCATGGGCGTTCGCGAATCGCTGCCATGGTTTTTTGCGTATGTGATACTTACGCTGATGACGGGGGCATTTGACTACCTGTTGGCGGATGTCACGCCGGTCATCAATACAAACATTTCGCGTCGCACTTCGGTGGTATTTTTTGCACTGAATTTCGTCACGCTGTCGTCGCTGGTCTATTTGCTGCTGCGCTTCGCGCTAATAGATCGCGCCAAGGCGCGCATGGCGCTGGAAGAGGCGCACACCAAGCTGGCCGCCGAACAGGAACGCTCGGAACGCCTGCTACTCAACATCCTACCTGCGCCGATCGCCCATCGCCTGCGCGAATCGGACGCGACTATCGCCGACGGTTTCGCGGAGGTGTCGGTGATGTTCGCAGACATCGTGAATTTCACGGAGCTGGCCTCCGACATGCGACCGGATGAAGTTTTCGCCATGCTCAACTGCGTATTCAGCAGCTTCGACGAGCTAGCCGAACGTCATGGGCTGGAAAAGATCAAGACCATCGGTGACGCCTATATGGTCGCAGGTGGTTTGTCGGATGCTTTGCCGGATGCCTGCTGCGCGGTGGCCGAGCTAGCCCTGGACATGCATGACTGGCTGCGTTGTGACGAGGCGACGCGCAATGCGCCGCTGCATGTACGGATCGGTATTGGCACCGGGCCTGTCGTAGCCGGCGTCGTCGGCAAGAAAAAATTCATCTACGACCTGTGGGGCGACACCGTCAATCTCGCCAGCCGCATCACGGATGAGGGTCTGCCGGATGGCATCCAATGCGACCGTGCAAGCTACGATCTGCTCAAGGAACGCTTCAGCTTCGGCGAACCGATCACGCTGCATCTCAAAGGCAAAGGTCGCGTGGAGGTATGGCGACTGGAAGGGCGCGTCGCGCAAAGCACAGATGCCGACGTCATACGCGAGCGGGCATAGGGCGGATTCGGACGCAGCGACTTCGCCATTTCATCCGCCATGTGGTGGGCGCTATTGGACTATGAGGCTCCGCTCCAACCCCACCCTACTCAACTCGAATCGCACATTGCCGCGAACATTGCTTGTTAGTGCAAGCCGGTAATCGAGGGACTCGGCCAGACGATAGGCCTGATACAAACCGATGCCCAAGCCGCGGTCCGAGGGTAAGGGCCGGATAAATAGTAGTTCTGCCCGCTCCGCTTCGAGCGGCATGCCATTGTCCTTGACTTGCAAAGCACATGCACCGTCGCCTACTTTCAGCGTAACAACGATCCTGAGCGCCTTGCCCTCGCTATCGTCTTTGTCCAGGGCGTTGCGTACTACATTGTCAGCAACAGTATCGAACAACAACACCGGCAACACAGTACCCGCCGCTTCGCCGTCCAGTACAAAAAATAGCCGTGCGTCAGCCAGCCGCTCCTGCACGGCGGTCCACCACTGCAGCGCATCACCCTCGCGCACATCCGCCGCAGCCGGCTGACGGATACGCTCCAACGCTTCATGCAGACGCTGGCTGATCACGGGCAATTGACGGCTCAACAGGCCTTGCAACGCTTCGCTGCGGCCATCACGCTCAGCCTGCCCAATGGCGAAACACAGGGTGTCGATAGACTGCAGCAGGTTCTTCACCTCATGCGTCATGCGTGCGCCGGTCTCGTACACGGCACGCAGATAGGAGATGGATTGCAGGCGGCGCGATTGTTCCTTGGCGGCATGAAACTCCGACAACAGACGCACCATCAAATCCATTTGCCATAAATGCATGGGCGCCAATTCGTAGCGCGTATGAACGCCGATTTCGAGCTCTCCGTGCTGCAGGCGGCTGCGCCGCGCAGCGAGGCGCCCGACAAAACCAACACGCTTCGTGCCTTCGACAATCACGCGCCAATCGACGCCGTCGACGCCCGGCCAGCTGAGCATGCGCGTCACCGCACCCTCCATCAGCACCTCGGCATCAGTGTCTTCCGCCGCGAGTCTGGCCACTTCATCCAGCCATTGATTGAATGGCGCGCCGCCCGACAAGGCATGTCGTGCGATCGCGAGGCTCAGGCCCGCACCCTGCCCAGGACTCCAGGCCCAGCCCAGCAACAACAGACTGACGGCCATAATGGCCAGTGCTTGTAGCAGCGCCGGAATATATTCGAGATTCGAAACAAACATGAGCGCGAGGGCCCCGAGCAGCACACCGCTAAGCACCAGCACAATGACCAGACCGCCGACGAAATCCAGCGCCATCTGCTGGCGCGTGCGGCCAAGCCTGCGAGCGAGTGCAGGCACCATGATCAGCAGCAACGGCGCGCACCACGCAGCAGCGGTACCCAGCAGACTCGCGGGGTGTTCATCTGCCGGCAGCAGTTGAGGCAATGTCAGCGAAACCAGCGCAATAATCAGATACGCCTCGGCACACCAGAAAGATAGACGTACCCTGCCCTCTGGATGACGGAACAACTCGGCACCGATGAGGCCCGCCAATACCAGCATCCACAATAGAGCCAAGCCCCATGACATGAACATACCGAGGCAGGCCACGATCAGAGCGCCTGCCAGCAAGGCGCCCGCACCCAGCGTCCTGTCTTGCCGAACAAGAGGTTGCCACAACAGCACGGCGCCCAGATGGCCAACGATCAAACCGCGGCCCACGGGAGTCGTCACCCCTTGCAGCAAGCCCAGGTGTAACAACACCAAGCTGAATGCCAGAAGCCAGGGACGCACCGCGAGGGCGGTCAATCGCGCGGTCAGACTTTGCATGTCGACACCTTTACCAGAGAGCACTGGGCAGAATATGACGCCCTTTGTCGTGAAATCCTCCACACATTGTCAGGGATTCGACACTTCAGCATGCGCGCGCGCCGTAAATTCTCAATATTTGCGTTCCCAGGAATGGCATCATTGTTGCTCAAGTGTGCATACAAACAATAACCATAGAGTCGGCAAAAGAACATGAGAACACAACAATCTGGTTTCACGCTCGTTGAAATCGCCATTGTCCTCGTCATTATCGGATTGCTGCTGGGCGGGGTGCTCAAAGGGCAAGAACTCATTAATAGCGCGAAGTCAAAAGCTGTAGTCAGCGACTTTCGCAATACGGCAACTATGATTGCAGCATATCAGGATCGGTTTCGGGCCCTGCCCGGTGACGACAAGAGCGCGTCAACCCACCTTCCGGGCGGCATACTTGTTGCGGCCGACGATATTGGTAACGGCAACGGCACAATTGATGGGGCATGGAATGAAATTGACGGCGCCAAGGAATCTGCGCGAGCGTGGCAGCATCTAAGACTTGCCAATCTCGCCTCGGGCTCTACTGCAGCGCCTTCAGTGGGAGACTGGGAGCCAAAGGATGCAGAAGGTGGTCGTATTGGCATTCAAGGGACCAAGCCCAAGGGGTATACGGTTGGACGCCTGTTCGTATGCCAGGGCAATATATCTGGCCGTATCGCACAGCAAACTGACACCACCATGGACGACGGCAAACCAAATGACGGGTCGGTACGCGTATATCCAAATCAAGCTGCAGTAAATGATTTGAGCGCTGTGGATGCAATTGCCGTAACTCTGGATGAATCCACTCTGTACGTTATCTGCACGAGCTTCTAAAATAGGATAGGTTGGGCTGACGAAGGAAGCCCAACGCAAGCAGATGGCATAAGCCACCGAATGTTGGGCTTCGCCTCAGCACCAACCTACAGCCTGTGTTTGACACCTGCGGTGTTGGACCTCTCGTCGAAAAATCTCACTCACCCACCCTTCAACAACTTCAACTCCGCCACCGACAAATCCCCCGGCACGCCGAGCAACACCAGCACATCCCCCGATTCCAGCTGCGTATCCGGCGCTGGATTTACACCACGAATGCCGCGACGACGGATGGCAGTGACTGTAACGTGAATGTCCTCCAGCCGCAGGGCATCCAGCCGCTTGCCAATGGCATAAGCGCCGGCCTGCAGCGAGATGGAATGCAGGCGCTCCTGCAGAGCATCCGGCCGATCGGCCGCATCGGACGTGCCATGAAAGAAGCCACGCATCACTGAGTAGCGCTGATTGCGAATATCCCGCACGCTGCGGATCACACGTGACAATGGCATACCGATCAGCGCCAGCACGTGACTGGCGAGCATGATGCTGGTCTCCAGCATTTCCGGTACGACTTCCACCGCGCCAGCATTCAGAAGCGTCTCCAGATCGGCATCGTCCGCCGCGCGTGCCACCACGGGCACGTCTGGCCGCACGGACTGGACGTGGTGAAGGACGCGCATGGCGGCCTGCACGTCGTTGAAGGATACGACCACTGCGCTGGCACGCATGAGGCCGGCAGCAATCAAGGTCTCGCGTCTTGAACAATCGCCGAACACCACGGTGTCGCCTGCCGAGGCCGCGCTACGCACCCGATCAGGATCGAGATCGAGTGCCACGTAGGTAAGCTCTTCCTGTTCGAGGAAACGTGCCAGGTACTGACCGCTGCGCCCGTAGCCGCAGATGATGACGTGCTTTTCGGTAGCGATGGATTGCGCTGCAACCTTGGTCAGCTCCATCGAGCGCAGCAGCCATTCCGAGGTGACGAAGCGCAACACGATGCGGTCGCTCAACTGCACGATGAGTGGTGCGATCAGCATGGACAGTACCAGCGCGGCGACCGTCACCTGCAAGGCGCGCGCCGAGCCGATGTCCAGATCTCCCGCCTGCGTCAGCAACACGAAGCCGAATTCACCGCCCGCACACAACCACAGTCCGCTGCGCACTGCGGTGCCGGTACTTGCTTTGAACAGGCGCGAGCAAGCGAGGACGATGCCAAATTTAATGACCAGCAAAGCCACCAGCACGCCGAGGACCATAAGAAAATTACTGGCTATGACGGCGACATTGAGAAACATGCCGACCGTGACCATGAAGAAGCCGAGTAGTACATCGCGAAAAGGCTTGATGTCTTCTTCGACCTGAAAACGGAATTCCGTTTCGGAAATCAACATGCCGGCGAGAAAGGCACCGAGTGCCAGCGACAACCCCGCGCGCTCAGTGATCCATGCCAAACCCAGCGTGATCAACAAAATATTGAGCATGAACAATTCGGAAGAGCGGCGGCTCGCCACCATGTGGAACCATGGGCGCATCAAACGATGGCCGAGAAACAGCAACACGGTCAGGACAACGACGGCCTTCAAGGCGGCCCAGGCGAGAATCGGCGCGAGGTCTGCAGTCTTCTGTCCCAATGCGGGAATGAGGATCAGCAGGGGTACGACAGCGACATCCTGGAACAACAGCACGCCCAGCACTTCGCGACCGTGCGGCGTATCCAGTTGCATGCGGTCGGCGAGCAGCTTGCTCAGCACTGCCGTTGACGACATCGCCATGGCCGCAGCCAGTGCGAAACTCGCCAAGCCTCCCAGGCCCAGCAACTTGCCGATCAAAGTGCCAACCAGAATCGTCAACACCACCTGCAAACCGCCAAGACCGAACACCAGCCGCTTCATGGCGAATAGACGTCCGAGGGAGAATTCCAGCCCGATGGTGAACATCAGGAAGACCACACCAAACTCGGCGAGATAATGAGCTTGCGCCGTGTCGGGAACCAGTCCCGCTGCGTTGGGGCCGAGCATGGCGCCCATCGCCAGATAGCCCAATACCGGCGGTAGATTCATCGAACGGAACAGGGCCACCACAGCAACTGCGGCGGCAAGCAACAACAGGAGCAGTTCCAGCGCGTGATGCATGGCAGTTTCGGTTACGAAATTCGGGTGGCTTGATCGCCTCAACCGCTGACGCAGTGCGGCAGCAACGGTTTGTTATACTGCAGCGCTGCAACGAGCGCAGCGGCCTGTGGATATTATCGTGAAGCTTGGCTGAACTCGCTGTGCGGCGCCATGCCGGTAAACGCGACAATATTGAGCTCCGCGAGTTTAACCTTGCGGCTTCTTGAACCCAAGTCTGTCACCGGCATCATTCCGTGCGCTTATCGAAGTACGACTGACATTCTATGCAAATGGCATGACTCGACCTACCGACCCTGCAGAACATTCCATCACAAGTTCGCACATAGCGCCGAGCAAACTCGATGCGCAGGAACTCGTTGCCCGTGCACGCAATGTGCTGGCGATCGAGGCCGCTGCCGTGATGGCGCTCGCCGAACGCATCGACGAACAATTTCTGCGCGCCGTCGAGATCATCCTGCAAAGCAGCGGTCGTGTCATCGTCAGTGGCGTCGGCAAGTCCGGCCACATCGCCCGCAAGATCGCCGCAACGCTGGCCAGCACCGGCACGCCGGCATACTTCGTACATCCTGCGGAAGCGGCACATGGCGATCTCGGCATGATTCAGCCGAACGATGTGCTCATCGCCCTTTCCAATTCGGGCACCGCAGAAGAGTTACTTGTCATCCTTCCCTTCGTCAAACGCATGGGCGCACGCATGATTGCCATGACCGGGCGCGCCGATTCGCCATTAGCGAAAATGAGCGATGCGCACCTGGATGTCGGCGTGGCGGAAGAAGCCTGTTCCTTGAATCTCGCCCCCACCGCCAGCACGACGGCGGCCCTGGCCATGGGCGACGCCCTAGCCGTGGTGCTGCTCGACGCGCGCGGCTTCGGCCCCGAGGATTTTGCCCGATCGCATCCTGGCGGCACGCTGGGACGACGTCTGTTGACGCATGTACGCGATGTGATGCGCACGGACAAGGCCATTCCCTGCGTTACGCTGGAAGCCAGCTTCGCCGATGCGCTGCTGGAAATCTCGCGCAAAGGCATGGGCATGACGGCCATCTGCGAAACCGCGGAGAATATGCCAGGCAAATTACTCGGCGTATTCACCGACGGCGACCTGCGCCGACTGCTGGAGCGCACCGGCAACATCGAAGGCCTGAAAATTGCCGATGTCATGAATCATTCTCCGCGCTGCATTGCGCCCGATGCGCTCGCCGCAGAAGCGGCAAGCATCATGGAGCAGCGCTCAATCACGCGCCTGCTGGTCGTCGACGCACAAGGAATGCTCGTCGGCGCGCTCAACACGCAAGATTTGCTGACGGCCAAGGTCATCTGATGCTTTTCCCGAACAAACCCAACCAAGAGTCCGCTCAGGTCAAGGCCGCAAAGCTCAAGCTCATGGCTTTTGACGTTGACGGCGTACTCACCGATGGCACCCTGTTCTTCACGCCTGACGGTGACGAGATCAAAGCCTTTTCAAGCCTCGATGGTCACGGACTGAAGATGCTGGTCGAAGCCGGCATCGAAGTGGCGATCATCACAGGTCGCAGCTCACGCATGGTCGAACTACGCGCCGCAAATTTGGGCATCACGCATCTGTTTCAAGGCGTCGATGACAAACGTGCCGTCATGCGTAAACTGCGCGAACAACTGGGATTGTCTGCCGAACAAAGCGGCTACATGGGCGACGATGTGGTGGATCTGCCCGTGCTACGCGATTGCGGTTTCTCCGCATCGGTGGGCGACGGTCACGCCTTCGTGCATGAGCATGTCGACTACGTGGCAAAAAATGGCGGCGGCCGCGGTGCCGTGCGCGAATTGTGCGACTTCATCCTGGCAGCCCAAGGCAAACTGGATGCGATGCTGGACAGCTATCTGACAAAATGACAAAAGAATACACGGTAAAAACGAATTGATACGACGCCTGCCCGCCCTCTTTCCATTGCTCATCGCCGCGCTCCTCGCGCTGGCGACGTACTGGCTGCAGTTTGTCGTCAGCAACGAGCGGACGGCCAACGTCGGCAATGAGCGCGGCGATCCGGACACGATCATCGAACACTTCCACGTCGACAAATTCGACGAACGAGGTAGGCTCACCATGAAGATCGACGCCGATCTGCTCAAGCATTATCCCAAAGACGATTCAGCTGATCTGATGCAACCACGCGTACATTTTGTCTCCTTGAATCGCGACAGCACCTGGCGCAGCGACAAGGCACACATCACCGAACGCGGCGACCATATCCAACTCATCGACAATGTGCACGGCGTGCGTGCAGCGACACCGACATCGCTCGAAGAAATACTCACCACTTCGGAAGCCGAACTGCAAACGCGCGACGAGATCGCGCGCATCGACAAACCGCTGACCTTCACGCAGGGCATGACACGCATCGATGCCATCCGCGGCGAATGGAACAACATCGAAGGCCTGCTGAAACTCACACAGGTCGACGCCACCTTTGAACACAATCAAAAACAAGCAAACTGAGCATGCACACTTCCAGAATCCTGATTGCCCTGAGTTTGAGCACCCTTGTCACAACCCTCATGGGTGTTGTCGTCCTGCATTCGACACCCGCGCAAGCGGAAAAAGCTGACCGCGAAAAACCTGTGCGCATTCAGGCTGATTTTGCCCCCGTCGATGACCGGACCAAAACCATTACCCTGGAAGGTCACGTCAAGATTACGCAGGGTACGCTCGTGATTCTCGCCAACAAGGCTATCGTCACGCAAGATGCCGACGGCTTTCAGACCGCCGTAGCAATCAGCGGTGAAGGCAACCTTGCCCACATGCAGCAGAAGCGCGAAGGCAAGGACGAAATGGTGTACGGCGAGGGCGAACGTATCGAATATGACGCTCGCACAGAGAAGGCCAAGCTGATCAAACGTGCCTGGATACGCATGGGCGTCGGTAATGAAGCCTGCGCGGACAACATCGAATACAACGCCATGAACGAGACCTATCAAGCCACCCGCAATGGCGGCAAACCTGGCGATCAGGTAGAGATCGTCCTACCCGGCAAAACCGTACAGTCCGCTCCCGTTGCGACAATTACCTGCGAACGCAAAAAGTAGTTTCCGTCTCCGTCCAGGAAAATGCACTGTTTTTGACGCAGAGCACACACCACACTCATTCCTGCACTTGTCGCACCGCGACAATCGTGACATAGTTGCAGTGCGTCAATTTGCATTTCGATGCCTCACAACTGCTTGATTTTTAGCGATTTTGTCAAATAAATCGTCTTTGTGTGCAGTGCACAAGAAGGGCTTGACAAAATTCAATCTTTGTCTAAAATTGTGATTGTGCGGCGCAACATATTCATCTTGGTAGCGCCAGCTTGTAGCTGTGTTCCCCACTGACCCCCTTGAGGAGATAGAAAATGTTTGCAACCCCTGAGCAACTCGCGAGCGCCAACAAGTCGGCTGTTGAAGCGCTGCTGACCATCGCCAATACCGCATTCGCCAGCGTCGAACGCCTGGCTGCCCTCAATCTGAATACCGCGCGCAGCGCATTGGAAGACAGCGTTGCCAATACCAAGGCTTTGTTCAGCGTCAAGGACCCACAAGAATTCGCCAGCCTGCAAGCCAGCCTGGCTCGCCCAAGCCTCGAAAAGGCAGTTGCCTACGGTCGCAGCGTTTACGAAATTGCTACCGAAGTGCAAGGCCAGTTCGCCAAGATCGCCGAAGGCCAAGTCACTGAAATCAAGCAAAACATCGCTTCCACTCTGGACAAGGTTGCCAAGTCGGCACCTGCCGGTTCTGATGTGGCGGTGGCCGCAGTCAAGTCGGCCATCGCTGCCGCCAATTCGGCTTACGACAGCATGAGCAAGGCTGCCAAGCAAGTCGCTGAAATCGCTGAAGCCAACGTGACCGCTGCAACGGATGCAACCGTCAAGGCAGTCGGCGCTTCTGCCGCTGCTGCGCCGAAGAGCAAGAAAGCCGCCTAAGGTCAGGCAGCATCGTAGGATTTCTCCCGCAGCAGTCGCGGGCGATGAAAAAAGCCGCAGTCCTTCGGACTGCGGCTTTTTCTTTATGACGCCTTACTGCTGACTCTGTAAGGCCTCCATCTCGCACCACGGATGTCCACTACGCGAAATATCTTCGCGCATGGCCACCATCGCCGCCGCGACAGCCTCGGGCTCACCTTTGGCGCCGAGCTCGATATGCCGTCGTCCTTCTTTTCCGCCCAGGCTCGGCAAACTGAAAATCGTCACGCCGAAGCGCGTTTGCCATGCATTCATCAGATCGAGCAACTGGCTTTCATGCGCGTGCAGCACGGCGATCGATTGCTCAGCCCAGGCTTGCGCGTGATGCAGATGGCGATAGTGCGTGTCGAGCACCCATTCCATCATGGGCCAGGACATTTCCGGAAAGCCAGGCAAGAACCAGTGCTCACAAATGCCGAAACCCGGAATCCGGTTATATGGATTTGGAATAATCTGGCTACCGACCGGAAACTCGCCCATCACTAGGCGTTGCGCGTTCGCCTCGTCGCCAAAGCGCGCGCGAATCTCGCGCTCCGCATCCGCGTGCAGTGCAAGCTCGACACCGAGCGCTGCTGCCGCGCACTGACGCGTGTGATCGTCCGGCGTAGCACCGATGCCGCCAAAGGAAAACACTACATCGCCACTCGTGAAAGTCTGCCGCAACGTCTCGATCAGACGCGGCCGCTCGTCGCCACAATAACGCGCCCACGACAAAGCCAAACCGCGTGCCTTGAGCAACTCGACGGCTTTGACGAGATGCTTGTCCGCACGCCTGCCTGAAAGAATTTCGTCACCGATAATAAGTACACCAAACGCCATGCTTTTCCCTTTGTTGTTACCCGGTCTTGTAGACGACTTCGACCATGCCGCGCGATTCCCTCAGTGCCTGCAAGAGATAATGCACGAAGGCCAGACCACTCAGCGCGGGCACGAAGAAATTGAATATCGGCACGAAAACCAGCACACCTGCTGCGCCCCCGATGAGATACAACGCGCCGCGATGTTCGCTTGGCAGGCGCTGCAGTTCGTGGCGGTCGGCATGGCGCATGAGAACATCATAACGATAGCAGCGTTGATTGAGCCATGCGCTCAGCATAATCGACAGCAGGACGCCCATGCCCGGAATCAGCCATAGCGGCAAACTCAGCGCAGCGAAAACGATAAAAAGCAGGAGCGCCCATAAGGCGTTGGCGACACTGCCGAGTTGGCTGCCGCCGCGACGTTGTACGAGGTCTGGATAGTCGCTGGCAGCCACGCGATCGAGCATCAAAGGCAACGCAACCACGGCAATAAGTACCGCAGCCGTCAGCAGCGAAAGCGGCACGAACAACAACACCAGCATCACGTGCGCAAAGCCCGTCAGTACGAGTGCCTGCGCCGCGCCCGTAACGAACCAGTGGCCGACCCAGGGCCAACCCTGCACAAATTGCAGCAGCAAGACAGCCGCTTCGGACCACACCAGCACTGCGACGACCAGCCATAGCGCGAACGCGATCAGTGTCGGCCACAGCATGTGCCAGAAAATGTCCGGCCGCATCAAGCTGCGCGCGGCACGCACCCAGGCAATCGCGACCTTACTCATTCGTTGTTCTCGCTGAAATCAATCTCAAGCCACCGAACGCAAACCATCGACAACGGTTCTTTGCAGCAGGCCGCGCACGCCAAGCCAGCCGCAGGCAATCACTCCTGCGATCGCAAGCAGGACGTAGCCTGACAAGGCCAGCCAGTCAGGATCATAAGAAATATCAAACACCTTGATAGCCAGCACATAACCCGTTGCGAGCGCACCAATGCTTGCCAGTAGGGCCGACAATGCGCCGAGTACCACGAACTCCGACAGCATCGCCGTGCGCAACTGCGGATTGCGCGCGCCCAGCGTGCGCAAGACCGCCAGCTCGTGTATGCGTTCGTCATGCGTCGCGCGCAAGGCTGCGAACAACACCACGGCACCGGCAACGAGCGCAAAGCCGAAGACGAATTGCACTACGCGGATCAGCTTGGCAGAGAGGTCTTGAACCTGCGCGATAACGGCGCCCACATCGATCACCGTGAGATTCGGAAAGGCGCTGACCAACGCATTGATATCCGCGTCGCGACCAGGCGGCAAGCGAAAGCTGGTGATCCATGACGTTGGCATTGTTTCCATCATGCCTGGCGCCGCAATGAAAAAGAAGTTCACGCGCATCGAATCCCAGTCCAGTTTGCGGATGCTGCCGACGGTGCCAGTGACGCGCTGTCCACCGATATCGAAAGCGACGCTGTCGCCAAGCCTGATGCCAAGCGTCTTGCCAACACCTTCCTCCATCGAGAAAGCGGGACCGGCGTTGTCGCCATGCCACTTGCCCGCGACAAGATTATTGCCCTCTTGCAGGACGCTGGCATAAGAAAGGTTGAATTCCCGATCTACCAAACTGCGTGCGCGCTCTTGCGGGTAATCTTCGACGCGCACGGGCTTGCCGCGCAATTCCACCAGCCGACCACGAATCATCGGTAACAACGCCACATCGGGCAAATGATGCACACGGAAAAAGGCTTTAAGTGGCTCGCGTTGTTCTGGCTGAATATTAAGTACGAACTGATTCGGCGCATCCGGTCGCAAACTGCGTTGCCAGCCACGCAGCAAATCGCCCGACACCAGACCCAGCAACAACATCGCCATCAGGCCAAGCCCCAGCGCGACGGATTGCACCACGCTCGCTGAAAGGCGCCTGTGCATCGCCGCCAGACCGTAGCGCAAGCCCCAGGAACCGGAGCGCCCGAAGTTGCGATGTCGCGCCATTGCCAACAGGCTGAGCACCAGCCGCGCAAACAATGCAAATAGCATACATGCAGCAGCAAAACCCGCCGCCACCCAGGCGCCCAGTTTGAGATCGCCCGCCACCCACAAGAAGAGACCCAGCAGCACGACGGCACCTGTGGCCCAGGCCCCCAGCGTGCTCGCTTCGGGGCCACCCCATTCGCGACGCAGTACGCGCACTGGCGGCACGCGCGTCATGTGCAGGAGCTGTGGCGCAACGAAGCCGATCACCAGTACGACGCCCACTAGCACTCCATGCAATATGGGTAACATGCTGGGCAAGGGTAGATCCACCTTGACCAATGGGCCGGCCAGGGCAGCGATGCCCGCCTGTATGACAAAACCGGCAAGGCACCCGATCACGGCGACACCGAGCCCGAACAGCGCGAATTCGGTGACGAACAAGCTTAGCAATTGCGCACGCCGCGCGCCGAAGCAACGCATCGCTGCACAACCATCGAGGTGGCGCTGCAGGTAGCGGCGTGCACACAGGCCTATCGCCACAGCTGCCAGCACGACTGACAGCATCGCTGCGAGCTGCAGAAAATGCTGGATGCGTTCGAGGTTGCCACGAATCTCTGGCCGCGCGTTGTCGATGCTTTCGAGCTGCTGACCGCCGCCAAGCTGTGGTTTGATCCAGGATTCGAAACGATTCACTTCGGCGCGCCCACGGGCATCGTTACCCTGCGCGGCGATCTGCAGGCGGTAGCGCACGCGGCTACCTTCCTGCATCAAACCGGTACGCGGCAAGTCGGCGGCATTGGCCATGATGCGCGGAATGAAGTTGAAGAAGCCGCTGCCGCGGTCGGACTCGAAGGTAATCAGCGCACCGACACGCAGCTTCATATTGCCCAGACTCACCGTGTCGCCCGGCTTGACCTGCAGCGTCGTCAGCAAGCGCTCTTCGAGCCAGGCCTCACCCGGCGGGGGGACGCGCCCTGCTTCGCGCGACGGGCCTCCCATGCGGTCCGAAATTTTCAGGCTACCGCGCAGGGGATATTGTGATTCGACAAATTTGACCGCCGCGAGCTGTGCGAGATCGTCCGTACTGACCATGCTGGAGAAGGTCGTGGTGTTAGTCACGCGCAGGCCGAGACTTTGCGCCTTCAGTTGCCATGCCGGCAGCAAAGGCGCATCGCCCGACACCAGCAAATCGCCACCGAGCAATTGGGTGGCATCACGCTTGAGGGCCTGCTCCACGCGATCGGTAAAAAAACCAACGCTGGTCAGGCTCGCCACGGCTATCAGTAAAGCGATGCCCAGCAGGGTCAGCTCGCCCGCGCGCAGATCACGGCGAAGCATGGTCAGGGACAAGCGCATTTGCACTAGAAAATTCACGAAACGCACCACCCCATGTAAGTCGTTCTCAGATGAAAAAACACCCAACGCACCATGTCCATTTCGACGGCGGCTGATACCCGCAGCGAGCACCACTTCCAGACCCGCCACACAGCGCTTCGTTCCGCAATAAACGGCAACGTATAATGCATCCTTCACCGCACACTGGCCCAGGACCCGCCCTGACGCTACTGAGCGGTGTCCTGCTTTTCGCATATCAGACCGATGACCTCTTCCTTGCCCTCCTCCGTATCTTCTCACGTGCTGTTGCAACCTCTCGACAAGCCGAGTCTGCCCAAACCCGGCCAACGTCTTGATCTACCGCTCCTGCACGGTTCGGCCGACGCAGCAGCACTGGCACAACTGGCAGGCACGGGTCAGAAATTACTGGTCGTCACAGCAAATCCGCTCGACGCCCAGCGCCTTCAGGAGGAGATTGCCTGGTTCGCGCCGGATATCAAGGCGCACCTGTTGCCCGACTGGGAAACGCTGCCCTACGACAACTTCTCGCCGCATCAGGACTTGATCTCCGAGCGACTCGCGACATTGCACGCGATCCAGCGCGGCGACTCCGATCTCACGCTGGTGCCCGCCTCCACGGCGCTATATCGCATGGCGCCGCCGGCCTACATGGCGGCGTACACCTTCTTCCTCAAGGCGAAGAGCAAGCTCAATCTCGAAGGCCTACGTAATCAGATGACGCTGGCGGGATATGACCATGTCACACAGGTGATCCGGCCCGGCGAATTCTCGGTGCGCGGCGGCCTGATCGATCTGTTCCCGATGGGCTCGACGATGCCTTACCGCATCGACCTGTTCGACGATGAGATCGACACCATTCGCACCTTCGATCCGGATACGCAGCGCACGCTGTTTCCCGTACCGGAAATCCGCCTGCTGCCGGCACGCGAATTCCCGCTCGACGACAAGGCACGCACTTCGTTCCGCCAGCGCTTTCGCGAAGCCTTCGAGGGCGACCCAACCAAGTCGGTCATATACAAGGATATCTCCAACGGCATCGCCTCGCCCGGCATCGAGTACTACCTGACGCTGTTCTTTGAAGAGACAGCGACGATCTTCGACTACCTGCCAAAAGACGTGGTGCTCGTTACGCATCGCGATGTGCCTGCGGCGGTCGACGCTTTCTGGGTCGAAGCCAATAGTCGCTATCGCTTGATGGCGGGCGATCGCTCGCGGCCACTGTTGCCACCGGACCAGTTGTTTCTGCCCGCCGCGCAATTCTTTGCGGCGGCCAAAGTGTTACCAAGACTTGCCATCTTTACGCACGGCGAAGCCGCTCGAAGCTCCCCTCTCCCGCTTGCGGGAGAGGGGCTGGGGGAGAGGGCTGCTGGGCAAGGCACGCTTCCCTCTCCCGGCCCTGCGGGCCACCCTCTCCCGCAAGCGGGAGAGGGAACAACAATGCCGCTGCCTGACCTCAGCGTCGAGCGCAAAGCCACCGATCCACTGCACAAGCTCAAGCACTACCTCGCCAATTTCCCATGGCGTGTGCTGGTGCTGGCCGAGTCAGCAGGCCGTCAGCAAACGATCAACGAATACTTCACCGAATACGGTTTGAACGCGGCAGCGAGCACCGATCTGGGTGGCTTCCTGGCAAGCGATGCCAAGCTGTCCTTGTCGGTCGGGCCGCTCAGCAATGGCTTCGTACTGCCCGGCGCCAACATCGCCATCCTCACCGAGAACGAGCTTTACGCCAGCCAGGCACGCCCGCGCGGTCGTGGGCGCGACGGGCGCAAGACTTCGGTGGAAGGCTGGCTCAAGGATCTCTCCGAACTCAAGGCGGGCGACCCCGTCGTGCATGCCAGTCATGGCATCGGTCGCTATCTCGGTCTGATTCACATGGATCTCGGCGAAGGTGACACCGAGTTTCTCGATCTCGAATACGCGGGCGGCGATAAGCTCTACGTGCCCGTATCCCAATTGCATGTCATCACGCGCTATGCAGGTGCTGACCCGGAAGCCATCACCCTGCACAAGCTCGGCAGCGGGCAGTGGGAAAAGGCCAAGAAGAAAGCCGCGCAGCAAGTGCGCGACACCGCCGTGGAACTGCTGCAACTGTATGCGCTGCGCGCTGCGCGCCCCGGCCACAAGTTCGACTTCAAGCAGCACGATCTCGACGCTTTCGCCGAGGGCTTCGGATTCGAGGAAACGGTCGACCAGCTCAACGCCATCAACGCCGTCGTCGAAGATATGCGCTCGGGTCAACCGATGGATCGCCTCGTATGTGGCGATGTTGGCTTCGGCAAAACCGAAGTCGCGCTACGCGCAGCCTTCATCGCCATCGCGGACAGCAAGCAGGTCGCGGTGTTGTGTCCGACGACGCTGTTAGCCGAACAGCATTATCAGACCTTCGCCGACCGCTTCGCCGACTGGCCGGTGAAGATCGCAGAGATATCGCGTTTCAAGAGCGCCAAAGAGCAAGCGGAGGCGCTCGAATTGCTCGCTGAGGGCAAGGTCGACATCCTCATCGGCACGCATCGCCTGCTGCAAAAGGACGTCGAGTTCAAACGCCTCGGCTTGGTCATTATCGACGAAGAACATCGCTTCGGCGTGCGCCAGAAAGAAGCGCTCAAGGCCATGCGCAAGGAGGTCGATATCCTCACGCTGACCGCTACCCCGATCCCGCGCACGCTGGGTATGGCGATGGAAGGGTTGCGCGAGTTCTCAGTCATCGCCACGGCGCCGCAGAAGCGGCTCTCCATCAAGACTTTCGTGCAAGGCTGGTCGAAAGGCGTAGTCCGCGAAGCCGTACTACGCGAGTTCAAGCGCGGTGGTCAGGTCTACTTCCTGCACAACGAAGTCGACACCATCGAGAATATGCGCGAGTCATTGACAGAGCTGCTGCCGGAAGCGCGGATCGTCGTCGGCCACGGTCAGTTACCCGAGCGCGAGCTGGAGCGCGTCATGAAGGACTTCACCTCGCAGCGCGCCAACCTGCTGCTGTGTACCACCATCATCGAGACCGGCATCAACATTCCGACCGCCAATACCATTGTCATCAACCGTGCGGACCGTTTCGGCCTTGCGCAGTTGCACCAGTTGCGCGGCCGTGTGGGGCGCTCGCACCATCAAGCCTATGCCTATCTGCTGACGGACGCGGGCGTCAAACCCACAGCCAACGCGCAGAAGCGGCTCGAAGCCATCACCATGATGGAAGACCTCGGTTCCGGTTTCTTCCTGGCAATGCATGACCTGGAAATCCGTGGTGCTGGCGAAGTGTTAGGCGATTCGCAATCGGGCGAAATCCAGCAGGTCGGCTTCTCGCTGTACACGCAGATGCTCAAGCGCGCGGTGAAAGCGCTACAGAGTGGCAAGGACGTCGATCTCGCACAACCGCTCGACGCAATCTCCGAAATCAATCTGCATACGCCCGCCCTGCTGCCCGATGCTTATTGCAGTGACGTGCAGGAACGCCTGACGCTGTACAAGCGTATGGCCAACAGCGACAGCGCGGAGGAGTTGCAGGACATCCAGGAAGAACTGATCGACCGCTTCGGCGAGATGCCTGCGCAAGCCCAGGCACTCATTGAGACGCATCGCTTACGCATCTCCGCGAAACCATTTGGCATAATCAAGATCGACGCATCGGAGAATCGCATCAACCTGCAGTTCGAGCCGAATCCGCCGATCGAGCCGATCAAGATCATCCAGCTGATCCAGAAGAATCGTCACTACAAACTCAATGGCCAAGACAAGTTGTCGGTGACTGTGTACTCGGAAACATTGAAGGATCGTGTGGCGCGTATTCGCGATGTGTTCAAAGCATTGAGCTGATTCAGGCGAGTACCACACGCCTTCGTCATTCCCGCGAAAGCGGGAATGACGACTGAATACTTCGACCAAACAAAAAGCCCGCACTTCGATGAAGTGCGGGCTTTCGCATTTCCGTCGCGGCTGACTATCGTTCCACGAAAGCACGCTCGATCACGTAATCACCCGGCACACCCACGCTCGGCGAGATAACGAACCCCCGCTCTTCCAGTAAGTCCACAGTATCCTTGTTCATCGACGGACTACCGCAAATCATCACGCGATCCGTTTCCGGATTCAGCGGTGCCAGGCCAAGATCATCGGTCATCTTGTTGGAGATGATCAAATCGGTCAGGCGGCCCTGATTGCGATAAGGTTCGCGTGTCACGCTCGGGTAGTAAAACAGTTTGTCACGCACCATTTCGCCGAGGAATTCGTCATCGTGCAATTCCCTGCTGATGTATTCCTGATAAGCCAATTCGCTCACCGTGCGCACACCGTGGAATAACACGACTTTCTCGAAACGTTCGTATGCCTCGGGATCGCGAATCAGGCTCATGAAAGGCGCCAGACCCGTGCCCGTACCGAACAGGTAAAGATTCTTGCCGGGCTTGAGATCGTCCAGCACCAGGGTACCCGTGGGTTTCCTGCCAACCAGAATTTCGTCGCCTTCCTTCAGATGTTGCAAGCGCGAAGTCAGCGGACCGTTCTGCACCTTGATGCTGAAGAATTCCAGATGCTCTTCGTAGTTGGCACTGGCGATGCTGTAAGCGCGCAGCAGCGGCTTGCCCTCCACTTCCAGCCCGATCATGACGAAGTGACCGTTACGGAAACGGAAGCTCGAATCACGCGTCGTCTTGAAGCTGAACAGGGAGTCGTTCCAGTGATGAACGCTTAGAACTTTTTCGGGGGCTACGGTTGCCATGGTGCGGCTCACTTAAATGTTGACAATGACTTTATATTCCACTGTAGCGCTTTACGTAAGGACCTAAGGCTAATTCGCATATAACAGAAGGTTATCAGCGCTCAAGTCTTGATTTAACGCAATAAAAAGCCCGCAACAGCGGGCTTTTTGCACGACGCTCGATCACTCAAGCTGCATAGGAACGCATGCGCAGTGACAGCTCGCGCAACTGCTGCACGCCGCTCTCTTCTGCGCGATGACACCAATCCTGCAATTGCTTGAGCAGTTGCTCGCTGGAGGCGGACGAACGCGCCCATAGCACCGAGAGCTCTTCGCGCATCGCGTGCAGTTTTTCCAACTTCGGACTGTGTGCCAGCGCTTCGACGAGCTGGGCCCGCGCGTTGGCAGACAGGGATTGCGCGTCGGCCAGCAAGGCCACACGCAATTTGCGTGGATCCACGGCATGAGCCGCACGCAGGCGCGCCAGCTCTTCCGAATAGACCTGCTGCAGGGACTTCACGTAGCGTGTCATCACGTCATAGCGGTGTGTGATCACGTTTTGCAGCATATCGAGATCCACGACCTTGCGGGTCTCGCCAATGCGCGGCACGGGAATGGTTTTCTTGACCGTGGCGAGGCCGAGCATTTCGAGAATGCGGATGTACATCCAGCCGATATCGAACTCGTACCACTTGGCCGACAGCTTGGCCGAAGTTGCATAGGTGTGATGATTGTTGTGCAACTCTTCGCCCCCGATCAGGATGCCCCAGGGCACCAGGTTCGTCGAAGCGTCAGCGCAATCGTAGTTGCGATAACCCCAGTAATGGCCTGCGCCATTGATGACGCCAGCGGCCCAGAATGGAATCCACAACATCTGCACCGACCAGATCGCCAAGCCCGGCAGCACGCCGAATACAGCCATGTCGACCAACATCATGATAGCCACGCCGAGCTTCTGGCTGCGGCTGTAGACGTTGCGCTCGATCCAATCGTTCGGCGTGCCGTGACCATAACGCTCCATGGTTTCTGCGTTGCGAGTTTCCTTCACGTACAACAAGACGCCACCCAACAGCACACGCTTGATGCCAAGAATCTGTGGGCTATGCGGGTCTTCCACGGTCTCGCACTTGGCGTGGTGCTTACGGTGAATGGCCGCCCACTGCTTCGTCACCATGCCGGTCGTCAGCCACAGCCAGACGCGGAAAAAATGGCTCGGCAGCGCATGTAGATCTAAAGCGCGGTGGGCCTGGTGGCGGTGGAGAAAAATCGTGACCGAAGCGATCGTGACGTGGGTAAGAGCAAGTGCGCACAGCACGTAGCCCCACCAGGGCAAATCCAGAAAACCTGAGAACATTAAAATCCTTATGCAGCTCTCTTGCTGAAAAACTCCAAAAAAGGTCAAGAGCCTGAACCGGATTTGGCGGCGCGATTGTACGTGATGTCTACGTCACGTCCCAACCCATACTTCATGTGTTTGTTACAAATTGACGATTTACTCGCTTGACGGCTTGACAAACGGCGATCATGACCGCTAATGTCAAGGCATGATTTCTCTGCAGCACGCTGTGCTTTACGCCTTCGCCTTGCTTTCCTCGCTGACTGCCGCTCTGCTGGCACGTCGGCTGCTGCGCCCCGCGCGCAGATAAAAACTCCCCCTCGCTTTGACTTCGACCGCACCATCTTGTGATGGTTCGGTCATGGCGCGTCCACTTTGCTCATTCCCGACCAAGAGTTTCCATGATTTTGCTTACGCCTTGCTACCTGCTGCGACTGCCTATCGGGCGACTGGCCTTGAACCGGCCGCCAGTCGCCCTTGCTCAGGCCATTCGACTTTTCGATACCCAAGCAATGGAGCAATAGCATGTTGAAACAACCCAACACGAAGTACCAGGCCTTTCCACCGATCCAGCTCGCTGATCGTACGTGGCCCGGCAAGACCATCACACATCCACCCATCTGGATGAGCACGGATCTGCGCGATGGCAATCAGGCGTTGTTCGAGCCCATGTCCGCCGCGCGCAAACTTTCGATGTTCGAGATGCTTTGCGAAATCGGTTTCAAGGAAATCGAAGTCGCGTTTCCCTCCGCCTCGCAGACCGACTTCGATTTCGTGCGCAAGCTCATCGAAGAAAACCGCATCCCGCAGGACGTAACCGTCGAAGTGCTCACACAGGCGCGCGATCACCTCATCCGCCGCAGCTTCGAAAGCCTCAAGGGCGCGCGACGCGCCATCATGCACGTCTATAACGCCACCGCGCCGAATTTCCGCCGCATCGTCTTCAACGTTGATCGCGCCGGTTGCATCAAGATCGCCACCGACGCGGCCAAGCTGGTGCGCGAATGTGCCGAAGCCCAACCCGAAACCGAATGGGTCTTCCAGTACAGCCCGGAAACCTTCTCCTCGACCGAGCTCGATTTCGCGCTGGAAATCAGCGAACGCGTTTTCGAAATCTGGCAGCCAACGAAGGCGCGCCCGGCTATTCTCAATCTGCCAGCGACGGTCGAAGCCGCGACACCGAACGTATATGCCGATCAGATAGAGTGGATCTGTCGCAACCTGTCGAATCGCGAAGCCATCATTGTCAGCGTGCATCCGCACAATGACCGCGGCACGGCTGTCGCTGCCGCCGAACTTGCCGTCATGGCGGGCGCCGATCGCGTCGAAGGCTGCCTGTTCGGCAATGGCGAGCGCACCGGCAATGTCGACCTCGTCACCCTCGCGCTCAATCTGTATTCGCAAGGCATCGATCCGCAACTCGATTTTTCGCGCATCAACCACATCGCGCGCACCGCCGAGGAATGCACGCAGTTGCCGATTCACCCGCGCCATCCCTATGTCGGCGACCTCGTGTTCACCGCGTTCTCCGGTTCGCATCAGGATGCGATCAAGAAAGGCCTTGCGGTGCAGGATGCCAACGCGCTTTGGGAAGTACCTTACCTGCCCGTCGACCCCGCCGATCTCGGCCGCACATATGACTCCATCATTCGTGTCAATAGTCAGTCCGGCAAGGGCGGCATTGCCTATCTGATGGAGTCGGCTTACGGCCTGGTGATGCCGCGCCGTATGCAGGTGGAATTTTCGGCCGAAGTACAGCAAGTCATGGATGACACCGGCCAGGAACAAAGCGCGCGGGACATCTGGGCCATCTTCGAGCGCGCCTACCTGGAGGCAGATCTCCCGGTCGTGCTACTCGCCCATCGCCTCGAAGAGTCGCGCGATCATCATGCGGTCGAACTCGACGTGATGATTGACGGCAAGCCCCATCGCCTGCGCGGCGAGGGCAACGGCCCGCTCGATGCGGCCTTGCGTGCGCTTGGCCTGCCGTTCGCCATCCACAGCTTCGAAGAACGTTCGCTCGGCAGCGGCGGCGATGCGCGCGCCGTGGCTTTCCTTGAGATCGCCAGCCCCGACATGGCGGGCACCTTGTTCGGCGCTGGCTGCTCGTCAAGCATTGTCGAAGCCTCGCTGCGTGCGCTCATTTCGGCCGCAAACAGGCTTGTCGCGCGCGATGCAAAGCTGCGGCAAATGCTTGCGCCTGATCAAAACGCCAGCTCGCCGGCAACACCTTAGTCGCGCAATAGGCAGGATTGCAGGCCGATATCCGGCGCCCCCAGGGGCGTCGGTTCGTCTAGACTGTGGGTTGATTTTGCCAAATCCGACATGCCATGAACGAAACAGTAGGCCCGTCTCCGAAAAATCTTTCCGATAGTTTGCGCGGACAAGCGCTTGACGAATGCCGAGCAGCCCTGCTCGACACCTTGGGCTCGGTGTTGCGCGACTTCAAGTATGTTGATGTCAGCGTCATCAGCGCGACCTTGAACGCGGCGCGCGAACAATTCGATCAGCTCGCCGGCCTGCGTGATCGCAAGACCTTCGAGAGCCAGCGCAGCCTGACTGCTTCACGCATCAGCCTGGTGCACGAAGAGGATCTCGAATTTTCGATTCGCCTCTCCGATCTTGCCCAGCAATTGCGCGAGAGTTGCGAATTGCCGCTGGGGCAACTGCACCTGCGCTTCATGACGCTCCTCGATCAGCAGGAAGCTGCGCCCGAACAACTTCCCGTCGGTCCCGAAACCGTGGGCTGCGCGCTACGTGCCTTGGCCTCGGAAGCCGGTCTCAATCCGGACGAGCGGATCCGCATGCTGCAAGACATGCGCAGCCAATTGATTCGTAGTCTGCGCACGCTCTATCAAAACCTCAACGAGCGGCTCGATGCACTTGGCATAGAGCAAAAATCACTGTTGCGCTCCACTGATCGCGCCCTGTCGCGTTATGCGACGAATCCGGAAAATGTGCCTGCAGCGCCCGCGATGGACCCGGCGCTTGCCATCACCCTGCGCGACCGCATGATTTCATGGCTCGACGAACAACTCGCCAGCGGCGGCAATGCCCCGCAGGTGGCGCGACAGCTTGGCAGCACCGAGTTGGCTGGTTTGTTGCCGAGCGAGTCACGGCAAGCCGTTGCCTGCGTCGAACGCGCGCTGGATCGTCTGGCCGCGCACGCCGACATCCCCACCGTTGCCAGACAGGCTCTGGACGGTCTGCGCGTGCCCCTGCTCAAACTCGCCCTGCGCGAACCGGAAGTGGCAACGCAGCCCGAGCATCCCGCACGCAAGCTCCTCACGGCACTCGTGCGCGAAGCAAGCGAACTACCGCCCGACGCCGCCCCCGGCACGACGCAACTCAATCTGATCGAAGCCAGCGTGTCGCGCCTCGGACGCGAGTACAAGGATGACGCTGCCGTCTTCGCCGAGGTGCTGGGCGTGCTCGCCAACGCACGCAACGAACGCCTTGCCGCACTTGCCCGGCGTTTCGACAGTTATGCCGATGGCATTCGCAGTGAAGAACGCGGTGAGCTTGCCCGCCGTCACGCCTCCAAGGCCATTCGGGCGCTGTGCGCGCAGGAGCCGCCGCGTACGGTGCTGTTCTTCCTTGAGCATTACTGGAGTGTGCTACTGCGCCGCACGCTGATGACCTACGGTGATCGCAGCGAAGAATGGACGCAAGCGCTGAAGGTGGCAGACGGTTTGATCTGGAGTATGCAAGCCAAGACCGAAACTGCCGATCGCGAACGGCTGAAAAGCATGCTGCCGCGACTCGTGCAGCACTTGCGGAACGGCCTCGATGCCATTCGCGTTAAACCTGAAACGCGCGATCGTCTACTCGAGCGCTTTGCCAGCCTGCACACGGAAGCACTGCAAGGCCGCGACCCGCGTCTCGTCGAACCCGACGTCACCGCGCCGCCCGAGGAGGCCACGCGCCTGGACAAGGTGTCCGGTGTGGAAGGCCTGCAGATTCTGCGGCGGCCCGGCTACCTGCCGCGCGAGCCGGAAATTCCACCAGCATTATCCAAACTCGAAGCCGGCCAGAGCTTGCACTTCACGATGCCTGACGGCAGTCGGGCCAGCGGCGTGATCGCCACGATCAGTCCGTCGCGCCAGATATTCGTGTTGCAGATGCGGCCGGACAATGCGCCGCTTGCCGTGGCGTGGTCCGAGATCGCACGCCAGCAAGGTGCGTCCACGCTGGGTTACTCGCAAGCACCAATGCTATTTGAATGAGCACCACGCTGCTCGCATGGCGCGGTCAATCAGGGTAGCGCGTCACCGACGGCTTGGACGCAAGCTTCTGCGGCTGTGGCATCTCGATGCCAGCGGCATTGAAGCGCGACAAGGCCGCGCGCTGAATGCTTGAACGCACACCCAGCGTACCGTTGAGCGGATCCTCGATCCACACTGCCAGCTCCAGCTTGATGCCGCTGTCCGCGAACTCGGCAAGATAGGCTTGCGGCGGTGGCTCGGTGAGCACGCGGGGCTCTTCCTTTGCGGCCTCGACTAGAATCTGCAGTGCACGCTCGACGTCATGTCCATTGGCCACCGGCACAACGATGCCGATACGAATGCGCGGACGTGTGAAGGTTTCGTTATGCACCACCGAGCCAACCAGCAATTCATTCGGCACGATGAAGTACGAGCCGTTCAGGCCGCGCAATACCGTGTAGCGCGTCGTGATCTGCATGACCTCGCCGCGCTGCTCGGCACCGACCTGAATCAGATTGCCGATGCGGATGGAACGGTCCAGCAGGATGATGAAACCCGACACATAGTTGCTGGCAATACGCTGCATACCCAGACCGAGGCCGACGCCCAACGCACCGCCGAAGACCGACAGCGTGGTGATGTCCAGGCCGACGAGCGACATGCCGAGCAGCACCGCCACGAACAACAGTGCCGCCTTGACGATGCGCGAGAAGACCACGCGCAGGCTGCTGTCGAGCCCGTGCGCGGCCTGCAGGCGCGCTTCGGCAAGACCACCCAGCCACAACGCGGTGATCGCTGTGACGACGACCGTCGTTACACCTTGCAGGATTTGCCAGAGCGAGACATGACTCTTGCCAATGTGCAACGAATAGCTGTCGAGCCAGTTGATCAGCTCCGGCAAGATGCCCAGCACGTCGAGCGCTACGCCGAGCCAGATCAGCGTCGACACCGTGCGCTCGAAATTGGCCAGCCAGCCGGAGGGCGCGAAAGCATTGCGTAGCGCGAAGACGACGATGCGCACACCGGCAAGCGCGACGACAAGCTGCATGGCGACACCGACCATCTGCAAGTGCCAGCCGAAATGGTCGGCGACGAAACGCATGATGGCCAGCAAGGCGATAGCCGTCAGCGGGAAAGCCAGACGCCGCACGCCCTGCTCCGGCAAGGCGCGCCGCGTCGTCAGGCTGCGTCGCCGCACTAGGCGCGCCAGCACGGCGGCCACGACGAGTACCAGGGAGATGACGAGAAATTCGCGCCAGTCCACCATCTCGCCAAGATTCGAAAGTATGCCAATCAGATTGCGCATGCCGTCCGTCAACCCACTCGCGTCATCACGGCGGCAAAGAAACCATCGGTGCCGTGTTGGAGCGGTGTGAGGCGCAGACGCGTGCTGCTAACCAACTCGATTTTCTGCGCCGCCAGCAACTCATTCACCGGCTGCTCGGCAAATTGCGGGTGCGCCGCCAGGAAGTTGTCCACGATGGCGTCGTTCTCTTCGACGAGCAGCGAACAGGTCGCATACACCAGACGGCCGCCGACTTTCACGAGCTTTGCTGCAGCGGCGAGAATGGAAGCCTGCTTGATGACGAGTTCCGACACACCGACCTGCGTCTGACGCCACTTGAGATCGGGATTGCGGCGCAAGGTGCCCAGACCGCTGCACGGCGCATCGACCAGCACGCGGTCCATCTTGCCTGCAAGTTTCTTCAGGCGTTTGTCATTTTCGTGATCGATGGCCGTGGGGTGCACATTGGAAAGCCCGGAGCGGGCCATGCGCGGCTTGAAGCGTGCCAGACGCTTTTCGGACACATCGAAGGCATAGAGGCGGCCCGTCGAACGCATCATGGCGCCGAGCAGCAGCGTCTTGCCGCCAGCGCCAGCGCAGAAGTCCGCCACCATTTCGCTGCGCTTCGGTGCGACCAGTATCGCCAGTAGCTGACTGCCTTCGTCCTGTACTTCGATGCTGCCATCGAGGAACAAGGGATGTTTTTGCAACGCGACCTTTTCGTTCATGCGGATCGCATACGGAGAGTATTTTCCCGGCGTGCCGACCAAACCATCGGCGGCCAGACGCGCGATGGCCGCGTCGCGCTCGATCTTGAGCGGATTGACGCGGATATCGAGCGGTGCCGGCGCGTTCAGCGAATCGGCCAGCGTGATCAAGCCTTCCTCACCATATTGAATCAGCATACGCTCGATCAGCCAGTCCGGCAGATCGCAACGCTCGCCCAGGCTCGGTGCTGCCACTTCGCTGGTCTTCAGTTCGGCAAGCCAGTTGCGCTCGCCGCCAGACAGCAAGGGTTCGAGCTGGCGGATGGAGAGGCCGTCGTAGCGCGTCAGCCACGCAATGAGCAGCTTGCGCGCGCCAACCGCGTCGCCGGCAACCCGTCGCAGCTGGCGCAGATGCCGCACCACGCCGTACACAGACTCGGCAACGAAGGCGCGGTCGCCCATACCCAGGGCACGCTGACCGCGAAAGAAAGCGGAGAGGACACCGTCGGCGGGATATTTGAAGTCCAGCACTTCGTCGAGCGCCTGGCTGGCGGCGTCGAGTTGCTCGGCGGAAATTCGGAGGGCCATGAAGATTGCGCAGAGAAGAATGAGGCCGGATTATAGCCCTGCTGCGGTCAGCCCCAGGCATGGTGCCCCAAAACGCAAAAAGCCTGCCGACACATGTCAGCAGGCTTTACAAGGCAGACCCCACTTACTTGCGTGAGCGACGCCGCGCCGCCACGCCCATCACACCGAGTCCCAGCAGCAGCATGGCGCAGCTATTCGGTTCCGGCACGTCGGCGATGGCTTGTTCCGTGAAGGAAGCACCCAGCCTGGCCAGGTCGGCGTCAGTGAAGCCGAAGACGAAGAACTTGTTGTCACCCGCTACGGCAGACACAAAATCGTTATCGTTGGTGACATACAGCGTGTGTGTCACGAGGCCATCGACAATCAGATCGTCGCCGAAAGCAAGGCCTTCGATCTTCGAAGGTATCTGGCTGCTTGCTATGCCTTTGGCATTCATCAGCGCAACGAGATCGGCAAACAGTACTTTGGGAACGGCCTTCAAAGAAAGATCGCCGCTCAGGCTGGTGACGTCCTGCGCGCCGGTGAGGTCGATCTTGAAGAGTTGCTTGGCGACTGCAGTGGAACCATCGCCGAGGCCCTTGCCATCGCGTTCATCGACCACGAACTGATGATCGTTGAGCGCCACGATTTCACTGACGCCGGAGCCGGTGGTCAGCTTGTAGGCATACTCATGCGTGGTGCCGCTGGCGATGTCGATGGTGACGATGCGCACGATCTTGTTGGTGTCCTGCTCCAGGGGCGCCTGCATGATGCCCACCAGGGTCTTGCCATCCGGCGTGATTGCCAGGCCTTCCATGCCCTTGTTACTCACCCGGCCCACGGCGTTGCTGGCGATTTCAACACCGCCCTGAGCACTCAGTTTGGTGATGTCGAGATTGGAAGGCAGGGTGAAGCTCTTGATACGCTGGCCGGTAGCGCGGTCGAACTGATAGATATAGGGACCGTATTCGTCCGAAACGAAAATGCTTTTGCCATCGTTGGAAACGCGCACGCCTTCCGGATCGAGACGCGCATTGTTCAGGTTGCCCGACGACAGCGACGGATCGAAGTTGTCGGAGCGGCCGGTGAAGTAATTCGTGCCATTGATGGCATTGAGCACAGGAGCACCGCTGCCGAGACCCACGTCCGCGCCACTGCCGTAGGTCAATGCCGTCGCGCTGGACAACAGCGTGGTGGCGATCAATGTCGGCGCCAGGCTGTATGCGTACGTAGCGCCCGGCGCATTCTGCGTCAGGCTCATGTTGAGGGTCTGGAAGCGCGAGATGTACGAAGTAGTATCGTCGACCAGCGAGTTGTACGCGGTGGCGTTCGGCCCGCGATCCGGCGTGGCGATGAAGGTATTGCCGCCGGCCCAGGCGAATCCCGAACCCATGCCGCCGAGTATGTTGCCAGCCACGCCATTTTCCAGCAGGCCGGATGTTTGCGACGATAGGTCGGCGCTGCCGCTCAGGGTGCCGACAGCGAGCAGACTGACCGTGGCATGCGCAGCGGATGTCGCTAGGATTGCTGCCAGCAACAACGGAATGATTTTCTTGTTTGTCATGACACAACTCCCCTGAATGAAGAGGGTCATGTTCGTCGAACGGCGTTACGCGTGTGTGACAACGCCGCGCACTGCGCCAATTCAACTAGTCGTTTGCCGCTGGCGTACTCGGGCGACGCCCCACGACATCACCGTTCACCTCGACCTCCTCGGCCTTCAGATCGTAAGTGCCGCCCGCGTCTTCGACACGGATGCGCACCGGTGCGTTGCGCCAATCCACCGCCAGCCAGACGTCGATCTTGAGCGAACCGTTGCGCGCCTCCGCATGAAACTGGCGAGCAATCACCGCGCCGACCGGCAGCTCGACAATATGTGCAGGCCGTTGTTCGATGCTGACGCGACTTACCGAACCGCGAAAGCTGACGACGAACACATCGAAATTCTCGCCGCCGACCGGTTGCAAGGCCATGAAGTGCGTCAGCGCCAACATGTCAAGCGCATAACCACCGGTCTCGACTTCGCGCGCCGTGCCCTTGCGTATCTGCTGCACCTTGTTACCCGCCGCGTCGAATTGCGTTTCGTATTGGGCCGAGTTGAAGGTCTCGCGGAAGCTGTCCGACACAGGCCTGCCGGCCACGATCCGGCCGCTCGATTCCTGCCTGATCAACTCGCCCTTGATCGGCACCGAACCACGCAAGGAGGCGGAAAACTGCGTGTCGTCATGCGACCAGATTTGTTCGCCGCTGATTGGCAAACCGTAATAACTGGATATGTAGCGAACGCGACCTTGCCGCGCCCAGGCATCGATGCCGGCCAATGGCAGCGATTGCGCAGGCGGCGTCCCGGCAAGAGCAGGCGCTTGCGCTTGAGGAAGGGATTGCGCTTCGACGACGGCCGACTGCGCCGCGACGGGGCTGGGCAATCCAGCGCTTTGCTCAACCGGCGTCGACTGCGCCGAGTTGTCGGGCGACGACTCGCTGCTCGGCGATGCGTTATTGGCGGCAAGCAACTGATCGCCGAGACCTGCCGTCGGCGCGTCCAATATTGGCGGCGCCGGTTTCTTTGGCTTGGGTGGTTGGGGCCTCGGCTTGGGCGCAGGGACTTGCGTTTCGCCAGCAGGCGGCGCAAGCAGCACAGCAGAGATTGGCGTGCCGCCAAGCGTTTCATCGTCTGGCGTATGCAAGCCGGGGACGACGAGCGCCATCAGGTGAACCAGCAGGGACGCACCGGCGGCAAAGACCAGCGGACTTACCCGCATGTCATTAACTCAGCCATACGTCAGGGACTATCCGCCTCGGTCAGCGGCACCGTCCAGCCTTCCGCGCCGGATTGTCCATTGGTAACTCTCGCGCGGCCATCGACAAGCACCACCCTGTCGTCGACGAACCAGCGGACGGTCTGCGGATAGATGCGGTGTTCCTGCGCAAGCACGCGCGCGGCGAGGCTCTGCTCGTCGTCATCGTCACGTACCGGCACGGCGGCCTGGATGATGATGGGGCCGCAATCGAGATCGGCCGTTACGAAATGCACGCTGGCACCATGCAGCTTGACGCCGCTTTCGAGCGCACGCGCATGGGTATGCAAACCGGGAAATGCCGGTAGCAATGATGGATGAATATTGATCAGTCGACCTGTGTAATGGGCGACAAAGCGGGCCGTCAGTACCCGCATGAAACCGGCGAGAACGACAAGATGCGGCGCATGAGTGTCGATTGCCTCGGCCAGTGCGGCATCGAAGGTCTCGCGATTGGCGTAGGCCTTGTGGTCAACTACGGCGGTGGCAATGCCGTGCCGATTGGCGAAGTCCAGGCCTGCAGCGTCGGGACGATTGGCAATGACCGCGGCAATGTGTGCGCCGGGTATGGCACTGCGCACGATGGCTTCCATATTGCTGCCACGGCCGGAGATGAGTATGACAATGTTCTTATTCATGCTCTGTCTCGATGATAGAGGCGGTCATGCGACCGTGCGGCGCGACTTGGCCCATGCAAAGACGACCGGCAGCAAGGACACGCCGATGATGCCGAATATGAAGAAGCTCAGATTGGCGCGCACGAACGGGATGTTGGCAAAGAAGAAGCCAGCATAGGTCAGCGAACCGATCCACAACGCGCCACCCAGGAGATCGAGCGGCAGGAAACGTCGCCACGTCATCTTCGCCACGCCGGCCACGAAGGGAGCGAAGCTGCGCAAGATGGGAATGAAGCGTGCAGCAATAATGGTCTTGCCGCCCTGTTCCTCGAAATAGGCATGCGTCTTGTCGAAGGCCGCGCGGTTGAACCAGCGCGATTGCTCCCAGCGAAACACGCGCGGCCCGACCAGGCGGCCGATCCAGTAGTTGGTGTTATCACCCAATACTGCCGCACAGAACAAGATCAATACCAGCAGATGCACGTCCATATTGCCAGTGGCGGCCAGGCCTCCGGCGACGAACAGCAGTGAGTCGCCGGGCAGGAAAGGCGCGATCACCAGGCCAGTTTCGCAGAATATGATGGCGAACAGAATCATGTAGATCCATGGGCCGTAATGCGCCGCTAGCACCGCCAAGTGCTTGTCGAGATGGAGAACGATGTCGACGAGTTGAAGAAGGAAGTCCATGAAGGCGTGCCGTAGAGGGAAACCAAGGCCGTCATGATAGTGCATGGCATCGCGCCAGCGGCCACAGCGGCGCCAGCTTGACGCGCATCAAGTGCTGAGGTGTTTTCGAGTTGCATGCGCTAAATACTGGATTTTCATGCAAATGTGAGCAATAACAAGTCATCGGCCAGGCAGTTCTTGACCGAGGCCGAGCCTCACAAAGCAAGGGGAAGAGTCATGCCAAGAACACTGTTACTGGCGCTGATCGCGACGGCAATGACAAACCGCAGTCAATCCACCACGCTCAACGATACGGCGAAGCATCGCGACAACATCCGCAAGCTGCCCGCGCACGATAGATCGAGTGAAGTACGCACCGAGGAACAGGTAACGGCAACGAACGCCACCACTACTCACTGAACGCGCTATTCCGCGCTGCGCTCGCGCCGCCAGGTATCGAATTGCTCGACGCTCATCGGACGTCCGAACAGATAGCCCTGCATCTTCTCGCAACCGAGTGCCAGCAAGGCCTCCTTCTGCGCTTCGGTTTCGACGCCTTCGGCAACCATGCCGAGATTGCGGCCCTGCGCCAGCATGACCACGGTCGCGACAATGGAGTGATCCGCAGTTGAATTGCAGATGTTCTCGACGAAGGCTCGGTCTATCTTCAACTGATCTGCAGGCAAGCGGGCGATCTGGCTGAGCGATGAAAAGCCGGTACCGAAATCATCGATGGCGAAACGCACGCCCAGGCGACGCAGCTCATCGATCTGTGCCATGACATGCGCATGGTCTTCGAGTGCGATCGACTCGGTTATTTCGAGTGTCACCGAGGCGGGCGGTACATCGCACAGTTCAATGAGCCGGCGCACTTGCACGGCGAAGTCCTCGGCGCGAAATTGCACCGATGAGACATTGATGCTCATCACCATGTCGTGCAAGCCTTGCCTGCGCCAACGGGCCAGTCGGTCCAATGCGGTCTCAATGACCCACAAGCCCAGTTCGTTGATGAGGCCGGTACGTTCGGCAAGGGGAATGAAACGCAAGGGCGGTACGGATTCGCCAAAGTCGTTGCGCCAACGCAGGAGTGCCTCGGCACCGACGAGTTCGCCAGTACGCGCATTGACGAGAGGTTGATATGCGAGGCTCAGGCCACGCTTGAAGTCGATTGCTGCGCGCAGGCTATGCAACATGGATACGCGGCTTTGCACGTCTTCCGACAGCGCCCGCGTGAAATAGCTCCATGCGCCGCCGCCCGAATGCCGCGCCTGGTTGAGCGCAAGATTGGCGCTGCGCATAAGTTCCACCGCGCTGCCTCGGCTATCCGCGATACGCACGATACCCAGGCGTACCTGCACGGACAAGGCATGGCCATGAACGAAAAATGGCGATTCAAATGCACGCCGCATCGCCACCGGATCAATGGCGTTTTCCGGCCCGAATAGGGCGAACACGTCGCCGGATATACGCGCGCAAATCACCCCGGCCCCAACTGCTGCACGCAGGCGTTTGGAAACGCCAATCAGCAGCGTGTCGCCGCAGCGATGGCCGAGCGCATCGTTGATGTCCGAGAAACGCACCACGTCGGCAAGCGCCAGACAGCGAGAGTCGCTGGCCTTGGCGAACAAGTCTTGGTCGACGTCCGAGAGAAAGCGCGTGCGATTGGGCAGATGCGTGAGCGGATCGAAAAAAGCGAAGAAATCGAGGCGCTCGAACAGGTCCACATTCTCGAAACCCACCATCAGGTTGGTTGCCAGAATCTCAATGAGGCGACGCGAGACATCGGAAACGCTTTCGGCTACATCACGGCCGACATCGAAGACGACCATGGCCGCACGCGTGCCGCCGCCCATCCAGATGAAGACGCGTGAGCCTTCGAACAGCGTTGTGCGCGCCGCTACGCAGCGATTGACGGCACGCTGCAGATCCGCATCGGCCACCTTGTCGAGCATGATGCCCACCAGGCCGGCATAGTCGCCGACGGCGTTGAGCACCGATAAACCGGTCGCTGTGCGCTCGGGCGCAGCAGGCAGATCAACGCAAACGAAGCCGCTGGCGGGCACGCCGAGCAAGCTACCCAGATGGGTCAGCAACTGGCCGGAAAACTCCGTCGCCGAACGAATACGGAACATGCTGTTAGAAGCGCGCGAGACTTCGCCGAGGCCATGATTGGTCCGCTCGATGCGGTCGAGCTGCGCATAGGCACGTACCGCCGAGGTCAGTGTCGTGATCAGCCGTGTCTGTGTGAGTTCGGACTTGGTGCGGTAATCATTGATGTCGTAGCGCTGGATGACTTCCAGCTCAGGTGCATAACCGGGTTGGCCGGTACGCAACACGATGCGCAAGCTCTTGAGGCCGAGGCGGTTACGAATGCTGTCGACCAAGGTCAAACCTGCATCAGTGGTTTCCATCACCACGTCCAGCATCGCCACAGCCACACCCTCGCTGCTGACAAGCATGGCCTCGGCTTCGGCTGCGCTGTAGGCGTGCAGCAATTCCAGCGGAGTGCCATCGATCTTGACACCACGCAAAGCAAAAACCGTTGCGCGGTGAACCTCCTCATCGTCGTCCGCCAGCAATATGCGCCACGCGGGAACGGTGTTGGCGGCAGGCGCTTCGACGCCGTCCACGGCTTTGCCCTGCTCGGCGGCAAACACGATCATGTCGTTGCCCACCTCGCCAGGATTGGCTGCCGCCACTGAAGCGAATGCCTCATGTTGCGCCGTGTCGCGCACCATATCTTCACTGCCTCCCATTTCGGGCCGTGCGTTCACTCATTGTGTCCCATGACTGCATCGACTATTTCCGAATGTCTAGCCCACACCGGCTTTGCCCCTCTGGACACTAACGGCAGTCTCCGCCCAAGACTGAAATCGCATCCATGCTGCACGATCAACGCGGTGAAATCAGGGCTTCGCGGCAGGCTCCGACGCGGCGACAACTGCATCGCAAAAGCGCGCCAGTCGCAAATCGAGTTCTGTCACGCCGCCAGCATCATGGGTGCTGAGATTGATCGTTACCCGGTTATAGGTGTTGGACCAATCCGGATGATGGTCAAGGCGTTCCGCCATCATCGCCACCCGTGACATGAAGCCGAATGCAGCATTGAAGTCGGGAAATACAAAGTCGCGGTGCAGTGATACGGCACCTTCTGGGCCTGCTTCGCGCTGCCACAAGGGCAAATCACATAACGCAGCATCGATCTGCGTCGCATCGAGTCGTGTTGGTCTCACAGTGCGCCTCCTCTCCAGGCAACAGCACAAAGGTTTGCCACGATGCACAAAGACTTCGTCGCAAAATCATTAAAGCTTGTTGTCACCGGAAAGCATCCTAACGCTTGCCAAGCCTCGCCGCAATTGGCGCGCGGCGACCGCCATCTGTCCGACATTGCCGCACAGCACATGGACGGACCGGATGGCTGCGTGCAAAATGCGCCCTCGCCACTACTTGATCCCCAGCATCGTCGTGACTGCCCCTGCTTCGCCCACCCGCCGTACCGGCTTCAGCCTGATCGAACTATTGATCTCGCTGGCCATCCTGGCCGTGTTGGCAAGCATGGCCGTACCGATCGTGCAAGTGAGCATCCAGCGCGCTAAAGAAGAAGATCTGCGCCTTGCGTTACGCGAAATTCGTCATGGCATCGATGCCTACAAGACGGCTTCGGACCAAGGCGTCATCGCCAGCGAAGTCGGGTCGCCCGGCTTTCCGAAGACCCTCGATGATCTCGTGCTCGGCAAGGTTGACCAGCGCACTGCCGCTGGCCGCAAGATCTATTTCCTGCGACACATCCCACGCGACCCCTTCAGCGACGACCCGACGCTGCCGGACAACGCGACATGGGGCTTGCGTAGCTACGCGAGCGACGCGGCCGATCCGCATGAAGGCGACGATGTGTACGACGTTTATTCCAAGTCTTCACAGACCGGACTCAACGGCGTTCCCTACCGTCGCTGGTAAGAGGTGCATTGGATGCAGATTCCCTATTCTCGTTGCCGCATGACAGGTCCGCATAACGGTTTTTCGTACATCGGCTTGCTGATCGTTGTTGCCGTCATGGCGGTCATGGCGGCTGGTTTGGTGCAAGCTGGCGCTGTCATTCAACGACGTCATGCCGAGGAAGAATTGATCGACGTCGGCATGGAATTCAAGAACGCGGTGCGCAGCTATTTCGAGGCCACACCCAGTGGCACGCCCGCCCTCGCACCACGCAGGCTCGAAGACTTGCTGCGCGACCCACGCTTTCCGAACGTCAAGCGTCATTTACGCAAAATCTACGATGACCCCCTCACCGGCAAACCGGATTGGGGCCTGGTACATTCGGCCGAGGGTGGCATCATCGGCGTCTACAGTAAAGCCCAGGGCATACCTATTCGCCAAGACAATTTCCCTGATGAAGTTTTCTATTTCAAGGACAGGAAAAGCTATTGCAGCTGGCCGTTCGTTTATGGCGTGGTATGTACCGAAACGGGATGCGACCTGCCGCATCGCGAGGACTTGTGTCCGGATCAACCACACTGATCCTGGCAGCGCCAATTCACGGCCGCCATCGTGCCAATGCAGCATCGTCGCTGTCGCGTGCATCCACCCAGTGGGCGCCATTCGCGGTCTCTTCTTTTTTCCAGAACGGCGCCTGGGTTTTCAGATAATCCATGATGAACTGGCAGGCTGAAAAAGCTTCGCCGCGGTGACTTCCCGCCACACCGACGAAGACAATGCGCTCGCCCGGCAGCAATCTGCCGACACGATGAATCACCCGCACACCGAGCAAAGACCAGCGCTCTTGTGCCAGCGCGACGATGTCGGCAAGCGCGCGCTCCGTCATGCCAGGGTAATGTTCAAGCGTCATTGCCAGTATGCCACCAGCATCACCGCCACGCACATAGCCCAAGAAGCTGGCGACGGCGCCCGCAGCACCATTACCCGACAGCGCATCCAGTTCGGCGCCCGCGTCGAAGTCTTCGTGCTGCACATTGATGCTGACCTGGGCCATTTGCTGTCCACGCATTTCAGCCGCCCGTCACTGGCGGAAAAAAAGCGATTTCATCTTTATCGGCCACAGTTGTGGCATCGCTCGCCAGCACCTGATTGACGGCGGCACGAATACGCGGTGCAGCCAGAGGCGCCCAGTCCTCGCCCCGCGCCAGCAGCCAGACGCGCAGGCGCGCCACGTCGCGGATCCCAGGCGGCAAGCTCAGCTGCTCGCGCTCTACACCCAGCGCCTCACGCAAACTGGCGAAATAGAGAATGGTTATGCTCATATCCTATTTCCCCTCATGTCTTACAACGACTCGAACGACAGATAACGCACCGTCTCGCCATGACAAATGAGTGTCTCCGGCGCGTTGTCGACCAAGCCGTCGGCCCAGGTACACGAAGTCAGCACGCCGCTTCCCTGATTCGGGAACAAGTCGAGGCCGCCCGTTGCATTGCGTCGCACACGCAGGAATTCGCGCACCGGCACGGACTTGTTCCATGCAAAATCGGCACGCATCGGCAACGCCACAGGATACGCCGCCGGACGCCCCTGCATACGTCGCAGATATGGCCGCACCAGCATCTGGAAAGTGACGAAGCTGGAAACCGGATTGCCTGGCAGGCCAATGAATGGCGTTTCGCCGACACGTCCGAAGGCCAGCGGCTTACCGGGCTTGATCGCGACACGCCAGCTTTGCAGAGCACCTTCCGCCTCGACCGCGGCCTTGACATGATCCTCTTCGCCCACCGACACGCCGCCACAGGTGAGAATCAAGTCGGCGTCCTGCGCGGCATGTCGCAGCGCATCGCGTGTGGCCTGCAAGTTGTCGCGCACGATGCCCAGATCGACGACATCGCAGCCCATCTCGCCCAATAAGCCGTGCAGCACGAAGCGATTTGAATTGTAGATCTGCCCTGGCGCAAGCGCTTCTCCGGGCATGCGCAATTCATCGCCGGTGAAGAAAACAGCAATACGCAGGCAGGCGAACACATCCAGTTGCGCCACGCCGAGCGACGCCGCCAAGCCGAGCTCCTGTGCACGCAGCAAACTGCCTGCGCCGAGCACCCGACTGCCTGCACGAATGTCTTCCCCTGCACGCCGAATATTCTCGCCGGGCTGAGGAACAAGTCCGATGCGCACGTTCTCGCCATCGACCACGCAACGCTCTTGCATGACAACAGCATCGGCACCGAGCGGAATCTGCGCGCCGGTAAAAATGCGCGCCGCCGTGCCAGGCTCCAAGGGTTGCGACACGCCGCCCGCCGGGATGCGCTGACTCACTGGCAAGGATGTATTTTCCTCGATAAGATCAATTACCCGAATAGCATAACCATCCATCGCTGAATTGTCAGCGGGCGGCACGTTCAGGCCAGCCAGCACGTCGGTGGCCAACACGCGTCCAGCGGCATGCGCGAGATCGACACGCTCCATGCGCCGCACAGCTTGTACCGCGGCCAACAACGTCTCGCGGGCTTCTTCAAAACTCAGCATGCCATATCACTTTTCATTGTCATCGATCCGCAAAAAACGCTTCACGAAATCCGCGATCGCTGAGACATCGTTCAGATCCAGCAAGGGCAACGGCACATCGATACGCGCATCGCTCGCAACCGCAACGACATTGGGAAAAACAGGGTGGATCAAGGCGTGCCCGGTACTCGGCCGATGCACCTCCATCTTCGGAATTTCCACCGAGCGGAAACCTTCGACCAACACCACATCGCAAGGCGACATATGCGCCAGCAGATCCGCCAGCACGGGTTCCGCTTCGCCCGTCAACTCATGCATCAGCGCCCAACGTTGCGCGCCGGCCAGCATGACTTCTTGTGCACCCGCCGCGCGAAAACGAAAGGAGTCCTTGCCCGGTTTGTCGATATCGAAACCGTGATGCGTGTGCTTGACCAGCGACACGCGCAAACCGTCCACGGCGAGAAGCGGAATGAGTTGTTCGATCAGCGTCGTTTTGCCAGAACCGGAATAGCCGGCGAATCCAAAAACCTTCATGGCTGCGCATTCATGTTTTCAATGACAGCGAGCATTGTATGCGGCCCGTCCGAAGCATTGTATGCGGCGCATCACTTCATCGCGGCCACTGCGCCCCGCAGCGCAGTGGGTAATTCAATGCCACTATGATGATCACTGGTCTCTTGCATGCGAAACGGGACGTGGAAGAAGCACCCGAAGAGCGTAAAGCAATTCAGGCGCATGATGGACTACTCCACAAATTTCCCGAAGATGTGTTGGCGCGAGTGCGCCAGATTAACGTAGCCTACATTCCGGGCCACCTTGGGCCAAGGCTAGCCTGCTGGGAACCGAAGAAGATTGTGAAGGCGTATTGACCCGTAGTCTGGGTTAAAACTGACTAGGGTGGCATGCAGGTATGCCACCAATAGATTGATTACCAATCACCTTTTTCCTTGGGCTTGGCAGTCGTAGTTTCCGTGGCGCCCACGGCTTCTTTTGCATGTTTTCCTGCGCTCTTCGGGTGTAACAGTGGCACTTCACCCTCGACGTCGTTTGCCGCCTTCGCGGTGCTTGCGGCTAGCGCCTCTCGAACCTGAAGCGCCCCAGCCTTAATACCATCAAGCTTGATCTGAACGTTCTCCAGCGTTGCATACGAAAGATTTGGTGTAACGCGAGTAATCACTGCTTCGCAGCACGCAGACTCCATATTGCCCAAGGATTGTCCAGTCTGTGGGTCCTTTAGTTCTTTGCCAAGTAGCGATACACGATAGCGACTGTTTTCTTGCAGTGCCACCCCTCCTTGGCTCAACACGACCTGGTTGCCCGTACGCTCGACAATTGAAATTGGAAAGCTGCGCAGCAGGATCGCTTCAGTTGCTTTCTTGACAATCTCGGCCTGCATGTCCGACAAGGTTTTCGTGGCATCGATACCGGCGCCCATGGTGCTCGGCCCGATTGAGGGTGCAGCACCTTGAAGCGTATTGGACTGTTGGATTTGCCGTGTGGCCACGTTGATCATGCGCTGTGACACTGACCAGCCGCCAGAGTAGCTCACGAGATCACGATCCGATGTTTGCAGCTGGCGAACGTGCTTGTCATAAGCAAGACTGTTTATCTCGCCCACCCAGATTAGATCTGCACTCAATACTTGACCAAGCTTAGCGATGTCCGTGTTGGTGGTCTGCCCGGAGTTGATCATATCCAACTCATTTTGGATATCGCCTGCAAATTGACGATCCAGCACTGAAAAGCGGCCGGCTTGAGTTAGCGCATCAACGATCTGACGATGCAGGGATTCGAGCACTTCGCTGGCGGGTACTGTACGCCCACCAATGTTGAAACTCGTTTGCTTGCTGCGCAGTGGCGCCACCACGATCTTGATCTTGCCCGAATCGGCAGGAGCCTTGAACTTGGCAACTTTGGCTTCGATATCCACCGAATAACTGCCGCCTTCTTTGGCAGGAGCAGTCACGTTGAGTACCTTGAAGGACGACACCAGCCCACTTGAGTGACTGACAATCAGCTCGGCAAATTGTTGCCCCTGCATCTGAGCCGCAAGCTTTGCACTATCGTGACCATCGGCACTATCAACATCTAGCGTGGCAGTTGCCTGCGCGAAAACGTTGAGATTGGCACTTGAAGCGTCTACCGCCACGCCATTGACCTGGCTGATCGCCGTTTTCAGCGCATCGTTGACCGCAGCACCGGGGGTCATACCGACCCCTTTCGCGGCGACTGCGATTTGTTCAACCTTGCCGACATCCGGAACCTGGCTCATGGGAGCCGGAACGGAAACGCCGTCGGTGGGGGAAAGCACCGGAATTGGTGCCTTCTTGTCACCGCAGGCTGCCAGCGTGCCGATCAGGAGCGCAAACAGAAGCAGATTTTTCATCGTGGATTTTTCCTGAGGCAGGATGGAAGACGGGGCCATCATGTGATGTCGTGTCCCCGTTTTAAGGAGTTATGTCAGCACTCAAAGCATGGCGGTCGCTTTAGTGGCGTCTGGAGGGACCGGAATGTTGTTGGTCTTTGCGAAGTCAATGGCGCTCTTGAGCGTGCCGCCCAGGGCCTTGATCGAATCGGGCAGGTTCTTGACGATAAATATGGCAGAGTCCGTGGAGCTGCCGATTGACGTCAAGCTCGGTTTGAAATTCGTTACCGCTGTACCCATGCCAACGTACTGAATGACACCACGAGCCAAGTCCACCAAGCCGTCGCTAAATTGCTGCTTACTCTTGGCATCCATCTCGGACGTCTGATTCTTCATTGCAGTTTCGAGGGCCTTGCTGCTATCGGTCTGTACTTTCGCTGCATCCTGTACGGAATCCTTTGTTGCACCCTGGGTAAGGTTCTTGGCGCTCAACTCAGCTATTGCGGCCTTATCCTTAGCGCCAAGAGCTTCGAGCATCTTTTTGTCAGCACTCATGACGTTTTGTGCACCGCCTACATACTTCTGTACGACCTGATCAGCGCTGACGCTCGTAGCGCTGTCGCCGCCGCCAGCAAGTTTGCTCAAGCCACCGAATTGCGCGAAAGCCGAACTTGATGCCGCCATCAATGACGATGCCATAATCAGCGCTGGCAGAAATCTGTTTTTCATAATGTATCCCTTCGTGAATTATCCAAGGCCGGCGTGGAAATTTTGGCGAGAGTGGCCGGGGCACTTTCGTCAGCGGTTCTTGTTATCCCTCAGTGCACGCCAGCGGCGTTGAGGCGGCTTACCACCTCACGGGCGGCGGCTTGTGAGGCGTCCTTGAGGGCCTTGCCCGAAGCGCTGGCGTTATCGGGACCAATGCCAAAATACTGCACGGCAGGAACTGAGGCGACTTCACGTGGCAGGTTCCCGGAGATATCCAACACGCGTCCAGTCACCGTTACAGCAACCCGTTGCATGCCCGTGGCATTATCCTGGCTGGGGATGCCTACATCCAGTGTTGCCAGCACGAGCAGCGGTATCTGAGCCTTACGCAGGGAAGCAACGACCGCACGGATGGTGCTGGGAGCCAGATCGTTGCCCGTCGAGAAATCCTGGTTCACTGCCTTGATGTCTTTGTCATCGAGCACGAACTCAGGATCGGCGACTTGAAAGCCGCCTTGCGAAAACACGCTGGTAATCGACGTCTTGGTGTTGTTCATGGGTAGAAGGCGATAGCTCAGGTCATCGGCCTTCTTGGTAGTGCTACCGCCGGTTTCAACCTTGGCAGAAGCCTTGACGTTCACGCTCTCGGATGTCCGCTTGTTCGCCGTCGTAGACACTTTATTGCTTCGCACTGCTTCGCCTTCAGTGCCCTTTACCGATTTTGATTGGTCCATTGAGGCGTCGCCTTCGATTTCCGTGCGTTTGACAATCCTGTCGTCATACGAACGCACCGAGGCGGCCTCACGACCTACGAACACATACACGAGCTGAGAGCGCTCGCCTATTGCAGCTTTTGCCGTAGCACTGGCGCCACGGATGGTGCTGCGCAGCTTGGCCACATTCAGGTCGACGCGAACAGATACGGAGTATTTCTTGAGGTTCTCAATGTTCTGCTCATTGATGATCGTCGTGCTGAGGATAAATTTCTCGAGGTTGGCCTCTACCATTGGCTGAATGGCCTCGAAGTTCTCGGATTCGGCCTCGCCGTTTTCAGCGAAGTAGCGCTCGACCGCTGAGACTTGGGCTGCCTTGAGCGCTTTGTCTTTGTCGCTTTGCGACAGAACCCAGTTGTATGAAGCGCTGCCTACGCCCTTGGTCGTTACGACCTGAGCAAAACATTGAGCCGATAAAAGCAAGGCGACCAGAGCCAGCAACAGTTTTTTCATTTGCACGTCCTTAGAATGTTACGAGCGGTATCGAGTTGGGCGTTAATGTCTTTGGCCGACGCCGCTGCGCCGACCCAAGACGAACCGGATTGCTGCAGGGCATCTGAGAATTTTCGGAGCAGGCCACGGATCGCGTCCTGGTAAGCGGGCGAATCGTCACTTGCAATCTGTGTAGATGGCACAACGGAGGATTCGCCATTTTTCAGATCAGTCTTGATGTAGTCAGTACCCAGCGTGGGTTCGTAAAAGCGCACACTGCTATACGCCCCGTAAACGTAAGCAGCCCCCACGCTGGTTTCATCGGTCTTGATCTTGATGAACTTGTTGAGCTTGATGTCAAAGAGGTAGTCACCCTCGCCGAGCTTTAGCTTGTAGTCGTCACCATTTTCCAGACGCAGTGACATAATGCCAGCCGCATGTCCGATGCTATTGGGCAACACCGGTACGCCCACCTTGTCCGAGAGCAGGGAGCCGAATTCGTCCGCAAGCCAGCTTTCGACTGCTTTCGGATTCTGCCGCAATGCTTCGGGCATTAGCGCCAGCGCCTCGGGCGAGACTTGGGCCATGCGCACTTGAACTGTTTTGCTTCTTTCCCGAGGCAAGGTCGCAGTCGACAGGCGGCGAGCGAACTGACTGACGAGGCTGTTTTTATCCTCGCCCAGCAGAAGGCCCTCAACAGATGCTTGGATTTTTTCGGGTAACGGCGCTGAGGTTGAGGCGTCAAACATGACGATGCTCAATGGATAGCTACGTACCACGTTTTGGCTCTTGTAATCGAAGATCAGTGCATCGCCCCGTAAGTTGATGAACGTCTTGTAATAGGCGCCGAAGTTCTCGGTGGATACAACTTCATCGCTCAGCAGGAGTACCACCATGAGCGCCCGATCACTTTGCTTCAGATCAACCTGTTCGTCATAATGCAATTCAACGGCCGCATTATTGATGGTTCGGGCACGAACGATGATTTGGTGGGAGATGCTGTTTTTAGCATCTTTGGACCTCTCAAGGACCCTGAAGGCATAAGGGAAACGAGTGGCGGCTGTGCCGTAGTCACCGGCAAACGCAAATCCGGCCAGTGTTACAACATCAGCGGCACGGGTTGCAGAGGCCCAGAAAGCAAACATGGCGCACACGATCGCCAAGACAACTAACAAATGCTTTTTCATTTTCTATTTTTCTGGATTTTTGGGCAGCGGACAGATGCAGCGATTCATGCGCATGATACTTGCATGCATGCCGCATGATACATGGGTAGGCATGAGGAGTTTGTAAAGAATTCAGTGGGCACAAGGACAAAGCACTGGGCCAAACTGAATCGCTAGACCCGCGTCCATTTTCTATTCTTCGTGAGAAGATGACAGCCCCGTCGTTGAGGATGTCTCGTTACTAACCTTCAGGTCGCAAGACAACCTACAGAGCATGCGATTATTTGTTGTTGGCGGCTAAAATAACGCTAATCATAGTATGTAGAATCGTGGTATGCAATGGGCCAAATTGCATGAATGCCTGTCAGCCCAAGCGAATGCCCGCTCGTTGCAATCTTTGCCAGCAATGTTCGGCGGAGACGCCTTGAGCTTGGTCTGTCGCAGGAGGATCTCGCGGAAGGCGCAGGCGTCCATCGCACCTACGTTGGAATGCTGGAGCGTGGCGAAAAGAACGTGACGATTTACAACATCGAGCGGATTGCTATTGCTCTTGATGTGGCTCCAGCATCGCTTTTAATGAAGTGATTGGGGGGGCGCGCATCGCACTATTCTGAAAGCCTCAATAGGGCACTTTGTAAATCCGCATATCGTCATCTCGGCCCCTCGAAAAGCTTGAGATCAACGGGCTTCGCCCGAGCCGGAATGACGATGTAATTGCGTCGCCTCGGAATTTCGCAAGCAGACCACTAGGTGTCAGCGATGTCAGCCCACGTGCCGCAGCTTGAGTGGGATGGCCGCATAGCCCGCACCGACCACATTTGCAGTGGTCGAGAAACGGTTTCGTGTGACGAACCGGGCTATTACACGAGCGAACGATTGCTGCTGCAAAGTGCTTCGTGAGAATTCGGATTGGGCTTCACTGCGATCTGCTACAAAGCAAAAAGCCACCCGAAGGTGGCTTTCTGCTTTTGATTGGCGGAGTGGACGGGGTTCGAACCCGCGACCCCCGGCGTGACAGGCCGGTATTCTAACCAACTGAACTACCACTCCATGTGCGCTGATCGACACTGCTGATCAACCCACTTCAAACCTGGCGTCCCCACGGGGATTCGAACCCCGGTACTTACCGTGAAAGGGTAATGTCCTAGGCCTCTAGACGATGGGGACCTGTACTACCTTTTGCATTACTGCTACGCATTCTGTTGGTGGAGGTAAGCGGGATCGAACCGCTGACCTCTTGCATGCCATGCAAGCGCTCTCCCAGCTGAGCTATACCCCCAACAGCGAAGAAGCGAAATTATAGAAATGCCTTATCGATGCGTCAACTCCAATTTGCCAATTGCGACCAGCTTTCGCGTTATCCGCCCCTGACTGTGTCTCTTTTGCGCAATGAACAAACGTAACCGCACATTTCTCAAAGAAGCTTGTGCGGATTCATCAAGCCATGCGGGTCGAGCGCTTGTTTGATCGAGCGCATCAAGGTCATCTCGACAGGCGATTTGTAGCGCAGGATCTCATCACGCTTGAGTTGTCCAAGCCCGTGCTCGGCGGAAATAGAACCACCTAGCTGCGTGACAATGTCATGCACGACACGGTTTATTTCTGCAGTCTGCGATATGAAAACAGCATTATCCGTGGTAACCGGCTTGGACAGGTTGTAGTGGAGATTGCCATCGCCGGCATGCCCGAAGGCGACAATGCGCACGTCGGGGAACGCCTGACGCAACGCACTATCAGCGCGCCGCAGAAACTCTGAAATGCAACTGACCGGTACGGCAATGTCATGCTTGATGCTGATGCCTTCGATGCGTTGCGCTTCAGAGATGTTTTCGCGTAGCGCCCACAATGATTGCGCTTGGGCCTCGCTGGCCGCAATGACAGCGTCACGAATGCGCCCGGCCGTCATCTGGGCGGAAAGCACAGTTTGCAACGGTTTCTGCAGATCGGCGTCTGCTGCCGGATCGGTCAGTTCGATCAAGGCATAGCACGCAGACTGCTCGCGCAATGGATCGGCGCTACCTGGAATGTGTTCGAGCACGAGGTCGAGCGCGGCGCGTCCGACGATTTCAAAAGCGCTCAAGCGCTCGCCGCACGCCTCGCGCACGCTGCCAAGCAGGTGAATGGCCTCCGCCGCATCGTCAAGCGCCACCCATGCCACGGCTCGGGCGCGCGGTAGCGGAAACAGTTTGAGGACGGCTGCGGTGATGATGCCCAGCGTGCCTTCCGCGCCAATGAAGAGATGCTTGAGATCGTAGCCGGTGTTGTCCTTGCGCAGTCCGCGCAGTCCGTTCCATATCTGTCCGTCCGGCAAGACGACTTCGAGCCCGAGCGTAAGTTCGCGCGTATTGCCATAGCGCAGAACATGCACACCGCCCGCATTGGCGGAGAGGTTGCCGCCGATCTGGCAGGAACCTTCTGAAGCGAGCGATAGCGGGAACAGACGATCATGCTCGGCCGCCGCCGCCTGCACGGCGGCAAGCGTGCAACCTGCTTCGACTATGAGCGTGTTGTTATCCGGATCGACCGTGCGCACACGATTGAGTCGCGTCAGATTTATGACAACCTCATCGCCACTTTCAAGCGGCACGCCGCCCCCGACAAGCCCTGTGTTGCCGCCCTGCGGCACCATCGCCACGCCACCTGCGGCGCAGGCCTGCACGATGGCGGCGACCTCAGCGGTGTTGCCCGGTCGCACCACACACAGCGCATGGCCTCGGTAACGGCCACGCCAATCAAGCTCGAAAGGCGCGCGATCCGCTTCGGCGGTGAGTACCTGCAGGTCACCGACGATGCTCCGGAGCGTGGCGATCAGATCCGTCATGAATATGCCAGAGGAATAATATTAGCTACAGCCGCCTTCGTCGGCATAGATCGGCTCGGCGTAAAGGTCGTGCACATCGCAGTCGGTAACACGCACGCGATAAAAACCGCCGGGCTCCATATCGTGTCCGTCGGGGATCATCACCAGGCCATCGATATCCGGCGCATCGCCCTCGGAGCGAGCGACAGCGCCCTCCTCGTCCACGTCGTCGACCAGTACCACAATTTCCTTGCCGATTTTGGCCTCGAGCCTTTGCGTGCTGATGTCTTCCTGGAATTCCATGAGGCGATGCTTGCGCTCCTCGCGCACCGCAGCGGGTACTGGATCGGGCAGGGCATTGGCGACAGCGCCTTCGACCGGCGAGTAGGCAAAACAGCCGACGCGATCAAGCTGGGCTTCTTCGAGGAAGCCGAGCAGTTCTTCGAATTCCGCATCCGTCTCGCCAGGGAAGCCGGCGATGAAGGTGCTGCGTATCGTCAACTCGGGGCAGATCTCGCGCCAGCGGCGGATGCGTTCGAGATTGTTCTCGGCGCTCGCCGGCCGCTTCATGAGTTTGAGAATGCGTGGGCTGGCGTGCTGGAACGGCACGTCGAGATACGGCAGAATTTTTCCCTCAGCCATCAGCGGGATGATGTCGTCGACGCTCGGATACGGATAGACGTAGTGCAAGCGCACCCATACATCGAGTTCCGACAGCGCACTGCACAGATCGTAGAGTTTGGTCTTGACCGGCTTGCCATTGACGAAGCCGGTGCGGTACTTGACGTCTACGCCGTAAGCGCTGGTGTCTTGCGAGATGACGAGAATTTCCTTGACGCCCGCATTGACCAGAGCCTCAGCTTCGCGCATCACGTCATGGATCGGACGCGATACGAGATCGCCGCGCATCGAGGGGATGATGCAGAAGGTGCAGCGATGATTACAGCCTTCGGAAATTTTGAGGTAGGCGAAATGTCCCGGCGTGAGGCGCACGCCTTGCGGTGGCACGAGGTCGGTGAACGGGTCGTGCGGCTTGGGCAGATACTTGTGCACCACCTCCATGACTTCCTCGGTGGCGTGCGGCCCGGTCACGGCGAGTACCTTCGGATGCGCGGTCTCGACGATGCCGCGACCCGCGCTGTCCTTCTTTGCGCCAAGACAGCCGGTGACGATCACCTTGCCGTTTTCCTTCAGCGCCTCACCGATGGCGTCTAGCGATTCTTCGACGGCTGCATCGATGAAGCCGCAGGTATTCACCACCACGAGATCGGCGCCTTCGTAGTTGCTGGAGATGTCGTAGCCCTCGGCGCGCAGGCGCGTGAGAATGTTCTCGGAGTCGACGGTGGCCTTGGGGCAACCGAGGGAAACGAAGCCGACGCGGGGGGTGATGATTGTGCTCAAGACGAAGAACCTTCCAGAAAGACAGCGGGCGCAGCCACAAGGCTGCGCCCTTCTTAAGTTGTTATTTTAGCAGGGGTTTGGTATTGAGCCCATAAAACAAAAGCGGCGCCGATGCGCCGCTCCGTCTGCCGCATACGAACCATTCAGCTTATTTGCTCTCTTCGCCGCCCTTGCCGGGAAACGGAAAACCCGTGAAGAGATTACGGGTCTGCGATTCGATCTGTTCCTGCATTTGCGAAAACATGCGGCGACTCTGATCGACATATGCCGTCATCATGCTATTGAGTGCCGGCCCCTGGAAGCTGAGGAATTGCGCCCACAGGTCCTTGCTCATCGGGCTGTTCTCACCGTACAGCGACTTGGTTTGCTCTTGCAGCTTGGCCTGCATGTCGGTGAATGCGGTGATGTTGTTTTCGAGGTAACGCCCCATGAAACCTTGCATGGCATTGCCGTAGAAACGGATCATCTGCGACAGCAAATCGCTGGTGAACATTGGCGTGCCACCATTCTCTTCTTCGAGGATGATCTGCAGCAGGATCGTGCGTGTAAGGTCATCGCCGGTCTTGGCGTCGATGACTTGAAAATCTTCTTGCCCGAGCACCAGGTCGCGCACATCGGCCAGCGTGATGTAGCAGCTCGATGCGGTGTCGTACAGCCGACGATTCGGGTATTTCTTGATGAGTCGCGAGTGATGCTCCGCCATATGTCGTCCTCCAGGGGCCTGCTGATTATGACGTTCTGCGAGACACGCGGCGCCGCGAGACAACCACGTGACCGCACCGTCTTATGGATTTGCTACACAACTCTATAACAAGCTCAAAAACGATGCCCTGCAAAGAAAACCACCTACTACTTAGGAACTAGTTCTCGCTTTGCAGCATACACCACGGCAACGCGTTATCGCTGCCGTGGTGAACCCGTGCGAAACGGGATCAGCCCATGTGCAGGCCACCATTGATATTGATGGTCGCGCCAGTGATGTAACCGGCCTTGTCGGAAGCGAGATAGGCGCACAGATCGCCGATTTCCTCGGGCTTGCCGAGACGGCCGGCGGGCACGGTGGCAATGATGGCGTCGCGCACTTCCTCCTTGATTGCCATGACCATGTCGGTGCCGATATAACCCGGCGCGATGGCGTTGACGGTCACACCCTTCTTGGCGACTTCCTGGGCCAGCGCCTTGGTAAGACCGAGGATGCCGGCCTTGGCAGCGGAATAGTTGGCCTGTCCGAACTGCCCCTTCACGCCATTGACCGACGAGATGTTTATGACACGACCATAACCGCGCTCAGCCATGCTCGGCAGGATGTGATGCGTGACATTGAAAACGCTGTCGAGATTGGTGGAGAGAACCGCGTCCCAGCCACCCTTGTCCATCTTGCGGAACATGCTGTCGCGCGTGATGCCGGCGTTATTCACCAGCACGTCGATCTGGCCAATTTCAGCTTCGATCTTCTTGACCATGGCGCCACACTGCTCGTAATCGGTGACATCAGCCTCGCCGGCATAAACCTCGAAACCATCGGCCTTCATCTTGGCCAGCCATTCATCCTTCGGCGGGAAATTCGGCAGGCAGTTGGCGACAACCTTATAGCCTTCCAACGCCAGCGATTTGCAGATGGCCGTACCCAGGCCGCCCATACCACCCGTTACCAATGCGACATTCTTCGACATGATGCACCTCTCTTCTGATCAAAATCCGGACCGGCTCCCACTGCGGAATCGGGCGGCCGTGCTTGGCCCTTGGAACCCGTAACAAAATGGAGCGAGCACGTAGCTGGCTAGGCAGCTCGCGCAGCGCAGTGCTTGAGCACGGCGCGCGAGCCAACAACACTAGCTGCGTGCTCGCTCCATTTTGTTACGGGTTCTTAATGCGTAATGCTCAATACATATGTTGCCCACCGTTGATGGAGATGTTGCCGCCTGTCAGGAAGGCAGCCTCGTCTGAAGCGAGATAGGCCACCAGACCGGCGATTTCTTCCGGCTTGCCGAGGCGGTTCATCGGTATCTGCGGCAGGATCTTCGACTCGAGAATTTCCTGTGGAATGGACGTCACCATTTTCGTGCCGATGTAGCCGGGCGAGATGGTATTGACCGTGACGCCGTGCTTGGCTACTTCCAGTGCCAGCGCCTTGGTGAAACCGTGCATGCCGGCCTTGGCTGCGGAGTAATTGGTCTGGCCGAAGGCACCCTTCTGACCATTCACCGAGGCGACGTTGATGACGCGCCCCCATTTGCGTTCGACCATGCCGTCCATGACCTGCTTGGTCATGTTGAAGACGCTATCGAGATTGGTGTGGATGACGGCATCCCAATCGGCCTTGCCCATTTTCTTGAATGTCATATCGCGTGTGATGCCAGCGTTGTTGACCAGCACGTCGACGTGGCCCATCTCCGCCGTCACCTGCGCGACGCAGGCGTGCGCGGAATCGAAGTCCGTCACATCGCATTTGTAGCCCTTGAACGCGTAGCCAAGGTGATGCATTTTCGTCAGCCACTCATCAGCCGTTATATTTCCCGGCGAAAACGTCGTTGCAACTTTGTAGCCGAGGGCGGCAAGCTTGATGCACACCGCTTCGCCCAACCCGCCCATACCGCCAGTCACCAGCGCGATTCGAACCATTCCTTGTCTCCACTTTTAATTTTGGCCCACCATGCAATGCAAGCGCAGTCTGGGTTTGCTGCGCCGCGTGCATATTACAGCTTCTCCTTGACGTAGCTGCCGGGCGCCGCTTCCATCTGCTTGTACTGGCGGTTGCCCAGGCGCGTGCGTGCAGGAATTTGCTTGCCGCTACGCTGCCCGAGCCAATCGATCCAATGCGGCCACCAGCTGCCTTTTTGTTCTGTGGCGCTGCCGAGCCATTCGTCCGAAGTGGCAACCGCGGTGTCGTTGGTCCAATAGCTGCGCTTGTTTTTCGCCGCCGGATTGACGACGCCGGCGATGTGTCCGCTGGCCCCCAAGACGAAGGTGGAGTCGCTGCCGAGCAGGCGACGCCCCAGGTAAGAAGTCTGCCAGGGCACGATGTGATCTTCGCGTGCCGCCATGAAATATGACGGGCAGATAATGCGGCCAAGGTCGACCTTGTGACCGAGCATTTCGAGCTTGCCGGGGATACGCAGATTGTTTTCCAGGTACATATTGCGCAGATACCAGGCTGCAAACGGGCCGGGCAGATTGGTACTGTCCGAGTTCCAGTAAAGCAGGTCGAACACCGGCGGCTTATTGCCCTTGAGGTAATTGTCGACCACGTAATTCCAGATCAGATCGTTCGGGCGCAGGCTTGAGAAAATGTTGGAAAGTTCGCGGCCATTCATGAGGCCACTCTTGCCTATCGTCACTTCCTTGGCAGCCACCGCGGTCTCGTCGACGTAACAGGCAATCTCGCCAGTTTCGGAGAAATCCAGCAAGGCGGTCAGGAAGGTAGCGCTCTCGACGGGGTCCTCGCCGCGCGCATAGGCCACTGCCAGCGCACTGGCCACCAAGGTGCCACCAATGCAGAAGCCGAGCACATTAGGCTTGGCAACCTTGCTGATGTCACGCACGACTTCTAGTGCCTTGAGCACGCCGTCGCCGACGTAGTCGTCCCAGGTCAGGGTCGACTGCTCCGCTTTCGGATTACGCCAAGACACCAGGAAGACCGTGAAGCCCTGCTCGACCACGTAGCGCACAAGCGAGTTCTCCGGCTGCAGATCGAGAATGTAGTACTTGTTGATGCACGGCGGCACGATCAGCAATGGCGTTTCGCAAGCCTTTTCGCTGAGGGGCGCGTACTGGATCAGCTGCATGACATCGTTCTCGTAGATCACCGAGCCTTGTGTCGTCGCCAGATTCACGCCAACTTCGAATGCGGTGTCGTCGGTCATGGAGATGCGGCCCTTCTCCATATCGGCAATCATGTTCATCAGGCCAGCAGTGACGCTCTCGCCCTTGGTGGCCAGCGCACGCTGCACAAACTCGGGATTGGTCGCAGCAAAGTTCGCTGGAGACAGGGCTTCGACATACTGCTTGGTGAAAAACTGCAAACGGCTCTTGGCGTGCTTGTCGGCGATCGGCAGGGCATTGGCCACGGCAGTGAGGTACTGCGAATTGAGCACGTAAGCTTGGCGGATGTAATCGTAGAACGGACTGGAGGACCACTCTGGCGCGGTGAAGCGGCGGTCCTTGGCAGCAGCGGGGACGACAGGTTCCGCAGGCGCCTCATCGGCCTTGCGGCCTGCAATGCTGCTCCACAGGCGCGCGTGGCGCTCCATGTGTTCGCGTTGCAATTGCGTGAGTTTTTCCGTATCGGCATTAAAACCGGGCAAAGCCGGAATGCTCGGGAAAGCGGCGCCAGTCGGTGCCTGCGACACAGCACTTTGAACATTGCCCAATTGCTGCAAAAAGGTCTGCATCAAGGCCTGACCGTTGCGGATCATGCCTTCAAGTGCTTCGCGGGGCATCTCTGGTGTCTTATTCATGAGGACTCGTTTGAAGTATCGTCGTATTGAAATTGCCGTCAGCCGAAATCAGCTACCGCTATCGGCTAAATTTGCGCTCCAGCCTCGATTTTTGCACTGCACAATAAAACCGTCAAGTCACCCCATGATGATCATCATTGCAATCGCCTGGCTCTACGTTGCGCTCATGCTGGCCGTCGGCGCCAACTCGTTGGTGGGTGCGGTGTTCGGCTTTGTGGCGTGGGGGCCGCTGCCGCTGGCGATCTTCTGGTATATCTTCGGCAGGAAACGACGCAAGCTTCGAGCGCGGCGCGATGAGGCAAATTAAACGCGATCCGACTCTCGCCAGATAAGGCTTGCCATGCGGCCGGTCACACCGTCGCGACGGTAGGAAAAAAATCTGACCGCATCGCCGACGGTGCACAAATCCCCACCGAAAATCGCGTCCGGCGACAAGCCGGCACGTACCAGACGCTGACGTGCCAACAAGAAGATATCCGCCATCCAGCGATCTGCTCGCCCTGGCTGGAACGCCAGCGTCGCAGCCTCGTCGCGACGCATGAAGGCCGCCCGCACTTCAGGTCCCACCTCAAAATGTGCGGGACCGATGGCCGGCCCCAGCCATGCCAGCAATTCTTCAGGCGCAACGCGCATCGAGGACACGCAGGCTTCCAGCACGCCCTCGCACAAGCCACGCCAGCCGGCGTGGGCGGCGCCCACCCCGGTGCCTGCGCGGTCCGTCAACAGAACAGGCAAGCAATCGGCTGTCATAATTGCGCAGACGATTTCCGCGCGGCGAGCAACGACAGCGTCCGCCATATTTTCACCAGCGTGATCGGCATCGCGGACTGTGATGCCGTGCACCTGGCTCAGCCAAAGTGGCTCGGCGGGCAGCAGGCTGCGCAGGCGCTGGCGATTTTCCGCGACGTGCGCCGCGACATCGCCGACGTGCTCACCGAGGTTGAAAGTATCGTAAGGCGCGACGCTGACACCGCCCTGGCGCGTGGTGACAAACGCCTTGACAGTCGATGGCGCAGGCCATTCGGGGATGATGACGGAAATATCCAATTTGAATATTCGGTATTGATTTCGGCCTTAGCCTTCGGTGCGCACGGCGGTGATGAGCGCACGCAAATCTTCAGGCAGCGGCACTTCCCACTGTACTGGCAGACGCGAAAACGGGTGCACCAGGCCCAGCCGGAACGCATGCAACGCCTGACGCGTGAAGCTTGCTGCGGCACGGATGCTTTGCCGCTTCGGGCCATACACAGGGTCGCCCACCAGCGGATGGCCGACGTGCGCCATGTGCACACGGATCTGGTGGGTGCGGCCGGTTTCGAGCACGCACTCGACCTGGGCGCAGCGGGCGAATTGCTCGACCAGACGATAATGCGTGCGCGCCGGCTTGCCATTTTCGACGACTGCCATCTTGACCCGCTGGGTCGGATGCCGGCCGATCGGCGCATCGACGAAACCGATCTGGTTCGGCTTGCCGAGCACCAGCGCGGCGTAGTGACGCTTCACGCTATGCTCCTGCAGCTGGCGCACCAGCTCAGTCTGCGCAGTAAGCGTGCGCGCCACGACCATGAGGCCGGAGGTCTCCTTGTCGAGTCGATGAACGATGCCGGCACGTGGCAATCCCGCGAGGGACGCGTCATGCGCCAACAGCGCGTTGAGCAGGGTGCCGCTCCAGTTGCCGCTGCCGGGATGCACGACGAGGCCCGCAGGCTTGTTGATGACGATCAATTGTTCGTCTTCGAAGACAATGTCGAGCGGAATTTCTTCAGGGGCATCGACCAGCGCGGCAGGATGCGCCAGCGTTTCGACACTGATCGCCTCGCCGCCGGCCAGCTTGTAGCGGGTATCGATCAGCACACGTCCGGAAACACTGACACGGCCGTCGCGAATCCATTCCTGCAGACGGCTGCGGGAATGCTCCGGCAGCATCTTGGCCAGTGCGGCATCGAGCCGCAACCCGCCCAAATCGTTAGGCACTACGATTTGCACAAGCATGTCCACACTCGGTGGCTCAGCCCTTCCGCTATAATCGGCGGTCTCTTTTGTCGGCGGTGTTGGAATGTTCAAGCTCACCTTTCGTAGTGTACCCGCAGTTCTCCTGCTTGTTAGCCTGCTCGGCCTTGCCGCATGCAGCTCCACGGAAGAGCGACTCAAGGGCGAAACGCCGCAGGCGCTGTTCGCTGAAGCCAAGGAACTTCAGACAGACGGCTCCTGGGAACGCGCCATCAAGGGCTTCGAGCAACTCGAAGCCACCTTTCCATACGGCAGCTACGCGCAGCAGGCGCAACTTGAAATCGCCTACACCAACTACCGCATGAACGAGTCGGCCTCGGCTGTCGCGGCATGCGACCGCTTCATTAAACAGTACCCGAATCACCCCAACGTCGATTACGCCTATTACCTCAAAGGCCTCTCTACGCAGATTTCCACAGATACGTTCCTGAACTTCATGTACGAGCGTGATGTTGCCGATCTCGATCAGGTCGCCGTGCGCCAATCCTTCGATATCTTCAAAGATCTGGTGACACGCTTTCCCGAAAGCCGCTACGCGCCGGATGCGCGCGAGCGCATGACAAAGATTGTCGAAGCCTTGGCACGCCATGAACTCAAGGTTGCGCGCTACTACCTGCGTCGCGGCGCCCCGCTTGCCGCCGTAAATCGTGCCAAGGACATCCTGAAGGATCATGCCGATTCGCCGGTAGTCGAAGAAGCATTGGCAATCATGATTGCCAGTTATTCACAGCTCGGTCTACCGACGCTCAAGACGGATGCCGAACGCGTGTTGCGCCAGAACTATCCGAAGAGCGCCTGGCTGTCGGGCAATTACCAGCCGCCCGATCGTTGAGCCAAAGCTCGCAGCACGCTAGTGCTTCCTGAAGTCTCCGCACCATGCAGATCCACACGACCGTTGACGACCTGCGTAGCGCTCTGCGCCGCGCGGGCAAAGTCGCATTCGCACCCACCATGGGCAATCTGCATGCAGGCCACATCAGCCTCATGCAGCAAGCGCGTCAATACGGCGAGTGCGTCGTGGCAAGCATCTTCGTCAACCGTCTACAGTTTGGTCCGCGCGAGGATTTCGACAAGTACCCGCGGACGTTCGAGACTGACTGCCAACAGTTACGCGATGCCGGTGTCGATCATCTCTTCGCGCCGGACGAGAGCGTGCTCTATCCGACGCCCCAGCAGTACTTCGTCACCCCCGCCGACGCACAGGACAGCATTCTCGAAGGCGCCTCGCGCCCCGGACATTTCCGTGGCGTAGCGACAGTCGTCGCCAAACTGTTCAACATCGTTCAGCCTGCCGCAGTGCTGCTCGGCAAGAAGGACTACCAGCAGCTCATGGTCATCCGCAATATGGTGCGCGAACTGAATATGCCAATTGAGATTATTGGCTGCGAAACGATACGTGCCGCTGACGGCTTGGCATTGTCATCGCGCAATGGCTATCTCTCCGCACAAGCGCGCACCGAAGCGCCACGCCTCTACCAGCAATTGCAGGCAATCGCACATGCCATTGACATAGGACAGCGCGACTATGCCAGCCTGGAGTCGACCGCCACGGAGCATCTGCGTCAACATGGCTGGCAGCCGGACTACATCGCCATCCGCCGTCGCAGCGATCTGCTACTGCCAATCGACGACCACCAAACGCTGGTCGTCGTTGCGGCAGCGAAACTCGAAAATACACGCTTGCTCGACAACCTCGAAATAGTGTGATCGCCACACAAATTTGCACAAGGCGATAAGTACGTTGCAAGCGTGGCGGATGCCACGAAATTAAGCGATTCCGATGTGCATAAGGGGGCATTCTCGGGCACGATAGTAATGCGGCCGTTAAACTTGGCAGCAGTACTCACGACAACGGGACGGGGATGACTTATCGGAAAGTGGCGCTGAAGAAGCTTGCCTGGCTGCGCTTGGCTCAGGCAGGCACACTGTCGACGCTGCTGTGTGTTTATGCGAATTGCATATATGCCGCCGATCCGATTATCATGAACCTGGCACCTGCGCTGACGCAGGATTCGCCGGTGCAAGCTCCGTCTGTCGAGCAATCCGTGGCGCTCGCAGATGCTCACGAAGGCGATTCTGTCAGCGTTCCGCTGCGCCTGGAGCACATGCTGTCGACCTTGGGACAACTCGTCGAGCCGGACATGAATGGTGCCGGTGCAATCGCCCAGTCGCCGAGTTGGACCAGCATTCTCAAATTCCTCTACTGGTTTGCCTTGCTCCTGCTGGTGAGCCTGACCAAACGCGATGCACTGCGCCTGTTCCATCACCTGCTGTCGCGACCGCCCGCAGCGCGCCCGTCGATGCCGTATGCGCCCTGGCCAAGCATCACAGTGATATTCGAAAGTCATACGGCCCACAATATCGCCACCAATCTGGCAGCGCTGGCTGCGGCGGACTATCCCTCCGAGCGCCTCAAGGTTCTGGTGCTTTGCCCACTGCAGGAACCGAAGATCGTCGCCGCCATCCAGACTGCCGCGACAACGATGCCAGATCGCGTGATTGCCATGCAGAGCAGCGACGACGGCGATGTGGCCGGCCGCTGCTTCAGTGCCGGCATCCGTTTCGGCAATGGCGAACTCGTCATGGTCCTGTCCGACACCCAACCCTGCCCCGTCGGCGCCATCAAAGCTTGCGCCGGGCGCTTCTTCGATCCTTCGCTGGGCGCCCTGCTCGGTTTCCTCCCCGGCGCATCGGCCAGCGACCGGGCCATCGCGCCGCGCATGGCGAATCTCTTGCGTCTGGCTTCGCATACTGCGGGCATTGCCGCAACGGCCGGCATGACGCCCGGCACGGGCTTGCTGGCGCTGCGTCGCTCTGCGGTGCGCACAACGGGCATCGATACGAATCGCGCCACCGATTGTTTCGCCCTGCTGCGCCAGCTCGAATGCTTTGGCAGTCGTCACACCGTGCAGGAAGGTATTGTCGCCGCCGGCGACGCGGTTCACAACTGGGAAACGCGTTCGCATTGGATCGAGCTCTGCGCCGGCGCCTTTGCCGCGACGATGCCACTCAATCCCCTGCACTGGCTATCACGCCGGCGCGCGCTGCCGCTCAACTTCGGCATGCGTGGAAAACTCATGCTGCCGGCATTGTGGAGCATCGTCGCCCTAGGCAGCATGACGCTCTATGTCAGTGGCAACGCTTTTGCCGCAGCCATCGGCCTCGCCGTGTGTACAGCCACCGCTTATGGCGTGGGCGGCATGCCATCAGCATTCAACTGCACAGCCATTCTGTTTCGTGCGCATGGCCGCCGCGCCGAAACCAGTCTGATCGCCTGGGCACCGGTCATGTTTTGCCATGATCTGGTGGTCACTGTGCGTAGCGTTTCACGAACCTTGTGCCGCCGTGCGTATGCCCGCTGCATCGGTCGGCAGATCCCGACGCCCGCGCCAACGCAGCCCCTCGAGCAGAGCACCCTGGCATGAGTTCTCTATCCCTGACTGCCGTCTGGTTCTTGCTGCTTGCCAGCGGTGCATTGCTTTCGCCGCTATGGCCCGCATTGCGTCAGTGGTATTTGCCGCCGCCTCCGTCCTTCAAACCGGACGACACACATCACGGCGACTGGGATGCGGCTGCGCACGTCGCTCAACGACAGGTGCAGGAGAGCTTTGCGAAATTGCTGCAACTTGCGGCCAATGACAGCGTCACGCGCGGTGCTCACGATGACGGCACGGCCTTCATGGTGCTGGGTGCAAAGAACTACCTGTCCGAACAACTGCCGGCCTCGGCGCGGCATCTACGCATGCAGGTCATCGCCTCGCGTCACCTCGATATCCCTGGCGAGCTAGTGTGCGACAGTCTGCTTTTCGCGCAGGGCAAACTCAATATCGCTCACAATGCCATTGTCAAGACAGCGTTGTCGCGGCGCGATGCCGCAGTCGGCCCGCGTGCACGCGTTCGGCAATGGATTCGCGCCGAAGGCCGCATCGATGCCGCTGAAGGCGCCGCGCTGATGGGCTGTGCCAGTGCAGGGCGGGAAATCAACGTTGCGCGACGTGCTCGCTTCGAGAAACTGATGGCCCCCGTTCTGAGCTTCGGCCGTTGCGAACCCTTGCGCATGCCCGCCGCGCCCGCTCACCTGGTGCCCATGCAGGCGCCTGGCAACGCCTTCATTCCGGGCGACGGACGCTGGATCATCGACGGCGACATGAGCGTCCCGGCGGGCCATAGCGTAAATGCGCGTCTGGTGGTCAGTGGTTCGTTGCTGGTCGGTACCGGTAGTCGTGTGCGTGGTGATGTCCATGTCATGGGAGACCTGGTGATACATCACGACGCGACCCTCAACGGCGCAGTGCGCTGCGACGGCAATATGCGCGTCGGCGAATGTTGTCGGCTCGCCGGCCCTATCCTGGTTGCAGGAATATTGACAGCGGGCAGTCAAACGGTCTTTGGCGCGACAGAATTGTTCAGCACGGTGATTGCCAGCGAAATCCGTATTCAAGAAGGATGCATGGCGCATGGCGCCGTCTGGGCACAACGCCGCGGCGAGGTGTTGGCTGAAGCCGCTCCGCAAAGCGCACCACAAGGCCCGCAACAAGCTGCGCCATTGCAGTTCCAGGGGAGCGCGCACGCATGAGTACGCCACGCCACCATCCCTTGCCGCCCGAAGCAGTGCGGGCGCGGCCGGTGTTTTCCACGAGAAAGCCACGCAGGGCCGAAACGACCAGCCTGTCGATGCTCGACCGAGTGTTGCAGTCTGTGACGATGGCCGTGACGCTCACAGCAATTCTTGTATTTGCCTTGAATCCATTGACCGCGCTGTGGCAATCGGCGATGAACAGCCTCGTCGACACCTTGTCGCTGAACGCGCAAGTCATCAGCCATGGTCTGCACATCGGTCAGACCTCGTTCGGCATGCGCCTCGGCGTAAGCATGGAAAGCCCCGCCCCTGACAAGCTGTCGTTGATGCTTCAAGCTGTCATGTGCTTCGGCGTTTTCGGCATGACCTGGGCTGTACTCAATATGCCGCTGCGCTGGGGCTTGCGCATATTATGCGTATTGCATGCGCTGGGTCTACTCATGATCGTGGCACGCGGCGACCAGTTCCCGTATAGCCTGCTCGACCATACGCGCGTGCTCTACGATTCGTCGCTGATCTGGCTGTTGCTGACGCCAGGCCTGCTCGCAGCCGGCTTCTTCCTTGTCGAGCGCTCATGGCTCAACCGGCTTGTCGCGGCCATGCTGATCCTCGGCTTTGAAATCATCGCGCTGCCACTCAAGCTCATCTTGCACAGCGTGCTCGTCGCGCTGCTGTCGCCCGCTGTCATCCCGCTGCTTTTTCTCGCTGCGGGCCCGGTTCTGGACATACTGCTGCTCGCTGCGCTCTATGCCTGGGTACTGACGTGGCGGCAACTGAAATTCAAGTTGAGATAAGGTCACTGCGACGCTGCATGCCCCGCTTCAGTCTTCCAGCGTCAACACGCTGGCACCTTCTTCCGCAATGCTGACGACAGCGCGCAGATTACCGAACAGATCACGCCCCATGCCGTACTGCGGCAGATCGATGTTGAAGGTGGCCGGATTACGCTGCGCAAAGACTTGCGCATCCACTTCGATCTTGAGCACACCGGCGTCCGCATCCAGCTCGATAATGTCATCGTCATGCACACGCGCTAGTGCTCCGCCAGCTGCCGCCTCCGGGCTGACGTGAATGGCGGCCGGCACCTTGCCCGACGCGCCGGACATGCGCCCGTCTGTGACCAGTGCGACCTTGAAGCCCTTGTCCTGAAAGTTGGCCAACATTGGCGTGAGCTGGTGCAGCTCGGGCATGCCATTGGCCTTGGGACCCTGGAAGCGCAGTACGGCAATGAAGTCCTGAGCAAGCAAACCGGCTTTGGCCGCTTTCAGAAAGGCTTCCTGGCTTTCAAAAACCTTGGCAGGTGCGCGCACTTTGCGATGCTCCAGCTTGACGGCCGAAACCTTGATGACGGCGCGGCCGAGATTGCCCTGCAATAGCCGCAAGCCCCCGTCGGCACTGAACGGCTGAGCGGCCGTACTGAGAATTGCCGGATCACCGCTTTCCCTCGGCGGCGCCCGCCAGCCGAGCTTACCGCCTTCGACGAAAGGCGCATCGACATACCGACGCAGCCCCGCACCCATGACGGTATTCACGTCCTCGTGCAGCAAACCGGCATCGAGCAATTCGCGTATCAGCCATCCCATGCCACCCGCATTTTGAAACTGGTTCACGTCGGCTTTGCCGTTGGGATATATCTTGGCCAGTAGCGGTATGACATGCGAGAGTTCTTCGAAATCGCTCCAATCGATGAGGATGCCTGCCGCACGGGCGATTGCTACCAGGTGCAACGTGTGATTGGTCGAGCCGCCGGTGGCGAGCAAGCCGATGATGCCATTGACGATGGCGCGCTCGTCGATGATGCGGCCAACCGGCGCGAAATCGGGCTGGCCATTCGTGAGCTGCACCACGCGCTGCGCAGCCGCACGCGTCAGCGCCGCTCTGAGTTCGGTGCCCGGTGGCACGAAAGCCGCGCCGGGCAGATGCAGGCCCATGATTTCCATGAGCATCTGGTTGGAGTTGGCGGTGCCGTAAAAAGTGCAGGTGCCCGGTGCATGGTACGACTGCGATTCGCTTTCGAGCAAGGCGTCCTGCCCCACTTCGCCAGCGGCATATTGCTGGCGAACCTTGGCTTTCTGATCGTTGGACACGCCAGTCGGCATGGGGCCGCCCGGCACGAAAATGACAGGTAGATGCCCGAAGCGCAACGCACCGATCAATAGGCCGGGAACAATCTTGTCGCAGACGCCCAGGCACAGGGCGGCGTCGAACATATTGTGGGACAGGCCGATGGCCGTGCTCATCGCGATCACGTCGCGCGAGAACAGCGACAGCTCCATGCCGGCCTGCCCTTGCGTGATGCCGTCGCACATGGCGGGCACACCGCCAGCGACCTGCGCCGTGGCACCCACTTCGCGCGCCGCCCGCTTGATGACATCCGGATAATCACCAAACGGTTGGTGCGCGGATAACATATCGTTGTAGGCAGTGACGATGCCGATGTTGGGGGCCTTGAGGGTCTTGATGCGAAATTTGTCTTCGGGTGAGCTGGCAGCAAAACCGTGGGCGAGATTGGTGCAGCCGAGTTGTCCGCGATAAGGCGAGCCGGGAATGGCGGCATCGAGACGCGACAAGTAACGGGCACGTCGCTCGGCGCTACGGCTGCGAATGCGGGACGTGATCTCGTCGATGCGGGGGTCAAGGGACATGGGTAACCTCGTGGTGCCGGCAGGCTGATGAAAAGGCGTCGATCCGGCACAGCACAAAGCACGGACTGTTCCCGTGTCGGCTGCACAGAACCGGTAAGCCTGCATCATCGCAACTGTTGAACAACACTGCAAACCTGCTTGCCCCGGCCGGTGGTAAATTCGACGCCCTCTGCACCAACTGGAATTGCGCCATGACTGCCAGCTTCCCCGACCTCAAAGACAAACGCGTCCTTGTGACTGGCTCGACTATGGGCATCGGCCTCGCCACTGCGCAAGCGTTCGCGCGCCAGGGTGCGCGCGTTGGCCTGAATGGCCGCAAGGCGCCACAACATGTCGACGACATTCTTGCAGGCATGCACGCGAACGGCGGCCAAGCGGCATTCTTCGCCGCTGACTTGTCGAGCAGCGATGGCTGCGCACAGCTTATCGATGCCTTTGTGGCGCGTTTCGGCGGCATCGATGTGCTCATCAACAATGCAGGTGGACTCGTGGGGCGCAAACCGCTGGAGGCCATCGACGATGCGTTTTTCGATGCGGTGACCGATCTGAACATGCGCTCGGTACTGATGACCACGCGCTTCGCACTACCCCATTTGCGCGAATCCGCGAAACGTTCCGGTCAGACCGCCAGCGTCATCAGCGTCGGCTCGATCGCCGGACATACCGGCGGCGGCCCTGGCGCATCGCTCTACGGTGCGTCCAAAGCCTGGCTACACAATATTCACAAGAACTGGGTGGATTTTCATACCGCCGAAGGCATCCGTTTCAACATCGTCTCGCCCGGCACTGTGGACACGGCTTTCCATGCGGACAAGACAGAGGAAGTGCGACAACGCATCAGCGCCAGCATCCCCATGGGCCGCTTCGGCAAGGCCGAAGAAATGGCGCCAGCATTTCTGTTCTTCGCTTCGCACGTCTGCAGCGGCTATGTGACCGGACAGATACTGGACGTCAATGGCGGCCAGTACATGCCTTGATCAGAAAAACGGCGGCGTATTACGCACTTGCGGTAGGCGGAGCGACGATTCGCGGCGTGGCGAACTGAGCGCTTCAAGCTCTCCACGAAAAAGCGTATCCGCCTGATCGGCACAAGAATAGACGACCTCGACCCAATGCTCGAACGCGCGTCGTGCCTCGCGCAGCGATTCTTCAAGCCGGGTACGGTCGATTTCGCCGCTACGCTCGAAACTCACCATTTCCTTGAACACAATATTGAGATCGTGCTGAAGCTCCTGGTTGCTGCCATGAAAAGCATGCGTTTTTTCGTCGCGAAAACTGGCCATTTTCGACTCCTCTGCAAGGCGTAATTACAAGAGCGCAGCCATGGCAAATACTTGCCACCCTCACTTGCGCTGGATGGGACGTTCGTCGGCGTGACAAAGCCTCACTCTCGCAGCAAGTCGTATTCCCACTGCGGCCCTGATAAGTCTTCGCGACCTCTCGTTGCGCCAGGTAAGACGATGCCAGAGTGCTGGCTAGGTATTTCACCCCCGCGTCTTTACGACAATAGATTATGACAAACGCATTAACAAGAAAAAAGCCCGACAGTTCAACACTGTCAGGCTTTTGCTTTTAACCCAAGCCACAAATTTGTGCAGGGCGCGTAGCGAGCGGAGTCGAGGTCGAAACGAGGAGCGGATACGTACGCAAGTACGTTGAGCACCGGAGTTTCGAGATCGGCCCGCGTAGTAGCGCAATGCGCAAATTTAGCGAATGACGCGGGCTCCTTTGCCCTTCATCGCGGCTTCGACTTCTTCCACACGAACCATCGAGGTGTCGCCCGGCGTCGACATGGCCAGCGCCCCATGTGCCGCACCGTATTCGACAGCCGCCTGCGGGCCCTTGCCTTCGAGGAAACCGTAAGCCAGACCAGAAGCGAAACCGTCACCACCACCGACACGGTCGTAGATTTCCAGGTTTTCGCGCTTCATCGATTGGTACAGTTCGCCCTGGTAGTACAGCAGCGCGGACCAGTCGTTGAAAGTGGCCGTGGTGGCCTTGCGCAGCGTGGTGGCTGCAACCTTGAAGTTGGGGAATTCGGCCACAGCAGCCTGAATCATTTTCTTGAAGCTGTCGGTTTCGATCTTGGTCAGGTGCTCGTCAGCGCCTTCCACCTCGAAGCCCAGACAGGCGGTGAAGTCTTCTTCGTTACCGATCATGACATCGCAATACTTGGCAATATTGCGATTGATCTTCTGCGCGCCTTCCTTGCCGCCCTGGCTCTTCCACAGCGATGCGCGGTAGTTCAAGTCGTACGCAACGACGGTGCCGTACTTCTTGGCGACTTCAACCGCTTCGATCACGGCTTCGGACGTGTTCGATGCCAGCGCAGCGAAAATGCCACCGGTCTGGAACCAGCGCACGCCTTCTTCGCCAAATAGTTTTTCCCAATTGACTTCACCAGGACGAATTTGCGAAGCAGCCGAGTGGCCACGATCGGAGCAGCCCAGCGCCGGACGAATGCCGAAGCCCTTCTCCGTGAAGTTCAGGCCGACGCGGGTGTTCTTGCCCAGACCGTCGAAATCGCGCCAGATGACGTGCGACATATCCACGCCGCCTTGCATGATGAAGTCTTCGACCAACCAGCCGAGATCGTTCTTCGGCAGCGCGGTCACGACGGCAGCGCGCTTGCCCCAGCACTTGCGCATGGCGCGCGCGACGTTGTACTCGCCACCGCCTTCCCACACCTGGAAGCTACGGGCATTGCGCACGCGGCCGAAGCCCGGATCGAAGCGCAGCATGACTTCGCCGAAGGACACGCAGTCCCACTTGGTATCGGCGACGGATTTGATGATCAGTTCAGACATTTTTTGTCGTCCTCTTGTCGATTACTTGGAAGCCAGTTCGGCCTTGATGGTCTTGATGAGTTGAACGGTTTCGCGAACCTTCTTCTCAATGCCAGCGTAATCCTTGGCCTTGAGCAGTTCCTTGGTGATCAGGTTGCTGCCGATACCGCAGGCAACTATGCCAGCGCCATACCACTTGCGCAGCGACTCTTCGGTCGGCTCGACGCCGCCCGTAGGCATGATGCGCGTCCAGGGCATTGGGCCCATGACGCTCTTGACGAACTCGGGACCGCCAACGGAGGAACCCGGGAATACCTTGACGATTTCGCAGCCAAGCTCTTGTGCGTCGCCAATCTCGGTAGCAGAGCCGCAGCCTGGGCTGTACGGAATGCCACGGCGGTTACAGACCTTGGCCACATCGGCATTGAGCAGCGGGCCAACAATGAATTTTGCGCCATTGGCGATGAAGATGCCGGCGGTCGGTGCATCGACGATGGAGCCGACGCCCATGATCACGGACGGATCAACCTTGGCGAAGTGACGGGTTACTTCGTAGAACACGTGGGAGGCGAAATCACCACGGTTGGTGAACTCAATGCACTTGGCACCGCCATTGGCGCAAGCCTGGATCACGTTCTTGCACACTTCGACGTCCGGATCGTAGAACACCGGAATCGCGGCTTGTTCCATCATCGCCGACAGAACTGCCATGCGGTCTTTAGCTGCCATTGAAACTCTCCCAAAAAGGAATTTTCGACACCGCGAAGTTACGGTGCCCGAATCAGCTCGCTATTTTGAGGCAATGGGCACTCAGGATCAAGGGAAGTGCTTGCGGATACGGCCGGATGGCGTGGGAAAATCGCACGTTTTTGATGGAGTGCAAGAGATCGCCTTGCATGTCACCACGGAATCGCCAGTGCTCTATTGCTTTGAGGAACTACTGGCTTTTCTAGAAACGAACCTGCCCTTTTGGGCAAGCTTCTGACCAACCATTGTGTGAGATACAGGAGCCCCTGCTGGTATCTGCCAGCAGAACCTTCAACCTCAGGGAGACCAAGAATGCATTATCGTGCGACCTTGTCGCTTTTTTCACGGTGGGCAATGCCACTGCTGCTTCTCGCAGCATGTTCATCCGACCCGGTAAATATTGCTCCTCTGCCACCAGTAAAGTATCAAGTTCTCGGCAAAGCAGAAGGCCAAGGATGTGGCTCGCTTGGTGTTCTGGCGACGGCTTACTACGCGATACCTATGGGTTTGAATGGCCGAGTCGCCGCAGCTTATCAAAATGCCATAGAAAGCGTTCCTGGCGCGACAGGCCTCATTAATGTTGAAATCAAAGAAAACTGGTTCTGGTGGGTAATCGGAACGGCACGCTGTACAACGGTCAGCGGCGATGCAATCAAGGAGGTGAAATAATGAAACCATTGGTCAAATCCTTGTTTGTTACGCTCGTGGCTGCCTGTCTACTTGCTGGCTGTGCCGGCACCCCGGTCAAGATTGCGGGCGTGCAGGACCGAGCGCAAGTGGATCTCACAAAGGGGCGTCAGATTTCGGCAAGCGCCTCTGGTTTCCAGTTGCTTCTGCTAATCCCAATAGCCATCAATGGCCGGCATGAAGCCGCATATCGCGATCTGTTGGCACAGGCGGGCGACAGCGTTATTGCAGATGTGAAAATCACCGAGTCGTGGAAGTACGCTTTCGTGGGAACTATCTATACAACTACGATGGAAGCAACCGCCTATCCCAAGATTGTTGCCCCTGCCAAATAACCTTTGCCGTTAATGGTGGGAGAAGGAAACTGCAATCCGACTCCCACCAACACTATCCGTCTATTGCGTTCGCGTTTCAGTGGAAATCCCGACTCGTCACGTTCAAAGCGCCCAGCCACGGCGACAGGTCGACCAGCCGCTTGGCCACCAGCATCACGACATTATTTTCGGACTGCAACTGGCCGAACACGCCGAGCAGTTGTGCGCTCAGCACTTCGCGCCGCTGTTTTTGCGCCAACCACGGATGCACGATCACATTGATCACGCCGGTTTCATCCTCCAACGTGATGAAAACGCTTTTCGCTGAACCCGGTTTCTGCCGACAAGTCACGATACCCGCCACGCGCCCCGCTGCCCGATCCGCGCTCTGGCGGATTTCCACCGTCGGACGAAAACGCCGTTCCGTCAATTTATGACGGAGTAATTCGACGGGATGACGCCCCAGCGTCAGGCCGGTAGCGTGAAAGTCTGCCACGATGTTTTCGCCTTCGCTCGGCGCGGGAAGTTCGACGTGCGCTTCAGGCGGCGGCGCCGCGTCAAAGAGGTCGCCTTGCAATTGCACCCCGCTGACCTGCCACGCAGCCTGACGCCGATGACCGCTGAGCGATGACAAGGCATTGGCTGCGGCCAGGCGGCGCATGTCGATGGCATTGAGGCCGGCACGTAACGCCAGGTCTTCCACGCCGCTGAAAGCGCGCACGCCGCGCGCCACGCCGATGCGCTCGGCAGCGTCCTGCGAAAAGCCCTTGATCTCGCGAAAACCCAGGCGCACAGCCGGTCTGCGGGCAGTCTTGCTTTCCAGTCTGCAGCCCCAGTCGCTCACGCCCACGTCGACCGGCTCGACGCGCACGCCGTGACTGCGCGCATCCTGCACAAGCTGCGGTGGCGGGTAGAAACCCATCGGCTGACTGTTGAGCAAGGCACACAGGAAAGCTTCCGGCTCGTGGCATTTGACCCACGAGGACACATAGGCCAGCAGCGCAAAACTGGCGGCATGCGATTCGGGAAAGCCGTATTCGCCGAAACCCGAAATCTGTCGGCAAAGCGCCTCGGCAAATTCAGGCTTGAGCCCTTTCCTGTGCATGCCTTTCCGCAATTTTTCCTTGAACCTGTCGACATGGCCGGTGTGCTTCCAGGACGCCATAGCGCGACGCAGTTGGTCCGCCTCGCTCAGGGTGAAATCGGCGGCGACCACGGCGAGCTGCATGACCTGTTCCTGGAAGATCGGCACGCCCCAGGTCCGCGCCAGGACCGCATCGATTTCCGGTGTGATCTGCTGTACCGGTTTTTTTTCGGCATGACCCTTGAGATAGGGATGCACCATGCCACCCTGGATCGGGCCGGGCCGCACGATGGCCACCTGTACGACAAGGTCATAATATTCGCGCGGTCGCAGACGCGGCAGCATCGACATCTGCGCGCGCGACTCGATCTGGAACACACCCACCGTGTCGGCCTTGCAGATCATGTCGAAGGTGGCTGTATCTTTCGCCGGAATATCATCGATGCTCCAGTGTTCGCCGCGCCGCACCGACATCCAGTTCAGCGCTCGGCGAATCACCGTCAGCATGCCCAGCGCCAGCACGTCGACCTTGAGCAGGCCGAGCGATTCGAGATCATCCTTGTCCCACTGTATGACGGAACGCTCGGCCATGGCAGCGTTCTCGATCGGCACCAAGCGCGACAACGGCCCCTGCGAGATGACGAAGCCGCCGACATGTTGCGACAGGTGCCGCGGAAAGTGCCGCAGTGCTTCGGCCAGCGCCAGCCACTTGGCAACGCGCGGGCTTTTCAGGCTGAGGCCGATTGCGGCAAGGCGCGCAGGCAGTTCATCGCGCCGATCCCACCACGCCAGCGAACGCGTTAAGGCGGAGATTTCCGCTTCGCCGAAGCCCAACGCACTGCCGACATCGCGCAACGAACTCTTGGTGCGATAACGGATCACCGTCGCCGCCAGTGCGGCACGCTCGCGTGTGTATTTGCGATAGATGTACTGGATGACCTCTTCACGACGCTCGTGCTCGAAATCCACGTCGATGTCCGGCGGCTCGTCGCGCTCGCGCGACAGGAAGCGCTCGAACAGCAAGTGCGCGCGCGTCGGGTCAACCGCCGTAATGCCCAATACATAACACACCGAAGAGTTCGCCGCCGAGCCGCGCCCCTGGCAGAGGATGCCTTCGCTGCGCGCGAACTTCACGATGTCGTACACCGTCAGGAAAAACGCCTCGTATTTTTTCTCCGCGATCAGTGCCAGCTCTTTCTCTATCTCGGGTCGTACAGTTTCAGGAATGCCATTTGGGTAGCGTCGCAACAGCCCGGCTTCCGTCTCTTGCCGCAGATAGGAAGTCGGCGTATGGCCCTGCGGCACGATCTCGCCGGGATATTCATAGCCCAGCGTACCCAGGTCGAAATTGCATCGATCGGCAATGTGCACGCTCTCATCGAGCAACTCGCGCGGGTAGAGACGCGCCAACCGTACGCGCGTGCGCAGATGCCGCTCGCCGTTCGGAAACAGCGCATGGCCTGCGTCGAAGACGGTCGTGCGCAGGCGAATCGCGGTCAGTGTGTCCTGCAAGGGGCGCCGCTCCTTGACATGCATGTGCACGTCGCCGCTCGCCATCAAAGGAATGCCACTGGCATCGCTCAGCGCTTGCAAGCAGACAAGGCGCGCCGCATCGTCAGGGCCGCACAACAACTCGACAGCGATCCACACACGCTGCGGAAAGCGCTCGGCCAACCAGCGCGCATCTTCCACACCAGGCGCTTTATCGGGGAGCCACAGCGCCAGACAATCGGGCACCGCACCGCGCGGCACGATGGACGTCAGGTCACCACGCAGCAATTGATACTCGCCCTTCTGCGAGCGCCGCCGTGCCAGCGTGATAAGGGCGGAGAGGTTGCCATAGCCTTCGCGGTTCTGCGCCAGCAGCACGATTCTCATACCACAATCGAGTGTGAACTCGCTGCCCACGATCAGCTTCGGCATGGGCAGCAATTCCGGCACTTCCCCTCCCGCCTCTGCAGCGCGCTTAGCCTCAGCTACATCCTCTTCGCGCATGTCCTTGAGTGCCTGCCAGGCTTGCACGACGCCTGCCACCGAGCACTCGTCGGTGACGGCAAGCGCCGTGTAGCCACGCAAACGCGCCTGCGCCATCAGCTCCGCCGGTTGCGAAGCACCGCGTAGAAAACTGAAGTTGCTGATGCAGTGAAGCTCGGCGTAATCGGGGAGCTTGGTCACGTCATGTGCCCCGCTTCAACGTAGCCTGGATTCCGCTGCACTGTATCCGGGCTATACGTTGCGTGGCGCACGTTGGGCTTCGCTTTGCTCAGCGCCAACCTACCGATTGTGTAGCGAACCATCATGCAAACACCCCATGCAACCACCAGCCCTGCGCATCGCGGAAAATCCACAACCACTCGCCACGCGCTGAAACCGCGACGTAATAATCGCGCTGGACATCGCCCGTAGCCTCCAGCTCGCCGCGATCCCACCAGCCGCTCTCGATGCGCTCGGGGCCGGCGATACGCTGCAGAATGCCGCCGTAATGCAGGGCACCGTCACGCTCCTGCAAGACCTGTGGTTTCGGCAATAGCCAGAAAGGCCGCGGTGGACCGGCCTGCGGCGCGTGGGCTGCGGCACGCTCGACCACCAGCGTTGCGCATTCCGGTCGGTAATCTTCATTTATCTCAATGGCATGCACGGCCGATTTTCCAAGACGTGCCCGCAGGCGTTCGATCACCGGCTCCAGCGCCTGCGCAGTGCTCTGCGCGAACAAGCCCAAGGTGCTGCCCGGCATGTGCACGGGCGTGAAGGCTTCGAGCCGCAGATCGGTCACCGGCGCGCTCAATGCCAGACGTTCCAGGCGCTCGCGCAACACGCGTTCCATGCGCGCCAGATCGCGCGTCGGACTGGCAAAAGCCAACTCAACATGCGTATCGGCAATGCCATCATCATGCAACAACACCAACTCGCAAGCAGCAACGCCCGAGGCACGCACGCTCAACCACCCCACTAGACTCGCCAACAGGCGCCGCGCGGCAAACAGCAGCATGGCCGCCTGCTCGACCTTGGCAGGTAATTCCAGTTTCTGCATGAAGGATTCAGGGAATACGAATTCGCGCCGCAGATCGCGCGCCTCGCCCAATGCCTGCGCCAGTTGCTGCGGCAAGCCGATGCCGAAGCGTCGTGCCAGGCCCGCCGCCGGCAAGGCAAACAAGGCCTGCAAATGACGCACACCCAGCGAGGCTAGTGTTTGCTGCTCAGCATATGACAAACCAATTACCTCGACCGGCAAAGCCTGCAAGTATTTTTTGATGCTTTGCGGATCGAGGCAACAAACTTCCTGCCCCGCCCGTGCCAGCCATTGCGCTGCACGCGGCGTCGGCGCCTGCGCCATGTGCACGCTGAATCCCTGCGCCACCGCACCGTCGCGAATGAGCGTGCATAAAGTCTCCAGCCCACCAAACAAACGCAGACAGCCCCCGATCTCGATCAGCAATTCATCCGATGCGGCGAGACTGACATGCGGCGAAAAACTCCCGGCCCAGCACGCCAGGCGATCCAGCGTCTCCGCTTCCCGTAGCGGCTGGCGTTCATGCGCAACTAAACCTGGTACCAGCGCCAGCGCGCCGGAGAGGCGCATGCCCGCAGTCGCGCCCAAGTCCTCGGCCGACACATTGGCGCACACCACGAGATGCTGCGCCACCGCCACGGCCGGCTGATCCGTCACCTCGAATACTTCAAGCGGCAGGCGATGGAAATGCAAGGCGAGCCAGAGCGTACTCATGGTGCGTCTACTGTGAATGCCAATGACATCGGCAGTCCACTCCTGGAATACGGCTTTTCTGCATAGCTCATTTCGCCACGACCTCCAGTTGCGGCTTGCGAACCGGCTTGTGCAATCTCGGCAGTTCGCTGCGCACACGCGTCCAGCGCAAGGGGCGCTCTACCTGCAACAGCAAGGTCTTGTCGCAGGGGGGACCGCGGCGTTTGAAGATATCGATGCACAAGCCCTGCCGGCTTCCTGTCAGGCTCAAGCGCAAAGGCGCCGGCGATGCCATGTGCATACATGAGAAAGAGCGGAATATGAAAGCCAGACTGCGTCCGCCTTCCGCCGCCAGTTGCAAGCGACGCAGCGACTTGTTGCTGATGTTGGCGGGCAGCCACGCCAGCACGGCGCCCAGCGCGCCGCTGGCCAGCAACAGTTCCACGCACCATGCGATATCGTCCTTCGATGCTTCGACGACCCACAAGCGCGTCAGCGGCATATGTGCCGCCCAGGCCGGTGCGTGCGCCATGCCGGGCAGCGCGACGATGGCAACAGGTGCCTCTTCCGCAATACAGTGGCGCAAGGCAGGCAGCAGCAACGAGACCTCGCCGATGCCGCGCGTAACGGATAGCAACTCAATCAAAACGCCACGCGGCCAACCCGCGCCCGGCAACTGCGCATCCAGTTGCGCAAAGCCGCTTGTTATCGACTCCGCGTCGAGGCCAGCCAGCCGATCGCCACGCCAGATATCGGGGCGAAGAAGGACATCATCGAGAGTCGAAGGAACGACGGACATGAGCTACGGGCGCGGGCAAGACCCTCAGGCAGAGAAGCAAGCCTTGAAGAGATAACTGTATTTTTATACAGTATAAGCGCGCTGCCCGAAAATGACATGCCGCACGTCGCGCGCCAGGCGCTCTGCAAGCAAGTACCGCAGAAAGAAATCAAGCCATGCAATTGGCGCGCGTGACTAATCGCCTTCGACCCACTCCACGTCCGCGCCGACAGTGCGCAGATTTTCGACGAAGCGTGGGTGAGCACGACGAATCGGCGTGGCGCTCTTGATGATCGACTTGCCATCGATGCTCGCCGCGACCATCAGCAGGGCAATCGCCACGCGGATGATGTAGGGGCTCTCGACCTGCGCCGGGCGCAGCGGAATGCCGCCGAAAGTGATCAGCCGATGCGGGTCAGCCAGCACGACATGCGCGCCGAACTTCGACAGCTCGCTGCTCCAGCCCATGGCGCCGTCATACACCTTGTTCCAGAACATGGCGCTGCCCTGCGCCTTGACGCCCAGTGCGACAAAAATCGGCAGCAGGTCGACGGGGAAATACGGCCAGGGCGCGGCTTCCACTTTCGTCAGGATATTCGGCGTGAAAGGCGGCTTCACGCGCAAGCCGCCATCCTGTGTCGCACGCGACCAGCCATCCTTGTGTTCGACGACGATGCCGAACTTGGCAAAGCTACGGTCGATCAGCGGAAACTGCTCGGGCGCGGAATTCTTGACGACGATCTCGCCATTGGTGATGGCCCCCAATGCGAGAAAGGTCGTGATTTCGTGGAAGTCCTCATCGAAGCGGAACTCGCCACCCTTGAACGAAGTGACACCCTGTACGCGCAGACGCGAGGTGCCGCAGCCTTCAATGGGCACGCCCAGCATGCGCATGAAACGGCAAAACTCCTGCACGTGCGGCTCGCAGGCGGCATTCGTCAGTGTCGAGGTGCCTTGAGCAGAAGCGGCGAGCAATACAAAATTTTCGGTAGTGGTGACCGAGGCATAGTCCAGCCAGTGATCCACGGCCTTGAGCGATTCGGCACGCACCAGCAATGAGCCATCGCCGCGCTCGACGCTGCTGCCGAAATGGCCGAAAACCTCGACATGCGGATCGATCTCGCGCACACCAAGCGTACAACCCTTGACGTCGTCTTCCAGCCGCGCCACGCCGAAACGCGCCAGCAGTGGCGGCACCAGCATGATCGAGGAACGCATTTCCTCGGGCAGGTGATGCCGCTGCGGATCGAATTGTGTGTCCTTGTGATGCAAGTCCAGCGTGCCTGTCGCGTAATCCATCTTCACATCGCTGCCCAGCGTGGCGAAGATCTCCAGAATCTTGCGCACATCGGTGATCTCGGGCACACCCAGCAAGCGCAAGGGCTGATCCGAAAGCAAGGTGGCGCAGAGAATCGGCAACACCGCGTTCTTGTTGGCAGAAGGCGTGATTTCACCGCGCAGGGGGCGGCCACCGTGGACGATCAGATTCGACATTTCAAGACTTCAGATGATTGCAAACAAGCTTCACATGATGCCATGGCGGCACGCATCACGAACATCGAGATGCGCAAGGCAAGGGCATTTGGCTATCCCAAGCGTCGTTGCTAAAACCTGCCCTCACGGGTACGCAGGCGACAATAGCTTGCAACGCATTGCCCTTCGCCTATCGTGAGAAAACAAAGCCTCTAACGAAACTCGGGTGAAAGATAGAGCGATGATCAATCTCGACGAAGTCGGTGCCTTGCCAGAGCGCGATGCATCAAGCGCTTGGCATGTACGCTTTGGCATCTATCTGCCCGGCATCACTTTCAACAAGGGCTATGCGCTCAAAGTACGCGTCATTCACGAGGCGGATCAATTCATTCATGGCATCGAGCCGAAAGATTTTTTCCTCGATTGGGCCAACGGCTCAGCATACGACTTGTGGTCGATCACGGTAGCGCTTACGCCGGACCCGGCGAGTCACTTCGGCCAGAACGGCACTTACCTTTATCGCTACGAACTCCTGCTTGGCGATGAAGACGTCAGCTTCTGGTTTGCCGATCCGTTCGGATGTGCCGCAGGCCTCGGCACGCTGTCGGCCTTCACCATTGAAGACAATCCCATGCCATTCCCGTGGACTGACGCGGGCTTCAGCGTGCCCGAGATCGATGACATGGTGGTGTATGAACTCAATGTGCGCGAATTCAACCGCGACTTTCAGGGCGTCATCGATCAGCTCGACTATCTGCTGGGCCTGGGCGTGAATGTGCTGGAGCTGATGCCCGTTACCAACGTCAAGGAAGACGTGGAATGGGGTTATACGCCGCTGGGCTACTTCGCACCGGATGACCGACTCGGCGGTCCGCTTGGGCTAAAGAATCTCGTCGATGCCTGCCATCAACGCGGCATCGCCGTACTGCTCGATGTGGTGTATGCACACACCCATCCCGAGTTTGCCTACTGCCTGGTCTATGACGCCACGGGCGAGCCGAATCCGATGATGGGCGTTTTCGCGGGTGAGTTCTTCCCCGACCGACCGGGCACGGACTACACGAAGGAATTCACGCGCGACTGCTTTGTTCAACTCAACCACTACTGGCTGCGCGAGTATCACGTGGATGGATTTCGTTACGACTATGTCCCTGGCATGTATGACGGGCCGGTCGGCGAGGGCTACGCCAATCTCGTGTACCGCACCTATGAAGACTCGAAGTCACTGGCGCGTTTTGACGGCGGCAATGGCCGCAGCAAGATCATCCAGTGCGCGGAGAACCTGCCCGACCCCATCGGCATTATGTCGCAGACATATTCGAACTGCGCTTGGCAAAACGGCCTGCTCGACCGCGCCCGCGACATGGCGCAGTGGCGCTACGTGAGTGCGGATTTCGCGCATCGGCTCGACCCCGATTTCCTGGGCTATCCGCAAGTGTTTACCAATGCGGCCAGCGGCGAAACCTTCCCCGTCGCGCCCTTCCAATATATCGAGTCTCACGACCATCCACGCTTCATCAACGAATTTGGCCAGGCGCGCAATCGCGACTTGCTTGGCGAGAGTTACGGCGACCGCTCGCGCTTTTACAAGATGCAGCCATACGTCATCGCGTTGTACACGGCAAAGGGCATTCCGATGCTGTGGAGCGGTCAGGAGTTCGGCGAAAATTGGGGCCTGCTGGACTGGGGTGTGGGGCGCAATCTTTTCGAGCGCCCGTTGCATTGGGAATACTTTTACGATGCCGCCGGAAAGGCCTTGGTGCGCCTCCACCGCATCATGGGTGCCCTGCGGCGAGCGCAACGCGCGCTACGCAGTCGCGGCTATTTCTATTACTACGACGACCCAGCTCACCTTCAGGACGGCGTCATAGCCTTCCGCCGCGAGGCACCTGCTGATGGCGCTCACCCAGCCGAATGCCTGATCGTATTCCTGAACTTTTCCGATAGCGATGCGGAAGTGTGGCTGCCATTCCCGACGGCGGGTGCGTGGATCGAACTTATCGACGGCACTCGCCCGGCAGTGGTCATCACCCAGGCCGAACAGTGGGCGCCGGTCGTAGTACCTTCCAACTATGGGAGCGTTTACAAGTTGGCGTAATGCTGCCTGGAAAGTCCGAGCAACTTGCGACATCGCGGCGCATTCCACTCCCGATCTGCCCGTTGATGACGATCTTTCTACGTGATGTTGTTCGGTTGCAGGATTCTTTCCTCCTCTGCGCCTCTGCGGTAGCCGCCCGCAGGGCCGATGCCTGTCCGCTCACGCCAAAAATTCAGACAGGTCCATGACGCGCAAGAAATCGGGAACGGCCTCTTAACTGAATGATATTGAGCCCCAAGGGCATTTTACTAACGCTTTTCAAAAATATGCGTTCCTCATCCAGCGTGTTCTAATACGCACGACCCTGATCGTGCCAAGGAGCGGACATGGCATCTCACGCAGATAGTGCCAGCCGTTGGAAGATCCCTTTACATGCGCTGACAGCGGCAGGGTCCATTTCCCTGCTGATTCTGATCGCATCGGTCCTGGCATGGAACGCCTACAACAGTACGCGTGAAGTGTTGCTGTCTTCGGTGGACGAGTCCATCGAACATGTCTCTCGGGTGCTCAGGGATCGCATCAACAATATCCTGACGCCAGCGGAAAATCAGATCGAGTTGCTGGTCAATCACGAGTTGGTGCATGCGCGCACGCGCGAGCAGCGACTGGCGGCGTTGCCCGTCGTGCGCGCAACCGTAGCTTCCAATGCTCTGCTCGACGCGATTTACGTGGGCTATCCAAATGGCGAATTCATTCTTTTCCGCCCCTTGCGCGATGAGACGCTGAAGCGCATTTTTCGCGCGCCCGCGCAAGCCACGCTGATGGTGCAGACGCAAACCCGCCAGGCCGACGAAACGAATCGCGGCGAGTTTCGCTTCTACGATAGAGTCGGCCAACTGCTCGCGCGGAGCGTTCGCGACGACTACGTTTTCGACCCGCGCACGCGCCCCTGGTACACCTTGGCCGTCGATGGCGAAGCATCGGTCATTGTCGATCCCTACATATTTTTCACCACCCGCTCGGTCGGCACGACGCTGGCCCGAAGCGCGCGTGCGGCAGGCGCTCCTGGCGTCGTCGTCGGGCTGGATGTGACGCTGGCAAGCCTCGCGCAGGAGATTACTGACTTGCGTGTCACGCCGGGCTCACGCGTGGCGATTGTCGACGGGGACAATCGCGTACTGGTTCGCGACCGGGGCGGCGACAGCTTCGTCGTCAACGACGTTGGCGAAGTGAAATCGCTCTATGTCGATAGCATTGGCGTGCCCGCCCTGGCTGCCGCCGCGGCGCTGACGCAAAGCACGCCGACGCGACAGCATCGCAGCGTGCAAGACGTCGATTGGGAGCTGATCTCCATCCCCGTCACACTGCACGCGCAAGGGCGTTCCCTGCGCCTGCTGATGGCCGTGCCGCATCAGGAACTGTTCCGCGATGCGCGCCAGTTGCTGCGCCGACAATTGCTCCTGACCTTGCTGCTGATCCTCGCTTCCGTCCCTGCCGGCTACTGGCTCACGCAACAGCTTGCCAAGCCATTGCGTGCCTTGGCTGAAGACACGCGTTCAGTTTCCATTTTTGATTTTTCGACCAGCCCTGTACGACATTCGCTGATCGCCGAAGTGGATCTACTCGCCACCGCGACGGTGCAGATGAAGTCGACCATTGCGCGCTTTCTCGGCGTGAGCGCCGCGCTGAGTTCGGAGACGCGTCTGGAACGCTTGCTGGAAGTCGTCCTGCACGATGTCGCAGCGACGGCCCAGGCACGATCAGGCGCGCTGTATTTGTTTGATCATGACAAACAGATACTCGTTCGCTCGCAACTGATGCACGAATCCGGAGCCCGCGCCGAGCACCCGGAAACGTTGAGCACGACAGAACATCCCGACCATCCGGCCGTGCAACTCATCACCACCCGTCGCAGCACCGTCAGCGCCGCCACCCAGGGTGCGCCTGAACTGGTCGCCGTGTCGCTGGAAACGCTCGGCAAGGAATTTGTCGGAGCGCTTGTGCTGGAGCTCTCACAGCCGCTCAGCAAGACGGCCGATGGCGAATCCAGTCCGCAACTGGCTTTCATCGAAGCCTTGTCATCGACCGCCGCCGTCGCCATCGAAACGCGCCACCTCGTCGACAGCCAGAAGAATCTGCTGGAGGCATTGATTCAATTGCTCGCAGGCGCCATTGACGCCAAAAGCCCTTACACAGGCGGCCACTGCCAACGCGTACCCGCCATCACGAAGATGCTGGCGCGCGCGGCGCACGATGCGACCGAGGGCCCTTATCGCGACTTTCACCTCAGCGACGAAGATTGGGAAGCTGTTCATGTCGGCGCATGGCTACACGACTGTGGCAAAGTGATCACGCCCGAAGCCATCGTCGACAAGGCGACCAAGCTCGAATGCATCTACAACCGCATCCATGAAATCCGCACACGCTTCGAAGTGCTCAAACGCGACGCAGAAATCGCCTACTGGCGCGCCCGCTCGCAAGGCGAAGCGGAGACTACCGCATGGGCCGAGTTGCAAACCAAATGGCATACGCTGGACGAAGATTTCGCGTTCGTTGCCAGCTGCAATGTCGGGGGCGAATCGCTCGACCCGGAGAAAATCGAACGCCTGAAGAAGATCGCGGTGCGGCCATGGATGCGCACGCTCGATGACAGGCTGGGTCTATCGCGCGAAGAAGCGCGCATTGTCGAAAACATCCCCGCCCGCCCACTGCCCTGCGTCGAAGCACTGCTCGCCGACAAACCCGAGCACCTCATCGCGCGCCTGCCCAGTGAAAAGATTCCCGAACAAAACGAGTGGGGCTTCCAGGTCAAGGCGCCGAAGTACAAATCCAATCGCGGCGAGATATACAACCTGTCCATCAACCGCGGCACGCTCACGGCGGAAGACCGCTTCATCATCGACGATCACATCGTGCAGACCATCATGATGCTGGAACGCCTGCCCTTCCCACGCCACCTGCGCAGCGTGCCGGAGATCGCCGGGGGTCACCATGAACGCATGGACGGTCGCGGCTATCCCAAGGGCTTCACGCGCGAACAGATGAGCGTGCCGGCACGCATCATGGCTATCGCCGACGTGTTCGAAGCCTTGACCGCCGCCGACCGACCCTACAAAGCTGCCAAGACGCTGTCGGAGTCTCTCGCTATCATGGCGCGCATGGCATGCGAGCAACATCTCGACGCCGACTTGTTTGAGCTTTTCCTGCGATCCGGGGTCTATCACGAATATGCCAAACAGTTTTTACTGCCGACGCAGATCGACGAGGTCGATGTTGATGCTTTGCTCAGGCAGGCCTCTACCGTAGCTTGATTGCTATTGGCACATCCGCCGGATTTCGTCTTCCTTGATCGCCAGCTCGACTTGCAGTAGCACGGCCTCGGTGTCGACGACACTCTCGTCCAGCGCGACATGCCCCGTCAGAATCTGGTCGGGCGTCAGCAGGCCGCCTTCGTATAGCACCCAGATTTCCTTGCCGAACCGTGTGTCCTGGAGTGTCGGTGCGAAGGTGCTGAAATAGCTGCGCAGGTTCATGACGTCGCGCTCGAACATGTCGAATGCATTGCTGTTGCCTGCTGCGTCGATGGCTTGCGGCAGATCGATGATGACGGGGCCGTCTTCGCCGACAAGAATATTGTATTCAGACAAGTCGCCGTGAATAACGCCTGCGCACAACATGCGCACCACTTGATTGATGAGCATCTCGTGATATGCCAATGCCGTTTCTTCACTGAGCTCGACATCGTTGAGTCGTGGCGCGGCATTGCCTTCAGCGTCCATCACAAGATCCATCAACAACACGCCTTCGAAGCAGATGTGCGGCTGCGGCACGCGCACACCAACTGCCGCTAATTTGTAGAGCGCATCGACCTCGGCGTTCTGCCAGACCTCCTCCGCCTTCTTGCGGCCATAGCTGCTGCCCTTCGCCATGGCGCGCGCCTCGCGGCTGTTCTTGACCTTGCGGCCTTCCTGATAGTTGCTCGCCTGATGAAAGCTGCGCTGATTGGCTTCCTTGTAGACCTTGGCACAGCAGATTTTTTCGCCACAACGCACGATGTAGACAGTCGCTTCCTTGCCGCTCATGAGCTGCGAGATGACTTCGTCCACGAGGCCTTCTTCAACGAGAGGAAGAAGTCTTTTTGGGGTTTTCATGATTTTGGAATATGGATCCGGTCAGGCAAAAATTTGGGGCTGGAACCAACCTCGTACTCGTCATTCCCGCGAAAGCGGGAATCCACTTCTACGTGAGGTCTATGCCGTCAGGTGGACTCCCGCTTCCGCGGGAATGACTTTGTCTTATTCGCTGTTGATAAACGGCTGGCGCTCTTGAGGCAGCCTTGGGGCTGCTGGCGGAACGCCCTTTGGGCTTCCGCCCTACGTGACCACCAAGCCCACCGGTTTGACCTTCGGCACCAAAGTGCCACCCTTGCGCGCGCGCTTGCCACGGCAGGCCTCAAGCGCCACACCCTTGACGATCATCTCGATCTCCTTGCCGCCACGTCCGGCGCCGATGACCTTCACGGCGTCGGTCGGCGGGCAACAAATGGCGACGAGTTCTTCTTTCTCATCGAGGCCCATGACGATCATGCCGCGACCGCGTGCCATGACTTTCATCTCGGCGCGTGGGAAGTACAGCAGGCGACCATTGCCCGAGACGGCGGCGATCCACTCGCCAAGCACACGCGTCGGCGCAAGGACGGTCTCCTTGTCTTCCAGTGTCATGAAGGCCTTGCCTGCACGCTGGCGACTGACGAGCTCTTCGAGCTTGGTGATGAAGCCGTAGCTGCCGGAATTTGCAAAGAAATATTCGGCAGCTGGGTCGTCGGTGAGCGCTTGCGCCACGCGCGCGCCTGGCTGCAGCTCGATCAGCGAGCTGATCGGCACGCCGTCGCCTCGACCACCCGGCAGATCAGCTATGCGAACGGAATAAGCGCGACCCATCGTGTCGATCAGCAGCAAGGGCCAGGTGGTGCGCGCTTCGGCGACGAGAAAGGCGCTGTCGCCACTCTTCCAGGTCAGCGTCAGCGGATCGATGCCATGACCCTGACGCGTGCGCACCCAGCCGTTCTTCGACAGGATGACCGTGACCGGCTCGTCAAGCACGGGCGCTTCGATATTCGAAACGGATGCGGCCGCTTCGATGAGCGTGCGACGATCGTCCCCGTACTTTTTCGTGTCCTCGGTGATTTCCTTGAGGATCAGCTTGGTCATCGCGTTGCGGTTTTCGAGCAGTTCGAGCAGTCCGGTACGTTCCTCACGCAGGCTGGCCAGCTCTTTCTCGATGGCAATGTATTCGAGCTTCGCCAACTGGCGAAGGCGGATCTCGAGGATGTCTTCGGCCTGCATTTCGGACAAGCCAAAACGCACGATCAACTCGGCCTTCGGTTCGTCCGCTTCGCGGATCACCTTGATGATTTCGTCAATATGCAACCATGCTATCTGGCGGCCTTCGAGAATATGGATGCGGCGCTCGACCTGCCCCAGACGATGCCGCGTGCGGCGCTCGACAGTGGCAAAGCGGAAAGCGATCCACTCGCTGATGAGTGCCTTGATGCCCTTTTGCCCAGGTCGGCCGTCGAGACCAATCGCCGTGAAGTTCATCGGCACCGAAGCTTCAAGCGAGGTGTGCGTGAGCAGCACGCGCATCAACTCTTCGGGCTCTTGCGTGCGCGTCTTGGGCTCCAGCACGAGGCGCACGGCGGCCTTGTCAGAACTCTCGTCGCGCGCCGCATCGAGCACGCCGAGCAACAGCGCCTTGTTGTTTTTCTCGTCCTGACTGATTTCCTTCTTGCCGGCTTTCGGTTGCGGATTGGTTACCGCTTCAATTTCCGAGAGCACCTTGGCAGTCGACACACCGTGCGGCATTTCGTCGACGATGATGCGCCAGGCACCGCGCGCCAGCTGCTCGACGCGCCAGCGGGCGCGCATGCGGATTGAGCCGCGACCATTTTCGTAAGCATCGCGAATAGCGCTGTCCGGCGAAATGATCTGACCACCGCCAGGAAAATCAGGGCCCGGCATGACGCCAAGGATGTCTTCGAGCGTGGCCTCAGGCTTCTTGATGAGCAACTGCGCTGCCGCTGCGACTTCGCGCAGATTATGCGGTTGGCATTCCGTTGCCATGCCTACGGCGATGCCCGATGAGCCATTGAGCAACAGCATCGGCAGACGCGCTGGCAGCAGCTTGGGCTCTTCGTCGCCACCGTCATAATTCGGTACGAAATCCACCGTGCCCATTTCGATCTCGGACAACAGCAACTCGGCAATTGGCGTGAGGCGCATTTCGGTGTAGCGCATCGCCGCTGCGCCGTCGCCATCGCGCGAGCCGAAATTGCCTTGACCGTCGATCAGCGGATAGCGCAGCGAGAAGTCCTGCGCGAGACGCACGGAAGCGTCATAAATCGATGAGTCGCCGTGCGGATGCAACTTACCCATGACGTCACCGACCACGCGCGCCGATTTGACCGGCTTGGCGGTAGGCGACAGACGCATGCGATGCATGGTGTACAGAATGCGGCGCTGCACAGGCTTCATGCCGTCCTCAACTTGCGGCAATGCCCGCCCGCGCACCACGCTCATGGCATAGGCGAGATAGGCGCGCTCGGCGAAAGCAGCGATCGGCAGATGATCATCGGGCAGCTCGGCCAGGCCGGGCGGCAGTTCTGGCGGCAGGGGCGGCTCGGTTGGTGGTGTCGATAAAGCGGGCGGTACGACGGCGACTTCTTCGTCGCCGAACAGATCGGGTTCTTGCTCGTTGTGCATGTGCGGCAGGATCAGATGGAATTCAAATAAAGTCTCGGGCGTGCGTCAGGTATAGCGGCAAAATGACGATAAAGAGTGACGGCGAAGAACAGCTCAGACCAAGGCAAAGCAGAGGCGATTATCGCAGCTCCCTCTCTCGTCGGGGGTGGCTGATGAGCTTCTCGGCAAAGACCGTTAAGCCCTTCATCGGCAAATTGCTTGACGCTGCTTCGTCTCAAACGTTACCGTCGTGCAGGAACGTCCCTGTTGACGGGGATTTGCCCCTTGGTCATGACCATTTACAGGAGTCGCAGAAGTTTGCTCAGCATGCCCCTTTTGATGTGGCAGATATTATCGAAGCGTTGGCCAATGTCAGGGCAACGGCATGCCGACATGGCGTACTCGATTTCATCTGGCGCGCTTGTTTTCCTGGTACTCATAGGTATGCAGGCGACTCACGCGGCGGTTCTCGAAGGCCGGAGCTTCGTCGAAGCCGATGGCTGGAAAGCACACATCACCGTCGATTGTCTCTTGAAGGACAAGCTCTGCGGCAGCTTCCGCTACGAAACGCAGGCCTGCGAAGGCGACCTGATCTACACCGGCGAAACGGCGGACGGCTTCGAGTTCCGCACCGAGTTGCGTGGCGGACGTTGCCTGCCTGGTTGCACGATTGAAGTGTCGAGCGATTTCAAACGCTACGCCGAAATCTGCAAGGAAGGCCGACATGACGGCTCGCTGGCTGCGGCAGAGCGTCCGGTCGTCGCGACGGTGGCTGCGCCAGCAGCGGCGACTACGACAGCACTTGCGCCGGTCGTCATCGTTGCACCGACGGTGTCGAGCGCGCAACCCGACGCGCCAACACCACCTGCTCCAGGCCCATCCGCTGCCGCGCAGCCCACAACACCCGCCGCCAAGAGCGTCGAACGTGTCGAGCGCACGGCCGACTCGACAATGAAGGGCAACTTCACGCTAGACAGCAAGACCGGCACGCTAAGCGGAAAGGTGCGCATCGACTGGGACAATGGCAATAGCTTTGACGGCACCATGCTCAACGGCAAACGCACTGGCAAAGGCCGCTTCGTATGGTCGAACGGCCAGTCCTACGATGGCGACTGGCGCGACGACGTGGCCGATGGCGAAGCGATCGTCGTGTTCGCCAATGGCGACCGTTACCAGGGTCAGGTCAAGGATGGCGTGCCCGACGGGCGTGGAAGCAAACAATTCTCGAACGGAGACAATTACTCAGGCCAATTCAGCAAGGGCATCTTCGACGGCGAAGGCAATTTGCAAGAAAAAAGCGGTAGTCGCTACGTGGGTCAATGGAAGGCTGGCATCAAGAATGGGCGCGGCAAGTTCGTGTGGGCCGAGGGCCAAAGTTATGAAGGAGATTGGGTCGCCAACAATCCCGAAGGCAACGGTGTCTTCCTCTTCTCCAATGGTGATCGCTATGACGGACAACTAACCCGGGGACTACCTCACGGCAAGGGCAGGATGACCTACGCTGCGTCGCAGGATAGTTACGATGGCAATTTTTTTCAGGGCGAGCCACAGGGAGATGGCATCTATCGCTGGAAGAACGGGGACGTCTACAACGGCAATTGGCTCAAGGGCAAGCAATCCGGACAGGGTCGCTATACATGGGCGAATGGCGATTATTGGGAAGGGGTGTACGCGGACAACAAGCAAACCGAATCCGGCCGTCTTTACTTCACGCCGACGATTGTCGCGTCGGGCGCAGACGTGGAAAAAGTCGCCAAGCAGACTAACGCTGTGGCTGCCGCGACCGACACTACCGCCGGCAAGGCACAACTTGGCAAAGCCCTCGACAAGCAACCCGACCGCACCAAACTGCTTGCTATCCCGATGGTCGCCAAGGAGTTGCGCGATTGCTCGCGCAAGGACACGAACGATTGCGCCGTGCGCGTCATCCAGGATGTCATGAATGACGCGCTATTCCCCCACAAGTGGCAGACCATGTCATCGGAAAAAGATGCCAAAGGCAAGCTGGCAGTCTTCGAGGTAGACACCAACTCCGTGTTGGAAGCGGGCAACGTATTCTCTTGGCTGCGCTCTGGCGATGGCACCACCAGTGCGCGCAATATCGGCATCAAGTATGACTGCCGGGCACAGTCGCTGGAAATCCAGCTGATCTATAACTGCTCCGGCAGCCAGCTGCAGATGTGTTCGCTCGACCCCAACATCGATAAATATGCGGGCAAGGTGATCCCCGCCACCGACATCAAGAGCTGGTTCAAGGGCGCCTGTGAGCGCTGATTGTCCCCCCGCAAACCCCGCGCAGCCCCCGCACGCTTGATGAAATGACTCCCCAGCGTCTACATTCCGGTCTACAGTCCGATTACGGATAAGTTCCACAACTATTACGATAACAATGAAATTCAGGACGGGACCACACGGTGGCTGATGAATCCCACAGCAATAGCACCGTGATACTCAGCGGTGGCTCTGCCAAGCCCAAGGGCGATGCACCGGCGCTGCATCAAAATGCGCTGCCGATCGGCACCATGCTGGGTGAATTCGAGATCATCGACCTGGTCGGCGAAGGCGGCTTCGGCATCGTCTATCTCGCACAAGATCACTCCCTGCACCGCAAGGTGGCACTCAAGGAATACATGCCCGCCTCGCTCGCTTCGCGTGCGCAGGACTCATCGGTCACCGTGCGCTCCGAGCGCCAGCGCGAAACATTCGGCATCGGCTTGCGCAGCTTCGTCAATGAAGCGCGCATTCTCGCCCAGTTCGACCATATAGCCCTGGTCAAGGTCTACCGCTTCTGGGAAGCCAATGGCACGGCCTACATGGTCATGCCTTTCTACAGCGGCAGAACCCTGCAAGACACGCTGCGAGAGCGCGACAAGGCGCCGGAAGAAGCATGGATACGCAAGATACTCATGCCGGTCATGGACGCACTGGAGATCATCCACGAAGACAAGTGCTACCACCGCGACATCGCGCCAGACAACATCATGCTGCTCACCGATGACCGGCCCGTGCTGCTCGACTTCGGCGCAGCGCGGCGCGTCATCAGCGATATGACGCAGGCATTGACGGTAATTCTCAAGCCCGGCTACGCCCCCATCGAACAGTACGCCGAGATGCCGGGCATGAAGCAAGGACCATGGACCGACGTCTATGCGCTGGCTGCTGTCGTGTACTTCATGATTCTCAACCGCAAGCCGCCGCCGGCGGTAGGCCGCATGATGCAGGACAGCTACGAGCCGCTGACGCTCAGCGAAATGGCAGGTCAGTACAGCGATCGTTTTCTGCAAGGCATCGACAAGTGCCTCAACGTCAAAGCCGAGGATAGACCGCAAAGCATCGCCGAGATGCGTACTGCAATCGGCTTCGGGCCAAGCACTGGCTCTACCGAACTGACGCGACGCAAGGACAAGAAGAACGTCAAACACGCTGCTCCCGCCGCAACCAAATCAACCGGCGACACCGAGCAAGAAGCAACAAGCGGCAGCAAGCTGCCATTGATTGGCGCGGGCATCGTCATCGCCGCAGCGCTGGCCGGTGGCTACGCCTATTACGCCAAGCAACAGGAGTCCTCTGCCACGTTCGTAGCCAAATCAACGCCTGCAGCAAAGCCTGTCGTGCCCCCGAGCAAAGTGCCAGCACAGTCCGCCCCCCTCAGCACAGCCGCTTCCTCCATCGCGCCATCGCCGGCCCCGACGGTGCAACAACACTTCGCCACGCTGACCGAAGCGCTGGATGGCGCCGTCGTCGGAGCCGATACGCATATGGGTCTCGCACTCGAAGCGCCGAAGAGCCTTACCGTCGGCAACGACCTGATGCTCTCCGCGAACAGTAAATCCGACGGCTTCCTCTACGTGTTCCTGTGGAACCCGAATGAAGACAGGGTCTATCGTCTGCTGCCCAGCGACAAAGACACCGACAACGCGGTCAAGGCCAACACCCGTTTCACCCTGCCTAGCAGCAAATCATCCCCTACGTGGCCATTCAGCGCCAGGGAACCTCTCGGCAAGTGGCGCGTGTTCTCGATGCTGTCTGAAAAGCCTCGCGATTTTTCCAAGACTGCTTTCAACCGCGAAGGCGATTTCCTCGTTGCCGACCACAAGTCGCTCGACGCCAAGCTTTCCAGCACAGGTCTGACGGGCCTGTTTGGCGCGCCGCAATGTGCCCCCGGACAAGTCTGCCCTGACCATTACGCCATCAGCTCGGCCAGCATCGCCGAAGTAGCCCTGCCCGTCAGCAAACCCGCTGCGCCGCAAAGCCCACCAGCCAAGAAAAAACCTGATTCGGAGCGCGAATACATGAAACGCCTGAACAAGGATCTGGACAACCTATTAGGCAAATAACGCCGCCGACTGGCCATGCAAACTAAATATTGCAATCGTTTCGATCACGGAGAGATCTAGTGCTGCTGCGCATTACCGTTCTTCAACATAAAGGCGCACCGCTCGCAGCGGCGCTCGCCTATATGTTTGACGAACGTGGAGGCAGCATCGGTCGCGAAGACTGCAATCTCACGCTGCCCGATACGACACGCGTCCTGTCGCGCGTCCAGGCGCAGATCGTCTTCGCCGATGGTTTATTCAAGCTGCTCGATCAAGGTGGCAACCCATCGGTGGTCAACAGCCTGCGTGTGGGTCGTGGCAATTCTCGCGTGCTCTATGACGGCGACATAATCGAAATCGGCGACTACAAGCTACGCGTCAAATCCATCGGTACCGCCGCGCCGCGCGGTAGCGTCGAGCCGTCAGCGCAGCGCAGCGTCTTGCCCATGCTCGGCGAAGAGCTTGCGCCGCCCATCGTGCTCGATCAACACGAAATCGCCAACGCCGACGCCGTCACGGAAAGCCCCGCTGAGCACGTCGTGCCGGCGCCCGAAACCGATACGCTCGAAATGACCTTCGATATGGATGTCGAGTTCGACGATGACGACGTGGAAGATCACGACGAGCATGACAAACAGCACGACCCAAATGCCACGGTTGGCCTCGACAGCCCCATCCGCATGCATCCAGTCGAGGTGCCGGAAGTAGTGCCCGAAATCATGCTGGCGGCACACGAACTTCAAGCGCCTGTAAGCCTCGAACAAGCCGCCATGCTATCGGCATTGTGTCGCGGACTCGGCCTGCCGGTGCCGGAAACCGTGGCTAACATCCTGCCTCAGCACATCGGTATCGTTATGCGCAGGGCCATGCAGCAGGCATTGGCCGGCGTATTGGCAAGCTTCACGCCCGAAGATCTGGAAAAACGACTCGCCGACCGCGCGCTGCAACTCGAAGCCCCTCCCACACTGGACCGCAAAAGCAAGCTATGGGAACTGTTCGAGCAGCGCCACGCGGAAATTTCGCACGCAGCTGAAGATCAATTCCATGCGCTTTTCGGCAGCGAATTCCGCAAGGCTTGCGAAGCACAAATCGACTATCTGCAAAAGCAAAACTGAAACATACGAGACACACATGCTTGCACTGAAAACAACCTATACATCGCAAACCGGGCAGCGCAAGCGCAACGAGGACACCTGTGGCTACTGGACCTCGGACACGGCCTGCTGCTGGATCGTGTCGGACGGCGCGGGCGGCCACGGCAGTGGCGACATCGCCTCGCAACTAGTCGTCAACACCACTCTGGAACAATTCTCGACGCTACAGGAAGTCAGCGAACAAGCCGTCACCGACCTCACCACCGGCGCACATGCTGCCGTCATGTCGCATAAACATGACAATCCCGATGGCGACGATATGCACGCCACCGCAGCGCTCCTGCTGATCGATGCGGACACCCGCCACGCCGTCTGGGCGCATGTCGGCGACACGCGCATCTACCTGTTCCGACAACGCAAACTTGCATTGCAGACGCGCGACCACAGTCTCGTGCAGCAACTCATCGACGCAGGCTACGGCAACGAAGAAATCATCCGCACCCATCCGCAACGCAATATGCTGACCTCGGCCATCGGCAGCGGCGACGAACTGACCATCAGCGTATCGGGCGCGCCGATCCTCGTCGAGGAAGGCGACATGTTCCTGATCTGCACGGACGGCTGGTGGGAATATGTCGAAGAACATGTCATGGAAGAAATGCTCCAGGACGCGAACACCGAGCAGGAATGGCTCGATGCCATGGCTGCGCGCGTCGAAGCGAGCGCCAAGGAAAACGCCGACAACTACACGGCAGTGGTTGTGCTGGTTGGCGAGATGACCGAAGTCACGACGGTGATCCGGACCTGATACCGATTACCAAGTAGCGAAATTCGCGCTGACCGTCGTTGAAGAACATGCCATCGGCATTTACGCGCAATTGGGCTCTCTGTGCTCGTAATCCGAAGCCGCTCGTCTATGAAGCCTGATTGGCGCGCTCTGTGACCGTCGCTCTGACTATGTCTTTGCGTACCACAGGTGCCGAATCGTATTGCGCGGCAAGGGATTTTCGCGGCCGACTCAAGATTTGAACCGTTCGAACGCCGAGGCTGGCAGGCAAAGCCCGCTCCCCCTTCGTGGCAAGAAGAGCGAAAGATGGAAACTTTTCGCCGCGCTCATCATCGCTTATCATCATGGGCATGTCAGCCCCACAGTTAAGCCCTCACGACCTGTTCTTGCGTATTCATGACTGACAACACGTCGACCAAAGTGCCAACGCTTTCCGACATCGCCGCTGCCGCCGGCGTCTCCATTCCCGCCGTTTCCAAAGCGCTCAATGAACGTGAAGGCGTTAGCGGCGCCACCCGTGATCATGTTTTGCGCATTGCGCAAGGACTGGGTTATCGCAAGCGCAACGCGCGGGCGGCGGAGCAAGTGCCCGGACGTCTTCGCCTCATCACGTTTGATCGTTTCGTATCCAGCGACCGTTTCTACGATGCGATTGTGCGGAGCGTGAAGGATGAAGCCGCCCAAGCAGGTCTTTCGATTGAGTTGCAGTTGCTGCGAGGCGCAGAAGACGCCGCCGATGGCGCACAAGCACTGCTGCAGTCAGAGCGACCACAAGCGCTGATCCTCATTGGCGTCGATATGCCGGAATTACTCGATGCGGTCGCACAACTTGGCTGTCCTGCCGTCATCGTTAATGGCATGGACAAGCAGATGCGTATTGCCAGTGTGTCGCCGGACTATCACTCGGGCGGCTGGCTGGCAGCTCGCCATCTCATCGACGCAGGCCACCGCGACATTGTGCATGTGACGCATCCGCATCGCATTTCCCTGCAACAACGTCTCGCCGGTTTTCGCGACGCGCTTGAAGAGGCCGGCATCGCATTCGACCCGGCACGACATGTCATTGACATTTGCAGCAAGCAACTGCTGAGTACAGAAGCGCAACAGGTCATGGAGCGTTACCTGGCACGCGGCAAGCCAAGTTGCACGGGCTTTGTTTGTGCATCGGACATGATCGCACTCGGTGTACTTCAAGCCCTCACCGCCACGGGGTACAGCGTGCCGCAGGACTTTTCATTGATCGGTTTCGACGACCTCGCCGTAAGTACATTGTCATCCCCCGCTCTGACAACCATGGCTGTCGCGCGAGAGCAACTTGGCAAAATTGCGGTGCGCCTTCTGCTAGAGCAACTCGGCAACTCGGCCCAGCCGATTCGCCGTGTCAGTACCGGCGTCCGCCTTGTGAAGCGCGATTCTGTCCGGCGTCTCAACGGCCCGAACCCGTAATTCCGTCCTGATCCTGTAGTTCGCGGTATCGCGCGCACTCAGTGGCACCCGCCGCTGACGTTTCACGCGACGGCATGTTCCTTTGCGCGCAAATTAACGAAACATTTCGTTTTCTATTGACTTTCGTTTCGGGAATTTATATTTTGACGGACGTTATGAACGGATCACGTCCTCATCATGTTTTCAGCTCCACCCCAAGGTTATTTCAGCAATAGCGCCTCATCGTGCAGGGTCAAGGCTTACGAGGAGGCTCTGGGCCGCTGCGTTGCCCGGCTGGAACAGGCTATGCCGGTGATCGGTGTCCGAAACACGAAAATTGGCAGGAAAGACTTTTCGTGGGATTACGGCAACATCGGTGACTGGGCGCTTGGTTTTCACGCAGGACAACTCTGGCTAGCCTATCAATTGACGGGCGAAGCACGCTTTTCCAACAATGCCCGCGCGCGGCGACCGGCCTTCGATGCACTCCTGCGCAACCCCGCCCGCCACGATCACGATCTGGGCTTCCAGTTTTCGCTCAGCTGTGTCGCAGACTGGCTCATGACCGGGGACGAGAAGGCGCGCAGCATGGCGCTCTCCGCGGCCACCGCGCTCAGTGCACGCTTTCAGATTGCAGGTGCATATCTGCAAGCCTGGAATGCCGAGCCGCGCGATCCGGCGCGAACCGCGCTGGTGGCTGGCCGCGTCATTGCGGACTCGATGGAAAACATTGCATTGCTTCACTGGGCTTGCGTCGAAACGGGCAATGCGTTTCTCGGCGAAATCGCCCAAAAGCACGCAGAGACTGTACGGCAGCGCATCGTGCGTGCAGACGGTTCGTCATTTCACACCTTCGTTTTTGATCCGGCCAGTGGTGAGCCGTTGCGTGGAGAAACCTATCAGGGCTTCGCTCATGACTCGTGCTGGTCTCGTGGGCAAGCTTGGTTGATCCATGGCTTTGCGCTGGCTTATCGGCGCAGCGGCGACCCTCGCGATCTGGAGACGGCGATCAAGCTCGCAGTGAAGGCCGAGAGCCTACTGGGCGATCAAGAAGTACCTCCTTGGGACTACTGCCTGCCCGATGGCGAGGTTCGCCATCTCGACAGCTCGGCTGGTGCCATCACAGCCGCTGGTGTACTGCTGCTCGCTTCGCTGACCCCTACGCAGGAGTCGTCACGCTGGCGGGCATTCGGCAATCGGCTCATTGACGGGCTTCTTGAAAAGTGCGACCTGACACGCAATCCCGATGCACTTGGCATGCTCGACTTCGGCGCGGCCAACGTCAACAAGGGGTTCAGTCGCAATATGCTGCCCTATGGTGACTATTTTTTCATGGAAGCTCTCATGCGTGCGCTCGGCCACACGCAATTCTTCTGGTGAGCAAATCCTCATCGCAAGGCAGCCAAATAAAAAACCGGCTCGAAGTACATGAAATGATTTTGTCATAACAACAAAGCAACACAAAACATCCCAGGTCGATAAGGAGGTCGCCCATGAAAAATACGCTCAGCTCACAACAGCTTGACCACTGCGCCCCACACAATACGCTGCGCCGCTCCGTCCTTTTTGTCAGTCTCTCGCTATGTGCCGCGCTGTCGTTACCAAACGTGGCAGATGCGTTCACCGAAGCGCCAACGCTGACACGCCAGGTGACTGACGGCAAGCTGGCGAGCATCGCAAAACGTCTTCCCGAGAAACCGGAAGTCATCAAACCTTTCGGCACGCCGGGGCGCTACGGTGGTGTCTTGCGTACCGCCCTGCGCGGGGGCGCTGACTACAACGCCATCACGCGCCTGGTAGGGCCGCAGGGGTTGACGCGTTGGACGCCCGATTACACCGACGTGGTGCCGAACGTTGCCGAGTCCTGGAGCGCCAACGCTGACAATAGCGAATATACGTTCAAGCTGCGCCAGGGAATGCGTTGGTCCGATGGTGAGCCGTTCAATGCTGATGACATTTTGTTCGCCATGAACGATATCGTCGCGAACAGACAATTCTTCACCACGCCGCCCTCGCGCTACGTCATCAACGACAAGCTGGTGAGCGTCAGCAAGATCGACGACTACACGGTGGTGTTCAAGTTCGCAGGCCCGTATCGGCGCTTCATCAAGGAACTGGCCGCGCCCGTTGCGCAGCATCCTGTGCTGTATGCCAAGCACTACTGCAAGCAGTTCCATCCAAAATACAACGAGCATATCGCCGACCTGTTAAAGCAGTACAAGACCGGCGACTGGCAAACGCTGATGCGCGTGAAATGCGGTGATGTCGAAGCGGCGACACGCTGGGGCAATCCCGATCGGCCGACGCTCGATCCATGGCTTATCACTACCCCCTATGGCGCGAGCACGACGCAAACCATCATGCGTCGCAATCCTTACTTCTGGCAAGTCGATACCAAGGGGCAACAGCTGCCCTACATCGATCAATTGCAGTTCAGTACGATCGATGAAGTCGAGACCATTGTGTTGGCGGCGATCAATGGGCAGCTCGATTTCCAGCTACGCCACATCAACCAGGTGCAGAACCGGCCCGTGCTCGCAGAGAATGCCAGCAAGGGCAAGTATGTCCTGTTCAGCTCCGTCGACACCGTTGCCAATTCAGCGGGCCTGTATCTGAACTACACGACACAAAAGCCACAACTGCGAGAGCTGATCCGCAACAAGGACTTCCGTATCGCACTGTCGCTAGGCATGAACCGATATGACATCAACAACATTATCTTTCTTGGACAGGGGCAACCGCGCCAGATCGGCCCGGTCAAGGGCTCCCCGTTCTACAACGAACGCCTTGCCACGCAATACGTGCAGTACGACCCCAAGACCGCCAATCAGCTGCTGGACAAACTGGGGCTGACCAAGCGCGATGCGGATGGTTATCGGCTCTACCCCAACGGGGGGCGTATTTCCTTGAACGCTATCGTCAGCTCGGCCATGAGTTTCCAGGTCGATACGCTTGAGCTCATTCGTCAGCAATGGGCAAAGCTCGGCATCGAGCTCATCGTCAATGCGTCGGAACGCTCGCTCTACTACGAGCGTGCGCAGCGCAACGACTACGACATCAGCATCGAGGTGTTCAGCGGCGGCATACAGCCAGAGGCTGATCTGCACACGTTCCTTTCCCTGAATCGGGCCGAATCGCGGCAAAGCCTATTGTGGGTGCAGTGGTTCGAGAGCAATGGCAAACAAGGTGACGAGCCAACGCCAAACATGAAGAAACGCATGGCCCTGTATGAAAAATGGATGGTCGCCAACCAGCAGAAGGAAGCCGATGACTTGCTCAAGCAGATATTTGAACTTGCGGCCGACGAATTCGATGTCCTCGGCACGGTTGGCCCGACCAAGCTTACGGGCGTGCGCAATAGCAGGCTGACAAACGTCGTCGACAACATGCCTTCGTCATGGGCCTATCCGACGCCTGCACCCGTACTGCCACAGCAATGGTTTTATAAATAGTCATCGCGATCAATCGCTATCCAAGAAGGGGCATCAGTATCACCAGATGCAGCCAGATTGTAGTACCGCAAATCTTGAATTTTTGAAAAACCATGCAGCAAGAAACACAATATGTCTCTGGCATTCATCTGAAAGCAGTACTGCTAGGGACGATGCTGCTGAGTTCAATGCCGGCTTTGGCAGCGGCGCCAGGCAACGTGTTCGACTTTAGCCACTGGATACTTCAATTACCGACCGGTTTGTCCGGGCACCCAACCGAGATCAGTGGACCCAGGCTGGTTGAATATTCGGACGAATATTTTCAGCTTGCTCCCGACAACTCGATTGCTTTCTTCGCGCCGAACAATGGCACACAGTTCAAAGGCTCAACTCATCCACGCACCGAGCTCAAGGAAACAACAGCCGACGGCGTAACGACTGCTGCCTGGGATCCATTTGACGACGGGAAACACGCGCTGGCCGCAGAGCTCAAAGTCACTGTAGCGCCGTCGAAATTGTGCATCGGGCAGATTCACATCGGTTCGGTCCTGCGCGGAATCCACCAAGCCACCACAAAGCCGCTGATGGAGCTCTATTACGACACGAACGGCGACATTATCGTCGGCGGCAATAGGGACCCCTTTGACGCCAGCGGTCGACAGGTGCCAACCCGGATTGGCAATATCAAACTGGATACGAAGTTCTGCTACCAGATCACGGCGAGCACAGGAACGCTAACGGTTGTGCTGAATGGCATATCGCACTCATGGCCAATCCCGACAAGCTTTCAGGATTACGGCGAGTACTTCAAGGTTGGCGATTACAACCAGACGAACAGCTACGGCAGTGGCACTATAGGCACACGAGTTAACTTCTACGCCATAAGCGTCGAACACTGAACTACATGATAGAGAGCCACGAAGGTCACAGACCTTCGTGACTCACGACGCTACGCGAAGCTATATGCAAATTGCTTATCCGCAACACTGACATCGACCGTTGCGATTGCAGTCCCTTCCATCATCCGCGTCAGGAACTCGCGGCTCAGATCAGGCAGCATGGTGTTGGTCAGGATTGCGTCGATCATGCGGCCGCCCGATTCGGTCTCGGTGCAACGGCTGACCACCTGCTTAATGACTTCCGGTGTGTAGTTGAAGCTGACCTTGTGACGTGCCTCGATGCGCTTCTTGATACGATCGAGCTGCAACTTGACGATGCGACCAAGCATTTCGTCGCTGAGCGGATAGTACGGAATCGTCACCAGGCGACCCAGCAATGCCGGCGGGAAAATCTTCAGTAACGGTTCGCGCAGCGCCTTGGTGAGGCCTTCGGCGTCGGGCATCAGGTCTGGGTCCTTGCACATGCCTGCAATCAGATCGGTGCCCGCATTGGTCGTCAGCAGGATCAGCGTGTTCTTGAAGTCAATGAAGCGACCCTCGCCGTCTTCCATGAAGCCCTTGTCGAAGACCTGGAAGAACATTTCGTGCACATCGCTGTGCGCCTTCTCGACTTCATCGAGCAGGACAACGGAATACGGCTTGCGACGTACGGCTTCGGTCAGCACGCCGCCCTCGCCGTAACCGACATATCCCGGCGGCGCACCCTTGAGCGTGGACACCGTATGCGCTTCCTGGAACTCGCTCATATTGATGGTGATGAGGTTCTGCACACCGCCATAGAGCGCTTCGGCAAGCGCCAGCGCGGTCTCCGTCTTGCCGACGCCCGAGGTGCCTGCAAGCATGAAGACACCGATGGGTTTGCTCGGGTTATCGAGTCCTGCGCGTGAAGTCTGGATGCGCTTGGCGATCATCTCCATGGCATGGTCCTGACCGATCACGCGCGTGGCGAGATTGGCAGCCAGATTAAGCACGGTTTCGACTTCGTTGCGCGCCATGCGACCGACCGGAATACCAGTCCAGTCACCGACCACGCTGGCAACAGATTGGTAATCGACGGTCGGCAAAATCAGGGGGCTTTCACCTTGCAAGGCGGTCAGCTTGTCCTGCACGCCTTTGAGCTGAGCCAGCAGTTCTTCCCTGCTTGCTTGTGGCTCGGCGACAGCCTTGGCTTCTTCGGGAACGGCTTCGGCAGCCGCCTCCAGCTTGCTGCCCGTGCCTTCGACCGGTTGCAGACCTGCGCGCAGCTTGGCGCGAATGGCCAGCAATTCATCGACCAGGGTCTTCTCTTCCTTCCAGCGCGCATCGAGGCCAACGAGGCGCTCTTTTTCGTGCGCCAGCAGTTCGGTGCATTGCGCATCGCGTGCTGCCGTGTCGATGCCAATGGCATTTTCGCGACCGATGATGGCAAGCTCGGTTTCCAGTGCTTCGATACGGCGCTGGCAATCTTCCACTTCGGCAGGCGTGGCGTGCAGGCTCACTGCTACACGCGCACAGGCGGTATCGAGCAAGCTCACAGCCTTGTCCGGCAACTGGCGGGCGGGAATGTAGCGGTGCGACAGCTTGACGGCGGCTTCGAGCGCTTCGTCGAGGATCTGCACCTTGTGGTGTTTTTCCATCATCGTCGCCACGCCACGCAGCATGAGAATGCCCTTCTCTTCCGAAGGCTCGTCGACCTGCACGACCTGGAAACGACGCGTCAGCGCCGGGTCTTTCTCAAAGTATTTTTTGTACTCCGCAAAGGTAGTCGCCGCGACCGTGCGCAAGGTGCCACGTGCCAACGCCGGCTTGAGCAGGTTGGCCGCATCGCCCGTCCCCGCAGCGCCGCCTGCACCGACCAGAGTATGCGCCTCGTCGATGAACAGGATGATGGGCTTGGGCGAAGCCTGCACTTCGTCGATGACCTGACGCAGCCGTTGTTCGAATTCGCCCTTCATGCTGGCGCCGGCCTGCAACAGACCGATATCCAATGTGCGTAATTCGACATCCTTGAGCGAAGGCGGCACGTCGCCTTTGACGATGCGTTGCGCAAAGCCTTCGACCACGGCCGTCTTGCCAACGCCCGCCTCGCCGGTGAGGATCGGGTTGTTCTGGCGGCGACGCATGAGGATGTCGATGACCTGGCGAATCTCTTCATCGCGACCGACGATGGGGTCCATCTTGCCGCTGCGCGCTTGCTCGGTGAGGTCGATCGTGAAGCGCTTGAGCGCGTCCTGCTTACCCATCTGCGCAGGCGCCATCGCATCGCTGGCCTCACCCGGCTGCGAACTCAGCGAGCTGCCATCGCGCGGTGCCAGTTGCTCTTCCGGCGAGCCGGAAACGATGGCGCGGAATTCTTCGGTCAGCGTGTCGGGGCGGATGCGCTCGAACTGCTTGGTGATGCCAAGCAAAGCGTTACGCAGGCTCGGTGTCTTGAGCATGCCGACGATCAGATGGCCGGTGCGCACCTGCGGCTCCTTGAACATCAACGAGCCATAGACCCAGCCACGTTCCACGGCGTTTTCCAGGTTCGAGGACAGATCGGAGATCGACGTGGAACCACGCGGCAGGCGATCTAATGCGGCCGTCATATCAGCTGCGAGCCGTGCCGCATCGAGCTCGAAATGCTTGATGACGTGGTGCAGATCCGAGTCCGCGCCCTGCAGTATCTGCTGTAACCAATGGTCGAGCTCAACGTAAGGATTGCCACGCAGTTTGCAGAAGACGGTCGCGCCTTCCATGGCTTTGTATGCAAGGCTGTTGAGTTTGCCGAACAAGGCAACCCGGCTGATCTCGCTCATATGCTATCTCTCCCAAAAATCGCTGGCCCGTGTGAGCTGCGGTAGTTTTTTCTGACGGACCTGTTTAATGACAATGGCTTACGCAGCCAGCGCCGAGGAATTTCGTCGCTTCAACAAACGCTCCACATCCAGTATCAGCTCGTCTGCGTCGCCAGCCTGTTTGCGCTTGCCGAGCCAGCTGGTCCAGCCCAGGCGTCCCGACTTTGCAAGTTCCGTGGCGGGCAATTCCTCGCGCTTGAGCAGCAGGCGCGCATCCCAGAACAATTCGCCATTGGTGTACAGCTTTACCCAGTCGAGCAGCGCAGGCAATGCCTTGCCGGTCGGCAGGAAATCTTCGAATTGCTGCCAACTCAAAGGACCAACATGCAAACGGAATTTACCCTGGCGATCCCACACGCGTTTGCCGAGCACCGTCGTGCGTCCCAGCTGTCCGTTGCGCAAACCGGACTGTTGGTCTGTTGGCAGCGCCATCCAGTGACCGACATACTGCTCGACACTGATCGGTAGCTTGAAGAACTCCGTCAATATGGCCGCCAGACCGTCGGCATTGCGCACCTGACGACCGAGCGCGCCTGCGTGAAACAGCTTGGCATTGTCGGGAACGGCGTCGCGATTACGCAGCGACGGCATGCCATGGCCGACGAGCGCACCGACGTAGATCGAGAAGCGATCATCGGCGCGACGATCGAGGTTCACCGTCGGTTGCGCCTGCGCCCAGCTGCGATAGAACAGCGCCAGGAAACGGTGATGGATGATGTCGAGGAAACGCGCGAAAGTCGCGTCGCCGATGTGCATCAGGCGATGACGTGCGTACTCGGTAAGATGCAGCGGCAAAGGGCCGTTCGGCCCGAGCAGGCCGAAGAAGCGCACTTCCAGCCGTGGCGGTTTGCTGCCCTCACGCACGAATGCCGACAAGCTCGACGGCGCGAAGGACATCGAGGGCTCCTGCCCCAGACGAATCGGCTCGTCAGCCGGACGCAGCGCCGTACCCCAACGCGGCTTGTCCGGAAAATGACATTCGATTTTCCGCATTGCCTGGAAAAAGTCGTAGGCATACGGCTTCTTTTCCAGCGCGTCGAACAGGGCTTGAGAATCGGCTAGATGATCGGTCTTTGTCCGCACCGTGGCCCCCATCGCATGATTTGCCCGCGCGTCAGCGAGCGCAATTCCGTTTGCGTAAAGCTGTTGATCGATGCATGCCGCGCGAAGAAATGCTCCATCACGCAGCCGAATAAAAATGCGCCACCGCCCTCGAATGCCAGCTCGTCGACTTCGAGCGTGACCTGCAAACCGCGGCCGAAACAAATCGGCCCAGGGAAAGGCAGACGCGCCACAACGGGCGCCACGCTGACGGATTTCATTCCATCAACCTGACGCTTCAGACCCGAGTCGCCGGTTGTGGCGTACAGAGCGAGCATCTCGCGCAAGGCGCTGGCGCCTTCTTCGCGATTGGTGTCGAGTAATGACAAATAGTTAAGCGACAAATGACTGATAAGGCGCCAGGCAACCGAGCCCTCGGCGAGCATCGAGTACGGCCGTGACGGGCCGCGCACGCTGCGGATCGACTCGACGGGCGCAGCGATGTCCAGCGTGAAGTCGGTCTTGCCGCCTCCCAGCGGCATGAGGATAGGCAGGTCGCGATTGGTGCACAAGGACTGGATCGAGAGCTGACGCAGATCGGTACGATACGGCGCTTCGCGCGGATCGACCAGCGACAGGAAAACCTCGCTACCGATATAGCCGGTACGCGGTCCGGTACGCTTCTGCTTTTCCGAATACAGACGCGGCTCGCGGCGCGTCGTGTAGTAGGCATTGTCGTGACCGAGGTCGGAGTGATAGTCCGCATAGAACGGCAGGAAGCGCTGTTCGTCGCGCGCGCCCGCAGCGTGGCCGCTCACTTCGGTCAGCTCATAGATTTCGTAATCGAGCGGACTGGTGCGATCAGGCACGACGTGAAATTCGTGCGAGCTATCGTTGACGTGAATACGATCGGCACGCTTGTGAAAGAGGTTGATCGCCGGCGTACAGTGCAACAGCAGATTGCCGGCATCGACGACGCTCTCAAGCATCGCATCGCCCTGCCCGAACAAGATCACCACTTCCACTTCGGTGACGGCGTGCGCCAGAGCTGGCGCAAGATCCGAGACCTCGAAAAACATGAAACGCTCGGGGAAAGAGAAGTATTCCTGCAACAAACGATAGCCGCCGAAGCCGCGCGACTTGATCGGCAGCAGCGCTTGCTCATCGTCGAAGCCGGTAAGCTGGACTTTTTCCGGTGGAATGAAATGTTGCCAGGCGGGTGTCGCCGTGCCAGCGGGAACCACCAGGGCGCCGAGCGTTGATGCGCCAATCAATTCGCATAATTTGTAAGCGATATCCTGCGCCCCGCCCAGATGCAAGGGCAGACGATCGAGACTCAATTGATTAAAGGTCAAGCCACCGGTCGTGCGCAGCGTGAAACGCAAACCGCCTTTGACGCGTCCGCGCAATGGCAATTTGGATAGGGGCAGATCCGCGGCAAAGCTGAAGTAGCGTGCCTGCGTCAATTCCAGCGGCCACAGCTGGATTTCATGCGCGGTGCGGAATTCGCAGGCTGCGCCATCCGAGCCTGCAGCACGGCCCAGATCGCTGCGCAGCGGCGCGCCGCGCGGCAAGGTGAAGCCCTTGGCGAGATTGGTTTCACCAAGGATCGGGTTGAATTGTGCGATGAGCATCGATGGCGTGGGGGCCAGATAGTGCGGATGCAACATCTCCAGCAGACGCTGTGTGAAACGCGGGAACTCGGCGTCGAGTTTGAGTTGTACGCGCGCGGCGAGGAAACCCGCGCCTTCGAGCAGGCGTTCTACATACGGGTCGGCAACCTCGATGCCATCCATGCCGAGACGCGCCGCGACTTTCGGAAACTGGCGCGCGAACTCGGCGCCCATTTCACGCAAGTGTTGCAGTTCGAGGTTGTAGTAGCGCAGCAGGCGCGGGTCCATGCCCATGTCAGCGACTGCCTCTCATCATCCTGCTCATCGCCCACTCATTTCATTGATCTGTACCTGGCCGGTTTCCAGGTCAACTTCGGTACGCAACATCAATTCGAGCGGCACCGGCTGCGCCCAGATCGACGCTTCGATTCTGACGCTGACGACATTATGCCAATCGAGTACGCTTTCCTGCTGCACCGCTTCGACACGCAAAGTGCCATCGACGATGCGCGGTTCAAATGCCAGCAGCGCCTCGCGCACGGCTTGTTCGAGATCGGTGACGTCCAGCGATGACGCCGTTTCGCCGGAGAACGATGGCATACCGTAATTGAGTACCGAACGCTCGGCTTCCGGGTAGTCGCTCAGACCATCGCGCTCCGACGGGCGCGTAGCATTGAGCAGCCAGGAAAGATCGCGCAGCACCGCCTCGCGCAACTGCGGTTTGGTCAGAATGCGGCTTTCCTTGGGCTCCTGCTTTTGATCCGGATGGTCGTCTCTCAGCCTGTCCAGTAAAGCCGGTTGCAGACGATCCTGCGGCAACAACTCAGCCATCGACGGCGCCCGAGGTCTGCGTGGCCTCGTCCTCGCTAGGCTGTGGCACCAGCTCGATCTTGCGCGTATCCATCAGCGCGAAGTCGCCCGTGTCGGTGGTCCACAAACGCTGACCTGAGCCATGAAAGACCCCTGTTGCAACCTCGTCCCACTCCGTCTTGCGCGCAAGTTTGACGAGGCCATCGGCGCTAGATTGCGAGCCGGGGTAGCGTGTCGGAATGACGCCGACCGTTTCACCGCCGTTCGCGAACTGGAAATGCGCAGGCGACCAGACCACGTCGCGCAAGTCCGCAGGCTCTTCGATATCGATCTGGTTCAGACGCGAAAAAGGCACCCAGTAGTAGCGGCCGTTGATAACCGCTTCGCATACCGGACCGAGACGCATGTCGGCATCGGCAATCCACTCGAAGGGTTTTCCATCGATCTGCCCGGCAGTCGCGGGGGCCATCTCGAATGCCTGCTCGCGCAGGACAAGTGCGCCAGCCTCGTCACCGCGACCGGCAACCAGCATCGACTCGATCAGTAAAGCCAGCCATTGCTCAGGCTGCCCGAATATGACAGGTGACTTTCGCCCCTCGAACACTTCAGCACGCAATACTTCGCAGCGCACCGCCTCGCGATACATCTGCGCCATCGCCAGGGCCGAAGCATCGAGCTCGGCAGCGACGTTCAACTGCGTCAGCGCACGATCCCATTGACCGAGTACAGACAACAACTGGAACAGGAAAATACGCAGCTTGGCGTCGGACGGATTGGAACGGATACCCGCTTGGAGCAGCGCCAGAGCCGCTTCAGGATCACCGACTCCAAGGCTCTTTTCGGCTTCTGCGATGGTGCTCATGTGCGCTACCTCGATAGGACTTCGGAATGCTGTTTGAAGACTGCGCCAGGGCGTTATGACGGACTAATATCGGTTTCAAACAGCGAGGCGCCACGCGATCCGCCCCTAGACTCCTGTCCCTGGTACTGCACGGAAATCTTCTGGAAGCCGATGGCCACCGTCTCGATAATGGTCTCGCCGTCCGCCGCCATCTCCAGATCGACCGAGCGGATCTGCGCCTTCTCCATGACAATCTTGAGATATTCGACCGGGTCTGCACCGCCCGCCTTGCGCACAGTGAGTACGGCTTTCTTGATCGCCTCGTTGGCACGCAGCGCGACCATCAGTGCTGTCGTCGCGCTATCGACGTCCTTGGTGAAAGTCAGCTCGCTGACGCTAACCTGGTTCGAGCCTGCCGCCTTGCTACCTGCGGTTACGCTGGCGCTGGCATTGCCGCGCATGCCCCAGGACCACGAGAGAACCTGTATTTCGTCCGGGTGCGCGCTGTCGGTCGAGTCGCCCTTGATCGGCCCCGTCCTCGCACCGTCGATCTTCATGAACATGTCGCCGGCGGCCATTTATGTTCCTAACAAGATGATGACAAATCAATACGAGTGCAAACCGACGCAGACTGCGCGGGAAACACAAACGGGGCGCGGAACGCCAACAGGCGCGCCGCACCCCGACCGGACAACAAATCAGCCGATGGCCTTGTTGGCGGGAATGTCCCACGCTGCCGTGGAAGTCTTGCCTGCCGCGCCCTTGGCGTCCTGTTCGGTGTACTCGACCTTGAACTTGGCGAAGTTCAGCGAAACGTTCTCGGTCAGGCGGTCTTCGCCGCCGCTGCCGCCCGTCGACAGCGAGCTGACGATCAGGTCTTCCAGGGTGATCTTGAGGTATTCGAGCGGGCTGTCGCCGGCCTTGCGCACCGTCAGCACGGCCTTGTCGTAGTGTGTGCCCTTCGAAGCCGCCAGGATCAGCGGGGTCGTCGATTTGTCGACGTACTTGGTGATGGAGATGTCCTGCACGCTGACCTTGCCGGCACCAGCGCCGGTTCCCTGGTGTGCGTTGCCCGACTGCGACAGGCCCCAGCTCCATGCCAGGACGTCGATTTCTTTAGCGTGCTTGTCGTCCTTTGATTCGCCTTCAATGTTGCCAATCTTGATGAACATATCGACTGCCATGATTACTCCCCAGAAGTTAGCTGACTAAACACAAACGAGGCATAAACGAGGTTGAGGCCTTGCCGCCACACCAACGCAGCCGACAAATTACAACCGTGAACACCACAACTTTCAAACCGGCCTGAAGGCAGCATCGCCGCGCTGCCCTCTCGAAAAATCATGCCGCCTTGGCCGAAGGCAGCTTGGAAACGAGACGCAGCGAAACGGTCAAACCTTCGAGCTGGTAATGCGGACGCAGGAAGAACTTGGCGGAGTAGTAACCGGGGTTGCCCTCCACTTCTTCCACCACGACCTCGGCAGCCGAGAGAGGGCGACGTGCCTTCGTTTCTTCTGACGAGTGCGCAGGATCCCCATCGACGTAGTTCATGATCCAGTTCTGCAGCCAGCGCGCCATATCGTCCTTTTCCTTGAAGGAGCCGACCTTGTCGCGCACGATGCATTTCAGATAATGCGCAAAGCGGCAGCAGGCGAACAGGTAAGGCAGACGTGCTGCCAAATTGGCGTTGGCGGTCGCATCCGCATCGTCGTACTCGGCAGGTTTCTGCAGGGACTGGGCGCCGATGAAGGCAGCAAAGTCGGAGTTCTTCTTGTGGATCAGCGGCATGAAACCGCTCTTTGCCAGTTCCGCTTCGCGACGGTCGCTGATGGCGATTTCGGTCGGGCACTTCATATCCACACCGCCATCGTCAGTCGGGAAGGAATGCACCGGCAGGCCTTCGACCGAGCCGCCCGACTCGATGCCGCGAATCCGCGAGCACCAGCCGTACTGCTTGAACGAGCGGTTGATATTCACCGCCATCGCATAAGCCGAGTTCGCCCATGTGTATTTGCTGTGATCGGCCGCGCCGGTATCTTCCTCGAAGTCGAATTCTTCGACCGGGTTGGTCTTCACACCATAAGGAATACGGCCGAGGAAACGCGGCATGGCCAGACCAATGTAACGCGCGTCGTCGGAGGCGCGCAGCGAACGCCAGCCGGCGTATTCGGGCGTCGAGAAAATCTTGGTCAGATCGCGTGGGTTGGCGAGTTCCTGCCACGATTCCATCTGCATAGTCGTCGGCGATGCGCCGGAGATGAAAGGCGAATGTGCGGCGGCACAGACCTTGGCCATTTCGCCGAGCAGTTCCACGTCGGGCGGGCTGTGATCGAAGTGGTAGTCGCCGACGATGCAGCCGAAAGGCTCGCCGCCGAACTGGCCGTACTCTTCTTCATAGACGCGCTTGAACAACGGGCTTTGATCCCAGGCGGTACCTTTGTAACGCTTGAGCGTCTTGCCAAGATCGACCTTGGAGATGTTCATGACGCGAATCTTCAGTTGCTCGTCGGTCTCGGTGTTGTTGACCAGATGATGCAGGCCGCGCCAGGCGCCTTCCAGTTTCTGGAAATCGGCGTGGTGCATGATCTGGTTGATCTGCTCGGAGAGTTTTTGATCAAGCTCGGCGATGATCGCCTCGATCGACTTGACAACGTCATTACCAATCAGAGAGGTCTGCGACAAGGCCTGCTCGGCCAGGGTGCGCACCGCGCGCGAAACGGCATCGCGCGCTTCGTCGGTCTTGGGTTTGAATTCACGTTGCAGCAGCGAGTCTAGCTCGCCACCTTCGACCACCACCCCTGTCGAGGCTTCGTTTTGTGCTTTCGATTCAGCCATGCTGAACTCCTCTAATTCTCAAAATGAATACGAACGTCCGGGCGCCTAAATACTACTTAGGCGGCATCCTCGGGCTTGGGCGCAGTGGCGAGGCTTTGCAGCAGCACCGGGTCCTGCAGCACCTTGGCGATGAGATCTTCAGCGCCGCTCTTGCCATCCATGTACGTAATCAGATTGGATAATTGCTGACGCGCCGTGAGCAGCTTGTTGAGCGAGTCGACCTTGCGCGCCACGGCGGCCGGCGAGAAATCGTCCATGCTGTCGAAAGTCAGCTCGACGTTGAGGCTGCCCTCGCCGGTAAGCGTGTTGGGCACCTGAAAGGCTACGCGCGGTTTCATCGATTTCATGCGGCTGTCGAAGTTGTCGACGTCGATTTCGAGGAACTTGCGATCCGCAACCGGCGCCAGCGGTTCGGCGGGTTTGCCGGAGAGGTCGGCGAGCACACCCATTACGAAAGGCAGCTGGACTTTCTTCTCTGCACCGTACAGCTCGACGTCATACTCGATCTGGACACGCGGGGCACGATTGCGTGCGATGAATTTCTGACTGCTGGTCGCCATGTTGACCCTCCCAAGGAAAAATTTGATTAACCGCCGGGATCACGGAACACCATCCCGGAATTGACCTGCCTCAATTCTCCGTTTTATTTAGCTGATCGCCAAGTATTCGTTCAGCTTGTTGCAAACCTTCGGGTGCAATTTCGTTGATTGCCTCCAGAAAACTCATGTTCAGCACCCGCTTAGCGCGTCGCAACATGATCTGCGCGGGGTTGCTCGGCTCGGCTCTATCGAGGTACTGGATCAACCGGTCGATGCCCGCAACGACGTCTTGGCGCGAGCGAATCTCTCCCGGCCGCGAGCCACCGCTGGCGCCCCCGCTCGCTACGCCGCCAGCCTCATCAGCGCCTGCAACCTCGTCGTCACCTTGTGGCGCGATCAGCAGGAAGGCTTGTCGCACGCTATGCAGGATCGATTGCAGCGGCTTGAAGTCGAGTGCGCTCGCCGCGCCAACCTGCGCCTGCAGGAAGGACGATAACTTGGCCACCAGCTGGATCGTGTCGTCGATGAGCGCACCGAGTTCGCCATTCTGCTCCAGCGCTTCGCTGAGCATGCCGGAGACTTGCGCCTCGGAATACACCTGCTCGCCTTCGCGCGCCTGCAGCTTGCCTTGCGACAGTTCGATGCCGCGCACGGTGAGGAGGCCCGACTGGCGTGACTTCAACAGCCAACTGGCGCGCATATCATCGATGAAGGCTTCCGCCGCCACGAGAGGTGCCAATGCGTTGACGCGCATGGTCGGATCGTTGTCGTCGTCAGGATCAAGGCCGGGATGAACCCGCTGCCAGTAACGTTCCAGCAAGCCATTGATCAAGGTGAGCCCGACCTGGGTACCCGCGAAACCCTGCGTGCGCACCAGCGCGCGCGCGAAGTAGGTGGCAACGCGCACATCGCGAGTCCGTTGCATCAAGCCTTGCGCGAGCTTGAACACCTCGGGCCAGTCCGGGCCCTGCCCTTCGATTTTTACGCGCGTGCCAGTGTCCGCATTCGAAAACTCCTGCTCGGGCTGGGCTCTGGCCGCCTCCTCGAGTTGCATGAACTCCGCGTCATATTCCAGGTTCGGCCCGCAGGCATCCTCATCGCCCAGAGGGGACAGCAACGCCTCCACGTCTATGTCTAGCAACATGCCTCGGCCTTTCCAAGTCTGACGAAGTCCAATTCTCATATGAAGTGCTCGCGCCGCCAAGCATAATTACGCGCTCAAGGTATTGATCTGCATTGAACACCACGGCGGGTCTGGACGAAGCTATCATCCACGCATGCCGTTGCCGCTTCCAGGCTTGGGAGCCTCAGTTGAAAACTCAGTTGAAAACTTTCGGGAAGGATGTTCTGCCGTGAAGCGTTCACTCTCCGCACTGCGCTTGCTTGGACTGGTGCTGCTCGTTGCGTGCACGCTTGCAGGCTGCGCAGGCTTGTTTTCATCGCCTACCGTCGCAGTCATTGCCATCGCTGCGGACGAAAAACTCAATGTCGACACGCACGGCCGCTCAACGCCGGTCGTGGTGCGGTATTACATACTGAAGAATGATTCGGCGTTCAATTCATCCGACTTCTTCTCGCTCGCGGAAAAAGATCAGCAGACGCTGGGAGACGCTCTCCTGTCGCGCGAGGAGTTCACCCTGCAACCCGGAGAGAAGAAAGCCTTCCCGGCCAAAGACGCGGGGATGGGCCAGGTTTTCGCAATCATGGTCTCGTACCGCAATATCGATCGGGCCATCTGGCGGGCCACGGTGCCACTGCCGCCCAAGAAAACCTCTACGATTCTGGTGAGCCTGAAAAACGATCAGGTCACGCTCAGGAGCGACCAGGTAAAGTTCGACGAAGTCCCGCTCGACAAGTTGCCGTTTAGCAAGGCACTGCCCAGCCAGGACAAGAAAAAGTAGCTAGACTCGAATACCCTGACGCCAGCCAGTACCGGAGCCTCCTTCAACCGCACTCTTCCAATACGCATACGCCATGTCGTGGTTCAGCAAAGTGGTCTGGTCAGAAGGCTTGTTCCTTCGCCCCCAACATTTCCAGCAACAGGATCGGCACATCGAGTGGCTGATCGAGGCGCGCACGAAGAGCGCCGGCCCCTTCTTCTGGGGCTTCACTCGCTTGGAAATCGACGAAGCCGCGCTGAACATCGGCAAGATCGCCATCAAGTCGGCCAGCGGCATATTGCCCGACGGCTCGCCCTTCGATTTTCCCGCCGCCCACAAGGGACCGATCGCACTGGACTTCCCGGCCGATGCGAAAGAAACCGTCGTGTGTCTGGCGCTGCCGATGCGTCGTCCGCTGATGGCAGAGTTTGTCGATCCGATGTCCAGCGAATCTTCCGCCGATCCGCTGGCGCGCTTCGACGTAGAGGATGAAACTCTGCCCGACTCGGCGACAGCCAGCGCGGCCGCCGAGGTCGTGCAGATCGGCCATCCACGCCTCGTACTCGACGTCGAGTCGCGCCTCTCCGATGCCTTCATCAAGCTCGGCGTCATTCGCATCGTCGAACGTAAGCCCGACAACAGCTTGCTGATTGATCGCGGTTACATCCCACCGATGCTCGCTTGCAAAGAAGCACCACAACTGGCGTCGATGCTGCGTGAAGTGCAAGGCCTGCTCAACCAGCGTGGCGACGCGCTCGCCGGCAGGCTGTCGCAAACCGGCGCCGGCGGTGTCGCGGAGATCGCCGACTTCCTGTTCCTGATGACAGTGAATCGCCATCAGGCGGTGTTCGACCATCTCGTGCAGATATCCCAATTGCATCCCGAGCGCCTGTACGCCCAATTGCTCGAACTGATGGGCGAGCTGGCCACACTGACGGCTAGCAACAAGCGTCCGCCGAACATGCCAACCTATCGTCACGATGCGCTGCAGGCCAGCTTCGATCCCCTGATCCGCGAAGTACGGCGCGGCCTGTCGGCAATCCTCGAACAAAATGCCATCCAGATAGAGCTGCAAGACCACAAGCAAGGCCGCTACGTCGGCATGATTCCCGACAAGGGCCTGCTGCGACAGGCCAGTTTCGTTCTGTCGGTCAATGCACAGATTCCAAGCGAGACCTTGCGCGCGCGCTTCCCGGCGCAAGCCAAGCTCGGCCCCGTGGAAAAGATCCGCGAGCTCGTCAATCTGGCACTGCCCGGCATCGCCTTGCACCCGCTATCGGTCGCGCCGCGCCAGATTCCGTTCCACGCCGGCTTTACTTATTTCGAGCTCGACAATACGGGCGAGCTATGGAAACAGCTCGACAGCTCCGGCGGGCTGGGTATGTATGTGTCGGGCGATTTTCCGGGGCTGGAAGTTTCGCTGTGGGCGATACGGGGTTAGCGGTCGAGCCCTGTTAGTTGGATTGAAGGCACAAGGTTCTGTCATTCCCGCGAAAGCGGGAATCCACTTGGTGCGCATGAAGTGTGTTCCAGCGTAGAAGTGGATTCCCGCTTTCGCGGGAATGACGGGCTTGAGGTGCGTACAGCGCTGACATAGAAACGCATTACCGACGGCATGCCTTCGGCATATATTGAATCAAGCGGGGGACATCCACACTATGACAAGCGACGATCCCTTCGGCCAGCTTCCAGCGGACCGGACTCTGGTCATTCCCAACCCCGGCGCACGACCGGTGCGTCCTGCTGCAGGCGCTACGCCGGGCGGTGCGCGCTTCAGTTTCGAGCGCGTCGAACTGTCAGCGCTGGACTGGAATTCCGGCCTCAATCCACTGGTCGCGGCCGCCAATCCTTTGTTGAACCTCGTGCCGCAATTGCGCCAAGCACATCACCCCGATCCAGCGGGCCTGCGCGACACGCTGGCACGCGCCATCCAGACTTTCGAGGCCAAGGCGCGCGAGCGCGGCCTGCTCAATGAACATGTCGTCGGCGCCCGCTACGCGCTGTGCTGCTTCCTCGATGAGTCCGCCGCCAACACGCCCTGGGGCGAGAAAGTTTGGGCGCAGCGCAGCCTGCTGGTGCAGTTCCATAACGAAGCCTGGGGCGGCGAAAAATTCTTCCAGCTTCTCGGCAAGATTGCCGAACAACCGGCGACGCACCGCAACTTGCTGGAGCTGTTCTACATCATTCTTTCGCTCGGCTTCGAAGGGCGTTATCGTGTCCTGCCCAACGGCAAGGAACAGCTCGCCACGGTGCGCGAGCGTTTAGGACAAATGATTGCGAAGGAGCGCGGTGAAACGACGCGCGAGCTGTCGCCGGAATGGGCGACCAACGCCACGCCGAATCGTCCGCTGCGCGACTCGGTGCCGATATGGGTCATCGCGGCCGTCGCCGCCCTGATCCTCATGATGATTTTCTTCAGCGCTTCTTATGCCTTGAATCGCAATTCGGACCCGACCTTCTCCACCATCCTTGGGCTCAAAGTGCCACCGCCCATGCCGGTCGCCAAACCTGCCCAGGTCGTGATCGTCAAGGCACCGGATCGCCTGCAGCACTTCCTCACTGACGAAATCAGCGCAGGCAAACTGACCGTGCGCGACCTGTCGGATCGCAGCATCGTGCTCGCGCAAGGCGATGCGCTGTTCGAAGCGGGCAGCGCTACCCTGTCTACACCTTTCGCCAATTTGCTGACCAAGGTCGGCAGCGCCATCGCGCAAGTCGGTGGCAAGGTGCTCGTGCGCGGCCACTCCGACAACCAGCCGATCCGCTCGGCGCGCTTCCCATCCAATTGGCATCTTTCGCAGGCACGTGCCGACTCGGTGGCTGCCGCGCTGGCGCCGCAGTTACCAGGGCAAAAAATCCAGACAGAAGGCCGCGCCGACAGCGAACCGATCACGACCAATGCCACGCCGGAAGGGCGCGCACAGAACCGCCGCGTCGAGATCATCGTGTTTCCCGCGGCAGGTACGAATTGAAATGACCATGTTCTGCGCCTACCAGAGCAAGCACCAAACTCCCGTCATTCCCGCGAAAGCGGGAATCCACTTGCCAGTACTAAGCTGCATCGAGGTTCACGTGGATTCTCGCCGCAGCCCTCTCCCCCAGCCCCTCTCCCGCAAGCGGGCGAGGGGAGCGCAATGCGGCTACGCCGGTTGCAAAGCTGGCGGGAATGACCACTGCATAGACAGTCCCTTTCAAGTCCGCCACCGGGGCCTTGCATGAAAGCATTCTTCAAAATCCTGTTTCACCCGATCCTGCTCACCATCCTCGGGCTGATTGCGCTGGCGCTGGTCATCTGGTTCGTCGGCCCGCTGTTCTCGTTTGCGGGCTTCGCACCGCTCGGATCGGAACTGGTGCGCTGGATCATCATCGGCATCATCGTGCTGATCGTCGTGTTGCGCGCGGTGTGGCGTAAAATCAAGGCGCGCAAGAACAACGCGCAATTGCTCGATGGCCTCATGAAGAGCAGCGATGCGCCGGGCACGCCGACGCAGTCGGAAGAAGTGCTGACGCTGCGCAAACGCTTCGAGGAAGCGATGCGCGTGCTCAAGGAAACCAAGGCCGCGCAGAACGCCAAGAAAGGCGGCCTGGCGCGCCTGCTGTCTTTCGGCTCGGCACGCTACCTGTACGAGTTGCCCTGGTATGTGTTCATCGGCGCGCCCGGCTCGGGTAAGACAACGGCATTAATCAATTCCGGCCTGCGTTTTCCGCTCGCCGAAAAATTCGGCGCACACCAGCTCAAGGGCATCGGCGGCACGCGCAATTGCGATTGGTGGTTCACCGACGAAGCGGTACTGATCGACACCGCCGGCCGCTACACGACGCAAGACTCCAATCAGGCCAGCGATCACGAAGCCTGGCAAGGGTTCATGTCGCTGCTGAAGCGGCATCGCCCGCGCCAGCCACTCAATGGTGTGCTGCTGACGGTCAGCCTCGGCGATCTGCTGAGCCAGTCGGAAAGCGAATCCGAACGTCATGCGGCCGCGCTGCGCACGCGCATCCAGGAGCTCTACAGCTCGTTGAATGTGCGCTTGCCGATCTACGTGCTGGTCACCAAGGCTGATTTGATCGCCGGCTTCAACGAATTCTTCAATGACTTCGGCAAGGAAGCGCGGGACCAGGTTTGGGGCGTCACCTTCACACAAGGCGGCGACAGCGCGGCGCAGGTGAAGGAATTGTCCGACAGCCTCAACGCCTTGCGCCAACGTGTGCTCGACCTCATGCCGACACGCTTGCGCGAGGAACAGGACTTGACACGCCGCGGCGCCATCGCCGCTTTCGATCAGCAACTCGCGGCTGCAAATCGTCTGCTCGCCGGCTTCCTCGACAAGGTGTTCGCACCTTCCGGTTTCGATCAGCCGGTGATGGTGCGCGGCGCCTACTTCACCAGCGGCACGCAGGAAGGCAATCCGATCGACCGCGTCATGTCCAGCCTCGGCGGCGCCTTTGGCCTGGAGCGTCGCGTGCTGCCGCCGCAAACCGGCAGCGGCAAGAGTTTCTTCATCACGCGCCTGTTGCGCGAAGTCGTTTTCGCCGAGCAGCGCATCGGCGGTACCAATCTAAAATGGGAACGTCGCCGCAGCATGCTGCGCCTCGCCGCCATCGTATGCACGGTGCTGCTCACCATCGGCCTGCTGATTTCCTGGGTGCTGAGCTTCTCCAATAACCGCGACTACATCGGCGAAGTGAACGCCAAGGTGAAGACCACGCAGGATGTTGTCGCCCAGGCGCGCATCGCCGCGCCCGATGATGTCGTTGGCATATTACCGGTGATCGATGCGGTGCGCACCGCATCGCACACGCCGCATCGTCCCGATGAGAAGGCGCCGCTATCGATGCAGTTCGGCTTGTTCCAGGGCGACAAGCTCGATGCTGCTTCGGACCAGGCTTACCGCAATCTGCTACGCGACGTGCTGTTGCCGCGCATCGCCAATCGTGTCGAAAGCCAGTTGCGCAATCTCGACCCGAACAATCTGGAATTCGCCTACGAGGCGCTCAAGAGCTACCTCATGCTGCATGACGGTCAGCATTTCGATGCTGAATCGCTCAAGGCCTGGATCGCGCTCGACTGGGACCAGAACCTGCCGCGCGAGACAACGGCCGATCAACGCGCCGATCTGTCCACCTATCTCAACGCGCTGTTCGAGGACGGCCCTGCCGTGTCGCCGATTCCGGCCGATGCGCAATTAATCTCTTCGGTGCGCAACCAGTTGCTGCGCTATTCGCTGCCCGACCGTATCTACAGCCGGCTCAAGCGACAGGGTGTGGGTGGCGAGTTCCCGGCGTTCACCATCGAGCGCACAGTCGGCCCGGCAGGCGCCATTGTATTCACGCGCAAGAGCGGCCAACCGCTGAGCCGCGGCGTGCCCGGCCTGTTCACCTTCGATGGCTATCACAAAGGCTTCTCCAAGGTGGTCGAGCGCGTCTCCAAGCAGCTCGCCGAAGAAGAGCCGTGGGTACTTGCCACGACTTCCGGCAAGCACAGCGCGGAGGACGAGAAGAAGATCGCCAACGAAGTGCGCCGCGTCTATCTCAACGACTATGTGCGCACCTGGGATAACTTCATCAATGACATTGGCGTAGCCAAGGCAAGCAACCTGCAACAGAGCATCCAGATCGCCCGCGTGCTGTCGGCGCCCGATTCGCCACTGCCGAAACTGATGCGCGCCATGTCGCGCGAGACCACGCTGAGCCTCAAGTCCGCCGACAAGTCGGCGGTCGAAAAAGTGCAGGACAAGCTTTCCGAAACGCAGTCCGACCTGAGCAAGCTGTTCAGCAAGGACGACACCACGCAAACCTCGATGCCTGCGGGCGGCATCGAGATGATCGTCGACGATCACTTCGCGCAACTGCGCCAGCTTGTCACAGGCGACGACAAGACCGCACCGATCACCGCCGTGGTCGCGTTGCTCAATGACGTTTACATAGCCATGTCGGCAACAGAAACCGCCCTGCGCGACAAGGTGGCGCCGCCCTCTTCCGACGCTTCCGCCAAGGTCAAGGCCGAAAGCGCGCGCATGCCCGAGCCGGTACGCACGATGATGCAGGACGTATCGGCAGCCGGCGCGGGTCAGGCACTGGTGTCGTTGCGCGAAACCTTGAGCAGCGCCGTCGGCACGCAGATCGGCCAGTTCTGCACGCAGGCCATCGAGGGACGTTATCCTTTCGTGCGCAACAGTACGCGCGATGTGACGCGTGACGATTTCACGGCACTGTTCGGCCCCGGCGGCAAGCTCGATGCCTTCTTCAGCCAGAACCTCGCGCAATACGTCGATACCTCGACCAACCCGTGGTCGTTCAAGAAAGTGCAGGAGCAGTCGCTGGGCAACTCCGGCAACCTGGCGCAATTCCAGCGCGCGGCGGTGATCCGTGATGTGTTCTTCCGCAGCGGCGGCGTGCTGCGCCTGGAATTCAAACCCGTCGATATGGACCCGTCCATCACCAACTTCGTCTTCGACGTCGATGGCCAGCTGATCAAGTACAGCCATGGCCCGCAGGTGCCGCAATCGGTGACCTGGCCCGGCCCCAAAGGCGGCCTGGAGGTGCGCATCCAGATGACACCGCCGGGCGCGAGTGGCACTTCGGGCGCGGCGCTGGACGGACCCTGGTCGCTGTTCCGCATGCTGGACAAGGCAAACATCCAGCCAGCGGGCGCGCCAGAGAAGGTCCGCGTGACCTTCGCCATCGATGGCCGTAGCACCGTCTTCGACGTCACCTCTGGCAGCGTGCAGAACCCCTTCCGGCTGCGCGAACTCGCCGAGTTCCGCTGCCCCACCGGACTGTAGGACATCATCATGGACATGACGCCAGCATGGTATGGAAAACTGCCCGCCCTGGGAGATTTCGCCAGCCGGCGTCTGCCACCGGCCTTCCTCGCCGATTGGGACGCATGGCTGCAACGCGGCATGGCGTATAGCCAGCAGCACATGGGCAGCGAATGGCTCGACACTTATCTCACCTCGAACGTGTGGAGCTTCATCCTGGCGCCCGGCACCCTCGACGCATCGACCTGGGCCGGCATCGTCCTGCCCTCGGTCGACCGTGTCGGCCGTTACTTTCCGCTGACCATCTGCGCTGCGCTGGCCGACTTCAGTTTCGAGCCCAATGCCATCGCCGCCCTCGAAGAATGGGTGCGGCAGCTCGAAGCGGCAGCGCGTGCCGGGCTCGACGCCAACGCCAGCATCGACAGCTTCGAAGCCGTGCTCGCTAATTGTCCAGCACCGCCCGCAGCAGCCTCTTCGCCGTCGCTGCTGCGCGCCGAAATGGGTGGCGCGGCGCTTGCCCATGCCCTGAGTCAGCGTGCCGCGTTCGAGCGCATCGAAACCGGGCCCAACGTCGGCCTGGAAGCAATGACGCGCATGGCCGGCGGCCACTTGATGGGCCAACTGTTTGGTGGCTACAGCCTGTGGTGGTGCCACAATGAAGCCAACGCGCTGGGCGGCTTCGTCTGCCAGGGCATGCCGAGCCCAAGTGTTTTTGCGCGCATGCTGCAATACACTCCCGAGCAATCGTAAGTGAACATGTGCGCTTGCGAACCTGGACCAGATATCGATACGACGGGACGTAAAGCGAGTGTCTGACGCGCCGAAGAACGACGACAACAAGACCATCGTGTTGAGCGAGATCACGCTGCCACCGTCTCAGTTGCCGCCGGAGCCTTCCCCACAGCAGCACAACTTCCTGCAGATCGGCACCGTCCTTGGCGAATTCGAGATCATCGGCCTGGTCGGCGAAGGTGGTTTCGGCATCGTCTACCTTGCGCAGGACCATTCGCTGCAACGCAAGGTCGCGCTCAAAGAATACATGCCAGCGTCATTGGCGTCGCGCGGCGCCGACTCGTCGGTGTCTGTGCGTTCCGAGCGCCACCGTGAAACCTTCGAAATTGGCCGCCGCAGCTTCGTCAATGAAGCGCATCTGCTGGCGCAGTTCGATCATCCCGCACTCGTCAAGGTCTACCGCTTCTGGGAAGCCAATGGCACGGCCTATATGGCAATGCCATTCTACGAAGGCAAGACCCTGCGCGACGCCCTGCAGGAACGCGAGACGCCGCCGGACGAAAACTGGATCAGGAAAATTCTCGCGCCAGTTATCGACTCGCTCGAACTGATCCACAAGGAGAGCTGCTACCACCGCGATATTGCGCCGGACAATATCATGTTGCTGCGTGGCGACCGCCCAGTCTTGCTCGACTTCGGTGCGGCACGACGCGTCATCAGCGATATGACGCAAGCATTGACCGTGATTCTCAAGCCCGGCTATGCGCCCATCGAACAATACGCCGAGATGCCCGGCATGCGCCAAGGGCCATGGACCGACGTCTATGCCCTGGCCGCCGTCGTGTATTTCATGATCACCGGCAAGACGCCACCCCCCGCCGTCGGCCGCATGATGCAGGACAGCTACAAGCCGCTGGCCGTCGAAGCGGCGGGCCGCTACAGCGACGCGTTTCTGCGCGGCATCGACAAATCGCTCGGCGTGCGTGCTGATGCGCGGCCGCAGTCCATGGTCGAGATGCGCGAACTGCTCGGTATGGCAGGGCGTTCCATACTGGTTACACCGCCGCCTGCAAAGCCGGTGGGCAAACCCGCGCCTGCTCCTAAGCCACCGAAAATTCCGAAGCCCGAAAAGCCCAGGAAACCAGAAAAGATTCGCGTCGAACCCGCACCAAAGCCTGCAAGCATGGACGGCAGCAAACGTGGCGTCCTCATTGTCGGCGCCGGATTGATCGTAGTGGGCGGTATCGCCGCCGCGTTACTGCTTCCACATAAACACGCTGACCAGGCCAGCGAGCCCGTCGTAGTCGCCAAACCAGAAAAGCTGCCTGAGACACCGACGCCGCCAGTGGCTGCGCCCAAGGCCGCCATCCCCGCGCCGACAAAACTCGCGAGCGCATCCAGCCTCAGCGCAAGTGCGGCAAGCAGTGGCAGTGCAAAATCTTCGCTCGCCGCTTCCAGCATAGCGCGGCCGCTCATTCACTCGCTGGCGCAAGCCATGCAGACCATCGTCACGGGCGCCGATCCAAAGATCGCCATCAAGCTTGATGCGCCTCACAGCGTGACGCTTGGCAGCGATACGCTGCACCTGAACCTGAGCAGCAGCACCGCCGGCTATCTCTATCTGTTTCTGTGGGACAAGGCTGAGGACAAGCTCTATCGCCTCTTTCCCAACGATGCCGACACCGCCAATGCCCTGACACCGAATCAGCGCTTTTCGGTACCGCGCTCGCAGCTGCCTACACCATGGGCATACGCCGCACGTGCACCGCAAGGCGATTGGCAGGTACTGGCCGTGGTGTCGGAACGCGAACGCAATTTCGCCACTTCGGCGCTGGGCAAAGAAGCAGGCATGCTCGTCGCCACGCGTGGCGCATTGGAGTCGCGCTTCACGCACGGGGCCAGTTACGAAGCGCTGATAGGCGATGCGATATGCAAAACAGGTGAAGCCTGCACAGACCGCTACGGCGCCAGTCTCGCGACCATCAGCGAGGTCGCACCGGAACCCGTCAAACCAGTCATTCCGCCAGCGCCCGCCAAGCCAGTTGCGGCACCAACTCCCGCCGAGCCTCCCAAGGCGGCAAAAACCACCAGGGCGCCAAAGAAAGAGGCCGCCATAAAAACACCTGAGCCCAAACCACCGAAACCGGCCAAGCACAGCGTGTCACCCGAAGCGGAGCGAGAGTATTTGAAGAGGCTCAATCAGGGCCTGGACAATCTGGTTGCGCCTTGATGCTTGAACGCGCGATCAATGCACGCGCGGCTTGGTCGGTCACCTGATAGCCGCCCAACAAAGCACAGAACGTCCGATCCGTCATTCCCGCGAAAGCGGGAATCCACTTCTAAGTGAAGTCTGTGCCGCCAAGTAGATTCCCGCTTTCGCGGGAATGACGAGTTGTGGAACATCGGTAAATCGCCTACTTCGCCAATCCCCTATTGTCATACCTCGAGACGGCTCGGATTCTTCGCTTCGATAGTAATGCGCTGAATGTTGCTTGCCACGCGCGGATCGGCCATTTGAACGCGCCGCACCTTGCCCTTGCCGGACGGCTCAAGCGTTTCCTTCAGCGCTACCTTGGTCGAAGAACCGCCGCGCTCCGGCGCGTTTGCAATTGTCATATCGATGGTCTCGCCGCGCTCGTCGGCGGTCTTGCGAGCGTATTCGTCGAGCTTGCGCAAAGCTTCGCGGCCATCCGGCGTATTCAGCTGGCTTACGGGAATATCGACCGAGATGGCCTTGAACGCGGTCACTTTCTCGGTCTTGTTGGTGCTCTTGTCGAGAACCTGCACGGACTGCGTTTCGACCGGCGAGACCTTGGCCCCTTCGACCTTCGAGGCCGCATCGGCAACCTTGTGCGCCTCTTCCACTTCGGCATTGCGCGCGCGCAGGTAACCCGCAATACCGCCGACCACGGCGCCCGCAGCGCACGCCGTGCCTGCATCGTTCTTCGTCAGCTTGGCGAGCACCGCACCAGCCGCGCAACCGATGGCGGCGCCCACGGCGGTATTCTCGGTCTTGCTGTCCGTCGCACAGGCCGACACGAGCAAGGAAATGCTCAGAGCCAGCGTTACAGATTTTGTCACGACAGATCTATTTGTCATGTTGCCTCACGTATGTCGTGTTGTTACTTAACCAGGATGACCGTCGTCACTGGCTCCAGGTCGCCGGCCTGCACACCAATCGCGGTGTAGTTGTCGCTGTGATCGTTTTCGCTCTGCCTGACGCGTGCAGCCATCTGGTCGAGCCATTCCTGCGCCGTGTCGGCGTACTTCAGCATGCTTTCCATAGTGGGCTCGTCGACGTATTCCCACCAGCCATCGGTGCACATCAGGAAGGCGTCGCCCTCCTCGACCACCGCCGGTTTGCCGGAAACACTCAAGGCCAGTTCGCCGGAATTGCCGATGGCAGAAGTCAGTAGGCTGCGCTGCGGATGCGTGCGGGTCATCTCGCTCGTACCATAACCGGCATCGATCATGCCCTGCACCAGACTGTGGTCGCGTGTCTGGTGCGCCAGTACGCGCTGACGGAACAGATATACGCGCGAGTCGCCGACATGCCCCCATACCGCACGCTGCGTCGGCACATCGATCAGCAGCACGGCAACGGTGGCGTGCATGTCGTCGCCTTGCGGGTTGGCACGCTTTTCATCCATGACGGCAGCATGTGCAGCCTCAAGCAAGGCAACGACATGCTCTTCGCTGACGACGGGATTGGCGGCGAACTCTTCCAGCACGGCGCTGACGACCAGACGCGAAGCTTTGTCGCCGCTGCCGTGCCCGCCCGCGCCGTCGGACACGACCCAGCAACAGCCCCGCTCCGAGCTCCAGTAGCCGCAAGCATCTTCATTGCGCTGGCGACGCCCCGTCTCGGAGATATATGACGTTTGAAACTCAATCATGTAAATATCCGTGCCCTTGGTTTCTGCGAAAACGCTCTGCGTGGAGAGAGTCAATCGTGGTCATCGTGTAAGCGTTCGAGCTGTTCTTCGTAAGCTTTGAGAAATTCGCGGCCAAAAAATGTATGAAAATTATCTTCGGCCTCACGCGAAATCTCGGCAAAGCGTTGCTCGTAAAGATCCCATAATTTTGCTTTGCGACTGCCCGGCAATACCGAGTCCAAGAAGCTCTTGTCAGTCAGACGCGCTTCCAGATCGGCCGGCTTGAAGCGTGCCAGCACACCGCTCAATGCGCCACGCATACCCGCCATGAAGCCGATCTGATGCGCCCTCAGATCATCATAGGCATCGCGCATGGCTTCCACAGGCTTCATGAAACCGGCCCCCTGCGGCGCGATCAATTGCATCAGCGCGAAATTGACGTCAGGCGAAAATTTCAGTGGATTGTTGTTCTTGCTGACGATCATCGTCAGCTCAGCGCGCACCTCACGCTTGGTCACGGCGCGCGCCAGCAGCAGTTCGATGGTGCCGTGCGCGGCCTCGCGCAACATCTGGCCGACGTGCTCCATTAATTGCGGCGTCATGCCGCCCGGCGGGTTAAGGCCGGTGACGCCCAGTCCACGTGCAAGTGCATTAAGCAATTCCACCGTGTTCGCGTCCGCAGTGGCCGCCGCCGAAGCTGTGGCCGGAGCGGCGACAGGCGAAGCTTTCTCCAGGCCTTCCACCACGACTTTGGCGCGCGGCGCGGGCTTGCTGGCGGCAGGCTCCGGGACGGGCGCCTTCGCTGGCGGTGCTTTGGGCGCTGGCGTTTTCGGTGCAATCGTGGCCTGCCCGGCCGGTGGTGCAGAGATGGCTGAAGCGGAAAGCGGCGATTCGCCATCCCACGACACCACACCACCCCGCGGTTTGCCGGGTCGCGGTATCTCGACCGGCGCAGCTGGCGGAGGCTGGTCGTTCCCCATCACCTCGTTCCCCATCACCTCGTTCTTCACCACCTTCGGCGGTACGAACGCCTCACGCATGACAGGAGCATCATTGCGTTCTGTCGCCGGTGCCGGCACAACGCCGCCGGACAATAGGGCAAGCGGATCTTGCGCGCCGGTGATCGCCGACGATCCACCGAACAGGGGATCGCCCAGCGCCGACCCCGCGAAAGGATCCTGAGAGGAACGCTTGCTGTCCAGGCTAAAAAGTGCGTCCAGCGAACTGGGCTCGGAGGACTGCAGACCCATGCCAAGCGGATCGCCGGCGACATCGATGCCCAGCGGTGAAGCGGGCGCCGGCGCTTTTGGGCGTGCACCGAAGGCGGCGAACGGATCATCCTGTGCGGACGGCGGCGCGTTGTGTGTAGGCGTTACCGGCGCCGGCGCGGAAGCAGCGAATACGGCGAACGGATCGTCGGATGACGCGGCGGGCGGCGCAACGGGCGCAGGGGCCGGACGACTCGACGTAGCTAGCTGCGCGAAAGGATCGGCTTGTGCCTGGGTGGCCGGAGGTGGATCAAAAAGTCCTGGCATCGGCGAGACCGTCGGCCCGAAAGACGGCTCCGGCGCGGGCTCGAATAGTCCCAGGGGATCACTGCTTGCCGTCGCGGGCGGACTTGCTGCGACCGCCGGATTCGCCGAGAAGGCCGGCGCCGCGCGCAGCAGCTCGACGCGCATGGTGTAGAAGGCAATGCCGATCTCATCGCCATCGCGCAAAGGCGCCGATGTGCCCTTGCCGAGGGGATGCCCATTCACGCTGGTTGCATTGCTGCCGTGATCGACCAACAGATAGGTGCCATTGGCGAACTGTACCTCGGCCTGCACGCGCGACATGTGACGCTCCGGATCGGGCAATGCCAGCTGATTGCTTGGGTCGCGACCGATCGTGCCACCATGCTCATGGAACTCGCACGACAGCGACGCAGCGGGCGGCTCACCCTTGAATTGAAAGACGGAAATACGCAGCAAGCGAACTTCTCCCACAATTATTTTGATCGGGCCCGCACAAGCGCCATGTGATCGAAGATACCCCGAAAGCAGCTCATCGCAGGGCCATGACGCCAATGACGGGAAAGATTACTCCAAGCTCAAAAAACCTGCGCGCGCCTTTGGTCGGCCGAACACTTTTTTGCGGCCTTTCTCATGGGACGACGGCCACGCTGCGATGATCGGCCGGATCATATTTCACATTGATTTCCGCCCCTGGCTGAAAGCGCGGCAGATCGACCGTGGAGATAATGGCGCGCGTCGTGGCAGGAAAACTGGGGGCCGCAACAGGCAGCACTTCCAGTTCGAATTCGATGGAAGGATTGCTGTTGAGCCGCCCGCCCGTATCGCGCATTTTCAGGACGCGCGCCTTGGCCGACGTGCCGGTCTCGAGCGTGCGTTGTGTGTGGCTGAAGTCGAATCCACCCGCATCACTTTTGGCGCCGACGACCAGATAGAGGACGCCGCCAGCAATGGCCAAACCTGCGAGGACGATGAGCGCAATGATCATGTTTTTCATGGGTGACGATAGTTATCAAGGGCCAAGCAGCAACACCTTGACCTGGCTGGGCACCAGACGCGCGCCAGGGCAGTTGGTGCTGTTCTGCAGCGACATGCTGGTCAGCCGTGTGGCCGGCATACCCATCAGCAAGGTCATGAAAGCGCCGGTCAGGTGCCGCGACGGCCCCATCACCGTGCCGGACGCAACACCCATCATGACGCCGGGATTATCGCCATTGGTCATCGGAATCGTCGTCGCCAGATTATGCGCAGGCGCGCCCATGAACAAGATGGTCGGGCAATTCGGAATCGCCATCGGCCCCATCGCAATGTTCGGATAGGGAATCGGGATTGGCGGCGCGGGCGGCGCCGGCGTCAGGCAGACATCCGGTATGCCGTTGTCCATACCCATCATTTGCGTGTTGGCAAACATCGTAACTCCTCCATCCAACCAAGTGTGTCATTCCCGCGAAAGCGGGAATCCACTTCTGCGTGAGACTCTGCCAATAAGTGGATTCCCGCTTTCGCGGGAATGACACCCCATTTTTTAACCGATGTGTATTTGGCCGCCGTCTACTTTCACAAGTGTCTTGGCGGTCGCAATAATTTCCGACCCCTGCAAACTCAGTGACTGCTCGGCGCGGTAATCGATACATGCGCTGCGCACCTGATCGACACCTTCGACCGTGCGCGCGCTATGCCCGGCAAACTGGCTGACGCGCTCAAAAAAAGACTCGAACAGATTGCCCACCAGCTTGATCTTGCCAATCGATGCACTCAACTCGCGACCGAAGCTGCTGAGCTGATCGATCAAGGTCGTTGCATGACGTGCGCGTATCAGCAATTCATCGCTCGCTATGCTCAATTTGCCCTGCGCAGCAATCTGCGCATCCTGACCGAGCAGCAAACGTGAAGGCTTGTTAGTGCTGCGCTCCAGCACGGCGATGATGTACAGCGCAGCAGCATTGGGCCCGCACACCATCACGCTGTCGCCGCTCTCGGGCGCCAGCAGGCAGCTTGCAGCACGCTTGACCAGGTGTTCGCCGCCGTCGAATGCGACGCGCACCTTGCCCGCGTCTTCGTCACCATCGAGCACGCATCCGATCACATTGACTGGCATGCTGACGATTTGCTTGATCAGTTCATTGGCATGGTCACCCATGATTCCCCCCTTATTACTTCAATTGCTTCAGGCAGTCTTGACGGTACGCGGTTGCCATTGTTCGGCAGCCAGCAATTCGGTATCGCTTTCCAGCGCACGTGCGCGGTCGGTAAAAGCAGCGCCCTTGTCCTGCACGCCATGCAGACGCGTGCGAAACAATGAAGCACCACGCAGATCGGCTTCGCGCAGGTCGGCATGCGAGCAGTCAGCTTCATCGAGTTGCGCGCCAGCGAATATCGCTTGCGGACAGACCGCCTTCATCAACAGACACTGTCGCATGTCGCTGTCATTGAAGCGCGTCTGTGCGGCCTGCGCTTCGACAAAGATGGCCTGCGTCAGGCGCGCGCCACGAAAGTCGGCGCCCTTGAGTTCGCAGCCCATGAAAATAGCATTTCTCGCATCGGCCTTGCGAAAGATTGCGCCCGCGGCTTTGCCGCCCTGGAAATTGCATTGACGCAGGATCGCGCCGCTGAAATCGCAGCCACTCACATCCGCACCAATGAGCTGACTGAGCGTGAGATCACTGCCGGCGAAGTTTTGCCCGGCAAGGACGCATTGCAGGAACACAACGTTCTTCAGGATCGCGCCTGCGAAGTTCGCTGCGCGCAGATCCGCCTTGAGCACCACAACGCGGTCAAGCAAGGTGTTGCTGAAATCGGGCGCAATCACTTCGCACTCGAGCATATTGGCGCGGTCGGTACGCGCGCCGCAAAAGCGCACCCGGTCCAGCTTCGATTTGACGAACACCACCAGCCCCAGATCGGCAGCACTCAGGTCGGTCTCGCTAAACTGGCATTCTGCAAAATTCGTATTGAGCGCATATGCATTTGTCATTCTCGTGAGAACGAAGCTGCAGCGCACGAAAGCGCAGTCCTGCATGCGCGCACCGAGCATACTGGCAGCGTCAAAACGGCAGTCGATAAAGCTCGACTGCTGCAGTTCGGCCGCGGCGAAGTCGGAGCCAGAAAAATCGCAGGAGTGAAATATGCCGCCACCCAGCGCGGCAGAGTGCAAGTCGAGGCCGCGCAAGTCGAGCGCATTGGCTTCGTGACCGGAACGAATTAGGGCGATGAGTTTCTCGCGCGATTCCGTCGTCATGCGACGTCTTTCTCGGGATCACGCCGACGCGGCAAGGTGCGCACCTTGGTCGTGAGGGCGTCGTCAAAACGCGTGGCCGTGTCGGCGCCGACGCGGGCGAGGTCGGCCGCATAGAGGTTGGTCTCGCGCAGGTCGGCGCCTTCCAGGCGTGCGCTGGCGAAGCTGCTGTTCATGAGCTTGGCACCAGCCAGGTTGGCCTTGCGCAGATCCGCCTTGATGAAACGGCAGTCGGTAGCTGTGGCAGCGGCAAAGCTTGCTGCTTGCAGATCGGTACTCGAAAAGTCCGCCTCGCGAATGCGCGCGTCGTCGAAGCGTGCACCGCGCAAGCTGGCCGGGCGGAAATTGCTGGTATGGATTTCGGCACCACTGAAGTCAGCGCCATCGAGCATATTGACACCGACAAACACCGTCTTGATGATGCGGGCGCCGATGAAGCGCATGCCCTCTGCTTTGATTTCGATGAAGGAAGCACGCTCCAGGCTAGCGCCGGAGAAGTCCGCACCGCCCAACGCGCAGCGCACGAAGGCGGCGCGATCGAGGCAGGTGTTGCGGCATACGAGACCCTGCAGATCGGCATCGAGCAAGACTATGTCAGCAGCATTACTGCCGGAGAGGTCTGCCTCGCGAAAATCCGCGCCGCCCATCAGATTGGCTTTCTGCAGATTGGCGCCGACAAAACATGCGCGGGCGAAATGCGCACCGCGCAGGATGGCGCTTTCCAGTATGGCGTCAGCGAAGTTGGCATCGCTCAGATTGGCCTCGCCAAGATTCGCTTCGCGCAGGCTCGCACCCGTGAGATTCGCTCGCGTGAAATTGGCTCGCGCTAATACTGCCTTGTCGAAGCGGCAACCCGCAAGATCGCAGGCCGTGAAGTCGACCATTTCGAGTTGCGCGCCGCTGAAATCGCAGCCCGCGAAACTCATGCCGGCGAGATTCGCGCCAGTGAGATTGATGCCCGCAAACGAACCGCCACTTTGTAGATGCTGCACGGCGCGCTGACGAATCCATTCGGTACGCTCGGTTGGCATGGCGTCGGCCGCCTGCTGCAGATGCGCGCTGAGGCGATAGCCCTCCTTGGCTTGCCGCTCGGCATCGTGCGCGCGCTTGCGGAAAGCCGGGTCCTCCAGATACTGATCGATTTCGTCGACCGGTCCATTTCCCGTAGCAAGTTCGCTACGCACCTTGGCCAGCACGTCGAACTGCCCCTGCGCGCTGAGCGTAGGCGGGCCCTTGGGTTTCGCCGAATACTCCTGCTCTATGACACCGTAATCCATGCCGAGATCGGCGAACAAGGCGCGTCGCTCGCCATCGGATTTTTTCTCGAGCGTGGCCAATTCTGCCTTGCCCGTTTCAGCGCGCGCCTTCACCTGCGCAAGAAAAGCCGGCAAGTCTTCGAGCTTCTGCGGCAAGGCTGTGGGCGGCGGCGGCAGGCTCGGCGCGTGGCCTTCGTCGGGATTGATGCCGTAGCTGGCGACCAGGGCGCGCGCGCGCTCGATCTCAGCCACCTGGCGTCGACGCAGATTCTCCGCCAGCAAGGGGCGCGGGTCGGCAGGCGGCGCGCTGACGAACTGTTCGACGCTGTAGCGTTCATCCATGCCGCCGGGCAAAAGATCGTCTTCCTTGAGCATCAGGAAGTGACCATTATCGGGATCGAGTCGCCCCTGAATGGCATTGGCATAGTGGTCGAGCGGGCGCGCCTCATGCTGCCACTCGGCAGCGGCGAGCAGCAGCTTGATATCTGCAGCGTCTTCCTCGGCGACTTCCATGCTGCCGCGACTGATCAGCACGGCGCATTCGCGATGCGGGAAGAACAATACGGTATCGAGTTGCGTGGGAATTTCCTGGCAGCGCGGCTGATCGTTGATCAGTCGCGTGACGAAGCAGCGTGTCACGAGACCGGGCAAGCTGCCGCGCAGTACAGGCTGCGTAGGGTGCAGGTTCTCGAACTCCCATGGTGCGTCCGGCGCAATCGGCAGGTCCAGCCATTGATCCTGCGGCGAGACGTTGCAGTGACGCCAGTCGATATCGCGCGCCAGTCCGGGGAAATCCGTCTTCAACCAGTTGTCATCATAGGTGCCGATCAGCGCGGCGCGCTCGGGATGCATGACGTCGCGCGCACCGAAGCCCGCAGGGCGAATCGGCTTGCCGGGTCGGATCGACGGATCGTCTGGATACTCCACTTGCGGCAAGCGCCAGGGCGTCTGGTCCTGCGGCTTCACGTGACCCATGCCACTGGCATTCAGCGCAAAGTCCTCGCCGCCGTACGCCACCTTCCAGTCAATCGGCATATCGTGAAAAACTTGCGGTGCACTCGGGTCTTTGCCTTGCCAATGGCGTTCGCCATAAACGACGAGCGCCTTCTCCTTGCCTGCCACGCGTGCCCGGACAGCGCATGCCGGCGCTGCCCCACCGGGCGGGCTGGCGCGGCCATGTACCAGGTACTCGCCGCGAACCTTGGGCATGCAGGCATCGAGCGCAGCTTCAGCGCCGAGTTCTTCGGCGATGAACTGCCAGAGCGCGGCTTCGCCACGCATGCGCAACGGCCCTTGCAACGAGACGAACAACATCGGCGTGACGATGAAGCGGAAGCGCCCACGATACTCAATCGTGCGCGTGAGCAGTGCGACTGCGCCGGGCTTGATGGTTTTCATGCGGCTTGTCCGGAACCCGTTTTCAAAACGCGTCATTCCCGCGAAAGCGGGAATCCACTTCTACGCGAGATCCGTGCCGATAGGTGGATTCCCGCTTCCGCAGAAATGACATTGTCTTATTCAGACACGGCCCGGAGCTGAGAAGCGCGCTCTCGCCAAACATACTTTTACGCAATGATGTGCGCATCGGCGGTCTTGATCTCGAAGGACGCTTTTTCGCACTTGAGGACCACGTAGGCCATGTTCACGCCTTTGGTCTCCATGTTCATGCCGGTGGCACTGATCGAGATGCCGGTGGTTTCGAGTTTTTCTGCGGTCTGCGCAATGGCCACGCCGACTGCCTGATAGGTCATGCCGGCGACCGAGCTTTGTGAGCCGAATGTTTGCGTCAGGAAGCCGCCGATCTTGTCGAACATATTGTCGATGGTGCGGTTGCCGCCCGGCGAGATGATTGTCAGGCCTGCCGGTGCGGTGATCGTCACCGGCCCCGCCGCCGTCATCTTCCAGGGCCCACCCACGGTTTGCGTAAGGCTCGACGCGATGGTCTCAGTCTTGGCCGCACCGACCGTGACGCTCTGGTTTGCCCCGACGGTCAGGGTCTGGTTCGCGCCGATGGTGATGCTCTCGGCGGAACCAACTGTTTCAGTGCGGTTGGCACCGATCGTTATTTTTTCATTGGCACCGACCTTCTCAGTGCGATTGGCACCGATGGTGATGCTCTCGTTCGAGCCGACACTTTCGGTGCGATTGACACCGATGGTGATCTTCTCGTTGTTGTCGACGGTCTCGGTACGGTCGTGCTTGACGTGCACCGTCTCGTCATTGTCGATGGTCTTCTTGCGATCGTGGCCGACCCAGTGGGTCTCGTCCTTTTCGACCTCGATGTCCTGGTTCTTCTCGGCGTGGATCAAAAGCTGCTCGGAGCCCTTCTTGTCCTCGAAGCGGATCTCATTGAAATTGTCGGGCGTGCCGCCTTTGCTCGAACGCGTCTTGACACCGCTCTGCGTCATATTGGCGGGCAATTCGTAAGGTGGCATCTGCTCGGCGTTGTACACGCGGCCGGTGATGATGGGCCGGTCGGGATCGCCTTCGAGAAAGTCGACCACCACTTCCTGGCCGATGCGCGGGATTGCGACGAAGCCCCAATTCTTGCCCGCCCAAGGATGCGAAACGCGTACCCAGCAAGAGCTGTGTTCGTCCTTCTTGCCGTACCGATCCCAGTGGAACTGCACTTTGACGCGGCCGTATTTGTCGGTGTAAATCTCATCGCCGGCAGGGCCGACGACGATTGCCGTCTGCGGCCCCTGCACGAAAGGTTTGGGTGTGGTGCGGCGTGGCCTGAAATCCTGTCGCGTATTGAGTGCGCTGAAGCTGCACTGGAATTCACTGCCCGTGCTGGCACCCGTTTCGATACCTTCTGCGCGAATAGAGGTGTGTGTACTGATGATCAGGTATTCGCGATTCTGATCCTTGCGAGCGTGACCCTTGAGCGTGAACAGATGCGCCGCAGCGACACGTCGCACATTGGTCCTTGCCTGTGCCAGCTCGAACTGCGCCTGCAACTCGTCAACCCTCACCTGCGCGTAATGTTTGCCGTCCGGCACTTTGTCGAAATCGCCAGGGTGATCGAAGATTTCGTGCTTGCCTTCGCCATGTTCGCGCGGCACAGAGGCTGTGCCTTCGAGCTTGACGGAAGGCTTGGTGAAATCGAAATCGGTCAGCACCGTCTTGCCCGGTTGCACTTGCCGCTGGTAGGACCAGTCGCTGATGAAATCAGACTCTTCCTTCGTACCGCGATTCTCGACGAATTCGATTTCAGCGCTACCACCTATCGGTGTGTGCGCACTGTAAGCATCGGCCAGCACAAGGACATTCTTGCCCTTCTGATATTCGAAGAAGTAGTAGATGCCTTCCTGCTCCATGAGACGGCAGACGAAGTTGTAATCCGACTCGCGATACTGCACGCAGTAATCCCAAGTCTTGTAGGAACCCGTCAGCGCATCGCGCACTTCGGCAATGGTGTGATCGGCAAAGACTGCCTTGATGATGTCGGGAACGGTCTTGCTCTGGAATATCTTGCAGTCCGTAGTGCGTGTCAGGAACCACAGCCACGGCCGCACTTGTAGACGATAGGCTTGATGGCGGCCTTGCGTCCCAATATGCGAAATGCTGGTGACATAACCGGCAAAGAAACGGTCTTTCTGTTCGGGGATGCTCGCACGCAAGCTGACGAGCTTGCCGAGTATGCCATCCAGATCGACATTGGTTTCGGTGCTGAGACACTCGATCTCGAAATCCGCAACGCGCGACAGGCCCTCGTCCGCCACCAGTTGGGAGAACAACAGGGTGTTGGCCCCCAACGGCGTAATCAGTTCAAACTGTGTTGTGTCTGCCATAGGTGTGCCATATCGGTTGCCATATTGGTTAGATCGACCAAGCCGTTGATCATGCCCCGCGAGGCGAAGCTACAGGATTGCCGGTTGCTTGTAAAACCTCGTGCCCAGCCGCGCCGCGCTCAAGGTTTCTGCGCCGTCACCACCCAGCCCATGACAGGCTCGCCGCCCTCGCTGCGCAGCGCCACCTCGATCATTTCCCCCGCCGCCAGACCAGCCCGCGCGAACGCCGCACGCAGATAGCCACGCGTATGGGCATAGCGTCCATGCGGATTGATGGCGTAACCGACGTCCTCCGCCACCTTGCCCTCGCCCTTCTCGACGGTGAAGACCAGCACGCCGCCATGACGCAGCGCGTCGTGCGAAGCCTGAAACACCTCGTCGAGCGGGCCGAAGTAGACGATGGTATCGGCCGAGACAATGGCATCGTAACTGTCTTTGCGGGCGCCAATATAGGCCGTCAATTCCGCCTTCTCAAGCGCGTCGTAGCACTGCTTGGCTTCGGCCTTGGCCAGCATGCCGCCGGAAAGATCGACACCCGAAAGCTGGCGCGCGAAGGGGCGCAACAATGGCCCACACAAACCCGTACCGCAGCCGGCATCGAGAATATCGAGTTGCGCCGCTGTTGCTTCCAGCACTTTTCCCAGCGCCTCGGTGACGATCTCCGGCGCCTTGTAGGACAAACGCTCCTGCAACTGCGCATCGAAGCTCTCGGCGAAACGGTCGAAGGTATGTTCGATATAGTCGTCCGCCGCTCGCGCCGGCACGTCCTTGCCGGAACATGCCGAATACATATGCTTCGCCACAGGATGATCCGGCGCCTCTTCCAGCCATTGCCGAAATACCTCGGCAGCCTCTTCGATACGGCCCAGCGTGTAATAGGCGATGCCGAGCAGGCGACGGCTGTCGGGATTGCCTGGCATCAGCGCAATGGAGCGGCAATAGTATTCCACCGCTTCCTTGATGCGCCCTTGTGCGGCGAACAGCAGGCCCATATTGTTATAGGCGCTGACGTGCTGCGGATTGAGTTCGATGGCGCGACGATAGCATTCGTCCGCCTCGCGCCACTGCTCCTGTAATTTGTGCACGACCCCGAGATTGTTGAAAACGTCGGCCTGATCGGGCTGCAGACTCAGCGCGTGACGATAGGCTGCGGCAGCCTCCTCCAGCCGTCCGCTCTCCGCCAATACGTTACCGATATTGATATGGCATCCGACATGCTCAGGCATCAGGGCGATGGCGCGCTGGATGAGTGCGATGGACTCACCGTCGCGCCCGCGCTGATGCATCAATACGCCGAGAAAATGCAGTACATCGGGATGCTCCGGCGCGACTTCGAGAATGCGCTTGTAAAGCTCCTCAGCGCCATCGAGCCGCTGTTTCTGATGCAGCTCCAGCGCATAGACTAGTGCCTCGTCGAGCGTGGCGGTGGAATCGTCATCTTCAGTCTGGGCAGGGGCGGTCATGAGCGAGAGACAGGGCTAATCGTGCTCGTATCATCGCCGAAAGCAGAAAACTCGGAAAGACCCGTTGCAATCCAGCCGTCGAGTCACACCACAATCTGGTGGCCGACAACCGATCAATCACTCACGGCGCAGGGCGAGGACTCTCGGACGCATTGGTTGGCGGAAATGCGCGACACCGAATAGGCGCCACCGCTTTTCCAGGAGGTACAACCATTCCCTCCCTGAAGCACGTCACTTTGCCTGGCCCATCGGCCCAGAACTGATGAGGATCGATATCGTGTCCAGGTTCGTTGTTGACCCGTAGCTCGTAATGAACATGCTCTCGGGAACCGTAGCAACTAGTATGCAGCAAAGGGATGATGTGGCCCAACAGATCGCCAGGTTTAACCTTCTGAGAAACAATCACGATGGGTTTGAAGTGCGCATAAGCCACGTAGACCGGCCTTACTACATCCTTGTAGCGCCCCACCATATCCGTTGCCACGAAGATATCGTAGCCGGAGCAAGGATTGGGATTTATCCGCACAACGGTGCCATATGTCGCAGAGATAACTTCAGTCCCGGCATCAGCACCGAAATCAATGCCACGGTGCCCGCCAGGCAAATATGCCCCTCCGACGCAATTGGTCGAGGACAAATAATCGTTACAAATCCACGGGTCGCCTCTTGTGGCACACCCCACCAGCAAGAGAACGCAAGTTGCAATCAGGCTTTTGCTCAACATTGATCCGCTCCCAAATATGCCAACATACTACTACTGGTCTCGACTCAGGATCGAGGGACACAAATGACAACGGTTTGCACCGATCAAGTACGCCAATCTGAGCAACATGCCTGGAACGACTCAGTGTTGCAATCCATGCATGGCCGGCGCCGCGCCCTGTGTGCGCTGCAGCAACAAAGTTGTCGGGGAAAGATGTCTAATTCGAGACGCAAGGCATTACTATCCGGCCACCGCCACCTCTGGGGAGTATCAACATCATGATTCGTTTCACGCTGCGCCGCCTGCTCGCTGCGCTTCCGGCATTTGCCACGGCCTCCGCCTTTGCTTTTACGCAAGCGCCTGCCTTGGACGCGCTGGTCAAAGACAAGAAACTTCCACCTTTGGAACAACGTCTGCCAAGCAAGCCCGAAGTGGTTAAGCCTCTAACCAAAACGGGTACTTATGGTGGCACCTTACGCACTGCGATGCGCGCCAGTAGCGATCAGAACAGCATCACACGCCTGATCGGTGTCGAAGGTTTGACACGCTGGTCGATGGATTTCAATAAACCGCTACCGAATGTCGCGGAAAGCTGGACGATGAGCCCCGATGCGTCGGAATACACGTTCAAACTGCGCAAGGGAATGCGCTGGTCGGACGGAACGCCTTTCACCTCCGACGACGTTTTGTTCGCGATGAACGACCTTGTCTATAACAAACAGTTCTTCACATTGACGCCCGATCAATATGTGGTCAAAGACCAGGGCGCGGTCGTCACAGCACCTGATGCATCGACTGTCGTATTCAAGTTTCCTGGGCCAAACCTCGCCTTCCCCGAGCAGCTTGCTACGGGCCTGGGCCAGCATCCTGCGATGTACCAGAAAAAATACTGCTCTCAGTTTCACCCCAAGTACAACCCGAAGATCGCAGATCTACTCGCTTCCGAGAAGGTCAAGGACTGGTCTTCGTTGCTCCGCCTCAAATGCGGCGACATCGAGCTCCCTGCACGCTGGGGCAATCTCGATCGTCCGACACTCGATCCGTGGCTCCTGAAGGAACCGTATAGCGGTAGTGCAACGCGCGTCGTGCTGGAACGTAATCCGTATTTCTGGCAAGTCGACGACAAGGGTCAGCAACTGCCCTACATCGACAAGATCCAGCTGCAAGTAATCTCGGACGTGGAAACAATGGTGTTGGCAACCATCAATGGGCAACTCGACTATCAGCATCGCCACATCTACCCGATCCAGAACCGTCCGGTTCTTTCCGAGAATGCTGCCAAGGCCAACTACAAGGTCCTCACTTTCCCCGGAACTGCGGCGAGTGCGTTGGGCATGTATCTCAATCAGACGACCAAGGACGCCAAGCTGCGCAAACTGATCCGCCAAAAGGATTTTCGCGTTGCGCTGTCGTACGGCATCGATCGCAAGGAAGTCAACGATATCGTCTATCTCGGTCAATCCGTTCCCTGGCAAACGGGCCCGGTCAAAGAGTCCCGCTGGTACAACGAAAAGCTTGGCACGCAGTACCTGAACTATGACGTCAAGCTTGCCAACCAGATGCTCGACAAGCTGGGCCTGACCACGCGTGATGCGGACGGCTATCGTCAGTACCCTGAAGGGGGTCGCATCCGCATGAACACCATTGTGTCCCTCGCGCAAACCGCGCAGATCGACGGGCTGGAACTCATCCGCAAACAGTGGGCCAAGATTGGTATTGAAATGCTGGTGCTGTCGTCCGAGCGCTCGTTGTTTTACGACCGCGCTTCGAACAACGACTACGACATCAGTGTCGACCAAATCTCGGGCGGCTACGATATCAACTTTAATCCGCGCTCGGTCCTCTCCATCAATCTGACAGAGTCCCGCGTCAGTATCCCCTGGACACGCTGGGCGCTCTCGGGTGGCAAGCAGGGTGAAGAGCCGTCGGAAAGCATGAAGAAACGCCTCGCGCTCTATGACAAGTTCCAGGTCGCCAAGACACAGGCCGAGGCTGACGGCTATTTCAAGGAAATCCTGGCCATTGCCGCGGACGAATTCGAGACGATCGGTGTGGTGCGCACCTACGGCGAAACTGCGATTCGCAGCAACCGCCTGCAAAATGTGTATGAAAAAATGCTGGCAAGCTGGACATATCCGAACCCCAGCCCTGCGCTCCCGCAGCAGTGGTTCTTCAGCAAGTAAGCACGGCAAAGTAGATGTTTTCACAAAGCCTTTCCTCGGAAGGGCTTTGTTTTTTCCACCGATGCAGCGCAGTCCGATATATGCAAAACTTTGATCTGAAGAAGTTCGAACGCGAGCGCCTGGTTCGCAAAGCGTCGCTTGCCTTGAGCGCTGTGCCGCGCACGATCGTGAGTGCAGTCAATCCACGCAGCCCCGGCAGCGTGCATGACTTTTCTTCCGAAGCGGACTACTGGTGGCCCGACCCTGCCAATCCGGATGGTCCCTATGTGCAGCGTGACGGGCTAAGCAATCCGGCCAACTTCACCATCCACCGCGAATTGATGCTGGACTTCGCCGAAACCGTCGGCACACTCGCGGCCGCATGTATTGTCACCGAAGACAAGCAATACGCCGACGCAGCGCTGACGCAGCTACGAGCGTGGTTCGTCGATCCCGCGACGCGCATGAACCCTAATCTCCAGTATGCCCAAGCCATAAAGGGCATTTGTACCGGGCGAGGCATTGGCGTCATCGACACAGTGCATTTGGCCGAAGTGGCACTCGCAGCCAAAGCCCTGCACCAGATCGGCATGTTCAGCAGCGAGGAAGTGGCGCCCGTTGCAAGCTGGTTTGCTGCCTATCTCGAATGGCTGTGCACGCACCCATACGGCATTGAAGAAAGCAACTGGCCAAATAATCACGGCACCTGCTGGGCCCTGCAAGCAAGCGCATTCGCTCGCTTCACCGGCAATGCAAATGTCATTAGTGATTGCAGGCGTCGTTTGACAGAAGTCCTTCTGCCAGGTCAGATGGCGGCAGACGGCAGCTTTCCGCAGGAGCTGGCGCGTACAAAGCCCTATGGCTACTCGCTGTTCAATCTGGACGTCATGACATCGCTCGCAAGAGTTCTCTCGACACCGACAGACAATTTGTTGCGGTACTCGCTACCTGATGGTAGATCCATCATTCGCGGCGTCGAGTTTCTCGCACCATTCCTGGCGGACAAATCGTCCTGGCCACACCGGCAAGATGTGATGTACTGGGACGAGTGGCCCGTTCAGCAGCCCTCGCTGTTGTTCGGCGCAATGGCCGCAAATCGCAATGACTGGCTGGAAGTATGGAAAAGGCTAGACCCGGATCCGGTCGTGCTCGAGGTTCGGCGCAATTACCCGATTCGCAATGCCGTAATCTGGCTGGAGGCGTCGCAGTAGAAAGTATGCCAACTGCATGCGTCGACTGGGTCACATGATCGGCAACGCGGCGACAACGTGCGTCAAAAGCAAACTTCTGAAGTGGGCACTGCGGAGATCGGAGCGAGTGACTTGACAGCATCTCAAGCTCGTCTTATTTCCACCAAAGTTTTAATTACAAAAAAACAGGCGCTGCAAAGCGCCTGTTTTTCGTTTGCCATTACAAATGAAGATTACTGGTTCGGAATGGTGCTAACGTTCACAACGGCTGCATTCAGCCCGAGATTACATTCCGCATGCGCAGTACGGCCTCCGGTTACCAGGAAGTTGCCCAATGACAGTCTCTGAGCACGCACACTGCCCCCCGTAGCCGCCCTCACTAGATTTGATTGCACGATGGCCCCGTTAGCATCATTTACGACAGTTATTTGACAGCTCGCCGTCGCCGTAGAGCCTCCAGCCAGAACATTGGCATACATGTCTAACCCGCCGGAGCTGATTTGATCATACAAGGGAATAATTACCAGGCGTGTGGCATTCGATACCGGGCAGTTCGGCGTTACGCTGGTATTTCCGAAATTCTGGATGGCTGACCAACTGCTTGCAAGGCATTGCTGGTCAGTAAGTCTCCAGCCGTGTCCGACTGCGCCAGGAGTAATACCAGCGAATGCCGCTTGTGCGCCCATGACCATCAAACCAGCGACTACAGATTTCATCGTGCTTTTGAATTTCATTTCGCTACTCTGCAGATTAATAATACATTGATTGACTGTGTACCTGTTTAAGCAAAATGGATGCACAGTCGCTTTTGTTAACTGATATTTCAACAACGAAGGCAATATAAGTACTACAGACTTCAAACTGCAATTTTCGTATAGTTTCAAAATCTGGCCGGGCATTGAGGCGCAGGAACAGGATTACAGCTCGCTACATTTGACAGCGGCACGTTGGAAATCACTAAACGCGGCGTTGTTATGACGGTTTCGTTATTAGCGCAGACAATGTTGGTACCAGCTGTCTGGATTTTGATGCGATAACCCGTTGCGGTACCCAAGGCCACATCGTTGACCTTGAAAATATTCCCGTCGCCGGAATTCGGAATAACGGTGCCTCGCAATGCAACGACGGGCCAATCGACTGGGTATTTGATGTTATGTGTCTGAATGCCATCAAGCAAAAACGGTGAGCCGGCATACAGCGAAGATGTCCCACCAATGCCTGTGACATTGTCGAGACTGTTTGCGTAAAGCACTGCTTGATAACCTTTGACATCGATCAGGCTGTCGGCACTATTCAAACCGCTCAATCCGAAAAACTGTACGTTCGGATCGGGCGAAGCTGGCGGAGAATAGCTTGGCCCCCAAGAGTAAAACTGGTTGTTCAGAACCAGCGTTCCCGTGGTGGCTTCCTTGATGTCGATGCCTTCGGAACCAATGCCCGGCCCAATCGTGTTGCCATATATGCAATTATTGTCGCTCTTGTCTGGTAGCCCGTTTGTATAGGTCGCCCAGTTCGGCACGGCGGAACCGATATATACGCCTTCCGCCAAACCTCGATCGTCCGGTGGCAGCCCACTGGGATCATTGGGATTGCGATTTGAGCCATCACTGCTCATTCCGGTCCACTCGATTTGAGAATGCTCAATCGTGTTGTCGTGCGAATTCGTACGGAAATGCACGGCTTCCTGACCGATATAACGGACAACCAGATCCGTCAGGTCGATGTGATGCGAGTTGTCCAGCACGATCCCTTTCTGTGCGTTCTGAACAGCCAGATACTGAACTCGCCAATACGAAGCATTGAGAAAATGCAGAGCAACCTGGGCAGGTAACGAAGGATCGCTTTTAGGGACAGTGAACCAGCGATGAGGATTGTCTCCACCCGTAGAACGGGGAAAGCTATTCACCTGAAGAGAAGGAAATACCGTGAGGGCGTCCGTGTAAGTAATATTCACGCCCTTTAAAGTAATGGGCTTTTGCGCGGTACCGCTGCGAGTAACCGTGAATTGCCCGAGGTAATATATGGAATTGGCATCCACGTTGATGACATCGCCGGGATTGGCTGCATTCAACGCGGCTTGAAGCTGAGTGGCGGTGGTGACGTTTCTCGTTATCGCCAGACCATATGTTGAAATACCAAGCAGCAGCATAGCTGCTGTAATTCTTACAGTATTCAGAAATCGCATTTTCCTTCTCTCCAAAAAAAATTATCTATTGATTTCGCCGGCCATGCTTCAATTATCGGCAAACAAGCAAAACGCCTTACGCCTTGCTATATTTCATGACTTTCTTTTCATTCGACAAAAATTCTGGGCGCAAAAAAAAGAGGTCCCAGGGATATGAAAAATAGGGACCTCCGTAATCGCAGCCTGCAATCAAATTGCAACGCTGGCGCGGAGACAAACGATATGCAGCAAAAGTACAATAACCTTTTGCCGTTCTAAACTAATTAGAAGTGCCACGGAAGTCAATGAACCTGACCATCAGGTTATTACCACATAGGGTAATTACTACATAGGGTAATTACTACAAGGGTATTTACTATGTGGTGCAAACAAGGCCTTGATTGTTTAATGCATATCCGGATAAGTCTGAATCGATCAATGGCGGGCTTGAGCCTACAGAAGGGGTGAATGTCAGTTGCAGGATTCAAGCTCGCCGTATATATCTATTGCTTTGGTATTTGCGTCAGCGCTTGGTTGATTTATCGACAGGGATAATATTTGGGGGTTCGTGCGCCCTTCCCGATTGAATTTTCAGGCTTCTAACGCCGACCTCGTCAAAATGCGAGGACTCAAAAGATGAGGGCTCTCACCGCCGCCCACCGCCCAAGTCAATATATGACACCGTGCTTCAACACGACGCCTCTATGAATTTTGCGCTTACAGCCAAGCAGCGTGTCACCAAAGACCGTTTGCCCTGGACGCTGATCGCAACCCTCTTCGCGGCGACCCTTCTGCTCACAGCGATTCTGGCTTGGTTTTGGTATGCCAGGATGCAAGCAGCGACACAGCGGCAGATGGCCCTGGATCTGCTGTGGCAAGAACAAACCATTCGCCAGGGTTTCGTATTCAACCAACATATTCTGGAAAATTGGACTCACGACCTGCGTGATGGCAACCCGTCAGAGGTATCGCAATTCCAAGCGCGCGTCGAGAAACTGCTTAAGGAGAATGCGGCTCTGGTTTCCGTTGATTTTGTGAGCGGTGCGGGACGACGCACCACCAGTGCTCCGACTCAAAAGGAAAGGCCTGACGTCCTTCCGCCACTCAGTGCGCCCGAGGTTACAGCGGCGATAGTGGCGGCTTATGCCAAAGGCGTTCCTACTTACAGCAGGGTGTTTACGGCAGATAGCCCCTTGTGGGCTTTGGTCATTCCTGTGGCGGCGGATAGTTCTTCAAGCGGCGTCGTAGTTGCCATCTATGATCTGAATCGCGTCCTCGAGCAAGAAGTACCTTGGTGGTTTGTTCAGCGCTACGATCTCGAACTGTTCGATGCCGATGGCAGGCGTCTGTCGCCACACGACACTGAACATGCAGACAATGCAAATGACATACATACATTAAATTTTGGCCCTGAAACCAGCGGGCTTGTCTTGTATGTCGCACGACATCCATACGGCAATTGGTGGGCTACACAGGGAGGACTGCTGGCCGCCATTACTTTGCTGGGTGCGGTGGTGGCATGGCTGCTGCGGATTCTGCATCGCAGGATTCATGAGCGAATTGAGGCACGACGCGCGCTTTCCGACGAATTGCGCTTCCGCGAGGCGATGGAAAACTCGCTGTTAACGGGTCTGGTGGCCTTCGATCTCCAGGGTAGGATCAGTTACGTCAATCCGGCGTTTTGCAAGATGGTCCAGTTTGACGCAGAGGAACTTCTCAGTGTCGGTGCGCCGTTTCCGTTCTGGTCTTCCGAGCATTTAGTGCCCTGCCAGCACTCTCACGAGATGATGATGCAGAGTGACAGCGTTCTGGATGGCCATAGTGCGCACTACTGTCGGAAGGACGGCTCAGGTCTGACTGTCCGCCTGTTCTCGTCGGCGCTGGTGGACGGCGAAGGCATTGCCCGCGGATGGATGGTTTCACTATATGACGTTACCATTTTTCTGGAACAACGCGAAGCACTGAGCGTGTCGCGCGCGCAGCTCTACACCATACTTGCAGGGCTTGAGGCCGCTGTGTCCGTGAGCATGCATGAAGACGGGCGCTTACTCTTCCGCAACAGCCATCACAGTATGATTTTTCCGATGCAGTCCGACGGCGAGTGCTGCTTGCTTCCATGGAATGGCGTACCGCGCGAACCGCAGACGCATGCGGGCGATTTTTTTGATCCCACTAATAATTGCTGGTATCACCTGGAACGCCGCACCATCCGTTGGATCGACGGTGCTTCGGTTCAGCTGGATATCGCGAGAGACATCACTGCGGAGCGACGTTCCGTGCAGGCCGCGCGTGAGCGCGACGATCTGTTGCAACATACAGCGCGGCTGGCGAGCCTGGCGGAATTTGCGTCGGGCATTGCCCATGAGATCAATCAGCCCCTTTCGGCGATTGCCAATTACACGGCAGTCGCGAAGAGTTTCCTGCAGAGCCAGCCTTTGCGACTGGATAAGGTTCTCGAAGCCGTAACGCTGGCGGGGGAAGAATCACGCCGCACCGGCCAGATCATCCACAGCTTGCGAGGACTGATCCAGAAGCGACGCGCACAGCATGAACTACACAATCTGCATGACCTGCTGTCGGAACCTCTGGCTCTGTTGGCTCCGCAATTGCAACAGCACGATGTCGACATCATTGTGCGCGGCCCGCTGAAGTCGATTGTCATAGAGTGCGATGCCGTGATGATTGAGCAGGTGTTGCTGAATCTGATCCGGAATGCACTGGAAGCGGTGAGCAATCTCCAACGTCCCCTACCACGTGACGCCGTCGTCGTACGCGTCGACAGCGATGCCCTGGGGGTTACTTTATGTGTGAGCGACCGCGGTACGGGCATCGCAGACCCGGATCGCTTGTTCAAGGCCTTTTACACCACGAAAGCCGAAGGCATGGGACTTGGCCTGGCGATCTGCCGCACCGTAATCGAAAGCCATGGTGGCCGCATATGGGCTGAGCCCAACCCCAAGGGTGGAACGCGCTTCAGCTTTCGCCTACCCAGACCCGCAATGCCGAATCAGGCTTTGAGGCAAGAGACCAAACCATGACCATCGCTGACTCCGTACATGACATTTGTCATATCGCCATCGTTGATGACGACCCTGGCGTACGTTATTCGCTTGGCATGATCATGGAGACCTGTAACTGGCGCTTTACCAGCTTCGAGCATGCAAGCGATTTTCTGGAGCGTGCGAATGCGGCCGATTTCAATTGTCTGCTTATCGATGTGCGCATGACTGGCATGAGCGGACTTGAGCTGTTCGAAGAATTGAATCGACGTACGCGTGAGGCATGCGGTTATTTGCCCCCGGTGCTTTTCCTTTCTGGCCATGGCGATATCCCCATGGTGGTCCATGCCCTCAAACAAGGCGCTCTTAATTTTCTGGAAAAACCGGTCGAACATCGTGCCTTGCTCGATGCAATCGGCAAGGCCAGGCAAGCAGATTGCGCGGCGCGCCATGCACATGAATCCCGCGCCGAACTATTGGGCATTATTGCGGAGTTGACGACACGACAACGGGAAGTTCTGGCCAAGATACTCTGTGGCTACCTCAACAAACAGATCGCTGGTCGGCTCAATGTCAGCACCAAGACAGTGGAAGCGCACCGGCTGCGCATTTGCCAGAAATTCAATGTGCGTACAGGCATGGAGCTCGCGGCAAAACTGCGTGATATTCCACCTGGCCTGTGGCAAGAAGCGGATACGCAATCCGTGGGAGACGATGACTAGTATTTCTGACCCAGCACGTTGTTCATGTCTCTAGAAGTAGCCTCCAGAGAATCCTTGATCCCTTGCAGTGAATACTGACCTTTGGTTCTCGGGCCGAATTGGAACAAATTCGTCAGGTCCTTCCGCAATAGGGTTTCCAACGGAGCCCATGCCGGAATGGTCGGATAGGCGCGCCCATTTTTGATGACTGCCAGCAAGGCTTTGTAATTCCTGTCGCCGCTGACACGCTCATCGAGCGTTGCTTCGATCAAGGCCGGTAAGTTGCTGGTCAATTGCGCGTATCGAATCTGTGGCTCTTTCCCGACCATGTAGGCCAACAGACGCCAAGCTTCTTCCTTGTCATTTGAAGACTTCATGATGGCGAGATTCGATCCGCCGAAAAATGTATTGGCACCTTTTTCGCCCGGAGGGTAAGCGGCAACGCCGAAGTTCTGCGCTGCGGTGGACTCCATTTCACCACCACGCGCTTTGGGTGTTTTGATCGAGGCAAATAACCATGAACCACTCGAAATCACGGCGTAGTCGCCATCGAAAAAATCCATCTCGATCTGGCGGGGCGATTTTTCCAGGGCAAATCTTGGTGTCAGTCCTTCCGCAACCAAGCCTACATAGAAATCGACCGCGCGCAGCGCTTCAGGAGAAGTCAGTGCCGAGCTCTTAAGATCGGGGGTCAAAAAATCACCTCCCGCATTCCATATCCAGGGCGCCAGATTATGGACAAGGTCGAACGTCTTACCAGGATATCCAAATGCGTGAATTTTCTTGCCCTCGATCTCCATGCCATTTATTTTCTGCAGCGCACGCTTGAAACTTTCCCAGCCTGCAAAAGCTTCAACCGGATTCAAACCAGCTTTCCTGAAGACATCCGTACGATAAAACAGGACACGGGCGTCGCCATACCAGGGGATGGAATAGGTCTGGGGGTCGTCGGCAGCATGGGTCGTCGACCACAACGCCGGGAAAAAAGCTTTCTGTCCTCCCACCTCAGCAATCTGCGCGGGCGTCAACGGCGCCAGCGCGCCCATCGCAGACAGCGCGCCAGCCCATGTGGAACCAATTTCCAGAACATCCGGCCCCTGCCCCGATTCGGCTGCTGCTTTTATCCGGGGCCATGCGAATTCCCAGGTGAGCACCGTGATATTCACGCGCAGATCAGGGTGTTTATCCAGGTAAGGCTTGAGCAGGTCTTTCGTATCTTTTTGTTGGCTTACAGTTGTTGCCATGATCCAGACGTTGAGCTCTTCGGCTTGTAAGGGAAAAACCATCAACGTGAATATGGCGAGCCAGGCACCAACAAACGGTCGCATCAACACAATCCCATCTCCTTGAATCACGCGAATAGGCAGCCCCAAGCCTCTTGGCGTGCTGCTCACTCTACCGAGGACCGGTCATTTGCCGCGGCGAGTCTGCCCTGGCTGGCGGAGAATGAACCAGACAGACCCATTGCATTTGCCACGCCTACGCATCGAATATGTCGACATGAATGCCAACGTCATTCACATTGATGGGCGATCAAGCCTCTTCTGCCGTGCAGCCAGTTCATCCAAATAGCCAGCGATCGTCGAGCCCTATGCAACAAAGTCTCGACCACGGACCTACGGTAGCCGACACAGGCCGGTAAGCCATTTCCTAACGCGTGTCCGCTTATGCATCATTTTTGCGAAAAAGAGAAGTCCATGTCGCAGCGCATCCTAAACATCGCAGACGTGCAACTCTAGCCGCGCCCTGCAGCCCTCTCGCCTATGCGTGTCGCACGTTCGACACTTGCCTGCGCTCTCTAGTACCAGTAAAGGCTTTTTAATGAATTGCTGAGTGAATTCTGATGACAGTTCGTATCTGCTCAAAGACGAACAAGGCTGGAAGTGATTACTACTTTTCACCGTTGCCCCAAAGAAAAAGCCCGGCTTTGCACCGGGCTTTTAAATAATTTTGGGGCGACATACCGGGTTCGAACCGGTGACACCTGGAATCACAATCCAGTACTCTACCAACTGAGCTAATGCCGCCATTGATACTGAACCTGCTATGGCCTGCCCGAAGGGAATCGAACCCCTAACCTACGGCTTAGAAGGCCGTTGCTCTATCCAGTTGAGCTACGGGCAGATCTGAACAAGCCGCAAGCGGAGGGTTTGAAACTTGGGATCCGGCTTGGCCTCGGGTAAAACTGGTCGGGGTGGAGGGATTCGAACTCTCGACATCTTGCTCCCAAAGCAAGCGCGCTACCGGGCTGCGCTAC
>JAQGMF010000008.1 GCA_028292505.1 Rhodocyclales bacterium
GAGGTACGCAAACTCGCTGAGCGCACTGCGAAGTCGACGCAGGAGATCAGTAGCCTGCTCTCGCGCATGCAGGACAGCGCGAAGGCAGCGGTCAACAGCATGGTCAGTACCGAAGAAGCGGTTGGCCAGGGCGTCATCAACGCGCGCGCTGCGGGCGAATCCATCGAACGCATCAAGGATGGTTCGAGTGCCGCGGCCAGCGTGGTCGAGGACATCTCCGGCGCGATCCGCGAGCAGCAGGCAGGCAGTACCGCCATTGCGCAGAATATCGAACAGATGGCGCAGATGAGCGAACAGAATTCGGCTGCCGCCGCCGCATCGGCCGAGGCCATTGGCCGCATGTCGAGTATGAGTCGCGAGATTGCGCGGGCGCTGTCGTCCTACAAGGTCGATGCGAATGCGCAACAGAAAATCCAGTTGCGCGTGGCGGACATCCAGAGCGAAGATTTCCCGACTGTGCGCGCGCTCAAGAGCATGGGCGAAATGCTCAGCCAGCGTACCAATGGCCGCATTACGCTGAAGGTCTATTCGGGCGGCTCTTTCGGTTCGGAAAAAGAAGCGCTCGAACAAATGAAGAGTGGCGGCCTGGATATGGCGCGTATCAACATCTCGCCGCTCAACAAGAGTTGCCCTGAAACCATCATCCCGACCCTGCCCTTCCTGTTCCGCTCCATCGAGCACAGGCAGAAGGCGCTCGACGGTCCGCAGGGCGATGCAATCCTCGCCTCGTGCGTCAATGAGGGCTACGTGGGCCTGGCGTTTTATGACGCTGGCGTACGCTGCGTCTACACCAACAAACCGATCCGCTCCATGTCCGACATGCGCGGCATGAAATTGCGTGTGCCGCAATCCGATCTGTGGATCGCCGTCGCCACCGCCATGGGCGCAACCGCAACGCCGATGTCGATCGACGAAATCGTCGCCGGCGCGCAGATTGGTTTGATCGATGGCGCAGAGAACAATCTGCTCGCCTACGAAAGCTTCAAGCATTACCAGGTGTTCAAGTACTTCTCGCACACCGATCATTCGATGGCGCCCGATCTCATCGTGTTCTCGAAGAAGAGCTGGGACGCGCTCTCCGAAGAAGACCACAAGATTATCAGAGAGGTCGCCAAGGAATCGGTATCGCTGATGCGCCGCTTCTGGGCCGAGCGCGAAGTCGCGACGAAGAAGGCATTGATGGCGGCTGGCGCGAATTTCGTGACCGGTGTCGACAGAGGTCCATTCCAGATGGCTATGCGTCCGGTATATGACAAGTTCGTCACGACCGATAAGCAGCGTACCCTGCTCAAGGCGATCCAGGATATCAACTAAGAAAACTGTTGCAGTACCGAATCGAAGAGCTGCTCAGGCAGCTCTTTTCTTTTCCTGATCGCGGCATACGGATTGCTGAACAAAAGAGCGACCTGCTCTCGGCTCTCGCAAACCACGACAGGAGAAACCTATGTCCTCATCTCTCGACCCCGATGCAGTCGACGTTGTCCCGGAACGCCGACCCGGCGAATTCGGCCCAAGCGACTCCTCCGATTCCGCCAGCGATGTGATCGGCACGCAATCAGCAGACACCGATAGCGATTCCGCTGGCACGGGGGAACGCTCCTCTGTGGAGTCCATCCAGCCAACTCGGATCGAACGGGATATTGCGCCCGACAAAGTGATATTGCCGCTCGAACCGGATGATGACGCTTCAGTAGAAAAATAGTGTCATGTTATGCGCACCTGTTCAGGCGCTATTCGGGGGCCAAGTCAGACGCCAGTCAGGCTCGGCTGGGCGTGACCTTGTTGCTGAGAACGGGTGGTACGACCGGATCGAAGTCGATCCACTTGCCGTCGCGCCAGCGTCCGCTGGCACGCTCCACATCCTTGCCGCCGTGATTCTTGAGCAGGTTGGAAGCAAAGGTTTCGGTGCCCAATTCGACGTGCACGGCAAGCAATACGCCGCTTGGTCGCGTGTCCATCGCAATGCCGTCATCACGCGTTTGTGGCTGCGTGCGCATGCCACTCAAGGCACCAATCAGCGACCCGCCATATGCGCCGACGCCACCGGCAATGGCCGCCACTACCGGCTGCAAATCGAGTGCCCACACTAGCGCAGCACCAATGGCGATGCCGATCGCCGCGCCGATACCTGCACCCATAATGACGGTAGCGTGCGCCGGCTGCGCTGCGCGGTCGGCGTACTCATCGCCGCCCGCAGGTAATGCATGATGCATACCTGGCGGATTGACAAAGAAGATCGAAACATTGACTTCCTCGAAGCCATTGTCAAACAGCGCTTGCGCCGCGTTTTCTGCTTCGGCAAACGTAGTGAAACGTGCAGCCACAATCAGGGACATGAGATCTCTCCGTTAGCTGGCATCTCCTTTTTGCGCAGCAGAAAACATTCCTGAGACTGAGTGCGTGTGAAACGGGAATGTTCGAGACCAGGTGTGCGAAAGTTTCTTCACGACGTAAAACTTACGTGTGAGGTGCTTTGGTCAGAGCAACTGACCAAAGCCCGATGTCAGCGACCTAATGTCAGTGCTGAGCGCTACGTCACGCTTTCTGCGAAAACGCGCTGTATGCGTTCTTCCATACGCCGCGGATATTCATCGCCGCCAGTGATAACTGCAATACGATCAAGGCATAGGCATGGTCATGCACGCCCCAGGTCACCCACAGCGCATTGCTCAGCAGGAATATCCAGAAGCCCGCTTCGCGACGATGTTTGGCCTGCGAGCCGACCAGCCATGAGGCGCAGATCGTGACCAGCATGGCCGGCCATTGAATGACGTCAAGATATGCCATATGTGTATCCGCATCAGCTGGAAGCTTCGCGTCTGCGATCCAGCGTTTCGAGCGTGAGGTAGCCGAGGGTGGCAAGCAGCAGCGGCGACAGATAGTAGATGGCACGATAGGCCAGCACGCCGGCAAGCACTTTCGCTTCGGTGAGCTGCGGCGCGAGAATCGAGATCGATACGGCTTCCAGCACACCGATGCCGCCTGGAATCCGCGAAACGATGCCCGCCACGCTCGACACCATGACAACGGCAAGGGTCAGCGGATAGCTGATGCGTTGCTGCAACAACCAGTAGAACACGGCTCCCATCAACATCCAGTTGCCTGCGGCGAGCACGAGCTCCAGCAAGGCCGTGGAGGCTTTGGGCAGGCACATGCGTCGGCCTCCCAGCGTGAAATTTCTATCGCCGAAGACGAGAGTTGCGACGAGATAGATTGCGACCGTCGCGATCAGCGCCCAACCGATGAGGGGCAACGTGGTGGGCGCAACATCCCACGCGGTGGGCAGGCGCACCTTATCCGCCGCAAACAGCACGCCTGCAACCGCCGCATAGCCGAGCCAATTGATGGCGACGCTGATGGCGATGATGCGCGCCACATCCATCGCCTTCACGCCCTGCTGCTGATACAGCCGCAAGCGTATACCGGCCGCGCCGAGGATAGAGCCCAGGGTCAGGTTGAAGGCATAGCTGATGCTGGTGATGAGCATGACGCGCCAGCTCGGCAGGGTGTGACCGATGTAATGCCGACCGAATAAGTCAAAACAGCTATACAGCATGAAGCTAGCGGCCGTCAGCGCGGCGGCGATAGCGATCTGTGGCGCGGCGTAGCTACGCAATGCATTGAACACCGCATGCCAGTCGACGTGGCGCGCATACGAGACCACCATTATCGCCGCGCCTGCAACCAGGCCAATGGTGATCCATTTCCCCAGCAGAATCCAGTTGATGCGGCGTTTCATTTCTGCGGGATGGAGTGCTAACGGTCGCGAGTTCATCACGCCTGAAGCTCCTGCACGCGTCGCTTCTCGACAGGCAGCGACATCATGCTATTGGCATTTTCAGCCGCATCGCCCGAATCCGCCATGCTGGCGCCCTCTTCCGCCACCACCGCTGCGTTGGCACGCATCGTTTCCATTCGCGGCGCGCGCACCGGCACCCAGCCTGCAAAGACCGGGAAATGGCGCATGAAGTGGAATGCAAGAAAGCTCATGAAGGCCTGCCAGTTGGAGCGCTCGATGTGTTCCAATTTGAACTGCTTGCAGTGTTTGCGCATGAGCACTTCGAGACGTTCGTGCAGATGCCGGCTGAAGGCGCGGTCGAGAATGAAGACATTCGATTCGAGATTGAAGGACAGACTCAACGGGTCGAGGTTGCTGGAGCCCACCGTCGACCATTTCGCGTCCACCACCGCCACCTTGCCATGCAAAGGCCGTTCGCAATATTCGTGAATTTCCACACCGGCCTTGAGCAGATAACCGAATAGCATACGCGGCGCCCACTTGGCCATCGCCATGTCCGGTTCGCCCTGCAGGATCAGCATGACGCGAACACCGCGCCGTGCCGCCAGGCGCAGCTCGCGCAACAGGCGGAAGCCCGGAAAGAAATAGGCATTGGCGATGATCACCTCGCGGCGCGCACTCCGGATCGCCTCGCGATAGTGTTGTTCGATATCCGTCGGGTGTCTGTCGTTGTCGCGCGTTGCAAACAGCACCGAGCCGGCAGAATCCACTGGTATGGATTGCTGGCGCTGCGAACGGCGCCGGCGCTTGGCGGCTTTGCCGCTGAGTGCGGACTCCATGAACAAGCGGATGTCCTCGACGACCGGCCCTTCTATTTCGACGGCATAATCCTGCTTCGCCGCCGGACCGAAATCGGCGACGTGATCATGAGAGAAGTTGATGCCGCCCACGAAGACGCGCTCGCGGTCAATGACGACCAGCTTGCGATGCAGACGGCGGAAGACGTTAGTGCGCATGCCCAACAGCCGGGGCTTGGGGTCGAAGATATGCAGCGTCACGCCCGCGTCGGTCATCGCGGCAATGAAGTCCTTGTCCAGATCCGGTGAGCCGTAGCCGTCTACGGTCAGTTCAACGCGTACACCGCGCTTGGCCGCATCGATGACGGCAGCATGGAGTTCGTTGCCGATCTTGTCCTGGAACAGGATGAAGGTCTCGATCAGCACCTCACACCTGGCGGCACGAATTGCCTCGAACACGCGCGGAAAATATTCCTCTCCGTTTTCCAGCAGCCGGATCTTGTGACCGGGCTTCCAGCCCCGCCCTGCTTCGGCCTGGCCAATACCACGGTCGGCAGCGGCGTTCATATCGCCACCTCGGTCATCAACGCTGCGTGATCGGAAAGATGCGACCAGGGGCGCCCGGACAGCACCTTGGCATGGGTGGTGGTGGCGTTGCGTACATAGATGCGATCGAGCCGCAGCCGCGGCCAGCGTGCCGGAAAAGTCCGCGCCGGTTTGCCGTGCATGCCGGCAAAAGTCTCGTGCAGCCTGAAGCGGTGCGTCATCAGGGCATGACCCGTCATGCGCCAGTCATTGAAATCGCCGGCGATGATCAGCGGCGCTGTCGCGGGCACCTTCAACTCGATCAGGCGTTCGAGCAGCAGTAGTTGCATATGGCGATGAATTTCGCGCAAGCCCAGGTGCGCACATATGACATGCAGATGTTCGCTACTGCCCGGAATGTCCACCACGCAATGCAGCAGGCCGCGCTTTTCGTGCGTATTGATGGATACGTCGCGATTCTCGTAATGCAGGATAGGGAATTTCGACAGCACGGCATTGCCGTGATGGCCGTGTGGGTACACCGCGTTCTTGCCATAAGCGAAATCCGTCCAGATCGAGTCGGCGAGAAATTCGTATTGCGGCAGCTCTGGCCAGTTGGCAAAGCGCAGCGAATGCTTCGCGTGGCTGCCCAGCACTTCCTGCAGGAACACGATGTCGACATGCTCTTGGCGTACCGCGTCGCGCAGCTCGGGCAGGATGAACTTGCGGTTGAACACCGTGAAGCCCTTGTGGACGTTCACGGTCAGCACCTTGAGCGAGACCGGCGCCGTGGCAGATTTCGTTTTAGGGCTCAATTTCCCAGCCCTGCCTTTCTCCAGTGTCTCTTGCATCGTCGATCCGTCTTTCATGCGGCAGGAAGAAAAATGCGCAGGCAATGGGCGCGGCGCATTCAAGACCGTCCGAGCAATAAGCGCTCCCGCTGCGTCAATCCGCGCCGGGCGACGATGCGCCGCGTCGGGCTGCGCAAATCGGGAAAAGACAGGAGAAGACGGCGGCGGATTTTCAATCGCTGCCGGTGCCCATTGGGCTATGCTGCCGCACAAATCGTTTTCAGCGTTGCGAAGTCCACCGGCTTGCCGATCAGTTTATCGAACCCCGCATCGAGCGCCGCCTCGCGGTCTTCCGGCCGATCGCGGCCAGACATCGCCACCAATCTGATGTCTCTGAGTGCGGCACTGAGTTTGCAGGCCCGTGCGAACTCCAGGCCATCTCCCGGCAAGCCGAGGTCGCAAAGGACCAAGTCCGGCTTCCAGGATGCGGCGAGCGCCAGGCCTCGCTCGACATCGTGAGCAATCGCGCTCCGGTGGCCGAGCATCTCGACAAGTTCCGCAAAAACATCGGCCACGTCTTCGTTGTCTTCGACGATGAGAATGCGGCTCATGGGATGTGGTTCATGACATTTGTATAGTTTCATACGAGATCAGTGGGCACGCCCGATCGCAGCAGCCATATCGAGGATGCCTGAGAGCGCCTCCAGCCGATAAGGTTTGCGCAGCAAGGGCAGGCTCTGCGCCTTGGCTGCAGCGACGGCGTCACCGTCGTAGCCCGTGGTGAGGATGACGGGCAGATCCGGTCTGCGGCGACGGATTTCGCGCGCCAGCTCGGCACCGTTCATGCCACCCGGCATCATCACATCGGTAAATACGACATCGATACGGCGCCCGTTGGCTAGGGCACCGAGCGCAGCCGCCGCGTTGGAAACGCGCGTCGCTTCATAGCCGAGCTGGGCAAGCATCTCGGCCGTCAGGGCAGCAACCTCATCGTCGTCTTCAACCAGTAGTACGGACCAGCACATGTCGGCGGGGTCTCGCATGGGTGTGACTGCGACAGCGTGAGGCGCTTCCGTACCAACGGTGGCCCGCGTCGAACGTGGCAGCAACAGGCTCACCGTCGTGCCTTGTTGCGGATGACTTTCCACCTGCACGTCGCCGCCGGATTGCTGTGCGAATCCATAGACTTGCGGTAGCCCGAGCCCCGAGCCCTTACCGACTTCCTTCGTTGTATAGAAAGGCTCGAAGATACGTTGCAAGGTCACGCTATTCATGCCTATGCCACTGTCCTTAAAAGAAATTCGCACGAAATCCGGCACGACGTTGTTGGCACTGATCGTCAGCGTGCCGCCGCGCGGCATCGCGTCGCGCGCATTGACGGCGATATTGATGATGGCCAGCTCCAGTTGCGTCGGGTCCGCCTCGACCTGCCAAAGCCCTTGGGCGAATTGTGTTTCGACCCGGATGTCGCCGCGCAGGGAGCGATCAAGCAGCTCGCGCATGGCAACGATCTGGTGCTCCAGCCTGATCGGTTCAGGCTTGAGCATCTGTTTGCGCGAGAAGGCCAGCAATTGGCGCGTAAGTTCGCTGGCGCGATCCGCCGCGCGACGCATGCCTTCGAGAATCTTCACCCGCCCCGCCGAATTGTCGCCGAGGCGGATGATCTCCAGCCCACCGCTGATGACCTGAATGAGATTGTTGAAGTCATGTGCCAGACCGCCAGTGAGCTGACCGACCGCCTCCATTTTCTGACTCTGACGCAGCACCTCTTCGACGCGCTGGCGTTCGGTCATAGACTCTTCCAGGGCCAAGGTGCGCTGCGCCACGAGTTGCGCAAGCTGTTCACTGCTACGCGTCAGAATTTCCCGCGCCTCCACGATGTCCTGGATATCAGTGCAGGTGCCAAACCAGGAAATGATGGCGCCGCGCTCGTTACGAATCGGAATGCCGCGCACCTTGAACCAGTGATAGACGCCATCGCGGCGACGCACACGAAACTCTATGTCATAGGCATGGTGTTCCTCGACGGCGCCCATCCAGTGTTCCCACGTGCGTGCACGATCGTCGGGATGAACGGCAAGATCCAGCCATCTCAAATCAAGCTGCTCTTCGCGGCCCATGCCGGTGAAATCGGTCCACTGCTTGCTCAGGTAATTGCAGCGCCCGTCGGGCAGACAGGTCCACACCAGTTGCGGCAAGGCTTCGGTCAGGGTGCGATAGCGTTCCTCGCTGACCAGCAACGCGCTTTCGGCAAGCCGACGTTCAGTGATGTCCAGCGCCACGCCAAGCAGGGTGATGTCACCATTCGGCGCAACGCGTTTGCGGCCACGTACCTCGACGTGATGCACGCTGTTGTCAGGCCAGATGACGCGGTACTCCGTGCGAAAATCGCCGCTGTCGTCGATTGCCGTGCGTGTTTCTACCGCGACGCGCGCCCGGTCCCCAGGATGAATGCTGGCGAGCAATTCGGCGTGGCTCAAGGGTTCGTCCGCAGTACGTCCAAAGGCTGCCCGGAAGGTCGACGAACACTGCAAAAAACCAGTGGCCACATCGAGTTGCCATGAACCAAGCTGCCCCGCTTCTAGTGCAAAGCGCAGACGTGTTTCGCTCTCGCTAATCGCCAGTTGATCGTCGCGCGCCTTGTACTGACGCAAGCGGCTGCGCGCGGCGGTGCGTGCAACGGAAACGAATGTGGTTGGATGGAACGGTCGCTCCAGGAAGGTGGCGTTGCCAAGCGTCTCCGTGAGGCGCTGCGCGCCAGGATTGCGCTCCACGCCGCCGCCACGGACGGTCAGCACCAAAAACGGAAAATCCGACCAGAACGGTTGCGAACCGATCCATTCGTAGAGCGGCTTGAGGTTGACGCTGGCCAGCGCGTCTTCCGCCACCACCGCAAACGCCGCGCCGCGTTCCAGGTCTTCGACGAAATAACCGAGGTCATGACAAATGCTTGAAGCGATATTCGCTTCCTGGAGTATTTGAGCGGCCAGCGGTGCGTCGCGTCCCATCGGCGCGAAGATCAGCGCCCGTTCCGAATCGGTGTGCATGTCAGGCGTTGGTTTCCAGGAGGGCATTGTCCCGACCAACGTATTCGGGGATGCCGCGCAGTACGCCCTGGAAGGCTTCGAGCGCGTCGCCGACCTGAACGCCCTTGTTGGAAATCAGCAACTCGCGAATCGCGTTTTCGTGAAAACCATCGCGCTTCTTGATGACCGAAATGGCGCGGCGCACGCGCCCCATCGCTTCAAAGTAGCGCAACAGGATGACCGTGTCGGAGAGATAGGTCAGATCGACCGGCGACTGCATGTCGCTGCCGACCAGGCCATGCTGGGCGACCGTCAGGAAGGTTACGATGCCGCCGCGATTGAGGTAGGTGAGCAACTCGTGCATATGCAAAACGAGATAGCGCTCTTCCGGCATGGCAAGCTGATATCCATTCAGGCTATCGATCAGCACCGTGGTGACATTGTGCTTCTCGACGCAGTCGCGCACGCGATGTGCGAACTCGCCGGGCGAGTGCTCGGCGGCGTCGATCTGCTGCAATATGAGCTGACCGTCTCGCTTGCATTGTTCGAGGTCCATGCCCATGTTACCGGCGCGCGCCGTCAGCAGGCCGATGTCCTCGTCAAAAGCGAAAATGGCCGCGCGTTCGCCACGCTGAATGGCTGCGACGATGAAGGACAGCGTCAGCAAAGTCTTGCCCGCACCGGCCGGCCCAAGCACCAACGCACTGGTGCCGCGCTCCACGCCGCCACCGAGCAATTCATCGAAAGCCTCGATACCGCTGCCGACCTTGTCGCGACCGAAGCCCGTGCGATGTTCAGCGGCAACCAGTGCGGGAAATAGCACGATGCCACCCACGGCGATATTGAAATCGTGATGGCCGCCGCGATAGCGCTGCCCGCGATATTTGACGATACGCATGCGCCGGCGCTCCGCGCCGTAGTCGGGTGCCAGTTCTTCGAGCTTGATGACGCCATGCGCCACACTGTGCACCGTCTTGTCGAGCGCCTCGCTGGTCATGTCGTCGAGCAATAGCACGGTGGTGGCTTGCTGCGAGAAGCGGTGCTTCATCGCCAGCACCTGACGGCGATAGCGCAGCGAACTCTGTGCCAGCAAGCGGATTTCCGACAGGCTGTCGAGGACCACGCGTGAGGGCTTGAATTCATCGACCTTGGCGAAGATCGTCTTGGTGGTTTCACCCAGTTCAAGATCGGACGAATACAGCAGGCTCTGGCGCTGGCTTTCGTCGAGCAGCGCATCGGCGGAAATGACCTCGAATATCTCGACGCCGTCCAGCGACCAGCCGTGCGACGCGGCGCTGTGCCGCAATTCTTCAGCCGTCTCGGCTAGCGTGAAATACAGAACGCGCTCGCCGCGGGCCCTGCCCTCCAGCAGGAATTGCAATGCCAATGTCGTTTTTCCCGTACCCGGATTGCCTTCGATCAGGTAGAGCCTGTTGCGATGCAGTCCGCCCGCCAGCACATCGTCCAGTCCTGCGATACCCGTCTGGGCTTTTTCTTTATTTGAAATCATCATCAGAAATCCTTGGTTTCTCGATATTGGCGATATGTAAATTGCGTAGTCTATGCGATTGTTGCGCCCGCTCCGTGCGCCAGTGCATCGGCGACGATGGACTGCGCTTGCACGATGATGCTTTGCAGGTGGTCGGCACCGAGGAAGCTTTCGGCGTAGATCTTGTAGATATCCTCTGTTCCCGAAGGACGTGCGGCGAACCAGCCGTTTTTCGTGACGACCTTGAGACCACCGATTGCTGCACCATTGCCCGGCGCACGCGTGAGAATGCTTTCGATGGCTTCGCCGGCCAACTCGGTGGAGGACACCTGTTCGGGCGAAAGCGCAGCGAGAAGTTTTTTCTGCAGCGGCGTGGCGGCGGCATCGATGCGCTCGAAACTTGGCGCGCCGAATTCCTCGGCGAGCCGCAGATACTGCTCGCCCGGATCGCGCCCGTTGCGTGCCGTCATCTCGGCAGCCAGCAAGGCAGCGGCGATGCCATCCTTGTCGGTGGTCCACACCGAACCGTCGCGGCGCAGGAACGAAGCGCCAGCGCTTTCCTCGCCGACAAAACCGAGCGAGCCATCGGTGAGGCCTTGCACAAACCATTTGAAACCGACCGGCACCTCATGCACCTTGCGGCCCAGGCGTGCGCTCACGCGGTCGATCATCTGGCTGCTGACCAGCGTCTTGCCGACAGCTGCGTCGGTGCTCCATTCAGGGCGATGCTGGAACAGATAATCGATGCACACCGCAAGGTAATGATTCGGCGGTAGCAAACCGACGCTGGGGGCGACGATGCCGTGACGATCATGATCGGTGTCGCAGGCGAAGGCGATGTCGAAACGGTCCTTCAGGCCGATCAGACTTTGCATGGCGGAGGGCGAGGACGGGTCCATACGGATGCGGCCGTCCCAGTCCAGCGTCATGAAGCGGAATGTCGGGTCCACGTCCTCGTTGACCACGGTAAGGTTCAGACGGTAACGCTCGGCGATTTCGCCCCAGTAGTGCACGCCAGCGCCCCCGAGTGGATCGACGCCCATGCGGATGTCGGCACCACGAATCGCATCCATGTCAATGACATGAACGAGATCGCTGACATAGTGGTCGAGATAATCGTGACGATGCGTGGTCGAGGCATGCAGCGCACTATCGAAGCCGATGCGCTTGACGCCTTGCAGGCCGTTACGCAGGAAGTCGTTGGCGCGCGCCTGCATCCAGGACGTGACATCCGTGTCGGCCGGACCGCCATTGGGCGGGTTGTATTTGAGGCCGCCGTTATCGGGCGGATTGTGCGAGGGCGAAATAATTATGCCATCGGCAAGTCCTTCCCTACGTCCGAGGTTGTAGGAGAGGATGGCGTGCGAGACGACCGGCGTCGGCGTGTATTCGTCGCTCTCCGCGATCATCACTTCGACACCGTTGGCAGCCAGCACTTCCAGCGTGCTGGCATAGGCGGGTTCGGACAGAGCATGCGTGTCGATGCCGAGGAACAGCGGACCGTCGATACCTTGCCGTGCGCGGTAGTCGCAGATCGCCTGGGCGATAGCGACAACATGTCCTTCGTTGAAGCTCTTGAGGAGCGACGAGCCGCGATGGCCCGAGGTGCCAAAAGCCACTTGCTGCGTGGCGACCGACACATCCGGCAGGCCCGTGTAATAAGCGCTGATGAGGCGTGGAATATTCACCAGCGAGGCGTTCGGTGGCAGCTTGCCGGGTCTCAATTCGGGCGCTGGCCGGCGTGCTGCTTCGCCGTTGGACACGGCCTCGATGGCGGCTATTTCCATCGCATTCCCCTGGACGTTCGTATTCATGCTCTGCACCCTCTTCCTGAATATGACCGCTTACCTGCCCTCTCCGGGACAGGCAAACATACCAAATACACAAAAATCGTTCCCGACCATTTTGGCCCGCGCACGGCGGACGCGCCAGCCCATACCGCTTCGCTGCATCAAGAATAAATCAGACAAGGCTGACAGATTAGGCACGTGGCTTGCTGTGATGGATTCACCTTCGCCCAGCAGTCAGCACGGGCGTACCGGACAAGACTCTAACTACTTGCGGAGCAATCACTCATGTCAATGGTCGCCGCCATCCCAAGCATGTACAGAAGCCAACGTGCTTTCATGCCTGTTCCGCCACTTTCCGAATTTCAGGAACATCTACCGCGCCACAATGCCCTGCTCGATCTCGTGCCCGACGATGTATGGGAGCGTCTCGCGCCGCATCTGCAGTTGATGAATTTCGCACTCGGCACGGTGCTCTACGAACCAGGCACGGCCTTGAAGAACGTCTACTTCCCCACCACGGCCGTCATCTCCGTGATGTACGAAACGCATGACGGCGCATCTGCGGAAGTGGCACGGGTTGGCGATGAGGGCGTTGCGGGTGTATCGCTGCTGATGGGTGGCGAGAGCAATAGCCGCTCTGTCGTGCAGCGCGCCGGTCAGGCTTATCGCCTCAAGGGCAGCATCCTCAAGCAGGAGTTCGATCGCGGCGGCGAGATCGCGCAGATGCTGCTGCGCTACAGCCTTTCGCTCATCACGCAGATGGCACAAACCGCAGTCTGCAATCGCCATCATTCGCTCGAACAACAGCTGTGCCGCTGGTTACTGCTGAGCCTGGATCGCATACCCGGCAACCACGTGCACACTACACACGAGCTGATCGCCAACACGATAGGTGTACGCCGCGTCGGCGTCACGCAGGCAGTTGGCAAGTTGCAAAAACTCGGCGTCATACATTGCAGCCGCGGCCGTATCACGGTGCTCAATCGCGCCGCGCTCGAATCGCATGTCTGCGAATGCTACGCAGTCGTCAAGCGCGAGACCGAGCGCCTGATGCCGTCGCATCACCACAGTGCTTGCCATCATCACGCCACCTGAACGAACTCTCTTGCTGGCGGAGAATGCCCGAAGCTTTTCTCCGCCAGGTGCGTGCCGCACTTCTGCAAATTCTGTTTGATTCCCGATTCTCTCCCTCCTCTTCTTTCACTGCATATGCTTATGGCATTGCATGTGAATCATATGTGAATGGTACGCCGGCAGCTTTTCACACGCTTCGTAAAAGTTTTACAGGGAAAAGTAACTTTGACCTGATAGGCGCAAGCGGCAAGCCACCGGAATGCAATGCAGGCGAAGCACAATTCCTTCGATACGCCATCCAGCTCCCACAGAGAAGCCGATATGCAAAAAGACGTCCACATCTTCCAGCTTGAAGTGCGCCCGACCATCCCGCCCAAACTCAGCCGCCTCGAAGAGTTGGCGGGCAACTTGTGGTATGGCTGGGACCGGCCAACACGCACGCTCTTCGCCCGTCTTCACCCGGCGCTGTGGAATGCCGTAGGCCATAGCCCGAAGGCCATGCTCAAGCGCATCGACGAGCAGCGCCTGCTCGAAGCAGCGGCCGACCCGGTCTATCTCAACAGCCTGAACCGCGTGCTGGCGGCTTTCGATAGCTACCAGAACGATCCCCAGCCACGCGGCGTTGGCGCGGCCCTCGGCGACAACGAACTGGTCGCTTACTTCTGCGCCGAGTTCGGCTTCCACGCCAGCCTGCCGATCTACTCTGGCGGCCTTGGCATCCTCGCCGGCGATCACTGCAAAGCCGCCAGCGACAACCGCCTGCCCTTCGTGGCCGTCGGTCTGCTGTATCGGCAAGGCTACTTCAGCCAGCTGATCGACAAGGACGGCACGCAACAGGCGCTGTATTCCGATTCCGATTTCGAGGATCTGCCGATCAACCCGGTGCTCAACGTCGACGCCAGCGAACTGCTGGTGCAGGTCCCGATGCCAGACCATGACATCGTCGTAAAGGTGTGGGAGGCGCGCATCGGTCATGTGCGCCTGTTCCTGCTCGACACGGACTTACCTATCAACACCGACCGCGATCGCGGCATCGCGCATCAGCTCTATGGCGGCGATCGCGCGACACGCATCGAGCAAGAGATCGTGCTCGGCATCGGTGGCGTGCGCGCCCTCACAGCCGTCGGGCTCAAGCCGACGGTGTGGCACATCAACGAGGGCCACGCCGCCTTTCTCGTGCTGGAGCGCATTCGCGCCCTGGTGACCGAAGGCCTGACATTCGAGCCGGCACTGGAGACCGTGGCCGCCAATACTGTATTCACTACGCATACACCGGTACCGGCAGGTCACGATCATTTTCCGCAGGAAATGATCAATCAATATTTTCAGCACTTCGTGCGCGATCTGGGCATCGACAACGAACGCCTGCTCGCGTTGGGCACCATGGGCGGTAGTTCCGATTTCAACATGACGGCGCTGGCCGTGCGCGCCTCACGCTTCCAGAATGGCGTGTCGCGCATCCACGGCCGCGTCTCGTCGGAAATACTGGCCGATTTCTGGCCCGACGTACCGCAACCGGAAAACCCTGTCACCTACGTGACCAACGGTGTTCACGTGCCCACTTTTCTCGCCTCGCAATGGCGCGAAGTGTTCGACCGCTATCTCGGTTTCGGCTGGAGCCAGCGCATTCACGACACCGAGACCTGGGAGCGCATCGACGAGATACCGGATCATATTTTCTGGAATGTGCGCCAGGATCTGAAGTCGCAAATGATGCACCTGGTACGCCACCGCGTAACCCAACAGCATTATCGCAATCACGGCAGCGAGTCCCACCTGAACCGCATGCTCAGGCTCACCGATCCGGATTCGCCGCGCGTGCTGACGATAGGCTTCGGCCGCCGTTTTGCCACTTACAAACGCGCCACGCTGTTGTTCCGCGATCTCGACCGTCTGCGCAAACTGGTCAGCGATCCAGAGCGCCCCGTACTGTTCCTGTTCGCCGGCAAAGCCCACCCGGCAGACCGGCCGGGACAGGAGCTGATCAAGACGATTCACGCCATCTCGCATATGCCCGAATTCCTCGGCAGCGTCTTGCTGGTCGAAGGCTATGACCTGCGCCTGGCGCGGCGCATGGTCAGCGGCGTGGACGTGTGGCTGAATACGCCGATCTATCCCCTCGAAGCTTCGGGCACTTCCGGCATGAAAGCCGGCATGAATGGTGTGCTCAATCTGTCGGTGCTCGATGGCTGGTGGGGCGAAGGCTATGACGGCAAGAACGGCTGGGCGATTCCGCCCACGCCCGAAGCCGTCGAGGCGGATAGCCGCGACGACGAGGAAGCGCAGACGCTATACGAGCTGCTGCAGGACCAGATTATTCCAATGTACTATCGCACCAATAATATGGGCCACTCGCCGGAATGGATCGACATGGCCAAACATTCGATCGCGTCGCTGTTGCCGACCTACAGTGCGTCGCGCATGGTCAAGGAATACATCAATGGCTCTTACGTGCGGGCTTGTCAGCAAGGACATCGTTATGCGGACGACGCCTATCGCGGTGCCATCGCCGTAGCCGAATGGAAAGCCAAAGTGCGCAAGGCCTGGCCCGGCGTGACGCTGCGCGCGATGCAGATTCCGCAGCCGCGCATCAATTTCGGCGAAGGTATCGCACTCGATATCGCGGTGACGCTCAATGGGCTGACGCCGCAGGATGTTGTCGTCGAGCTATTGCTCACGCGCGGTCTCAACGACCCTGTCGATCACCTCTCGCAGAGCTTTCCGCTGTCGGTAATACAGGGCGATATCGGCAATGGCGAAACGCACTACGGCGCGCAACTCAAACCCGAATGGTGCGGCCGGCTCGACTACCGTATTCGCCTCTATCCGCATCATGAACTGCTAACGCATCCGCTTGAGATGGGGTTGATGCGCTGGGTGTAAACGGTCATTCCCGCTTTCGCGGGAATGACTTCGATTTGAACCTTCATTAATCGCTTTACTTTGCCGAAGCCGTGCTCGAAGCCAATGCCTTGGCCATTTCGAGATGGTGTTCAAGACCCGGCAAAGTTTTCTCGGCGAAAGCCTTCACGTCCGGATCCTTTGCGTCCGTGCTGGCCTTGCGGAACAGCTTCACCGCATTTTCGTGTGCGCTCACGCCAATCTCTTTTGCATAGTGCTTGTCGAAATTGGCGCCCGTGTATTCACTCAGCATTTTCAGTCTGGCGCGCTGCGTGATAGATGGATCGGTCGGTACCTTGACGTTCTTGCTGGCCGCGAGCTGATCCAGTTCATCGCCCACCCTGGTATGGTCCTTGATCATCTGGTCCGCGAAGGACTTCACGTCGGCGCTGGAAGCTTTGGTCTGCGCCAGCTTGCTGGCTTCGACTTCAGTGTGGCCGGCATGGGCCGCTTCCTCAAGAAACTCCTTGTCGCTGTGACTGAGTGCTGCGGCAAACAGGCTTGCCGACATCGTCATGCCAATGGCAATTGTTGCAATGCGTTTCAACATGCTCATCTCCTGAATTATTAGTACCGCCACGGCTTGCGACGGTCTCCTTTGTTGGAGCAATCGACGTTCCCGTATCGTCCCCACATCGCGCTCGCCCGGGCCCCAATCTTGCGGCCGACAAGAATGTAGAAAGCCGCCGAGCTTTTACAAACGCGAGGAGCAAAGACATGAATGAATCATCGTGGGTAACGGGCATATTCAGTGACCGCCAGAGCGCCGAGCGCGCGTATGACGCACTGACTGAATGCGGATATGACGCTGGGGATATCGACGTGCTGATGTCGGAAAAAACGCGCGAACATCACTTCCCGAAAGATGCGGTCGAAACGGAACTAGGTAATAGGGCTTCGGAAGGTGCGGGCATTGGCGGCGCGATCGGCGGTACGGTCGGCGCGATTGCAGCCGCCATCGCAGCACTCGGTACCTCGCTCGTCATTCCCGGCCTCGGATTGGTCGTCGCCGGTCCGCTTGCCGCTGGCCTCGCCGGCGCGGGCGCGGGTGCAGCAACAGGTGGGCTAGTCGGGGCACTGGTGGGCTGGGGCATTCCGGAAGCGCACGTCAAGCGCTACGAAGAGCATTTGCGCAACGGCGACATTCTGCTCGGCTTCGAGCCGAAGACAGAAGCAGACCGCCAGCGTTTCCATGGCGAATGGAACGCAGACTTGGAACGCGAAACGATGGCCCAGGTCGGTATGGGCTGACGCGTATCAGCACCACAGGCGGGGTGAGTACGCACCTTTTCCACTTCAGAGAAATGACATTGTTCTTACCCGTAAAGTCAGCAGTCTGGGGAGACATCGAAGCTGTTTGATATGGCTTGTTGTGCAGGCATACAAATTGCAAAAGCACCGCGACGAACCGGCTATTCGGCGTCGACAAGAGAGCTCTTGCAAGCCTGCACAGGAAGTTCCGTGAGACACCGTACGCCTATTACCAATGCAATGCGATTTGGCGCGACGCGAGCGGCGGTGTCTTCGCGGGCGTGGCTTTCGATCATCGTTCTGAATTTCCTACCGACGGCAGAAGCAATACTGGCGCGGCTTTCAGCACGACTCACGCATCTGGCGACCCGCTCCGGTCGTCCAGAAAGAGCGCTTCAGTTGCTGGGGGATCTACTTGCGAACCGTAACGCTGGCGACCCTTTGCATTCGGGGGAATCGCTTTTGAGCGTTGGGTCTATGACATGCGCAGAGGCCCTCCCCAAGGTAAGAAAGTGTATGGAAATACGCCCGGTTTTGAAAAATTTACCGGCCCTCACTTCTTCCCTGCGAAGGGTTTCATCCAGTGCGGACTTACTCTTCGTTGAAGTCGAACGTCGCTTGGTATTGCCAGCTGCCGCTGCCGAATTGCGTGCTGCGTTGCGTCACCTCATTCAGGTAGGCCTCGCGTTCCTGCTCCTCTGCACTCGCAGCGCTGGAAGAATGCTTGGCGTCGGAATAATCAAAGCTGGGGGTCATGGTGAACCTTTCTGTTTGGTTAGTCGGGCGTTCAGGCGTTCAAGCAATGCCCACGGTTTTAATCGCCTCGCCATCCTCCTAGCATCTGCCGTTCCCAAACCTCTTCGCTTGCCGCAAACCCGCGCCAATGCTTGCTCTGCAGGAAGTGAAGAATTCGCTGGAGATGGCTTGTATGCGACAGTCAATTCGCCCGATCGTTATCCGCGCACGTCATTCCTACACGGCGCGCCTCATTGGCCACGATCTCCCGGCCGTTCGTCGCCTTTCCGCCGCGTAGTCGGCGACGCGCGCTGTCTTTTTTCCTTCCCGTTTGCCATTTTTGTTCTACCCACCCGCTATCGGAGCCTGTCATGCAAGTTCTAGAAGATCCGTCCGTTCTGGCCAATTCTGAAGCCTTGTCGCTGATGCTCACCGCCCTCACCGCCTTGCGCCGCGGCGACGCTTCGGCGCGATTGCCAGACCGCGCTGCAGGCTTATTCGGCAAGGTTGCCGAGGTCTTCAACGACGTGGTCGAACAGAATGCCGCGATGGCCGAAGAACTAGCTCGCCTCAGTCAGGTCGTGGGCAAAGAAGGCAAGCTCAAGCAGCGCGCATCGCTGCAGGGGGCAAGAGGCTTCTGGGCGGCTTCCGTCGACAACATCAATTCGCTGATCGACGACCTGGTGCACCCGACTTCTGAAGTGGCGCGCGTGATCGGCGCCGTGGCGCAGGGTGACTTGTCGAAGTCGATGGCCCTAGAAGTAGATGGTCGCCCGCTCGAAGGCGAATTCCTGAAAACATCCAAAACGATTAACAAGATGGTGGAACAGCTCGGCAACTTCTCCGCCGAAGTGACGCGGGTGGCGCGTGAAGTGGGCACCGAAGGCAAGCTCGGCGGACAAGCGCGCGTGAAGGGCGTGGCCGGTACCTGGAAGGACTTGACCGACTCGGTGAACTCGATGGCCGGTAACTTGACTGACCAGGTGCGGAACATCGCCGACGTGACGACGGCTGTGGCCAAGGGCGACTTGTCGAAGAAAATCGAAGTGGACGTCAAGGGTGAATTCCTGACCCTGAAGAACACCATCAATACCATGGTCGACCAGTTGCGCTCCTTCGCTTCGGAAGTGACGCGCGTGGCGCGTGAAGTGGGTACGGAAGGGATTCTGGGCGGACAGGCGCGGGTGGAAGGTGTGTCGGGCACATGGAAGGATCTGACCGACTCGGTGAACTCGATGGCTGGCAATTTGACGTCTCAGGTGCGGAACATCGCGGACGTGACAAAGGCCGTGGCTGCAGGTGACTTGTCCAAGAAGATCACCGTGGATGGCAAGGGTGAAATTCTGGAATTGAAGAGCACCGTGAATACTCTGGTGGACCAGCTACGAAGCTTCGCCGCCGAAGTAACGCGTGTCGCGCGTGAGGTCGGTACCGAAGGGATTCTGGGTGGACAGGCCGACGTGCAAGGTGTGGCCGGTACCTGGAAGGATCTGACTGAGTCGGTGAACTTCATGGCGGGTAATTTGACCTCGCAAGTGCGGAACATCGCCGAGGTGACGACAGCCGTCGCGGCAGGTGACTTGTCGAAGAAAATCACCGTGGATGTGAAGGGCGAAATTCTCGAACTGAAAAACACGATCAACACCATGGTGGACCAGTTGCGATCCTTCGCTGCGGAAGTGACGCGGGTCGCGCGAGAGGTCGGCACCGAAGGGAAACTCGGCGGTCAGGCTGATGTGCAGGGTGTGGCCGGCACGTGGAAGGACTTGACCGATTCGGTGAACTCGATGGCGTCGAACTTGACGTCGCAGGTGCGTAACATCGCTGACGTGACCAAGGCCGTGGCTGCGGGCGACTTGTCGAAGAAAATCACCGTGGATGTGAAGGGTGAAATTCTCGAACTGAAAGCCACGGTCAATACGATGGTTGACCAGCTCTCCTCCTTCGCCGCGGAAGTGACGCGGGTCGCGCGGTCGGTGGGCACGGAAGGCCGGCTTGGCGGACAGGCGGAAGTGCGCGGCGTGTCAGGCACGTGGAAGGATCTGACCGATAACGT
>JAQGMF010000032.1 GCA_028292505.1 Rhodocyclales bacterium
CGGTGTTGTCGTCTTCGCCAAGCTCCTTCTGGATCTGCCGCAACTGCTCGCGCAGGATGTGTTCGCGCTGGCGCTCATCGAAAGTCGCCTGCGTCTTCTCGCGCAACTGCTGCGTGAGCTTGAGCACGCCGACGCGCGAGGCCAGCAGCGCAATCACCTTGTCCAAACGGCGCACTAGGTCGAAGGTTTCGAGCAGGTCCTGCTTCTCCTCGACCTTCTCATCGATAAGGTTCGCCACCATGTCGGCCAGGGTCGCGGGCGAGTCGACGCTGCGTATGACATCGGCAACTTCGCTGGAAAGGTGGGGCAACAAGGCAATCGCTTCCAGTGCCTGCTCCTTGAGCTGCACGAAGCGCGCTTCGACCTCCGCACCTTCGCCATTCGACTCCGCTATCATCGCCACGCGACCAACCATGAACGGCCAGCCATCAAGGAATTCGCGCACCTGGAAGCGTGACTGACCCTGCACCACCAGATGATGGCCGCCGTCCTTGCCGGTGATGTAACGCACGATGGGGCCAGACGTGCCGACCCAGTACAGATCGTTCGGCCCGACCTTGTCCTGCTCCGCATCGCGCTGGAGCAAAAAGCCCACCGGCAGGTCATGCTTCACCGCCTCCTGCGCCGCCATCACAGACGTGGCACGGCCCACTGTCACCGGCGACAGATTGCCGGGGAACAGCACCGCACCGCGCAGCGGAATCAGAATCATCGTGTCCTCAGGCAGGCGCTTGAGCGCCCCACCCGAAGTTGCAGCCGCCGCCTGCAAGGCAGCATCTGCCGCACGCGCGGCGTCGAGAGACCACGTTTGTTCCTGCGTTGGCCATTGCTTCATCACGATTCCTTCACCTTGCGTTACTCGACGCGCCGGGCGACCTTGTGGAGGTGTGGCTGTCGGGGATAGGAACTAGATGGCGATGGGGAGAGGGGGTTTCAAGGGGCTGTGCTGCGCTTCCGTTTGTGGGGCAATCCACACGGCGCATTCAGGTCTTGAGGATATAACTGTCACGTCCTCGTGCACATTCTCTGCTATTTCGTCATAGTCAACGAAAAGCGAGGCAGTTACTATTTGTGTGCGAGCGCCCTCTCTCGACTTGGGTGTGCGCATTCGATGAATTTTGACGAAAATTCGATAATGACGGCAGCGTGCCTTGGGTTCAGGGTAATTGCGCATGTCATTTCGGTGGGGGTGGTGGCGTGATTCTAGATGCGATGAAATTGTCCTCTCTGATTTTTCAGATTCAATACAAAGATGCGTTTGAGCTTTGGGACTCCGCAGGAAGCATAGCTCGCAGGATGTCCGACATCTGGCCCAATCTATCTCTGCAAGGCGGTCAGCCAAATCAGCAAATTCTGCGTGGCGATGGTATCCAGATCAATACCGGGTTGGCTCAATCGACTCTCACCCTTACCGGAATAAAGTCGCTGGACCAGCACAAGAATATACGCGGTGCTTTCGAGGCATGGAGAGATTACTTACAGCTCAACCAACTATTGCGGCTTAGCGCCCGCAGCACCTATGTGAAAGAATTTGCCTCGATGAGAGAGGCGAACGCCATGCTACAAAATCTCAAGTTGGGTCGTTGGCCGCAAGCTAAAGTGTTTGAGCAACCAATGGATTCCGAATTGAATACCATTGACATGACTTTTAGGTTTGAGACAGTCGAGTCATTTACGACGGTCAGGGTGAAAACAGATCGTCTTACTTTCGAAGCTGATCTGGATGCCGACTTTGTAGACGAACCAAAAATTAGGAAAGAGAAGAACCGTTTCGTGGTCGACTTTGACCGAGGTCTTTTAGGGACTGTCGATGCAGCGAAATTGAGTATCGAGGATTGGCTGAAGGGCTACACACACGTAATGCGTCGAGACCTTGATAAGGTAATTGGGAGCAACATATGACCACTTGGTCGGCGACGGGGCAGCTTGAGAGCGTTTCTCCGAGCACGGAGATCATAAGTACGAGATCGGAGTCATCTGCTCCGCCTATGTCTATTTCTCGGCTGCGCGTTGTGAGCAATGAGACGGATATTGCAGAAAAATCTGCGTCTGTTGGCGGAGGCGCATCGGTGTCGGCGCATGCTCTTTACCCTCACTTGTTTGATTCCGATACGGGAGACGGGCAGGCAATTGCGCTGCTCAACCAAGCCGCGGAGGATGCTGTCCGCGCACTCGAATCTCATGATCAGGCGGATCTTGTCGACATACAAACTCGCTTCACGCAGATAGCAGCGGCCGCCGCCCGAGCCCATGCGCTTACTGTGTTCAATGAAAATTTCGGTTCAGTCGTGTCATTTATCAGGCGTGCAACTCTGATGACACCCGCAGCAGACATTAGTCGAAGCGCTTTGAATCAATTGATCGTTGCTCTCAAGCGATTACTGCATGAGCCGATGATTGACTTGGATGATGCGACTGACATTATTGATGACTTAATGGCAGACGGATGGGAAGGTGCTTATCGAGCCGCAGACGATTTATTGGCAGCTCTCATTGCCGAGCAAAATGAGCAGGATGAACCGGTGGCTGTTCGCGAAACTTAGAAATGATAAGGGTGTAATCAATTGCCAGGCAGTTTTCTCGATACTACTGTGCTTGTTCATTTGGCCGAAAAAATTGAGCCGCATTGTGGCCGTGCTAAAGCCTACGTGCGAGTCAATCCTCCTGCGGAGACTCCGTACTATGCGCTTAAGGAAGTGCTTGAGAGTCGCGTGCGAGCTTTTTGCGAAGCGCACAACATTCTTCATGCATCTGAGAATGCAGGAGTAGCTTTAGCTGCCATGGCGGGGCGTAATCCAGTGGAAGGACGGATTCTCTTGGCTAGGATAAAAGTGCTGGCGGACGCATTGACGGCCGCTTTTGAATCGCACGGCGCGCAAGATAAAAGAGAGATGCTGCAGTGGATCGCGATTCGTGCGAATCAAGTTTGGCGGGGGGCACAGAAGCGTGATGGGGTGCGTACGGTCCAAGCACTCAGTTGTTTCGTCGCGGGAAAGCTCTGGTATGGAGAAGCCGGGGACCTACGTGGACCGAGCGATGGAGGTTTTGGTTGCTCCAAGTCATCATCTGACCGTTGCGCGGCAGCAGCATATATGCATGCAGATAAGAGTTCCTTGGCAAAAATGATCGATGCACTTCACCCCAGCAAGCTACCGACCAATCTCGCTGAAAAGAACGAGAATCAAAAGCGGCGCAAAGCATTGAAGGAACTTCAGAAAGATGGCCCCGCAAAATTTAACAAGGGACGATGCCGTGCGTTGGGAGACGCTTATTTCGCGTCCATGTGTCCGGGCGGAGCAACAGTTCTCACGAGCAATATCGTGGACCACGAAATTTTGTGCAATGCACTTGGGAAGAAAGCAGAGACACCTTAAATTCCTTCGCTCTGAGGAGTAGTCCCGCAGGGACATGGGTGCAATAACCGAAGGGCATTGCGCCGAATGGGTTGGCCCCGTTTTCCCGCAAACATCCCGTGCAATGCCCTTCGGTTATTGCACCCTACGACTGAAATCCCCACAAACTGCCCCAATAACACCCAATTGACGTGGCTCGTCAAAGCGCTTCTTTGAGCCTATTGAACGTCAGAACAAGACATACATTCGTCATTTCAGGCGTCATCGGTTCCAGCACATGCTGTGGCAGTGCAATGTGTCGCTCGAAGCGTCCACAGGGAATCTCGATGCGGGGCTGTCTGCTGCGGGGCGATTGCGCGATGATTGGTGCGGTGCCGGTTGGCAGAGTGTCGATGGTGCCATCGCCCCCACAACAGAGCCAAAAAAATTTTGAAATTTTTTGTCTGGCCGTGTCGATCTCGTGAATGTCGTTCGTCGTAGGGATGGAGAGGGATCAAATTGTGGCTATTCCGGCCGCAGATCCGGCTCCCGACAAACTTCAAGGAGAACTGAAATGCGATTCATGATGCTGATGATTCCCAAGGGCTACGAGACCGCTGCGCCGGGCACGATGCCGGATGCCAAGGCCGTCGAGGCGATGATGAAATACAACGAGTCCCTGCAGAAAGCGGGCGTGCTGCTGGCGCTGGACGGCCTGCATCCACCTTCAACGGGTGCGCGCGTGTCGTTTGCGGGTGGCAAGGCGAAGGTCACGGATGGTCCGTTTGCCGAGGCGAAGGAAGTGTTGGGTGGCTACTGGATGATCCAGGTGAAGTCGCGCGAGGAGGCGATCGAGTGGGCTTCGCGCTGCCCCGGTGGCGACAATGAGATCATCGAGGTGCGGCAAGTGCAGGAGATGTCCGACTTTCCCGCTGATGTGCAGGAAGCGGCTGCCGGTTTCACCGAGATACAGGCCGGGCAATACAAGACCGGGCAGGCCTGAACCTTACAGCGCGGGAGAACGACATGATCAAGAAAATCATCATTCGGGTTGCGGCTGTCCTTGCGGTCGTGGTGGTCGGTGTGCTCGTCTTCGCGATGACGGAGCCCGATGCATTCCGCATAGAGCGCACCGCGAGCATCAAGGCGCCGCCGGAGAAAATATTTGCCGCGCTCAACGACTATCACAGCTGGTTGGCATGGTCGCCGTACGAGAAGCTCGACCCGGCCATGCAGCGCTCCTTCAGCGGCGCGCCGAGTGGCAAGGGCGCTGTGTATGAATGGAGTGGCAATAAAAATGTCGGTGCGGGGCGCATGGAGATCACCGATTCGACATCGCCCTCGCGGATCGTCATGAGCCTGCACTTCCTCCGCCCGTTCGAGGCGCATAACACTGCCGAGTTCAGCCTGCAGCCGCAGGGTGACATGACGCGTGTGACATGGAGCATGTCCGGCCCGATGCCTTATGTATCAAAAGTGATGTGCCTCTTTTTCGATATGGACGCGCTGATCGGTCGCGATTTTGAAAAGGGTCTGGCGAATCTCAAGGCGATCAGCGAGAAGTGACGCACGCAAGATCGGCGATTGAAAATTGAATCTTGAATGCATATCAAACGAATCTGGAGAAATGGAAATGAAATATATCTTGATGCACAGAACAGATGCCCTTTGTGAAGCCGGCGTCATACCCAGCCCCGAACTCATCGGCCGCGTTGGCGCGATGATGGGTGATATTGCGAAGACAGGGATACTGGTTGACGGCGGGGGGCTGCGCGCCAGCTCGCTGGGCGTGCGCCTGAATTTTACCGGCGGCACTATGCGCGTCACGAAGGGGCCTTTCACGCCCGGCAATGAGTTGCCCGGTGGCTTCGGTATCTTCCAGGTCGAGTCCATCGACGATGCAATCGCCTGGACGAAGCGCTTCGGCGAAATCCTCGGCGATGTGGAGGTGGATATCCGCCCGCTGGCGGAGGCTTGGGATATCGGTATCGGCAGCAAGCCGGAAGGCCTGAAGACGACGCGCTACATGGCCATGCACAAGGCAGACAGCAAGTCCGAAGCAGGCGCACCACCGACGCCCGAGGTCATGGCCGCCATGGGCAACCTGATGGGCGAGATGGCACAAGCGGGTGTGCTGCTGTCTGCCGAGGGGCTCGCACCAAGCTCGCAGGGCGTGCGCTTCAAATATGCCGATGGCAAGAGGACGATGACGGATGGGCCATTCACCGAGTCGAAGGAGCTGATCGCAGGGTTCGTCATTCTCGATGTGCCCGCGATGCAGGACATGCTGCCGTGGGCCGATCGTTATGCCGAAGCCATAGGCGATATCGAGTTCGATATCCGCCCGTTGGGCTGAGGTCCGGTCACGTTCCACGCGAAGCCTGAGCGGAGTCATGAGCGCATCCTCAACGCACCGAGCCATCGAAGCGGTCTGGCGCATCGAGTCGGCGAAGATCATCGGTAGTCTGGCACGCATGCTGCGCGATGTCGGCCTCGCCGAAGAGCTGGCTCAGGATGCACTTGTCATTGCGCTGGAGCGTTGGCCGGGGAGGGGTGTGCCCGAAAATCCCGCAGCCTGGTTGATGGCCGCCGCCAAGCGCCGCGCCCTCGACTGGTTGCGCCGCAGCCAGATGCTGGAACGCAAGCACCAGGAGCTTGGGCCGGAGATCGAGCTGCAGCACGAGATCGCGACGGAGGAGTTCGCCGCAGCGGTCGACGAGGCCATCGATGCCGGGCGACGCGTGCAATCGGGCGTGGCGGAGGTGGAGGTAGAATCCGAGGCTGAGGTGAGCGACAACCTGCTGCGGCTGATCTTCACCTCATGTCACCCGGTGCTCTCGTCCGAGGCGCGCGTGGCCTTGACGCTGCGCCTGCTCGGCGGCCTCACCACCGACGAGATCGCGCGCGCCTTCCTTGTGCCGGAAGCGACGGTCGCGCAACGCATCGTGCGCGCCAAGCGCAGCTTGACGGAGGCACACGTGCCCTTCGAAGTGCCACGTGGCGATGCGCTTGGCGAGCGCTTATCATCGGTGCTGGCGGTGCTCTACCTCATCTTCAACGAGGGCTATGCGGCCACGGCGGGACAGGACTGGATGCGTCCCATGCTCTGCGAGGAAGCGCTGCGCCTTGGTCGTATTCTGGCTGAGCTGATGCCACTGGAGCCGGAAGTCCACGGCCTCGTCGCGCTGATGGAAATACAGGCCTCGCGCACGCGTGCGCGCACCAGCCCGAACGGCGAACCGATCCTGTTGCTGGAGCAGAACCGCGCGCGCTGGGATCAGCTGCTCATTGGTCGTGGTCTCGCTGCGCTGGAGCGTGCCGGCAATCTGAGCCACGCGCACGGCATGCACAACGGCCCATACACTTTGCAGGCAGCCATCGCGGCCTGCCACGCGCGTGCGCGCACGGCGGTGGAGACGGACTGGGTGCGCATCGCGGCGATCTATGACGTGCTGGCTGAGCTGACGCCCTCGCCGGTTGTCGAACTCAACCGTGCGGTGGCTGTGTCGATGGCTTATGGGCCCGCTGCGGGCCTTGAGATTGTCGACGCGCTGATCGATGAGCCCGCGCTGAAGAACTATCACTTGTTGCCGAGCGTGCGTGGCGATTTCCTCTACAGGCTGGGGCGCATCGACGAAGCCCGCGAAGCGTTCAAGCGCGCGGCAGAACTCACGCGCAATGCGCGCGAGCGCGAGCTGCTGCTCGAGCGTGTGGCGAGCTGTACGGACGGCTCGTGACCCTTGCAAGGCTTGTAAACTTTGGCTCGACCATCGTCGATGAGCACTGGCGTGACCGTTTCGATGCCGAACCCTGTTATGCCAGTGGTATGAGCTGCAACGACTGCGTGCCTGCTTGCCAGCTCGGTGCCCAATCGCGGCTCGAATCACCCGGCATCGGCTTCGGTGAACTGGAAGACGATCTCGCGACGCAGTACCGCTAGGCAAGCAAGGCCGTATTCAAATTCGTCATTCCCGCGAAAGCGGAAATCCACTTGGTGGCACGAAAGAACATCACGTAGAAGTGGATTCCCGCTATTTCCCTCTCCCCCAGCCCCCGCTCCGCGCCCCACGGTCGGCATTGCATTGCCGACCGGCTGCGCAAGCGGGTTGCATGCAACCCGAAACCCTTGCTGCGCCCCACAAGCGGGCGAGGGGAGCGTCGCGCGGCTTCGCCGTATGTGAACCTGGCGGGAATGACGGAAAAAACCTCGCCGTGGCGAGGTTTTTTACTGGAGCGATGCAAAGGCAGCGTTGGCTTGAGGGGATGATATGGCCATTGCATACGTCAGCCGCATGCACCGATTACAGCGGCACGGAAGTTACTGCCGTGGCTCGCCGTCTTCATTTACGATGATGGTCGGTCCCGGTGGGGCGCTCATCTGTATGCGATGCTCCCTGCCGCGGAAGTCGTAGGTCACGTCCCAATATTCCGGGGTGGTGCTTGCTACGTTTTCGCAGCGGCGTACATCACGGCTGCCGTAGTTGTCGTTGTCATTACGGCCCACGTTGGCGCCAATCGCTGCGCCGGCTACTGCGCCGCCTGCCGTGGCGATGTCCTTGCCCGAGCCGCCGCCAACTTGGTGTCCGAGTACGCCACCGACAATTGCACCGATGATCGCGCCACCCACGTTCGCATTGTTGCGCGGCGCCGATACTTGCTCGCGGTCCACCCAGCAGCGCTGGCTTGGCGGCCCCACGACGGCATGCACCGAAGTGATGGCAACGTCATAGACACGCTCCTGTGGACGACGGCGATATTCGTAGTTGGGCTGCGCGACAGGCTCTGGCGTGTCGTAACCCCTGCGCACGTTACGGCTGATCGGCCGCACCGATGAGATGCGCTTGTTCATGCCCATTCGGTCGAGCGATTCGTAACTGCCCGGACGCAGCACGACGCACCTGCCCTGGAAGCCCACGTCTTCGCAGACCTGCCAGTTGCCGTTGTCGACCACGACCGACGATGCGCGGTCATTGAAGCCGGCGCGCACGAAGTTTGCGACCGTCCCGTCCGCAGTGAATGCGTGTCCACGAAAGCCCACGCCCTCGTAGAACGTCACCTGGGACATTGCTTGTGCGCTAAGCATCAGCGCCGCAATGCCAAGTGAATATTTTATTTTCCAATTCATGGATATCTCCGATGTCAGTATTGCTTGCCGCAGCAGCGCACGTCGCGCTGCTGCGGATGCCGCTTAGGGCTTAATGCGGCAGTGAATAAGCTTGAAGGCTTACTTGCCGGAGACGACGAGCGCAGAGGCATCGACGCCCTTCACATCGTCGACGTTCTTCACGTCAGACTCGGCAAGCGATTTCGCTGCCGCTGTCGTTGCCGTACCACTCAGGGCGACAACGCCGTTGAAGGTGCTGACGTGGATGTCGGATTTCTTCAGACCGCCGTCGGCGATCAGCTTCGCTTTCACCTTGGTGGTGATGGCGGCGTCCTTCAGTGTGGATGCCACACCGTCGCTGGGCGGCTGTGCGGTTGCATCTGCAGCGAACGCCGGGTTAAGGCTGAGCCCCAGCGCGGTGCTTAGTGCTGCGACGGTGAGGACGTTACGGAATGAGTTCTTGAAAGCGTTTGTCATATTCATGATGGTTTCCTTTTTCATATGCTCGAATTGATTGCGAGGAGTGCGCTGACGAGGTCAGCGATTGGCAATCTGTTTGCGAGCGGTCGGCGATGTGCCGGGGGAGGTCTCCGCAAGAAGCAGGGGCGGGCGTTACGTATCATCCCGTATAGGACAACTTTCTTCTGTACGCCACCGCACATGGGGTGGGACAAATGCGTGCTATCGAATACAGGACGTGGCCGGACATGACAAACGGGAATCAGCGTTTGCCCCGTTGAGTCATGCTACCTGCCGCGCCGGCTGGAGGGGCGATTGGTGAGGCGGTAGGCGAGGTCATTGGGGCCATCGTGCCGGGCTGTGTGGGCACGGGGCTGCTGATCGGCGGCCGACGACGCGCAGTAGGGAGGCTGGTATCGAGCGAGCTGCTGGACGAATTCGATGCATCGCTGGTGCTTGCGCTGGACGAAACCGTACCGGTAGGGGTTGTAGTGTCACTGGAAGTCTGCGCGCTGGAGTTAGCCTCTTTGGCGCCAGTGCCATAAATGCGTATCGGTGAAATGCTGCCGCCAGCGTTGCCACCGCTACTGGTTTGCGCCCAGCTCGCAGTGGCAGCGCAGCAGGCAATCGCGATGACGCTGTGCGCGATCATATTCCGCATGATTCTCTCCTTTGAATGATCGACGTGAGTCCGGTAGTGCAAAGGACTCTGATCAGTCAGGCGCAACTCGTGTGCCTGGGGCACGAATGGCTGGCGTGGCTGGAGCGGGACCGTCCGACTACTGCGAATGCGCCCTAGTCGGCCTTGCGCAGCATTTTCATTATTTCAGCCAGGCGATAGGGCTTGTTGATGAAGTTGAATGCGGCAAGCGGCGAATCCGTGGCATGCACGGCCGGCGCCGGGTAGCCGGAAGCCAGGAGGATCTTGATGCCGGGAACGAGTTCGCGTGCACGATGGCCCAGTGCAATGCCGTCCATGCCCGGCATCAGCACATCGGCGAACAGCACGTCGACATTCGGCGTTCGCAGCAATATCTCCAGGGCATCTTCGCTGTTGTTGGCCGATAGTACGTCGTATCCCATTGTCGTAAAAAGCTCGATCGCCATGTCGAGCACATCCGGTTCGTCGTCGACCACCAGTGCCTTGTCGTTGCCGGCGTTGGTTTCGGTCGAAGACGTTTCGGCTGCGTCGTTGTCGCCGACGAGTGCGGGCAAGAACAGGGAAATCGACGTTCCCTCGCCGACTTCCGTTTCCAGCAGCATGTCGCCGCCGGATTGCCGAACGAGACCATGAACCTGGCTCAGTCCCAGACCTGTGCCCATGCCGGGACCCTTCGTGGTGAAGAACGGTTCGGTAGCCTTCGCTAGCACGTCGGCGGACATTCCCGTGCCGGTATCCTTGACGGTCACCGCGACGAACTGCCCGGCCGGCAGCATCCCGACCTGGTGATGGTCGAGCTGGACGTTCCTGGTCTGCACGATCAGGGTGCCGCCACGCGGCATGGCGTCGCCCGCGTTGGTGACGAGGTTCAAAAGCGCCGCTTCGAATTGCGTGGCGTCTACGAGCACAGGGCGCAGATCCGGGTCGAGTTCGATCTCGAATCTGATCGTTTCATTGCAGGCACGACGCAGCACGGCTTCGAAGCTGCCGATCACGCGATTGAGATTGTATTTTTCCTGTTGCAGCGGTTGCTGGCGCGCGAACGACAGAAGCTGCTGGGTCAGGTTTGCACCGCGTTTGGCCGCCCGCTGCATACTTTCGATGGTCCGCGTGGCCGAGGGCGTTTTTACTTCCCGAGAGAGAAGCTCCAGGCCGGTGACGACGACGCCGAGCAGGTTGTTGAAATCGTGCGCGACGCCACCCGTGAGCTTGCCCATGGCTTCAAGCTTTTGCGACTGGAACAGGGCTTCCTTGGTGCGCTCGAGCGAAAGCGCGGCATTGCGTCGCTCCGTGATGTCGCGCGTAATCTTGGCAAAGCCGATCAGCTCGCCCATGTCGTTGTGGATTGCGTCGATCACCACATGCGCCCAGAAATGCGTGCCGTCCTTGCGAACGCGCCAGCCCTCGCTCTCTAAGCGTCCGTCGGCGAGGGCTCTTTCAAGCGCCCTCGCCGGCAGGCCGTTGGCACGGTCCTCTTCGGTATAGAAGCGCGAAAAATGTGTGCCGACGATTTCACGCTCGGTGAAGCCTTTGATGCGTTCGGCACCTGTGTTCCATTCCGTCACCATGCCTTCCGGCGAAAGCATGTAAATGGCATAGTCGGTAACGCCCTTGACCAGCAGGCGAAAGCGCTCTTCGCTGGCATGTAGCGCCTGCTCGGTCAATTTGCGTTCGGTGATATCGCGCGTGACTTTGGCGAAGCCCACCAGGATGCCGTCATCGTTGCGGATCGGATCGATGACGACACTGGCCCAGAAGCGCGTACTATCCTTGCGCACGCGCCAGCCTTCATCCTCGAACTTGCCTTCGGTTTGTGCGGTGAGCAGGGCGCGGTCGGGCAGACCGGAGGCCTTGTCCTCCTCGGTGTAGAAGCGCGAGAAGTGCTCGCCGATGATTTCGTCCGCCGTGTAGCCCTTGAAACGCTGTGCACCGGCATTCCAGCTGTTGACGTAACCTTCCGGCGAAAGCATGTATATTGCATAATCGACGACGCCCGATACGAACTGTGTGAGGCTCGGGGTATCGATGACTCCGGAGAAATTATTTTTTTGCAGCGTTTGCATCGACGTCTGACGAGGGGGATTGGTGGCCGGGAAAGTGCATTCTACGCTGCAGGAATGCGCTTTCCCCAAGTCTGTGAAGCTACTTTTTGGTGACGCGGCGTTTTGCTGAAAATGAACAGATTTGTGCATTTTCGGCGGAGATTCTGCCGGGTCGGCGTGGTTTTGCCGCGCTCTTGCGGCTTTCAATTCTTCCATCGCAGCCTTCAGTGCGTCTTGCGCGCGGGGCGATGAAACTGCGCGCGCAGCTCGTCCTTGGCCGCTTCGAGGCGATGACGCTGGCTTGCCGACAGCGTCTCGCCCGCACGATTGATGTAGAAATTCAGCATCGACATCGCCGAGCGGAACGGGCTGCTCTTGCGCCGTTGACTGTGCTCGGCCGATTGTTTCAGCGCGGCGGCAATCCGCTTCGGATTCTTCTGCGCGAACAGGCCCTGTTCGATATCGAGGGCGTCGCTATGCTCGGTGACTGTCTGTGACCATTTCTGGGTTTTGCGTTGCGTCATGATGAGGCCTCCTGCTGTCGTAAAGTATGTTGCATGCAATGACACAGGCATCAGGGCTTCGCAATCGTGGCTAGTCACACCCGTGCAGATACATGGGATAGCGCAGCAAGCGACGTTCCCGCCCGCGCGCAAAGGGGCGGAATGGCGTTTGCTGTACTTCAGGATCAAAGGATGAGGAGGCGATATGCCGGCGAATGCCGCGTTTGAAGAGGTCGAGCCAAAGCGCGAGGCCATCGATGCCTTGCAGGGGCCGGCGGTGGTGGAATTCGGCACCGGCTGGTGTGGTCATTGCCGCGCGGCGCAACCGCTGATTGCGTCAGCTTTCGCCGACTACGCCGGCGTTCGCCACATCAGGATAGAAGACGGACCGGGCCGGCGGCTGGGGCGTTCCTTCAGCGTGAAGTTGTGGCCGACCTTGGTCTTCCTGCGCGATGGCAAGGAGCTCGCGCGCCTTGTGCGGCCCGGCACTGCGGCAGAGATCGAGAGCAAGTTGGCGCTGATCGAGGCGCGCGGCGCGTAGTGAGCAGGCTGCGCTGAGCAGGGTGCAGTGAGCAACGCGAACTCCACCATCGTTCACCACGGGGCGGTGCAGTTCGCTACGCTCACTGACACCCTACGGCGTGTCCCATTTGTCATGTCGCTCGCGCCGCTCCTGGCGATAGTTGGTGATTTCCAGCCGCGTGCCGTCCGGGTCGCTGAAGAAGATCGCCCAGTAATCGGGCGCGTATTCGGGATGGTGCTTCGGCTCTGTGGCTGCGATGCCCGCTTCACGCAACGCAGCGGCGCATGCCACGAGGTCGCCGATCGTGTCGACACGCAGACACAAATGATGCATGCCCGGCGCGCAGGCGTCGCTTGAAGGCTTGCGCACCGTGGCGGATTTTGCCGGGCGAAGCACGTAGCCGAAGTGGCGGTTGAAATACTGGATATGCATATCGCCATTGAGGACGAAACTGTTTTTGCGGAAACCGAGCGTCGTCATGAGCGTGTCGTAGAACGCTTCGGATCGCGATAGATCTGTCACCGCGATGTAGATGTGATCGATGCCGATTATTTCCGCCGCAATTTTTGTCATGGCGATTGTCATGGTGATTCATTCCTATTTCATTTTTGCACGCATGAGCATAGCGGAACGTATGCATCGCGGGCAGTTGCCCGGCATGCGGCATGACGATTGCTGATCTGCCGGCACGCCTCATCACCTGAGATCGCTTCGATGACCGACAACGCGGCACGCCATGAACTGCAAGCGCTTTGGCGCAGGATGTCGAGCGCGCAGCATTACGGCGTGCTGGCCCTGTTGTCGATGAGCATTGCCCTGGTCAGCTTGTGCGTGATGCTGGGCCTGCCTTTCGTTGCACCGATGATCTGGGCCTTGCTGCTTGCTGTGCTGATGCAGCCGGTGCATCACTGGATCGGCCAGCGCGTGCCTTACCCCGCGCCCGCCGCCTTGGCGACGATGGTGGTGGTCATCGTGGCGCTGGTGTTGCCGCTGGCACTTGCCGGCACCGAGATTGCCGTCGAGGTTTCGCAGAACGCACGCGATGTGCAATCCGGCCAAGCCTTCCAGAACTGGATCCTGGCGATCAATCGCAATCCCTGGTTGGGCAAGGCCGCTGAATGGCTGCAGGTGCGCGTCGACATTCGCAACCAAATCGGCAATGCGGTGCAGACCGGCGTGCACTTTTTATCCGGTCTGATGCTCGGCTCGGTGTACGCGGTGATCGAGTGGTTGGTTGCTTTCTACATGTTGTTTTTCTTTCTGCGCGACGCGCGCGTGCTGCTCGACTGGGTGGCCGGTGTCCTGCCGCTGAGCCGCACCGAAAGCAATGGCGTGTTTCGTCGCGTGCGCGACACGCTGTATGCCGTCGCGCTGGGCAGCCTGCTCGTGTCGCTGGGCCAAGGTTTGGCCGTCGGTCTTGCCTTCTGGGCGACCGGTCTGCCTTCGCCGCTGATGTGGGGCGGCGTCATGGCCGTGCTGGCACTTGTGCCGGTGATCGGCACCTCGTCGGTGTGGGTGTGCGCAACCGTCTACCTGCTGCTACAAGGCGATTGGAAGAACGCCATTGTCATAGGCGCGTGCGGTGCCGTCGCGCTCGGCGTCATCGACAATGTGCTCTACCCGATGCTGGTCAAGGGCCGGCTCGACATGCATCCCGTGCCAGTGTTCATCGCGGTAGTCGGTGGCGTGGCCACCTTCGGGCCGACAGGCATTGTGCTCGGCCCGCTGATTCTTTCCCTGGCGCAAGCCGTCCGGCATATCTGGCGGGCACGGTTCGAGGCGGAGGAGCGTGTTGGTTGAATCCTGTGACTGTGCGCCTAGGAAGCTGTTCCTTTGAAAAGCAAAAGCTTTCACCACAGAGGCACAGAGAATCGCAGAGGGCCACAGAGGAAGGCGGAGCCTCCGTGGCCCTCTGTGTCTCTGTGCCTCTGTGGTGAGTCGCCCGCAGGCCGAAAGTGATTGCCCCAAAGACCGTCATCCCGGCGAAGGCCGGGATCCAGGCTCGGAGGCACCGTACTGGATTCCGGCCTTCGCCGGAATGACAGATGGAAGATCGTGAGCAGCTTCTAAGGTTTAGCGGTGCGAGGCTCCCGACCCCCAACCCGCGCGGCGCAGCCATGGTGTTACGTGGCTACTTGCCCGAACCGGCCCGCTTCGTTGCCAACACGCGCTCCACCGTCTGCGTGAGTTTCTCCAGCGAAACGGGTTTGCCGATGTGCGCGTCGAAACCCGCATCCAGCGCCAGTTGTGCGTCGTTGGGGCGGCCGAAGCCGGTCAGGGCGATGGCCGGTACGTCGCGCGTGTTATTCATTTTGCGTAACTTGCGTATCAGTTCATGACCATCCATATCCGGCATGGCGATATCGGAAATGATCAGATCGAACTTTTTCTTGGCGGCGATGGCAAGCGCTTTCTTGGCGCTTGGTGCCGCCGTGACGATGCTGCCATCGAGCTTGAGCAGGTCGCTGAAAGATTCGAGCGTTTCAAGCGTGTCGTCGACCAGCAGAACCTGCTGACCCGCCAGCCCACCGCCGCGCGGCGCCCATTCTGCGACCTCCTGCGAACCGAGGAAAATCGGCAGCCACACGGAAAAGGTCGCGCCGTGGCCAAGCCCATCGGATTTAACCGCGACGCGCCCGCCATGTGCTTCGGCGAGCTGTTGCACGAGTGCACAACCGATGCCAAGGCCGCCTTCCTTGCGCGTCGTTGCGCGGCCGCCTGCCTGGCGAAACATGTCGAATACCTTGTCGATGAAATCCGGTGCAATACCCTGGCCGGTGTCTTTCACTTCGAGCTTGCCGAAGTTGGCATCGCGCGACAGCGTGACGGTGATCGAGTCGCCACTGCCGCTGAACTTGATGGCATTGCTCAACAAGTTCCAGACGATCTGTTCGAGTCGCGTCGGGTCCACGAAGACCATGTTGTTGTCATCGACGTTAACGGTGATCGAGACATTCTTCGCGTCGGATTCGCCACGCATGGCGCTAACGATGTCGTCGACGATCACGGCCCACGGCACCCCCGCGCGACTGAGCGAGAGCTTGCCCATGCGCACGCGCGACAGATCGAGCAGATCGTCGATGATCTGCGCCTGGCCGAGTACGGTGCGGCGGATCGTGTCGGCCGCTCGCGCCGCATGCGGTACTTCGCGTATCTGCGGTATGCGCGTCAGGAGTTCGGCATTGACGTGGATCAGGTTAAGGGGGTGCTTGAGCTCGTGCGACACGACGGCCAGCAGATCGTCCTTGAGTTCGCTGGCGGCCTTTGCCTGCTTGAGCATGTCTTCACGATCTGCTTCCTGCAGTTTCTTGCCCGTCAGGTCACGCGCGATCTTGGCAAAACCCTTGTGGCCTTGTAGAAGTGTGGTGATGCCACTGCAATAAAACGTCGTGCCGTCCTTGCGCTGGTGCCAGCGTTCGTCTTCGGGGCGGCCTTCGTTGCGCGCCTTGCTCAGTTCCAGCGCTGGCGCACCATGTTCGCGATCCTCTTGCGTGAAGATCAATGCTGCAGGCTGGCCGACAGCCTCTTCCTCGGTATAACCGAAGATGCGTTGCGCGCCGACGTTCCAGCCGGTTATGTTGCCGTCATTGTCCATGGTGATGATGGCGTAATCGCGCGTGCTCTCGGCGACCAGGCGCATGCGTTCTTCGCCCTGGCGCAGCGCTTCCTCCGCCTGCCTGCGGCCCGAGATGTCGACGTAGGTCAGTACGGCACCATCGATACGGTTTTCCGTGGTGCGATAGGGCAGGACGCGGGCCAGGTACCACTTGCCATCGCTGCTATGCACTTCGCGTTCGCTGGCACGCAGCGAGCAGAAGGCATCGATGGCGTCGCCAGCGAGGTTCTCGTAGTCGAGGCGATGCGTGATGTCGAGCAGCGAACGGCCGATGTCGGACGGAATGATGCTGAAGATGTCGGTGGCGCGCGGCGTGTAACGCTTGATGCGCATGCCGCTGTCGATGAAGACGGTGGCAATGTCCGTCGAGGCGATCAGGTTCTGCAGATCATCATTGATCTTGCTGGTCTCTTCGACCTTGACCTTGAGCTCGTGATTGACGGTGATGAGTTCTTCGTTGATGGACTGCAGTTCTTCGCGGCTGGTCTCGAGTTCTTCAGTGGCCGAGCGCAGTTCCTCGTTGATCGCCTGCAGTTCTTCGTTGGAGGCCTTGAGTTCCTCGTTGGATGTTTCAGCTTGTTCGATGGTCAGTTGCAGCTGCTGCTTGACGCCGTGCAATTCCTCTTCGAGTTGTTCGACGAGAAAACCTGAGCCGTCGGCATCTCCCTCGGCGACATGTCCGCCCGTGGTGTCTTCGACTTCGTTGAAGACGACGAGGATGAAGTCGGTGCCGGTGTTGCTGTCGTGCACCGGCCGTGCCGTCATATTCACGTAGAAGACCCGACCGTCGCGATGCAGTTGCACACGTCGCGCCTCGACGCTCTTGCCGGTCTGCGACGCTTGGAACATGGCGGTGCGCAACTCGAGTCGCAAGTCCGGGTGAATCAGTGCCAGCAGGTTGTGCGAAGGTATGCCGCCGGCATGTCTGAGAAACTCGCCGGCGCGACCCGTGAGGTGCACGATTTCGTGATCGTGGCCGACCAGCACGCTGGGCGGTGCATATTGCTCCAGCAATTTCTGATGCAGTTCGGCAAATGGCACGTAACGCCTTTCGGGGATAGAGGTTTGTGCCAGCTGAACAGACGTATCAAGCGCGCCAAGCGGCAATGTCGGCACGTACCGCGCAGAGCGTGTCACTGGGTTGGCGCGATAGATGCGATTCTTCTTGTCGACCACGCTGAAGTATTGGCCGGCCGCGTCGGTCGATTCCGACGTGCCAAGAAACAGGTAGCCACCTGGCCGTAGCGCGAAATGCAGCATCTCGAGTACATCGGTCTGCACCGCGCGGTCGAGGTAGATCATCAGGTTGCGACAGCAGACCAGATCGAGTCTGGAGAAGGGCGGGTCGCGCAGGATATTGTGGGCAGCGAACAGCACCTTTTCGCGCACGCTCTTGCGCACGCGATAACGCAGCGGCTCTTTGGTAAAGAATTCGCCAAGGCGCTCGGACGAAACGTCGGCGACGATGGATTCGGGATACGAGGCGGTGCGGCCTACGGAGATGGCGTGGGCGTCGATGTCCGTGGCGAAGACCTGCATGTCCGGCGCTTCCTGCAGGCGTGCGCGTGCTTCCCACAACAACATGCTAATGGAATAAGCTTCCTCGCCGGTGGCGCAGCCCGCCACCCACACGCGCACCTGTTCCTCGGCAGCGCGATTCGCAAAGATATGCGGAATGACGTCATTTTCGAGGACGGAGAATGCGTCGCGATCGCGGAAGAAATTGGTCACGCTGATCAGCATGTCCTTGAGCAAAGCCGGTGTCTCGCTTAGGTTGGTTTGCAGGAAATCGCGATACGTCGGCAGGTCCGGCAGTGCATTGACCTGCAGGCGCCGTTCGATGCGGCGCAAGACAGTGGCGCGTTTGTAGTGGCGGAAGTCGTGGCCGGTACGCGAACGCAGCAATACCATGATGTCATGCAACGCTTCTTCCGCCGCAGCGCCTTTTGTCTCGGAACTGGGCGCCTTGACCGCAAGGGCAAGGTCTTCGGCCTTCGGAAGTTCGATGTTGCGCGCGTTCTGCCACAGCGACAGAAGCTTTGATGGCATCTCCACGACGGGAAGCGTGAAGTCGATGCCGCCGGTGGCGATCGCACTTCTCGGCATGCCATCGTATTGCGCCTCGTCAAGGCTCTGGGCGATGGCCACACCGCCGTGCTCCTTGATACGCATGAGTCCGACAGCACCGTCCGAGCCGGTGCCTGAAAGTACGATGCAGATCGCGCGCTCCTGGCGCGTCTCTGCCAAAGTACGGAAAAACAGGTCAATCGCAATATGTCGCTCGCGCGGCCGATTGAGCGGCGCAAGCATGAGCATGCCGTCTTCCATCGACAGGTGCCGATTCGGCGAAATGACGTAGATGTGGTTGGGCTCGATATGCACCGGCTCGAGCACTTGCTGCACTGGCATCGCGGTGAGCTTTTGCAGAATCTCGTCCAGCTTGCTCTCATGCTCCGGCGACAGGTGCATGATCACGACGAAGGCCATGCCGCTATCGGCCGGCATGTGACGCAGCAACTCTGAGAGTGCCTGCAAGCCGCCGGCGGAAGCGCCGATGCCCACGACAGGAAAGGCCAGCCGTTGCGCGGGCATGGCTTGTTCTTCTGTGGCCGGAGGTAAATTATCGACGTCGCTCATATGCGATCAGACAAGAAAGTCCCTGGCAAAAACGCGCTCGAGCCGGGAGCGCGGCGGGGAAACACCTACTCAACGCGATTGCGTTGTCTGGACTTCGCAGGCTACCAAACTGGCAAACAGAATGCGACTGCAATGTTTGTTGCCGCGATAGTAAATCCATCGCGGCATTGCGCTCGGTTTTACTGCATGAACCAACCATGGCTGACTACCAGAGACTGGCCGGTCAGCGCATTGCTCGGGAAGGAAGCGAACATCAGCGCGACCTGGGCGACATCGTCCGTCGTGGTGAATTCGCCGTCAACGGTTTCTTTCAGCATCACGTCCTTGATGACCTGCGCTTCGCTGATGCCAAGCTCTTTTGCCTGCTGGGGAATTTGCTTGTCGACCAGGGGTGTGCGCACGAAGCCGGGGCATATGACATTGGCACGCACGTTGTGCGCCGCGCCTTCCTTGGCGATAACTTTGGCCAGACCGATCAGGCCATGCTTGGCGGTGACGTAAGCGGACTTGAGCATCGATGCTTCTTTTGAGTGTACCGAGCCCATATAGATGATGGAGCCGCCGCGACCCGACGCGTACATGTGCTTGATGCAGGCCTGCGTGGTGAGGAAGGCGCCATCGAGGTGGATGGCGAGCATCTTCTTCCAGTCGGAAAACGGGAAGTCCTGGATCGGATGCACGATCTGTATGCCGGCATTGCTGATCAGAATGTCGATGCCGCCAAACGCATCCACAGCCGCCTGCACACCGGCATTCACCTGTTCTTCGCTGGTGACGTCGACAGACACGCCGATGGCGCTGGCGCCACTCTTGGCGATCTCGGCGGCGGTTGCATCGGCTGCTTCCTTGTTCAGGTCGGCAATGACGACCTTGGCACCTTCGCGCGCGAACACGACAGCGATTTCGCGGCCGATGCCGCTGGCCGAGCCGGTGATGAAAGCGACTTTGTCTTTGAGCAACATGGCTAACTCCTTCAGGGTTGATGGGCGTGGACCCGGCGATTCATGATATTTGCTCGTCATTCCCGCCTTCGCGGCAATGACGGTAAGTAGCGCGTGTTGTTTGCAGGGGGCCACTGATCAAGCCAAGACATTAAAACCCTTCACCACCAAGAACACCAAGATTCACCAAGAAAAAGTGCTTTGGTATCGAGATTTTTCTTTGTGGACCTTGGTAGTGAAAATATTTTTGAATCTGAACTTATTCAGTGCTTCTCTAGGCAAGATAATCGTAGACCACCTCACCCAGCGCCAGCGTCTGGTCGGTAATGAAATGCAGGGCCGAGACGACCTTGCGCACTGGCAGACCGGCAACCGGCGCCAGCGCATGCGGGAAAAGATCGAGCGCGGCCGGCCCAGTCCATGCGCCTTTGAGGGTAATGTCCGTGGTGAAGTAGCGCACCAGCTCGCAGATGCGCGGGCTGCCGTCCACATGCGGAATGATTTTGAGCAGGAAGTTCGGCTGCGCCAGCGCGGCAAGGACAGTGTCATTGTCGACGTGGCGATGCTTAAAACCCATGGTTGCCGTGGCGACGCGTATCGAGCGGTAGTCGAGCGTGCCGATCAGTGTGTCGACATCCACGCGCAGACAGGGTTGCGCGAGTTTTTTGGGAAAGCCCCACAATTCGCGCCCGCCGGCAATCGGCGGGTGGTCGTCGAGGTACATTGCGTGCACGTAATTGCCCTTGATGCCTTCGAAGCTGACAGGAATGACCTGGCCGGATTCTGTGTAGTCGCCGAAACCGGTGGAGTCGGGCATACGTATGAATTCGTACTTCACATGCGGTTCGGTGACTTGCAAGGGCTCGGGGACGACAGCTCGCAAGGCATCGAGATCGGTCTCGTAAGTGATGATCAGGTATTCGCGATTGATGAAGCGGTACGGCCCAGGAGGAAATGCCGGGCTTGTCAACGGCATCGCAAAGGCGTTGGCCTTAACGTCGGCAATATTCATTTGGCAAGTTCTCCGGGTTGCACATGATCGTGGGCCAGGTCGTACACGGTGACACCATCGTCGACGCTGGATTTGTTGAGCAGGTCCGGATGATCGATGGTGTTGCTCATATCGCGTTGTCCGGACAGCCAGTGTCTGATCACCGATTCACGCGAAAATTCATAATCTTTCGATTCTAATTCGTAGCGTTCCTGGCGATAGATCAGGTGCACGATGTCGATATGCGCCGTCTTGTTGGCGGCGACCAGGTCTTGCACGTCCTGCTTATTGCGTTCGTCCGGCGGCAGCATGGAGATCAGCTTGAGCATGGTCTGCTTGTTGCGCTGGATCTGTGCCAGTTTGTCCGTGTTGAAACGCGTGCGGCTGGAGTAAGTAATATCTTTCTGGCGCGAAGTGACCCCCGCCATATTGGTAGGCATCGCGCCACGCGCGCTGAACAGATCGACTTGTACGATGAGAATCTTGTTGGAGTTGTGACGGTCGAGTACGTATTGCAGCGGCGTATTCGACACGATGCCGCCGTCCCAATACGGTTCGCCATCGATCATGACAGGTGGGAATGCTGGCGGCAGTGCACCACTGGCCATGATGTGTTCAGGCCCGATCTTCTGGTGCATGTTGTCGAAGTAAACGGAATTGCCTGTGCGCACATTCGCCGCGCCGACGGACAAGCGCAGCTTCTTGCTGTTGATCAGATCGAAATCCACCAGACGCTCCAGCGTCGCGCGCAGCTGCGAGGTGTCGTAAAAGCTGATGGCGGCGTCTGTGCCGTCGGGTTGAAAGAAAGGTGGCGGAAAGCGCGGTTCGTAAAAACCTTCCACGCCGCAGGTGGTCGCGATCGCTGCGTTCACCTGATGTGCGATTTGGTCGTTGCCCGGCCACCAATTGACGATGCCGTCCGCTTTCGACGAAACCAGCTCCCAGAATTCGCGCAGGCGTTCGACGCGTCGGGCGGGTGGATTGCCGACGATCAGGGCGGCATTGATGGCGCCGATGGAGACGCCTGCCACCCAGTGTGGTTCGCGCGGAAAGGTAGCGATCTCCTCGAACACGCCCGCCTGGTAAGCGCCCAGTGCGCCACCGCCCTGCAGCACCAGTACGATATGTTCGTGATCGATCCTGACAGCTTGCTGAACCGTCGTCGTGCGCTTGTGCTTCGTCGTCATGTGGCCACCCCGGTTTGATCCTGCAGGCTAACCTTAGCACGCGCTTGCTGCTTTGAAATGACGCTGCCTTGCGGACATATGGGCATGCTGCGCCAGCGGCGTTCGCCGCTGGTGACGACCACCTTCCTGGCTACGACAGATGACGGCCGGAACGACCGACGTCGGCTTGCGTATAAACGAATGGCAAGGGCACCTGATCGACCACCGGATCGGATTGTTCGCGCAGATCGAAGTCCGTCGGCCTGAACTGCGGACTGTGCAGGCGCACCGATTCCGCCGACTGTGGGATGTGCCGCTGGCTGGCACCGATGACGATGCCGACGGCGATGACAACCACTTGCAGGAAAAAAATCGCCACGCTGCGCGCCAGGGCTTGCAAGCGACGACGACGAATGTGGCGGGATACTTCCTCCACCCTTGCCATGTGCGCCTCGGTGTTGATGGCAAAGGCATTGTTGCCGCCACTTTTGTTTGTCGCAGAGAGCCTCTCGATTTCCGGCGGCGGGCCGTGTGGCGTACTGATCGCGCTTGTCGGCCATGGCTTGATCAGTGCCGCGTTGTCAAAAAAATAATCTCCCGTATCTTTTGGTGCAGCACTCGCCATGGCTCTCATCGCCTCGATAGTGAATGGCGGCTGATTCAACGTGCCGCATCTTTTTTGAATCGTTGTACTTTGCCGATAAGACCGTCTTGTCGCTGTTCGGCAACGAACATTGTGTGTTCAATTTCTTGCCGTCGTCCGCTGACGCAGCGATAGCGTGAATTGCCGCTCGCAGCGGATGTCCTCAGTGCGTTAGCAAGGCAATGAGGATCACCACAGGAAGCGGCACACCAAGAATCAATAAGAGGATCGAGCGCATGGCAATACTCCTTCAATGGAAACAAGACAGGTTGATGCTAATGTCATTAAAAAATGCGGCTGACCTTCAGCGCAACTCGTCACGCAGCTTGCCGCCAAAGAGCGCGCTGAGGCTGGCGACGAAGGCCCCTGCCAGCAACGCCACGAACATCCATAGCGCCGAATAAGCGGCCGCCTTGCGTGCCTTGTTCGCCGCGCTCGTGGCATGCGCTTCGGCCGCGTTGATGGCCGCACTGACGCGCGTGTAGGTATCGCTGACGCGCTTCTCGGCGCTGGCCTGATCGAGGCCGGTTTGCCGTGCGATCAATTTACCGACGTACTGTCGATCTTCCGCTGGCAGGTTATCCTGGCGCATGTCATTGACCAGTATCCTCGCCGCTTCCGCACGGCTTGCCGGGTCCATCTGTGCAGCAAGCGGTTTATCGGAGCGGAACAGCGTATCGACGTAGTAGCCGACGGCGTCGCCACCGGCCGCTGTGTTGCGTGTAATCGTGCTGACCGCAGCCATCTGGGCGGCACCCTGGACGGTTGCGGCCCCTGCATGCAGGGCGCCGCCCACGGCCGCAGTCAAGGCAGTGGACAGAAAGATTGCCGTGACCAGCGAAGCAATCGCCCAGGCAAGGAAGCCATGCGCGGTGTCGCGAAAATAAACTTCATCGGCATGTACATTTGTCCAGCGCCCACGCAGGCGACCGGCCAGATAACCCCCGACGGCGGATGCCGCCAGTTGCGTAAAAGCCAGCCACACGATGCTTGAAATGCCAAGCGTGGTCGCGTTGGCGCCAGAATTCGACCACGGTGACACCGCCGACAGGCCTAGCCCGAAACCGAGAATTACCAGGATTAGCGAGAGCGCCGCAGCACCGGCCGCTCCTGCGAAAATGGCGGCCCACGATATGCCAATCGAATTGATGTCGCCGTCCGGCATAACGTTCTCTGCCAGCGCGTCGCGTGAAAGTGTGGCCATGGTCTGCTCCTTTTTGAATGTTGTGGAGCAGACTTAGCATGCAGCGTGCCTGCGGCGTAAGACCCACCCGTCGTGGACCGCAACGCTTTATGAGCATGACGTTTGAATTCGATGTCGGCATTTTGCAGGCGTGCGCCTTGCTGGCACTATTCGGTAATTCATCAAGGAGCCGCCGCCATGGTCACCATTCTCAAACCCCCGCATCGCAAGGTGCACGATGAGCGCACCGATATCGCGTCGGAGAACCTGCCGGGCAATGCGGATCTGGCTGAGATGGAAAGCGGCAAGAGCCGTACAGGCGTCGAACTCGATGAGGGCGATAGCAAAGCGGGAACGGGCAGCGCGCCCGGCGAAGGGCCGAACCCTACCGCGTGAGAAGTCCCTGAAAGTACCTCAACATCAATAGTGCGCGTCGATGTGCAAGGCCGCGTTCGGCGTGAGGTATTGCAGATCGTCAGCGAGCAGATGTTCGATCAGTTCGGCGACGCCCTGACCGCGCGCGCCCTGCGTGACGATGTCGACGTTTTGCTTGAGCGACGGTAAGGCGTTGGCGACGGCAGCGGAAAGGCCGCATAGACGCAGGAAAGCATGGTCGTTCTCGGCATCGCCTACGCCCACTGTTTGCGCGGCATCGATGCCGAGTTCTTCGAGCGCCGGCAGCAAGCCGGTCGCCTTGGTGATGTTGGCCGGCAGCGCCATCACTGAACCCTTGTTGAAGATGACGTGCCACTCCAGGCCGAGATCGCGGATCGCGGCAAGCACTGCGTGCTCGTGCGGTTCTACGGTGGCCACGATGGATCGCCCCAGCGTGAAGGGAACGCCCCTGGCTTGCAGTGCGGTCAGGAATGCATCGGGCGGCGCGGGCGAGAGCATGCGCGTGTGCTGCGTTGCCGGGTCGTAGAGCAGCGCACCGTTCTCGGCGACGATGCGGTCGAACATGTCGCAATGGGGAAAGACCCTGCGCAGTTCGTTGAATTCGCGCCCCGTGACCAGCAGGAGTTTCTTTCCCGCCGCGCGCCAGCGTGACAGGGCCGCCAAGGTGTCGTCATCGACGATGCCATCGTGCGCTATGGTGCCGTCATAATCCGTGGCGAGCGCATGGTACTGTTTTTTGTCGGTGTTCATGGATTGTCTTCCTTGCGTTGCGGATGCAGCAATCGCCATACCCTCGGGTGCCGCTCTTCGACACGCTCTTCGAAATAATCCGCGACATGATCTGCGAGGCCGTCGCGCCATAGCAGCACGCCGCCGACGAAGGCATCGTCGTTGGAGCCGCGGCGCACATTGGCCGGCAACGGGTCGACTTCGTCGGCATGGCCACCGCCCAGCAGCACATAGTCGGCGAGGAAGGCATGGCGCAGTCTTTCCACTACCACGTTCAGCGTCGCCAGCCAGGCCGTGCGTCCATACGCTTCCAGGCCGTTGTGGCCGAGTCGGTCCGACAGGATTTCCGTTGCACCATAAGGCAGGCCGCCCAGATCGAGTTCGACGATGATGCGTTCCGCGATGAGTGCGGAACCGAGCCCGGTGCCGAGACCGAGGAAAAGCATTCTGCCGCCGGCATAGGCGCCGATTGCTTGCAGGGTTGCGTCGTTGACGACACGTACCGGGCAACCGAATGCCGCCGCAAAATCGAATCCCGTCCAACCGAGGCCGAGATTACCCGGCTCATCGCAAGGGCGGTTTTCGCTAACCTTGCCGGGATAGCCGATGGAAATTAGCGCGTATTGCCAGTCGCTACTGTTTTCCTTCACCGCTGCGACGAGTTGGCCAGGTGTCAGTGTCGGGCCCGACTCGAAGCGTCGCACGGCACCGTCCGTGCTGAGGAAGAGCTTCACCGCGCTGCCACCGATATCGATGACCAGCACGGGCTGTTCTTCTTCCGACGTATTGTTGGCTTGCCGCGAGCGAGTGGTCTGGTCCGTCATGGTTGCCGATGTCATTTTTGCCGTATGTCCTGGTACGGTTTGGCGCAAGGCCTGTGCCCAGCCTCACTTCATCCGGTGATTGCGCAGTAAGACTTACATGTCGGCGGAAATTATTGCGTGAGTCATATGGGAAGTGTCATAGGGCGCGGCGTCTGTGGCGTTGCGGCAAAGCGCAGAACACGGACCTCTGCATGCCGATGCAACAATGCAGCTCCTTTTCAGCGCTGTGGCATGCGCGTTGCGTAGACAGGAGCATCCATTTTCCAAAGGAGCCTTCGATGCAAACTCCCAGACAAGTATTTTCGAGCGACTTCGTATATCTGCTGCATGCGGCCGCACAGCAGCCTCGGCCAGCAGAACCATTGATCGCCGATGGGGAAGAGGAAGAAGATGTGGAAGAGCTGGACGAGGAAGAGTTGGACGAAGAAAGCCGTCTCAAGGAAATCAACTTTGACGATTGAACGCGACCCGTGTTGTTCCATCGCACGAAGGAGCACAGCATGACAAGCTCGCCGGGCAAGCCCAGCGAAGCGCCATTGGCAGATGGCGATGCGCCCGAACAGGATGGTAGCGAAGATCCTGGCGTCGGGCTGGCGTTCATTCGCGATAGCGCCATGTCTGCAAGGCGCGAGGCACAGCGCGGTGACACGGCACCTCCCTCGCCGAGCGCGGCGGAGCACGTCGATCTGCGTGGCAAATCGGGCATTGCCAAGGAGCGGCAGCCCGAACACAAGACGTGCACCGAGGGCGCGGGCGAAGGCGCTACGGTGAGCCACGTTCATGGCGGCACAAATAACATCAAATGAAAAAGGAGCTGGCCATATGTCGTTCGCACTCTATCTGCTCGGATTTGCCTTTGTCATAGGCGGCGTTGCCTGGGCGCTGGTACTTGCCGGCCTGGCCAAGACCTATGTGATAATCGTCTCCATCATTCTGCTGGGCATTGCAGTATTGACCGGCGTAACGCGCACCCGTCTTAAAGATCCACCACGATGAACACTCCTGAAGCAATGCTGGAATTCCGAGTTGAAGACATGAGCTGTGCTCATTGTGTCGACAGCATCACCCAGGCGGTGAAAGCCGCCGATCCGAACGCGGCCGTGGAGATCGACCTACCGGCCCATATCGTGAGAGTTGAAAGCGAGCTGGCTGGCGAGGACATCGTCGCCGCCATCACCGAGGCGGGCTATACACCCGTTGCCGCGCCGCCGAGCGCGTATTGAACGCGCAAGGTTCGGCGGTAGGGTGTCACGGTCGGGTGTCAGTGAGCGCAGCGAACTACTCCATGCCGGATGTGGATGGTGCAGTTCGCTGCGCTCACTGACACCCTCTACTCAACTCAATCGGCCACGACCTGCAATAAGTCGGCCATGTCATCGGCATGTTCTTCCTCGACGGCGAGAATCGATTCGAGCATGCGCCGCGTGGTTGGGTCCGCATCGCCGAGCGACTGGATCAGGCTGCGATAGCTGTCGATGGCGATGCGTTCGGCCACCAGATTTTCCTTGATCATTTCACCAAGGCTGTTGCATTCGACATATTCCGCGTGACTCAGTGCGCTGAGCCTGTCCGGGTTGAATTCCGGTGCGCCACCGAGCTGGATGATGCGTGCGGCGATCTGATCGGCGTGTGCCTGTTCTTCATTGGAGTGGGCGAGGAACTCGTCCGCCACGCTTTTTGAATGAATACCCTTGGCCATGAAATGGTGGCGACGGTAGCGCAGAATACACACCAGTTCGGTAGCGAGCGCTTCGTTGAGACGTTGCAGTACGATATTGCGATCGGCGGAGTAACTGGCCGTCACAGCACCTTCGTCGATATGTTCACGGGCATGCCGACGTACTGTCTCGCGATCGGACGGTTGGGTATCGAGATTCATTTATGACTCCTGGATTGTAGTGGTGTGACGCCAGGGCGTGGGGCCTGTCGGCTCCACGCCGTGTGCATCAGATTCGGCCCATCAACAGCAGCACGACAACGATGAGCAGTACCAGGCCGAGGCCACCGGAAGGGCCATAACCCCATGCGCGACTGTGCGGCCAGGTCGGAATGGCGCCAAGTACCAACAGTACGAGTACGATTAAAAGAATAGTTCCTAAAGTCATGTCATTTTCCTCCCGGATGAGCGCAGGCATCGCGCTCCGCCGTAAAGCCGTGGATGGCTGGTTATATGAAATATGCATGCAGCGAAACGCGCTGCTGCACTTCTCTTCAGCAAATATCGGACCCGGAGGAAATGCGCGTCGGCGCGAGTGCTTCGGAGATCAAGAGGCGTAAGGCGGGCGGGCGAAGATGTGCGCGTAAGCCTGCTTGTTGGCAAGATAACAACTGCAAGCGGCGGTCTGCAGACCACTGCGATCGAGAATCCTGATATTGCCGCGCCGGTAGCTGATCAGCGCCTTGCTCTGCAGCGTGCCGGCGGCACGCGTGATACCTACGCGACGCACGCCCAGCATGAAGGCGAGGAATTCGTGCGTGAGGTGAAATTCGTCCGTTTGTGCGCGGTCTTGCGTCATCAGCAGCCAGCGCGCCAGCCGCGATTCGATGAGGTGAAATCGTGTGCAGGCCGCGTTGCGCGATAGCTGGCTGAGCAACACGCACAGATAGCGATTCAGGCTGCGTTGCAGCGTACTATTGTCGGCCAGCGCTTCGCTGAAGGCCGCGATGGGCATGCGCAGGGCAGCGCCCGAGCCCTGCACCACAGCATGCCAGGGGCTGGTCGCCACACCGAGTGCAACGGCCGTGCCGATGACGCCTTCACTGCCTACCAGCCCGACTTCCAGATGCGCACCACGGTCGACCGAGGTGACCAGCGAGACCAGACTGTCGAGCGGGAAGTAGACGTGCTCGATAGCTTCGCCGCTACGATGAAGCGTTTGCGCGAACTGCAGTTCGACGCGCTCGCAGCGGCGGATCAGACGTTCCTGGTCCTTGCGCGGCAGGTCTGCCAGCAGATGATTGGAAAGAACGGAGTTAGCGGCAGTATCGCCGAGGTGTGCCGTAAAAGAGGCTGCCGCAGGAAAGATAGCGGTTCGCGCGACATCAGGAATGCGTTTGTTGAGCGACACACACATCTCCTCGTATGAAGAAGACATAAGCCGATATGCATAATCATCGGCAATGACGGTGGCATCGCGAAGTGGCGATTGTCCGTGCGGAATCGCTCAGGCGCTTTCCTCGATCGGCGGAACCCTTGCTGCGTCGGCGGATTCGTCTGTCGCTTGCATTGCGTCCGCGTTGGCCGCCTGCTCGCCCATCCTGTGTAGAAAAGGAGCGAGAAAGGATGCAGCACTCGTCATGATGGGACGCGCGATAGCGATGTACCTGAGCAGCAGCTGCAGCACGCCCGGCGGTGCGGGTTCATCTGCCGCGGCCGCATCGCTGTGTTCATGCTTGTTGGCACGCGAGCTGCGCTTGCGCGTCAGTTCGCCGATGATGAAGCCGGCTGCCGCACTCCATAGCAGCGTATCCGGTGACGTTGCACGTTGACGGATGGCGGTGTTCAGCACCTTGATTTCTCCGCGAAGCTGTCGCCGATGCAACAACAATAATTGCTCCGCTGCCTGCACTTCCTCCGTGAGCGGCCCATCGCTACCATGCAAATTGAATATCATGGCTGCTCCTGCGTAGCATCGCGGCTCAGGCTGCGAAGGGTAGCGGGAAAGCCGAGGTGGCGGCTGGCGCGGTGAATCATGCGGAACAACAGCAACGCGATGACCAGATTGACCACGATGGCCAGCAGCATGGCGAGGATGATGCCGACGCCGCCACTATTCACCAGCACGATGATGCCGATGGCTACCAGCATCAGCCAGGCGCTCACTACAAGCACCGCCAGCACCACGCCGGCGGCGATCATGTTCACCAAGCTTTCGCCGGCCAGACGCGTCTCCAGCGAAATGATGCGCAAGTGGTCGTGTGCCAGACCGCGCAGCGTCATTCCCAGCGACTTGACGCCGTCGAAGACGCCGGGAGGGTTGCCGGAGGGTTCTTCCGCCGCATGTGCGGCGGCAAGTTCATCCGGCGTGAGCCGAGCTTCCATCGCAGACTGCTACTCAGCGTGAAGAGCTGCTGAACAGACGGCTGATCAGGAAACCGGCAGCGACAGCGATGCCGACGGTTGCCAGCGGATGGGCGCTGACGTAGCTGCGAGCCTGACCGGCAAGTTTGGCTTGGGCGTCGCGAATTTGCGCGCCACGTACGCTTAGCGTGTCGGCGGCGGACGATGCCACGTCGGCCAGACGATCGACGGCCTGATGCGCCCCACTGGCGAGGCGATCTACTGCGGGACGTGCCGCATCGGCTGCCTTGTTAATGGTGTTGTGGGCGTTGGCGACGCTGTTGGATCCGTCAAATTTTCCAATGGCTTCCATGATGTTCTCCTTTATCAACTGCAGTGACGCGAGTTCGAAATTGAACTCGCTTTCGGTTACCGGTATTAAACGCATTCGCGAAGCTCCCGCGCCGAAGTCGATGTCTATCCGCTGATTACCGCCGATGATCATTTCCTTACGGTAATGCTGAGTCCTGTGACTGAAATTTGCGCTGCGCGGTCGATGCTGTCTGTGCGGCAGCGAACATAGGCTGCAGGGTAGATTCCTGAGGAGGTGACAGCCCGCCATGATGCTGGCACCAAGGTATTCTTCTGGTATATTTCCTGCCGCGCAGATCGGCGCCCCGCCTGTCTGCGTGATCTTTTGATGGCCCGACTTTTGTCGGGCTTTTTTTTGGAATAAATTCAGGTTCTCAAACCCGTCATTCCCGCGAAAGCGGGAATCCACTGGGTGGCAACCCTCTCACGTAGAAGTGGATTCCCGCTTTCGCGGGAATGACATTGGTATGAAGTTGCACAGTCATGTACGTTTCAGCCAGGACGAACCATATCTGCCGCAACAACCCATTCGGCATATTGATCGGCTGTCACGTGTCCGAGGGAAAGCGCTGCTTCCTGCAAGGTCGAACCGCTGTGATGCGCGTGCTTGGCGATCTGCGCAGCCTTGTCGTATCCGATGTGCGGCGCCAACGCGGTGACCAGCATCAGTGAGCGCGACAGCAGGTCGGCGATGCGCGTCTTGTCGGCCTCGATGCCGCGCACGCAATGTGCCTCGAAGCTGGCCATGCCGTCGGCGAGCAGGCGCACACTCTGCAGGAAATTGTGCGCGATGAGGGGCTTGAAGACATTCAATTCGAAGTTGCCCGAGGCCGCGCCCATCGTAATGGCAACGTCATTACCGAAAACTTGGCAGCACAGCATGGTGAGCGCCTCGCACTGCGTCGGATTGACCTTGCCGGGCATGATGGAGCTGCCCGGCTCGTTCTCGGGAATGCGCAATTCGCCCAGCCCCGAGCGCGGTCCGGAGGCAAGCCAGCGCACATCGTTGGCGATTTTCATGAGCGCCGTCGCCAACGTCTTAAGGGCGCCGTGGGTGGACATGATGGCGTCATGCCCGGCGAGCGCAGCGAACTTATTGTCGGCGCTACGGAAGAGTTGGCCGCAATGCCGGGTGAGTTCCGCCGCGACGCGATCACCGAATTCGATGTGCGTGTTCAGTCCGGTGCCCACCGCAGTGCCACCAACAGCCAACTCGCACAGCGGGCCGAGCGTCGCGCTGATGGCGGTCTGGGCGTGATCGAGCTGCGCCACGTAGCCTGAGAATTCCTGACCCAGCGTCAGTGGCGTGGCGTCCTGCAGGTGTGTGCGCCCGATCTTGACGATGTCCGCGAACTCGGCGGATTTCGCCGCCAACGTGTCGCGCAATTGCTTCAGGGCAGGCAACAGCACGTTGGCGAGACACAGCGTGGCCGCCACATGCATGGCCGTCGGGAAGATGTCGTTGGACGATTGACCGCGATTGACGTCGTCGTTGGGATGCAGCAGGCGCGAAGTGCCGCGTTCGCCGCCGAGCAATTCCGAAGCGCGGTTGGCCAGCACCTCGTTCATGTTCATATTGGTCTGCGTGCCCGAGCCGGTCTGCCAGATGGCCAATGGGAATTCGGCGGCCAGTGCGCCTGACAACACCTCGTCGGCCGCGGCAACGATGGCGTCGGTCTTGCGCACTGCGAGCAAGCCAAGGTCGCGGTTGACGATGGCACAGGCGCGCTTGACGGCGGCCAAGGCCAGGAGGAGTTCGGTCGGCATCTTCTCGTTGGAGATGCGGAAGAATTCCAGCGAGCGCTGCGTCTGCGCGCCCCACAGGTGCTCGGCGGGAACTTCAATGTCACCGAACGAGTCGTGCTCCTTGCGAACTGCTGCCATGATGCTCTCCGCGTGATCAAACGTAATGCTGCATGTCCTACACTTCAGGGCACCTCGAAAAACCTCGATTTCGTCGCAATACTGCGTTGCTCAAGAAAAATTACGCCTGACATATCAAACATATGCGGCGTCGTAATTTTTCTTTCGCGCCTTGTCTTGCTTAGAACTAGAGGTTTTTCGAGACGCCCTTTTCAATGTAGCCAATCAGGAGCCAACAATGAGTATCGATGCTTTTGGTACCTTGCAAGCGTTCCGCACGAGTTCCGGCTCCAGCGGCAAATTCCATTCCCTGCCGCAGTTGGAGCAGCAAGGCGTCGGCCCGGTGTCGCGCTTGCCGGTGTCGATTCGCATCGTGCTCGAATCCCTGCTGCGCAACTGCGACGGTACGCGCATTCTGGAGAGCCATGTGCGCGCCGTGGCGAACTGGCAAGCGAATGCGCCACGCACGGCCGAAATTCCCTTCGTCGTGGCGCGCATCGTCTTGCAGGATTTCACCGGTGTGCCGCTGTTGTGTGATCTGGCGGCGATGCGCAGTGCTGCTGCGCGCATGGGGCGCGACCCGAAGAGCGTCGAGCCGCTGGTGCCTGTCGACCTCGTCGTCGACCACTCGGTACAGGTCGATCATTTCAATGCGGCCAACGCGCTCGATCTGAATATGCGGATTGAATTCAAGCGCAATGCTGAGCGTTACCGCTTTATCAAGTGGGGCATGCAGGCCTTCGAAAGTTTTCGCGTGGTGCCGCCCGGCATCGGCATCGTGCACCAGGTCAACCTCGAATACCTGGCGCGCGGCGTGTGGCAGAAGGAGGGCGTGTATTACCCCGACACGTTGGTCGGCACCGACTCGCATACCACCATGATCAACGGCCTCGGCGTGGTCGGTTGGGGCGTGGGCGGCATCGAGGCGGAGGCAGGCATGCTCGGTCAGCCGCTTTACATTCTCACGCCCGACGTGATCGGCGTGCACATGAGCGGACGCTTGCGCGAAGGCGTGACAGCGACCGACCTGGTGTTGAATGTCACCGAGGTCTTGCGCAAAGCCAAGGTGGTCGGGAAATTCGTCGAGTTCTTCGGCGAGGGCACCGCCAGCCTGGGGCTGCCCGACCGGGCGACGATTGCCAACATGGCGCCTGAATACGGCGCGACGATGGGCTTCTTCCCGGTCGATGACGAGACGGTCAGCTATCTCGCCGCGACCGGCCGCAGCGACGAAGAGATCGATGCCTTCACGAGTTACTACAAGGCGCAGGATCTGTTTGGCATGCCCTTGCCGGGCGATATCGATTATTCTGATGTCATCGAGATAGACTTGGCGACAATCCAGCCCAGCGTTGCCGGACCGAAGCGGCCGCAGGACCGCATTGCCCTGCCCGAATTGGGCGCGAAGATGACGCAACTGCTGGCGCAACCGGCGAGTGCGGGGGGGTACAACAAGCCGGCAAGCACTTTGAGCGAGCGCTTTGCGACCCATCTGCCGGGCCGTGAGGCGGACCAGGCAATCGACCTCGGCGAAGGCGATGTATTGATCGCCGCCATCACCTCGTGCACCAATACCTCGAATCCCAGCGTCATGCTCGCCGCCGGCCTGGTGGCACAGAAAGCTGTGGCGCACGGCCTCAAGGTCAATCCACGCGTGAAGACATCGCTGGCGCCCGGCTCGCGCGTGGTTGCTGCCTATCTCGAACGCGCCGAATTGATGCCGGCGCTCGAAGCGTTGGGCTTTGGCATCGTCGCCTACGGCTGCACCACGTGCATCGGCAACTCCGGTCCGCTCGATAAGCGGCTCGAAGACGTCATCGTGGCGCACGACCTGATCTGCGCCGCGGTGCTGTCGGGCAATCGCAATTTCGAGGCGCGCATTCATCCCAACATCAAGGCCAATTTCCTGATGAGCCCGCCACTGGTCGTCGCCTTCGCGCTCGCTGGTACGGTGCACATTGATATGAGCACCGAGCCGCTCGGCACCGGCAAGAATGGCGAACCTGTTTATCTGCGTGACATATGGCCAACGCAGCAGGAGATTGCCGCGCTGCTACGCTTCTCTGGCGACCCGCAGACCTATCGTTTTCTCTACAACGATTTTGCCAAGAGCAATCCGCTGTGGAACGACATTCCTACCAGCGCCGGCCTCGTCTATCCATGGGACGCGTCGACCTACATCGCCGAGCCGCCCTTCTTTCATGGTATTGGCATGCAACCGGAAGGGGCGCAGGACATCCGCCATGCGCGCGCCCTGGCAATTTTCGGCGATTCGGTGACGACCGATCACATCAGTCCGGCCGGTTCGATCAAACCGAATTCGCCGGCCGGTCTCTACCTGCAGCAGCATGACGTGAGCATCTCCGATTTCAACAGCTATGGCTCGCGCCGCGGCAATCACGATGTCATGCTGCGTGGCACTTTTGCGAACGTGCGCATCCGCAACCTGATGTTGCCGCCGCGCGCCGACGGCAGCGGTGTCGAAGGCGGCATGACGCTGCAGCAGCCGGGTGGCACCCTCATGTCGATCTTCGATGCGGCCATGGCCTACATCGAGCAGGGCACGCCGACGCTGGTGTTTGCCGGCGAGGAATACGGCACCGGATCGAGCCGCGACTGGGCCGCCAAGGGCGCGCGTTTGCTTGGCGTCAAAGCCGTGGTGGCGCGCAGCTTCGAGCGCATCCACCGCTTCAATCTCGTTGGCATGGGCGTGCTGCCGCTGCAATTCAAGGGTCAGGACAGCGCTCAGTCGCTTGGCATAAAAGGCGACGAGATTTTCGATATTGCAGGCCTGGAGGCAGGCATCGTGCCGCAGCAGGACATCACGCTGCGTATCACGCGCGTCGATGGCGAGGAGCTGAGTGTCGTCTTGAAAGTACGCGTCGATACGTCGATCGAAGCGGAGTACATCCGCCACGGCGGGATTCTTCCGTATGTGTTCCGCGACCTGATGAAGGCCTGACGGGTTACTCCGTGTCGGTCTCGCGCGCTGCACGCCGCAACAACGTGAGCTGGGACAGCACTTGTGGCACGTAATGTTGCGTCTCGGCGAAGGGCGGAATCTTGCGCCCGTACTTCAGCACAGCACCTTCGCCAGCGTTGAAGGCAGCCAGCGCCAGATGCACATCGTTGTCGAACATGACAAGCAGATCGCTCAGATAGCGCGCGCCAGCGTGCAGATTCTGCTTCACGTCGTAGGCATCGCGCACACCGTAACGCAGGGCCGTGGCCGGCATCAATTGGGTGAGACCCTTTGCGCCCCTGGGCGATAACGCACGCGGGTTGTAGCGGCTCTCCACTGAAATCAGCGCCGCCAGCAGGGCAGGCTCCAGGCGGTAGGTACGGGCGATGGCATCGATCTGTGGACTCAATGCGGCGGGAGGCTTGCGCAGCACATCCTGGCGCAGATCCATGGCGATTCCCTTGGGCCCGTTCGGATCGCGCCAGAACAGCGTGGCGCGCGGATCGGTGCGCTGATCCGAGAAATTCGGTACGCCATTGTCATCGACGAAAGTGTAGATGTCGGCAGATGCGGCACGGCATAGCGTCAGCAGGACGATCGCAAAAAAAGCGGAAAGGATCGGATAGGAACGTTGCATGGATTCCGGGATGCCGAGGGCCGCGTGCACCAATAGCCGTGGCAGCCAGAGCTTCAAAGCATAGCACGCAGATTCGCAGCGGGTTGTTGCGCCGCGACCGTGATGCGACATGCGGCACGGTGACAATCCGTTTGTGGACTTGCCTCAGTGTGTGCAGACGATCAATGCCACCGCCACACCCAGGAGAACCACGGCAAATGTGCGCTGTATGTGATGCGGCGCAAGTCGTTTGCTGATGTGCCGACCGGCGAGCATGCCGGCCACGGCCGCGATGGAAAAGAGCAGGGTGGCCGGCATCGGCAAGCTTGCGCCGTGCGCCACGGCTGTGACGACACCGCCGGCCCCCACTAGCGCCACGACCAACAGCGCCGTAGCGACGATACTGTGCACAGATAGCTCAGTGAACTTGCGCAGCATCGGCACCACGACGAAGCCGCCCCCCACGCCGAGCAGCCCGGAGGTGAAGCCGGTGAGGGCACCGATTGCAGCGAGCACACCCGCCGTCGTCAGGGACCAGTGAAAGCGGCCCGTATCGTGATGGATCGGCCCCAGCGCGCACAATGTCGAAGCTTGCTGCTGGGCCGCGTTACGACCTTGCAGCAGCATGCGCAGCGCGACGAGCACCATGACAGCGCCGAAAATGCGCATCAGCAAGACTTGCGAGAGGGCGTGCGCGACGAGAATGCCCAATGCCGTGAAGGGCAGGCTGAGGGCGGCCATCAGCATGGCGGCGCGATAGCGCACGAGGTTATGTCGCAGCCCTTCGGCCGTGCCCAGCGCTGCGGCGCAGGAGACGGCGATCAGCGCCACCGGTGCCGCCTGTTGCATGCTCCAGCCCAGGCCAGTCACCAGCGATGGCACGGCCAGTATGCCGCCGCCGGCACCCGTCACGCCCATGACGAGGCCAAGCGCAATGCCGAGAATCACAGCGATAAACATGAGTCGTCCTTCATTAAGCGTGCAGTAAGCGCGATTGCATGAAAGCAAGCGACCGGCCAGAAGCAGCCCGACATTTGCAACATTAACTCATGGAAATATAACTACGCCCCAGCAACGCACGCCGCCGCTGATCGTGCATGGCATGCAGCATGGCGGCTGGGATACCTGTCTGACGCGCAGCCGTTCTGTGTAGTTGTTGCGCGCGAGGAATGGAGATGCCCTGGTCGAGCAGGTTGGCGCATTCGAGGACAAAGAGCTGTTGCAGAACAGACCTGTCGACATGACGTGTGTGGCCGCAACTTTGACGCACGAGCGCGGCGCCGTTATTCATGGAGCATATTATTGTTGCCGGGCGTTGCAGGCGGGAAAAAAGCCAGACCAGCGCTTCGGCGCGGCGACCGATGGTTCGCTGCAGAAGCGGGCGCTCATCGGCCGCGATGCTCGCTCGGCGAAACGCATTGGTGCCATAGATGCTGTGACACAGGCCGGCACGTACGGTGTCGATGGGCGCATTCCAGGCAATGAGCAGACGTGCGGTGCCGATGAGATGCTGCAACAGGCTGCGGTCATTGGCATGCGCCGTTCTGTCGGCACTACGCGCCAACAATAGTGCGATGGCGGCTCGCGATCTGGTATCGCGTGGCAAGCGCTGAGCCGGCAGCATGCCGGAGCGATTCACGCATCGGCTCCGCTGATCTTGCGTGTCTTGTAAACGAGCGAGATACGCAAGGCGCTGCAATCGCGCGACAAGGGCCGCGCACAATGTGGCACTGCGCCGTGAAAGCTCACGATGCGACCGGGGCGCGGATAGACGGCGTGCGTGATGTCGGAGCGATCCTGATTGAAAAACACCAGCTCGCCGGCCCAGTCGGGGCGCCACACTAAATGCATATAGCATATCGTCGAGTAGTAATTGCGATCTTCCGAATCGGTGTGCACGTAGCCGTCCGTGCCGTAGGTGTGCGCGTTGGCATAGACGCGTACTGGCTCATGCCCGGCGAGCGAGCCGGCTTTGAGCAGCAGCCACAGATCTTGCACGGGCTTGAAGAATTCGTTGTCCATCAATTCCGCTTCGCAGCTGCCCGCAGTTTCGTGTTTGTGCGTACCGGCGAAGAAGACGTTCCAGTGCGAATTCGGCGCTTGCGCTTTCTGCGCGTTGGATTTCCATCCGTAGAACCAGATGGGCTCTTGGAAGAAGATTGCGAGTTCCTGATGTAATGCGTTTGGCATGACGCCGTCGATGATGCGCACGTCGCCAAAGGCCAGCTCATTGCCACTCCCTGTGTTCATGCAAAACCCCGCGCGTATGCGTTTGCGAGTTGAAGCATCGGATGCTCCGGTCGAAAAAAAAGGCGTCAGCAACGCCCTTTTCTATCCGGCAATCCGGTGTGATGTGTCAGCCGCCGCTGTCATCACTACCACCGCCATCACCACCGCCACCTCCTCCGCCGTCTCCACCCCCACCGTCTCCACCCCCGCCATCGCCCCCATCGCCCCCGCCGCCATCATCCATAGAAGAAGCACTATTGCCCGCCGCCAGTCGGGCGCGACGCGCATTACGGATATTCAGTGCCAGAGACCAGTTCGTTGCGCTATTTTCGGACGCTTCAGTCTCGTTCGGTGCATTCAGTTCCATGTTATTGCTCATAGTTTCTCCCGTGAATGTTCGCGAAAACTCGGCCGCTCAGGCTGCGCCACAAGCGCGCAATGAGTGTAACCCATATCGATTAGAGACATGGCAGTGTCATTAGGAGACGGCGAGCATGCGCTCCAAGGAGAGTTTGGCAAGCGGCGCTTCGTGGGCTGGAACGGTGATGCGGTTGACCACCTTGCCTTCGGCGAGATTTTCAAGCGTCCATGCCAGATGCTGCGGGTCGATACGTTGCATGGTCGAACACATGCACACGGTCGGCGACATGAATTGCACGAGCTTGCCTTCGGCTTTTACCTCTTCGGCGAGCCGATTGACCAGATTCAGTTCTGTGCCGACTAACCATTTGGTGTTGGCATCGGCCGCCTTGACGGTTTTGAGGATGTACTCGGTCGAGCCGACGAAGTCCGATTGTTTGCAGACCTCGAAAGAAGCTTCCGGATGGGATATGACAAAGCCATCCGGATGCTGGTTGCGCCAGCGGATGATGTGGGCGGGCTGGAACATCTGGTGCACCGAGCAGTGCCCTTTCCATAACAGCATCTTTGCTTTGCGAATGGCCTCGGGCGTGTGGCCACCGAATTCCAGGTCGGGATCCCAGACGATCATGTCTTCGAGCGGGATACCCATCTTGTGGCCGGTCCAGCGACCCAGGTGCTGGTCGGGGAAAAATAGAACCTTGTCGCGCTGGGCGAAGCTCCAATCGAGAATTTTCGGCGCGTTCGATGAGGTACATACGATGCCGCCATGCTCGCCGCAAAAAGCTTTGAGGTCGGCTGCCGAGTTGATATATGTCACCGGCGTAATGTGCTCGTCTGGGTTACCGAGCACTTCGGACAATTCGCGCCAGCTACGCTCGACCTTGGCGAGGCTGGCCATGTCGGCCATCGAGCAGCCTGCCGCCAAGTCAGGCAGGATGGCAATCTGCGAAGGCGAAGAAAGAATGTCGGCCACTTCGGCCATGAAATGTACGCCGCAGAAGACGATGAATTCCGCATCGGTTTCGGATGCCAGGCGCGACAGCCTCAGCGAATCGCCGGTCAGATCGTGGTGTTGATAGACGTCGGCGCGCTGGTAGTGATGCACTAGCAGCACGACGCGCTTGCCAAGTCTGGCCTTGGCGGCACGGATGCGCTCGTGGGCTTCGGCGTCCTTGAGTGCGTTGAAACGGTCAAATGAAATCGTTGCTGTTTGCATGAGTATGTCGGACATGAAGATCAGGATTGCGTCCACGGCAGTTCGGCATGGCGCCAGCCACCGATATTGCCGCGATGGCTGTTGACGTCCTTGTCGCCCTCGAAGCCTTCGAGCACGTTGTAGCACGCCGAATAACCCGCGGCATTGGCGGCGGCGGCGGCGGCATGGGAGCGCGCGCCACTGCGGCATATGAACATCACCAGCGATTCGGGATCGACCTGATGCTTCAATTGCGTAACGAAATGCTGATTTGGCTGATTGCCTGGCCAGGAGTTCCACTCGATTTCGACCGCGGTCGGAATGCGCCCGACCCAGTCGAGTTCGGCGCGAGTACGCACGTCGACGAGCTTGGCCCCTGGCGCCAGTTGCCATACAGCGTGAGCCTCGCTCGGTGTCAGCGCGCCCTCATAGGGCAGCTTGAGCTGGCGCGCCCGGTCATGTGCAAGATTGAGGAAATCCGTGAGTTTTCCCATCGAGGATGTTGCCTTCCATGAAACGTTTGGAGGAAGTCCGAAATTATGCGCCGTAGCGGGAAACACGACAAACACGGCCGGAGGAAACGACGTTGTGCATCGTTTTGGTGCGCATCCTTTTGTTGAATGCACTTATGTGGAGCGTTTGCCTTGCCTCAACGTCTATTGTGGCGCTGCCCTGCCACGCGTCGGCAACAGTTGCTGTGTGGCACAATGCGAGCCGCTCGGGGCGTGACGCGGGGTCAAACGATGGCATGTAAAGTGCTTCCGATCCCGGCGATAACCCGTCCCCGGTAAGTTATTTTTCGAGGCGCCCAGGTACGTCAACATGGGTGCCACCAGGTCATCGCCAATTCGGTTTAATTCTCTAGGAGTCACTCAATATGGCAGCTTCAGTGCAAGACGTGATCAAGCTGGTCAAGGAAAACGAGGTCAAGTTCGTTGATTTCCGCTTCACGGATACCCGTGGCAAAGAACAACACGTCGGCGTGCCCGTCAGCGCATTCAGCGAAGACAAGTTCACCGAGGGCCATGCTTTCGATGGCTCCTCAATTGCAGGCTGGAAAGGTATTCAGGCTTCGGACATGCAGCTCATGCCTGATCCGGCAACGGCTTTCATTGACCCCTTCTTCGACGAAACGACGCTGGTATTGACCTGCGATGTCGTCGAGCCATCCGATGGCAAAGGCTATGACCGCGACCCGCGCTCGATCGCCAATCGCGCCGAAGCCTATCTGAAGTCTTCCGGCCTGGGCGACACCGCCTATTTTGGCCCGGAACCCGAATTCTTCATCTTCGACTCGGTCGAGTGGAAGACAGATATGTCCGGCACTTACTGCAAGATCAACGCCGAAGAAGGCGCGTGGTCGTCGGACCAGAAGTTCGAAGGCGGCAATACCGGCCACCGTCCTGGCGTCAAGGGCGGCTATTTCCCCGTGCCACCCGTTGACTCGTTCAACGACATGCGCGCACAAATGTGCCTGTTGCTCGAAGCCTGTGGCCTGCCGGTTGAAGTGCATCACCATGAAGTGGCAACCGCTGGTCAGAACGAAATTGGTACCAAGTTCAACACCTTGGTTCGCCGTGCCGACCAGACCCAGCTGCTCAAGTACATCGTTCACAATGTTGCGCACCAGTACGGCAAGACAGCGACATTTATGCCCAAGCCCATCGTTGGTGACAACGGTTCCGGCATGCACGTTCACCAGTCGATCTGGAAAGATGGCAAGAATCTGTTCGCCGGCAACGGCTATGCAGGTCTATCGGAATTCGCGCTGTACTACATCGGCGGTGTGATCAAGCACGCCAAGGCGCTGAATGCCATTACCAATCCGCTGACGAACTCGTACAAGCGTCTCGTGCCGCACTACGAAGCACCGGTGAAGCTGGCGTACTCCGCCAAGAACCGTTCGGCTTCGATCCGCATTCCTTTCGTGCATAGCGACAAGGCGCGCCGTATCGAAACCCGTTTCCCGGATCCGGGCGCGAACCCGTACCTGTGTTTCGCTGCACTGATGATGGCTGGTCTGGACGGCGTGCAGAACAAGATTCACCCAGGCGATCCTGCAGACAAGAACCTCTACGATCTGCCGCCAGAAGAAGATGCAAAGATCCCGACCGTTTGCTCGAGTCTCGATCAAGCGCTGGAAGCCCTCGAAAAGGATCATGCTTTCCTGACCGTTGGCGGTGTCTTCAGCGAAGACTGGATCTCTTCCTACATCGACCTGAAGATGGAAGATGTGCAGAAGCTGCGCATGACGACGCACCCGATTGAGTTCGAAATGTATTACTCGGTTTGATTCGGACCCGGCGTGGTTCGCCACGCCGAGAAAAAGGACGGGATTTCCCCGTCCTTTTTTTTGTCCATCGCAAAGGCGGCCTGTGCGTTAATCGGAAGAGCCTTTGCGTTTGCTTGGGCCACGCCTACACTGGCTGGCCAATCACTGATCTGGTGGTGCATGAACTTTTCTCGCGATCTGTTGGGTCTGGTTCTCCTCGTTGCAGCCAGCACGGCGCATGCGGATGTCTACAAATGCGTTGGTGAGAACGGGCGGATCACCTACACGAACGACAAACCGACCACCGGGCAAAAGGGTTGCACGCTGTTGTCGCGCGACCAGCCCGTAAATTCGGTGCCGATGCCCAAGCGGTCAGCCACGCCTACGCCGTCGTCATTTCCACGGGTGGACGATTCGACCCAGCGAAGTCGTGACAATGATCGTCGCAGGATACTCGAGCAGGAACTCGCCAGCGAACAAGGCCTGCTTGAAGACGCGCAGAAGGAGCTTGCTGCGCAGGAGGCCGTGCGTAACGGCGACGAACGCAACTACCAGAAGTTTCTGGACCGGGTTCAGCCTTTCCGCGACAAGGTGAAAGAGCACGAAACCAATATCGCCAAGCTCAAGACCGAGATCAATAATCTTCGTTGAGAGCAGGAGTGCGAACGCACTTCATAGGGGCAGATAGTTTCTTCGACGCGCCCTGCGTCAGTGCCGTCATAATTGCATCGCGACAAGTGCGCTACGATTTGCTCCAAGCGAGTGCGTAGGCAAACGCGCATGCTCCATCTTGCCGCCACCAATCCCTATGATGGCGCAGTTCTTGCTCACAAATAGGGAATATGAGCCTGCCTAGTTTCAATGCCCCGCAACTGCACTTCGTCGAGCGAACACAAGGGCTCGAATTGCTCTCGTCCGCCATCATCATGGTGGATAACTCGCTTACTGTTTGCTACATCAATCCGGCCGCCGAAAATCTCTTCGCCATGGGTAATCGCCAGGCGCTTGGCAGGGCGCTGCTGAATGTTCTCGGGGAGGCGACAGGCCTCAAGGCGGCGCTAGATAGTGCCCTGGCGCACAACTGGAGCTATACCGGTCAGAACGTTGTCATTCGCCGTCCGCACCAGACCGCGCTGCACCTGGATTGTACGGTGACGCCAGTCGAATTGACGCCCGCCCGTTTGCTGCTGGAGTTCCGACCGATCGATGCGCAACTGCGTGTCGCGCGCGAGGAACGCCTTATCGAACAACAGCAGGCCAACCGCGAACTCATCCGCAATCTGGCGCATGAGATCAAGAATCCGCTGGGAGGTATTCGCGGTTCGGCACAATTGCTCGAACGCGAACTCGATGATGCGCAGTGGCGCGAATACACGCAGGTCATCATCGCCGAGGCGGACCGCTTGCAGGATTTGATGAATCGTTTGCTCAACTCGCACCGCATGATGCATCCGATGGTGCTCAATATTCACGATGTACTCGAGCGAGTGTCGCGTCTCGTGCAAGCCGAATTTTCGGACGTGAAGGTGCGTCGCGATTATGACGTTAGCTTGCCGCATCTGACGGCAGACCGCGAACAACTGATACAGTCCGTCCTCAATATTGCCCGCAATGCCGCGCAGGCCATGGATGGCAAGGGCGACATTGTGCTGCGCACGCGCGCGGCGCGCCAGGTCACGCTGGCCAAGCGGCGCCACAAACTGGCACTGGAATTGCAAGTAATCGACAACGGCCCGGGCATCCCGGATGAAATACGCGACAAGATTTTTTATCCGCTGGTGTCGGGGCGCGAAGGAGGTTCCGGTCTGGGCTTGTCGATTGCTCAGAGCTTTGTCGAACAGCATCAAGGCACGATCGATCTGTATAGCGTGCCCGGCAACACCTGTTTCACCATCATGTTGCCGCTGACCCAGCCGAATCCCGGCTGAGTCGGCGTCGAGGGAGACAAAGACCTTCCTGGCATGATGGCAAGTTTGAAATGCGTCTTGGCGCACCCTGTACCGCACTTGTGTACTTTGACGCCGAATATAAGAACGGATACCCCTTATGAATCCAGTCTGGATTGTTGACGACGACCGCTCCATCCGCTGGGTGCTTGAAAAAGCCCTAGCGCGCGAAAACATCGCCTACCGCAGTTTCTCCAGTGCCACCGAAGCCCTCGCCGTACTCGAATCAAATAACACGCCGCCGCAGGTGTTGATGTCGGACATCCATATGCCCGGTGAATCTGGTCTGGTCCTGTTGCAAAAAGCCAAGGAGCGTTACCCGCAACTACCCGTCATCATCATGACGGCCTATACCGATCTGGATAGTGCCGTCGCAGCTTTCCAGGGCGGCGCGTTCGAATACCTGCCCAAGCCTTTCGATGTCGACCAGGCGTTGGATCTGCTGCGGCGCGCGCTGGAAGAAAGCGAGCACCATCCCAGTGTTGTGGAAGAGGTCACCGGGCTACCTGAAATTCTCGGTCAGGCGCCTTCGATGCAGGAAGTTTTCCGCGCCATCGGTCGTCTTTCGCAATCGCATGCCACGGTGCTTATCAACGGCGAATCGGGAACCGGCAAGGAGCTCGTTGCCCGTGCCCTGCATCGTCACAGCCCGCGCAAGGAAGGGCCCTTCGTCGCCATCAACACGGCGGCGATTCCGCGCGATCTGCTGGAGTCCGAATTGTTCGGCCACGAACGTGGCTCCTTTACCGGCGCCACCGGGCAGCGGCGCGGTCGCTTCGAGCAGGCCGAGGGCGGCACTCTATTTCTCGATGAAATCGGCGATATGCCAGCGGAATTGCAGACGCGTCTGCTGCGCGTGCTCTCCGACAATCACTTTTACCGCGTCGGCGGCCACATGCCGGTCAAGGCGAACGTGCGCGTGATCGCTGCCACGCACCAGAACCTCGACCAGCGTGTGCGCGAAGGCCAGTTCCGCGAAGATCTGTTCCACCGCCTCAATGTCATTCGCTTGCGCCTGCCACCGTTACGCGAACGTCATGAAGACGTGCCGATCTTGGCACGCCACTTCCTGGCGCAAAGCGCGCAGCAACTCGGTGTCGAACCCAAGCGTCTGACCGAAGGTGCCATCAAGTTCATCCAGACCCTGGATTTTCCTGGCAATGTGCGTCAGCTCGAAAACCTCTGTCACTGGCTGACCGTCATGGCGCCGGGCCAGATGGTCGACGTTGCCGACCTGCCTTCCGAGATCCGCGAAGCCAGCCCGTCGGCTGCGAGCGCGGCACCCGCCGGGGACTGGATCGCTGCGCTCAACAACGAAACCGACCGTCTGCTCGCTGATGCCCAGGGCGAAGTTTACGATAGGCTCATCCACGAATTCGAGAGGGCGCTCATTCTGCGGGCACTTGCTTCCACCGGTGGACGTCGTGTGGAAGCCGCCCAGCTTCTCGGTATTGGCCGCAACACCATCACGCGGAAAATACAGGAACTGGGAATCGACAGCAGCAAGGAAGATCACGACTGATTGCTGGCGCGGGAATAAATAGCGGCGCCACTGGGTTCTTCAGTTGTATGCATGTCGGCTGTGCTGCGCGGCCGTAAACTTTTATTTCTCTTCATGCCGCAAGAACAAGCTACCTTCAATCTGCGCCAGGTGCGTGATCTTCTCGGCGCGCAGGCTGGGCGTTTCGACGTCGATCACGTGGCCAGTTGCGACTCCACCAACACGCAGCTGCTGACACGTGCCGAGCGTGGCTCGGGTGCTGGCACCGTGCTGGTCGCCGACAAACAGACGGCAGGACGCGGCCGACGCGGCCGGCAGTGGCATTCCGCGCCGGGCAGCAGCCTGACCTTTTCCCTGCTGTGGCGCTTTACGCGCGAGCAGAGACTGGAAGGGCTGAGCCTCAGTGTCGGCATCGCCGTCGTTCGCGCATTGAGCAGCATGGGCGTGGCCGAACTCGCGCTGAAGTGGCCCAATGACATTTGGTTAATGCGGCGCAAGCTCGGCGGCGTGCTCGTCGAGGTTGTTCACGGTACGCATGGCGACATGGCTACGGTCATTGGCATCGGCCTCAATCTGCAACGCCATGCCGATTGGGACGAGAGCCTTGGCCGATCCTACGCCGCGCTTGTCGAGTCGCAAGCTGGGCTGACGCGCGAAGCCGTGCTGGCCGCTATTCTGCGCGAATTGCTGGCAGTGCTCGACGTGTTTGCGCGCGAGGGTTTTGCGGCATTGACTGACGAATGGATGCAGTATCACGCCATGCTTGGCAGCGAAGTCTCCATCGAACAGAGCGGCCTCGTGCGGCATGGCCGCTGTGGTGGCATCGACGCCCTGGGTCGTCTTGAAGTGGATACCGCTGAAGGCCGGTTGCGGATATTTGGTGGCGAGGTTTCACTGCGAACGGCGTAGCGTGTCATTGCGCGAACACTTCACTCCGGGCGTAAGATCTCCCCATCCAACAGTACGAACCCCCAATGGACCTCTTCATCGACGCGGGCAATACGCGTATCAAGTATGCCGGGCATGACGGCAGCGATTGGCTTTTCCATGAAGCCGTGCCGAGCGAGGCTGCTGCAGCGCTGATCTTTCCACCGCGCTTCACGCCGCAGCGCGTCGTCATCGTCAGCGTGGCAAGCGCGGCAGTCAATGCCAGCATCGCACAACAGCTGGCAGAATGCACATCGCATATTGCGTGGTTTCGCTCCACGGCGGAATGTGGTGGCTTGCGCAATGCCTATGCCAATCCCTTACAGCTCGGTCCGGATCGCTGGGCCGCAGCCATCGCCGCGTGGCAGCGCGTGCGCGGTGCGTGTGTGGTGGTCGGTGCGGGAACGGCGACGACCATTGATCTGATTACGCATGAGGGTGTATTCGCCGGCGGCTGCATCGTGCCAGGCCTGGAAATGATGCGACGCTCGCTGGCCAGCGGCACGGCTGCCTTGCCGCTCGCTACGGGGCACTATGAAGCATTGCCGCGCAACACGGCGGACGCGATCTTCTCGGGCTGTCTCAATGCGCAACTGGGCGCCATCGAGCGCATGCGCAAGCACGTGCAGGCGGATGCGCCGGTGCTGCTTGCCGGTGGCGCGACGGAGGCACTGATCGGCGAGATTACAGGGCCAGTCGAATTGACCCCGCATCTGGTGCTTGAAGGCCTGCGTTATGCAGTCTCCGACAATAGATAGTTAACTATCTATTCGTCATCCGTGGCCGGCACCATTTCGGAGGACTTGGCGAACAGCCAGGAGATACCGAAGCCGGCGTACAGATTGAACTTGCGCTTCACCAGCGGACTGTCTTCGAAGACCGCGCCTTTCACGGTGCTGGCGCGGATAAAGGAGCCGAACCACATCTTGTCGAAGCGGCGCGATAGACTGGTGGTGACTTGCCAGCCACCATAGCCGCCCTTGGGCGTGTAGGCCGGACGCGTCGCCGTAGCGAATTGCGGTGCGACTTCATAAAGATAACGGTGGTAGCGCGCGGTAGCGAAGTAGGGCCCGGTCTGCGCGCCGAACTGCCAGTCGTCGCGCGGCGTGATCGACAGATTGAGCGCCGGTGTGAATACCAGGCCCTCTTGGCGAAGGCTCGACGATATGACCTGGCGCACCGGCAGGCGTATGTCGAGGCGCGTGACATCGCGTGCCTTGCCGACGACGCGGATGATGGCCTGCGGGCCGATTTCCAGTGTCGGATCGAGATCCGGCATGCCCTGGCGCGCTTCGTTGTGCTTGCTACTGACGGGCACACCACCATTGAGGCTCAGTTCCAGATCGACGTATTCGCTGTCGAAGAAGCGCGTGCGCACACCGCTGCGATCCGCTTTCAGGATATCGCCACGGTATATGACATATGGAATAGGGAAGGCGACTGTGCTCTGGTGATCGGAGCCGCGATAATCCGGCATGCTGACCGCGCCGAAGCCCAAGCCGAGTTCCCACTTCGGTAGCAGCTTGGGAGGCAGCTTGTTGGCAGGGGTGTCGCCGAGCACTTTTTCCAGTTTGTTTTCCAGCTTGCTGCCCAACGACGCGTCCGGTGCGGGGGCAGTGGATTCCTGCGGCGCGGTTTGCGCTTGCGCTGCACTCAGGGCAAATAATGCAAGGCCGAAAAGGACCAAGCGGGTCAGGGAAGTGTTACGAATGCACAAGGAAATACACGGGGCCATAGCGGGCTCGGTTTTGAGGAAAATCGCATTCTGTCATGCATTCGCACCATGGTCCGCCCGCTCGGCGCTGACAGCCGTACGGCAGGCGTTGCGCAGCGGGCTTGGAAGCTGACGCGCCGCGAAGGATAATCACGCCCATGACAAGCCTGCGTGTCACCTTCTATCTGCTGGTTGCTTTCAACCTGGTCTGCATAATGGCAATCGCCATGCCCAGGCTCGGCATGCCGGCACCCTTTCTCGGCGCAACGGAACCGGAGCGTATGTCCAGCCAGGTGCTGCCGGAAAAATTGCGGGTGTTGAGCGTCGGCACCGAGCTGTCTTCGGCGCCGGGAGTGGAGAATTCGGCGCCGCTGCCGAACATGTCGGCGGAGAATGCCCCCGTCGCTGAATCTGCGCCTGCACCGCAAGCCGCTGCAGTCAGCGAAGTTTCAGCACCAGTCGTTGCCACGACGGATAGCGCTGCGACAAGCTGTATTGCCTTCAAGAATCTGACCAGTATCCAGGCTCAGGCGCTCGCCCAGCGGGCGCGCGGCACGGGCACCAACCTGACGGTGCGTGAAGAAGCCGCAACGCCTTCATCGTATTGGGTCAATATTCCGCCACAGGGTGGCAAGGCCGGTGCCGATCGGCGCGCTGCTGAACTCAAGCAACTCGGGCTGGATGATTTCTTCGTTGTGCAGGATGCCGGCGACAATCGCTATGCGATTTCTCTCGGCCTGTTCCATGCCCAGGGACTTGCCGAACGCCAGCTCGAAGCCTTGCAGAAACGCGGCGTCAAGGGCGCGACGGTCACCGCGCGTGAGAATGCCAGCGGCGCCCGTGTGGAACTGATCGGCGCCGGTGCGCAGATTGAACGCGTGGCGCGCGACGCGGGCGGTGAGATACAAGGTGCCCAACGCGATACCTGCAAGGCCGGATGAGCCGGTCATGACTTCAGCGCCTGACGCTCCGCGAGGCAGACCCTTGGTGCTCGGCCTGACGGGTGGCATTGGTAGCGGCAAGAGCGCTGTCGCTGCGCGTCTGGCCGAGCTTGGCGTCGAAATCATCGACACCGACGAGATCGCTCACCAGCTCAGCGCGCCCGGTGGCGCAGCCATCGATGCGTTGCGCGCAGCTTTCGGCGATGCATACATCAAGCCGGATGGTGGACTGGACCGGGCCGCGATGCGCGCCCTGGTATTTTCCGACCCTGCCGCCAAAGCCCGGCTGGAAGCCATTCTCCACCCCCTCATCCGCGAGATCAGCGAGGCGCGCGTGCAGTCCGCGACAGGGCCGTATGTGGTACTCGTGGTACCGCTGCTGGTCGAGTCCGGTCATTGGCGCGAACGTTGCGATCGCATTGTCGTGGTCGACGCGCCCGACGAAATACGACTCGCACGTGTCATGAAGCGCAGCGATTTGAGCGAGTCGCAGGTGCGCGCAATCATGGCCAGCCAGGCGAGTCGCGTGCAACGTTGCGCCGCAGCGCAGGAAGTTATTGACAATATTGGGGATTTTGATAGTTTGCGAGCACAGGTTGATGCCCTGCATCAACGCTACAAGCGGGGACTCTCCCCTAATAAAAACCAAGAATCCAGGCCCGGTGTGCGGTGATAACTTACGAATATCCCCTGAACGAGCGCATCCGTACGCTGCTGCGGTTGGAGGATCTTTTCGACAAGGCACAGCATTTCGCCGTTTCCGACAACGCTTACGAACATCACACGGCACTGATGGCGCTCTTCGAAATTCTCGAAGTGGCGGGGCGCGCCGACCTCAAAGTGGACCTGGTGCAGGAACTGGAGCGACAACGCCAGACGCTACATGCCTTCCACGACAATCCGCAGATATCCGAAGAAGCCCTGTCCGGCGCGCTGTACGAGATCGAGCAGGCGAGTACCGCCCTGCTGTCGATGGCCGGCAAGGTCGGCCAGTACATTCGCGAGAGCGAGTGGCTCATGGCGATCCGTTCGCGTGCAGCGATTCCCGGCGGCGTATGCGAATTCGATTTGCCGTCCTATCACTATTGGCTGCATCGCGATTCCGATCGCCGCCGCAAGGACATTCAAGGCTGGCTGTCGCCGATGCTGCCGATCCGCGATGGGCTGACCATCGTACTGCGCCTGCTGCGCGAAAGCGGTCGCCCTGAAATGCAGACTGCGCGCCGCGGCGCCTTCCAGATGATGATGAGTGGCCGCTCGGCGCAAATGGTGCGCGTGCGCGTGCCGCGGCACGAAGGATGTATCCCCGAGATCAGTGCTAACAAATATGCATTTAACATACGTTTCGTGGTGCCGGAGTTTCTCGCCCGTCCGCGTCCGTTTGAAACGGATGTGCCTTTCGAGTTGACCTTTTGCAACCTTTAAGCAACCTGCAGGAACTTTTTTCGCGCTCACGTTCCAACTCCGCATGCTGACCCTGTCACGTCGCTTCCTCGTTGCGTTGCTTATCGTGCTGCTGCCCTTGCACGGCTTCGCTGCGGCGGTAAGTCTGTGCTGCGCGCAGGCTGTGCAAGGTGCCGGCCCGGTCATGCAGATGAGCACGGCCCAACATGAAGCCAGTGCAGCGATGCCTTCGTGTCATGCACACGGGAAGATGGGCAAGGCTGATGGTTCAACTGCCAAAGACGACGTACACAAGTGCAGCCTGTGCGCGACTTGTGGTGGTATTGCGATGAACAATGCGCAAGCCATTTCTCTTTCTCCCGTGGCCAGTACGGCCGTCATTCCTCTACCCGACCCGTTCCAGCAAGCACACCTTGCTGCGGGTCCGGACAAACCCCCTCGCTTTCTCGCCTGATAGCCGGACTCCATCCGGTTGTATGACAAAAGAATAGTCGTGTCTTGTTTGACACGTCTTCCATCTTGTCGCGAGGAAGATCATGAAGCATTACTTAAACACCCTGCGCATTTCATGCGCGCTGTCAGGCATCGCGCGCGGCATTGCCGTCTGCCTGTCCCTGATGTTGCCGTTGGCCTGCCCGCCGGTTTATGCAGCCGACACCCTGTCTCTGAATGACGCGCTGAACATCGCCATCGAGCGCTCGCCGCAAACGGCAGCGATCCAGGCGCAGACGCGTGCTGCGCACGAGCAACGCGTGGCCGTCGGCGAGTTGCCAGACCCCGTGCTCAAGCTCGGTGTCAGCAATGTGCCGGTGACCGGCGACGAGGCCTACAGCCTGACGCGCGAAAGCATGACGCAGCGCTCGGTCGGCCTCATGCAGGAATTCACGCGCGGTGACAAACGCGAAGCGCGCGTGGCCCGCGTCGAACGCGAGATCGACACCAGCGCGGCGATGTTGCGGCAGACCGTGGCGAGCACGCGACGCGATACAGCACTGGCCTGGCTCGAAGTTTCTTACCAGGAAAACATCCGCGATCTGGTGCGCAGCCAGATCGATGAAGCCGGCTTGCAGGCGCAGGCCGCCGAGACCGCGTTTCGCGCCGCGCGTGGTTCGCAAAGCGACGTGCTGGCCGCGCGCACCCTCGTCGAGCAACTGCGCGATCAGCTTGCTCAACGCGAGCGCGATGTCGCGATGGCGCGCACCCAGCTTGCCCGCTGGATCGGCGATGCGGCGCAGCAGCCGCTCGGCGCCGCGCCGGACATCGCCACCGTTGCCTGGACACCGAAGAGCGGCGCGCGCGAACTGGGAAGTCATCCGACAATGACATTGGCATCGAGCCAGGTGGCGCTCGCCGAAGCGGATGCCGAAATCGCGCGTCGCAATCGTCGTGCTGACTGGACGGTCGAAGTGACCTACAGCCAGCGCGGCCCGAGCTATTCCAACATGGTGTCGCTCAACCTCTCCGTGCCGCTGCAGTGGGACCGCGCCAGCCGCCAGGACCGCGAGCTTGCCACGCGCCTCGCGCAGGTCGAGCAAGCACGCGCGCAAGCGCAGGACACGCAGCGCGCTTACCAGGCTGAGGTGGACGCAACCCTGCAGGCCTGGGACGCCAACCGTCAACGCCTGGTGCGTTACGAGCAAAGCCTGTTGCCGCTGGCACGCGATCGTATGCAAGCGGCATTGTCGGCATTTCGCGGCGGCAGCGGCGCGCTGTCGCAGGTGCTGGAAGCGCGGCGCATGTTGTTGGATACACGCATCGAGCGCGAACGCGTAGCACTTGAAGCAGCGCGCGCCTGGGCACAACTCAATTTCCTGAATCCCGAACAGTCCGTCCTCGCGACGACTGCGCAGTGAGGACTACAAAATGAACAAGCGGAACATCGGCATGAGCATCGCGGCTATTGCAGTCATGGGAGGAGTGGGTGGAACGGCTTTGTACCGGCTCGGTGTACAGCACGGCAATATGCAAAAGGCATCGTCTGAGACATCGTCCGTCGCCAAGGAGAGAAAAATTCTCTACTGGCACGACCCCATGGTGCCGAATCAGCGCTTCGACAAACCGGGCAAATCGCCCTTCATGGATATGGACCTCGTCCCCGTCTACGCCGATGACGCGCCACCGGGCGATGCAACGCAGAGCGGGGCGCACGGCGGCGAACAAGGAGGTGTGAGCGTCGGCTCGCGCATGCAGCAGAGCCTGGGCGTGCGGCTGGCGACAGTGCAGCGCGGCAGCATTGAGCCGCGCCTCACCGTGAGCGGCAGTGTTGCCTGGAACGAACGCGAGCAGAGTGTGGTGCAAGCGCGTGCTACCGGCTTTGTCGAGAAACTTTACGTGCGCGCAACGCTCGACCGCGTTGCCAAGGGGCAGGCCGTAGCAGAACTGTATGTGCCTGACTGGTTTGCTGCGCAGGAGGATTACCTGGCCGTGCGCCGCATGCAGGGCAGCGACCTCGCGCCCTTGCTCGATGCGGCGAAGGCGCGCATGCAACAGCTCGGCATGTCGCCCGAACAGGTGCACGCCGTCGAACACGCCAACGCCGTGCAAGCGCGCATCAGCTTGCGCGCGCCGCAGTCAGGTGTCATAACGGAGCTGGGCGTGCGCGAGGGCATGACGGTCACTGCGGGCACGACACTGATGCGCATCAACGGCACCGCAAGCGTGTGGGTCAATGCCGATGTGCCCGAGGCGCAGGTATCGCTGCTGCACGTCGGCAGTGCGGTCGATGCCAGTTTGCCGGGCGCCGGCAATGAGCATTTCAAGGGCCGCGTGCAGGCCATCCTGCCCGATGTGTCGACCGACACGCGCACACTGAAAGCGCGCATCGAGCTGAGCAATCCGCAAGGTCGTCTCGCGCCCGGCATGTTCGTCAGCATCGCGCTCGGCTTGTCTCCGACGGCGCATACGCAAGCCTTGCTGCTGCCGTCCGAAGCGCTGATCCGCACCGGCACACGCACGGTCGTCATGCGCGCCGACGGTGACGGCCATTTCACGCCCGTCGATGTCGTCGCGGGTACGGAATACGACGGCCGCACGGAGATTCGCGAGGGCCTCGCCGAAGGGCAGCAGGTGGTGCTTTCGGGGCAATTCCTGATCGATTCCGAAGCTAGCCTGCGTGGCACCGGCACGCGGCTCAGCGCGCCAGCGCAGTCCGCTCCTGCCCCCACTTCTGCGCCGGCCGCGTCGTCCGCTGCGGACATGTCCTCGATGCCCGGCATGGCTGCCGATCCGCACGCCGGTCACGATATGGGAGTGCATGCCAAATGATTGCCCATCTCATTCGCTGGTCCATCCGCAATCGCTTCCTCGTATTGCTGGCGGCGCTGCTCGTCGCTGCGGCAGGCGTGTGGTCGCTGCTGAATACGCCGCTCGATGCGCTGCCCGATCTCTCCGACGTACAGGTGATAATACGAACGTCATATCCGGGCCAGGCGCCGCAGATCGTCGAGAACCAGGTTACTTATCCGCTAACCACCACCATGCTGTCGGTGCCGGGCGCGAAGACCGTGCGTGGCTTCTCCTTCTTCGGCGACTCGTTTGTGTACGTGCTGTTCGAGGACGGCACCGATCTGTACTGGGCGCGCTCGCGCGTGCTGGAGTATCTCAACCAGGTGCAATCGCGCCTGCCCGCAGGCGCCAAACCTGCCCTTGGGCCGGACGCGACAGGCGTGGGCTGGATCTACAGCTACGCGCTGGTCGACCGCAGCGGCAAGCACGACCTGGCGCAACTGCGCAGCTTGCAGGACTGGTTTCTCAAGTACGAACTCAAGACCGTGCCCAACGTTGCTGAGGTCGCGTCGGTCGGCGGCATGGTCAAGCAATACCAGATCGTGCTCGACCCCGAGCGGCTGCGCGCCTACGGCATCACCCATGCAAACGTCATCGAAGCGATCGGCAAGTCCAACCAGGAAGTCGGCGGCTCGGTGCTGGAGATGGGCGAGGCGGAGTACATGGTGCGTGCTTCGGGTTATCTACAAACGCTCGACGACTTCCGCAGGATTCCGCTGCTGAGCACCAATGCGGGCGTCTCCGTGCGCCTCGGCGATGTGGCAAACATCCAGGTCGGGCCGGAGATGCGCCGCGGCATCGCCGAGCTGGATGGCGAGGGCGAGGTGGCGGGTGGCGTCATCGTCATGCGCTCGGGCAAGAACGCGTTGGCGACCATCCAGGCCGTCAAGGCAAAGCTCAAGTCATTGCAGGCAAGCTTGCCTGCGGGTGTCGAGATCGTCACTGCCTACGACCGCGCGCCACTCATCGAACGCGCGGTGGACAACCTCGGCCACAAGCTGCTGGAAGAGTTCATCGTCGTCGCCGTCGTGTGCTTTCTGTTCCTTTTTCACCTGCGCTCGGCCTTCGTCGCGATTGTGTCGCTGCCGCTGGGCATCCTGATGGCTTTCATCGTGATGCGCTATCAGGGCGTCAATGCCAACATCATGTCGCTGGGTGGCATTGCGATCGCCATCGGTGCCATGGTCGATGCGGCAGTGGTGATGATCGAGAATGCGCACAAGCATCTGGAGAAGTGGCGGCATGCCTCCCCTCTCCCGCTTGCGGGAGAGGGTGGCCCGCAGGGCCGGGAGAGGGTTGGTAGCAATGTGGTGGACTCCCTCTCCCCCAACCCCTCTCCCATAAATGGGAGAGGGGAACCAACCGCCGCGGAGCGCTGGCAGATCATCGGCGACGCTGCCGCCGAAGTCGGTCCCGCGCTGTTCTTCTCCTTGCTGATTATTACTTTGTCATTCATTCCGGTATTCACGCTGGAGGCGCAGGAAGGGCGCCTGTTCGCGCCGCTGGCTTTCACCAAGACTTACGCTATGGCGGCAGCGGCGGGCCTGTCGGTGACGCTGATTCCGGTGCTGATGGGCTTCCTGATTCGCGGCCATATTCCCGACGAGCAAGGCAATCCGCTCAATCGCGCTCTCATCGCCATCTACCGTCCCTTGCTCGACGCGGTGCTGCGCTTTCCCAAGACTACGCTCGCTGTCGCCGGTGTCGTGTTGTTGACCAGCCTGTGGCCACTGCTGCATATCGGTGGTGAGTTCATGCCGCCACTTGACGAAGGCGATCTGCTGTATATGCCGACAGCATTGCCTGGTCTGTCGGCGGGCAAGGCGGCCGAGTTGTTGCAGCAGACCGATAGACTGATCAAGACGGTGCCCGAGGTAGCGCATGTCTTCGGCAAGGCCGGGCGCGCCGAAACGGCGACCGATCCCGCGCCGATGGAGATGTTCGAGACGACGGTCCTGTTCAAACCAAAAAGCGAATGGCGCGCGGGCATGACGAGCGACAAGCTGGTCGAGGAACTCGACCGCATCGTCAAGGTTCCGGGGCTATCGAACATTTGGGTGCCGCCGATTCGCAACCGCATCGACATGCTCGCTACCGGCATCAAAAGCCCCGTTGGTGTGAAAGTCGCGGGCACCGATCTGGTGGAGATCGAGCGCATCGCGGGCGCGGTCGAGGGCGCGGTGAAGAACGTGCCGGGCGTCAGCTCCGCATTCGCCGAACGCCTGACCGGCGGGCGCTACGTCGATGTGCAGATCAACCGCGATGCCGCCGCGCGCTTCGGCATGAACATCGCCGATGTGCAGTCGGTGGTCAGCTCGGCCATCGGTGGTGAGAACGTCGGCGAGACGGTCGAGGGGCTGGCACGCTATCCGATCAATGTGCGCTACCCGCGCGAGCTGCGCGACTCGCTCGAGCGCATTCGGCAGTTGCCGATTCTCACGGCACGCGGCGCGCGCATTACGCTCTACGATGTCGCTGACATATCCATCAAGGATGGGCCGCCGATGCTCAAAAGCGAGAATGCACGGCTGTCGGGATGGGTGTATGTCGATATTCGCGGTCGCGATTTGAAGTCGACCGTGCTCGACATGCAGCGCGCCGTTGCACAGCAGGTCGTGCTGCCGGCAGGTTATTCGATTGCCTGGTCCGGGCAATTCGAATTTCTCGAACGCGCCACAGCGCGGCTCAAGCTGGTCGTGCCGTTCACGCTGCTGATCATTCTCGTGTTGCTCTATATGATCTTCCAGCGCTTCGATGAAGCTGCGCTGATCATGGCAACGTTGCCCTTCGCGCTGGTCGGCGGCATCTGGCTGCTCTACCTGCTTGGCTACAATCTGTCCGTGGCGGGCGCCGTGGGCTTCATCGCGCTATCGGGCGTGGCGGCGGAATTCGGCGTGATCATGCTGCTCTACCTCAAGCACGCCTGGGAAGCGCGCCTTGCCGCGGGGCTGTCGGATCGCGAGGCCCTGTTGGACGCCATCCGTGAAGGCGCGGTACTGCGTGTACGGCCCAAGGCGATGACCGTCGCGGTGATTCTGGCAGGCCTGCTGCCCATCATGTGGGGCAGCGGCACGGGTTCGGAAGTCATGCAGCGCATCGCGGCGCCGATGGTCGGCGGCATGATCACTGCGCCGCTACTGTCAATGTTTGTAATACCAGCGGCATATTCGATGATGCGCAGGCGGAGAGGCCGACTTCCGCGTGGGGCGCAGTGATAACTACGCCGTATGTCAAAGTCATCATGCGGCGGAGTTGTCACTCCGCCCTACGATTGACTCGACAGATTCCGTCATTCCCGCGAAAGCGGGAATCCACTTGGCGGCTCAGACCTCACGTAGAAGTGGATTCCCGCTTGCGCGGGAATGACGGGCTTGAAGGAAGTCACGCGAGCAGCAAAAACACCTCTAAATAAGGTGTTTATCAGCAATTTCAAGGGACTTGAAAGCATTCGCCTTATCCCCATTTTTGAACTGTGCAGGCGCTCTAGGGAGGCCTGCACACTTCTATCGCTTAAACATGAGGATATTCAAAATGCGTACTTTTGATTTTGCACCCCTGTATCGTTCCGCCATTGGTTTTGACCGTCTGGCACAAGTCGTTGATGCTGCTCTGCGCAGCGACACTCAACCGAGTTATCCGCCCTACAACATCGAGCTGGTCGCGGAAGACAAGTACCGCATCAGCATGGCCGTCGCGGGCTTCGAGCGCGGCGAGCTGGAGATCGAAGCCGTCGAAGACACCCTCAAGGTGGTTGGTCGCAAACAGCCTGCAGAAGGAAACCGCACCTACCTGCATCGCGGCATTGCGGCGCGCGACTTCGAACACCGCTTCCAGCTTGCCGATCACGTGCGCGTTGCCGATGCGTCACTCGACAATGGCTTGCTGAATATCGAACTGGTGCGCGAAGTGCCGGAAGCCAAGAAGCTACGAAAGATCGAGATTGGTGGCGGGCAGAATGCGGAGCTGATCGAGCGCAAAGCTGCTTGATCGACTTTATGTGACCGCAAGGGCGGCTTTCCACAAGGAAAGGCCGCCTTTTCATTTGCGTGCTTGTTCACCACGGATCGTAAGTGCCGAAGTTCCACACATGTCCTTCCGGATCGCGGCACGTGAAACCGCGGCCACCGTAGTCCTCGTCCTTGATGTCGATGAGGATGACCGCACCAGCCGCTTTGGCTTGCCAATACACCACGTCGGCATCGGCAACGATGATGTAGGCCGATTGCGTTTCCGCACCGCCGATTTCGTCAGGCTGCTTCATCAGCGTGCCCCACGCGGTTTCCTTTTGCACAGACCCTAGCATGATCATGCCGTTGCCAAAGCTCAACTGGGCGTGGGCAATCGTGCCGTCCTCATTGGGATAGATCGCGTTCTTTTCGAAGCCGAAAGCCTTGCACAACCACTCGATCGCGGTGGGCGCATCGCGGTAACGCAGGCAGGGAATAACGGTAGAGCGAGTATTCTTCGCATTGGCAGACATTGCATTCTCCTTGGCGTAGCGCGGACAATGGCAAGACGATCAGCCCCCATTTCCACCTCGACATCGCCCTAACGAGCCAGACGCGTGAGCAGGGTTGGGGACGGACAGGGTTCCGCCGGTCCAAGTTGTTTGACAGGCACCACGCCCGCCACCTAGCATGGTGTGCCATTGCATCCGGGATGAGTGTGGCATCGTAAGATGCGCACGGTCCGACGTGTCTTGATAGTCGCCTGCCCGTTTGTTATAGCTTTGAAATCGTAGCCTCACCAACTGGCTTGCTACCCATGTTCCTGCGTTATTGCCTTCTCGTTGCGCTGTTGTTGCCCCTGCAGGTGTTCGCTCAGTCGGCGGGCAAAATCACGTATACGGAAGGGCGCTTGCGCGTGATCCGCGACGCCTCCCTGCTGCTCGGCGCACAAGGTGTGGCGGTCGAGGCGGGCGATATGGTCGAGACGAGCAAACCCGGCTTCGCGCTGATCGAATTTACCGATGGCACCGTGCTGGCACTCGGCGATGCCACGCGCGTCATGTTGGCGCGCTACCCGCAGGGCAAGACGGCCGTGGGTGCACAACTCCTATTGCTGGAAGGCTGGCTGAAGGTTCAGGCGCCTCGTGCGACTAGCACAACGGCATATTCTGTTTCGAGTCCGGTTCAGTCGCTGACCGTGAAGGATGGCAGCTTGATCGTTCACGGTAGTGCGAAAAATGGCGAGGTCTTCGTCGAGACCGGCACGCCTGCCGTCGGCATAACGGACAAGCAGGGTCGGCCGGCCAACCTGGCGCCGGCGAAGAGTGGCCAGTTCATTGCGCGTGCGCTGGACAAACCGGCTGCTTCGCAAGCGCGTCCCAACGATGCTTTTCTGGGAATTATGCCAAAAGCATTCAGGGATACATTGCCCGCACGCCTGGAGCGCTTCAAGGATCACAATGTCGAAGCGAAGGCGATGGGCGAGGTGAGCTATGCTGACGTGACCGACTGGTTCGAAGCCTATCCGAGCTGGCGCACTGGATTCGTCAAACGCTTCGAGTCGCGTCTGTCCGATGCGGATTTTCGCAAGGAGCTGGATACGCATCTCAAGACGCACGCGGAGTGGGAAAGCACGCTGCATCCGCCGAAACTTCGTTGAAACGTATTACGCAGTTCGACCTATCAATTCGTCACAAGAAAGAACGGGGCTTTAACGTGAAACTGATCATCAAATTCAATCTCGCCTTGAGCATCGTTTTTGTGCTGGGCTTGGCGATTGCCGGCTATGTTTCGCACGAAGTCCTGCAGCGCAATGCGCGCGAGGAAATTCTACAGAATGCCCGCATCATGATGCAGGGCGCGCTGGCGGTGCGTGGCTACACTAGCAAGCAGATCAAGCCGCTGCTCGATAACCAGTTGAAGTACGAATTCCTGCCGCAGACGGTGTCGGCCTATGCGGCGACCGAATACTTCGGCGAGCTGCGCAAGCAATACCCCGAGTACGCGTACAAGGAAGCCACGCTGAATCCAACCAATCTGCGCGATCGCGCGACGGACTGGGAGGCGGACATCGTCAATAACTTCCGCCAGGGCAACGGGCAGAAAGAACTCATCGGCGACCGCGACACCCCCGCCGGCCGCAACCTCTATCTCGCCAGGCCGATCCAGATCGCGGACGCGCGCTGCCTCTCCTGTCACAGCACCGCCGAGGCCGCGCCGAAGTCGATGATCGATAAATACGGCGGTGCCAATGGCTTCGGTTGGAATTTGCAGGAAGTGGTCGGCGCACAGATCGTCTCGGTGCCGATGGACGTGCCGATCCAGCGCGCCTGGAATACGTTCAAGGTGTTCATGGGCCTGTTGATTGCCATCGGCGCCTTCATCTTCCTGCTGCTCAACGTCTTGTTGATCACGCTGGTCGTGCGGCCGGTGAACAAGCTGGCGGGGCTTGCCGACAAGGTCAGCCTGGGCGACATGAACGTCGAGGAATTCAACGTCCGCGGCCGCGACGAAATCGCCACGTTGGCCGGCTCCTTCAGCCGCATGCGCAAGAGTCTCGTGCATGCGCTGAAGATGCTCGAAGGCTGAATTGAAGTCTGAAATCGGTCATGGCGGAATTTGGTAAAACCGGCGACAAGCTAGGCAAGTACGAGATCACCGGCGTACTTGGCCGCGGTGGCATGGGGACGGTCTATCAAGGTTATGACCCCATCATACAACGCGTCGTCGCCCTCAAGACCATCCGCAAGGAGCTGCTGGAGGAAGATCAGGGCGAGGGCATGGTCGAGCGCTTCAAGAACGAAGCGCGCGCCGCCGGCCGCCTCAACCATCCGGGCATCGTCGCCATCTACGATTACGGCGAGGACAAGGACGTGTCCTTCATCGCCATGGAGTACGTCAACGGCTGCGGCCTGAATGAATTCTTCAGGGCGCACAAGGACATTCCCCTCGGCGATGTCGTCAGCATAATGCTGCAATTGCTGGCGGCGCTCGACTACGCACACGAGCAGGGTGTCATCCATCGCGACGTCAAGGCTGCCAACCTGCTCATCACCAGCGACGGCAAACTCAAGATCACCGACTTCGGCATCGCACGGCTCGACACCTCGCATCTCACCATGGTGGGCTCCATCATCGGCACGCCCAACTCCATGGCGCCTGAGCAGTTCATGGGCCAGCCCGCCGACCGGCGTTCCGACGTCTTCTCCGCCGGCGTCATTTTCTACGAGATGCTTGCCGGCCAACGGCCCTTCGTCGGCACCATGGAAAGCATGGCCTCCAAGGTCTGCTACGAAGTCGAGGCGCCGCCCTCGTCGCTCAAATCCGACTTGCCGCCAGCCTTCGACATCGTCTCCGCCAAGTCGCTCACCAAGCTGCAGGAAGACCGCTACGCCACTGCGCGCCATTTCAGCGAAGCCATCCAGCAGGCCTACGAAGGCAGCTTCCAGAGCCCGGCCAGCCTGACTATCTCCGACCAGACCGTCATGCTCACGGCCCAGGCCGTGCAGGCCAGCATGGCGGCAATGAAAGCCAAGGCCGCGCGCGCCCTGGCGTCGCCCGCACCGGGACAAGGCAGTTCAGCTGGACAAAGCAGCACAGCAGGCTTGTCGATGGTCACCAACTGGCAGGAAAGCACGCTCAAGGACGTGGCGCGGCAGCTTGCCGTCCACATCGGCCCGATGGCAAAGATACTCGTCAGAAAGGCCGCCGCCAGCACGGTCGACGTCACCGAGCTTTACACCCTGCTTGCCAGCAATCTTGACAGCGAAGCCGCGCGTCGCCAATTCCTCGGCGGCATGACGCGACTCGGCGTCACACCGATGCCCACGGGTGGCAGCAGCGGCACACGTGTCCTCACCAACACCAAAGTAGCCGGCAACGTCGAGCCTTTGCCGCAACAGACTATTGATCTGGCATCACGCCAGCTCGCCAAGTATCTCGGCCCGATTGCCAGCGTCATGGTCAAGAATGCCGCCCGTCAGGCTACCAGCTTGCAAGTCTTCTACAGCCTGGTGGCTGACAACCTCACCAACCTCGACGAGCGCGACAAGTTTCTCAAGGACGTCGGCGCACGTTAGTTGTCGGCATCCGATGTGGCACAATGCCGGCATATGCAAGCTTCATAGCGTTGCGTCGCTGGTATTTTCTCCAGCGCGGCCGAATCGAATTTCACATCGTGACACCAGCAAGGCGTATCGAAGCTACCCGTCTGCGCTGGCGCGCATCCATTCGGACCACCGCAGAGTGGGCAGATGCAATTGGGTTTCGGGATAGCTGCTGCAGGTGTCGTCATGCGGTGTGGGTGGGTTAAGTAATTGCGAGGGAAAGGGCCAATTGTGCGAATGATTGTTCTTGCAAGAATCGTTTTACTGCTTTGTTCAGCTTTCTTCAACGTGGCGATGGCGGCTGACACGATCGCCATTGGCCCCAGCATCCCGTTTTCCAAAACACGCTCGGTGGGTATTCTCGACCAAGAGGATTGCGCCTGGAATGAAAGATTGGTGTCTGAAATTGTTCGCCAATCAAAAGGTAGGGTGGTGGTCGTGGAAAGGGGCCCTGCAGGATTGAGCGGACAGCAGCTGCAAATTGAGGTAGTCGATGTTTTTGCTCCTGGCGGAGGTAACTGGAGCGGGGATAAATGGATATCGATACGTGGCAACCTTATCGAAGGCGGCAAGCTTGTTGCAGGTTTCGATTTCAGCGAAAAAGGGGGTGGGCTCACCACCTGCAGGGCACTGACGAGTATTGCTGGCGACCTCGCCGATGACGTGAACGAATGGTTGAAAAAGCCACTTCCAGAGTGTGCGCCATCTTGCTTCACCCGGCCTCCGGCGGAAGCCATCATGATTGCCGCCGAAATTTCTTACGCATCTGCCGAGGCTGTTGCGGAAGATGTACGTAAGGAGTGCGACTGGAATCGTCAGGCGGTAGATACGTTGGTGCAACTCTCAAATGGTGCGTTGGTAGTTTCCAGCGAAGACATCGAGACCTACAAAGGCAAGAAGCTGGTTATCAAGACCATCGAAGCGCACGCACTTGGCGGCTCCACTATTACAGGGCCAAAATGGATCACGGTGCGTGGTGAACTATTCGATCAAGACAAGCTGATCGGAAGCTTCCGATCACAACAGCGCACTATCAATGGCGCAGCAGAAAGATGCGCAACTTTGCGTAGCCTCGGCAGACACCTCGCGGTCGAGATTTCCGAGTGGCTGGATGATCCACGCATGGATTCGAAACTTTGATGCATAGGGCGGCGTAGCGACAACCCGCCCTATGCAGATTGAAAGCACGTGCAGGGCATTGCACGCTGATCTACTTCTTCACAAGCTCCACGCGCCGGTTCTTGGCGCGACCCTCTTCGCTGCGGTTGTCGGCGACGGGGCGCTCCTGCCCGAAGCCGGCCGAGGATAAGCGTTTGGCATCAATGCCGCCGGCTACGATGGCGTTCATCACGCTTCTCGCACGATTTTCCGACAGGGTCTTGTTGGCGACAGCCTGACCGACGTTATCCGTGTGTCCCTCGATGGCAATCTTCAAAGCCGGCGTGGTTTTGAGCATGGTAACGATCTCGCGCACGGTCGCTTGCCCATCGGCTTTCAGATCCCACTTGCCCGTGTCGAAATTGATATAGAGCGCGATGAAACCGTTCTTGTTGAGCTCGTCGAGCAACTTGTTGGCGCTCACCACTTGTTGCATGGCGGCCACCTCCACGATCTGCAACCTGTAGCTCTGCGTGGGCGCGCTGAAAATGCCCGGCTCGACGCGCACCCAGATGTCCTTGCCGCCAGTCGTTACCTTGAGCGTGGTTTCTCCGCCGTCGCCGTCGCGCGGCAGGCGTTCGTATACCACCTCGCCGCCGATGGTTTTGATCGCGTTCTGATAGTTGCGGATCAACTGCAACGGACTGGGCTGGCTGTCTACCTTGTTATAGAAATAGGTAATGACGGTGGCATTGCCTTCGATAGACTTGCGCTGGGCCGCAGCGCCGGTGCCGCCTACTGCAAATTCCAGCGCGTTGAAATTCTTCTCATACTCGGCGATGTACGAGTCGGGATAGCGACTCAGCAAGGGGTGATCTTTCGACTTGCCTACATCTGGAACGGCCACTGCGCTGGTGCTCGCGCAGAGTGTAAGTATCAGAAATACGACGGAGGCCAATTGCTGCAACGACAGTTTCAAAAAGCGCATGAGCTTTCTCCCTGCGGATTCAGATCGGTGGGCATCGATGGTGTGAAGCGTACTGCATGTACTCGCAGCATTGTAGGGCGGGTTTGGAGCGCAGCGACAACCCAGCCTACGCAAGATGCGTTTCCTCAGGGTCTATTGCCGGCAACAAATCCGTATGCGTGAGGCTAAGTGCTTCGAACACCTTCAGCGCTGCGAAGGCGTCGTTGGCGGCATAGAGTAACTGTTGCGACGAAAGCGCGTGCAATGCCCAATTCGAGGTCGTGATCCGCTTCGATTTGTGGAAACTCTGATTGAGTACGAGGCCGACCGCAGCCCGCACACCCATGTCGCCGCTGTAGCCGTCCTTGCGAAATATCTCGTCCAGATCGAGTACGGCGTCAAGACGTACGCCCAGCTTCGTCTGAATCTGCCCTCGATCCGACTTCAGGCCGAAGCCGACCTTTAGGACCTCTTTTGATTGCAGTAGATCGATGAGGAACGGCCGGCCTTCATCGTGATGCAATTGGAATATGAATGCCTTGTCTGAAATGGCGAACTGCACGACATGCGGCCCCTTGCTGATGTCGCCGGTGACGAATGTCGGTTTCGATTCCGTGTCGAAACCCGCAACACCGGCAGCTTTGATTTCGTTGCCGGCGGCCACGAATTCATCCTGCGTCGCAGGCGCGTGGATTTGCGCAAGCGACAGACCCGCGAACGCGCCCAGCAGGGCGGTCTCCGCTTTCGAAGGGCCTTTTATTTTATTTGTCATACTCCGGATTCGACAACGTTCGAGCGAGCGACGACCATACGTTGTTTCTTGCCTCGACGAGCCGGGCGCCCCCTACGTGCGCAATTGCAGGATGGCCCCTGCGCTACCACGCATCAATTCCCATCTGGGCTGCGGCGCGCACAACGACGGCCCGCCCTTGGTCACGCGCGGGCACTGGCCATCCGTTGAATTCATCTCTGGCCTCTTTCAGTAGAGAGATTCCATGACCGTCCGGCCAACCATTCCCCCCGTGTTTGGGATGAGACGCCGCTGCAGTAAGGCTGCCGGCTGCGATCAATAGAAGACGTGCCGTATTGTAGTTGTGCGTCGAAATCGCCATGCAATTTCTCCCATGAAATTGAGTTCGGAGTGGGGCTGGAAACGGTTATGACAAACCGGCTTGAGTTCGACGCAGACAATACATCATCTTGCATGACAAACGGAATGCCGATAGTGCGTCGGAGATGACGCCGGGGGACAATACCCGCTCAGGCGGTCTTTTTCTTGCGTCCGAAGAAAGCTTGCGCCTCTCCCACCAACCCTCGCCTGAACGCCATCACGCACACCACGAAGATCGCGCCGATGATGACGCTGACCCAGGAGCCGACTTTGTCGGCGAGGTTGTCCTGTAGCGCGACGACGATGCCGGCGCCGAGAACGGGGCCGAAGAAGGTGCCGACGCCACCGAGCAGGGTCATGAGGATGACTTCGCCAGACATGGACCAGTGCACGTCCGACAGGGTCGCGAAGCCGAAGACAAGCGTCTTCAGCGAGCCGGCGAGTCCCGCCAGCGTGGTCGATAGGACGAAGGCGAGGAGCTTGTAGCGCTCGACGTCATAGCCGAGCGAGACAGCGCGTGGTTCGTTCTCGCGGATGGCTTTGAGAATCTGGCCGAAGGGCGAGTGGACGATGCGGCGGATGAGCAGGAAGACCGTGACGAAGAGCGCGAGCACAAAATAGTACATTGTCGTATCGTTTGACAGCGACAGCATTCCGAAGAGATTGCCGCGCGGCACGCCTTGCAGCCCATCTTCGCCGCCCGTGAGTTTCAGTTGCAGGCAGACGAAGTAGAGCATCTGCGCCAATGCCAATGTAATCATGGCGAAATAGATACCCTGGCGGCGGATCGCCATCGCACCGACGATGAGGCCGGAGAACGCCGCCAGTGCCATGCCGCCGAGGATGGCGACTTCCGGCGTCCAGTGCAGGGTCTTGACGAGGTAGCCGGTGGTGTAGGCGGCGGCGCCGAAGTAGGCGGCGTGACCGAAGGACAGCAGGCCGGTATAGCCGAGCAGCAGGTTGAAGGCGCAGGCGAAGATGGCGAAGCACAGCAGCTTCATGACGAAGACCGGATAGAGGCCGATCAGCGGGGCGAGCACGGCCAGGGCGGCGAGCGCGATGTAGACGTATGTCGTCAGGCGCATGTCATTTTTGTGAATGGTGGTGTTTCTATGAGCCGTACGCCACACACCGTCATTCCGGCGAAGGCCGGAATCCAGTGTCGTTGCCCTGGCCGCGCTATGCTGGATCCCGGCCTTCGCTGGGATGACGAATTTTTCCAGTGACGGTCTTCCTGGGTGAAACGCTGTGCTCTCGGTGTTCCAGTGGTAAAAATATTTATCTCCATGTCATGCCTCTTTGCCGAACAAGCCGGCTGGACGCAGCACGAGGACGATGGCCATGATGACGAAGACGACGATGTTGGAGGCTTCCGGATAGACGACGCGGGTGAGGCCTTCGATGAGGCCGAGCGCGAGGCCGGTGAGGACCGAGCCAAGAATGGAGCCCATGCCGCCGATGACGACCACGGCGAAGACGACGATGATGATGTTGGAGCCCATCAGCGGTGTGACCTGGATGACCGGTGCGGCGAGCACACCGGCGAGGGCGGCAAGCGCGGCACCGGCGCCATAGGTGAGGGTGACCATGATCGGAACGTTTATGCCGAATGCCTGCACCATGTGCGGGTTTTCGGTGGCGGCGCGCAGGGTGGCGCCGAGACGCGTGCGCTCGATGACGAACCAGGTGCCCAGACAGGTGCCGAGCGAGGCCAGGACCACCCAGGCGCGGTAGTTGGGCAATATCATGAAGCCCAGGTCGGTGGCGCCCTGCAGGCTTTCGGGCACGTTGTAGGATTGGCCGGAGACGCCGTAACGGTCGCGGAAAATGCCTTCGGCGATAAGCGCCAGGCCGAAGGTCAGCAGCAGCCCGTAGAGCGGGTCGAGCTTGTAGAGATGCTTGAGGAAGAGGCGCTCGATGACGATACCCAGCACGCCAATGGCGATCGGCACGATGACAATGGCGTACCAGTAGCCGATGCCGAATTTGTCCATCAGGATCCATGCGCCGAATGCGCCCATCATGTACAGCGCACCGTGCGCGAAGTTGATGATGCCGAGCAGGCCGAAGATGACGGCGAGGCCGAGGCTGAGCATGGCGTAGAACGAGCCGTTGACCAGCCCGATCAGGAGTTGGCCGAGAAGCGCCTGGAGGGGGATGTCGAAGGGGTTCATTTGTTTGTCATGTGTGGTGCTGTTGTTGCGTGGCCCGTAGTACGAACTGTCGGTGACAAGGACGCTTCCCCCTCTCCCGGCCCTGTCGGGCCACCCTCTCCCTGGGGAGAGGGGACTGCCGGAGATCGCGACACGGCTTGCCGTCCCCTCCCCTCGGGGGGAGGGTGGCCGGAGGCCGGGAGAGGGGAGAGGGTGCGGCAATCGACAATCGAATTGACCGGCAAACGTCGCTCATCAATCGAACATCACTACTTCTTGATGAACGGACAAGTCGACTTCGACAGCGGCTGGAAGGCCTGTTCGCCAGGAACCTTGGCGACGACCTTGTAGTAGTCCCACGGGTACTTGGACTCTTCCGGTTTCTTCACTTCCAGCAGGTACATTTCGTGGATCATGCGACCGTCCTCGCGGATATAGCCGCCCTTGGCAAACATGTCGTTGATCTTGGCCTTCTTGAGCTGGACCATGACCTTGTCCGGGTCGTCCGTGCCGGCGGCCTTGACCGCGTTGAGGTAAGTCGTCGTTGCGGAGTAGTCGGCGGCCTGGGCCATCGACGGCATCTTCTTCATCTTCTCGAAGAAGCGCTTCGACCAGGCGCGTGTTTCGGGGCTCGAATCCCAGTACCAGCCGTCGGTGAGCTGCATGCCTTGCGTGGCCTGCAGGCCGAGGCTATGCACGTCGGTGATGAAGACCAGCAGGCCGGCGAGTTTCATGGTCTTGGTGACGCCGAATTCGCGCGCTGCCTTGACGGCATTGATCATGTCGCCGCCGGCGTTGGCGAGGCCCAGCACCTGCGCTTTCGACGCTTGCGCCTGCAGCATGAAGGAAGAGAAATCGGATGCGGAAAGCGGGTGGCGCACGGCGCCGACGACTGTGCCGCCGGATGCTTTCACGACCGCTGCCGTATCCTGTTCCAGAGATATTCCGAAAGCATAGTCGGCGGTGAGGAAGAACCAGGATTTTCCGCCGCCCTTGACGACGGCCGCACCGGTTACGTTGGCAAGGGCGGCGGTGTCGTAAGCGTAGTGCACCGTGTAGGGCGTGCAGTCTTCATTGGTGAGTCGTGTCGAGCCGGCGCCGATGTTGAAGTAGGGGCGTTTCTTTTCGCCAGCGACTTTCGCCATGGCGATGCCGGCGCCGGAGTTGGTGCCGCCAATGAGCATGTCGACGCCTTGCTGATCGATCCATTCACGGGCGAGCGAGCTGGCGATGTCGGTCTTGTTCTGGTGATCGGCGGAAACCAATTCAACTTTTTTGCCCAGCACCGTGCCACCAAAATCGCCGATCGCCATGCGGATCGCTTCGACACCGCCGGGGCCGTCGAGGTCGGCGTAGAGGCCGGACATGTCGGTGATGAACCCGATCTTCACGGTGTTCCCCGAAACCTGGGCCTGGGTGCTTGCGGCGCTTATGCACAAGGCAAGAGCGAGTGCGACATTCAAGGACTTCAGTTTCATGACAGCCTCCTATGTTGCGCAGGGTCGTGGGCGACCGTGGGTGTTTCAAAAGAATCTTTCACCACAAAGACTTCAAGCCTGCAAAGATGCAAAAAGAATTCTGAGATCGCCGTCATTCTCGCGAAAGCGGGAATCCACTTTTTCGTGAGGTCTATGCCACCAAGTGGATTCCCGCTTTCGCGGGAATGACGGATTTGTAGGCTGGTGAAGTCAAAGATGTAATTCCCTTTCAATCCATGACGCTTCGTTGTCCCGGGCTTCACACCCCCAGCAGCTCGTTCAATGTCTGCATCTGCGCAGGCAACTCGGCCTGCTCGAACTCCAGCACGATGCGGCCGTTTTCCATCACGTAAAAGCGGTCGGCCAGCGGCGCGGCGAAACGGAAATTTTGCTCGACCAGCAGGATGGTGTAGCCCGTGCGCTTGAGCGTGAGTATGACATCGGCAAGTTTCTGCACGATAACGGGGGCCAGTCCTTCGGAAATCTCGTCGAGCAGCAGCAGCTTGGCGCCTGTGCGCAGAATGCGCGCCACGGCAAGCATCTGCTGTTCGCCACCAGACAGTCGCGTGCCGGGGCTGTGGGCGCGCTCCTGCAGGTTGGGAAACATCGCGTAGATTTCGGCGATGGACATGGCGCGAATGTTTGCGTCTGTGCCAACGTTATTCAAAACGGGTGGCAATAACAGGTTCTCTTCCGCCGTAAGACTGGCGAAGATGCCGCGCTCTTCCGGGCAATAGCCGATGCCGAGGCGCGCCACGCGGTGCGGCGGCAGTTCGATGCTTTCCACGTCGCCGATCCTGATCGAACCTGTGCGCGCGCCGGTGAGGCCCATGATGGCGCGCAGCGTGGTAGTGCGGCCCGCGCCATTGCGCCCAAGCAGCGTGACCACTTCGCCCTGACGCACTTCCAGGTCCACGCCATGCAGGATGTGGGACTCCCCATACCAGGCGTGCAGATGCTTGATGCTTACGACGCTGCGCGCCGCCGTTGTCATCAGTGTGCTCCCTGCAAGGCAGTGTCGGTGGTGCCCATATAGGCTTCGATCACCTGCGGGTTGGCGGAGACTTCAGCATAGGAACCTTCGGCGATGACGCTGCCGCGTTGCATGACGGTGATGGTGTCGGCGATGGACGAGACCACGCTCATATTGTGTTCGACCATGAGAATGGTGCGATTGACGGCGGCCTTGCGGATCATCTCTGTCACGCGATGTACGTCTTCGTGACCCATGCCTTGCGTGGGCTCGTCGAGCAGCATCAGTTCGGGTTCCGTGGCGAGGGTCGTTGCCAGTTCGAGCGCACGTTTGCGGCCATAGGGCAGCTCGACAGTGAGCGTGTCGGCGAAGGTTTCGAGACCGACATCGGCGAGCAGCGCCATGGCGTGCTCGTTGAGCTGCAGCAGGCTGTTCTCGGGCTGCCAGAAGCGATAAGAGTTGCCGAGGCGGCGTTGCAGCGCGACGCGCACGTTCTCGAGCACGCTCATGTGCGGGAACACGGCGGAGATCTGAAACGAGCGCACGATGCCGCGCCGTGCAGTCTGCGCGGGGCGCTCGCCCGTGATGTCGACGCCGTTGAAAAAGATCATGCCCGAGCTGGGGGCGAGGAACTTGGTAAGCAGATTGAAGACGGTGGTCTTGCCGGCGCCGTTGGGACCGATGAGCGCGTGGATGCTGCCGCGCTTGAGCTTGAGGGAAACGCCGTTGACGGCAACGAAGCCTTTGAATTCCTTGACCAGGTTCAGCGTTTCGAGGATTGGATCGTTTGCGTTCAAATCGAATTCCGCCGTAAGTGAAACGAATGCACGCTATCGGGCCCGCCGCACCCGGCCATCTCTCGCAAGTCCCCTAGAGCCTACAGGATCGCCTGCGGATCATTCCATCGCCATAATTGAATACCCCTACAGCGGAATAATGGCAGGCAATTTATTTTTCGCAAGCGCGGGGGGCGGCGCACTTTTCGTTCCCGGCAAGGCCCGTTGTGGCGCGAAAGTGCTCTCATGTACAAATCGCAGAACTGAATGGTTTCATTCCAGTCACATCGTTTTCCGTGTCCTGAATGGAGGAGGCCATCATGCAGACCATATGGATTCTCGCGGCGGATGCCGGCCGTGCGCGTATCTTCGAAACGCACGGCCGCGAAAAGTCGCTGCGCGAGATCGAGGATTTCGTCAATCCCAGGGCGAGGCAGCACAACCACGACACCAACGCCGGGCCGCGCGTGGACCCGATCCGTCACGAGATGGTGCTTTTCGCCAAGAATGTGAGCCTCTATCTGGAGAAGGCGCGCAACGAACATCGTTACGATAGGCTATGCGTGATCGCGGCGCCGAAAGTTCTTGGCTTGATACGTCAGAACCTGAGCAAGGAAGCGATGAAGCGGGTGGACGAGGAAATCGTCAAGGATATTTCGCGCTTCGATCAACGCGACATCGAGCACTATCTGGAGCAGTACAGGATCAGGCACTGAGGGAGGCGCGGCCGCCGCAAGTCTGCTCATGCATTGCGGATATCCGCGATGTCCTGGATCGGGTCTCGCCCAGATCGCGAACGCCGCGGCACCTCTCTTGCTGACAGCTTGGCGCTGAACACTTCGAAGGGGCGCTTGAGATGTCACATTTCAGAGGGATCGAGGGTCTCCGCGCTTGGCTGGCGTGCATCGTCATGGCTCATCACGTCATCTGGTTCAGCGGACTGAGCCAGCGCTTTTTACAACTGAAGGTATTTAATGCCCTCGGCTACTATGCCGTTTCGGTTTTCATCATCATCAGCGGTTTCGTCATTGCGCATTTGCTATTGGGGCGAGGCGAAAGTTACGGCCCTTATCTGTTGCGCAGGTTCCTGCGCATCTACCCGGTCTATCTGGTGTGTCTCGCCGCCGGAATCCTGACGACCTATCTGAACTTTCACACCTTTCTGCCGCATCCCTGGGGCGCCTATCCCGCGACGGGGCAAATGACGCAGCAACTGCAAAGCCTGCAAGGCGGCGACTGGATTTCGCATTTGCTGGCGCACTTGAGCATGCTGCACGGCGCGATTCCCGCCGAGGTTCTTCCCGAGTCGCCCTACATGTTTCTGGCGCCTGCATGGAGCTTGTCGCTGGAGTGGCAGTTCTACATGATCGCGCCGCTGGTGATTGCCTGTATGCGCACCCAGTTCAGCAGGATTGCGCTTGCCTGCGTGGCGCTGATCCTTTTTTACGCCTATGAAAAAGGCCTGTTCGGCCAGTTTGTGCTGCCCAGTTTCCTGCCGGGCGCCTTCCCTTACTTCGCGGTCGGCATCGGTACGCGCTTGGTGATCGGCTTGCTACCGCGATTCTCGATCTATCCCGTGGCTTCCCTCATCGCGCTGTGCGCCTTCTTTGTTCTGGATACGGACCTGGTGCCATTCATTGTGTGGATCGCCTTCGTCTCCATGATGCTCATCGACAAGCCGAAGGATCGGCTGAGTTCGGCGATAAAAAGCGGATTCGATATGGCGTTCAATTCGAAGGCCGCGAAATGGATGGGCGCGCGCTCCTATCCGATCTATCTGGCGCACGTGCCCGTGTTCCAGTTGATCGCCTTTATCGCAGTGAGGAGCCTTGGCTGGGGCATGATCGAGACATTCGCATTGGCGATTGTCTTGACGCCTGTGCTGACTATAGGCTGCGCGATGATCCTGCATCGCTATGTCGAGAAACCCGGCATCATTCTGGGCAAATCGTTGTTCCGGACGGAGCCCTCTCGACTCAATGACAAAGTCATTGCCGATCTGGGTCGGGCTACGGCATACGAAGTTTAAGGCGATTCACCGTCATCCCGCCTTTCGCGAAAATGACGAATGAATAGTTCAGTGACTGATCATCCACGGCCGCTTGCTGGGAAAGGTCTTCGCACCGTCGGCCGCCTTCACCGTTGCCGTTTTCATACCGCTGCTGCCGCAACCGCAGCTTGGTCCGTGCACATGCTTTGAGGACTGTTTCGGCTCGTGACTGGCGCGTTCGTTGGTGGCGTGTGCCGTGCGCGTGCTCGAAGCCATTGTGGCCAGCATCGGCATGGTGCGCATGACGCGCGTTGCGGGCGCGTCGCAATACGGGCAGTTGCAAGGCTCATTGCGCGCGGCGATGGAACGCACGAGATCGAAATCGCCACAATCCTCGCAGGCATATTCGTAGGTAGGCATGTGCTTCTCCTTAAAGCGAAGTGAGCTTGCTCGACTGGTTGGGAATGCCGGCAATCGGCGCCTCGTCGGTGCCGACCGTATCGCGCGTGATGGCTTCGACCTGCTTGCGCATCGCCTCCGGGTCGGCTATCCATTTGGTATAAAAATCGTAAGGACATGCGGCGACGCCCTTGTCGCCTTCGCCGGAATTGATCTTGCCCGTGTAGCCACGGTGCAATAGCTTGAAGAGGTGATTCTCCGACTGACCGTTGCGGCGGAAGTCGCGGATCAGGCTCTTCGACAGCGCGGCGTACTGCACGCCCATTTCCTCCTCGCCGCATTCGCCGAGCGTGCGCCCGTCGAAGCCGATGATGGCCGAGTGGCCGAAGTACGAATACACGCCGTCGAAACCCGATGCATTGGCGACCGCGACATAGGTGTTGTTGGCAAAAGCCATCGCCTTCGAGATGAGGATCTGCTGCTCCTTGGCTGGGTACATATACCCCTGGCAGCGGATGATCAGCTCGGCACCCTTCATGGCGCAGTCGCGCCAGATCTCCGGGTAATTGCCGTCGTCGCAAATGATCAGGCTGATCTTGAGACCCTTGGGGCCTTCGCTCACATAGGTGGTGTCGCCGGGGTACCAACCTTCAATGGGTGTCCACGGCATGATCTTGCGATATTTCTGCACGATCTCGCCCTGGTCGTTCATGAGGATCAGCGTGTTGTACGGCGCCTTGTGTGGGTGCTGTTCGTGACGCTCGCCAGTCAGCGAAAACACGCCCCACACTTTTGCTTTGCGGCAGGCCGCAGCGAAGATTTCGGTCTCGCACTCGATGAGCGCGCCAAGAAAGTCGCTGACGGTCTGGCTGCTGCGGACAAG
>JAQGMF010000036.1 GCA_028292505.1 Rhodocyclales bacterium
ACGGCAACAAGGTTGAGGTAGCCGATGGCAGCACCGTCATGGATGCGGCCAACAAGGCGGGTGCCTACATTCCGCATTTCTGCTATCACAAGAAATTGTCGATCGCGGCGAACTGCCGCATGTGTCTCGTCGAGGTAGAAAAAGCGCCGAAGGCGTTGCCTGCTTGCGCCACGCCGGTGACGCCCGGCATGAAGGTGACAACGCATTCCGAGAAGGCCGTGAAGGCGCAGAAATCCGTCATGGAGTTCCTGCTCATCAACCATCCGCTCGATTGCCCGATCTGCGATCAGGGCGGCGAGTGTCAGTTGCAGGATCTGGCTGTGGGTTACGGTAGCTCTGCGTCGCGCTACCAGGAAGAGAAGCGCGTCGTCTTCAACAAGAATCTCGGCCCGCTCGTGTCCACCGACATGACGCGCTGCATCCATTGCACACGCTGCGTGCGTTTCGGTCAGGAAGTGGCCGGCATCATGGAGCTCGGCATGGCCGGGCGCGGCGAACATTCCGAAATTCAGGCATTCGTCGACCGCACGGTGGATTCCGAACTGTCCGGCAACATCATCGACCTGTGCCCGGTCGGTGCGCTGACCTCCAAGCCTTTCCGCTTCGCGGCGCGCACTTGGGAGTTGGCCCGTCGCAAGTCAGTCAGTCCGCACGACTCGTTAGGTAGCAACCTGATCGTGCAGACCAAGGTCGATGAAGTGAAGCGCGTGTTGCCGCTCGAAAATGAAGAGATCAACGAATGCTGGCTCTCCGACAAGGACCGTTTTTCCTACGAAGGCCTGAAAGCAGATGATCGCCTGACTGTGCCGCAGATCAAGCACGGCGGCGAATGGCACAAGGTCGACTGGCAGACGGCGCTCGACTATGTCGCCAATACCCTCAAGGACATCGTCCTCAATCATGGTGCTGACAATGTAGGTGCCTTGTTGTCGCCGCACAGCACGCTGGAAGAGCTGTATCTCGCGCAGAAACTGATGCGTGGCCTGGGCAGCGACAAGGTTGATTTCCGCCTGCGCCAAAGCGATTTTTCGCTCGACGGCAAGCTGGCCGGTGCGCCCTGGTTGGGCATGCCGGTGGCTGATGTGAGCAGGCTGGATGCGGCACTCGTGATCGGTAGTTTCCTGCGCAAGGATCATCCCTTGTTGGCGCAGCGCCTGCGTCGCGCCACGCGTCAATATGCCAATGTCTCGCGCATCCACGTGGCGCGCGAAGACTGGTTGATGCCCATTGATGCCGAAGCGATTGTCGCGCCGGACGCCCTGGTGGCGATGCTGGCGGCCGTGCTCGCCTCGCTCGCCAAATCGCAGGCCGCGACCGTCTCGGCGGAATGCGCGGTGCTGGTTGCATCGACGACTGCCTCCGCCGAGGCCGAGCGCATTGCACAGAGTCTCGTGTCGGGCGAGAAGCGCGCCGTGTTTCTCGGCAATCTCGCCGTGCAACATCCCCAATACGCTGCCTTGCACGTACTCGGACTCGAAATCGCGCGTCTCGCGCAGGCCAGCTTCGGCGTGATCGGCGAAGCGGCGAATTCGGTCGGCGGTTACCTTGCGGGTGCCGTACCGAAGTCGGGCAGCAATGTGCGCGACATGATCGATGCTCGCCTTAAGGCCTACGTGGTGCTCGGCGCGGAAGTCGAACTCGATGTCGCCGATGGCGCGGCTGCGCGTGCCGCACTCGATGCTGCAGCTTCAGTAATTTACCTGGGCAGCTTTGCAGGCAAGGCGCCCGAATATGCTGATGTAATGTTGCCGATTGCGCCCTTCAGCGAAACTTCGGGCAGCTTCGTCAATACCGAAGGCCGTTTGCAGTCTTTCAACGCAGCGGCCAAGCCAGTCGGCGAAACGCGCCCGGCCTGGAAAGTTTTGCGCGTACTCGGCAATCTGCTGGGTCTGCAAGGCTTCGAGCAGGCGAGCTCTGAAGATGCGCTTGCTGAGGTGCTTGCCATGGGCGAACTGCACGCTCGTTTGGGAAATGCCGTCCCCGGTGTAACGCCTTATGCGCTTCCTGCAGCGACAGGCATGCAGCGTGTCGCGGACGTGCCGATCCACTTTGCCGATCCACTCGTGCGCCGCTCGCTGCCGTTGCAGAAGACGCGTGATGCAGCGCTGCCGACGGCGCGTATGAACAGCGCTCAATTGCGTGAGCTGGGTGTGGAGGAGGGCGCGCCGGTTGCAGTGCGTAGTGCGCAGGGCGAAGTGATTCTCAAGGCCAAAGCCGACGATACCTTGGCAGCTGGAACCGTGCGGGTATCCGCTGCGCATGCCAGCACGGTGGCGCTTGGGCCGCTGTTTGGCGAACTGACTGTGGAGCGCGCGTGATGGAGCATCTGCTGCAATCCGCTGCCGACCTGTTCGGACCGTTCTGGCCGTTGGTGTGGAATCTGGTCAAGATCATTGCCATTGTCATACCGATCTTTATCTGTGTGGCCTACCTGACCCTGGCCGAGCGCAAGGTGATCGGTTACATGCAGGTGCGCATCGGGCCGAATCGCGTCGGGCCGCTCGGTCTGTTGCAGCCGATTGCCGATGGCATGAAGCTGCTGTTCAAGGAAGTCATCCTTCCGCATCAGTCGAACAAGGCGCTGTTCCTGCTGGCGCCAGTTCTGGCATTTGCACCGGCGCTGGCGGCGTGGGCCGTCGTGCCGTTTTCGTCGAGCATGGTGCTGGCCGACGTCAACGCTGGCATGCTTTACCTCATGGCGATTACGTCGTTTGGTGTGTATGGCGTCATCATCGCGGGTTGGGCATCCAACTCGAAATACGCTTTCCTCGGCGCCATGCGCGCATCGGCGCAGATGATTTCCTACGAACTGGCGATGGGCTTCGCGCTGGTGTGCGTGCTGATGATTTCCGGCTCCTTGAATATGTCCGCCATCGTCGAAGCGCAGCACACCAACTTGCTGGCGCAGCACGCCGGCTGGTTCAGCTTCCTCGGCTGGAACTGGCTGCCGCTGTTGCCAATGTTTGTCGTCTATCTGGTCTCCGGCGTGGCGGAAACGAATCGCGCGCCCTTCGACGTGGTGGAAGGCGAATCGGAAATTGTCGCCGGCCACATGGTCGAATATTCGGGCATGGCTTTCGCGCTGTTCTTCCTCGCCGAATATGCCAATATGATTCTCGTGTCGGCGCTGACCTCGACCTTCTTTCTGGGTGGCTGGTTGTCGCCGGTCAGTTTCCTGCCGGATGGATTCTTCTGGCTTGCCGTCAAGACCTCGTCCATCCTGTTCCTGTTTCTCTGGTTCCGCGCCACATTTCCGCGGTTCCGCTTCGACCAGATCATGCGTCTGGGCTGGAAGATTTTCATTCCGATCAGCATTGCCTGGGTTTTTGTCATCGGGCTTTGGATCATGTCGCCGCTGTCGATCTGGAAGTAGGTTTTAACTATGGGTGCAGTCAATCAATTTTTCGGCAGTGTGCTGCTGCGTGAGCTGGTCAAGGGCCTGGCCCTGACGGGGCGGCATTTCTTTGCGCGCAAGATCACCATCCAGTTCCCGGAAGAGAAGACGCCGCAGAGTCCGCGCTTCCGTGGGCTGCATGCCTTACGTCGCTATCCGAACGGCGAGGAGCGTTGCATTGCTTGCAAGCTGTGCGAAGCGGTATGTCCGGCGCTGGCGATCACCATCGAGTCCGAGCAACGCGACGACGGTACAAGGCGCACGACGCGTTATGACATTGACTTGGTCAAGTGCATTTTTTGCGGCTTCTGCGAAGAAGCCTGCCCGGTCGATGCGATTGTCGAGACGCGGGTGCTGGAGTATCACGGCGAGAAGCGCGGCGATCTCTACTACACCAAGCAGATGTTGCTGGCAGTCGGCGATCGGTATGAAGAACAGATTGCGCAGGATCGTGCGGTCGACGCGAAGTATCGATAGTTCCGCCATGAAAGTTAACCGATAAGGCAGGTTCCCGCAGTTGCGGGGATACAGGGAAAAAGCAAGGCCAGGCTGGCTGACACTCATGCAAATTTCAACGATCTTTTTCTATGTGCTGGCGACGATACTGGTGGCTTCCGGGCTGATGGTCATCGTCTCGCGCAACGCTATTCATTCGGCATTGTTCCTGGTGCTGGCGTTCTTCACGTCAGGCGCCATCTGGATGCTGCTGCATGCCGAATTTCTGGCGATTGCCATCGTGCTCATCTACGTCGGTGCCGTGATGGTGCTGTTCCTCTTCGTGGTGATGATGCTCGACATCAATATCGAAAAGATTCGCGAAGGCTTCTGGCGCTACCTGCCGGTCGGTTTGATCGTGGCCCTGGTGATGGTCGGCGAAATGATAGCGGTACTCAATGGTGCCTATTTCCAGCTCGAACAGGTACCGCCGCCGGTGCCGCCGCCAGTCGCGCATAGCAACACGCAAGACTTGGCGCGCGAACTATTTACGAACTACGCCTATCCCTTTGAAATCGCCTCGCTGATTCTGCTGGTGGCGATGATTGCCGCCGTGGCGCTGACATTCCGCCGTCGTGGCGGTTTGAAGAGTGTGCACCCGGCCGATCAGATCGCCGTCAAGGCAGCCGATCGCATGCGCATCGTGTCGATGCCGTCGGTAGGCAAGGACTAACCGGGACGACTGGACAAAATGCTGCCGCTCTCACACGTACTCATCCTGGGCTCCATCCTCTTCGCGATCAGCGTGGTCGGGATTTTTCTCAATCGAAAAAATCTGATCGTACTGATGATGGCCATCGAGTTGATGCTGCTCGCGGTGAACATGAACTTCGTCGCGTTCTCCAGCTATTTTCAGGATCCGGACGGCCAGATTTTCGTGTTCTTCATCCTGACGGTGGCGGCCGCCGAGTCGGCGATCGGCTTGGCGATTCTTGTCGTGCTGTTCCGGAACATGCGCTCGATCCACGTGGACGATCTGGATAGCCTTAAAGGTTAAGACCAGCAGGCTGAGACCAAACAATGACCGCAATGCAGAAGCTCTATCTCCTCGTACCCCTGGCGCCGTTGGCGGGCTCGATCCTGGCCGGCCTGTTCGGTCGCGCCATCGGCCGTACCGCCGCGCACGTCGTGACGATTCTCGGCGTTGCCGTGGCCTTCATCGCTTCCTGTTATATTTTCCAGGACGTACGCGAAGGGCATATTTTCAATGGCGCGCTCTACACCTGGGCCACAAGCGGTGGACTCAAGTTCGGCGTTGGCTTTCTGATCGACAGCCTCACCGTCATGATGATGCTCGTCGTGACCTTCGTGTCGTTGATGGTGCACATCTACACCGTCGGCTACATGCACGACGATCCGGGCTACCAGCGTTTCTTCAGCTACATCTCGCTGTTCACTTTCTCGATGTTGATGCTTGTCATGAGCAACAACTTCCTGCAACTGTTCTTCGGTTGGGAAGCGGTGGGCCTTGTTTCGTATCTGCTGATCGGCTTCTGGTACACGCGCCCGACGGCGATCTACGCCAACCTCAAGGCCTTCCTGGTCAACCGCGTCGGCGACTTCGGCTTTCTGCTGGGTATCGGCCTCATCGCTGCGTTCGCCGGCAGTCTCGATTACGCCGAGGTCTTCGCCAAGGGCGCCGATCTTGCCAAGCTGACCGTGCCCGCGACGGGCTGGCCGATGATGACTGCCATCTGTGTGTGCCTGTTCATCGGCGCGATGGGCAAGTCGGCGCAAGTGCCCCTGCATGTCTGGCTACCGGATTCGATGGAAGGCCCGACACCCATCTCGGCGCTGATCCATGCCGCCACGATGGTGACGGCCGGTATCTTCATGGTGACGCGCATGTCGCCGCTGTTCGAGCTGTCCGATGCGGCGTTGTCCTTCGTGCTAGTGGTCGGCGCGACGACGGCGCTATTCATGGGTTTCCTCGGCATCATCCAGAACGACATCAAGCGCGTCGTGGCCTACTCGACGCTGTCGCAACTCGGCTACATGACGGTGGCATTGGGGGCGTCGGCCTACTCAGCGGCCGTGTTCCACCTGATGACGCACGCCTTCTTCAAGGCGCTGTTGTTCCTCGGCGCTGGTTCGGTGATCATCGGCATGCATCACGACCAGGACATCCGCAACATGGGCGGCCTGTGGAAGTACATGAAAGTGACATGGATCACATCCCTGCTCGGTTCGCTGGCGCTGATCGGTTTCCCATTCTTTGCCGGCTTTTATTCCAAGGATTCGATCATTGAGGCGGTGCACGCGTCGCAGCGCTGGGGATCGGGCTACGCGTATTTCTGCGTGATTGCCGGCGTCTTCATTACCGCCTTCTATTCATTTCGCATGTACTTCCTGGTCTTCCACGGCGAGGAGCGTTTCGGCAAGGCGCATGCACATGACGAAGCGCATGGCGTCGACATCAACGCGCACGAGGCAAATGAAGTTCACGCCGAAGAGGCGCATGACACAACAACTGGACACGACGAGCATCACGGCCTGGCGCCCGGCGAGAAGCCGCACGAATCGCCGTGGGTTGTCACTTTGCCGCTGGTCCTCCTGGCGATCCCCTCCGTGGTGATCGGCTTCTTCACCATCGAGCCGATGCTTTATGGCGACTGGTTCAAGGGTGCGGTGGTGGTTGCGGAACAGCACGATGTGCTCGGCGAGCTGGCCAAGGAGTTCCACGGCGCGGCGGCGATGGGCTTGCATGGTTTATCGTTCAGCCTGCCGTTCGTGCTGGCGATGGCAGGTGTCGCGCTGTCATGGTTCTTCTATCTCAAGCGCCCCGATATTCCCGCCGCGATTCAGCGCCGTTTCTCGGGTCTGTATGTGCTGCTGGACAACAAGTATTACTTCGACCGCTTCAATGAAATCGTCTTCGCTGGTGGCGCGCGTCGCCTGGGACGCATTTTCTGGAAGGCTGGCGATCAGGCGCTCATCGATGGCGTCATGGTCAACGGCACGGCGGGGCTGGTCGGCGGTATTTCGCAACTCGCGCGCTTGCTGCAATCGGGCTTCGTTTATCACTATGCTTTCTGGATTATTTCCGGCGTTGCGGTGATGCTGGTCTGGATGTTCCCGGTGACCCTGCTTGGCAAGCTCATGAACTGGCTGGTCTGAACACAAAACAATTAACGGATACTGCAGATGACCGGTGTGCCTTACCTCAGTCTTTCCATCTGGATACCGATCTTCGGTGGCCTGCTGACGCTTGCCAGCGGTAGCGACCGCCATGCCAACGTGGCGCGCGTCGTGGCGCTGATCTCGGCCCTCGCTGGTCTGGCGGTGACGCTGCCGCTGTTCTCGCAGTTCGACGTCGGCAGCGCGGCCATGCAGTTCCAGGAAGAGGCGGCGTGGATTCCGTATATGCGGATCAACTACAGTCTCGGTGTGGATGGCATCTCGATGCCCTTCATCCTGCTCAACAGTTTCATCACCTTGATCATCGTGGTGGCGGGCTGGGAGGTGATCCAGAAAAACGTGGCGCAGTACATGGCTGCTTTCCTGATCATGTCGGGCCTGCTCAACGGAATTTTCTCAGCGCTCGACGGCGTGCTGTTCTATGTCTTCTTCGAGGCCTCGCTGATTCCGCTGTATCT
>JAQGMF010000041.1 GCA_028292505.1 Rhodocyclales bacterium
AGCGTGCCTTCTGTGAGGGCAGCGTCAAGGAAGTTCCAGGCGGCAACACGCTTGGCCTTGTCTCGCGACAGGCGGGTTTCACCGAAACCGTCTTCCAGCGCTTCAATGGCAACAAGTACAAAATCACCAGGCGTTGCTTCGAGTTCGCCACGGTCATTGCGGAATTCTTCGAGCGGAATGTAGCTCTCGGACTTCAGGCCGGCATTGACGACGACAAAATTATTGTCGATACGCACAACTTCAGCGGTAATGACTTCACCCGCGCGCATTTCCTGGCGGGTAAGGCTTTCTTCGAATAGCGCGGCAAAGCTGTCTTCGCCGACGTTCTGGTTGGAGGTAACTTCTGTAAGGGGCATGTGATTGAACTCGGATCGTCACGCAAGCGCGACGCTACTGTTAGGAAGTTGAAATACCCCGTCTGCACTCATCCCTCACGGGAGGAGATACGAACAGGAACGATTTGGAACAATCGGGTCTCGCTGAGGTTTATCGCATCCGCTGCCGGGCCAGATCCAGTATGAACTTCACTGCATCGTCAGCCGACAACGCGGTCGTATCCAGCAACACCGCATCTGCACTGGGTTTCAAAGGGGCGATGGCGCGATTGGTATCGCGGTCATCACGTTCTTTAAGGTCCAGAACAAGACTTTCAAGGTTAGCAGACAATCCTTTGTCGATCAACTGCTTATAGCGTCTTTCAGCGCGTGCGGCGACGCTCGCCGTGAGGAATATCTTCAGAAAAGAATCGGGAAAGACGACTGTTCCCATGTCGCGACCATCCGCCACGAGGCCGGGCGCCTTGCGAAAGCCCGTCTGTCGCTCCAGCAACGCAGTGCGTACTGACGGCAGGGCAGCGAGACGTGACGCGCCGTTGCCAACCTCTTCATGACGCAGCTTGTCCTTTACGTCATCGCCTGCCAGCACCACTTCTTCACCATCGAAACGCACATCAAGGGCATTGGCGATCGCCACCAGGCTTCTCTCATCATCAAAGGCCACCCCTTCGCGCAGCGCCTGCAGGGCGACCAAGCGGTAGATCGAACCCGAATCGAGGAAATGCCATCCCAGCGCGGTCGCGACGCGCGAAGCCACCGTTCCCTTGCCTGAAGCGGTCGGGCCATCGATGGCGATGACTGGGAAATTCTTGGGAACAGATTGGCTCATGCGCGCAGCACCTTCTTACATCACATCCAGCGTTTCGATACCGAGCAAACCGAGGCCAGTGTTCAGCGTATCAGCCGTCAAGCGGCACAGGCGCAGGCGACTATCGCGTACCGCACCTTCGCTCTTGAGTACCGGGCAGGCTTCGTAAAAACGCATGAAGTGCGTGGCCAGATCGTACAGATAGCCACACAGAAAATGCGGTGCTGCTTCGCGGCTGACAGCATGTACGGCATCGGCGAAGCGCGCGAGTTCCAGTGCCAGTTGACGCTCGGCCGGTTCGGTCAGCGCGATGGCAGCACCTTCGTCCGCAGTCTGAACCTTGCGGAACACGCTCTGGATGCGCGTGTAAGCATATTGCAGATAAGGCGCCGTGTTGCCCTCGAAAGACAACATACTGTTCCAGCTGAACATGTAGTCGCTATTGCGATTCTTCGACAGGTCGGCGTACTTCACGGCGCCTATGCCGACGGCATGGGCAATCGTCTGGCGATCCGCTTTCGGCATCGCCTCGTTCTTCTCGCTCACTAGTGTGAAGGCGCGCTCTTCAGCCTCTTGCAGCAAGTCGACGAGTTTTACGGTATCGCCGCTGCGCGTCTTGAAGGGTCTGCCGTCATCGCCGAGCATCACGCCGAAACCGACATGCTCCAATTGTGTCGCCTCCGTCGCGTAACCGGCTTTGCGGCTCAAGGTGAACAATTGCTGGAAGTGCAAAGCCTGGCGCGCATCCACGACGTAGAGGACGCGATCCGCCTTGAGTATGCCAACGCGATAGCGCACCGCTGCCAGATCGCTCGTCGAATACAGGTAACCACCATCCTGTTTGCGCACGATGTAGGCTTGAGGCTCGCCTTCCTTGTTCTTGAATTCATCGAGAAAGACGACCTGTGCGCCCTGGCTCTCCACAGCCAAGCCCTTGGCCTGAAGGTCGGCCACCACGACTGGCAGATCATCGTTGTAAGCGCTTTCGCCGCGCACGTCTTCGCGTTTGAGCGTCACACCGAGGCGTAAGTACAGGGCTTCGCAGTGATGCAACGATATGTCGAGAAATTTCTGCCACAACGCCCTGACCTGCGCGTCGCCGCCCTGCAGCTTGACGACGTATTCGCGAGCCCTGTCCGCGAATTCCGCATCTTCATCGAAACGCCGCTTGGCGCGGCGATAGAAGTCCTCGAGATCGGACAAAACCATCTCGCCGCCTTCCTGCTCGGCCTCGATCAGATATGCAGTCAGCATGCCAAACTGTGTACCCCAATCGCCGACGTGATTCTGTGCGATGACAGTGTGGCCGAGGAAACGCAGTACGCGTGCCAGGGCATCGCCGATGATGGTCGAGCGCAAATGACCGACGTGCATTTCCTTGGCGAGATTCGGCGAGGAGTAGTCGATCACGACGCGTTGTGCCGGTGGCAGCGGCACGCCGAGATTGCTATTGCCCAATGCATTCGTCATGAGCGAAGCCAGATACTCGGGCGATAGCGTGATATTGATGAAGCCCGGCCCGGCGATTTCCACCTTGCTGGCGATACCTTCTAGATCCAGCGCGGCAACGACCTCTTCGGCCAGCTGGCGTGGATTCATCTTGCGCGACTTGGCTGCGGCCATGACGCCATTGGCCTGGTAGTCGCCGAATTCCGGGCGGCCGGCAGGCGTGACGATGGCCGGCGCATCGGTACAACCGACTGTGGCCAGTGCAGCGCGAACGCGTGTATCGAGAAGTTCTATCAGGGTCTGTTTCATTGGTGAAAGTCTTGTGCCTGGCTCCGTCATTCCCGCCAAAGCGGGAATCTACTTTATGGCTTCGCTGCCGAATATTTGATAATAAGTGGGTTCCCGCTTTCGCGGGAACGACGAGAATTTTTACTTCGTCACGGAAGCGAAAACATCGAAGTATTCCGGGAAGGTCTTGGCCGTGCATTTCGGATCGTTGATACGCACCGGCACGCCCCCCAGCGCAACCAGCGAGAAGCACATCGCCATGCGGTGATCATCGTAGGTATCGATGACAGCATTCGGCGTGAGTTGCGCAGGGGGCGAGATGCGCAGCCAGTCCTCGCCCTCCACCACCACCGCGCCGACCTTGCGTAACTCCGTCGCCATCGCCGTGATGCGGTCCGTTTCCTTGACGCGCCAACTGCCGATATTGGTGAGCTGGCATGGGCCGTCGCAGAACAGCGCGGCCACGGCAAGCGTCATGGCTGCGTCCGGAATGTGATTGAAATCCATGTCGAATGCATGCAGCTTGTCACTCGTCGGCGCCTTCGCTTCGATCCAATTCTCGCCCATTGTGATCTGCGCGCCGATGGCTTGGAGCGACTGTGCGAATGCCACGTCGCCTTGAATGCTGTTGCGCCCCACGCCCTCGACACGCAGCGGACCACCACCGATAGCGCCTGCGGCGAGAAAATACGAAGCTGACGAAGCATCGCCTTCGACGAAGACCGTGCCCGGCGATACGTAATGCTTGCCGCCCGGAATGACAAAGCGCTGCCAACCCTCGCGTTTCACTTCGACGCCGAACTGCGCCATCAGGCGCAAGGTGATTTCGATGTAGGGCTTGGAGATCAGCTCGCCGATCACTTCCACCGTGGTTTCGACGCCTGTGATCGGTAGCGCCATCAATAGCGCGGTCAGGAATTGGCTTGAAACATTGCCTTTGACGCGTATGACGCCACCAGCGCGAATCTGTGCGGGTTTGATGTCGAGTGGCGGAAAGCCTTCGTTGGCCAGGTAGGTGATATCCGCGCCGAGCTGACGCAGGCCGTCGACCAGATCGCCGATCGGCCGCTCGTGCATGCGCGGCACGCCTGAAAGCTTGTAGTGTCCGCCGGCCAAAGCCAGTGCAGCCGTCAAAGGGCGAAAGGCGGTGCCGGCGTTGCCAAGAAACAGATCGGCCTCCTTGTTGACGAAGCCCTGGGGCGCGCCGTTTACGCGATAGTCGCGCTCGCCGGTTTTCTCCACGCCCACACCAAGTATGCCAAGCGCATCGAGCATGCGATCCGTATCGTCCGAAGTCAGCAGATCGCGGATGTCGGTCGTGCCTTGCGACAGCGCCGCCAGCAGCAAGGTGCGATTGGAGATGCTTTTCGAGCCGGGCAGACGAACGCTGCCCTGCGCACTCTTCAATGGGGAAAGATCGAGAAATTCCATGATGCTTTCAATCAACGGTTGCGGCCCCTGGCCGCATGAATTACTGGCCGGCGGCCCAGGCGTTGCGCGCTTCGCTGGCTTCGGTAAAGAGCTTCTCAAGTCCGGTGCCATCGCTCTGGATCAGTAAAGCACGCAGCCATGCCAGCTCGGCGAGGTAGGCATCGAGTTCGGCGAGCAGCGCCTGGCGATTGGCCACGCAGATGTCGCGCCACATTTCCGGATGACTGCCGGCGATGCGCGTGAAGTCGCGAAAGCCTGAAGCGGCGTACTTGAAAAGCTGCTCGGCGTTGGCACGGCCCGCCAGGTCATGCACGAGGCCGAAGGCCAACAGATGCGGCAAATGGCTGACGGCGGCAAACACGCGGTCGTGCTCTTGCGGGCTCATCTGGAACATCTGCGCGCCGCACGCCGCCCAGGCCGCGCGCACCATGTCAATGGCATGCGGTGCATTTTCGGGCAAAGGCGTCAGCACCACTTTTCGGCCGCGATACAGCTCAGCGGTGGCCGCCGCCGGACCACTTTTTTCCGCACCCGCAATCGGATGCGCCGGCACCACATTGGCGATGTGCTCGCCAAGATGCGTGTAGATGGCTTCTATGACATCCGCCTTGGTACTGCCGGCGTCCGTCACTAGTGTCTGTGCTTCGAGATGCGGCGCCAGCGCAGCCATGACGCTGCTCATTTGTCCTACCGGCATTGCCAGCAGCAATAGATCAGCACCCTTCAAGGCAGCAGCCCAGTCGGACTGGATCTCGTCGATGAGGCCAAGTTCTTTCGCCTGCTCGAGCGAAGCGGCACTGCGACCGACACCGACGACATGACGCACGACGCCGGCGGCCTTGAGGGCGGCGGCAAACGAGCCACCGATCAGGCCGACGCCGGCAACGACAAGACGCTCGAATACGAGGGGCGGGGTCTGCACGCTCACGCCTTCAGCGCCACGGCGAGCGCATCGAGAAAACGCGTGTTTTCCGGCTCGGTGGCAATCGTCACGCGCAGCCACTCCGGCATGCCATAGCCGCCGATGGGCCGCACGATGACGCCTTGCTTGAGCAGACGCTGATTGACGCCCGCGCCATCGCCGACCTTGAAGGCGACGAAGTTGCCGGCCGACGGGATGTGTTGCAGGCCGAGCGCTTCGAGTCCTCTGACGATCTGTGTCATGCCAGCGCGATTGACCTCGTAGCTACGCTGCAAGAATTTCTCATCGTCCAGTGCCGCTTCCGCCGCGGCCAGCGCGAGACTATTGGCGTTGAAGGGCGCACGCACGCGATTCATCATATCGGCGACATCCGGATGCGCCACCGCATAGCCGATACGCAGGCCGGCGAGACCGTAGATTTTCGAGAAGGTGCGCGTGATCACCAGATTCGGGAAACGTTGCAGCCATGCAATCGCGTCGTAGCGCTGGGCCGGTGCGAGGTATTCGTTATAGGCCTCGTCCAATACGACGATGACATCTTCCGGTATCAGATCGAGGAAGGATTCGATGGTGTCGCCCGAATGAAAAGTGCCTGTCGGGTTATTGGGATTTGCCAGGAAAACGATGCGCGTATCGTCGGCAATGGCGTCCGCCATCGCGGCCAGATCATGACCGAAATCGCGTGCCGGCACCTGGATGCAGCGCGCGCCGATGCTCTGGATGGCCAGCGGATAAACCGCGAACGCGTACTGTGCAAACACGCCGCTGAAGCCCGGCGCGAGGAAGGCCCGCGTGACGAGTTCGAGCACATCGTTCGAACCGTTGCCGAGCACGAAACTATCCATGCCGGGACCCAGGCGACGCGACAAGGCCTGTTTCAGCGCGAAGCCATTGCCGTCCGGATAGAGCGCGATATCGTCGATGACCCTGGTCACGGCCGCGCGTGCTTTCGGGCTCATGCCAAGTGGATTTTCGTTGGATGCCAGCTTGAGGATGTCCGCCTCGTTCAGACCCATCTCGCGCGCCAGTTCCGAAATCGGCTTGCCCGGCACATAAGGCGATATGGCGCGGATGTAATCGGGCGCAAGCTGCGACAAAGAGACATGTGAAGAAACGTGCGAGGACATCAATTCACTCCACAGATTCAGATGGCGGCAACCGGATACGAGCCGAGCACCTTGAGGAAGGCCGCGCGGTTGGCAAGTCCGTTCAATGCGGAAGCCACTGCCGGATCGTTGCGATGCCCCTCCACGTCGACGTAGAAGACGTACTCCCACAGGCCGGTACGCGAAGGGCGCGATTCGAATTTGGTCATGCTCACGCCCTGATCGGCAAAAGGCTGCAACAGTGCATGAACAGCGCCAGGCTTGTTCAACGCGGAGCATACGATGGAAGTCTTGTCGCGGCCCGACGGGCTGGCGTCGTGGCAGGCGATGATAAGAAAGCGTGTCGTGTTATTGGCGTCGTCTTCGATGTTGGCGTGCAGGATCGGCAAACCGTAATGCTGTGCCGCCTTGTCGCCAGCGATGGCTGCGGACTGCGGATCGGCCGCCGCCATGCGCGCCGCTTCGGCATTGCTCGACACCGGCATGCGTGGAATGCCATGAGCATGGTGCGCCAGCCAGTCGTGACACTGCGACAGCGACTGCGAGTGCGAATAGATACGTTTGACCTGCGCCATATCGGTGGCATGCGTCATGAGGTTGTGGCGCACGCGCAGCCCTACTTCGCCACACACCGAGACCTTGGCCGACAGCAGCAGATCGAGCGTACGGCCGACTGCGCCTTCGGTCGAGTTCTCCACTGGCACCACGCCGTATTCGGCAGCACCGGCTTCGACTGCGTGGAAGACATCGTCGATCGTCTGCTGCGGTTGCAGGTCGGGCGCGCCGCCGAAATGCTTGCCCGCGGCGGATTCCGAATACGTGCCTTCAGGTCCGAGATATGCCACCTTCATCGGCCGCTCCAGCGCCAGACACCACGACATGATCTCGCGGAAGATGCGCTGCAAGGCTTCGTTCGACAAGGGGCCGGGATTGCGCTCGGCGATTGCGCGCAGCACCTGCGCTTCGCGCTCGGGGCGATACAGCGGCCCGCGCTTGATCTCACCGACCTTCTGCGCGCAACGCGCGCGCTCGGAGAGCCGCTGCAGAATTTCGCCGTCGAGGCGATCGATTTCGCTGCGCACCGCGAGCAGCGCTTCCATCTGCTCGGCGGTCAGTTCGGCGGCATTATGATTGGCATCAGGATTGGATTCGTGTTCAGCCATGGCTCTTCTCGAACTCCCCGAGGTGGTCAACCAGCGCCTGCACGCCCGCCAAGGGCATGGCGTTGTATAGCGAGGCGCGCATACCGCCTACTGATTTGTGGCCTTTCAACTGCAACAAGCCGCGCTCCTTTGCGCCTGCGAGGAAGGCATCGTTGAGCGATTCGTCGCGCAGAAAGAACGGCACATTCATGCGTGAGCGATAAGCCTGCACCACGTGGGTGACGTAGAACTTACTGGCATCGAGCGCGCCATACAGCAATTGTGCCTTGGCGATGTTCTGCGCTTCCATTGCGCGCACGCCGCCCCCCCGTTTGAGCCACTGAAACACCAGACCGGCAATGTAAATGGCATAAGTGGCAGGCGTGTTGTACATCGACTTGTTGTCGGCCACGATCCTGTAGTTGAACGCCGAGGGACATAGCGCATGCGCCTGATCGAGCAGGTCGTCGCGCACGATGACGATGGTCAAACCCGCCGGCCCGATGTTCTTTTGCGCACCGCCAAAGGCAAGTCCGAAGCGCGAGATATCGATCGGCCGGGAGAGAATATGCGAGGACACGTCGACCACGAGCGGCACGTCGGGAGCACCGAGTGCCACCATATTCGGCCAATCGGAGAATTCGACACCATCGATCGTCTCGTTGCCGCACAGGTGCAGATAGGCTGCGTCGGAACGCACCTGCCAGCCGCCTGGATCGGGAATGAAAGTGTACTTGCCTTGCACTGCCGAAGCATTACGCGCGTTTGCAGCGAGTTGCACGTCACCGTAACGTGCCGCTTCCTTGAACGATTTCTCCGACCAGGAGCCGGTGACGACGAAATCGGCCTTGTTGTTCCTGCCCAGCAGGTTGAGTGGCACGATGGCGTTCTCGCCAATGCCGCCGCCCTGCATGAACAACACCTGATATCCCATCGGAATATCCATCAGTTCACGCAGATCCGTTTCTGCCTGCTCGATGATGCTGGTGAATTCCTTGCCGCGATGGCTCATCTCCATCACTGACATGCCACTGCCATGCCAGTCGAGCATCTCCTCGGCGGCCTGACGCAATACTTCTTCAGGCAGAACCGCAGGGCCGGCAGAGAAATTGTATACCCGCGTCACTCTTCGCCCTCACCTGCACCTTCGTCAGCAGAACCTTCCGCTGCGTCGCCATCGATCGGCTCTTCGTCACTCTCGACGATCTTCTCGATGCTGGAGAGTTTCGCGCCCGCATCGAGGTTGATCAGCGTGACGCCTTGCGTCGAGCGGCCCAGCTCGCGAATGTCCTTCACCGGTGTGCGGATCAGCACGCCGTTGTCGGCAATCAGCATGACGTGATCGGTCGGGTCGACCAGCACAGCGGCGACCAGCTTGCCGTTGCGCTCCGACGACTGGATGGCGATCATGCCCTTGGTGCCGCGGCCATGCAGGGTGTATTCACCGATATTGGTACGCTTGCCGAAGCCGTTTTCGGTTGCGGTCAACACGCTCTGCGTCTCGCCATGCGCCACCAGCATCGACAGCACGCGCTGACCATCTTCCAGCATCATGCCGCGCACACCGCGTGCCGTGCGGCCCATCGGGCGCACATCGTTTTCGTTGAAGCGTACTGCCTTACCGGCGTCAGAGAACAACATGACATTGCAATCGCCATCGGTGATCGCCACGCCGATGAGGAAGTCGCCGTCGTCGAGGCCGACAGCGATGATGCCGGCCTTGCGCGGGTTGGCGAAATCGGTGAGCGGCGTCTTCTTGACCGTGCCTTGCGCGGTTGCCATGAAGATGAAGTGACCCTCATCGAATTCCTTGACTGGCAGCACGGCAGTGATCTTCTCGCCTTCGAGCAGCGGGAACAGGTTGACGATGGGTTTACCACGCGAATTGCGCTGGCCTTCCGGTACTTCGTAAACCTTGAGCCAGTAGAGACGGCCACGGCTGGAGAAGCACAGGATGTAGTCGTGCGTATTGGCGACGAAGAGCTGGTCGAGGAAGTCATCTTCCTTCATGGCAGCCGCCTGCTTGCCACGCCCACCGCGCTTCTGCGCGCGGTAATCGGCCAGCGGCTGGCGCTTGAAGTAGCCGGTGTGCGACAGGGTCACGACCATGTCTTCGGGCGTGATCAGGTCTTCGATATTGATGTCCGACGTACCAAGAATGATCTCGGAGCGGCGTGGATCGCCGAACTGGTCGCGGATGATTGTCAGCTCATCGTTGATGATATGGGTGATGCGCGCCGGTTTCGCCAGGATGTCGAGCAGGTCGGTGATGACATCCATGACCTCGCGGTATTCACCGACGATCTTGTCCTGCTCCATATTGGTCAGGCGTTGCAGTTGCATTTCCAGAATGCGTTGCGACTGCACGTCGGAGAGACGATAGCCTTGCGCGGACAGGCCGAAATCTTCGCCAAGACCATCCGGGCGATATTCCGCCATCATGGCGCGCGACAGCATTTCTTCGACCAGGGCCGAGCGCCACTGACGGCTCATCAATTCCTGCTTGGCGATGGCGGGTGTCGGTGCAGCCTTGATCAGCGCGATGATTTCATCGACGTTCGACAGCGCAACGGCCAGGCCTTCGAGCACGTGGCCGCGTTCGCGCGCTTTACGCAATTCGAATACGGTACGGCGCGTGACGACTTCACGGCGATGCGACAGGAAACATTCGAGCATCTGCTTGAGGTTGAGCAGGCGCGGCTTGCCATCGACCAGCGCGACCATGTTCATGCCGAAGCTGTCCTGCATCTGTGTCTGCTTGAACAGATTGTTCAGCACCACTTCCGCCATCTCGCCGCGCTTGAGTTCGATAACCACGCGCATGCCGGATTTGTCCGACTCGTCGCGCAGATCGGAAATGCCTTCGATTTTCTTGTCGCCCACCAGCTCGGCAATCTTTTCGAGCAGGGTGCGCTTGTTAACCTGGTAGGGCAGCTCATCGATGATGATGGCCTGACGATCGTTGCTCTTGGCGATGTCTTCGAAGTGCGTGCGCGAACGCATGATGACGCGGCCGCGGCCGGTGCGATAACCGTCATGCACGCCCGACAGGCCGTAGATCAAGGCCGCTGTCGGGAAATCCGGAGCCGGCACGATCTTGATAAGTTCTTCGATATCCGTAGATGGCTCCGCCAGCAGGACCAGACAGGCTTCGATGATTTCCGTGAGGTTATGCGGCGGGATATTCGTCGCCATGCCCACCGCAATGCCCGAACTGCCGTTGATGAGCAGATTGGGAATACGTGTCGGCAGCACCGTCGGTTCAAGTTCCTTGCCATCATAGTTCGGCTGGAAGTCGACCGTTTCCTTGTCGATATCGGCCAGCAGATCGGCCGCGATCTTGTCGAGGCGGCACTCGGTGTAACGCATCGCCGCAGCGTTGTCGCCGTCGATCGAACCGAAGTTGCCCTGCCCATCGACCAGCATATAGCGCAACGAAAAGTCCTGCGCCATGCGCACCAGCGTGTCATAAATCGAAGCGTCGCCGTGCGGGTGATATTTACCCATCACGTCACCGACCACCCGAGCACACTTCACGTAGGAGCGATTCCAGGCGAAATTGGATTCGTGCATGGCGTAGAGGACACGGCGATGCACCGGCTTCAAGCCGTCGCGAACATCCGGTAGCGCCCGCCCGACGATCACGCTCATGGCGTAATCGAGGTAGGAAGTGCGCATCTCCTCCTCAAGACTGATCGGAAGTGTTTCCTTGGCGAATGAGTTCATGTGGCACGGGTATCGTAATATTCGGATTGCGCACGGGACAGAATCGCGCAGAGGGATCGTTTGACGCGTTTTTGCGCGTTAAAAGACCCCGATAAAGCGCACGATTGTAACATGCCCGCCTTAGCCCTGACCCGCGTGCCCTCGCTCACAACCAGCCTACTCAAAATCCATGGAACAAGCCGTCGAACACCTGGACCTGCTCATCGAAGCGCGCTGGGTCATTCCCGTCGAACCTGCCAACACCATGCTCGAACACCACGCGGTCGCCATCCGCGGCGAACATATCGTTGCCGTGCTTCCCATCAGCGAGGCACGCTTGCGCTATAGCGCCACGCAGACTGTCAGCCTGCCCGATCACGCCCTCATTCCGGGGCTGATCAATCTGCATACACATGCCGCCATGTCGCTGCTGCGCGGCATCGCCGATGACCTGCCGCTCATGCGCTGGCTCAACGAATCCATCTGGCCGATTGAACGCAAGCACGTCTCGGAGCGTTTCGTCTTCGATGGCACGCTGCTGGGAGGGGCCGAAATGCTGCGTGGCGGCGTGACCTGTGCCAGCGACATGTATTTCTACCCCGATGCTTCAGCCCGCGCCTACGAGCAGTTGGGCATGCGCGCCGTTGTCGGCATGACGGTCATCGATTTTCCGACCGGCTACGCCTCCGATGCGGAAGACTACCTGAGCAAGGGGCTACAGGTGCGCGACAACTGGCTCGACCATCCGCGCATCGGTTTTTCACTGGCACCGCATGCGCCCTATACCGTGTCCGACGACACCTGGGAGCGCATCGGCTCGCTGGCGCAGGAACTCGACATCCTGATTCACACCCACGTGCACGAAACCGCCAGCGAGATATCGCAAAGCATCGAGAAGTACGGCGTGCGTCCTATGCAACGGCTGCATTCGCTCGGCTTGCTCGGGCCGAATCTGCTCATCGCGCATGCCGTGCATGTCACGCCTGATGAGATCGGCATGCTTGCCAGCAACAACGTTGGCGTCGCGCATAACCCTACCTCGAATATGAAACTTGCCAGCGGTGCCGCACCCATCGCCGATATGATCGCCGCCGGCATCCGCGTCGGCCTGGGTTCGGACGGCGCTGCCAGCAATAATCGCCTCGACATCTTTCAGGAAATGCGCATGGCAAGTCTGCTGGCAAAGCTCAGCAGCGGCAATGCCAGCGTCCTACCCGCATACAAGGCATTACGAATGGCGACAATCGACGCCGCCTATGCGCTTGGAATGCAGGACAGCCTAGGCAGTCTGAGCGTCGGCAAGAAGGCGGACATGACGGCGGTCGCGCTCGACTCCCTCGAGACCTCACCGGTCTTCGATCCGGTCTCCCATCTGGTGTATGTTGCCGGTCGCGAGCATGTCAGCGATGTATGGGTAGGCGGCCGCGCGCTGATTCAGAACAAGGTCTTGTTGCATAATGACAACAAGGAATTGCTGCGTATTTCGCGACTGTGGCAGAATTCCTTGCAGAATTAAGGTCTTTCGGCCGACCGGGGGTACCGCAGAGACCGCAACAATGGTGATAGTTTTACCGGGCATCATTTTGTTTGGGCATCGGCCCGCCGATCCGTCCATATTCGTCTGTAATCAGCCTAGCAATGAGGAGCATATGAAAACAACCAGCAAGTTTCTTCTGGCCGTTCTGGCCGCAACAAGTCTCTGCAGCATTGCTCAAGCACAGACCCAGCAATTCGTGATCGACAACAACAAGAGCGTTTTGCCTTACGTGACCAATGCCACCGGTATTGTCGAGCGGAACAGCGACGGCCTTTGCTGGCACACCGGCTTCTGGACCAAGGAATTGGCACTCAATACCAAGGTTGTCGGTTACGATTTGCCGATTGGCTGCTACTGCGAGGCTGATTTGAAGGCCAATGATGCCGCCTGCAAACCCAAACCCGTTGTTGCTGCCGCGCCTGTCACTGCACCGGCACCTGCCGCCTCAGCCGCTCCGGCACCTGCACCGGCTGCTGCGCCTGCACCCGCACCGGCGCCTGCCGCCGTCAAGGTCAACATCCCTGCCGATGCGCTCTTCGAATACAACAAGGCTGAAATCAGCAATCTGGGCCAGGAAAAACTGGCCGCTTTCGCCGACCGCGTAGTCAAGCTCAAGTCGTTGGAAGTCGTGATTGCCGTCGGCCATGCCGACCGTGTCGGCACGGATGCCTACAATCAGGCTCTGTCCGAAAAGCGTGCTGACGCCGTCAAGGACTTCCTTGTCAGCAAGGGCGTCCCGGCCAACCGCGTTTACACTGAAGGCAAGGGCAAGACCCAACCCGTCACTGGCGATCAATGCAAGAAGATGGGTGCGGAAAGCCGCAAGAACCAGAAACTTATCGACTGCCTCGGTCCTGACCGTCGTGTCGAATTGGAAGCTGTCGGCGTAAAGTAAACGCCATCGGCCCCGAAGAAAGCCCTGCTTCGGCAGGGCTTTTTTTTGAGGCGACTGGAACGCAAACGACTGCAATGAATACAATGCCTTCATCAAGAGGTCGCAAGATGCTTGAAACCAATGCCGATGACAGCGAAATCGCCAAATTCAGCGCCCTCGCGCATCGCTGGTGGGACCCGGAATCCGAATTTCGGCCTTTGCATGAAATCAACCCGTTACGCCTCGACTGGATAGATTGGCATTGCCCGCTCGCTGGTAAGGCAACAATCGACATCGGCTGCGGGGGCGGCATTCTCGCCGAAAGCATAGCCCTGCGCGGTGCACGCGTGACCGGTGTCGATCTGTCCGACAAGGCGCTCGCGGTTGCCCGTCTGCACCTTCTGGAAAGCGGCGCCCAGGTCGAATACCTGAAAATTTCCGCCGAAGAGATTGCTGCCGAGCGCCCGGAACAATATGACATCGTCACCTGCATGGAAATGCTCGAACACGTACCCGACCCCGCCAGCACCATCCGCGCCTGCGCGCAGCTCGCCAAGCCTGGCGGTACGGTCTTCTTCTCGACCATCAACCGTAATTTCAAGGCTTACCTGATGGCTATCATCGGCGCCGAATACGTTCTCAATCTGCTGCCGCGCGGCACGCACGAATATGCAAAATTCATTACGCCCGCAGAGCTCGGCCGCTTCGCACGCGACGCCGGCCTCGACTGCATCGAACTCACCGGCATGCACTACAACCCACTCGACAAGCGCTACAGCCTTGGCCGCGGCAGCGACGTCAACTACCTCATGTGCTGCGCAAAAACGACCTGAGCATGAGTGCGCGCGCTATTGACCGACCTGTTCTCTGCGTACTGTTCGACCTCGACGGCACGCTTGCCGACACCGCTCCTGATTTAGGGGCAGCGCTCAACCGCACACGAGTCGAAGACGGCCTTGCGGCACTCCCCCTGGCGCAACTTCGCCCGGTTACGTCACAAGGCGTTCGCGGACTTTTGCGCGAAGGCTATGACATCTATCCCGATCATGAGCGCTACGCGCATCTCGCCGACCGCGTATTACGCCATTACGCAGAGAACATTTGCGTCCACACAAGCTTGTTCGCCGACATGAACAGCCTGCTCATGCAACTTGATGCCGCTGGCATACGCTGGGGCATCGTCACCAACAAACACACGCGCTTCACGACACCTCTGCTCGCTGCGCTTGGACTGACGCAGCGTGCAGCATGCGTGGTCAGTGGCGACACCACGCCCCGGCCCAAACCGGCACCCGAACCCTTACTGCACGCCGCTAGAGAAATCGGCGTGGCGCCGGGCCAATGCGTCTATCTCGGCGATGACGAACGCGACATCGTTGCAGCGCGGGCGGCAGGCATGCCCGCCATCGCCACGCGTTGGGGTTATATTGGCACGGACAAACTCATCGAAGACTGGGGCGCGGACCTCATCATCGATCAGCCGCTCGATCTCATGGACTACTTGGGCATCGGCGCGTAAAATCCGCAGAGCTGGGGGCGACCTGGTTTCGACGGGGGTCGCGAAGCAGCTTGGTGCATACCGAGGATCAGTTACCTCGTAAATCCATCTGAAAAGTTCTACTCGCAAACGACGAGCAATTCGCTGTAGCCGCTTAA
>JAQGMF010000055.1 GCA_028292505.1 Rhodocyclales bacterium
AAAGCGAACTGCACCACTGGCGCGATGGTGCAGTTCGCTTTGCTCACTGGCACCCTACCACCCTACGTTACGACGCCTCAGTGCTTTTTCAACAGGTAATCCAGCGCCAGCCCCGCAAATACCGCTGCGCCCAGCCAGTTGTTGTGCAGGAAGGCCTTGAAGCATTGCTGCGGATCGCGATTGCGTATCAGCGTGTAATGCCAGGCGGCAATACAAGCTGCCACCACGAGGCCGGCGTAGTAGATGGCGCCGCGACCCAGCATTACGCCAACCAGCACCAGGAGGCCCAGCGCGATGGCGTAGCTGAGCATGATGGCGAACACGTCGTAGCGGCCGAAGGTGATGGCCGAGGTGCGGATGCCGATGCGTAGGTCGTCGGCGCGATCCACCATGGCGTATTCGGTGTCATAGGCAATGGCCCAGAACACATTGGCGAGCAGCATCAGCCAGGCGAGCGGCGGCACGCTGTAGTCGAATGCCGCGAATGCCATCGGAATGCCGAAGCCGAAGGCGACGCCAAGATATGCTTGTGGAATGGCGAGGAAACGTTTGGTGAACGGGTAGCTGGCCGCCAGCAGCACGGCCGGCACCGACATGGCCCATACCATCTTGTGCAACGGCAGGATCAGCAGGAAGGCACAGATCGCCAGCACGGCGGCGAGTAGCAAGGCCTCCGTCGGTTTGACCGGGCCGGTCACCAACGGCCGGTTGCGGGTGCGCGCCACTTCGCCGTCGAAATCGCGGTCGGCCCAATCGTTGATGACGCAGCCGGCCGAGCGCATCAGCACCGTGCCGAGCACGAAGATCCATACCACCAGCGGTGTCGGCAAGCCGCCGCTGGCCGCCCACAAACCCCACAAGGTCGGCCACAGCAGCAGTAATATGCCAATGGGTTTATCGAGACGCATGAGCTTCTCATAGGCATCCAGTCTGGCCGTGAGGCCCGCAAACGACAATGTCATTTTTGCAACTCCCGTATTGCTGGCAGAAAGACTTCGCAGACGATCAGGGGGCGCTCATGGCGCAGGAAGCAGGAGCGACGCGCCCACAAGGCCTGCTGGCCGTCGAGCTTGACGAAACTGGCAATACGGCAATAGCGCGTATCGCGCGCATCCATGCGATGGGCATTCAGGGGCGCACGCCGCACCAGCGGATCGGCGAACAACGCTGCCCCCAGCGGACGTCCGCCTATGCCCGCGAACATGCGCCAGGCGCCGCGCAGATCCTCGCGCGCCAACAGCGAGCGCGCATACACCACCGGCCTGTCATCGGCGATCAGCAGCACCTCGCGCATGCAGACAAGTTCGCCCGCGCGCAGGCCGAGCACGACGGCTTCATCGTGATGCGGCCGCGCCAGCCCTTGCAACAGCACCTTGACACGCAACTGGCTGCAACGCGCCTCGATGCGTGCCGTCAGCGAGGCGGTATCGCCCAGCCAACCATGCAATGGATGATTGGCAGCGAGCAGCGCGGGCTGCCAGTCGGCGGGTGCAACTCTGGGGAAAATGTCGGACATGGCAGAGGCGCATGATAAAGGAGGTGCTGCAGAAGACCAATGGGCTCAAGGCACATGCCTGAAAGCCCGTAAATACCCTTACGTAGAACTGCAGCAGCGCACAAGCCTTGCCGCAAGGACGCGGCCCTAAGAGTACATAAGGGACACACCATGACGCCGATAGACAAGCTATTCACCAGCATGCCCAAGCTGCCCAGTGTGCCCACCGTGGTGCAGGCGCTCATTGTCTCGCTTGGCGACGAAGACGCCGACATCGGCTCCATGGTGGCGCGCATCAAGCAGGATCAATCGCTGTGCGCACGCGTGCTGCGTCTCGCCAATTCCAGCTACTACGGCGCGCGCCACAAGGTCGGTGCCATCGACGATGCGGTGACGCTGATCGGCCTCAATGCCTTGCGTACTTTGGTGATCGCTTCGGGCGTCACAGGCGCATTCACCAAGGTTGAAGGCATCAACCTCAAATCCTTCTGGCGCCACTCCATGTTCACCGCCACGCTGGCGCGCGATCTGGGCAAGATGGTAGGTATCAACGGAGAATTCGCCTATACGGCGGGTCTCATGCATCGTATCGGCCAGTTGCTCATCGACATGGCATATCCGTCGGTGGCACGCGATATCGCTTATGACAACCACGGCATAAGCGTGGCCGAGCTGTCCGCCACCGAACGCCGCCTGCTCGAATTCGACCACAGCGAAGCCAGTGCCGAGCTGGCCTTGCGCTGGAACTTCCCCGCAGTCATCCGCAATGCCTTGCGCTGGTACATCACGCCGCTGGTCGACGATGCCTGTCCCTACGCCGGCACCGTGCATCTGGCCTCGCAGATCACGCTCGGCATCGAGACCAACATGGATGAAGACCTCATCGTTCGAGGCATCGACAATCAGCTGACAGCCAAGTTGGTACTCGACGATCTCGACTGGATAGATGTCATCAGCATGGCGAAGGAGATGCTGCAGGGGGAAGTGGTGTTTGATTGAAGCGACAATTCTGCGCACACGGATTCAACTGATCAACTGCCGTTGCTGTCCCCTCTCCCCTGGGAAGAGGGTGCCCCGTCAGGGGCGGGAGAGGGGAAAGGGTACCTCCATGAACGACCTCTGGAATACGCCCCTCTCCCGGCCTTCGGCCACCCTCCCCCGAGGGGGAGGGGACGGCATAGGTTTCCCTAGGCTTTGAGCAACTCCGCCCGCCCCCCGAACCAACGCTCCAGCAAAACCTCCGCCGCATCCGGATATTTATCCAGCATTTCCGTCGCTGCCTGCCGTGCCTGCTCGACCAGATCCACATCCCGGTCCAGATCGGCATAGCGCAGCAGCGGTACACCGCTCTGGCGTGCGCCGATGAATTCGCCGGGCCCGCGCAGCTGTAGATCGCGCCGCGCGATCTCGAAGCCGTCGCTGGTTTCGTAGATTGCCTTGAGACGCAAGCGGCCGTTCTCCGACAGCGGCTGTGCATACAGCAGCACGCAGCTTGAGGCCGCCACGCCGCGCCCGACACGGCCGCGCAACTGGTGCAATTGCGCCAGTCCGAAACGCTCGGCATGCTCGATCACCATCAGGCTAGCATTGGGCACGTCGACGCCGACCTCGATCACCGTCGTCGCCACCAACAACTGAATGTCATTACGCACGAAGGCTTCCATCACCGCCACCTTCTCCGCAGCTTTGAGCCGGCCGTGCACCAGCCCAACTTTCAGCTCGGGCAATTCCACCGTCAACGTGGCGTAGGTGTCCTGCGCAGTCTGCAGCTGCAAAGCTTCGCTCTCCTCGATCAGCGGGCACACCCAGTAAGCCTGTCGGCCCTCGCGGCAAGCATCGCGCACGCGTCCGATGACTTCATCGCGGCGCTTGTCCGATACCAGACGCGTATTGATCGGCGTGCGCCCCGGCGGCAATTCGTCGAGCACCGACACGTCCAGGTCCGCCATGTAGCTCATCGCCAGCGTGCGCGGAATGGGCGTGGCGCTCATCATCAGCATGTGCGGCAGCACACCCGACACTTTCTCGCGCAAGGCCAGACGCTGACGCACGCCGAAGCGGTGCTGCTCGTCGACCACTGCCAGACCCAGCCGCGACAGCACCACGCTGTCCTCGATCAAGGCATGCGTGCCGACCGCCAGCAAGGCTTCGCCGTTTTCCAGCTTGGCGCGCATGGCTTCGCGCGCCTTCTTTTTCTGAGAACCGGACAGCCATGCCACGTGCATACCCATCGGCTCCAGCCAGGCAGCGAGTTTGCGGTAGTGCTGTTCGGCGAGGATTTCCGTCGGTGCCATCAGCGCCGCCTGGTAACCGTTTTCCGCAGCCTGCAACATCGCCAATGCGGCGACGATGGTCTTGCCGCTGCCCACATCGCCCTGCAACAAGCGCTGCATCGGGTGAGCGAGCGACAGGTCGCGCGCTATCTCGTCGACTGCGCGGCGCTGCGCGCTCGTCAGAGCGAAGGGCAGATTGGCGATGAAACGTGCCGTCAGGGCGCCCGTTGCCGTCAAGGTGTACGCGGCATGCGCACGACGTTCGGCGTAGGCCTTGCGCAACGATATCTGCTGCGCCAACAACTCGTCGAACTTGACGCGCCGCCATGCCGGATGACTACGCTCGTCGAGCACGTCGAGCCGCGTGCCCGGCGGGGGCTGATGCAGGAAGCGCAGGCTTCGCTCCCAGCCCGGTAACTTTGCCGCACGCCGCAGCGCTTCTGGCAAGGGATCGTTCAGCTTGCAGCGCTCGAAAGCGCGCGCCACGAGCTTGCGCAATGCGCTTTGCGCCATGCCTGCGGTTGCCGGGTAGACCGGCGTCAGCGTTGCAGGAAGCGTTTCGCCTTCGACCACACTCTGGATGCGCGGATGAATCATCTCCTCGCCCCAGAAGCCGCCGCGCAATTCGCCAAAGGCACGCACGCGCGCGCCGATCTCGACCTGTTTGACGGTCGCCGGATAGAAATTGAGGAAGCGCAGTGTTATGACATCGGAATCATCGCGCAGGCGTGCCACGAGTTGGCGACGCGGCCGCAACACGACTTCGGCGTGCTCGATCACGCCCATCACCTGCACCGGCGCGCCGGCGACGGCCTGGGCGATCGGCGTGATGCAGGTCTCATCCTCGTAGCGCAGCGGCAGGTGCAGCAACATGTCGGCATCGCGATGAATGCCGAGCTTCGCCAGGCGACCGGCGAGCGCGCTGCGTTTGGGCGGCGGTGCGGATGCAGCGACGGGCGTGGCGGCGGGTGCGGGTCGGGTATCGTCCACGGCGGGCAAGGTTTATTTCGGCAGGGCGTCCGCCATCTTTCGTTCTTCATCACGGCCGATTCGGTAGCCATCGACGATGCTGAAAAGCCAGCACGCAACCAGCACGAAAGTCGCAATATTGAGGAGTGTCGTGTCGGCACCCGCCGGTGTTGCCGCCATGAATTTTTCTATGCCAGCAGCATCGGTCGGCATATCGCCGGACATGGCCTTGTCCATCAGCACCGCGGCCTGTTGCATCGCACTGTTGATCAGATATCCCAAGCTGCCGAGCGACAGGATCAACACCACGACACCACGCAATGGTCTTTTGACGATGAAGTAGCCGCTACCCGGCAGGACCAGCCCTGACCACAATGCAGCCTTGACCGACTTCCTCATTGCCGATCCAGCACCAGCACCGCATCGGCCTCCACCACCGCGCCTCGCGGCAGCGCCGCGACACCCACGGCCGCGCGCGCCGGGAAGGGCTCGCTACAGTAGCGCGCCATGATCTCGTTGAGCTTGGCGAAATTGGTTAGATCGGTGAGGTAGAGGTTGAGCTTGACCACGTCGGCCAGCGAGCTGCCCGCCGCTGCGGCGACAGCCGCGAGATTCTCGAAGACCTGCACGGCCTGCGCCTCGAAACCTTCGGCCAGCGTCATGCTGACCGGGTCGAGACCGATCTGACCAGACATGTACACGGTATCGCCGACGCGCACGGCTTGCGAGTAGGTGCCGATTGCCGCAGGCGCCTGAGGGGTAGCGATGATCTGTTTGGTCATGCCCTGCTCCGAAGTGGGTTCGAAAACTTCGGAGCAGTCTAGCGCGTTGATCTATCGACGGGTGTACTGCGCGCCGCCGACAAGTAGGCGCGTTGCGGTCAGGAGGCGTTTCTGTACTGATCGTACAAGGAGTCGAAAACGCCGCCGTCCTTGAAGTGCATGTTGTGGATGGTTTGCCAGCTACCGAACAGGTCCTCGACACGGAACAGCTTCAGCGGACGAAATTCGTCGGTATGTTTCGCCAGCACGGCGGGATCGCTCGGGCGGTAGTAATACTTGGCGGCGATTTCCTGCCCTTCCGGCGAATAGAGATATTGCAGATAACTCTCAGCGAGCTTACGGGTACCGTGCTTATCGACCACGCTGTCGACGACGGCGACGGCCGGTTCGGCAAGCACCGAAATGGATGGCACGACAATTTCATACTCCTGCGGATTTTCGGCCACAGCCCGCAGCGCCTCGTTCTCCCAGGACACCATCACGTCGCCGATCTTGAGCTTGGCGAAGGTGTTGGTGGCGCCGCGCGCGCCGTATTCAAGCACCTTGGTGTTGCCATACACGCGTCGCAGGAAGGTTCGCGCACTCTCTTCATTGCCGCCCGGTTGTTTGAGCGCATAACCCCAGGCCGCCAGGTAGCTCCAGCGCGCAGCACCCGATGTCTTGGGATTGGGAATGACGACGCTGACACCCCAGCGCACCAGATCGGACCAGTCTTTTATGCGTTTTGGATTTCCACGTCGCACCAGAAATACAATCGTCGACGTGTAGGGCGCGGATTCGTTGGGCAGACGCCGCTGCCAGTTCTTCGACAAGATTCCATTGGCGGCGATCAGGTCGATGTCATATGGCAGGGCCAGCGACACCACGTCGGCTTCCAACCCGTTATTGACGAGACTGGCCTGATTGCCGGAGTTGCCGTGACGCTGATCGAACGTCAGCGAGCCGCCCTGGCGTTTCCAGTACTTGGCAAAGGCGGTGTTGTATTCGGCATACATTTCGCGCGTCGTGTCGTAGGAGACATTCGTGAGCGTGGCTGCCTCGGCGCTAGCCAGCAGAAGGCCGATGCCCAGTGCGAGCAGCGCCAGGTTGCGGCAGAATTTCAAGGGACGCATGGCTGTTCCTTAGACGGTCGTTGTGGAAGATTTGACGGCACGGGCGACCGCCTGGCGCTGCTCCAGGTTGCTGCGCACCTTGCCGAGATAGTCGGCACGAAAACGCCGCAACACGAAATCGCGATAGTTGTTTTTCTCCAGCTCGCGCCACGCGTTCTGGCGGCTGATTTCGGAATGCAGGCGCGCTTCGCGCAAAGCTTGCCCATCGGGCAGGCTCGCCCTTGCCGATGTCATCAATTCATAGCCGTAGTGGCGCATGTGACCCTGCGCCAGTGTCTCGATCGTTTCGATCTCGTCGCAGCTCAACTGGGTCTTGAACTTGTCGAGGTTGGCGGCAATCGGCGCGAAACAGTTCGACTCCCACAATGCCGACAGCTGCGATATCTGCATCGCTTCATGCGACTGGGAGACATCCAGCATCTCCGGCAGGTAGGCCATGCCGAAGAAAGTACATACCCTGCGCAACGTGGTTTCCTGATCGCCGAGGAAGTCCTCGTAGCGGATCGTCAATACCCTATCAGCATATTTTTCGACCAGCGCCCGCCCCATGCGATGCGCCTCGACCCATTCCATCGCGTTCAGCGTGGTGTCATAGTCGTGGATGATGGCGCGGTTCATCGAGGCGACCTGTGCGCGCGGATCGCGAATGACATTGAGGAACAGCATGTCGGGAAACAGGCCCATCAATTCATCGGCATAGCGCACGCTGTCGAGCGACTTGTCCATCACCAGCCTGGCGTGATGACACTCGCCCGCACGCAGCAGTAGCTCCCATACGATGCGATGCACGCTGCGTTTTTCATTTCTGATGGCCTCGAAAATATCGACCGGATTGAACACCATGTCTGGCCACTTGACCACGCCCGCCGCCTGCAGGCCGACGACATCCACAACCAGCTGGAAGTACGCCTTGTCATCCGACAGATCGCCGTACAGGGGCACCAGTGGCATGAAATCGATGATGTGCAGCGGATACGGGGAATGAAAGTCCGTATTGAAATTCAACCGCAGACGCAGCGCGTGGCTGCCGCAACGGCGCAGCGGAATCATGAGCACCGGCCGTGGTCTTGCCTTCATTGCGATATTCATTGCATGCCTCCGTGCAAAGTAGGACAGACGACAGAACCGATGCGCGCGGATGTCATTGCGCCACCTCGAAGACGGTACTTGCCAGATGCTCGAAGAGCAGGCGCGTGGCCTCTGCCAACGGCAGCGCACTCGAATCGAGTTTCAGGTCTGGCTGCAGCGGCACTTCGTACGGGGAAGAGACGCCCGTGAATTCGTCGATCTTGCCGGCGCGGGCCTTGGCGTAGAGCCCTTTCGGATCGCGCGCTTCGCAGACCTCCAGCGCCGTGCAGACGTGAACTTCTATGAAGCGTGCATCGCCGACAATGGCACGTGCCATCGCGCGATCTTCGACAAAGGGAGAGATGAACGCGGTGATGACGATCAGCCCGGCATCGTTCATCAGCCGCGCCACTTCCGCCGCACGCCGGATGTTTTCGCGACGTGCGTCGGCCGAGAAGCCCAGGTCGCAGTTCAGATGGTGACGCAGGTTGTCTCCGTCCAGAACATAACAAGCTCGCCTTTGCAGCAGCAGGTATTTCTCCAGTTCGTAAGCGAGCGTGGACTTGCCCGCACCGCTCAGACCGGTCAGCCAGACTGTGGCCGGACGGTGGCCGAACAGATTCTCGCGACAGTTCGTCTCGACCTGCCCCTTGTGCCAGAAAATGTTGCGGCCCCGCTGCATGCCGCGATGCACCGGCGTGTCGCCGGCTGCGTCATTGGCGTTGTGCGCAACCGCATGTCGCCTAGCTGCGTCGAGTAGATGGGTGGCTCGCATATTCATTTTCTTCCCTCCTGTCATGGCAATGACGCTTTTCGGCAGTACATATGCATATTGCGATTTACTGCAGGCTCACCACCAGCGCCGCTTCATGCTTGTGCCAGCGCAGCGGAATGATGTAAGCCTTGATGTTGCGCGGCACCTGGATGGCCTGCGCGGAACCCTTGACGACGATGGGCACCGAGATCATGAAGTTCGGCCCGAAGTGGATGCGCGCATTACCTGAAACGGTGTTGGCCACTTCGCCAACGAGATCGCACAGATTGTTGTCGGCCACATCTGTCTCGCCGACCTGCAGCAATAATGCTCTCAGCATTTCTCGGTAGGCTGTGACGTAGACACAGCCCTGGCGTTCGCCGGAGATGCCGATGACGCCGGTGAAGTCGTAGATCGGCAGCGCGGAGGCGTCGCCCAGGTGCGGGCTGCCGATCTCGGGCAGGCGGCCGGTTTCGCGGTCGAAGTACTGACGCACGATGTCTACGAAGATGCGTAGTTGTTGCTCATCCATGAGACTCTCCAAGCAGTTCGTCCATAGCGTCGGTCAGGTCGTCCTCGGAAAATGGCTTGCACAGAAACCCTTGCGCGCCTTCCTTGAGTGCCTGAATCGCAGTTGATTTGTCGGCGAGCGCCGAGACAACGAGGATGCGCAGATCAGGCTTCATGTGCCTGAGCTTGCGGATGCATTCGAGGCCGTCCATGCGTGGCATGGTGAGGTCCATCGTCACGACGTCGGGCTGGTTGGCGGCGAATTGCTTGACCGCATCCTCACCATTGCTGGCCGTAGCGACGATCTCCATGTTGTGCTGCGTCAGCGTGCGCGAAATCTTGCCGCGTATGATGTTGGAATCGTCGACGATCATGAGCTTGAAAATCATCAAGCGGCCTCCTGGTTGGTATCCATGATGGATGCATTCGCAGCGACACCTCCCAGCGGCAGTTGCACGCGGAAGTGGCAATATTCGCCGACAGTGGTGCCGATGCGCACACGGCCGCCCATGCGCGCCACCATGTCCTTGACGGTATCGAGGCCAACGCCACGGCCCGCATCTTCATCGACTGTTTCGCGCGTGGAGACGCCGGGCTCGAAGATCATGGAAATCAATTTACGCATATCAGCCAGCCCTGCCGCCGTCGCGTCGAGCCGCCCGGTACGCACGGCCGCCTCGCGGATTTTTTCGGGGTCTATGCCAGCGCCATCATCGCGGAAACTCAGTTCCAGGTAGCCATCGCCCGCATCCGACACGTACACCGAAATGCGGCCCGCTTCGGGCTTGCCGCGCTGCTTGCGCTCGACCGGCGATTCGACGCCGTGCGTCATGGCATTGCGAATGAACTGGTTGACGATGCTATTGATCGCCTCGCGCAGCGGCAGGGCAAGCGTGGCCAGATCGAGACCTTGATAACTCAGCTCGGCTGCTTTTTTATGACGTTGTGCTATTTCCTGTGCAAAATTGCGCCACTGATGCACGAAGGGTAGGGCCGCAATCGCGGGGTCCTGCGCCGGCTTCGGCGGCTCGACCGTGACCACACCACGCACCTGGGCAACGCGCGTCAGCGCATCCTGGATCGCATGGATTTCAGCGTACAGGCCCTTGACGCGCACCGTGACAGGCAGGAAATCTTCGTTGCGTAGCGAGGGATTGGCGCGCAAGCCATCGAGCAGATTTTCGAAGGCATGCAACGACTGCGCAATAGCTTCGAGCTTGAGTGCGTTGGCATCGCCTTTGAGACGATGGCTGATGCGGAACAACATGTCGATGCGCTTGGCGGACATGCCCGCTGTCGCCGTGCCAGTGCGCAGCTCTTCGTTGATCTGATCCAGGCCCTTGATGGCGTTGCGCAAGAATTCCTGCAGCAGGCTCGGGTCGGCCTGCAGGATGTGCACCATCATGCCCATCTGATCCTGCACCTTGCGCTCGCTCTCTTTGAGTTCGCGCTCCAGGCGCACGCGGCGCGTAATGTCGGTGGCCGTCACCAGCAGGTGCGTGACCTTGCCGGCGTCGAACACGCGGTTGAAGCGGATGTTGAGGAAGCGACTTTCGATTGCACCATTGGGCTGCGCCGCGCTGACCTCGATGCAATCGAGCGGATTCAGACTGGCGACGAGTTTTTCCTTCACGTCGTGGCGCAGCAGCAACTCGATATATTCCTTCGCCGTCTCGAAGGTCTTGGGGGTAACAATGGGTTTGAGCAAAGCAAGAAAATCGCGTCCGGCCAGATCGGAGATGCCGAGAATTTTCGACAGCGCCTGCGAGGTCTGCAACCCCACGCGGAATTCCGTATCGAGCAGGAACAGCCCTTCCTGCGTGGTACGCAGAATGTCCTCGGTTTCTTTCTGCGCGCGTTCGACGGCTCGGTCGCTGGTGCGCAACTGGCGCAGGAAGAAATAGAGAATGAAGCCGAAGTTGACCAAGGCCAGCGAGATACCTGCGACCTGCACGATACGCAGGTTCGTCGCCTTGGTCGCAGAGAGCGACTCCATGCGTGACGTCAGCATATTCGAGACCGTCAACAAGTTCAGGTTATCGGCGACCAGTACCTGCAGCAAGGGCCCAAGGTCGGGCTTCGTATCCGACTTGAGCTGCTTGATCTTCTGCAGCTCGACATTGATCGGCACCCACATCTCTTCGAGAAGCTTGAACTGTTCGGCCGCCTGTTCATCGTCTTGCGGCGTCAACGCGACCTTGCCACGCCCCTCGACCATGCGGCCGCCTTGGTGAAAAGCATCGAGCGTGGAGTTGAACTGGTCTGCCGTGCCAATCAGTTCCTTCAGTTCCGAGAAACTCGACTGGCCGCTGCTGTCGATGATGCCTTGCGTCGCGTCCTGTTCGAGCAGAAGTGCCGTCTTGGTGAGCTGCTGCACCAGCGTGCGCTGTTGACCTGCAAGATTCAACGACACGGCATCGGAAGCGATCTGCTTCGATATCAGGAAGGTCATCGCCAGGACCCCGACGTCGAACACCAGGAACAAGGTGATCAATACGATGATCGTGCGGTATTTCCCCAAACCCAGTTTGAACATGCACCCGCCTCCCCTGTTTTTGTTGCATCGATGCACAAATGCTTTTGGCATTGACGCGAACGAGCAATACAGATGTGACTTACGTCACGCTTTCTTGTTTGTTCAGGGCAAACGAAGGCCCCGCTGAAGAGCGGAGCGTGATCGGGATGAAAGGCGGGTAAAAGCGGAGAAACGACAAAAATGACAGACGCAAACCGCTTGTCATGGATAGCTTGAGCCTCGTCGCGCGGAGGCGAAAAGGAGACAAGATACTCAGCAGATTTCTGACATCGCCGCGGTGAACGATGTGTTAGGGCGTGCTCACCACCGAATCATCGGCACTCAAAAGAAAGTGCAATGCACGAACTCAGTCTCGATTCGGCGGCGAATAACTAATGACTACGACTAACGACTGCGGCCCAGATGGGCCGCCCGCTTCAGCTGGCGGCGCGCAAGGTCACATCGCAGCCGACGCAACCAATGATCTTCTGCAGGCCCATGCGCTTGACGACGTTGATGACCAGCGGGGCCATCAGGTTAGCCTTGATGCCCTGCTCACCAGAATCAGCCTGATTACGGCGCAGGATCAGCAGTACCACGATGTCCTCGATCCGGCTGACGCCAATGGACTTCTCTTCATCTTCGGTCAGCGCGAACTCATAATGCAGACCGAATTGATCGGGTTCGGCAACGGAGAAGGCAACCTCGGGGCGCTCCACGGATTGCAAAACGCCGACGCTGGGAGACTTCATCTCGCCGACTTCGAGCAGCGTGAATTTCTTGCAGTCTTCAAAACCGGGCAGGCCGGCGGGAAATTCGATGAGCTTGGCGGCATCCACTTCCAGACTGCCGAAACGCGGGCTTTCAATTTTCATGGCGTCCCCTCCCGGGATTTGTTGAGGATTCCACTCTAGGCGTGCGACAAGCGTTTTCTATCGCGGAACAAAAGGAAAATTGCCGGCCAATTCCGAAAGCGCTCAGTGTTTTGCGGGCACCACCATGCCAGCGTCCATGCCGAGCGACTTGAGGCGCGCCTGTGCCGCGATGGCTTCCTGGCGGCTCTTGAATGGGCCGACCTGCACGCGCGTCTCGACCTGGGTGGGAATACCCGCCGCCTTGAGCTTGGCGCTCAGCTCCTCGGCATTGCCGGGGTTGGTGAAGACACCGACCTGGACGAAGAAGCCAGCCGGCGCCACCACCGAACTCGCCGCGCTCGCCGCACTCACGACTGGCGCTGCCGGCTTTACCGGCGCCGCAGGACTACTGCCAGGCGCGCTCGAATGTCCGGCTTTCGGCGGCGATTGTTCCAGCACCAGGCGACCCGAGGTTTCGCGATGGTGTGCCGCGCGTGGCGCACTGGCCTGCGTGGGTACAGGTGCGGCGAGCGGTTCGACGCTTTCTTCTGGCACCACCGGCGCCGACGCTGCCGAAGCGGCCGCGGACTGCTCAGCCATGACAACCGACTGCAACTCGGCTGCTTCACTGGAATTACGCAAAGCCTGCGTATTGGCCTCAGCCAGACTGGTAGATTGTTCTTCGCTGGGCGGGGTCCCCCCTGTCGGCGTCACGGTATGCGCCGTGGGCGTGGGCTCCGACTCGTGCGTGCCCTCCAGCATCACCAATGCAACGACGAGCACCACCACGGCAACGCCGGCGATGAGGCCCTTGATGAGAAGCTGGCGATGCGCGCGACGTGTTTCCTCGGCGTTTTCAGGAGACTGCCGATGCTCGATCATGAATGTTCTCCCCCCCGATTTTCTTCATCCCCATCAGACGCCTCTTCCGTGCCGCGCTGTTCGCTGAGTGCGCGCACGAGTTCGGCCTCCGCCACCGAAATGCCGCAACGCTCGGCGATGGCTTGCGCATCCAGCCCGCTCTGCACCATCGACACGGCTTCTGCATAGGCGGGCGCCACACGACTGGCTGCACGCACGGCCGACAGTTCTTCGCGCAAGCGCGTAACTTCGCGCATCAGCTTGCCCTGCTGCGACTGCAGATCATCGATGAGGTGGCGCATCTGACGCACTTCAAGGAGTGCCTCGAAACCGAATCCCGATGCATCGGGCTCGCTCGGACGTGCCGCGCGCACGACAGGTTCTGCTGCCGGCCGGGACGACAGCGAGACGACCGAGTCGTCGTCTTCAGGTAGCAAAGTAGGAGAATCGGACGCTACTTCGGCGGCATGTTCACCGACGGAAATGGCGCCAAAACGATCGACGTCACGAAAAATATTGTCGTGCCCTGCGGCAGATCTCGCCCGTCGTTGCACACCTCGCCAGCGCACCGCCAGCCATGCCATATAGATACATGCCACGACGAGCAGAACAATCAGAACGGTTCGCAACTCCAACGGCGCTCTCCCCTTTTCCTTTTTCCGCGACTGACGATGTGCGAGCGCCGATGCCGAATGACCTTCACCGAACACTCCAGCCGCACTGATGCGAGGATAATACTTGCACCAGACGCCGATTCAAAGCCGCTTGGGCAATTCCCAAGGCCCGACGCGAAGACCGCTGCCATGACTCCCCATCCAGGACCCGACGATCCATGAGCCTATCGCTGACTTTCATTGCCAAGAAAGCTGTTTCCACCCTGCTGATTCCGCCTGCTCTGCCATTCTTCGTCACCGCGGCGGGCTTGCTACTGCTCTGGCGCAAACCGCGCGCGGGCAAGATACTGGCGTGGAGCGGACTGCTGCTATGGTTATTTCTGACCAGCCCGATCGGCACGGACCTGCTCTCCGCGCCGCTGGAACGCTATCCGGTCATCACGCCCCAAGGCCTGAGCAGCGTACAAGCCATCGTCATACTTGCCGGCGGGCAACGACGCATCAACGAAGAGTTCGGCGGCCGTGCCTCGGTCAATCGCCTGACGCTCGAACGCGTGCGCTACGGCGCGCGTTTGGCGCGCGACAGCAAATTGCCAGTGCTGCTCAGCGGGGGGGCGCCAACCGGCTCGATACCGGAGAGTGCACTCATGGCCGAGACTTTCAAGACCGACTTCGGCTTACAGGCGAAATGGATCGAAACGCGATCGCTGGATACCGAAGACAACGCCCAGTTCTCCGCCGAAATACTGAAGAAGGCCGGCATCACGCGTATCGCACTCGTGACCCATGCCGCCCACATGCGTCGCGCTGTCGGCGAATTCCAGGCCGCTGGCCTGCAAGTCGTCCCCGCACCGATGAGCTTCATGAGCGACGGACCGCGCGGCGAAGAATTCTTCGACTATATGCCGAATATGTCTTCGGCATACACAGGGTGGTATGCCATGCACGAATGGATCGGCATCCTGGCGCAGAAAATTCGGCTGGCGACGAAGTAAGGAAATTACCGATCAACGTGCGGCATATGCAGTCCCCTCCCCCCAGGGGGAGGGTGGTGCGTCAGCACCGGGAGAGGGGAAAGCGCGCGTGCATTGATCCTGCGATGGCGCTGCGAGGCTGGCCACGCTTTCGCCTCTCCCGGCTCTCCCGAGCCACCCTCCCCGCGCGGGGAGGGAACGGCAAGCACTCGCCAATATAAATACGGGCGAACTTGGTAGCGGGGCTTTTGCAGAGGCGAGCCACTACATGACATTGGGTTTTCGCTGCACTTCGAATTTACCCAACAACGCACCCTACGCAACGATTAGAAGCGTCAACAAGATGCGCGAGCGGGCGCCTGTCAAGGCGGGGCGCGCAGAGCAGTGCTCAAGCACGGCGAGCGCCCCAACGCAGACAGGCGCACGCGCAGCCATCTTGGTGGCGCTTCTACACCCGCTCGAACAGGGCGGCGGCACCCATGCCGGTGCCGATGCACATCGTTACCATGCCGTAGCGCAATTGCGGATCGCGCTGCATGGCGGCCATGAGGGTCGCCACGCGAACCGCGCCTGTCGCGCCGAGCGGATGCCCCAGGGCAATCGCGCCGCCCTGCGGATTCACTTTGGCGGGATCGAGTCCCAATGTGCGCATGACGGCCAGCGCCTGTGCGGCGAAGGCTTCGTTCAGCTCGATCCAGCCCACATCGGCCTGCGCCACGCCAGCACGCTTGAGAACGCGCGGAATCGCTTCGATGGGGCCAATGCCCATGACTTCGGGCGGCACACCCGCAACCGCAAAGCCACTGAATTTGGCGATCGGCGTTACACCATAGCGTTTGAGCGCTGCTTCGCTCATCAACAATACCGCACCAGCGCCGTCTGACATTTGCGAACTGCTGCCGGCGGTGACACTGCCCTTTGCGGCGAACACTGGACGCAACTTTGCGAGCGTCTCCAATGAAGCGTCGACGCGCGGCCCCTCATCGTTTTCGACAAGTCTCTCCACAACGCGCACCGCACCGCTGACGAAGTCCGGCACATGCTCACGCACCAGGTACGGCGCGATTTCATCGCGGAACAAGCCCGCCGCGATTGCCGCGCAAGCCCTCTGATGCGAAGCCAGCGCAAAGGCATCCTGGTCCTCGCGCGACACGGCATATTGCTGCGCCACTTTTTCTGCGGTGAGCCCCATACCATATGCAATTGCAATATTTTCGCTGTGCTCGAAGATCACCGGATTCATCGCCACCTTGTTGCCCATCATCTGCGGCATGGCACTCATCGACTCCGTACCGGCGCCTATCATGACATCAGCATCTCCCATCTGGATACGCGTCGCCGCGTCCGCCACGGCATTGACGCCGGATGCGCAAAAACGATTGATGGTGATACCCGGCACGCTGTCGGGAAATCCTGCCAGCAACAAGCCGATACGCGCCACATTCATGCCCTGCTCCGCTTCCGGCATGGCACAGCCAGTGATCACATCGCCGATCTCATGCAAATCGAGCACCGGCACCTTGTCCGTCACGGCACGCAGCACGTGAGCAAGCATGTCATCGGGACGAACATTCCTGAACGCGCCCTTGCGCTTGGCAACCGGAGTACGCGTGGCAGCGACAATGTATGCATCCTGGATTTGTTTGCTCATGAGCGCTCTCCAATTACTTCGTCATTCCCGCGAAAGCGGGAATCCACTCCTACGTGATAAGTTAACTTGTGCAGTGGGGTGGATTCCCGCTTTCGCGGGAATGACGGATTTCATGTTGCAATCTCGTCCCACAAATCCCGCCACGCCGGATTCTCTTTTTCAATCAATTCAATCTTCCAGGCTCTATTCCATTTCTTAAGCTGCTTCTCGCGCGTGATGGCAGACTCCATCGTTGTATGAAGCTCAAACCATACGAGACGATGCACACCATATCTCTCCGTGAATCCAGCTACCACTTCATTCCTGTGTTGCCATATGCGCCGGATCAAATCGGATGACACACCTACATAAAGCGTCCCATCTTTCTGGCTGGCCAATAAATAGACGCAAGGCTGAAAATCGCGCATCTCTCAAATCCGTCATTCCCGCGAAAGCGGGAATCCACTTCTACGTGATGGTGGTGCCAATAAGTGGATTCCCGCTTTCGCGGGAATGACGGTCAATTCCGCAACGCCTTCCCCG
>JAQGMF010000003.1 GCA_028292505.1 Rhodocyclales bacterium
CGATGATGGTTTTCTTCAGATAAACCTGCAGTGGAATCTTGTCTTCCGTGCGCAGCAGGATCATCGACCAGAAATAGCCATTCCAGCGCGAGATGGCACACAGGAGCGCCACCGTCGCGAGTGCGGGCTTGGAGAGGGGAATAAACACCTTCCACAAGATTTGAAGATCGTTGGCGCCATCCATGCGCGCGGCTTCTTCGAATGAAGGAGAGATCGACTCGAAGTAGTTGCGCATCAGGATGAGGTTGAAGGCGTTACAGGCGAAACCGATAAGGATGCCCAAGCGTGAATCCAGCAAGCCCAGATCGCGCATGTTCAGATAGAAAGGAATCATGCCCGCCTGGAACCACATGGTGAAGGCAATGAAGAAGCCGATTACACGTCTTCCGCGCAAACGTTTCTTGGATAGCGCATATGCACCTGGGATGATGAATATCAAGCTCGTCAGCGTTCCGAAGATCGTATAGAAGAAGGTATTGGCGTAGGAGGTCCAGAACAAATGATCCTGGAATACCCGCTTGTACGCGGAAAAGTCGATATCGACCGGGAACAGAAACACCCGGCCGGTGGTGACGGATGTACCGCTACTGATCGATACCGATATCACATAGATGATCGGGTACAGCGTGGTGAGGACGAACAGCAGGAGCAGCGCGGCGTTGGCTTTGCCGAACCAGCGGTCATTGCGCGAATATATGGGGGTGGCAAGCATTTCGATCCTTCTGTGGTGCGACAGTTAGGTGCCGGGCAGCGTTCAGAAAACGCCGGTACGCGCGAATTTGCGGCTTAGCCGGTTCGCGGCCAGAACGAGAATCAAGGCAACGCCAGCGTTGAAGACGCCGGCCGCCGTCGCAACGTCATAACGTGCGCCTTGCATGCCTAACCGATAGATATAAGTGCTGATGACGTCGGCCGTGTCATAGGTCGTGGGCTGGTAGAGCAGGATGATGTATTCGAAGCCGACCTCCAGGACGCTGCCCAGGCGGATGACCAGCAGCACTGCGATGGTTGGGACAATGCTCGGCAAGGTGATACGCGTAATCATCTGCCAGCGCGTCGCGCCATCGACCTGCGCCGATTCGTACAGTGCGGGGTTGATGCTCATGATCGACGCCAGAAAGACGATGGAATTGAAGCCAGCCTCTTTCCAGATATTGGAGCTGATATAGATCGAGCGAAACCACTCGGGCTGGGTAAGGAAATAGATGCGCGGCACGCCCATGTGCGACAGGATGTTATTGACTACCCCTGTTGCCGGCGACAGGAAGCTCACCACCAGGCCGGCCACAATCACGACAGAGATGAAGTGAGGCAAATAAACGATCGTCTGCACGGCCTTGCGATAACCCTGCGATTGAATTTCGTTCACCATCACGGCCAACAGGATGGGAATAGGGAACGCAAACACAATGGAATAAAAACTGATCACCAATGTGTTCTTGACGGCACGCAGGAATTGGTCGCTTTGAAACAGGTTGATGAAGTGTTTCGTGCCGACCCAGTCGCTACCGGTGATGCCTTTGAACAGGCTGAACTGCTTGAATGCAATCTGCAGACCGCCCAAGGGGAGGTAGCTGAAAATCAGGAACCATACAATGACTGGCAGCAGCATCAGATAAAGCATGTGGTCGCGCCGCATGTCCTGCCGGAAATTGAGCCATGCCCGCGAGACCCCGCCAGGACGGGAGCCGCGACTTGCTGCATCGTGCAGCGCTGGGGAGGCGTTTGTGCTCACGATGCGTCTTTCAACGGAATGGTCAATTGAGTTTCCGCATCGAAAAGATGAACGTGCCCGGCGTCAATGGTCAACGAAATCGGCTGACCGATATCGAACCGTACCAAACCGTCGACCATGACGGTCACTGCGGCTTCGCCCAGTCGTGTATGCAAAATAGACTGTGCGCCCAAAGGTTCGACGATGTCGATTTCACCCGTCAATTGTGTTGTGCCGACTTGCGAGCTTGCGTCGCTACCGCGGATAGCCAGATGCTCGGGGCGAATACCGACAATGACTTCTTGTCCTTCGGTGAGCGGCGGCAAGCGGGATTCGTCGAGACGCAGACTATTGCGCTCGTCGAGGACCGCAAACACGGCGCCATCACGAATGCTCAGTGTGGCGGGCAACAGATTCATCTGTGGCGAGCCAATGAAGGCGGCAACGAAGGTGTTGGCCGGGCGATGAAATAGCTCCATGGGCGCACCGATCTGCTCGATGCGGCCGTCGCGCATGACGACGATACGGTCGGCCAAGGTCATCGCTTCGATTTGATCATGCGTCACATACGCCACAGTAGTGCCCAATCGCACGTGCAGGCGCTTGATTTCCGCGCGCATTTGCGTGCGGAGTTTTGCATCCAGATTGGATAAGGGCTCGTCGAACAGGAAAACCTTGGGTTGACGCACGATCGCGCGCCCCATGGCAACACGTTGACGTTGGCCCCCAGACAGATCGGCGGGCTTGCGATGCAAGAGATCCTGCAGGCTGAGTATTTCCGACGCGGTACGCACTGCCTCCTTTACGACATCTTTTTTTGCACCATTGAGCCGAAGGCCAAAGGAGATGTTGTCGGCGACATTGAGGTGAGGATAGAGCGCGTAGTTCTGGAAGACCATGGCGACATTGCGGTCCTTAGGCGCCAAGTTATTGACGCGGACACCATCGATGTAAACATCGCCATCGGAGATTTCTTCCAGGCCGGCTATCATTCGCAACATTGTTGACTTGCCGCAACCCGAGGGGCCGACAAGAACCACGAACTCGCCGGGCTTTATATCAAGATTGACGCCATGAACGACGGTGTGCGCCTCATAGCGTTTGTACACATTGCGAATACTGACTTCTGCGGCCACTGGTTTGTCCCCTTATGCCACGGCCGCCGAAGGCAGCGCCTGACCGGATTTTGCTGTCTGTAGCCGAACTCCTCGCGCGGAAGGCGGCATTTCTTTGCTGCGGAGAATATTCCAAAAATTCCGTCGCTCTGCAAGTGTTGCGAACAATTCTTTGTTCGGCAAGCGCATAGTGTGTCTCGTATTCGTGACTGGAAACACGTAGCCCCGCGCATTGCTTACAATGGTCGTCGAGTTCCTTCGGGGGCTTAAAGATTTTCACCTTTTATCGAGTTGGCTAAGTAACGCATGAATTTAGACTACGACAATATGGCGGGTGGTGAGCCTCGGATGCGTCAATCTGACGTGGCAAAGATAGCCGGTGTCTCGCCCAGTACGGTTTCCAAGGTGATCAGCGGCAGTCCTGGCATTAGCCAGCAGGTGCGGGATCGCGTGCTGAAAGCGATTCAGGATATCGGCTTTCCGGTTGCCGAGGCGCGTCTGCGCGGGAGCTTGCAGGCTCGGCGCGTAAAACTTGTGACGTTCTATCAATTTCTTGTGCAGGACAGCAATTACTTTCACGCGGAGACCTTGCACAGCATTCGCGCGGAATGCGAAAAGCAAGGTCTGCAAATCGACACGGTGCTCTTGAGCCGTGATGAACCGAACGACCAGCAGGTCTATCGCGCGCAACTTGCCGAGGGTCAGTCGGATGGCATCATTTTTGTGGGTATCGACTCTGCGGAGTTCCTGGACGCCGCGCGCGAGTCCGGGCTGCCAACAGTGATCGTCAATGGCAACGATCCCGAATGCGTGTTTGACAGTGTTTCGCCCAGTTTTCGCGATGGAAGCCGCCTCGCGACACGCTATCTCATCGAACAGGGCCATCGGGAGATCGTCCATGTCACGCATCTTTATCGCCGGTTCATACATCGCCGGCTCGAGGGCTTTCGCGAAGCCATTGAGGATGCTGGCATCGAATTCTCTTTTGAGCGCAACGTCATAAACGTCGATTACTCGCCGATGTTTTCTGCGGAAAATGCGGCCGAGGCCGTGTACGAGCGGATCACCAGCGGCAAGATGAAGGCGACGGCCTTTTTCTGCGTAACGGATTACACGGCGTTCGGGGTCATTCAAGGTATCAAGCGTGCCGGATTCAGCGTGCCGGATGATTATTCGGTGGTCAGTTTCGACGATCTACCCCTGGCGCAGGTTTGTCGCCCCGCGATTACCGCTGTGGGTGTCGACAGGGAAGCGCTGGGACGTCTCAGTGCACAGCGTCTGATGGAACGCATTCAGAATGATCCAACCGGCCCGAGCCTGCGCCTTGAAATCGGCCCTCGCTTGACCGTACGTGACAGCGTCAGGTTATTGAGTGTCCCAGAAGTAAAAGAGCCTTGAGTCGAACACTGGGTTTTCCTATGGAAAAACGTTGTGTCGACCTTCGGCTCGTCCCGACGCAAGACCTTCCTCCTCGCTCAGGAAGGGCGCTAGACGTTTCCTGGCGCGACTGAGGGCTGCTTCTACGCCTGCTTGGTTGCTGGCAGGCGCTTCTTTTTCCGTTCTTCAAATCTGATCGAGCAAGACGGGAGCGACGCTCCTGTCGATCTGCACGCCCCCCATTTTCCCCATTGATTCTGGCGAGGAGCGGCGCTCTGCCGATTCGCGTCCGCGTCTGTCCTGCAGAATCCCGCGCAATAATTCACGAATGCACTCATAAATTCTAGAAATATTCCGGAATGTACGGAATATTAGGGTTTTCTGCAATATTCGCCGAGATGGAATTATTCGACTATGCGAACCCGTGATCTGCAAGTATTTGAATATGGGAGCAAGTTTTCTCTTTGGCGTCCCGGTTAGCTACCTGGTGCCCATGGGAAGCAGCAAGGTTTTGCGCAAAACGCGAAACAGGTTGAACCATCAAAAGGACAGTTATGCTTATCCAAAAAAAGACATACGAGACAAAGAAATTCCAGCTGGCCGCAGTACTGGCCGCAGTCACATTGATGCTGGTCAGCGCGCCGACGTTCGCGCAAACGAAATTGGTCATTCCCACCGCAAATGTCACCGCCAGCGCCGACGACGGCAAAGGTAACGTGGCTGCACTGGCCAATGACAATGACATCAACACGCATTGGTCCGCAGATGCCACCAGTGGTGCGCAATGGCTTCAGTTCAATCTGGGCAGCTGTCAGAAAGTGGCCTATGTGAAAGTGGGCTGGTACAACGGCAATTTGCGCAAATATGCATTCAGCGTCCAGACATCGAAAGATGGCGGCGCAACCTGGACCACCGCACTGAGCACGACGAGCGACGGTACGACTTCCAGTCGTGTGATCTATGACTTCTCGGATGTCTCTTCGACGCTGGTGCGTTTAGTGAGCACCGGCAGCAACGTTAGCAAGATGGTCAGCGTCAGCGAGATGGAAGTTTGGTCACTCGGCGTCGGGGCTTGTGGCACCGCATCGAGTTCCAGTAGTTCTTCCTCTGCCGCTTCGTCGTCGAGTTCTAGTTCGTCGTCAGTGAGTTCCAGTAGTTCTTCGTCATCTTCCAGCACGAGTTCGGCGCAATACCCGGCCCAGTTGCTCGGCGGTCTCAAACCTTGGAAATTGACTTTGCCTACCGGCCCTTCGAATAGTGCCGACACCATCCTTCAGCCGGCTTTGGCAACCTATTCGAATAGCCCATGGTTTACCTTGAATAGCACCAAGACCGCGGTGAATTTCAGGGCCAATGCGGGCGGGTCGCGCACAAGCACTAACACTGCGTATGCACGTACGGAGCTGCGCGAAATGGACAGCGCCGGTGCAAACCCTGCCGCATGGAGTTGCGCGAGCGCCACGCGGAGCATGCATATCGAACAGGCACTTTTGCATACCACCACGGTGAAGCCGGAAGCGTCGATCGGCCAGATTCATGATGATACCAATGACAACCTGATGCTTTTGTATACGGGTCCGTCAGGCGCCAATGGCTCAACCGACACGGGTACGTTCGTGGCGTATTTCAATAATCGCGCAAGCTCAGTGACGCTCGACTCGGCATACAAGCTGGGCGACAAGATGGTGGTAGATGTCAAGGTGACCGGTGGCACCGTCGATGTCAAATACCAGAATCTGCGTAGCGGCAAGATTACTGATAGCGGCGCAAACTCGTTAACAGGCGTAAGTGGCAGCTGCTATTTCAAGTCGGGGATGTACATCGCGTCTTGCAGCACAACGGATAGCAATGGCAGCACCAATACAGCTTGCGTAGGTAAAAACCTCTCGGCTTACGACACCGCAAGTGCGTATTCCGAAGTAGGCATTTCCAAACTGACTCTGCAGTAACCGGGCGATCTTTGCCCGCTTCTCCCGCAGCCCTTTGAATTTGAGGGGCTGCGGGGGTTTTTTATTTGTGCGGCTTGCTGTGCCGTTTCAAACCCGGGCTTCTCATGCCGTCAGCATGGATAGCGCCGCAGCGCGCTGTACGCGAGCTTCGTCCAGTAGCTGATTGACGATGCTGCGATCAACGCCAGCGAATGCCTCCTGCCGCATCGTAATCTGCATTTCCAGCGATAGTGTGCTGAACGGATTCGGTGTTCCCGCAGCACTGTTGGCGAGATATATGACATCCGAGAGTTTGTTCGGCGGCCACATGCCGCTGGGACTTTCCTGCTCGTCCAGGGCATGCACGATTAGCTCCGGCGTGCCGAGCGACTGCAGCACCCGCTGACCGACTTCCTTCTGCCAGCTCAAGATGAACTCCGACATCTCATCCTGTTCCTGCAAAAGCTCCGGGTAAGCATGCACGCGTGCCAGCAGGAAAAATTGCCCGATGTCATGCACCATGCCCGCCAGCAGCGCCGTGTCGGGCGATACGCCATCGAGTTGCAGGGCAATGGCATAGGCCAGCGAAGCGACATCCAGCGTGTGACGCCAGAGCTGTTCGGCGAGCCGCCACACGGGAGCGAACTCAGTCGCCGTTGCCATCTGGTCGCCTATCACGGCCAGGGCCAGGATGCGTGCATTGTTGATGCCGACGCGCATCAATGCCCGATGCACGTCTGTCACCTCCGAGCCGCTCGTGTTGAAAAACACGGAGTTGGCCATACGTAACATCTTGACGGACAGTAAGGGCTCAAGATTGATTATGCGCGCCACAGTGGCCGTGCTGGCGTCTTCTTCGTCCAGCGCGCGGCGGATTTTCACTGCCGCTTGCATACTGGTCGGGAAGACGATTTCTCCAGAGGAGAATTCGCGTTCGAGATCGGCGGCGAACTGCAAGCGTCGACCTGCACTGGTAGCTACGGTATCAATCATTTCTCGTTTCTCCGGATTATGCTGACATCATCGCCGCCGATGTGGAACAAGGCGCCTTGGCGACACGATCGGTAACTCGATGAAGGCTCGGTGCAGATGGAATGCCTGTCAGGGCGTACCTATCAACTCGATAGATTGTTTTCGGCAGCAGCAGCGTGTAACTTCAGTGCCCAACGCCGTCCGTTGATCCGGAATGTCCCCGATTCCTCGATTCCTGCGACATCTCGGGGGTTTCATGCCCCGCTATTGGCGCACTTCAAGCTTTGCCAGAACCTCTCTGAAAGACTATCGATGATCAATCCTCTACTCGAATCCCAGGGTCTGCCACGCTTCGACGCTGTCTTGCCCGCGCATGTCAAACCTGCCGTCGACGCCTTGTTGGCGGAAAACAAAGCGCTGGTCGCGCGCCTGGAGGCCGATACTGCAGCGCCTGACTGGGACAACTTCGTCGCGCCGATGATCGACGCAGGCGAGCGCTTCGGTCGCGCCTGGGGCGTGGTCGGGCATCTACACGGCGTCATGGATACACCTGCCTGGCGTGAGGCTTACAACGCCTTGCTACCCGAGGTATCGCGTTACTACGCCGAGCTTGGGCAGAACCTCAAGCTGTTCTCGCGCTATCGCCGGTTGCGCGACAGCGCGACGTTTGCACAGCTGAGCCCGGTGCGTCAGCGCATCGTCGACAATGAAGTGCGCGACTTCCGTTTGTCGGGCGCCGAGCTGGCGGATGAGCTGAAGCCGCGCTTCCAGGCCATTGCCGAAGAGCAGGCCAGTCTCGGCGCGAAGTTTTCCGAGAATGTGCTGGATGCGACCAATCATTACGCCGAACACGTGACCGATGAGGCGGTGCTGAAGGGCATCCCCGAAGACGCTGTTGCGGCGGCGCGTGCGGCTGCGGAAAAAGCCGGCAAGGAGGGCTGGATCTTCACGTTGCACATGCCCGCGTATCTACCTGTCATGCAATACGCCGAGAACCGTGGCCTGCGCGAGCGCCTCTATCGTGCCAATGCCACACGTGCTTCCGAGTTCGACAGCGACGGTGCGTCGCCAACGCCCTTCCCCGAGCGCGACAACACGCCGAACATCGATCGCATCCTGTCCCTGCGTGCTGAAGCAGCACATATGCTGGGCTATCGCAATTTCGCCGAAGTGTCGCTGGTGCCAAAGATGGCCGAGACACCGACGGAAGTACTCGACTTCCTGCGCGATCTTGGCCGCCGCGCCAAGCCTTTTGCCGAGCGCGACCTAGCTGAGCTGCGCGAATTCGCGGCGCGCGAGCTGAGCATTGCCGACGTGCAGCCTTGGGACATCCCCTGGGCTGCGGAGAAGCTGCGCCAGGCGCGCTACGCTTTTTCGGAGCAGGAAGTGAAGCAGTATTTCCCCGAGCCGATGGTCTTGCGCGGCCTGTTCAGCGTGGTCGAGAATTTATATGGCGTTAGCATTTCGCCCGATACGGCGCCCGTATGGCATGAGGACGTGCGCTTCTTCCGCATCGAGCGCGAAGGAGGTGAGGGAAATGAGTCAGGCAAGGAACTTGTCGGCCAGTTCTATATCGATCTCTATGCGCGCGACACCAAGCGCGGCGGCGCGTGGATGGACAGTGCCATCACACGGCGGCGTTTGCCCAGCGGCGTGCAGACGCCAGTGGCTTACCTGGTCTGCAACTTCCCCGGCCCGGTGGAAGGCAAATTGCCGACCTTCAGTCACGACGATGTCATAACCCTGTTCCACGAGTGCGGTCACGGTCTGCATCATCTGCTCACACGCGTCGACGAGCTGCCGGTGTCGGGCATCGCCGGTGTGGAGTGGGACGCGGTCGAGCTGCCGAGCCAGTTCATGGAGAATTTCTGCTGGGAGTGGGATGTATTGCAAGACATGACTGCCCACGCAGAGAGCGGCGAGAAATTGCCGCGCGCGCTGTACGACAAGATGATCGCTGCCAAGAACTTCCAGAGTGGCATGCAGACCGTTCGGCAGGTCGAGTTTTCCTTGTTCGACATGCGCCTGCATCATGACTACCAGCCCGGCGGCAGCAAGAATGTGCAGGACGTGCTGAAGGAAGTGCGCGATGAGGTATCGGTGATTATTCCACCGGCATGGCATCGTTTCCCCAATAGCTTCAGCCACATCTTCGCCGGTGGCTACTGCGCGGGCTACTACAGTTACAAATGGGCCGAAGTGTTGTCGGCAGACGCATTCTCGGCCTTCGAGGAAGCGGCCGCGCAAGGTTCGGCCAGTGTGCTCGACCGCGCCACGGGTCAGCGCTTTGCGGATGAAGTCCTGGCCGTCGGCGGCTCGCGGCCGGCGCTGGAATCCTTCAAGGCTTTCCGCGGGCGCGCACCGCAGGTCGATGCGCTGTTGCGCCATAGTGGCATGATCGCGGCCGAAGCATAGCCAGAGGTTCAGGAGAGGAATATGACGGGAGGATTGATGAATGCGTTGATGAAGATGCTGTTGCTGGCCGCACTGTTCGCGCTCTGCGCTGGCAGTGCGCAAGCCCAGGTCTATCGCTGGGTCGACAAGGATGGCAAGGTGCATTACTCCGACAATCCGCCGCCCGACGCCAAGGTCGAGCAACGCAAGCTGGGCGACAACTCGATCGAGGCCACCAAGCAGGGCTTCGAGACGACGCGTGCCGCACAACTTGCACCAGTGACCCTGTACGTATCGACGGACTGCAAGGACGTATGCGATCAGGCGCGCAAGCTGCTGAGCGCGCGCAAGGTGCCGTTCAGCGAGAACGTCATCAAGACCAAGGAAGACCTCGGCGCGCTGGCCAAGCTGACCGGCATCAAGACGCCGCGTGCGCCGACACTAGTGGTTGGTAGCAAGCCGATAGAGGGATTCGAGCCGGGCGCGTGGAATGGTGCGCTGGACGTGGTAGGTTACCCGAAGGCTCCGTGACGCAGGTTTCGTTTAGAACCTGTAACACAACGGGCTGCACACGCAGCCAGCGTTGTCGGCTCGCCTGCCGTGCGTGAGCACAGCGCTGCGCGAGCAGCCTGGCCAGCTACGTGTTCGCTCCATCCTGTTACGGATTCTCAAAGGCACACATGACCAGCTACATCGAAGGCTCGTTGACCAAGGACGAAAAGATCATTCACGTCGGTCACATCAGCATGTGGGTCCTGACGCCTTACATCCTCGGCGGTTTGCTGCTCTTGCCCTTGTTCGGCGCCGGGCTGGCGGTCTGGCTGATGGGTTATATCCGCTACAAAACGACGGAACTGGCAATCACCAACAAACGCATCATCGTGAAGCAGGGTTTCATTCGCCGGCAGACGATCGAGATCAATCTGAGCAAGGTCGTCAGCATTCAGGTCGATCAGGGGCTATGGGGCCGTGTCTTCGATTTTGGTTCTCTGCTGATTACCGGCTCGGGCATTTCGCAGGCGCCCATTCACGCCATCTCCGACCCGATGGGATTTCGTCGCGCTTTTGTTGAAGCGCAGGACGTGCCACTATGATGCGAATGGCATTTTACGCGCCCACTTGTTTTCTTCAGAACCGTCATTCCCGCGAAAGCGGGAATCCACTCAACCGTACCCAACGTACATCACGTAGAAGTAGATTCCCGCTTTCGCGGGAATGACGGCGTTCTCATGATATTCGCGTCGGCGGCCAGCCGAATCAAGCGCGTCCCAGCAATCCATCCATCACCCACGCCGTTCGTGCGCCGCTCGTGCCATCGCTCGGGCAAATGCCCTTGCCGCGCAAGGCATCGACGACTGTTTGTATGAGAGGCAGATGTACGTGGGGAGGATTGTCGAAGGCGAAAGACTCGATATTGCCATTGGCATGCAGCTGCACTTGGCTGTCGTAGAAGCCGAAGCGTACGCTGCCGCGCGTGCCGGTGATTTCCGTCAAGTCCAGTTGCTCGGCCACCGAAAAGCACCACTGGCCCGTGCCCTGCACGCCGGAGGCGAAGCGGAAGCTGCCACTGACGATGTCTTCCGCAGCATACAGGCCGGCCTGATTGGTGGCATAGCCTGAGACTTGCGTGATCGGCCCAAGCAGGTAGTCGAGAAAATCCAAGGCATGGCCAGCCAGGTCGACGAAATACCCACCGCCGGCCAGTGCCGGATCGATGCGCCAGAACTGCGACGGGTCCTTGTCGCGTTCCAGCGATGGACGATGGAAACGCGTGCTGACCATGCGCACCTCGCCGATGGCGCCGCTGTCGATCAGCGACTTGATCTTTAGATAGCGCGGGAGCGTGCGCCGATAGTAGGCGACGAACAGTGCTATGCCTGCATCATTGCAGGCGGCGTTCATGGTCAAGCATTCGGCGTGATTCATCGCCATCGGCTTTTCGACCAGTACCGGTTTGCCGGCTGCCGCACAACGCAGCACGTAGTCCTTGTGCGTTGATGGCGGGGTGGCGATGTAGATGGCATCGACCTCTGGGTCGGCGATCAGCGCGTCGGCATCGTCATACCACTTTGGTACGCCGTGGCGCCGGGCGTAATCGGCGGCCAGCGCGCCGTTGCGGCGCATAACGGCGACTAGTTGCGAGCCCTCGGCTTTCTGGAAGCCTGGCCCGCTCTTCACTTCGGTGACATCGCCACAGCCGATGATTCCCCAGCGGATGGTGTCGGCATGCATCTTGAACTCGTTCATCGGCGCATCTTTCTGTCAAAATCGGCATGTCGGATTATCCGCGAATTATTCGCCTGAGCCATCGTGAAAATCGTTACCTGGAATGTCAATTCTCTCAAGGTTCGCCTGCCGCACCTGCTCGACTGGTTGGCCGCTACGCAGGTGGACGTGGTCTGCCTGCAGGAGATCAAGTGCGAGGAAAAATCCTTTCCTTTCGCCGAGCTCGAAGCAGCGGGCTACCAGGCCGTGGCCAGCGGGCAGAAGACCTACAACGGCGTGGCGATTCTGGCGCGCAGCGAGACCTGTGGCGAGATTCGCGAGGTCCAGCGCAACATCCCCGGCTTCGAGGACGAGCAGCGCCGTGTCATTGTGGCCACCGTCGGCGGCGTGCGCGTGGTGTGCGGCTATTTTCCGAATGGACAGGCTGTCGGCTCGGAGAAGTTCGAGTACAAGCTACGCTGGCTGACAGCTTTGACCGACTGGTTGCGCGAGGAGCTGGCGCTGCATCCGCAACTGGTGCTGGGCGGCGATTACAACATCGCGCCGGAAGATCGTGATGTGACGACGGAATGGCATGACGAGATCCATGTGTCGGTGCCCGAGCGTGAGGCGTTCCGTGCCTTGATTGCGCTGGGTATGACGGATGCATTCCGGCTGTTCGAACAACCGGAGAAACTCTATTCGTGGTGGGATTACCGCATGATGGCGTTCCGGCGCAACGTCGGTTTGCGCATCGATCATCTGCTGGTGTCGACGGCACTGCGCGATGCGGTGCGCAGCTGCGTGATCGACAAAGCGCCGCGCAAGCTGGAGCGGCCGTCGGATCATGCGCCTGTCATTGTCGAGCTGGAGACGGTTTTGTAGGGCGCCAGTGAGCGTAGCGAACTGCACCATGCCGGACGTGGATGGTGCAGTTCGCTACGCTCACTGGCACCCTACCGGTTTAACGTCTGACCATGCGTTCGGCTTCGACCTGCTCTTCGCGGATTTTCCATTCACCCGACTGCCTGACCAGCGTCAGACGTTTGCGCGCCGTGCTCATCAGATCCATATCGAGATAATGCTGGGTGAATTCGGCGTGTGCCGTGTTGGCGTCAACGGCCACCTGCACGTCGCGCAGCATCACGTGGCGAATGGCCGAGGTTTTCAGGCGCATACGACGTTGCTGTTCCCATCGCTGACGTGTCAGACCGCCGGTGGGAATGAAGTTGTCAGCGTAGTGGGCGAGGTACTCGGACACATCACCGCGGTCCCAGGATTCGGCCCAGGCGTGGACGGCTTGATCGACCCTGTCGCTGTCGGATGGCATCGGTGCCGCGCTCGCGACCATGACGCTCATCGCACCCGCCCAGGCGATACACCAGCGCTTTCCATGTCGAAACATGACCCCCTCCTTTTTCGTTGCTCTTTTGCGTCAAGCTAACGAGAAAGCTTTCGAGAGGCGCCGTCATATTTCACGGTGTTCGATACGAATCAGGATTTGCACTCGATAAGATTGCGCCTGCCGTGAAATGCATCACGTCAATCTGCCGCCGGGTAGTTCGAAGGGCCGGCCGCGAGCAGCGGTTCGCGGCTAAGCAGCCGGAAGCTCAAAGTGTCGTACTGGTAGCGGCCACTGCTGCTTTCCACGGTCAGCACATGCTGTTGCGGGTCCAGCGACAGCGCGGTGACGCTGCCACGTTGCGCGTCGTGCAGTCGCGCAATCTCGCTGACACCATTGCGCACGTTCAGCACGCGCACGTCACCAGTGGCGGCTTCTGCGTCGAATACCAGCGCGTGGCTGGCGTCGACAATGTGCAAGGGGTTGGCGGGCTCGCTCAACGATTGCATGCGCGCGGAATTGCCGAGCCAGGTTGCAAGCGCCAGCAAGGCACAACCGATCAGCACACCGAGCAAACTATGTCGCAGCGATGGTGGCTCCAGTCCGATGCGACTGACATATTTTGATGAGTGCCGGGTACACATGTCGTTCTCCTTTGGAGGCTGCCCTGCAGGCCTCTCTCCGCACAGATTCGCGTCGACACGACGCTGTTTCTTGATCTATGCTCTGGAGCGGACAATACCGAACACTTTTGTTATTAACCCGATACAATTTTCAATACGATTCTTTGCACTGTACTGGCGTCGCCGCCATGACAGTCCTGCAAAAGCGGTGATCAGAGAAGGAGCCATCGGATGCAACTGAGCCTCTCAACGCAAAACCCGCTGCCGCTGGTGGAGCAAATCGTCGGTGCCGTGCGCGGCCAGATCGATGATCGCCTGTTGCGACCCGGCGCGCGTCTGCCGGCAATTCGCCAGTTTGCCGAGCATCACGGCATCAGCCGCTTCACCGTGGTGGAAGCCTATGATCGCCTGGTTGCGCAGGGCTATCTGCTGTCCAAGCGTGGCGCCGGCTTCTTTGTCGCAGCACGTGAGGAGACCGTTTCTGCCGCTTTGCCCGCCATGCAACGCCAGCGTGCCATCGATGTCGCCTGGCTGATGCGCCGCGCACTCTCCGATGCGCCCGATATGCTCAAGGCCAGCGTGGGTTGGCTGCCGCCGAGCTGGCTCGACAACGAGGCCATCAGCAAGGCCGTGCGCCAACTTTCGCGTGGCGATCAAGGTGTGCGCTTCGGTTGCTATGGCGAGCCCAACGGCTATCGTCCCTTGCGCGAACATCTACGTGTCATGCTGGCGGCGCAGGGCATCGAGGCGCATCCCGACCAGATCGTGCTGACACAGGGGGCCACGCAGGCGCTGGATCTCGTTGCGCGTTTCTTCATCCGCCCCGGGGACACGGTGCTGGTCGACGATCCCGGTTATTTCAATCTTTTCGGCGCACTGCGGCTGCTTGGCGCGCATCTCATCGGCGTGCCGCGCGGCGAAGGCGGCCCCGATGCCGAAGTGCTGGAACAACTGGCGGCGCAGCACAAGCCCAAGCTCTTCATCACGCACTCGGTCCTGCATAATCCCACTGGCATAAATCTGAACGCCGCCACGGCCTATCGCGTGCTGCAGGTGGCCGAGCGTCATGACTTCACGGTGGTGGAGGACGATACCTACGCCGACCTTCACACTGGCCCGGCTGCGCGCATGGCTGCGCTGGACCAGCTCAAGCGTGTCATTTTCATCGGCAGCTTTTCGAAGACCTTATCGGCGAATATGCGTGTGGGCTATCTCGCCTGTACGCAGGATCTTGCCCACGAACTTGCCGACGTGAAGCTGCTCACTTCCGTCAGCAACTCGGAATTCACTGAGCAGGTCATTCATCGCCTGCTCACCGAAGGGCATCACCGCAAACACATCGAGCGTCTGCAGTCGCGCCTTGCCGACAACACGGCGCGTGCCGCGCGCATGCTCGAATCGGCCGGCCTGAGTTTTCGCTATCCGGACGGCGGCGTCTTCATCTGGGCTCGCGTGCCCGGCACGGAAGATGCCACGCCGCTGGCCGAGCTGGCCGAGAAGTCGAACATCGTGCTGGCGCCAGGCAAGATATTCCGCCCGCAATTGCAGCCTTCACCGTACCTGCGCATCAACGTGGCTTATGTCAATGACATTCGTATGGAGCGCTTTCTGGCTAGCGCGTTGAAGTAAGTGAAGGGCTTGGTGTTGAAGACCTGCTTCCTCAAGAAGGTTTGGTGCGCACTGGCCATTTGTCAGTATGCAAAATGCAACGTCGGCGTGGGGCTCAGTGAAAACTGCGCCGGATGTGTGCCTCGACATGCGGCGCAGTTTTCACTGCGCCCTACGCTTGCCGACGTGCGATCCGCCTGTTGCATTTGGCATATCTGCGCGGACTGTTAGCGCGATTCCTTGATGACGCGGCCTGCCGACGCCTGCACGGGCCGCGCATTGTTCGGATAGAAGCGCGTGAACACGTCGATCTGCTCGGTGGAAAGTTCGACCGGCGCTTTCATCACCAGCCATAGCACGCCTTCGGTACACGGCGGGGTGGTTAGCGAACCGATGTAGCTGATGTAGTCACGCCTGCCGGGCAGAAGATCGTTCATCTGTATCGCAAGCTGCGGTGCGTAGTCCTCGTTCTTTTCCAGCGGAAGGTTGTTCCACAGGGTCTGGATGAAGCGATTGGCCTGTCCTGCCTGCAGCAGTATGGCGACGATGGCCAGACGGCCTTCCGCATCGCGATGCACGAGATGGGCGACCATATCGAAGCCCTTGCCATCGATGCGCTCTTCCGCAGGATGATGGAAATGAAGCTGCACCAGCTCGTAGGTGCGGCCCATCACGGTGATGTGCGAGCCCGCGCCGTAAGTGACTTGAATGGTGTGGCCGTTATCGACGATGCGGAAGTAGGATGGCTTGTAGTCGAACTGTATCGGCTCCTGGTCGACCTTGATGCCGTCGTGGATGTCGATGGGCGACTGGCGCTTGCCGTTTGTGCACACCGAGAATTCGGGATCGAGCTTGCCCCAGTTCTCCGGCCCGTCGGCGCCCTCGTAACTCCAGTGCAGATCGTGCCCGTCGCTTGTCATCGTCGGCGCAGCGGCCTTGGTTTTTTCAACGAGGGCCATTGCCGCCTGCATGGCGTTGAGCTTGCGCGGAGCGGCCGAGCTCGCCGCAGTCGCTTGCTTGTGTGCAGTCATCGCGGCGACCTGATGCGAGGCCTGCTCGGCAGCGCGCTCTGCTGCTTGCTGGTCGGCAGGCGAGCGGCGGCCGCTGCTGGCGGCCGCAGATGCGGCTGCGCTGGAGGATGCGGCGTGCTCAGCCGCATGTTGCACCGTCGTATGTTTTTCCATTGACGAAGTGCTGGTGTGGGTGGCCATCGGTTCGGCGGGCGTCTTGTGTTCCGGCGCGGCAGCATGCGCTTCGGGCTTTGCTGCTGAGGCTTTCTCTTGCGGCTTGGCGGGCGTCTTGTCCGCAGCCTTGGGCGGCGCAGATTGAACGGGCGGTTCGTCTGTCGTCAGGCGGATGTCGGCGCGCCGCAGCATCAGTCTGTCCTTGTCCAGCTTTTCCTTTTCGCGGTCGGCTTCGCCGATGCTGGCAAGGCGGTCGGTCGCCTGCTGGGCGGTGTTGCGCAGATCGTTCAGCGAGGCTGGTTTGCAGACTTCGTTGAAAAAGCGATCGTCGACAGTGCCGGCCTTTACGGTGATCGGAATGATGGCGTCGACCTTGTCCTCACGCAGCGTGGTGTCGTCGTCCGACAGATACACGCGCTTGACGATGATGAAGGCATGGCTGCGGCAATCGTAGCGGTTGAGTGCCCTGACCGTGCGGTAGCCATAGGCCTTGGCCTGCTCGTTGGAGAGCACGATACGCCCCCAGGCGACCTTGGTACCCGCGTCGGAGGGCAGGATGCTGGCCCGGTCGAGTTCGACGCGCCGCACGCGATCGCTGGCCACGGTGAGCCAGTCCGCGGCTTGCACGGATGCACGACAGCTGAGAATTCCGATCGCGCAAAACAGGATTGGGCGCAGCACAGAACGCAAAATCGGACGCATGCAGAGACACCACCAAGAGAGTCAGGTAGTAGGCATTGCGGCTTGCGGAGGGGGAATCTTGAGGGCGGGACGCGAATCGGTCGGCTGCGGCGGGCCAAAAACAGTTACGTCCGGCATGGCAGGCGTCGTCGCTCCTGCCGTGAAGATCTTTGAATCTGACAATCCCAATTGCATACCGCCGTCACGGCTTTGCCGTGTTCGGCGAGACGGGCTCAAACGCCCGCTGTCTGATGCAGACGCATCCAGGTCGTCTGCAGCACGCGCGCATCGTTGCTGGCGCGATGTCGCCGCACGTTGAGTTCGCGTTCGACCGCCGAGCGCACTTCGTTCCAGTGGCGCGCATCGCAGTCGTTCATCAGTACCAGCAGATGTTCGAGCTTGAAGGTCGGGACCAGTCCGGCCGCCTCGAACAGCGCGGCAAGCCAGGTGTAGTCGTGCGCCCAGGCGTCGGAATAAACGGTTTGTCCATGCAGGCTACGGTTCAGTTGCGTCGCCACCTCGGCGGCCGGACGACCATACTCCGCCAGCGTCTCACGTGAAATGCCGTGAATGTGCTCGGCAGTCGGGTCCCAGTGCGTCCAGCCTGGCGCCGGCTGGATCAGCGAGCATTGACTGCTGCCGTCGGGCAGCACAAAGCCCACCTCGATAGGATAGCTGCCGGCGCCGAAGCCCGATGCTTCAAAGTCGATGACGATGGGCACGTTCATATGTTGGCGATTCTACGGGCATTCGACCGAATCTCGCATAGCGCCTCAATACGGGTCTCAGCGCAAGCTTGCCAGGACTTCGTCGACCGTCACGTCACTGACATCCTGGCTTGGTGCCTGCAGCAGCGTGTAGGGTACGCGCCATGGATGCCAACGCGCTGCATCCGACTTGCCGAACAGGCAGACGATGGGTTTGCCTATGGCTGCGGCAAGATGCATATGTCCACCGTCGGAACACAGCACCCGATCGCACACGGAAAGCCCGGCGATCAGATCGCTCAACTGGAGGGTCGGACAGGCATGTACGGGTAGTTCGCTACATGCTGCAAGAATCGCTGCGGCCTTGCGGTCGTCGCCGGGATGCAGCGGATTACTCTCGTCGCCGGGCGACCAAAATAATGCAAAATGAATATCCGGTTTCTCGGCATGCATGCGCTGCAGGACTTCGATGAAGCGTTCCACCGGCCAGCGCTGCGAAGGTTTGCGCGAGCTGATATGCACACCGATCAATTGCCTGTCTGTCGACGCGTCGGCGCCTAGACGTGCACGGATGGCATGCTGGACTTCATCACGCGGATAGATATGCGCCTGCGTCAGGTCATCTGGAATTATGCCCAATGCATGCAGGACATTGGCTGTGCGTTCGACCTCGTGTTGCGCGGCCGGATCGGGCGGAACCTCGTCTTGCGCAATCACCTTCTTGGCACCAACCAGCCAGGCCATGCGCTGGGCGCTGGCTTGCGCGCCGCTGGCGGGCAGCAGCACGAGGTCCAGATCGGCATGGCGCAAACGCCACAGCACGCGCAGGCGTTGCCACAGCGCGCCGAGCCTGCTTTCGCCATGCGCCAAGTGTTTGGCCTTGGTATAGGCGAACACCGCGTCCAGGTCAGGATTGCCGCGTAACACCTCGGCGTTGTAGCGCGTGACGAGTGCGCCGATCCAGGCGTCCGGATACTGTTGGCGCAGGCGCTGGATCAATGGCAGCGTACATACCAGGTCACCGATGTTGTCGCGGCGGATGACGAGGATGCGGCTGTACGCGTGCATTGTGAAGGCGCCGTTATTGGGGGCTGGCTTTGCGACGTTTGGCGGACGCCAGCAGCAAGCCGAGGCACACCATCGCCAGCATGCCATGTTCATGATGCAAGGTGGTGTTGAACATGCCGCCGGCGAAGACAATGAACCAACCCGTCGCGCCCGCGCCCCAGCTTAGCCACTCCGCAGTCGTCGCGTCAGCTGCCGGCCGCCGGCACAACAATGCGCCCAGCCAGGCAAAGCACAATGCCAGCAGCGCTGCGATGCCGATAATGCCGCGTTCGGCGAGTGTGTTGAAGAATAGATTGTGCGCATGGCTGGAGAACAGGTAGTGCTCCTGCGCATAGATTTCGCCGCGCGCCGTCACCCAGCGCTGGATCTGCTCGGGCGAGATGGCGGAGAAGTTTGCCGGCCCCACCCCCGTGAGCGGACGATGGCGCCAGACTTCGATGGCGGTATGCGCCGCTTCGGCGCGCGCGGAGGTCAAGCTGCCCGCCCTGATATTCACTTCGGTTTTCTCGATCTGCTTGGGGTCGAGTGCCAGGGCACCGCTCGCCACAATCAGGCCGGCGACGACAATCGGCCACAGCCTGATTTTCTTCGTGCGGCAAAATACAAGCAGAAAGACGACGGTGGACAGGATGTACGCGACGAGTGCCCCGCGACTGCCGAACGAGATCATCACCCCGAGCATGATCAGCGCGGCGAGCGCTGTCAGGGCCCGCTTGAGATTGCTGCGGACCGTTGTCGTGAACCATTCCGCGCAAGCCAGCACCACAGTGAGGCCTCCAATGCCCATGCCATAAAGCGCCGAATGATTGACATGACCGACAGAGTTCAACTGCAGCCATTCGCGTTTCGGGTCGGTATGCAGCATCCAATAACCTTGTATGACACCGGCAAGCGTGGCGACGATGAGGCAGACCAGCAGTATCGTGATTTGTTTTGTCGTCAGTCGCGACCGTGCCAACATCCAGCCGAGCGAAACATAACCGGCGATATCGCCGAGCTCATGCCACTTGTGCGGATAGGGCGAACTGACTATGACACTGGCAAGCGGCACGGCGAGCAGTGCTGTGAATAACAGGTCCCAGCGCACCGAGAGCGAGCCCCAGTTGCGCGTCCACGCGCTGCGGCCAATCCACAACAGCAGGAACAATCCCCAGAAGATATTCTTCGGCGCCTCGACCAGTGGCAGTGCGATGGAAAACAGGCATAGCAGCGTGAATTCGGCGCAGTTGAGTGAGCGATTGAGCGAGCCTTCGAGCGAGTTTTCAAGAGCACTGTCTGCAAGCGGCATGTCGGGAAATGGCGGGTCAGTGGGGCGCCAATGATAGCGCAGCACCGTGAGTCTCGTGTCGTCGCTTACAATTGCGGCTTGCCAACCCGCTTGCCGCACTCATGTCATCCAACCCATCACGCCATATATTGCTCGCTATCGATTCCCTGACGGGGCGCGGCGCGGAGAAGGTCGTGGTGAATCTGGGCGAGGCCTTGATACAACTCGGGCACCGCGTCAGCATCGTCATCTACGAGGATATTGTCGAATTCGAGGTCGATGCGCGCATTCGCATCCATCGTCTCCAGCCTGCTGTGCGAGGTCGCGCCCGCTTGCTCAGCCGCCTGACAGATAACGCCAATGTGCGCCTGTTCAAGGCACTCCTGGGTCGCATCGAAGCGGAGCTAGGTCAGGTGGATCTGATTCTCTCGGCCTTGCCGCGCATCGATCGCATCCTGTCGCGCATCAAGGACAAGCGCATTCATCACGTCATCCACAATGCACTTTCCCTGCAGAACGGTATCCGCAAGAATGGCTGGCGCAAAAAGCTGTCGCGCATCTGGCATGCCAAACGCATGTACGACGGCCGTCAGATCATCGGCGTATCCGCGGGTGTGGGCGAGGATTTGAAAACCTTCGTCAAGGTGCGTCCCGCCGCGTTGCGCACCATCTACAATCCGTTCCATTTCGATCGCCTGCTGGGCCTCGCCGCCGCGCCTTTCACGCCGCCGGTTGCGGACTACATCTTGCATGTCGGTGCGTTCACGCTCAAACAGAAACGCCAGGACGTACTCATCGAGGCGTTTGCCGCGTCAGAATTACAATGTCATCTGGTATTGCTCGGCAAGGGGCGCGACGAAGCGAAGATCCGCGATATTGCCAAGCGTTGTGGCGTCGAGGATCGCGTCATCCTGGCAGGCTTCCAGGCCAATCCCTATCCATGGATTCGTCATGCGCGCCTGCTCGTGCTCTCGTCCGACTACGAAGGCTTCGGCAATGTATTGGTCGAAGCAATGGTGGTCGGCACGCCTGTGCTCTCGACGGACTGTCCGGCGGGGCCCGGCGAAATTCTCGCCGGCGCGATGCATGACGCGCTGGTGCCGGTAGGTGACGTACAGGCGCTGGCGAAGAAAATGAAAATATTCCATGCACAGCCACCGCGCATCGACGCACAAAGCCTGGATCGCTTCGCCGCCAGCACCGTTGCCAATGAATACCTCAAGCTGATCGATCAGAAATGAAAATTCTCATCGTCAAACGCGACAAGCTCGGCGACATGCTTCTCACCACACCGATGCTGGCCTGGCTCAAACAAGCCTTGCCGGGTGTGGAATTGCATGTACTGGCCAACGATTACAACGCCTGGGTGATCGACGGCAACACCGATGCCGATCGCATATGGGCCTTGCCGCGTGTGCGTCACGCCGGCAAGCTGCGTATCGGCGCCGCGCTGCAGACTGTGCGCATGTTGTGGCAACTACGGCGACAGAAGTTCGATTGGGTGCTGGTCGGCAATGGCGAAGAATCGCCGCGCGCCATCGAGCGTGGCTTGTCGGTGCGCGGCGCGCGTACCGTGGCATATGTCAAACAGGTAAATAATTGGGCGCGTCTGACGCATCCGCAGCCTGTGCCGCAGGACATGCATGAAAGCCGCCGTCTGGCAAATCTTGCGGCACCCGTCGGCGTGCCTCTGCCTGCGGAATTGCCTGCGCCGTGTTACGTGCTGCCGCAGTCCGGACACGAATTCGCGACAGCATGGTTGGCACAGCATGGCCTGGCGACGAAAGGCTACGCCGTGCTGGGTCTCGGTGCGCGCCGCGCCAAGAAGCAACCTTCAACGGCGCAAGTACTCGAATGGTCGGCAGAGATCGCGCAGCGCTGGGGACTCAAGACGGTATTCATGTGGACGCCCGGCAAGAGTGACAACCCGCTCTATCCTGGTGATGACGAAGTGGCCGAACCCGTGCTCGCCGCAAATTCGCCACACATAGTGCCTTTTCGCGGCCCGCTCAAGGAAGCCATTGCACTTGTATGGCATGCGCGCACGTCACTGTTTCCCGACAGTGGATTGATGCATTTCGCTGCGGCGAGTCCGGGTGGCGTGCTCGGTTTTTTTGCCGAGACTGACGTATCGCCCGCTCCTGCGCAATGGGGACCGATAGGCCCGAAAGCGCGCTGGCTCGACGCCGAGCGCTCGGTGTCGGAGCTGGATTCGGAGCAGGTATTGGACGTGTTGGCTGAGCTAATGGGCCCCGTGTAGATTGGCGTGGAGCAAAGCCAGGCCAACCCCAATGTCATATTTGTGACTTCTGGCGACGCCGATGGTAAACCATGATGGCGGCATAGCAGGCGCTGGCGGTAAAAGCCGCACCTATGGTTGCGTAGTAGAATCCGCTTATCCCCTGCTTGCCCAGCCCAATGACCATCCAGCCATGGAAGCAAAGGAGCCAGCCGCAAAACAGGCGTATGCCCCACGAACAGACGATACTTACCGGCACAAGCCGACCAGTAATCTTCAATCCACGTAGCGTCTGACCGGTGACGGTTTGAAAGGCGAGCGCAACTTGATTCATGGCCAAAAGCGGCATAAGTGTGATCGCAATCTCGCGAACTGCGGGATCAATCGAATATTTGTGGACAATCCAGGTCGCAGCAAGCCATATGCATATTCCGATCAAGGCCGAACCTGCACAAGCTAATGCGACGCTGACAAACACGACCTGCCAGATGCGCCTGGTTTGTGCTGCACCGGCGGCTTTTCCGACTTGCGCCATTGCTGCGGTCGCGATCGACATCGGATACATGTAACAAATGGACCCGAGGTTGCCCAGGACCCTGTTGGCGCCGACAACTGCCGTTCCAAGCGGCGACACAAACAGAGACACCAATGAGGAGCCGGTGATCTCAATAAAAGTGGAAGCCCCCATTGGAAAACCCACACTGCATAAGTTTCGTATCTCCTTGAATTGCGGCGCCGTCCAGCCTCTAAGCAAGCCCAGATCGCGAACAATTTTAGATTTTGCGAAATAGCACAATGCGGACAGTGCAAGTCCTGTATTGATAATGCTTACTGCTACTGCGCAGCCCGTAACGCCCAGCGGCCGCATGCCTAACCAGCCCAAGGCCAGCGCTGGCGACAAGAACAAATGTACTGCCGCACTGACGAGCCCAAATTGCATAAGCATGCGTGGCTTGCTAAGTGCATTGAGCATTGCGCCACACACACGATAGAGCAGCAGGGCCGGCAGACCGATTGCGAGTACCGTTAAATATGATCGAACGCGTCCATTGAGGTCCGCACTCATGTCGGACATGCCCAGCGCCCATCCGGGGAACAGCATCAGACTCATCCCGAGCAGCCCCAGGAGCAAGGCAAGCCAGCAACCCTGATGAAAAATCGTCGGCAGCCGCCGCAGCGCTTGCGCACCATATTCGTGAGCTGCAACAGGCGTGGTGCCCTGAACGATGCTGGAAAAAGCCAGCATGATGGAGATATACAGCCCGGCGCCAATGCCAAGGGTTGCCAGCTCAGGGCCTCCCAGGCGTCCCGCGATCAGCGTGTCCACAACAGTCGTGCTCATGAGCGCCAATTGCGCCACCAGTATCGGCATCGCGTGGGAGACGAGAGCTTTGCCGACCTCTACTGAATTCGGCTTGGATAACGTAGTGACCGACATTCTGTCTGAGCCTGTCTGATTTTTTGGGGACGGCGCCTGATCAACGCCAGATCATCTGGTGACAATGACGGATGCGTACTATACCGTTACGCATATGGGCATGATAATAATATTCCAAAGGCGTTTTCAAAACGGGCGCTGCAGCACGGCTTGGCGGGCGCGTTGCAACGACCACGCGCGATGCTTTTGGTGGCCCGCTTGGGGCAGAAGGTGAGGTCTACTTCTTGCCGTACAAATACGGATTCAGCGTCGCGTCGTTGTACATCTTGAACTGGCGATAGACCTTGTAGTACGCCGTGCCTGCCGCGCAGTCGGTCAACAAGCGTTCAAGGCATGCGGCCAGATCGTTGCGCTGTTCCACCAGCCGTGCATGCTTGGTGCGGCAGGCCGCGATGTGTTCGGCGCTGGCATCGTCGCGTTGGGTCTGAAAACCCATATGGAATATCTTCAGAGCCAGGATGGAGATGCGGTCGATAATGCTGCCGGCGGTCTCGCTGTTGAGGCGACAACCGGGCCGCTGCATCACGTCGGCGAAGGCCGACAGGATGACCTCGTCCATGCGCTCGATGGCGTCATTGCGCTTCTGGTTGTAGCCGTCGATGGCGCGCTTGTTCGCCGCGATCTCGCTATCCGCCACGTCTTTGCGTCGCGCCAGATCTTCTTCGTCCCACAGCAGGTTGTTGAAACGGTGATTGAGTTCGATGAATTGCCACAGGCCTTCGCCGAATTGCGGCGGCGCCTGCTTCGCCCAGCTGCGGTCGGCAACGCATTTGTCATGGAAGGTGATGATGTCGGCTGGCGCGATGATGGCTTTCATGGGGCTTTGCTTATGCGTGGGGTGAGGAAATATCGAGGAGTCTGCGGCAGGCGTCAAGGGCCTCGTCGAAGCTGATGTGTTCCATGCACAGCGGCTGGCCGCAATGCGGCGCAGTCGCGGCGATGGGTGTGCCTGCGCCGGGTGCGAAGCCGCGTCCGCAGCGTTGTACCCAGTCGATACTGCGGCGGAAGAGGATGTGCTGATTGCGGCAGGCGATTTGTGGCGATAGCGCGATGGCCGGCGTATTGCGCAAGAACGGCGAGTGCGCGCACAGTACTTCGGAACCTGGGCCGAACAGCGTGACGGTCGGCGTGCCGCTGAGTTTGCCCAGGTGCATGACACCGGTATCCGGGCCGATCAACAAGCACGCTTGGCGCAGCAGGTGAGCGAGTTGCAGGAGGTCGAGTTGGCCGGCATAGCTGCGGAATCGACCCTGTGGATCGGCCGCCGCGACGAGCGCGGCCTCCTTCTTGCCGGCACTCCACACGGGTGTAATGCCGCGCTCCAGCAAGGCATGGGCGAGCGCGGCCCAACGTTCTGCCGGCCACAGTTTCAGCGCCGTGCTGGCACCCAGGTGCAGCACGGCATAGGGCGTTGCTGGATATTCGAATGGCATGCACGCCGCCAGTGACCATTGTTCGATGGCGAAAGGCGGTGCGTTTTCGCTCCTGGCAAGATCGGCGAAGATTTCCGGCAGCGCCGTGGGCTGTACCGGCCACGTGCGTTGTTCATCGACAAACCAGTTCTTGTACGCCGGTGTGTCATCGGCCTGCGCCACGGTGTGGCGTGCACCCAGCCCACGTGCGAGCCAGCTGTAACGGCTATCGCCCGGCACCAGGGCGAGGTCGAAGCCTCGCCGCTGCCACAGCGCACGCAGCGTCGAGGCATCGCGTGGATCGTAGGCCATGGCTTCTACGCCCCAGGGTTTGCTGGCATAGAGCGGCAGGATGGCCTTGGGGCAGGTCATGATGATCTGGGCTTGCGGATGATTGCGGCGCAGCTTGGCCAGCAATGCCGACAGCATAAGTGTATCGCCGAGCAGAAGATGGTGAGCGACGAGTATGCGTTGAGGATTTTCGGGATAGCCACGCTTGCCGCGAAAGTTTGCCCAGAGTCTGGACAAGCTGCCGGTCAGGAGCATGGGTTGCAGCAGCAGGCGCGACGGGAATCTGGAAGAAGGCCTGGAAGACGATGCGCTCATCGCTGTCTCGCCGCGCCCATGAAAATCGCTTCCATGCGGTCGAGCATGCGCTCCAGGCTGCAGTGTTCCAGCGCGAAGGCGCGCGCGCGTTCGCCGAGCATCTGCGCAGCGACGGGATCGCTGCGCAGCGACTGGATCGCATCGGCAAGCTGCACCGCATCCTCGGGCGCAACGATGAGGCCGGTGTGACGATTATCGATGATGTCGCGCATGCTGCCCACTGCGGTGGTGACGATGGGCAGGCCGACCAGCATGGCCTGCATCACCGATTGCGAGACGCCTTCATTGGCATAGGAGGGCAGCGCGAATACATCGAGCGCCTGCAGCCAGGGCACGACATCCTTCTGTTCGCCGACGAACCGCACGCGGTCGGCGAGGCCCAGATCGCGCACCTTTGTTTCGAGCGCGTCGCGCTGCGGACCATCGCCGACGATCAGCAAACGCAGATGTGGGTCGGGCAATTGTTCGATCGCTTCGAGCAGATAGCCATGTCCTTTCCACGAGCGCAGCGTGGCAACGATGCCGACCCAGAACGCATCCGTCGCCAAGCCGAGTTGCGCGCGTGCGGCGGCCTTGTTGCCGGGCTGGAAGCGCGTGGTATCGATGCCAGTCGGAATCGAGGTCGAAGACGCTTCGGCGACGCCGAGATTATCGATCAGCTCGCGGCGTAGCGTCTCGCCCGTGGTGACTACGTGGGTGGCGGCTTTGGCATACAGCCAGCGGTTGGCAGCAGAGGCGCGCACTGGCGCAGAAATATGCCGTGTGCGTACGATGGGCAGACGTGGCGAAACGCTGCGCGTGGCGAGCGCCGCCAACCAGCTATCGGTCGAGCTGTGGGTATTGAGCACGTCCACGTCGTGCGCATTGGCGATCAGCCAGCCACGCAGCGCGAGCAAGGGGCCGATGCGTTTCTTGACCAGCGGCAATGCCACGGCACTCACGCCCCACTCGCCGGCGCGGCGGTAGATGTTGGACTCGGCCGGCGCGAGAATGGTGATGCGATGCCCGCGCGCGATGAGGCCGCGCGATTCTTCGAGAATGCGGATTTCCTGTCCGCCCCAGCCGCAGGATGCTTCGGTGTGAATGATGTGCAACGGACGGCGGACTGAAGACATCGGCGAATGCCAGGGTAGGAAGGAGAGCTGATTATACCGGCTCGGTACGGCATCGCCTGCTCGCCAAACCGCAGTCTTCGGCAGGGCTTGGCGGGCCGTTCTTGCGGCGGTTCGTGACGCTTGTCACGCGTAGTCATATGGCATGCACGCCAGACAATTTTCTACAGATCGCTGCGCCACTGCCGTTAATGCAGGCAAGCAAATCTCAACGGCGGGAAGCGGTGATGGATATCAAAGGGATGGATTCGTTCATGTGGCGCGCCACGATCAAGTGGACCGAACTCATCGCCACCGCCGAATACGTCCTGCAGCACTGGAACGCCGTGACGCGCTTCGTCAGCAATACCGACAAGCGCGAGCATCTTTGGACTGTACGTCACGAAAGTGTGGCTCAACCTTTCCTGTTGTTGTCGGATGACTCGCCGCGCGGCAGTCTTCCGCGCAATGGCAATCCGCTGGCCTTGCTCTTGCTGATCGGCATGTCGCACGCCCGACCGGGCTGCGTGGAAGTTACGTTTGCAAACGGACAGAAGATCGATCTACTGCGTTTCGATCCCGTCGACCTCGTCAGCCTGTTGCCGCAAGCCACGCATCCGGCGCACAGGAAACTGGCAGACATCGCCGTCGCATTGGCGCCGATGCCCGCGCCGATCCCGGTGCTTACGTCTAAATAATCCCGTGATATTGTGCGTTTTGTGCCGCCTACCAGAATAAAGAAGTGCGCGTATAGCGAATTCGTGCGTATTTGGCTTGTCCAGGAGCAGGTGCTCTTCCGTTTTGTGGTTGCATTCGCTTATGCTTTTGCACAACAAGCCGTTACAACGAACATGAAGTCAAGAATTCGGGTGTTCGGTCCGGCGTCATCGTGCCGCGCGGCGATGGACAGTGTCGCAAGTCCATCCAGATCGCCCGCATGCAAACGGGCGCAAAGCGCGTCCCATTCACCGTTTTATTGTTGCCGACATGGCAGCGTTTTTGCATCGTCCTGGGTGACAAATCGTCCGTCGTCTGTAAATGGTTAATCGTCTCGAAATACATTCGATCTGGAGTGGCTTGGTCCAGGCCTGGAAGGCTATCTGGCAGGATGCTGCCGACGCTGAGCGCTGGGCCGCCTTTGCACCGCACTGCGACCGACTGATGGTGCTCGCACGCCAACAGGGGCTGACGCGCATGGAAGCCGAATTGATGCCGCTGCTCATGTTGTTGCAGGGGCTCACCGATCCGAGCGAGGAAGACAAGGCCGTTGTCGATCGTCTCCTGCCCGGCGTGTTTGCCGCCGTGCGTGAGGTGTGCAGCGAAGGCTACGAGAACGATGCGCGCGGCACTGGTATACCGGTGCTGGTCATGCTGGTGCACCAGACGGCGGCCTGGCAGGAACTGATCCAGCAGATGGAGCAATACGGCTACAGTCTCAAGGTCTTCTCCAACTATCGTCTTGGCATGCAGGCGGCCATCACCGCGCGCGCGATTGCCGTGGTAGTGGAACTCGGTACTACGGAAGATGCTGGCGTCATGACGCTGATTGACGAGTTGAACCGTTATGGTCCAAAGTGGTTCGCGCTGGCAAAGGAAGCGAGTTTCGCCATGCGCCTGGAAGCTGTGCGGCATGCTTCGCAAGGCTTCTTCCTGACACCGCTGTCGGCGCCTGTCTTGGCCGATGCCGTCGATCCGCTGACTTTCAAGATCAAGGAAGAGCCTTATCGCGTGCTTATCCTCGACGATTCACCTACCGTGCTGGCGTCGATCCGCAAGGCGTTGGACCAGTTTCCATCGATACATACCCAGACCCTGCGCCAACCCGAACAGGTGCTTGACGTGATGGGCGAGTTCTCACCGGATGTGCTGCTGCTCGATTTTCACATGAACGGCTGCAATGGTCTCGAAGTGGCCAAGATCATTCGTCAGAACAAGACTTTCGAGTCCGTGCCCATCGTCTATCTCACGGCCGAGACCAGCGAACATGTGCAGCTCGAAGCCATGCGTCATGGCGGTGACGATTTCCTCACCAAGCCGATCAGCCAGGCGCAACTGGTCAACACCGTGATCAGCAAGGCCGAGCGTTATCGCGGCCTGCGCAAGCTGATGGTGGAAGACAGCCTTACTGGACTCTTCAACCACGTCAAGACCAAGACGCTGTTGCAGCAAGCGATCCTTATGGCCGAGCGACAGAAGAGCACGGTCAGCTACGCCATGCTCGACATCGATCACTTCAAGAAGGTCAATGACACCTATGGCCACTCCGTTGGCGACAAGGTGATCCGCGCGCTGGCGCGCTTTCTCAAGCAACAGGTGCGACGCGCCGACGTGGTCGGGCGTTATGGGGGTGAGGAATTCGTCGTTGTGTTCTTCGACTGCACGCCCGACGATGCGTATGAAAAACTCAACGAGATGCGCGACGCTTTCGCCCTCGTGCAGCACACCTACGAAGGTGGCAGTTTTGCGGTGACTTTCAGCGCCGGCATCGCCCACTTCCCGGACTTTTCGTCCATGGCCGAACTCGTCGTCGCTGCCGACGAAGCGTTGTATGCGGCCAAACGCGCAGGCCGCAATCGTGTCATGCGGCCGGGGCAGGAAGTCTCAGCTGCGGTCCTCTAACCGCGCTGTATCAATTCGATCTTGTAGCCGTCCGGGTCCTGCGCAAAGGCGATTACCGTCGTGCCGTGCTTCATCGGTCCCGCTTCGCGCGCCACCACGCCGCCACGCCGCTTGATTTCCGCGCAGGCGGCATAGACGTCGGGCACGGCGATGGCGATGTGACCGAAGCCAGTGCCAATGTCATATTCCTCGACGCCATAGTTATAGGTCAGCTCGATCGTCGCGCCTTCCGATTCATCGCCATAGCCGACGAAGACATTGGTGAACTTGCCTTCTGGAAAATCGGATTTGCGGATGACGTGCATGCCGAGAACTTCGGTATAGAACTGGATGGCGCGGTCGAGATTGCCGACGCGGATCATGGTGTGAAGTATGCGCATGGAATTTCTCCGTGAATGATGAAAATCTTCGCCGCCCGCAGGGCCAACGACCCTACCTACCACGCCGGAATAATCGTATGCGCCTCGCGCAATGCCGCCTGCGCGTCGCGGTGATCAGGGTACATCAGCTCGACCACTTCCCAGAAACGGCGCGAGTGATTCATTTCGAGCAAATGTGCCAGCTCGTGCGCAACAACGTAGTCGACCTGCGCGTTGGGGAGGTGGATCAGCCGCCAGTTGAGCCGAATGCCGCTGCGCTCGCTGCAACTGCCCCAGCGCGTGCGTGCGTTGGTCAGGTACAACGCCGGTAGCTTCACGTGCGGCGCGAACTGCTGCAGCATCCAGCCGTATTCCTCGATGCGTCCGCCGAAGTAACCCAGCGCATAGCGTTGTAGCGCGCGCATCAGCATATTGCGGGCAGACTCATTCGGGCGCATGTGCAGATGGACTTCGCGGCCGTGAATGCCATCCATCCAGTCGATGCGTGGCGGCACCCCCGTCGTCAAATGCACACGGCATTTTTGGCCGAGCATCGGGAATTCGGTACCGTCCTGTACTTTGAACTTCGCAGGTTCTGGTTGTGCCGCCCACTCGTCCAGCTTCTCGACGATCCACGCGCCACGCTCGCGCATGAAGCGTTCGGTCTCGGCGAGGCTGACACGCAGTGGAATACTCACTGTCAACCCGCGTTGATCGACCGTCATGCCCAGCGTGCGGCGCGCGGCGCGTTTGAGCGTGTAGTCGATGGTGCGCGCACCGAAGACAATGCGGCGCGCTTCCGGTTGGTGCGGGCTGCCCCGCTTTGCAAGACTTGCTGCCACGCTACTGCTCTCGTGTCGTTCGTTATGCCTTAAGCATTATTTGCTCCGATGCCGGCGGGGGCTGCAACTGCCGCAGCGCCCTTGGCTTCGTGCGTATAGTGGTGCGGGAAGAGCCGGCGCATTTCGCCTTCGATCCACTTTTCGGCCTGTGCATTGACCTCTTCCGGCGTGCGCCCGACGGTGTCGATCACCGGCCCGATGCTGACCGTGATATTGCCGGGACGTTTGATGAAAGCATTGCGCCGCCAGAACTCGCCGGCATTGTGCGCCACCGGTACAACCGGCACGCCAGCCGCTGTGGCCAGCGTCGCGCCGCCGACCTTGTAGCGCTTTGCAAAACCGATCGCCGCACGCGTGCCTTCGGGAAAAATGACGACCCAGAAACCCTCGGCGATGCGCTGCTTGCCCTGGTCGACGACTTGCTTCAAGGCATCCTTGCCAGCCTTACGGTCGATCGAAATGATCGGCATCTGCGCCAGGCCCCAGCCGAAAAACGGGATGCGCAGAAGCTCGCGTTTGAGTACGAAAGCAATCGGCGGAAAGATACGTTGCAAGGCAATCGTCTCCCATGCCGACTGGTGCTTGCAGAGGATCACGGCAGGCACCGTTGGCAGATTTTCGCGACCGATGACGCGATAGCGGATGCCGAGGATGGCAGCGATGATGGGCATCGCAATCTTCGACCAGCAGGTGATGATGCGGTAGCGCGTTTGCGGCGCGAAAGGAAAAGTAAGCGCCGAGCCCAATCCGTAGATCATGGTGATGGGCGCTATGACAATCATGTAAAGCGTGGAGCGAAGAAGATTCATCATTGCCGGATTCAGATTTGTTCGACAGGTTTACGCGACAGCAGGTGATCGACCACGGCGGCCAGATCGGGAAAGACTTTCGTACCTTCCGGTAGTTCCGAGTCGACTGCCGTCTTCGTCCCTTTGCCGGTGAGCACAAGATACGGCGTGCAGCCGGCGGCAACGCCCGCTTGCAGATCGCGCAGACTGTCGCCAACGCAAGGCACCCCCTTGAGGTCGGTGTTGAAACGCTCGCCGATCTGCAGAAACATGCCCGGCCGTGGTTTGCGGCACTCGCAGGTCGAGTCGGCAGGATGCGGGCAGAAAAAAACGGCGTCGATGCGCCCACCGGCCTGACCCACCATGCGGATCATCTTGTCGTTGATCGAGTTGAGGGTATCCATATCGAATAAACCGCGTCCGATACCGCTCTGGTTGGTCGCGATCACAATGCGATAGTCCGCCTGATCGAGCCGTGAGATCGCATCCAGACTGCCCGGAATCGGCTTCCATTCGTCGGGCGATTTGATGAACTGTGCGGAGTCAAAGTTGATGACGCCATCGCGATCGAGAATGATGAGTTTCATGCTGGGGCAGCGGCGGCAAGGCCGGAATGTGCAAGTTTCGAGTTCCAATGGTAGCCGATTTGAGCGCAGCAGGCGTTCATGCCATGCCTCGTCCCATCTCGCTGGCAATACGCTCGGCGGCGCGCGCCAGCGCCGACTCACAATTGAGGTAAAGTCCCGCTCCTTATGAAATCTCCTATCCGAATTCCAGTTCGAATTGCAGTTATATGGCGCTGCGCCTTGCTTGGCGTCAGCTTGTTCATGAATGGCTCGCATGCAGCCGAAATCGTCGGTGCGGGTTCCTCCGCGGCGGCACCGCTGTACAAGGCTTGGGCAGAACAGTGGGCCCATGGCATGGGTGCAGCCCTCAACTACGCTCCAGTCGGTTCCGGCACGGGCATCAAGGCCATCGAAGAGGGCAAGGGCGACTTCGGTGCTTCCGATGTTTCTTTATCTAAGGAAGAACTCGACAAGTACGGTCTGGTCAATTTCCCCGTAGCGATTTCTGGCGTCGTGCCCATCGTCAATCTGCCAGGCGTGCCGCACGATGAATTGAAACTGACAGGGCCGATCCTGGCGGATATTTTTGCAGGCAAAATCACCCAGTGGAATGCACCGCAGATCGCAGCGCTCAATCGCGGCCTGCCCTTGCCTGCGTTGCCGATTACGATCATCGGGCGTGCCGATGGTTCCGGCACCACCTATGTCATGAGCAACTACCTCGGCAAGGTCAGCGAAGACTGGGCAAAGCGCTTCGGCAACAATTTCAAGATTCAGTGGCCCGCCAGCGCGAAGCTCGCTACGGGCACCTCCGGCATGATCAAGGCAGTCAGCGCGCAGCCCGGCGCCATCGGTTACGCCGAGTGGGGACAAGCCGAAGCGGAACATCTCAACATCGCGCGCGTCGCCAATCAGAAAGGCAACTATCCGGCGCCGAATGCGGCCAGTTTCAAGGCCGCACTCGAAGGCAGTGGCTGGAGCACGGTGGGCGACTTCGACGAGATGTTGACCGACACATCCGGCCTGGGGGCATGGCCGATCACTGGCGGCACTTTCATCATCATGCCCAGGCACGTGAGCGATGCCAAACGCGCAGAAATGGCATTGTCATTTTTTAGTTATGGCTTTGCCAAGGGCGACACCGCAACGGCCAAGCAGGGCTGGATTCCCTTGCCCGAACGCACACAAGTCCGCGTTTTGCGCGAGATGTCGAGACTGGTCGACACCAAGGGATTACCCTTGAACTGGAAGATGGCTTACTGATTCACTGAGGCCAGTGCAAAAGAGCCTCACCGTTTGAACTGCAGGGCTCTTTGCACATTGCATAACCGGGTCCGTTAGCACCCGATGCGTCTTCCCGCATTGAAGGCCTGCTATCCGCGATAACTTCTGACAATTGTCCGGAGCTGCCGTAGGGCGGAGTGGAACTCCGCCGGATGATGCCGCAAACATGCGGCGCAGTTTTCACTGCGCCCTACGCCGACTGATCTACTGTGAAAGGCAAGACATTGTCATTCCTGCGAAAGCGGGAATCTACTTGGTGGCACTGACCTCACGTAGAAGTAGATTCCCGCTTTCGCGGGAATGACTGCTGAAATCAGGCAGAAAGCTTCGACAGGTCGGCAACGCGATTCATCGCGCCATAGAGCTGCCTGAGCAACGAGAGACGATTGGCACGAAGTGCTGCATCTTCGGCGTTGACCATCACACTTTCGAAGAACGCATCGACCGGCGCACGCAAGGCCGCAAGGGCTTGCAGCGAGCCGCTGTAATCGCCCGCATCGAACGCAGCATTCGCTTTGGGCGCGATGTGCGATAGCGCCTCAGACAAGGCTTGTTCTGCGGTTTCCTTCAGCAGTGCATCACTGACCTCCGTCGAGATTTCGCCTTCCACTTTTTTCAGGATATTGCCGACACGCTTGTTGGCAGCTGCGAGTGCCGAGGCCTCTGGCAGCGCACTGAAGGCGCGTACTGCAGCGAGGCGCTTGGCGATATCGCCGAGGCGTTGCGGACGCAGCGAGATCACCGCGTCGACTTCCTGCGCAGAGTAGCCTTGCTCGCGCAGGTTGCCGGCGAGACGGTCGAAGATGAAGTCAGACAAGGCCGCGGACGCTTCGCCGATCAAGTCGCCGAACGGTTTGGCGGCTTCCTTCAGCAATTGAGCGAGCGGAAGTGGCAGATTGCCTTCGATCAGCATGCGAATCACGCCCAATGCATGTCGACGCAGGGCAAACGGATCCTTGTCGCCGGTCGGAATCTGCCCGATGCCGAACATGCCGACTAAGGTCTCCAGCTTGTCTGTCAATGCCACGGCAATGCCAACGTCATTGCGCGGCAATGCGTCGCCAGCAAAGCGCGGTTTGTAGTGATCTTCGATAGCCGCAGCCACGACATCGCCGAGCCCATCATGTTTCGCGTAATAGCCACCCATGATGCCTTGCAACTCGGGGAATTCTCCGACCATGTCCGTCAGCAGATCGGCCTTCGCCAGACGCGCTGCTGTGTCGACCTGTTGCACGTCGACGTTCAGTTTTTCCGCAATGGCGCGCGCGATTGCACGCACGCGTTCGACACGCTCGCCCTGCGAACCGAGCTTGTTGTGATAGACCACCCTGGACAAGCCATCGACGCGTGACTCAAGCGTCTTCTTGCGATCCTGATCGAAGAAGAATTTCGCATCCGACAGGCGCGGACGCACCACGCGTTCGTTGCCTTCGATCACCGCGCTTGGATCATCCGGGCGGATGTTGGAGACGATCAGGAATTTATTGCTGAGCTTGCCCGCGCTGTCCAGCAGCGGGAAGTATTTCTGGTTGGCCTTCATTGTCAGGATTAGGCATTCCTGAGGTACCGCCAGGAAGGCTTCCTCGAATTCGCCGACGAGGACATTGGGATTCTCCACCAAGGCAGTTACCTCGTCGTACAGCGGATCGTTTTCGTCTCCAGCGAGTTTTAATCCTTCGATTTGCGCGGCAGCGAAAAGTGCTTTCTGCATTGCAATTTTGCGCAGAGAGAAACGTGGGATTACGCCGCCGACTTCTTCAATGCGCTTCGGGTAATCATTGGCTTCAAGAATCGCAATCGGACTCTCCTTTGCTTCGAAACGATGGCCGAGTGTTTCACGACCTGCTTTAAGACCAAGTACTGAAATGTCAATGACATTCTCGCCATGCAGTGCGATGAGCTTGTGTGCTGGCCGTACGAAATTCACGGTGGTCCACCCATCCTGCAACTGGTAACCCATGACTTTCGGAATGGGCAGCTTGGCTAGCGCTTCATCGAGGGCTTTTTGCAGACCTTCGGCGAGTGTTGCACCCTTCACTACTAAGTCGAGCATCAAGACATCGGCTTTGCCGTCTGATTGACGCTGGAGTGTCGGTACGACACTAGCATCGGCACCAAGAGAGGCAAGTTTCTTGAGGAGAGCCGGAGTGGCATTGCCGCTGGCATCCATACCGACCGAGACTGGCATCAGCTTTTGTTGCACTGATTTATCAGCTGCCTGGGAAGCGACATTTCCAATTAACACTCCGAGGCGGCGCGGGGAAGCATAGGACTCAACGTCTGCTGAGCCCACTGTAAGTCCTTGGCGTACCAAATTTTCGAAAATTGCCGATGAGAATACGTCACCCAGTTGCTTGAGGGCCTTGGGCGGGAGTTCTTCAACAAAGAGTTCAACGAGGAGATTCTTGTTGCTCATGTTCAGGCAGCCTTCTTTTCTTTTGCTTTGTTTGCCAGTTCAGCAAGTACTTCATCGGCCCGCGCTTTCTGCGCCATCGGGAAGCCGAGTCGCGCGCGGCTGTCGAGATAACTCTGCGCCACGGTGCGCGCCAGATTGCGGATGCGACCGATGTAGGCGGCGCGCTCGGTGACGCTGATCGCGCCGCGCGCATCGAGCAGATTGAAGGTGTGCGCGGCCTTGAGCAGTTGCTCGTAAGCGGGCAGCGCAAGCTGCTGCGCCATGAGGTACTGCGACTGCTTCTCGTACGCGCCGAATGCCGTCAGCAAGAAGTCCACATCGCTGTGCTCGAAGTTGTAAGCGCTCTGCTCCTGCTCGTTTTGCAGATACACGTCGCCGTAGCTGAGGCCTGGCGTCCAGGTCAGGTTGTAGACGCTGTCCACGCCTTGCAGATACATCGCCAAGCGCTCCAGGCCATAGGTGATTTCGCCGGTAATGGGCTTGCATTCGATACCGCCGACCTGCTGGAAATAGGTGAACTGCGTGACCTCCATCCCGTTGAGCCAAACTTCCCAGCCGAGCCCCCAGCAGCCCAGCGTGGGATTTTCCCAATCGTCCTCGACGAAGCGCACATCGTTCTTCTTCAGATCGAAGCCGAGCGTTTCGAGCGAACCCAGGTACAACTCAAGAATATTGTCGGGCGCGGGTTTGAGCACGACCTGGTACTGGTAGTAGTGCTGCAAACGGTTTGGATTTTCGCCATAGCGACCATCTTTCGGGCGACGCGAAGGCTGGACGTAAGCCGCCTTCCAGGGTTCGGGACCGAGGGCGCGCAGGAAGGTCGCGGTATGGCTGGTGCCCGCGCCGACTTCCATGTCATAAGGTTGCAGCAAGGCGCACCCCTGGCTGCTCCAGTAGCTTTGGAGGCGGAGGATGATTTCCTGAAAAGTCGGTTTCGCGCTCATGGGTCAATGCGGTCCAGGACGGCGGGCGACAATTGTCGCGGCCGGGTTGCAAAACCGGCGATTTTACAGGGATTGTGGATCGTTCTGCCGATGTCGGCGCGATACGCCGCGAAGCCGCCACGTGAGCCGGTGTGCATTCAGGCTTGACGCATGCGGGGGCCATTTCTATAATGCTCGACTTGCTGCGATCCAGCGGGAGTCATTGGTCAGCCGCAGTGGGTCGGTAGCTCAGTCGGTAGAGCAGCGGACTTTTAATCCGTTGGTCGCGAGTTCGAGTCTCGCCCGACCCACCAGTTGCCGTGGGATTTGGCCCGGCGGCGACAGTAGAAATAAAGTCGCATCAAAGGTAACATCGCGCCTCTCGCGCTTTGGGGGTATAGCTCAGTTGGTAGAGCAGCTGACTCTTAATCAGTAGGTCGTAGGTTCGAATCCTACTGCCCCCACCAAATATTAAGGGCTTAGCCATCCGGCTAGGCCCTTTCGTTTCAGGGACTTACTTCTTTACGAGTGTCCCATCCTGCGCTTTTCGCAGATCTGTTAGTGGGCCATGTCGACGTTTTGCCACAAATTTGCCACACCGAGTGGCAGAAAGCGTGGCGATGGCAACGATCCGACAACGAGGAACGCAGCAATGGGAAGCGCAAGTGCGCCGCCGTGGCTTTCCTGTTCAGAACAAGACCTTCACCAGCAAAACCGACGCAGCGACCTGGGCACGCCAAGTCGAAAGCGAGATGGATCGCGGTGTGTTCGTCAGCCGTGTCGAGGCCGAACGCACGACACTCGGCGAGGCGCTGGAGCGCTATTGGCGCGAGCATGCCTCACACAAGCGCTGTCCCAAGCGTGGGAGAGGTTTCATTGATCGCTGGCTACACCATCCTTATGCCAAGCGTTTTTTAGCCAGTCTGCGCAGTGCAGAGTGGCAAGTACCGAGATGACCGACGTGCGGAAAACACGATCCGCATCGAGCTCGCTGTGATCGCTCATCTCTATGAACTTGCTCGCAAGGAATGGGGCATGGAGAGCTTGCTCAATCCGCTGAATAACATCCGAAAGCCTTCGGGCTCTAAGGAGCGCGACCGGCGACTTCAACCAGCATCAAGACCGAACTGGATCGTTGCGGCAACTCATGGGTCAGTCCGATGTTCGATCTGGCGATCGAGACTTCACTTCGTCAAGGGATGTTGTTCAAGCTGCATTGGGACTGGATCAGTCTGGAAAAAAGAATGATCGCCATCCCACTGGAATATCGAGCCATCGGTAACAAGGGGGTGCCCGCCATCCTGCCATTAAGCACACATGCCGTAGCAGTGTTAAGCGCATTGCCTCGCTCGATCGATGGCCGGGTCTGCCCGATTACTCAGAATGCGTTGGTGTGTGTGTGGAAACGTGCGATGAAACGCCTTGGCATTGCCGGACTACATTGGCATGACCTGCGGCATGAGGCCGCATCACGGCTCTTTGAAAAGGGCTTCAACCCTTTCGAGGTGGCCAGCATCACAGGTCACAAATCGATGCAGATGCTGAAGCACTACACACACTTGCGCCCAGAAAATCTTTTGGCTCGACTCGGCTGAATCAAACGGCCGACAGGCTCAGATCCCGGAGAAATTGGCTACAGCCTGGATCGTCGTTCAGCTTCTCAAGCGCCCGTGCCCGCTTCAGGAAATGTTCGAAGAGCTCAGTTTCGGCCGCGAGAATATACGCTTGCCATACAGGCGCGGGAATGGATTTCCCCTGCCACTTTTTTCTAGTCCATCGCTGCAATACGCGGAACGCGATTTCTTCCTCACGTATTTCGCGAAGCCACGCCAACATTTCCTCCGGTCCTTCCACGCCGCCTTCGCGATCTTTCGCAACTGGTACCCACCCTTTTCGCTTGGCGCATTCAATCGCCAACCTGGCCGTTTCAAATTTCATGGCTCGCCGTGAGGGTAAGGCAAACCCGTCTTGGAACACGGTTGCGGCCTCCTTGCCATTTACATAAATTTCGGCGCGCGCGACATCCGCGAATGCCAGGTACTGCACGACGTATTTACCGGGCTCGACGCCTAATTCCAGACCTTCGCCAAAGACATCGAGTGTCAGTACTTTTCCCTCTGTAGTATCTGCAGAGCGCTTCAGCCATAGAAACAATGATGCTGTCGTCCATGCGGTGAGTAGGCCTCGTGTTACCCCGAGGCTCTGGCGCATATCAATGCGTCGCAGGATGCGCTGTTCGAAATCGTCATCTCGTCTTCCGGCAAGTATTTGAGCGATTCGAATTCGGTCTGCTTCGGTTGCTGCCATCGGTGCTTTTCCGAGATCTGTTAGTCGATTAACTCAAACTCACAGGATAGATTTCGAGAATACGTTATTCATTCGAGGAATACATTAGCATGCGCGACCTTGAATTGGCAGCGAGACTTGCCGCTTGTAGCGATGATGTTTTGATAGGTCCAGTGGAGCTTTCCGCTTTGATTGGGTATGCCGTGAATACCATCCGGCAGCGGAAATGCGATCTCCCGCCAAACGATCCACGATTCAAGATGCGATGGTCATTGGGCAGTTCCCTGACGCTCAGCCGCTGATGAAGGTCAATGGCCGTTTTCTTCATCGGCGGAGGATTGCGGCCCCCCAACCCTGAACGGCATCCTCGGGGACATTGACGCCGCGCTCGCGCCCGTCGCCAGCTCCACCAATTAGCTTACAATTGCCAACAGTAGACCGCTGCCAGACTTTTCCCACATCTCGCCGAGCGCCGCGAATAGGTCCGTACCGATGACATCGCCACCGTTAGCAGCTTGGTGGTGGTAAGGCCCAGAGCACGCAGCAAGGATGATGTCGATTCTCGCTGATTTGATTTCTTGGCCATCATCGTAGTCCTGAGCTGAAAGAAAATATGCGGATCGTACTACTCGATGGGGGAGGGCGATTCGCTGCACTGCCGCCTATTTACCAAATGGCTCAAAAGTCGCTTTATCAAATCTGTCTTTGGCGAGCGCATATCCGTTGCAGACCCACGAGATGCTGTTCGATGCCCATAACCAATGCCTTCCGAGTGTTGGGCGGGGTTCCCCAGCGCGGCATCTACGACACTATGAAAACGGCCGTGGATCGGATCTACGAGAGGACCAGCCTGATCGTCACCGCCAAATAGCCATCGCGTGCTGACACGCTCCGCCATCGATCCGGCGAATTTTTGCGGCAAACTGCTGCTGTGTTTTTTAAAAATCGCCCTACAGAGTCACAACTGTTTTTATTCATGCATATATCGACTGAAGACTACAAGCTCGCGAGCGGTGACGGCGGTGTCGACCGGGCCTGGTACTTGCAAAAATATCCAGAGGTTGCGGCGGAGGGTGTTGATCCCGTGGAGCACTATCTGCGCTATGGTCGCAGTGAGGGCCGCGATCCCCGCCTCGACTTCTCCACCTCAGGCTATCTAGAGGCGAACAGCGGCGTCGAGGGGAATCCGCTGGTCCATTACCTGAAGCATGGAGGCAAAAAGGTTCCGTCAGCGGATTGGCAGTTCGCTGAAGACTACAAGCTCGCGAGCGGTGACGGCGGCGTCGACCGGGCTTGGTACCTGCAAAAATATCCGGAGGTCAAGGCGGCAGGTGTCGACCCGGTGGAGCATTACCTGCGCTATGGCCGCGACGAGCGTCGCGACCCTCGACCTGATTTTTCGACCTCTGGTTACCTCGAAGCGAACAAGGCAATCGTTGGTAACCCGCTGGTCCATTACCTGCGGCGCGTACGCGAATCTTGTCGCGAAGAATCCGCCGTAACGGAATGGCACCTGTTATGGGAAAAGGGGTACCTCTATCCGAAGGGTGGGCAGCCGCCATCCGCGAACGCCACGTTCGGTACACCGGATGTTCCAAAAATACTGTTTACCGGACACGAAGCGTCTCGCTCCGGGGCGCCTTTGGTCCTGCTGAGCTTGATGCAAGCCATGCAGCGCCTGACCGGAGCCGAGTTCTATCTGATCCTCGAGCGTGGCGGCGCCCTGCTCGAGGATTTCTCACAGATCGCGCACGTTTTTGTAAATCACAACGGGATGCTCCATCTGTCGAACGGCCATATTCTGGCCAGAATGCTCGGAACGATAGCGAGTCCCGCGCCGGTGCTTTCCATCTGCAATAGTGCGGATGGCTGGCGCCTCATCAAGGCGCTGCGCGAGGCTGGATTGCCATACATAGTGTCCATCATGCACGAGCGGGGCATCCATTTCCCGCATGACGTCTGGCGTACGATTCATCAATGCTCGAACCGTGTCATATTCCCCTCAGAGGCAGTGAAATTAGCTGCTACCGCGGTACTGCCCGACTTTCACGACGCTGCCGTCGTGCCGCAAGGCTTGCTCAATCCGAGATTCGGACAGCGCGACCGCAACACCGCGCGCGTCGAAGTGCGCAACAAACTCGGCCTTGCGTTGGATACCGCGATCGTGCTCGGCTGCGGCACGCGCGATCTCAGGAAAGGAATCGATCTCTTCGTTCAACTGGCGGCCCGCGTACGCGCGCGCGCAACGCGCAACGTGCATTTTCTATGGCTTGGTGCCGAGCAATACGGCGCCTATTTCGAGAGGTTCATCGAGCTGGATATTTCCGAGCTGAACCTCGCTTCGACGGTTTCGCTGTTAGGTGAGGTAACCGATCCCGAGCCGTATTTTCTGGCGGCCGATGCATTCGCTCTGACGTCGCGAGATGACCCGTTCCCCTGCGTCATCCACGAGGCCATGGCCTGCTCCCTTCCCATCGTCGTTTTCGACGGTGCCGGCGGGGCGAAAGAGGCAATCGAAGGGGATTGCGGCATCGTGGTGCCCTATCTGGATGTGCCGGCGATGACGGATGCGCTCGTCGCCTTCGTCGACTATCCCGCGCGGTTCGCCGATATGGGACAACGCGCGGAAACGCGCGTGCGTTCGACCTATCGGTTTCTCGACTATGCCGGACAGATCACGCGCATCTGCGATGAAGTCAGTAGTCAGCTGGGCGAGCCCCGGCGAGTCGAACCCGTGGATACCCAATCACCATCCGAAGTCAGCGGAGTTAGGTGCCGAGCGCGCCTAGAAGAAACAAATCCTGCTTTGCATGCAGGTACGGTGCGCCTGCCAAAACTTGCTGGCTCTATGAATTCCCCAATCAATACCGGCGCGGTAAACGATGCCATTGCAAGCGCTGCAGCATTTCTTAAGCAAAGGCTCCGAACCGGCGAGTACGCCCTGGCATGCCGCAATGGTTATGGCGTACCAGTGCTACACCATGGCACAGGACACGTATTCGTCGCCTTTTTTATCAGCGAGGCAACGCTAGGACTCCTCGACGAGATTGAGCGAGCTATTATTCTCGTTCGAATTCTTTCCGAAGAATACGACGGAGGATGGGGGTACTCTCGCGCATACGATTTGGCAGATGCGGACGATACCGCCTTTGTTTTCCGCACCCTGAAACTTCTTGGCGCGGGCCGCACGCCGGAGTGCCTCATGCGCTTCTACCGCGAAGACGAGCGGATTTTTGCTTGGGTCGATGTGCCTGGTCCCATCGCATTGACGTTGGAGCGGTCGATGGAGAACAACTTTCAGGCACAGCCAGAAGTAAATGCGAACGTCTTTCTCGCGTTGCGCGGCACTCGCTTCGAGGAGTCCATCAACTACGACATCCTGCTGCAATGGCAGCATGATGACGGCCACTTTCCATCATATTTTTATCCAAGCAAACTCCACGCTACGCTAATGATGATCGATCTACTCCGCGGAAAATCGGAGTATTCGGCAGCAACGAGACGCGCCCTTTCGTTCATCGCTCAATCACAGAATTCCGATGGTTCGTGGGGAGCCGATGGTGATCCCTATGAGACGGCGCTGGCAGTTACGGCGCTGGCCGGGCAAGAAGCTTACGAGCCCGTGATGCGCCGAGGAGTTGAACATCTCCTTTCAACCATAGCAGCAGATGGGTCCTGGAGCTCCAAAACTGCCATCTGGGAATGGCTTGGGACCGACGGACTCTGGTACGGCTATGACGAAGATCGAGCCTTCGTCACCGCCTGTTGCCTGACCTCGCTTAGGAGGGCTGCAGGGCATTTTGCAGGGTCTCCCAGTTCAGCGCTATGGAAATGGACGCCTGGTTATCAAGTTTTCGCTAATGCCGTGGGGATTCAATCGTAAAGGTCTCAATGATCACGCCGTCGTCTTTCGCGCAAAAAACGATGCGTCTATCGAGTAGCTGCGGGTCTGTTGGCAGACCGGCTCCTTGACGGCGGCTACCAAGGGATTGGCTTGGACGATCTCAAGCACCAAAGCCGACTTCCCCCGCGCTTTCAAACGCTTGTTCTCTTCTTCCATCGTCGCGCTCATCGGTGCCCGTTCTTTCAGGGATAACGCCTGAGCAGAAATTCGCTAGCCATTGTGGAGCAGAGCTATGCGAATTGGTTCGTAAACGTTCCATCTGAAAATTATTCCCATCTCGCGTACCAGCTTTGCCATTGCGCCAGGAAATATCAGGATGAATGCAATGATGAGAAATATGGCAGAACGATCGGAATGCAAAGCCAAGCTCAAAAAAGAGAAAGGAAAATAAATCTGGTAGTATTCCGTCATAATAAAACGCATATTCGGTTTAGGAGTGGCAATGACGATATTGCAGCCCCAGCACTTGCGCCTCAGCCACTCAGTGAATGCGTATATTGGTAAAAATATTACAAAAAGGCTGTCGCGGCTCAGGAGCAACAACAGAAAGAAGCAAACTATCTCGAAGGGAAATACATACCATTCCCCTATGTGCGCCAGATTAGTTTCCCCAATTAATGCTCCTAGAGTTTTGCAACCGGCCCTACGATCATTTTCAACCTCCAAAATCTGGTGCCAGATTATCCCTCGCATGCCGAAGGCCGTGGACCAGCCAAGATATGCCAGCAGCCATGGGATCGGCACTGATGCCAGAGGCATTCGTGTAGTCTCCAGCACTAGAGATACTGCCAATAGCCCCAAAAGAACATGCTCGCCAAGCGCAATTGCAATCACACCAAGAGCACCGCGCTCCTTTATCCGGATCGGTGGCACCGAATAAACCATAAATGTCATCCAGTTAGCCACAAGCAGGAGCAGGCTGACTGGATAGCGCTGAAGCATCCAAGCGACAACTGCGTTGAGCAGCACCGATCCAGCAACAACAGCGCGTCTGGATGGCAGGCTCAACTCCATCATGGGCGTGGATTTACCTGCCAGCCTGTCCTGATCAAGATCCGTGAAATCATTGATGACGGAGGCCCATATTCCTGCTGCAGCGCCAGCCAACACCATTAGCCCTGTTGGTAAGATGAGCATGGAGAAGGGGATGCGACTCATCCAGGCAAAACCAAAAGCAACGGCTAAAGCGAGTGGGATTTTGTAATGCCACCATTGATGAGCTCGCACGAGAAGCCAGAAGCGTTTTGCTAAGTGTAATATCGTGATTATCCTTGTAAAATTCTGGATGCTCCGGAATCTTTATAATGCGCATCTAGGCCTTCGCCGAAATGACGAGCAAGAAACTCCTGCGGCCGTCGACGCGAAAGAGCTTCGACTGCAAACACTGTGGTCAAGGCCTCTGATCCGTACCACGGGCTTCGGTTGAGTTTCCAAGCCCCCTCCAACCGACCGCCGAAGAATGTCCTTGACGGTGCAACCCAAGGACTTTTACTAAAACGACTTTGGCACTAAGTCTGGGGGCACCTCGCACTTGGGCCACATGGCGAGTAACAAAGTACAAACGAGTTGGGTAATCCGCGCAAAACTGCTGACTGGATATGCACGAATCCGGCGCTCGCAACGTCTGCGTGCTAATTGAAGATACTTGCCGCTGGTTCCGCAGGATCGAAAGGCAGGCAGTCGAAACCAAATTCGACTCTAGTAAGCTTCATTTCAGCTCCCACCGGTGGGGAATTCGTGCCACTCCAACCTCCTTTCCAGCATGTCTAACTGTGAAAGGTGCTGCGCCCTCGCAAGTGTGGTAGACCAAAGGACTGCAGTCATCCATTAACGCCACTGTAAATGAATACTGTCCAGATAACAGAGACAGGTGGTCGATAATGAAGGTGATGCCGTAAGAATTGCCGCCAAGAGGATGAAGCCCGGTTGCCATTCCTTCCATCTTGGTGCTGATACCATAGCACCAGACTGCATCGTTACGTACGATAAGTAGCCCCACATGGACTCCGTCTCGCCAGGCGGCTTCGTTTAGCTCGGCGACGATCCTAAGTTCCAGGCGGTTGCCAGTCTCTATCCCGCCGTTCCGAACATCTCCGCCCAGTGAGAATTCCCGAAGATAGTTATCGGCGGCATGCTTCTGCTGATCGTGAAGTGTGACTCCTTCAGGCGAAGTAGAAGAATCAGTGAAAGATGCGTCTTTTTCGCGTTCATGATCTTGGTATGCTTTCAGAACGCTTTGGGTGTCTCCCAGCATTCTGGAATGGCCTCCCTCCATCCATAGCGATCTTTCACAGACCTCTCCCACGGCGAACAAGTCGTGGGAACAGAACACCAGAGCGCAACCCGTTTCCCGCAATGCCATGATTCTGCGCATGCACTTGAAGCGGAAATGCTGGTCCCCAACCGACAAGTGCTCGTCGACAATGAGAATGTCCGGATCGATGGCGGTGGCGACTGAAAACCCTAAACGCAGGTGCATACCCGAGGAGTAGGTCCGTAACGGCCGTTCAATGAAGTGGCCGAGTTCGGAAAATTCCACGATTCGAGGAAGGATATATTCGGTCTCTGCCGGCGACAGCCCAAGGACGGCACAGCCGATCCGAATGTTTTCCAGGCCGGAAAGGTCAGGATGGAATCCGGCGCCGAGCTGAAGGATGGCGCCGACACGGCCGGACCGATCGACACGGCCGCTGCTGGGCGTCAAAGCCCCGGCGAGCAATTTTAACAGGGTCGATTTGCCGGCACCATTTTCACCGATGATGCCGATCGAACCGCTGGCAAGGACTTCGAAGCTCACGTCGCGGACCGCCCAAAACGTTTCCGCGTAGCGCCTCCGTAAAAACAGCTCCTTTAGACTGTCGATCGGAGCGCGGTAAAGTTGGTATTCCTTGCTCAAGGATTCCGCGCGAATGCTAAACATGTCTACAGGAAGTCCTTTGCACGCTCAATAGACTTCTTGAAGAACCAAATACCGATTGCGGCCGACGCGAACGCCCAGGCCGCGACGATAATGGGCAATCTCCAATCGACATGCCCATGCAAAACGATACCGCGGTACAACTCCACCAGATGATGCATAGGGTTGAAAGCCAGGGTCCACGTCAGGGCATTCGGTAACGCAGCGGGGCTGTAGAAGATAGGTGTTAGAAACATCCAGGCCGTGGTAACGAAACCAAGTACTTCTGCGATGTCGGCGACGAATATGGAAAGAATACTCACCACCCAAACAAAGCCTGCGGTGAACAAAATTCGCAGCAGAATGGCTCCCGGCAAGGCAAGGATAAGCCATCCCGCCTGATTTCCATGCAACGCAGCGGCCAAGGAAAGCAATGCCATACCGATGACCTCGGCGGCCGACGCACTAAGGATTTTTGCAGCGGCCAACACCTCCCCTGGAAATTGTTCGCGGTCGAGCAGCGAGCGGTCCTCGCGTAGCGAAGTACAGGCGCGGTGCAGCCCGTCGGCAAAGGCCTGAAAAGGCAACAAACCGGCCAGCATGTTGAGGGCGAAATTCCATGCTTCAGCCTCGGTCTGTCCAGCACGCAATATGAAGCCGAATACGGTCAAATAGATTGCCAACATCGCAAGCGGATGTAATACCGTCCAAAATGAACCGAAAAACGTGTTTGCGTACCGCTTGCGGATTTCACGACGCGTCAGGGCAAGCAAGGGATACCAGTAACGATGGAGTTCGCTCTTTGCACGAGAGCGGGCGTCGGGCGCCGCAGGGAGACGACTATTTTTCCGAGGCCAATTGTTCATACAAATCAACGTAAGCTTTCGCCATCTTATCGCCGGTGAAAAACTGATGATATCGCTCTTCGGCACGGCGGCCCATTTCTGCAGCAAGCTTCGGATTGTCCAAAAGATATTGCAACGCCTGGCGCAATTCGGCAGGGGCATTTGGCGGGACAACGAGGCCGGTTTCGCCGGAAATATTGACAAAACTAGTACCGGTACCAATCTCGCTTGAGATCATGGGCCTGCCGTACATGGCCCCCTCCAATAAAGAAACGCCAAATGCCTCCGAACGCAGGTGCGAGGGAAATACCACCCCATAGCATAAAGTGAGGAGGGCGACTTTATCTTCATTCGAAAGGTGGCCTAAAAAATGTACATTCTGTTTCCCGAAGCCACTTGCTTGCTTTTTTAATTCCTTTTCGATTGGTCCCGAGCCAACGATGACAACAACGATGTCTGTTCCGCGTATGGCTTCGAGCAATATATGAAGTCCCTTGTAGTAACGCAGGACGCCAACGAAGAGGAAAAACTTAGCTCCAAATTTAGGGTGCCAATATTTCAGCCTGGCCTCCGTGGCTTTCGGATAGCTTTCCTTGTCCAAGCCGATTGGAATCACACTAACTTTATCGGGGTATGCTTTTAACACTTCGCTGGTAGAAAGATAGTTTGGCGATGTTGCGACAATGTGGTCGACGCTTGAGAGAAATTTTCTTTTAAGGGGGCGATAGAGTTGAAGCAAATATTTTTGCCTAATGATGTCTGAGTGATAAGTGACAAGGGTGGCTTTTTTAATTCTTGTCGCAAAATGTACAAAATCCATAAACGGCCATGGAAAATGGTAATGAATTACATCTGCATTTTTCGCAAGTTCGCTGAAACGCGAAAATGCGGCAATTGAAAATCCTGTTGAAGCAATCTGGGCGGTCAGCTTAACCCGATGTGCAAAATAACCTTCAATCTCGATGGTTTTCGGCAGGGGTTTCGATGACAGGTATAGAACCTCGGCCTTAATCCCTAACTTGCAAGAGCCTTTGGCGATCTCGTTAATAACCTGTTCAGTGCCACCCATTGAGTCCGGAAAAGATGTCTTAAAGAAATGCAAAACCCGCATAGACGGTTCAATTCCGAGGTTATAATATCGATTTAAACCAAACAGCGTAAGGCTGGGCAAGCCACCATTTTAGCGGCGCATGCCCATAATATCGACGCACAGTGGCTATGGCTTCCCGATAATGATCACGGCGCCGCGTATTGGTTTTTGTGCTGGCGTGTTCACGATTGACCGCAACAAAATCATCGAAAAAAAGTAACGGACCGATCTGTTTGTAAAGCCGCCACCACAAGTCGTAATCCATGCACATCTGCATCTGTGAATCAACGCCACCAACCGCCTCCCAAGCATTTCGTCGAATTAGCGTGCCAGGTTGGGAAATAATACAACGCAATGCGAGACGATGTTCGTCGAATGCTTCAACCCAGGCTGGACGACGACCTTCGGATTTCTGCCGCATATTCCAGGTTCGACCATAGATGGCAGATGCATCAGGGTTCTTGTCGAGTTCGGAAACCATTTTCAGCAGCCCATTAGGCAGATAAAAATCGTCACTATTAAGCCAACAAACATAAGGTGCACGCCCATTGGCAATGCCTTCATTGATTGCTGCTGCCTGCCCTTCGTCGGAATAGCTGCGCCATCCCGCGAGCTTATTCGCCCACTTGTTTATAATGGCAAGTGAATTGTCAGACGATCCAGCATCCAGTACGAATACCTCGACTAGAATTTCTTGCGAAAAAATGGACGCAAGTGCTTCATTTAGAAATCGCCCTTGGTTGAATGACGGAATGGCAATGGTTATCAAAGGCGATGGCATACCTATTTGCAATCAGACACCATGCACGATGGGATACCAGAGGCTTCAAACTTAAATTTCCCCCTCTGAAAACATTTTCGAATCCGGTAGAAATAGTCGGCCCACAAATGCCGCAGCAAAAATGGAAAGAGGGCTTTCCTGATTTCGTGGTGGGTTGGGACTCTGCCGAACAGGCGCGCACGTATCAGATCCATTTCCCCATGGCCAATATCGGTTATCACGGCGGAAGTTTTTTGATATTTATGAATTCGGAATGCACCAAGAAATCTTGGGATATGTGCGAATCTTGCACCGGCCTCCCGGAAACGTATCAGCAAGTCCCAATCCATGGCGAATTTGAATTTTTCATCTACGCGCCCACCAATTTTTTCCCACACCCGTCGGCGCCAGAACAGTGTCTCCTGTGGAATATAATCAGCCCATGACAGAACCTTGGGGTCGTGTCCAGGCAGTATCCATCTGCCTATATTAAAATCATTTTCGTCAATAAGCAGGCGATTGCCATAAACGACATCCACGTCAGGGTGCCGGTTAAAATATTCGATAACCGCGTGAATGGTTCCCGGCAGAAGAATGTCATCGGAGTTTATCCAGGCCATGACCTCACCAGTACAGCGACTGAATCCTAGGTTAATTGCATTCGATTGGCCATGGTCCGCCTTTGATTCCCATCCACTAAGTCTATCTTGGTAAGAACGTAGAATGTCGCCAGTTCCATCTTCAGAGCCACCATCCTGAACGAAATATTCCAGATTGGGATACTGCTGGCCGAGAACGCTTTCAATGGTGCGTCCAATGTAGTCTCCTTGCCCGAAAGATGGGGTCACGATGGAGACCTTGGGCGTTTGGAGCAGCAAGGGCTGCCTACGGTAATGCGTCGGTAAATATATGGAGCGGGGCGGGTGTTGATAAAGATTTCCAAGCCGAGGTCGCATTCTATCTATAAAAGCATGTTTTATTCGGCTGATTAATCTCTGGCCCCCAAGAAGAACTCGTAATGGGTATCTGAAAACTCTTAAAGCGGTTCGGTAGGCCGAGATAGCATTGGAAAGCTCTCTGATGATCATTTCTTTTTCTTCAAGTTGCCCTGAGGCAGCTGCTAACTCACGGTTGAATGCCTCAAGCCGCTGCCGATGCGATTCCAACTGATCAATCACGTTGAGTCTAGCCACACAGGCGTCTTCTGCACGTAGCCAGTGAACTTGTAAGTCTTGTATTACCTGTTGCCTGGCATCAAGTTCCCGCTGTAGGTTATCGATGCGCTGACTTTGGGCAATGCATATTCTTTCGTCCTTTTGCACACGCGTTTGCAAGGTGCGTACTTCTTCCATTAGGCAGTGGATGGTTAATGGCTCTAATAACGCACCAACAGCGGGTCCGGGAGTTCTGATGCAGTGCGCAGGAGACTGATGCTTCGATTGCAGCGAGGCTTTGGTCAACCTATTTGATTGAATCAGCTCATCGTAGAGCCCTATATGACGAACAGCCTGAAGCAAAGATGAAAATTGTTCGCTCACCATAGCGCGGCCGCGCTGCCCCATTTCCGTACGTTTTTGTGCATCATCCACAAGGCTAAGCAATGCCTCGGCAAATTTCCGCTCATCTCCTGCCGGTACCAACCGGCCGTTAACTTCATCATGAAGGATGTCTGGAATGCCCCCTATCGAGTATGCAACCGTAGGCGTTCCACAACAGAGGGCCTCCAGTAGCATATTGGGCAGGTTGTCTTCGAGCGATGGAAGAACAAATAAGTCGCTCGCTGCAAACGCTAATGCCATCCGCTCCTCTTGCGGGATCCGACCCAATTGAATTAAAGGAATATCGTTGAAGGCCTCACCAGCGGGCGGCTCCCCAACCCACAATACACGGGCACCAGCATTGATAAAACGCGGATCCTGAGTGGCTTCGCCAAGCACACGCGCGAGAGACTCGAAACCTTTGCGCTTTTCCTTTGTTTGATCTGCTCCAAACAAAATATAGGTTCCATCAAGTACCAATCCCAAGGCTGCACGAGCTTCGGTTCGGGAACGGGGTGCAAAAATATCGACGTCGACGCCGTTGGGGATGTATTCAATGCGAGCTTTGTCGCCTAACATCGCGCTTAACTGGGCCTGTTCGGCGATCCAGTGAGAGGGCGCTATCACCGTCAGGCAAGTCGCATCGATTAGCTCAATTTGGTCACGCAACGCAGCGGCCGGAAAATCAAAATGGTCGCAACGAAGTTGGGGGCAGTTAGTGCAGTTGTCCTGGAATTTCGAACACCCCGCCGGGAAATGACAACCGCCGGTTAATGGCCTGAGATCGTGCAATGTCCACACCATGGGCTTGCCCAGTGCCATCAATCGCTGTATATCAGCGGGCGTCTGCATGGATGCGATCCAGTGCAGATGAATGATATCCGCAGCCTCAATCATTGGATGGCAACAAAGATCCGGCCCGGCTAGTGAGATAGAGAAGTATGTATTGCTGATATCGGTTCGATTTTGAGCGGAAAAAACGCGCTGAACGAGATCAATATTCTGGACCAACTCCGTGTCCGCTACTGGTGACGCGACTAACTCGACTGAGGGATCGAAGGTTCGCTTCTGCTGTACAAGCAGGCGTGAATCCACACCGTGTCGTAGGAGGAATTGATGTAATCGATAGCAGGAACGCGCTGCCCCTCCACTTGTATCGCTTGCATTAATATGAACTACATTCATTCTCCATGCCTCCTGGCAAGCAGAAAAAATGCCGTAAGCAAGACTTTGCCCATGAAAAACTTCATGCGCAGCGACTCATAATCCAGATTTTTCGAGGTGTTTTAATTTGTGCTATCAAACGCCGGATCACTTGGGCAGAAATACTTAGTGCATCTTATCTGCATTTATGAGTGTCCGTCGCATTTGATATCGAGCGGATCGGCGGCTGGGGTAAGCTGGCCAAAGCATGAGAATACGCGAACTGCCTCAGATATGTCCGTTCGAAGTAATGGTTAGGTTGCACGATGAAGCACCAAACCGCCTTTGAGTAGAAGCCGCTCGACTCTAGAAAAGCCAGCACTAGTTAAGGCATCGTATTGCTCTTGGACGGTCATGTACAACTGATCGTTCTTCATTCCACCTTCTTCGAAGAAGTGATCGCAGACTAAGTACGCGCCACCTGGGACAAGCAACTCTCTGGCTTTAGCATGAAGCTCACCCGCATAGTGCTTGTGACGCAACTTGTGAACCGCCTGATTGGTGACGACGGCTTCAAACGCTCCGAGACCCTGCGGCCACCCCGGGCTGCCCGGCGGCCGCCACTCAGGCGGGGGCGGCGCTGCTGCGGTGGCCGTGATGTGCTTGCCAGCTCGACACGCTCATGATGCAGCCGATCAGCAGGAACACGGGTACGGCACCGAACAGGGCGGTAATGGCGCCATATAGCGAAGGGCCGGTGAGGCCCATCATATTGCCCATCATCGAGCGCAGACCTGCCCCTTCACCGGCCTTACCAACCGGCAAGGCGCGGTAGATGAGGCTGAGGATATTCGGCTGCCCGGTACCGGCAGCCAGACCGAAAACGAAGCCCAGGGCGCCGAGAACGAATCCGGCTTTTGCTAGCGGCAGCAGGAAGAAAACGCTGGCCGCGACGGCGAAGGATAGACACAGCATGCGCCATTCGGACAGCTGTCGAGATAGCCACGGCAAGGCCGCGCGAATCGCAAAGGTGCCCACTGCGAAACATGACAAAATCATGCCGATGGTGGTGGCAGAGTAATGACGTTCATGACCCAACACCGGCACCATGAAGTTGAAACCATCCCAGGCTAATGCCACCGTCATGGTGAGTAGATAGATGCGCAGCAGACGCGGGTTGGTGAATACCGTACGCACAATGCTGTCGCCAGTCTCTGGCTGATGTAGTTCGCGTGTGCCGTTGGGCAGATAGACGCGATACGACACAACCAGACTGCCGAGCACGATCACGGCCAGCGTGCCGAATGCAGGACCGAAGCCCTTGTGATCGATGATGAGGCCGACCAGAGATGGGCCAAGCACGGCTGAAACCGAGTTGCCCAGCTGCAACCAGGCGAGCATGCCAATTCGATCCGCTTCGTGTTCGAAATCCATGAACGACACCGACACGTTGGCGGCAAGCATGTAGGTGCCGAAGCCGAAGCCCCCCAAAGCCGCACCGACGAACACGGCTGGCAGCGTTGCCCAGAAGGCCGGCAAGGACAAGCCGATGATCATGGACACCAGGCTGACGCGCATGACGGTGCGTGGCCCGATGCGATCGACCCAGCGACCCATGTGCAGCGATAGCAAGGCCGGCAACAGACCGTAAAGGCTGTAGGCGATACCGGCGCTGAAGCTCGATCCGCCATGTTGCAAGGCGAATAACGAAGCGCTGACGCGGCCGCCCGACATGGTGACGTGGGCCAGCACCGAAACGGCGATCAACGAGAAGATTTGCGGATTGACACGGGCGAAGGTGCGCGCAAGCTTTTGCGACACCGTGAGTGATGGAGGCATTGGCATATTTTAACGTGCTTGATGCGGAGCACAAAACCCGTCAGGCGGCCGATGCGCGCCATACGACAGTACACTGTGAACCACTTCTCGCCTGCCGACGATTTTTCGTCGTATTGCCCATGTCCTCCGCGCGCGTTTCATCGCCTCCGAGTATCGACATCTTCTGTTCCGTCATCGACAACTTCGGTGACGCCGGGGTGTGCTGGCGACTGGCGCGGCAGCTTGCAAACGAGCACGGTTGCGTGCCGCGTCTGTGGCTGGATCGGCCAGAGGTATTGGCGGCGTTGCGGCCCGGTGCGGGGGGCGATTGCATCGACGGTGTGTACATCGGCGATTGGCATCAAGCCGCGCTGGCCGAACCTGCCGATGTCGTCATCGAAGCTTTCGCCTGCAATCCACCGCCGGATTATGTCAAATACATAGACGAGAAACCGCGGCCGCCGGTGTGGATCAATCTTGAATATCTGAGTGCCGAGCGCTGGGTGGAAGGCAGTCATCTGTTGCCCTCAAAGCATCCACAACTCGGGCTCAGCAAGTATTTCTATTTTCCGGGTTTTAGCGCGGCAACGGGTGGCTTGCTCAAGGAAGCGCAGCTCGACACACAGCGCCAGCAGTTTCAAGCTGATCCTCAAGCGCAGCAAACTTTCTGGCGGGGTTGCGGCGTTTCCGCACCGGCGGCGGATACTTTGCGCATTTCCCTGTTCGCTTACGAAAACGCGGCTTTGCCGGCCTTGCTGGACGCCTGGGCGCAAGGCGCGCAGCCAATCCATTGCGCGGTACCTGTCGGTCGGTTATTGCCCACTATTGGCGTCTGGTGTGGCGATGCGCAATTGCAGGCGGGCAGCGTGATCGAACGTGGCAAGCTGCGACTCGTTATCCTGCCCTTTCTCAGCCAGCAGGATTACGACCGATTGCTATGGGCCTGCGACCTCAACTTCGTACGCGGCGAGGACTCTTTCGTGCGCGCGCAATGGGCGCGCCAGCCTTTCGTGTGGCACATCTACCAGCAGGACGATGACGCTCATCGCATCAAGCTCGACGCTTTTCTGGCGCGCTTCGACGAAGGCCTGGCCGCGCCGGCGCAGCGAGCACTCGGCGATTTCTGGCACGCCTGGGAAGCGCAACAAGGCGCGGCGCAATGCTGGCCGGCGTTCGCTACGCAACTGCCCGCACTGCGTCACCACACCGCAAACTGGGCCGAGCGCATCGCTGTATATGGCGATCTATGTTCACGCTTGCTGATTTTTTGCGCAGGCTTGCTAGAATGACGGGCTTTGCAAACTCAGCTAGGCGCTTGGGCGCCTCAACAGGTGTCCGGTTATCATGAAAACAGCACAAGAACTCCGCGTCGGCAACGTTGTAATGGTTGGCCCCGATGCCCTGGTTGTCCAGCGCGCGGAATACAGCAAGGGTGGCCGTAACTCTGCCCAGGTCAAGATGAAATTCAAGAATCTGCTCACCGACGCGGGCAGTGAATTCGTCTACAAGGCCGATGACAAATTCGAAGTCGTACAACTCGATCGCAAGGAAGTGACATATTCCTACTTCGCCGATCCGATGTACGTTTTCGTGGATGCCGAGTACAACCAGTACGAGATCGAAGCGGACAACATGACCGACGCGCTCAAGTATCTGGAAGACGGCCTGCCTTGCGAGGTGGTCTTCTATAATGACAAAGCCATATCCGTCGAAATGCCGAAATACGTCGTGCGCACGGTGGAATACACCGAGCCGGCCGTCAAGGGCGACACCTCGGGCAAGGTCATGAAACCCGCCCGTCTCGCGACTGGGTTCGAACTGCCGGTGCCGGCCTTTGTCGAAATTGGCGACAAGATCGAAATCGATACGGCGACCAACGAGTACCGCAGTCGCGTCAAGTAGTACAGCGCCACGAAGCGCAAAGGCCCTGCGGGGCCTTTTGCATGGAGCCTGACACAACAAACAGGGAGAACGGGATGTCGATACGCGCAATCAGTCTGGCGATGTTGGTGGCGCTTGGCCTGGGCGCCTGCGAGAAGGCCGAAGACGAGCAGCCAGCGCCGGCCGCCGAGGCCGCGCAAAGTGTACCGATGGCGGCACCCGACAGCAGTAGCGGCGCGGTCGCTGAAATGCAGTCTGCCGCGTTGGATGCGCAGGACGCTACAGCCGCATTGACCGATGCGGCCAGTGCAGCGGTCGGCATGGCGACCGAAGCTGGCAAGAAGCAGTAATTCCATTTCTAAATCAATACTGCCTTTGTCGACTTCGTCTTGCCGTGCTGTAGCACTGTCTGCGCCTCGTCTTCGCGGCATTATTGATTTAGAAATGGAATAGGCTCCACGTTGCGGAGAATAAGAAAAAGGGGCCGACGGCCCCTTTTCTTATTGCCATTTGTCCCCATTGTTTGCTATTGCGTTGGAACCTTGGTCGGCGAGCGTTGATCAGTCCACCAGCCCAGTACCTTTCCTCCAAGGCAAGCCATTCAATGAGCCAGCATCCGTATATCCGCATTCGCGGCGCGCGCCAGAACAACCTCAAGAATCTCGATCTCGATATCCCCACCGGCGAACTCATCGTCGTGACCGGGCCGTCCGGCTCGGGCAAGAGTTCGCTGGTGTTCGACACGCTGTACGCGGAAGGGCAGAGGCGCTACGTCGAGACTTTCTCGCCGTATGCACGGCAGTTCCTCGATCGCATGGACAAGCCGCAAGTAGATCGCATCGAAGGCGTGCCACCGGCCATTGCCATCGACCAGAGCAATCAGGTGCGCACCTCGCGCAGCACCGTCGGCACCATGACCGAGCTGGCCGACTACCTCAAGCTGCTCTACGCGCGCGCCGCGACGCTGTACTGCAAAGGCTGTGGCACGAAGGTCGTGCGCGAGACGCCGGAAACCATTTTGCATACGCTGGCGACGCGTTGCCCGGAACACGAAGTTGACCACCTGAGTCCGCGCCTCGCCATCGTCGCGCCGCTGCCGATTCCCGAGAACTTCACGGCCGAGGAAATGCGCGGCCACCTCGAACGCCAGGGCTTCACGCGCCTCACCGAGCAGGACAAACGCATACTCGTCACGGTCGACCGTTTCCGTTTCGGCAATACCGAGACTTCGCGCGTCAGCGAGGCCTTGGAAACCGCCTTGCGCCTTGGCAACGGCAAGATGGAAGTACACCTCGGCGGCGAAGTGACGCAAGATGCCAAAAGCATATGGCGCTTCTCCGCCGATCTGCACTGCGCCGACTGCGACATTCACTACGCCGAGCCGACCTCGTCGCACTTCTCCTTCAACTCCGCCGTCGGTGCCTGCGAGACCTGTCGCGGTTTTGGCCGCGTGATCGGCATCGACTTCGGCCTGATCGTGCCGGACGAATCCAAGACCTTGGCAGGCGGCGCGGTCAAACCCTGGCAGACCGAAAGCTACAAGGAGTGCCAGGACGATCTGATGAAGATGTGTCGCCTGCGCGGTGTGGCGACGGATATCGCCTGGCGCGACCTGCCGGAAGAACATCGCCATTGGGTCATGGAAGGCGAGCCGGAGTTCAAGAGCTGGCAACGTTCCTGGCCGAAATACTGGTACGGCGTGCGGCGCTTCTTCGACTGGCTGGAGACGAAAGCATACAAAATGCATATTCGTGTGCTGCTGTCGCGCTACCGGGCGTACACGGATTGCCCGACATGTGAGGGCGCGCGGCTGAAGACGGATTCGCTGCTGTGGCGGGTCGGGACGAAGGAGCAAGCGGATGCTGCGCTCAACTCCGTACAGTTGCCGTTCCCTCTCCCTGAGGGAGAGGGTGGTCCGAAGGACCGGGAGAGGGGGGATGGTGGAGCACGGACCATTTCCCCTCTCCCGGCGCACAGCGCCACCCTCCCCCGAGGGGGAGGGAACGGCAATGGTTCGGGGCCGATTCCAACTGCGGCGCGCAAACGCTTCCGCCCCCACGGCGCATGGCTGCCGGAAGCCAAACTGCAAAGCCTGCCCGGCCTGTCGATTCACGACGCCATGCGCTTGCCCATCGACCGGGCGAGCGGTTTCTTCGCGACGCTGAGCATGCCCGGCACCGCAGGTGAAGCAGCCGATCTGGTGATGACGGAAATCCGCAGCCGCATCAACTATCTCTGTGAGGTTGGTCTCGGCTATCTCACACTGGACCGCCAGAGCCGCACGCTCTCCGGCGGCGAGGTGCAACGCATCAACCTGACGACGGCGCTCGGCACTTCGCTGGTCAATACCTTGTTCGTGCTCGACGAGCCTTCCATTGGGCTGCACCCGCGCGACATCGACCGCATCAATGGTGTCATGCGCAATCTGCGCGACGCGGGCAATTCACTGATCGTCGTCGAGCACGATCCTGCTGTCATGCTCAATGCTGATCGCATAATAGATATCGGCCCTGGTCCGGGCGCGGCGGGCGGCAATATCGTCTTCAATGGCACGCTGGCTGAATTGCGCACGCGCACCGACACACTCACAGCGCAATTCCTCGGTGGCCATCGCAAAGTGGACGCAGGCCTCGAGCACTTGCCCGTTGACGCGAAGACGCCGCGCCTGAAGTTGCTCGGCGCGACGGCAAACAATCTCAAGCACGTCGATCTTTCGCTACCGCTCGGTCGCCTTGTGTGCGTGACCGGCGTATCCGGTTCGGGCAAGTCCACGCTGATACAGGATGTGCTCTACCTCGCACTGAAGAAGGCCAAGGGCGAGGCTGCCGAAACGCCCGGCGCGTTCGACAAGCTGGTGGGAGCGGATTTGATCGAGTCAATTGTCATGGTCGACCAAAGCGCCATCGGCAAGACCACGCGCTCCAACCCGGCCAGCTACGTCGGCGCCTTCGACGTGATCCGCAAGCGCTTCGCCGCCCTGCCCGAAGCCGAACAGCGCGGCTACACGGCCGGCACTTTCTCCTTCAACTCGGGCGACGGGCGTTGTCCGACCTGCGGCGGCAACGGCTTCGAACACGTTGAGATGCAGTTTCTCTCCGACGTCTACCTGCGTTGCCCCGACTGCGACGGCACACGCTATCGCCCGGAAGTGCTGGAACTCAAATTGCATGACAAAAGCATCGCCGAAGTATTGGAACTGACCGCCATCGACGCGCTGACTTTCTTCGGCGACGACAAGGAGGTCGTGCGCGCGGTGCAGCCGCTGGTCGACGTCGGCCTCGACTACCTCACGCTGGGTCAGCCGGTGCCGACGCTGTCGGGCGGCGAGGCGCAGCGGCTCAAGCTGGCGGGGCATCTCGCTGAGTATTCGGCAAAGAGCGCGGCGCGCAAGAAGCTTGCCACACGCGGTAGTCTGTTCCTGTTCGACGAGCCGACAACGGGTCTGCATTTCGGCGACATCGAGAAACTGTTGCGCGCTTTGCGTGCGCTCGTCGATGCGGGCAATACCGTGCTGGTTGTCGAGCATAATCTGGATGTCATGCGTGCGGCCGATTGGCTGATCGATCTTGGCCCGGAAGGTGGCGATGCGGGTGGCGAGATGCTGGTCGAGGGTACGGTCGCGGATGTGATGGCTTGTGGGCGTTCGCATACGGGCATTGCATTGCGCGAATACAACCTGGGCTCCCCTCTCCCGCTTGCGGGAGAGGGGCAGGGGGAGAGGGCCGCCGCATATTTTCCCGGAAGCCACGATCCCTCTCCCCAACCCCTCTCCCGCTCACGGGAGAGGGGCTCCGCCGTAGCGGAGCCTCGTGCCTCGTACCGACCGATACGTGATGCCATCAGCATTGTTAACGCGCGCGAGCACAATCTGAAAAACGTCTCGCTGCAAATCAAGCACAACAAGTTCACGGTAGTGACGGGCGTGTCCGGCTCCGGCAAGTCGACGCTGGCCTTCGACATTCTTTTCGCCGAAGGTCAGCGCCGCTATCTTGAATCGCTCAACGCCTATGCGCGGCAGTTCGTGCAGCCGGCCTCGAAGCCCGATGTGGATGCAATACATGGCATCCCGCCGACGGTGGCCATCGAGCAGCGCACCAGCCGTGGCGGGCGCAAGAGCACCGTGGGTACGCTGACCGAGGTGCATCACTTCCTGCGTCTGTTATTCGTCAAGCTGGGTACGCAGCATTGCCCGACCTGCGATTGCGCCATCGAGCCGCAGAGCATGGAAGCGATCGCTGCGCGTATGCTGCGAGAATATCGTGGCCAGCGCATCGGCCTGCTGGCGCCGCTGGTGGTCAATCGTAAAGGGCTCTACACCGATCTTGCGAAGTGGGCGAAGAACAAGGGTTACACGCATCTGCGCGTCGATGGCGAATTCCTGCCGGTCGCGCCGTGGCCGCGCCTGGATCGCTTCAAGGAACACAATATCGAGTTGCCTGTTGCCGATGTCATGGTCGATGCGGACAACGAGGCGGAACTGCGCGAGAAGCTGGCAGCAGCGCTGGGTTTCGGCAAGGGCGTGGTGCGCGTGATCACGCAAAATGGCGGCGCGAATGGTGTCGTGTTCTCTACGCTGCGTGCCTGCCCTTCTTGTGGCACCAGCTTTCCCGAACTCGACCCGCGTCTCTTTTCGTATAACTCCAAACACGGTTGGTGCGAAAGCTGCTGCGGCACGGGTGTGCAGATTCCTGCCTGGATGAAGGACGAGGAAACCGATGTGGCCGAGATGGAGTTTGCGGGGCTCGATGAAGGTGGCGAGGAGGTGGCTTGTTCGGCATGCGAGGGTCAGCGTTTGAATCCTGTTGCGCTGGCGGTGCGCTACCATGGTCGCTCCATTGCCGCGTACAGCGAAGAGTCGGTCGGCGAGCTGGCGCAATGGGCATCGCAACTTTCGCTCAAGGGCCGCGAAGCGGAGATCGGCCGCGACATCATCAGCGAGCTGACGCATCGCTTGGCCTTCCTGCGCGATGTCGGTCTGGGCTATCTCGCCCTGGATCGCGCCGCGCCGACCTTGTCGGGTGGCGAGGCGCAGCGCATCCGGCTGGCCGCGCAGCTTGGCAGCAATCTGCGTGGCGTTTGTTACGTGCTCGACGAGCCGAGTATCGGCCTGCATCCGCGCGACAATGGTGTGCTGCTCGATATGCTGGAAGCATTACGCGAGAAAGGCAACACGGTCGTCGTCGTCGAGCACGACGAGGAGACCATCCGCCGCGCCGATGAGGTGCTGGATCTGGGTCCCGGCGCGGGTACGCGCGGCGGGTGTCTGATCGCGCAAGGCACGGCAGCCGAGTTGATCGCTTCGCCGGATTCGGTCACGGGTCAGTGTCTGCGCGAGCCCATGAAGCATCCCTTGCACGCTCGCAACGAGGTCAAGAAAAATGACGATGCCATCGAACTTGCCGGCGCGCATCTGCACAACCTCCGCAACGCCGCGGCGCGTGTGCCGCTCGGCCGGCTTACAGTGGTGACGGGCGTGTCCGGCTCGGGCAAATCCACTTTGGCGCGCGATGTGTTGCATACCTCGTTGAAGCGTCTGATCGGCGAGGAAGAGGACACGCGAAGGGCTGGACGAAAAAATGCCAATGTTATGCCGGCACGGCGTGCGCCGGCAGCGCGGCCGCCATATGCCTCGCTCACAGGCTGGGAGCCGGTCGGGCGCGTGCTCGAAGTTGATCAGACGCCGATCGGCAAGACGCCGCGCTCGTGCCCGGCGACCTATGTCGGTTTCTGGGATGCCATTCGCAAGCTCTTCGCCGACACCGAGATTTCCAAGCTGCGTGGCTGGAGCGCGGCGCGCTTCTCGTTTAACACCGGCGAGGGGCGTTGTCCGGCTTGCGAAGGCGCGGGTCAACAGACCGTGGCGATGAACTTTCTGCCGGACGTGAAGGTACTGTGCGATGTGTGCGGTGGCAGGCGCTTCAACGCCGACACGCTATCTGCCACCTGGCGCGGAAAGAGTATTGCCGACGTGCTGAAAATGGAAGTGGATGAGGCGGTGGATTTCTTCGCCGCGCATCCGTCCGTATCGCATCCGCTCAAGCTCTTGCAGGATGTCGGCCTCGGCTATCTCACTTTGGGACAACCTTCGCCGACGCTGTCCGGCGGCGAGGCGCAACGCATCAAGCTGGTGACGGAACTATCCAAGGTGAGACTCGATGGCGCGGTGCGCAATCCGCGCGCCAAGAATCCGCACACGCTCTACGTGCTCGACGAGCCCACTGTCGGGCTGCACATGGCCGATGTGGCCAAACTCGTTCACGTGCTGCATCGCCTTGTCGATGCGGGCAATACTGTGCTGGTGATCGAGCACGATCTGGATGTCATGGCGGAAGCCGACTGGATCATCGACATGGGGCCGGAAGGTGGCGCGGAGGGCGGTACGGTCGTGTTCGAGGGACCACCGTTGCGCTTGCTCAAGGCGGATACGCATACGGCGCGGGCGCTGGCGAGATTTCTGGCGCGTAGGCAGTAGGCGAAGCAGCCGTGATCGTTGCTGTCCCCTCTCCCTTTGGGAGAGGGTGCCCCGTCAGGGGCGGGAGAGGGGAAAGGGTGCTTCCATGGACACTCTCTGGAATACGCCCCTCTCCCGGCCTACGGCCACCCTCCCCCGAGGGGGAGGGGACTGCACGGGGTCGTCATTCGATGTGGATGCATGGATAGCGCATCGTCGCCAACACCCCATGACGTTACAATCAAGCCCTCTTCTCCACAGGCCCACATCATGCAAAGCCCGCAGCGTGTTTCGGATCTGACGCGTACCCTATGCGTCCTGCTGTTGATAGGCTCACTGCTGTTCGCCTGCTTCTGGGTGTTGCGACCTTTCGTGGCGGGTTTGCTGTGGGGCGCGCTGATCGTCGTCTCCAGCTGGTCGGCGATGCTGCGCGTGCAGGGCTGGGTTGGCGGGCGACGCGGGCTGGCGACTGCATTGATGATGATTGCATTTACGCTGGTGGTGGTTGTGCCGGTTGCGCTGTCCATTGTCACGTTGGTCGACAATGGCGGCGAGTTGGTCGATTGGGTCAGCTCGGTGCGCGACGGTTCGCTGGCGACGCCGCCGGACTGGCTGACGAACCTGCCCTATATCGGGCCGCGCGCCGCGATCGAATGGCAGCGCCTGCTCGGCTCCGGCAGCGGCTCGCTGGGCATGCGCATCAATGAGCATGGCCGCGAGATCACGGCCTGGATCTTTTCTCACGTCGGCAGTCTTGGCTCGGTACTGATGCACTTTGCGGTGGCCATCTGCGTGGCGTCCTTGCTCTTCATTCATGGTGAGCGTGCGGCACGCTTCGTGCGGCGCCTGGCGCTGCGTCTGGCGGGCGAGCGCGCTGATGCACTCGTGATGATGGCGGGGCGCTCGGTGAGCGGCGTTGCCATGGCAATTGTCGGCACCGCCATCGTGCAGTCTTTCATCGGCGGACTCAGCTTGTTCATCACCGGCGTACCTTATGCCGCTGTCCTGACCTCGCTGATGTTGATGCTGTGTCTAGCGCAGGTCGGGTCCGCACCCATTCTCGTGCCCGCGGTGATCTGGATGTTCTGGCAAGGTCATACCTGGCAGGCTGTCGTGCTCATCGTTTTTACGTTGATCGGCGGCACGCTCGATCACATCCTGCGGCCCATGCTCATCAAGCGCGGCGCGAACATGCCTTTCCTGCTCAGCCTGGTCGGCAGCATCGGCGGTTTGCTCGGCTTCGGCCTGCTGGGCCTGTTCATCGGGCCGGTAATCCTGGCAATCACGCACGCCGTGGTGACGGCCTGGGTGGACGATCATTTCGCGCTTGCCGACGTCGATCAGAACTCCAGCGACGCGGATAGATAGACCATGCGAGATGCATAGTTGGCCGGCGTGTTGTCGCCGAGCACGGCGAGGTAAGTTTGCTCGGATCTATCGGGCATTTCCTGATGGCGCTCGCCAAGATTGATGGCATTCAGCGATATCTCGAGCTTTTTCCCCTGCTCAAGCCGGGTGTGCCATGCCAGGCGCATGTCGATGGTCGTATAGGGTTTGGCCGTGTACTGAACGATTGGTACGAAGCCGTCGCTGCCCGATAGCGGACCCATGCGCACCATACTAAGGACGCTGGACCACGCGCCGTTCCACTGTTGCAGCCAGGTAAGACTTGCTGTGTAAGGCGCTATGCGGTCTTCGATGCCGGGGTCCTGCGCGTGGCGCGCGATGAGCGTATGACTGAACAGGATTTCGGTGCCAGCCCTCGGTTTGGCTTTGATCTGGTATTCGACGCCACGCAGGGTGACGGGGTGCTGCAGGTTCATGTACTGGAATGAACCGATGTATGGCGTGAGCACTGCGGTCGAAGGGACTTGTGTCAATACCGTGTAGTTCGTGATGCGTTCGTTGAAGAGGCGCACGTCGAGGCTGCTTTGCATCGGTTTGAAGCGTCCGAGATAGCCCACTTCCATGCTGTCGATGCGCGCCTGTTTCAGGTCGGGATTCGGCTGGTTGGGGTAGACCAATAGCGTGCCCGTTGCCGGATCGTATGAGCGCACATCGCCATATTTCTGGAAGGTCAGTAGTTGCTGCCAGGCGCGCGAAAAGCCTGTGCGCAGGCTATGGTTGGCATTGATTTGCGTATTGAGGAAAACGCGTGGTGCGATGTGCGTGGGTTCGCCGCTGTAGTGCTCTACCGAGATGCCCAGATTCAGCTGCCAATTGCGCGACAGATGCTCGTCGAGATTGACGAAGGTGCGGAACAGCTTCTCGGCGGGTGGGTTGCCGCCACTGTACAAGAAAGGTGCATCGATCTCGTCACGGCGAGCTTCCGCGCCCCACACAAGCTGACGATGCTCGGTGGAAATGCGGTGCTGGCCTTCGATGTGATTGCGCACGCTGCGCCGATTGCGATCAAGTGAGGGTTGTGACGGCCCAAATGGATAGCCAGCGGGCAAATTGGCCGTCCAGCCATCTGTCAGATGTTCGCGATTGTGATAGTAATTCAGCAAGGTCTCTTCATTGGCGCTCGCTGCATGCGTCCAGGTCAGATGCACGGCCTGCGTGCTGCTCGAAGACTTGCGTTCGGGATTATTGTCGAACAAAGACTTGCTGTAGCCCTCGTCCTTGCGCGCGGCGCTCTGGCTCAGATGCATCGTCAGTTCGTCAGCGTTCGACAGGCGCCAGTCCGTACGTGTCGCCAGCGTCTCAACCCGGCGCGCATCGTTGAGATTGTAAAAACCATCGTCGTTATGCGCGATCGCTGTGATGCGCATGCTGACCGCCCCGTAACGGGTATAGGTCATGGCATCCAGATCGCGTATGCCTGGGCTGCCAACACTGGTGCGGATCAGGTTGATGGGCTCCTGCAAGGTGTGCCGCGTGATGATATTGATGGCGCCCATGAACGCATTGGCACCATAGGTGACGGCGTTCGGCCCGCGGACGATTTCAATGCGATCTATCTCGTCGATGTTCAAAGGCAGGGCGCCCCAGTCCACGCCACCGAACGAGCTCGGCGAGTAAATCGAGCGGCCGTCAATGAGCACCTGCAACTCGGAAGGGAAGGTGCCTCCCAGGCCGTGATAGGTCACCCAGTAGTTGTTGCCACGCTCCTGCCCGACCTGCATGCCGGGCACCAGTCGGAAGATGCGCGCCAGATCGCGATAGCCTGTCGCACGGATGAAGTCTCCGTCGATGACGGTGACGGCACCCGGTGCTTCGTTGAGCGGCTGCGGCATGCGCGAAGCACTCAGCACCACGGGCAGATCGCTGAGATACGTATTCTCCGGGGCGGCGTGAGGGGCATTTGCGACGAGCAGCAGTATGCATGCGAGCGTCATGGTGCGCCCGCTATTCAGCCTCGCGCCGATTGGCAGATTCAGCGCAATGCGCATTTGACCCGGGAGTCGGCAAGTGTATGACTTGGATGCGTCATTGATGCAGGGAAAGTCATTGTTAAAAAGTGATACGCGAAAAGCACCGTTTCCGGGTTGATTTTATCAAATCGTTCTTATCGGGATCTCCCCACGCCACTGCATGATAACTGCCTGGGAGTATTCCGCCGCAATCAAGTTAATGACATTGTCAGACTTCTTGCCGACTTGCCAGATGTCGTGCGAGGTCGCCAACAGGACCATGACCTGAGACAAGAGCACCTCATGTTTCGACGCAAAAAGACGGCTGCGCACGCCGGCATCAACGATCCGTTTGAATTGGGGTCCCGCATTCGATAGCATTGCTGTCCTGTCTACTTTCCCCGACAGAGCTTCCGGACCCTTTTCCTTATGCAGCAAGCTCCATTGGCGCCGCGCGCCGCGCGCAAGCCTGTCGTTCTCAAAGTGCCCGCATCCCAGGCATTTAGCTGGCTGGGTAGCGGCTGGAACCTTTTTGTCGGACAGCCGCTGCAATGGGCGTTGATGGCGTTGGCCGTATTCATCATCATGGCCATCGTTTCCACCGTGCTGGTGCCGCTGCCCATTATCGGCCCGATGGCGGCGCCGGTGCTGTTCGTGCTGCTCACCGGCGGCATGTTGTCGGGCGCCGCGCGCCAAGCAAGAGGCGAGACCTTGCGATTCGAGTACCTGTTCGATGGATTCCGCCTGCATGGTGGCAGCCTCGCACTGGTCGGCGTGCTGTTTAGTATTCCGCTGGTGCTGATGCTGCTCGTGGTGCAACTCGCGCTTGTCGGTGGCTTGCTGGCCGGCGTGCTCGGTGCGGTGCTGGGCAGCGCGCTGAGCAGTCTGTTGAGCATGGCGACGGCCTTCGTGTCGGTGCTGGTGACAGGTCTTGGCGTGTCAGTGTTCATTTATCTCCTGATGATTCTGACGCTGGTCTGCGCGCCGGCGCTGATCATCTATCGCGGCCTGCCGCCGCTCGAAGCGATGGGGCTGTCGCTCAAAGCGAGTCTGCGCAATCTTGGCGCCATTCTGGTATTCGGTCTGCTCATGTACGTGCTGTTTGCCGTCGCCCTCATTCCTGCGGGCCTTGGGGTGCTGATCTTCATCCCGGTGAGCATCGGCGCGCTGCGGCAAGCCTATCTGGACATGTTCGGCGACGCCGTACACGGAGCCTGAGCATGCAGGCAAATCGTTTGCCCGCGGCGCGCGGCTGGTACTGGTTCGTCGGCGGCCTGCGCTTGTGGCAGCGCAGTCCCGGCATCATCGGCCTGGCCGCGATGCTCACCTTCGTGTTGTCTGCGATTCTCGGCAGCGTGCCCTGGCTGGGTTCCCTATTGATCTGCCTGATCGGCCCCTGTCTGGATGTTTTTCTATTACGCGTTTGTCATATTGTCGATCTCGGTCGCAGACCAGCGTTGCGCGATTTCTCCAGTGACCTGACCAGCAATTTGGTGAGCAGCGCGCGGCCGCGTCTGATCGGGCTGCTGGTGCTCGGTGGCGTGACCTTCATTGGCCTGATGCTCAGCAAGCTGGTGATGAACCTGATTGGTGGCGACGCCATGACGCAGTTGGCGGCGGCCAGCGCGTCGCTCGATGCGGCTGTCGCAGCGTCCGCGCCTGCGGCATCGCGTGCGGCCGCAGCGCAGATGAGCTTGGCGCCGAATGTGCTCTTGGCGCTGATCTTCAATCTCGCCGGCATTTTCGTGCTGAGCATCGTCATGTGGATTGCGCCGGCGCTGACCGCTTTTGCCGGCGTGCCGCCCGTCAAGTCCCTGGTTTTCAGCGTCGTCGCCTGCTGGCGCAACAAGGCGGCGTTCATGGTCTTCGGTCTGTCGCTGGCCTGCCTGTCGATTCCCATGAGTCTGCTCATGATGCTCGGTGGCATGGGGCAGACGCTGGTTGTGATGGTGCTGTTCGGCGTACTGATGCCTGCCTGCTTCGCCAGCAATTACCTCAGCGTGACGGATATCTTCGGGCCGTTGCCATTGCCTTCCTCGCTGCGCAATGCAAACTGACGAGCCTTCTTCGAGCGCGCCGCTGGGCACGCCTTTGGGTATTCTTGGCGGCACTTTCGACCCGATCCACGTGGCGCACCTGCGCCTGGCCCAGGAGGCGCTGGAGGCCTGCGCGCTCGGTTCGGTGCGCTTCATTCCGGCGGGCCGCCCGATGCATCGCCATCAACCCGGCGCCTCGGCAGCGGATCGGCTGGAGATGGTGCGCTTGGCACTGAGCGGGTACACGCAGTTCGAGCTGGATGAAAGCGAGGTGCTCAGCGAGCAACCCAGCTATACCGTGCCGACCCTCGAACGGCTGCGCTTGAATTACGGTGCGCAGCGACCCCTGGTGCTGCTGCTCGGTGCCGATGCCTTTCTCGGCCTGTCGCGCTGGCATCGCTGGCGCGAGCTGTTTGCTTTGGCCCACATCGCGGTGGCAACGCGGCCGGGGCATGTGATCGAATTCACGGGGACGCGCACAAACATGGGCGCACAAAGCGAGCTGGCCAATGAATTCCAGACACGCTATACGCATTCGGCAAATGCGCTCTCGGCCAGTCCAGCCGGGCGTATCAGCCATTTCGCGATGACTCCGCTCGAGATCTCCGCGACCGCGATCCGCGCCCAGCTGGCGGCAGGTACTAGCCCGCGCTTCTTGGTGCCTGACAAGGTTCTCGACTATATTCAAGCTCACAGGCTCTATTTTTAAGCGCACGAAGCCTATTCGCGCGCTTCCCAGCAACCTTCGAAATCAGGAAACCCGATCTCCGCATGGATACTCGCAAGCTGCAGAAAATCGTTGTCGACGCCCTTGAAGACATCAAGGCCAAGGACATCGAAGTCATCAATGTCACCAAACTCACCTCCCTTTTCGATCGCGTTGTGATCGCCAGTGGCGACTCCAACCGGCAGACGCGTGCGCTCGCGCGCCACGTGCAGGAGAAGGTCAAGGAAGCCGGCGGCGAAATCATCAGTATCGAAGGCGAGCAGACCGGCGAATGGGTATTGGTCGATGCCGGCGATGTTGTCGTGCACATCATGCAACCGGCCGTACGCAGCTACTACAACCTCGAAGAGCTGTGGATCGCTACGCCAGCGGCGCGGCGCAAGCTGATGGCCGAGCACGAGGCCGAGTCGCAAGCGGGCACGCGTACCGCTTCGCGCGCGGCGTAAAGTTGCGCCGCTAGCAAGTTGAAACTTGTCATTGCGGCCGTTGGCACGCGTATGCCGGAATGGGTCGAGACCGGTTTTTTGGAATATGCCAAACGATTTCCACGGGATTGTCCGCTAACGTTGATCGAAGTGCGTGCCGAACCGCGCACCACCGGCAAAACACCCGCTGCCATGATGGAACTGGAAGCTGCCCGCCTGCGTCAGGCGGTTCCTGCGCGCAGTCACCTCGTGGTACTCGATGAGCATGGCGAGGACATGACGTCACGCCGTCTCGCCGAGCGTCTGCAGAAGTGGCAGGACAGCGGTGAAGATGTGGCCTTTGTCATCGGTGGTCCGGATGGTCTGGCGCCAGCGTTCAAACAAAGTGCGCACGAGGCGATGCGCCTCTCCAGTCTCACCTTGCCGCACGCCATGGTGCGTGTCATGCTCGCGGAAGCGCTTTACCGCGCGTGGAGTCTGCTCAACAACCATCCTTACCACCGTGACTGACGACCATGCCTGCCGACCTTTCTCTGCCGCGCATCTACCTGGCATCTACCAGCCCGCGGCGCCGCGAATTGTTGCACCAGATCGGCATCGATTTCGACACGTTATTTTTCCGCGCGCCACCGCGTGACGATGACGACGTCTCCGAGGCCATCGTCGGTAGCGAGACCGCCGAAGAATATGTCCGCCGCGTCGCTGCAGCCAAGGCCGAAGGCGCCATGCGCCGCATCGTGTGGCGCAAGCTGCGTCGTCAGGCGGTCCTGTCTGCCGATACCACCCTCGAACTCGACGGTGAAATCATCGGCAAGCCGGACGATGCGCAACATGCCATGCAGATATTACGGCGTCTTGCCGGATGCGAGCACCGCGTCTTGACGGCAGTCGCGCTGGCCGACGACAGCTTTCTCACGCAGCGCCTGTCAGTCAGCACAGTGCGCATGCGCGAAATCTCGGACGAAGAAATCGCTGCCTACGTCGAGAGCGGCGAGCCCTTCGGCAAGGCCGGCGCCTATGGCATCCAGGGGCGCGCAGCGGCATTCATTTCGGAGATCCATGGCTCGTATTCCGGCATCATGGGGCTGCCGCTTTTCGAGACAGCCGAGTTGCTGCGCGAGTTTAGTCAAAACGCATAAATAGGAAGCGACCCCTACCGTCGTGAAACGATGGCCGCGTTCGCCGACAGATAGATCAGCGCAAGAAAGGGCCAGAGAAAATCGGCCAAGCGCGTGAGCCCATGGAAGTTGAGAAAATGGTTCTCGTGGATCAGCCGCATCGACGCCAGCTCGAATGGGTTTTCCGGCGCGATATTGACCAGTGCCGTGCACAGCAACAGTGCCACGCAGGCCAGGCTGTGCTGCAGCCAACCCGGCAATTGCCAGGCGACCACCAGCACGGTGAGCCCGATCATCAGGCCGCGTAACGCGCCTGGTGTGGCCCATTGCCAAGGTTCGGGTGGTATGATGAAGACATAATCCGCCAGCGAGCGCCAGGCCAGTCCGCCGATCAGTACCAGTGCCACCAGCTTGCCGTCGGGTTCGCGCATGCAGCGCTTCACCAGCAGCCCCAGGATCAGCACGTTCATGGAAACGATCAGGGTTTCGATGAGTACGAAGCGCCGCGCCGAAAACATGATGGCCGCCGGCAGATCGAAGAGCGGACGCATATCGCCGGTGCCAAATAGCGTGCTGGTCGGTTCGAGCTGCGCCAGCCACCACAGTGCCACCAGGATCATGCCGATCTCGCCGATGTGACCGGGCAGGATGCGCCGGCGCCGCCAGCGGTCGAGAAAGCCGCCGTAGTCGAAAATATTGCTCCAACGCAGGCCGCCGAGAGCGCCGATGAAGCCGCCGATGGTATTGGTGGCCAAGTCCACGTTCGACGCGACGCGCGTCGGCAGATAGTTCTGCGTGAATTCCAGCGAGCCGCTCAACAAGGCACACAACAAGGTCGTTGCGATCAGCACGGCGCGCTTGTTGGTGCCGCGCCAGAAAGATGACGAAAGCATAAATCCGAGTGGCACAAAACCGAGCGCATTGAGCCACAGATCGTCGAACGTGAAGTAGCGAGGCCAGGGCGCCGTCAGGAAGGCGAAGGGACTGACGCCGGCATCGCGCCAGCCGGAGAATGGATACAGACAGGCGTAGGCCGTCAGCAACGCATAGGCGAGGGCCAGGTAACGAGGTAGCCGACGCTCATGGTGCATATCGGCTACGAATATGTCAGCTTCATACGCCGCCGTGATGACCGCTGACGGCTGGACTCACATGTGCCAGCGGGCGTTCGCCTTCGTGATGGGGGATATGACCGCTCGGTGGTTGCGGGATGGGTGGGGTGCGCACCAGTTGTGGCGACAGCGAGAAGACGATGAAGCTCACCAGCGACACAAGGAAGCCGACGAAGTGCGGCAGCCATACCTGTGTCCAGTCGGGGTTGAAGAATTCGAGTGGAATCCAGGTTGCCAGGCCCAGCATCATCGACATCACGGCGCCCTGTGTCGTGGCACGCTTCCAGTACACGCCGAACACCAGTGGCACGAAGGCGGCTACCAGCGTGACCTTGTAGGCATTCTCCACCAGACCATAAATCGACAGCTTCGAATGCATGGCGATATAGGTCACGCACGCGGTGAATACCAACACGACAGCCTGCATGCTGCGCAGGAAGAATTTGTCGGTGAGGTGTGGCTTCCAGGCCTTCAGGATGGGACGCAGAAGATTTTCCGAGAAGGTGACCGACGGTGCCAGCAGCGTTGCCGAAGCGCAGCTCTTGATGGCGGAAAGCAAGGCGCCGAAGAACATGATCTGCGCGAACAGTGGCGCCTTTTCCAGCACCAGTTTCGGCAGGATCAATTGCGTGTCGGCATTGATGTACTTGCTGACGATTTCCGGCGCGATCAGCACCGCGCAATAGGCCAGGAACATCGGGATAAAGGCAAACACGAAGTACAGCGAGCCGCCGAGTACCGAAGCCCATACGGCGATTTTTTCCGTGGCCGACGACTGCACGCGCTGGAACACGTCCTGCTGCGGAATCGAACCCAGCATCATGGTGATCCAGGTACCGACAAACATGACGATTGCATCGAGTTTGAACTCGGGCCAGAACTGGAATTTGCCGGCTGCCTGCGCGTGCGCGATGACGTGGCCGACGCCACCGGCCTTGCCGCCCACGTCCCAGCCGATGTAGAGCAAGCCTATGACAATGACAATCATCTGGATGAAGTCGGTAATGGCGACCGACCACATGCCGCCGAACAGCGTGTAGATCAGCACCGAGCCGGCGCCGAGCATCATGCCCAAGTTCTGCGACACGGCGCCGTCCGACAGTACGAAGAACACCAGGCCGAGCGCCTTGATTTGCGCGGCGACCCAGCCGAGGTAGGAGACGACTATGCAGACGGTGGTGACGAGTTCCACTGTGCGGCCGAAGCGCGCCTTGTAGTAGTCGCCTATCGTCATAAGGTTGAGACGGTAGAGCGGCTTGGCGAAGAATAAACCGACAAGGATCAGGCACAACGAGGCGCCGAAGGGGTCGGCCACCACGCCATGCAAACCCTCGTTAAGGAAGGTGGCGGGAATGCCCAGCACCGTCTCCGAGCCGAACCATGTGGCAAACACGGTGGCGGTGACTACATGGAAAGGCAGGGCGCGACCGGCGACGGCATAGTCGCTGGTGTTGTGCACGCGCATCGCCGCATACAGGCCGATGCCGATCGAGATAAGCCAATAGACGATGACGAAACTGAGCAACATGGCGAAAACTCCCCCGCGGATTTCAGGCTTTGCCTAGCCTTGGAATGCTGCGGATTATAACCACGGCCGGCGTCTCGGCAATCATGTGTGCGTTGCGCGCGCGGCGGTCGCTGCGAGCTTCTGTATTTCGCTGACAAAGTCCGGGTCCTCTCCGTGCAGCAAGGCGGGCAGGGCGTTGCGGAAGTCTTCGCGCTCGCACCATTCGTGCATGAAGTCTTCCCACGATTTCCACATGCGCAACTGCTTGCGATCCATGCGCTCCTCGTACACCAACAGGTAGGCGCGCTCGAACAGGCTGATGAGGATGGAATACAGTGCCAGACGTCGATCGATCTGCTCGTCGGTGAGTTCGGCGGCGACGCTGCTGCGCAACTTCAGATCCGAGTTCTGCAGCACTAACTCCATGAAACGTGAATAATCGTCGGCGAGCTTGAGATAGATTTCCTCTTCCTCGTTGGCGCGCTCGCGCCTCTGCTCGAAGATGAATACGGCGATGGCAAACGGCAATGCGACCACGGTGACGAGGTAACTCGCCAGTTCCATCCAGTCCTTGAATTCATTCATCGCTACCCGTCCTCATGATGCTGCGCGGGCATAGTATCCATCATGCAGCGCTGCGGCGCTCAGAGTCGGTAACTGGCGACGACCTTCTGCAAGGTGTTGGCAAGTGCATCGAGTTCGCGTGCGGACTGAGCACTTTCACTGGCGGCCGCCGTGCCTTCTTCGGCCATCTGGGCGATGCGCTCGACCTGTTGGGCGATGCTGGTGCTGGCGGCGCTTTGTTCGCGGATCGCGTGCGTAATTTCGCTGACCATGTCGACCGCGCTCTCGCTGCTCTCGCCGATCTGGCGAATGGCGGTATTCGCTTCGGCCGCGCGCGCGACGCCGGCCGAGACGCGCACGACGGCGTGCTCCATGCTTTCCACCGCGTTGCGTGCGCTATTGCGCACGGTGTCGACCATGGCGGAAATCTCGTGGGTGGATGCGGCCGTGCGCTCGGCGAGCTTGCGCACTTCGTCGGCAACCACGGCAAAGCCGCGACCCTGTTCGCCGGCTCGCGCTGCTTCGATGGCCGCATTGAGCGCCAGCAGATTGGTCTGGTCGGCCACTTCGCGGATCACCGCGACCACCGACGAAATGCGATCGCTTTGCGCTTCTAGTTCGCGGATGCGATCAGAAGCGGCATGCACGGTTTCGGCGATATCGTTGATGTCATTGACGGTCTGACCGATCACCTGCGCGCCGGCCTCGGCCAGTTGGCCCGAGCGGGTCGACTGCGTATTGGCTTCGTGCGCGCGTTCGCCGACATGCGTGATGCTGACGGTCAGCTCCTCGATCGAAGCGGCCATGTTCGACGCCGATGCGCTTTGCTGATCGGATGCGCGCGCCACCTGGTCGGATGACACCGCCATATGCGTCGAGGCCTCCGAGAGCTGCTGCGCACCGCGCGCAATCGTCTTCAGATTGTTTTGCAGCTTGTCGACCAGACGGTTGAGTAAGCCGGTCATTATGCCGATTTCATCTTCGCTATGAATCGAGGCGCGCGCCGTGAAATCCTGACGTGTCTCGATGCAGACGATCAATTCCTGCATGCTGCTCAGCGCTTTGCGAATACTGCGTGTGATCAGCAGACCCAGCAGAGTGACCATGATCAGCCCCACCGCGATGAAGGCCAGACTCAGGCCTCGCGCGGTGTGAGCGAAACTGCTGGAGGACTCCTCTTCGCGTTTGGTAAGTTCGGAGTTGTATTGCACATGCGCATTGAGTGCTGCGGCAAGTTTTTCGGCCAGCGGCGTCAGGTCTGACTGAATCAATGCACGAGTACTTTCCTGATTGCCGCTTGTCGACAGACCAATCGCTCTGGTCACACCGGCACGATAGGCCAGCATTTCCAGCTTGTCGTCGTTCAGCATCTGCTTGTCTTTGTCGTCATCGAGCAGCGCCTCGTAGTTCTTGGTCAAGCGTTCGAACTGACGTCGGCTGTCGGTGATTTTGCTTTCGATATCGTTCTTGGCCGAATCGCTGGAGGTGAGCGCAAGCATCAACACATTGATGCGCATGTCATCAACTGCCTTGCTCATCTGCTCCAGCGTGGTGATCGAAGGAATCGTATTGACGTTGGCATTGATGAGAGCCCGCTCCAGGCGCGAGGCGCCTACCAAGCCGGCAATGCCTACGACCAGAAGCGCGACAGCTGAACCGACGACCATGAGCGTCAGTCGCTGAGAGATGGAGAGTTGCATCGAAAAGCCCCTGTTAAATTCCTTGTGCCAACAGGGGTTAACGAACTTTCGTGCTGTGACTTGAGCGTGAAACCTTATGGGCACAGACCTTAAAGGCCGGGGTCGCTGCCGCCACCGGCCAGGGCCGCATCCACGATGGCTCGCGACAGATGCGGCGCGAATAATTCGATGAAGGCATAGGCATAACCCCGCAGCCAGGCATTGCGCGGCAGGCCGATGCGCGTGGTGGAGGATTCGAAGAGGTGCGAGGCGTCGGCAATGGCGAGCCCACGGTCAATCATCGGATCGAAAGCCATGCTCGCAATGATGCCGATACCCAGACCCATGCTGACGTAGGTCTTGATCACATCCGAGTCGAGCGCGGTCAGGACCACGTTCGGCTTCAGCCCGCGGCCGAGAAAGGCCTTGTTGATCAGACTGCGGCCGGTGAAGGCAGAGTCGTAAGTGATGATGGGGAATTGCGCGATGGCTTCCAGCGACAGCGGCTGACTGCGCAAGATCGGGTGATCGGGGCGCGCCACCACGCTGCGGTTCCACTGCACGCAAGGCAGCATCACGAGGTCCGGGCTGTCGGCAATTGCTTCCGTCGCAATGGCGATATCGGCCTGTCCGCGTAGCACCATCTCGCAATTCTGCGTCGGGTTGCCCTGGTGTAGATGTAATTGCACCTTGGGATAGCGCCGCACGAACTCACCCACCACCTTCGGCAGCGCATAACGAGCCTGGGTATGGGTCGTCGCAATGGTCAGCGTACCGACTTCCTCATTCTGGAATTCCTCACCCACCGCGCGCAGATTATCCGCCTCGCGCAGCATGCGTTCTGCGATGGCAATGACCTGCCTGCCGGGCTCTGTGATTTCGGTAAGTCGCTTGCCATGACGAACGAATATTTCGATGCCCAGTTCCTCTTCAAGCAGCTTGATCTGCTTGGAGACACCGGGTTGCGAAGTGAATAGCGCATCCGCAGCCTCAGAGATCGAGAGCTTGCGCTTGGCGACTTCGAGCACGTAGCGGAGTTGTTGGAGGTTCATGTGGGTCTTGGAATGCGCAAAGTCCAATACTTCGTTATTCCGGCACGAGATAGCGTTTCGAGGTAAAGGCCTCGGCTTGTCGAGCGAGCGGACCTCAGGCAAGGCGGCCCGTGCAGAGCAGTGCATACGCACGGCGAGCGTGCCAACGCAGCATGAGGGTCGCGCAGCCGGCAAGACGAGGTCTTTATATTACTTTTTCTTCTATTGGTGTGAATGAAACAGGGGGTTGGGGATGAAAAGCTGCGCGTTATGATCCAACCTCCCCGAATCCCTATAGATCGCACCCGATGAACTGGATCTACCCTATTGCCGGTTTTGCTGTGGGCGCCATTGTCGGTCTGACCGGCGTGGGCGGTGGCTCGCTCATGACGCCGCTGCTGGTGCTGCTGTTTGGCATCAATCCTTCCGTCGCCGTCGGCACCGATCTGCTCTATGCCTCCATTACCAAGGCAGGCGGCACGCTGGCGCACAGTCTCAAGGGCACCGTCGATTGGGCCATTACCCGCAATTTGGCGATGGGTTCATTGCCTGCAGCTGCGCTGACACTGTGGCTGGTGCACGCGTACTTTCCCGGCGGTCTGGGAGGGGCTTCGAAGCTGATTTCATTCGCGCTGGGTATCGCGTTGTTGCTGACCGCGCTGTCGCTGTTGCTGCGCAAGAAATTGCAGGCTTTGGCGCAGAAGCACGCGCCTTCCAGGCCCAATGCGCGCCGCACTTTCTGGCTTACGTTGTTGACCGGAGCCGTCCTCGGCGCGCTGGTGTCGATCTCATCCGTCGGCGCAGGTGCGTTGGGCGTGACAGCATTGTTTTTCCTGTACCCTGCGCTGCCCGCGCACCGCATCGTCGGCTCGGACATTGCGCATGCCGTGCCGCTCACGCTGGTTGCGGGCCTGGGCCACTGGTGGCTGGGCAGCGTCAATTGGGCTTTGCTGGGCAGCCTCTTGATAGGTTCGCTGCCGGGTATCTGGATTGGTAGTCATATTGGGGCACGAGTGCCCGAAAAGGTATTGCGCCCCATCCTGGCAGGCATGCTTGTGCTGATCGGCACGAAACTGATTGCCGCCAGCTGACTCAAAAGAGAATCAAAAGGATCATTAAGGATTCGCCATGTACAAATACGACGAATATGACACACGCATTGTTCGAGAGCGCGTTGCGCAGTATCGCGACCAGACGCACCGTTATCTCGCTGGCGATTTGAGCGACGACGAATTCCGTCCGCTGCGCCTGCAGAACGGTCTCTACATCCAGCGTCATGCGCCGATGCTGCGTGTAGCGATCCCCTACGGCCTGCTCGGATCGAACCAGCTGCGCAAGCTAGCCCACATCGCGCGCGAATACGATCGTGGCTATGCGCACTTCTCGACGCGCCAGAATGTGCAATACAACTGGCCCGAACTGCCGCGCGTGCCGGACATTCTTGCGGAGCTGGCCAGCGTTGAGATGCACGCCATCCAGACCTCGGGTAATTGCATCCGCAACATCACCACTGACCAGTTTGCCGGTGTGGCGCCGGACGAGGTCGTGGACCCGCGCCCGCTCGCCGAGATACTGCGCCAATGGAGCACTTTCCATCCGGAGTTCGCGCTGCTGCCGCGCAAGTTCAAGATCGCTGTCAGCGGCACCACGAATGACCGTGCCGTCGTGCAGATGCATGACATTGGCCTGGAGTTCTATCGTGACGCCGCGAATGACGCATCCAGCCAGCTTCTCATCAAGGTATGGGTGGGCGGCGGCCTGGGGCGCACACCGATTCTCGGCGAGGTCATCAACGCAGCGCTGCCCTGGCAACACGCTTTGACGTACTGCGAAGCCATCCTGCGCACCTACAATCGCTGGGGCCGCCGCGACAATTCGTACAAGGCGCGCATCAAGATTCTGGTGAAGGCACTGGGCATCGAAGAATTCCGTCGCCAAGTGGATGCTGAATGGGTACATCACAAGGATGGCGCCAACACGATCACACAGGCTGAGCTGACGCGCGTCGCCCAGCACTTCGACGCGCCTGCCTACGAGACGCTGGCCGATGGCGATGCCGGCTTTACGGACAAGCTGGCGACCGACAAGGCTTTCGCCAACTGGGTGAAGCGCTGCGTGCATGCCCACAAGGTGTCGGGCTATCGCGCCGTGACCTTGTCGCTCAAACCCACAGGCATTGCACCGGGCGATGCCACGGCCGAGCAGATGGACATCGTCGCCAACTTTGCCGATCAATACAGTTTCAGCGAAGTGCGCGTGTCGCACGAGCAGAACCTGATCCTCGCCGACGTCAAGCTCGCCGATCTGTATGTGCTGTGGCAGACCGCGCGCGCAGCCGGACTGGCGACGCCGAACATCGGTCTCATCACCGACATCATCTGCTGCCCGGGCGGCGACTTCTGCTCGCTGGCAAATGCCAAAAGCATACCGATTGCAGAGGCCATCCAGCGCCAGTTCGATGACCTCGATTATCAACATGACATTGGCGAAATGGAGATCAATATTTCTGGCTGCATGAACGCCTGCGGTCACCACCACGTCGGCCACATCGGCGTACTCGGCGTCGACAAGGATGGCTCGGAGTGGTACCAGATCAGCATCGGTGGCAAGCAGGGCAATGATGCGAGCCTCGGCAGCGTCATCGGCCCGTCGTTCGCGGCGGATGAAGTGGCGGGCGTGGTGCAGCGCCTGATCGATGTGTACGTCGAGAATCGCACGCAGGAAGAGCGCTTCATCGATACGGTCCGCCGCCTTGGCGTGGCGCCGTTCAAGACGCGCGTGTATGCGGATCGCCAGCCGGCCAGGAAGGAAGTGGCAAATGTCTGATACGAAAAATCTGATCGGCAAAGATGGCGACAGCGTGGCTCACCTCGTCGACTTCGATACCTGGCAGATCGTGCGTCTGCCAACTGTGCAGGAAGAGGTGAAGAAGCAGGCCGGCAAGGTCGTGCAGTTCAAGCTGACCAATGCAGAGAGCGCCACGGCCGAACAGGTTGCCGGCACGCAGGTGCCTGAAGGTAAGGTGTTGCTGCCGCTGTCGGTATGGCTGGCGCGCAAGACCGAGTTCGCGGCACGTGTGACTGCGGGCGAAATCGGCGTGTGGCTGGAAGCGCACGAGCTGGTCGAAACGCTGTTCGAGAGCCAGCCCGATCTCAATGTGTTCCCGGTGATCGGCGTGTACATCGAGCGCTTCCCCGATGGTCGTGCCTATTCGACGGCGTCGCTGCTGCGCACACGCTTTGGTTTCCGCAAGGAACTGCGCGCTTTCGGCGACGTGCTGCGCGATCAGTTGTTCTTCCTGAATCGTTGCGGTTTCTCTTCCTTTGAAATTCGTGCCGATCGCTCCGCCGAAGATGCCTTGGCTGCGTTCAAGGATTTCAGCGAGCCTTACCAGGCCGCCGTGGTCGTCGATCAGCCATTATGGCGTCGTCATGCAAGGGTCTGAGATGGAACAGACGGTTTCCTTTCTGCCTTCGCGCAAAGTCAGCAATCCGGCCACCCACCCGGAGCTGACCGACGTATTGCGCGCCAGTGTTGCCGTCAAGCGCGCCAATGCGCTGGAGCTGTTGCACGCCATTGCGGAGCGGCACGATGCTGCTTCGGCTGCCGTCACCTTCGCCAATAGTTTCGGTGCCGAAGACATGGTGATCACCGACATCATCATGACGGAGCATCTGCCCATCGAGATTTTCTCGCTCGATACAGGTCGCCTGCCGGGGGAAACTTACACGCTGATCAGTGAAGTCGAACAGCGTTATGACACGCGGCTGAAGATCTACTTTCCCGAGAGCAGCACGGTCGAAGCCTACGTGCGCAGCCACGGCATCAACGCCTTCTACAACTCTGTCGAGTTGCGCAAGGCTTGCTGTGGTATGCGTAAGGTCGAGCCGCTGCGTCGCGCGCTGGCGGGCAAGAAAGCCTGGATCACCGGCATGCGTGCTGCGCAAAGCGCCACGCGTACCGAACTGCCGGTGCACGAATTCGATGAGGCCCACGGCCTGGACAAGTACAATCCGCTTGCCGACTGGAGCGAGCAGGAGGTGTGGGCCTATATCCGCATCCACGGCGTGCCCTACAACACGCTGCACGATCAGTTCTACCCCAGCATCGGCTGCGCGCCCTGCACGCGTTCGATTGCTGTCGGCGAGGATGTTCGTGCCGGCCGCTGGTGGTGGGAGAATCCCGAGTCGAAAGAATGCGGATTGCATGTGAAGTAAACCGTGCTGCGCGATGCGACACAGCTGATGAAATAAAATGACAACCCTGACTAAACAAACTCTGTCTCACCTCGACTGGCTCGAAGCCGAGGCCATCCACATCATGCGCGAGGTGGCCGGCCAGTGCGAACGCCCGGTGCTGCTGTTCTCGGGCGGTAAAGATTCCGTCTGCATGTTGCGTGTTGCGGAAAAGGCTTTCCGGCCCGGCAAGTTTCCATTTCCGCTGATGCACATCGACACCGGCCACAACTATCAGGAAGTCATCGACTTCCGCGACAAACGCGCGGCCGAACTTGGCGAGCGCCTGATCGTGCGCTCGCTGGCAGACTCGATGAAGCGCGGTACGGTGGTATTGAAATCGCCGGACGAGCCGCGCAACAAGCATCAGTCGGTGACCCTGCTCGAAGCGATTGCCGAGTTTGAATTCGACTGCTGCATTGGCGGTGCGCGTCGCGACGAGGAGAAGGCGCGCGCCAAGGAACGTGTCATGAGTTTTCGCGACGAGTTCGGCCAGTGGGACCCGAAGAATCAGCGCCCTGAGCTGTGGAACCTGTACAACGCCCGCACGCATCGGGGCGAGAACATCCGCGCCTTTCCGATCAGCAACTGGACGGAGATGGACGTGTGGCAATACATCGAGCGCGAGAAGCTCGAACTGCCGAGCATCTATTTCGCGCACCATCGTCCCATCGTGCGTCGCAGCGGTTCGATCGTGCCGGTCACTTCCGTGACACCCGCACGCAGCGGCGAAGAGATCGTCGACATGCTGGTGCGCTTCCGCACGGTTGGCGACATCACCTGCACGGCGCCAGTCGAATCCGATGCCGACACGGTGAGCAAGATCGTATTGGAAACGGCGACAACGACAATCACCGAACGCGGCGCCACGCGTCTGGACGACCAGACATCCGACGCCTCGATGGAACAGCGCAAGAAGGAAGGATATTTTTGAGTGAGGAGTCAGGAGGGATGAGTGAGGAGTACCCCCTCGCACACCTCCAACGCCATGCCCGCTTAACAAACCTATTGCTAAATCAAAATGAATACTCCTGACTCATCCCTCCTTACTCCTCACGTAACAGACAATGGTCTGTTACGGTTCATGACCTGCGGCAGCGTCGATGACGGCAAGAGTACGTTGATCGGCCGCCTGCTGTTCGACACCAAGACCATTCTCGCCGACACGCTGACGCAGATCGAAAAGACTTCGAAGAAGCGCGGCATGGCAGCGGTCGACCTGTCCTTGCTCACCGATGGGTTGCAGGCGGAGCGCGAGCAAGGCATCACTATTGATGTGGCATATCGTTACTTCTCGACCGGTACACGCAAGTACATCATTGCCGACGCGCCGGGCCACGAGCAGTACACGCGCAACATGGTCACGGCGGCGTCCACGGCCAATCTCGCCATCATTCTCGTCGATGCGCGCAAGGGCGTTCTGACACAAACCCGTCGTCATAGTTATCTGGCGCATCTGGTTGGCATTCCGCATCGCGTGGTGGCCATCAACAAGATGGATCTGGTCGACTACAGCCAGGAAACTTTCGATCGTATCTGCGGCGAATACCGTGCCTTCGCCGAGAAGATGGGGCTCATCCCCGAGGGCGGCGATCTGCGCTTCATCCCGATGTCGGCGCTCAACGGCGACAACATCGTGGACCGCACCGAAGCCATGTCCTGGTACAAGGGGCCGACCCTGCTTGAAGTGCTGGAGGCCGCGCCACCCGCACACACCGAGCATGCTGAGCCGTTCCGCTTCCCGGTGCAATTCGTATGCCGTCCGCAGGATTCGGCCAATCCCGATCTGCATGACTATCGCGGCTTCATGGGCCGCGTCGAGTCCGGTTCCATCAAGGTGGGTGACGAAGTGACGGTGCTGCCGTCCGGACGCACCAGTCGTATCAAGGCCGTGGAGCTGGGCGGCGAGCCGATTGCCGAAGGCATCACGGAACAATCCCTCACCTTGCTGCTGGAGGATGAAGTCGACATCTCGCGCGGCGACATGATCGTCAAATCGGCCGAGGTGCCGGAGGCGCGCAAGGAGATCGAGGCGATGATCTGCTGGTTGTCCGAGACACCGCTGTCGCCGGCTCGTACCTACTCGATCCGCCACACGACGCGCACCAGCAAGGCAAAACTCAATGGCATCGCCTACCGCATGGATGTGAACTCGCTGGAGCGTGGCGACGCCACGCAACTGGCAATGAACGATATCGCGCGGGTGAATCTGAAGCTGGCACAGCCGGTGTTTGCGGACCCGTACACGCGGAATCGCGCCACCGGCGCCTTCATCGTTATCGATGATTCGACCAACAATACGGTCGGCGCCGGAATGATCCTCTGATCGACAAAGGGCAGCTACGGCGGTCCTTTGGTTTATAGTGCATGCCGCTTGCGATTTTCGGGCGCTCAAAGACGTGCCCTGAAGCAGTGTTTGATCCCAATATCCTCAATCCAAGGAAAACCATGAAAAAGACATTCATTGCCGTGGTCTGCGCGTTGAGCGCGTTTGCCAGTTCCGCGGCAGACATGACCGACGAACAAAAGACGGTTTACGCGATCGGCGCCATCATGGGCAAACAGGTCTCCGTCTTCAACCTTTCCCCCGCTGAACTGGAGCTGGTCAAGAAGGGTTTGAGCGATTCGGTGAAGGGCGGCAAGCTGACCATCGAACTCGAAACCTATGGCCCCAAGGTGCAGGAACTGGCCAACAAGCGCATGGCTGCTACAAGCGCCAAGCAGGCCGTTGCCGGCAAGGCGTTTGCCGAGAAAGCCGCCAAGGAAACCGGCGCGGTGAAGACTGCTTCGGGCCTGATTTACATTTCGCTCAAGGATGGCACGGGCCCGAGCCCGACCGCGAATGACACTGTCAAGGTGCATTATCGCGGCACGCTGATCGACGGCACCGAGTTCGATAGCTCCTACAAACGCGGCGAGCCGATCGAGTTTCCGCTCTCTGGCGTGATCAAGTGTTGGGGCGAGGGCGTGCAGAAGATGAAGGTCGGCGGCAAGGCGCGCCTGGTGTGCCCACCAGCGATCGCTTATGGCCCGCAGGGCGCTGGCAATGCGATCCCGCCGAATGCCACGCTGAACTTTGAAGTCGAGTTGTTGGGCGTCAAGCCGCCGGCACCCCCGGCAGCCGCATCCGAGCCGGCGCCGAAGAAATAATCGCGCGCTGCCCAGCAAAAAGGCCACCGCATGCGGTGGCCTTTTTGCTGGGCCCATTCGCCTCAGCGGCGAGGATGGCGTGTGCCGTTCTTGAGTGTCGGGTGGCGTGTGTGAAAATCGATCCACACAACGTCTGCGTCAGCGGCATCTGCGGCGCGATGCCTGTCGTCTGCGACGCGCGCCGCAACGAAGAGCCGACCGAGCATGGTCTGACGCCAGGATTCGCCGCCATATATTGCGTAGAAGCGCGTCTTGTCGAGCTGCGCTGCTTGCAACAAAGGTATAGCTTCGCGTGGCGGCAGACCCAGTACCGAAGCCAGTGTCAGACGATTGATGACTTCCGTGTCGAGTGCCGTGTAGAAGGCCAGCGTCTGTTGTTCGCTGAGCGAATGATAGTGATGAAACCAGCCGTCACGTTGCGATAGCAGGTAGTCGGTTTCCGGCTTCGACAACCAATAAAGATTCCACGCCTGGGTGTCGCCGTGCTCTTGCATGATGCGAAAGACACAGCGCTGTGTGCCGGGAATGGCGTAATGCTCCGGTGTCAGCGGAGCGTACATCGAGATGCCGTGCCAGGTAGTCATGATACCGATCCACTCAGCGCCAGCGCGAAATGCGCCGTACATAAGTGTCTTATCGGACGTTCAGCGCGTGGCTTGAGCAAGCGCGAGCGCTTTTCTGTGTCTGCCGACGGTCGGAGCTCGCGAATCGCGACGGTTTCAGTGTTCGGCTTTGTAGATGTGAATCGGTTTTTCCCGCGATGCCTCGGCGCTGCCACAAGAGCCGCAGCTACCGCACCCGCCATCGCCGCCATCGCTGTCATGGCAAGCGCCTCCGGCTGCTTTGCCCCCGAAGCGCGCCCACAGCTTCGGTGCATGTTTGCGCAGCACGACGATGGCGCTGACCAGCACAATCAGCGCGACGATCAGTGGCTCTGCCAAGGCGTAAAGTGAGTGGCTCATGACAGTAGCGCACCGACACGGAAAGCGATGAAAGCGGCAATCCAGGCGAGCGCAAAGAGATATGCCAGGGAGATACCGACCATGCGCCAGGAGCCGGTTTCGCGGCGGATCACGGCAAGCGTGGATAGGCACTGCGGTGCGTAGATGTACCAGGCGATCAGGGCCAGGCCGGTGCCGAGCGACCATTGTGCTGCGATCAGGGGCGCCAGCTGCGCGGCCGCCGCATCCTGCCCGCCGCCAATGGCATAGACGGTCGCCAGACCGCTCACCGCGACTTCACGTGCCGCCAGACCGGGGATCAGCGCCACGCAGATCTGCCAGTTGAAGCCAATCGGTGCAAATGCTATTTGCATGGCGCGACCGATGTGCCCGGCGAAGCTGTATTCGATGGCGGTGCCATGCCAGTCCGCAGGGGGCGTGGGAAAACTCGCCAGGAACCATAGCAGCACCGACAGCGCCAGAATGATGCCGCCGACGCGCTTGATGAAGATCGAGGCGCGCTCGGCCAGACCAATGAGCACATCACGCGGATTCGGCAGACGCCACGACGGCAGTTCCATCAGCAGCGCGGCATCGCCATGACCGCTGCCGAAGCGTTTGACGATCCAGGCGACGGCCAGTGCCGACAATATGCCAATGAGATACAGCCCGAACAGTACCAGACCTTGCAGACCGATCAGGCCGAGCACCTTGCGGTTGGGTACGAAGGCGCCGATCAACAGCGCATAGACCGGCAGACGCGCCGAGCAGGTCATCAACGGCGCGACCATGATGGTCAGTAATCGATCGCGCGGATGCTGGATGCTGCGCGTGGCCATGATGCCTGGGATGGCACAGGCGAAGCTCGATAACAGCGGAATGAAGGCACGCCCCGACAGACCCGAAGCGAGCATGAAACGATCGAGCAAGAACGCGGCGCGCGGCAGATAGCCTGATTCTTCAAGGCACAGAATGAACAGGAACAGCAGCAGGATCTGTGGCAGGAATACCAGCACGCTGCCGGTGCCCGCGATGATGCCGTCGACCAGCAGACTGCGCAGTATGCCCGCGGGCAGATGCGCGCTGAAAAAATTGCCCGTTGCCGTCACACCGGCTTCGATGGCGTCCTGGAAGGGCGCTGCCCAGCTGAACACAGCCTGGAACATCAGGAACATGACAACGGCAAGTATGAGCATGCCTGCCACCGGATGCAGCACCCAGCGGTCCAGCGCATCGTCGATTTCAGCCGTGCGCCGCGGCACGCTGACTGCTGCATCGAGCAGCGCTTGCACGGCGGCATGCAGATCGGCTTCGGGTGGCAACGCAGTCGGCGGCGCCGGCAATTTTTCGTCCAGCGCGTCGAGCAGGGCGCCGGCGCCGTTCTTGCGAATGGCGATGGTTTCCACCACCGGCATGCCGAGTAGGGTTTGCAGTTTTTCGCGCTCAATGCGGATGCCACGGCGCTCCGCCGCATCCATCATGTTCAGCGAGACCAGCATCGGCAGGCCGAGCTGGGCCAGTTCCAACACGAAGCGCAGATGCAGACGCAGATTGGTGGCATCCACTACGCATACCAGTAGGTCAGGGCGCTGTTCGTCGGTCCGTTTGCCGAGACACACATCGCGCGTGATGGCTTCGTCCGGGCTGGCCGCATTCAAGCTGTATGCGCCGGGCAGGTCGAGGACGCGTACCAGGCGACCGGATGGCAGCCGCAATGCGCCTTCCTTGCGCTCGACGGTGACACCCGCGTAATTGGCGACTTTCTGACGACTGCCGGTCAAACGATTGAACAGCGCCGTCTTGCCGCAATTCGGATTGCCGACCAGGGCAATATGCAGGGACGAACTGGCAGCGTTATTCATTGCTGAGAAAGAAAGCGATGGCGATCACCGCACTGGCGTGATCGGACAAATTCAAACGCCTTGCAGGGAGACGCGCACCCGCGCGGCTTCACTGCGGCGCAGGGCAAAGCGTGTGAAACCGACCTGGACTGCGATGGTGTCGGCGCCCAGCGGGCCGAACGCCACCACGCTGACAGGTTCGCCGCGCACGAAGCCAAGTTCGCGCAGACGTTGCGCGATGGCATCGGTGGCGTGGATCGATTCAACAGCTTCGACGATTGCGCGGGTTCCGCGCTTGAGCAGGGATAAGTTCATGGAGATAGATTATCAAAATACGAATCGTTCTCATTTATATACCCTATCTTTTGGGCAGACAAGTGCCTGTAACAAGGTGTTTGAGCTAGATCATTGAACTCGTCACGCACGGGCAAGAACTGCAGCGCATTTTCCCATGCGGCAAGAAGACACGCTTCTGGTCTTTTATTGGCAATGTCGGCATAAGGAATGCGGTTAAAATCAGCGGGTAAAATCGGCCGCAAACCCGCTTGAAGGATGTTGCATGGATTTCGAACAAGCCCGCTTCAATATGATCGAGCAACAGATTCGCCCTTGGGACGTGCTCGACCCCGACGTGCTGAATGTCCTGCGTACGGTTAAGCGCGAGCTGTTCGTTCTGGCAGAACACCAGGCGCTGGCGTTCTGTGAAGTGCAACTACCTATCGGCGGTGGCCAGACCATGCTGGAGCCGAAGATCGAAGCCAAGGCCCTGCAAGCCGTTGCCGTTCGCCCTGGGGACAGCATTCTGGAAATCGGCACGGGGTCGGGTTACATGGCTGCTTTGCTGGCAGCGCGCGGCGAATGGGTGCGGTCGCTGGAAATCGAGCCGCAGTTGGCCAAGTTTGCAGCCGACAATCTGGCGCGCAACAACGTCGACAATGTGATCGTCGAAGAAGGCGATGGCGCTGCCGGATGGATGGTGCGGGCGCCTTATGACGTCATCATGGTTTCGGGGGCTGTGCGTGAAGTGCCGCAGGCCTTGTTTGACCAACTCAAGGTTGGTGGTCGCATGTTCGTGTTCGTTGGTTGTGCACCTGTCATGAAAGGCCAATTGATACAGAATCTCGGCGACGGACAATTCCGCACCAGCACCGTCTTCGAAACCTTGGTGCCATGCCTGCACATCGCGCAGGCGGCGAGCTTTGCTTTTTGATTGATGCAAATGTAATGGTGGAACAGATCAAGGCAACGGACTTGGCAAATTGGCTGCAGCATGACAGTCGCGCCAAGCCATTATTGCTCGATGTGCGCGAGCCTTGGGAGTTTGCCCATTGCGCGATCGCAGGCGCGGTGTCGATGCCGATGGGTGGCGTGCCGAGCCGCGTCGAGGAACTCGATGCCGAACGCGAGATCGTCTGTATCTGCCATCACGGTATGCGCAGTCAGCAGGTGGCAATGTTTCTTGCTTCGCGCGGATTCGAACGGGTATTCAATCTTGTCGGTGGTGTGCACGCGTGGGCGCAGCAGGCTGATCCGAATATGCCAACGTACTGACAGGGCGATGGCATAGAACGGCAATGGAATGGGGCGCGAGCAGATCGCACCAGCGTCGATAACAAACTAAAAGCGAATCGCAAGCTTCCGGGAACTGACAATTCATGAAACGTATTGCCTATCTTGTTCTGGCCGCTTGTGCGGTCGCCAATGTACATGCCGCCGATTTGCTGGAGATTTACCGTGATGCCTTGAGCAGCGATTCGCAATTCAGCAGCGCACGCGCGCAGCTCGAAGCGGGCAAGGAAAAGGGCCCGCAGGGCACCGCGAACATCCTGCCTGTCGTGAATCTGACCGGCAGCGCGACCTACACCCATACGGACGCAATCTTACCGAGCGAGCGCGACTATAACTACAACACCAACACCTATCAGTTGCAGCTGACGCAGCCGCTATTCCGCGTGCAGAACTGGATTAGCTATAAAGAGGGCGGGCTGCAGGTGGGTGTGGCGCAGGCGCAGTTCCTGACGGCGCGCAACGACCTGGCCTTGCGCGCCGCGCAGACTTATTTCGACGTGCTTTATGCCGAAGAAGTACTGGCTTCGGTGCAGGCGCTCAAGTCGGCCGCTAGCGAGCAGCTGCAGTTGTCCAAGAAAAGCTTCCAGGTCGGTACGGTGACCATCACCGATGTGAACGAAGCCCAATCCAAATATGACCTCGCTGCCGCGCAGGAAATTGCCGCTCAAAGCGATCTGGAAGTGAAGCGCGCGGCGTTGAGCCTGTTGTCGGGCAAGGCCCCACAAAGCCTGTCGCGACTGACGCCAGGCGTGCAGATTGCGCCGCCCTTGCCGGCCAATATCGACGATTGGGTTAGCTCAGCCGAAAAGAATAATCCTGCCGTACAGGCGCAGCAGCTTACGCTGGAAATCGCCAAGCGCGACGTGCAGAAGGCGCAGGCGGGACACTTGCCGACCGTCGACGTAGTGGCGACCTACGGCAATTCCCACGCCGGCAACGGCACGAATTCCACGCCTTCCTTGTCGCGTAGCAATGCCATTGGCTTACAGTTGCAATTACCCATCTATGCTGGCGGCGCTATTCAGTCCAAGGTACGCGAAAGCATCGCCTTGTCGGACAAGGCCGAGGCCGACCTGGAGACACAAAAGCGCACTGCCAGTCAGGCCGCGCGTCAGGCCTTCGTAGGCGTGACCAGCGGCATCGCCCAGGTGCGCGGCTACGAAGCGGCGGTGCTATCGGGCAAGAGCGCGGTGGATTCCAACAAGCTCGGTTACGAGGTTGGCGTGCGTATCAATATCGACGTACTCAATGCCGAGAGCACACTTGCCGATACGCAGCAGAAACTGGCTAAAGCACGCTATGACACGCTCATTTCCCAGCTCAAGCTCAAGGCCTCGGTCGGCACCATCGAAACCGAAGACATCGCGCAGATCAACGCGCTGCTTGCCAAGTAAGGGTTTCGACAGGGTACGAACACACCCTAGTGGTCGAGCACTTCGCGTATCAATTTCATCAGTCGTGCGGTAGCGCCACCGTGCAGTTTGTAAAACGCCAGCCCGGCGTGGCTCATCGCATTGCGTCGCTGTGTATCTTTGAGTAAGGCAAGGGCCGCCTGCATGCCCGTTTCCACATCGGCGCAGCGCGAGGCCGCGCCCGCTTCGATGGCTTTCTCGGCCGCATCGGCGAAGTTGAAACTATGCGGCCCGATCATCACCGGCACGCCGGCCGCGCAGGATTCGATGAGGTTCTGACTGCCGAAGGGCAACCAGCTGCCGCCGATCAGCGATACATCCGCCATGGCGTAATACGCGCCCATCTCGCCCATGCTGTCGCCGAGCCAGACGCGTGTCGCAGCATCGACGCTCGCCTGATCGCTGCGGCGTTGCAGCGGCAATCCGGCGCGTTGAATCAGTTCTGCCACGGCGTCGAAACGCTGGGGATGACGTGGCACGAGCACCAGCAACACGTTGCTCGGCGCCTGTGCACGAAATGCGTCCAGCAGCAAGGCTTCTTCGCCTTCACGGGTACTGGCGGCGAGCACGACAAGGCGATTTTCAGTCAGGGATTTGAATGTCATGCCGCGTTCGTGCAGTGCAGCCGAAACGCCAACGTCATATTTTATATTGCCGGTGACGCATACCGTGCGCGCGCCCGCTTCGCCGGCCAGTGCACGCAGGCGCGTGGCATCATCTTCGCTCTGCGCAGCAATCACATTGAAGCCGGCAAAGGCGCGCCGCGCGAGTCCGCCGAGCCGCGCATAACCAGCGGCCGAACGTGCCGACAGGCGCGCGTTCACGAGCATCATCGGTATGCCCATGGAATGGGCTGCGTGCATCAGATTGGGCCACACCTCCGTCTCCATGACGATGCCGCAGACGGGCTGCACCGTTTTCAAAAAGCGCCGCATCAGCCATGGCACGTCATAAGGCAACCAGGCCTGCTGGACACGCGGCTCCTCGCCGAACAGTTCATGTCCCGTTGCGCGCCCCGTGGGCGTCATGTGTGTGAGCAAGATGTGATGCCGTGGATAGGCGTCGAGTAGTGCCTTGAGTAGCGGCTGGGCGCCACGCGTCTCGCCCACCGATACCGCGTGCAGCCAGATGCAGGGTGCGGACGGTGTCGGCAGGCGCGCGAAGCGTTCGCGTAGATGATGCAGGTACTCCGGCTGGCGCCGCGCGCGCCACGCCAGACGTACCAGCACGAGCGGCATGCCCAGCGACCACAGCAGCGTATAGAGCGCGCGTTTCATGCGGGTTCGCTCGCGGGCCTTGCCGCAAGATACGGAGCCAGTGCCCCCAATACCGTCTCGGGCACGGGAATTTGCGCGATGCCGCCAAGGTTGATGGCGCTCGGCCCGGCATGCACACCGGTCAGTGTCGGGTCGGTCGACACCGCCAGCGCCACCACGGGTCGATCGAGCGCGGCGGCAAGATGCGTCAATCCCGTATCCACGCCCACGATGCATTGCGCAGCCTGCATGACAACGGCAAGTTCGGTGAGACGTGCGGGCGGCGCTACGATGGCATCCGGTATCGCTGCGGCGATCCGCTCGGCACGCGTTCGTTCGGCAGCGTTGCCCGCTGGCAGGATGCAGCGCAGACCACGTTCGTGCAAGGCCATGCCGAGGTCAATCCAATGTGTTTCCGGCCAGAGTTTGTCGTCGCGGCTGGTGGCGGTGAGCAACACGGCAAACGGGCCGGCGGGCGCCCACTGCGGCGTGGTGTCTGCCGCGTGAATGCCGTAGCGTAGCGGCAGGTCCTGCGTGTATTCGCAAGCTGCCGCAGCCAGCCAGCGATTGCGCTCCACGGCGTGGGCATTGCGCGGCACGACATAGCGGCAATCGTAGGCCAGCGCCGCGAGCGGTTCGCGGATCACTTCACGCGCATAGCCGCAGCGCAGACCCTGTGCGACGCGGCTGATCAGCGCACTCTTGACCAGGCCTTGCGTGTCGATGACAAAGTCATAATAGGTCTCGCGCAATGCTGAGGCTGCCGTTCGCATTTCCCGCCAGGTCGCAGCTTGACCTAGCTGCTTGCGCCAGCGCCGGATGGCAACGGGGATGACGCGGCGTACGCCAGGATGCAGGCGTGGAATTTCTGCGAAACTTTCTTCCACCGCCCAATCGATCGCCAGGCGTGGCCACACCCGCAGCAGGTCGCTGACCACAGGCAGATTGTGAATGACATCGCCCATGGACGAGGTTTTGACCAACAGGACTGATCGCATGCGGGCTGGGTTGCTTGGGCTGGCGTAGAATGGCGGACCGCGAATTATATCGCCCCATTCAGTCTGATTTCGCCCGAAGATGGCCGCCGACCGCCAAGCTCTTTCCGCCGTACTGATCACGCTCGATTGCGTCCGCAGCCTACGTCCGACGCTGGAGTCGCTCGCATTCTGCGACGAAATCATCGTGGTCGATTCGGGCAGCACCGACGGGACCAGCGAACTCGCGACGAGCCTGGGGGCGCGTGTCATTACTGAGTCGTGGCGCGGGTTCGGCCCACAGAAGCAATTCGCCATCGATCAGGCGGGCAACGACTGGGTGCTATGCGTGGACTCCGACGAGATCGTTTCGGAGACCCTGCGCCTGAGTATCGAAGCCGCGCTGATCGCACCGGCCTACAAAGCTTACGAGTTCCCGCGCTGCAACCGTTTCCTCGGACGCTACCTGCGGCACGGCGAGGGCTATCCGGACTTGTCCCTGCGGCTGTTCCATCGCAAGCATGCACGCTGGTCCGACGATGTCGTGCACGAAAAAGTCATCACGCTCGATGTCGTGGGCCAGCTTAAGGGCGACCTGCTGCATCACTCCGAAGAAAACATAGAGTCCTATCTCGCCAAGCAGAACCGCTATACGACACTTGCGGCGGATGCCATGCTGGCCGAGGGCGTGGAAGTTTCATTCAGCAAACTGTTCCTGAGCCCAGGATTCCGCTTCATCAAGTTCTATGTGCTACGCGGCGGTTGGATGGATGGGCTGCCGGGCCTGATCCATATTCTTATCGGCTGCTTCAACAGTTTTGCAAAGTATGCCAAGCACTTCGAATTGGTGCGACGAGGCCAAGAATCATGACTGCGAGTACAATCGCTGCCTTGCCAGGTAGCTCACCTCATGTGCGGATAGCCAACATGATCCCGAAAGTCGCGCTCATCACCGGTGTCACCGGCCAGGACGGTGCTTATCTTGCCGAGTTCCTTCTCAAGAAGGGCTATGTTGTGCATGGCATCAAGCGGCGCAGTTCGCTGTTCAACACCGACCGCATTGATCATCTGTACCAGGATCCGCACGTCGACCAGCGCAACTTTGTCTTGCACTATGGTGACCTGACCGACTCCACCAACCTCACGCGCATAATTCAGAAGGTCCAGCCCGACGAGATCTACAACCTCGCGGCGCAGTCGCATGTCGCCGTTTCCTTCGAAGAGCCCGAATACACGGCCAATGCTGATGGCATAGGGGCGTTGCGCATCCTAGAAGCCATGCGCATTCTCGGCCTTGAAAAGAAGGCGCGTTTTTATCAGGCCTCTACTTCTGAGCTTTATGGGCTCGTTCAGGAAACGCCGCAAAAGGAAACCACGCCCTTCTATCCGCGCAGTCCCTACGCTGTAGCCAAGCTTTATGCCTACTGGATTACCGTGAACTATCGCGAGGCTTACGGTATGTACGCCTGCAATGGCATCCTCTTCAATCATGAAAGCCCGGTGCGCGGCGAAACCTTCGTTACGCGCAAGATCACCCGCGCGATCGCCCGCATTGCGCTCGGTCTGCAAGACTGCTTGTACTTGGGCAACATGAGTGCCCTGCGCGACTGGGGCCACGCCCGGGACTATGTCGAAATGCAATGGCTCATGCTGCAACAAGACAAGGCGGATGACTTTGTCATTGCTACCGGCGTGCAATACAGCGTGCGCCAGTTCGTTCAGTTCGCTGCGGAGGAGCTTGGCATCACCATCCGTTTTGAAGGAGAAGGCGAACGCGAGGTTGGCGTCGTTGCCAGTCTCACCGGTGACAAAGCGCGCTGCAAAGTGGGCGACGTTATCGTCAAGGTCGATCCGCGCTATTTCCGCCCGACAGAAGTTGAAACACTACTGGGCGACCCCAGCAAGGCACGGGAAAAGCTGGGTTGGACACCTGCGACGAGCTTGCAGGAGCTCGTAAAGGAAATGATCGTGTGCGACTACACTTCAGCTCAGCGTGACGAGTTGGTCAAGACGGCTGGTTTCCAAGCCTACGATTATCACGAATAAGTTGCACCGCCCCAAGTCATGAACAAGCAATCCCCTATCTACGTGGCCGGACATCGGGGACTGGTGGGGTCCGCTCTCGTCCGTAACCTCGAAGCGGCGGGCTATACCGATATCCTCGAACGTACACATGCGGAGCTAGACCTGACAGACGCTGCGGCAACCCACGCATTTTTTGAAGAACACAAACCACAATACGTCTTTCTTGCCGCTGCGAAAGTCGGGGGTATCGTCGCCAACAATACCTATCCGGCAGAGTTCATTCGGGACAATCTGGTTATCCAGACGAACGTCATCCACAGTGCCTGGCAGCATTCAGTCAAGCGGCTACTGTTCTTGGGTTCCAGCTGCATCTATCCCAAGTTTGCACCGCAGCCCATGAAAGAAGAGCATCTCCTTACCGGTCCGCTGGAACCGACAAACCGTCCTTACGCACTGGCCAAGATTGCCGGTATAGAAATGTGCTGGAGCTATAACCGTCAGTACGGCACGCAGTATCTCGCCGTCATGCCGACCAACCTTTACGGCCCGGGCGACAACTACCATCCCGAAAACAGCCATGTCATCCCGGCCTTGCTGCGCAAATTCCATGAAGCAAAACAGAGCGGAACTCCCAGCGTCACGGTGTGGGGCAGTGGCACACCGCGTCGCGAATTTCTCTATAGCGACGACATGGCAGAGGCATGCATTCATTTAATGAATTTGCAGGCTGCGGAATATGAAACGCTGCTGGGCAGCGACGAATCAAGAAGCGGGCGTTTTGAGCCTCCGCTGATCAACATCGGCGTTGGCGAAGACGTGACTATTCGCGAATTGGCACGAATCGTTTGCGATGTCGTGGGTTACGGGGGCGGTATTGCGTTCGACACGAGCAAGCCCGATGGAACGCCACGCAAACTGCTGAATGTCGACAGACTCCATTCGACCGGATGGTCAGCGGCAACGTCGTTGCACGACGGGATTGCTCTGGCTTATGCGGACATGGTGCGTAAGGCTGGCATCACGTGAGTCAGGTAATCGTGGCCCTCAAGGGTGGCCTCGGCAATCAGTTGTTCGAGTACGCGGCTGGCTTAGCCCTGGCCTCGCGCCGCGGTGCTGAACTCGTCCTTGATGTATCCAGTTTTTCCGACCCCCGTGCGAGACATTTTGCGTTGGGGCCGTTCGAGTTACCAGAACGAATCCAGCAGCGAGCTTTTCGTTTCTGGTCGCGTGGTGGATTCTGCGACGCTGTATTACGTCGACTAAGTCGCAGGTTTGGCTGGACTCGTGGTGGCGTGCCAGTGCATTACGAAAACTCTTCGCGCGGCTTTGACGACTCGGTACTTACCCTCGAAGCACCGATATTGCTGGATGGGTATTTTCAGTCCGAGCAGTATTTCTGTGACTATGCTGCCTTGCTGCGGGAGCGTCTTTCGGTGCCGCGACATTTGCACGAGGCTTCTCGACAACTGATGCACCTGATACGCGCTTGCGACGCAATATGCATCCATGTTCGTCGTGGCGACTATATTAGTAATCCGGTGGCCAATCAGTTCCACGGTTTGTGCGGGATGGACTATTATCGGCGCGGCGTCGAATTGGTGGCTGAGAAACTCGGCGCGCCACACTGCTTCGTATTTTCCGATGACCCGCAGTGGGTCCGCGAGAACATGAGTTTGCCGTTTCCCACGACTGTAGTGGACATCAACGGTGAAGATCAGGCCCACCAGGATCTCTGGTTGATGGCGGCATGTCGTAGGTTCGTGATTGCCAATAGTTCCTTGAGCTGGTGGGGCGCTTGGCTCAGTTCGCACATCGACAAGCAGGTCGTGGCGCCGAAGCAGTGGTTCAAGGGTTCGACACAGGATACGAGCGAGCTCGTTCCGGCGGATTGGATTCGTGTCTAGGTGATGATCTTATAAGGGTATGAGATGAAGGCCGTCATTCTTGCAGGCGGTTTTGGAACTCGGATCAGCGAGGAGTCGCATCTGAAACCGAAACCAATGATCGAGATCGGTAGCAAACCGATTCTCTGGCATGTCATGAAGATATATTCTCACTATGGCATCAATGACTTTGTCATTTGCTTGGGTTACAAGGGTTACGTCATCAAGGAGTACTTCGCCAATTATTTTCTTCACATGTCGGACGTAAGTTTCGACATGGCGAACAACCGCATGGAAGTGCACCAGAATTTTGCTGAACCCTGGCGCGTGACCTTGATCGATACCGGCCCCGACACGTTGACGGGCGGGCGTCTGAAACGTGTGCGTAGTTACCTGGACGATGAACCATTCTGTTTCACTTACGGCGATGGCGTTGCGGACGTGGATATCGCAGCACAGGTAGCGTTTCACAAACAGCATGGCAAGCGCGCGACCGTTACCGCAATTCAGCCGCCGGGGCGCTATGGCGCGTTGAATCTTGACGGAAGCTCGGTCAGAAGTTTCCAGGAAAAACCGGCAGGTGATGGAGCCTGGATCAATGGTGGTTTTTTTGTGCTTGATCCAGCAGTCATCGACTATATCGAAGGCGATGCGACCAGTTGGGAGGCCACTCCGCTATCGCGTCTCGCCGAGGAAGGTCAATTGGAGGCTTACTATCATCACGGTTTCTGGCAGGCGATGGACACACTTCGCGACAAGAATCAACTCGAAGAATTGTGGCGGACAGACCCGCCCTGGAAGGTATGGGCGTGACGGATTTTTCGGGCGCATATCGCGGCCGTCGGGTGCTCGTCACGGGCCATACCGGCTTCAAGGGAAGCTGGTTGGCATTGTGGCTTACCGAGTTGGGGGCTACGGTAGCAGGTTTGTCTTTGCCGCCGGAGCCGGGCCCAAATCACTGGGACTTGCTTGCGCTGGATATCGCGGACAATCGTTACGATGTTCGGGATTTTTCGGCGGTATTACGTTGCGTGCAGGACTTTCAGCCTGAAATCGTTTTTCATCTGGCTGCACAGCCCCTCGTGCGACGCTCGTATCGCGATCCGCTGGAAACGTGGTCATCCAACGTGATGGGTACTGCCAACGTCCTCGAAGCATGCCGTAAGACCGATTCAATACAGGCTGTGGTAGTGATCACGACTGACAAGGTCTATCGCAACAACGAGTGGCCTTGGGGTTATCGGGAAGAGGATCGTCTTGGCGGTCATGATCCCTATGCTGCTTCGAAAGCGGCAGCAGAGATTGTCGTGGATAGTTATCGCAAGGCCTTTTTTGCCGAGCGAGCGGCTCCGATTTTGCTTGCATCGGCAAGGGCTGGCAATGTCATTGCGGGTGGGGACTGGTCGGAAGATCGCTTGATTCCAGATCTGGTACGAGCATTGCACGCAGCGCAGTCTTTGGAAATTCGGTCCCCCGCTTCTACGCGACCGTGGCAACACGTTCTTGATTGCCTGAGTGGTTACCTGCAATTGGGACAACGGCTCTTGCAGGGCGAAGAGTGCTTTGCGGAGGCCTGGAATTTTGGTCCTGCTGAGAGTGATAACCGCAGCGTTGCCGACATTCTTTCCTTGATGCAGAAAAGCTGGCCGGAGTTGGTTTGGCGACACGGCACAAGCGCGGCCGTGCATGAAGCCCGATTGTTGTATCTGGACAGTGCCAAGGCGCGCAGTGCTCTTGCATGGCATCCCGTATGGCCGCTTGAGACGGCTCTACATCACACGGCAGACTGGTATCGCACACACGGTCGGGATGGCAGCGTGATCAGCCGCCAGCAACTTGCTGCGTACATTGTTGATGCGAAAGCCGCAGCAGTGAGTTGGGTAAACTAATGGAGATCGTGGCTACTCGCCTTGCCGGTGTGTTTGTCATAGGCACAACGCTGCGCGCCGATCATCGCGGGTCTTTCGGCCGTTTTTTTTGCGAACAGGAATTGGCTCCTGTCTTGCAAGGAAGATGTATCGTTCAGATCAATTTTTCGCGAACAAGCATGCCAGGAGCAATCCGCGGTATCCATTTCCAGCGCCCGCCACATGCGGAGATGAAACTGGTTCGCTGCATTCGCGGGCGGGTGCGCGATGTGGCCGTAGACCTGCGTGCGGAGTCGTCTACTTTTCTGCAGTGGCATGCAGAAGAGCTGAGTGCGGAAAGCGCGCGCATGCTGGTAATTCCAGAAGGCTGTGCGCATGGCTTTCAGGCTTTGGAGCCGGATAGCGAATTACTCTATCTGCATACCGCCGCCTATGCCCCCGATGCTGAAGGGGGGGTCATGTTCGACGATCCGGCGCTGAATCTGGATTGGCCCCTGCCGGTAGCGGACATATCGCAACGCGACCTTTCCCACCCACTGATTACTCATGGTTTTTCAGGAATTGTTTTATGAAATGCAGGCATTGCGGCACTGGGCTGGCAGAAGTTTTCCTGGATCTGGGTACGGCTCCGCCGTCGAACGCCTATCTGGCAGAACTCGAGTTGGCGGCGCCAGAGCAGTACTTTCCACTCAGGCTCCAAACCTGTACTCAATGCTGGTTGGTGCAGACCGAGGACTATGCGCGGGCCGATGAGCTTTTCAGTCGCGATTACGCTTACTTTTCGTCCGTATCGACGAGTTGGCTTGAGCATGCGGCAAAATATGTCAATGGCATTTCCGGACGCCTTGGATTGAATGCCGGAAGTTTTGTCATCGAACTGGCATCCAATGATGGTTATCTACTCAAGAACTTCGTTGCTGCAGGTGTGCCGTGTCTGGGTATCGAGCCGACAGACAGTACTGCTGATGCTGCTGAAGCGTTGGGCGTGCCGGTCTTGCGGGAATTTTTCGGGGAAGCGTTGGGTGAGAGTCTTGCGCGACAAGGCAAGCAAGCCGATCTCGTGATCGGTAACAACGTGTACGCGCATGTGCCAGATATCAATGATTTCACGGCAGGCATCAAGGCAGTCCTCAAACCAGGTGGCACTGTCACGCTGGAATTTCCACATCTCAGGCAACTTATCGAACATACACAATTCGACACCGTTTACCACGAGCACTTTTCTTATCTGTCGCTGTATGCGGTAAGCAGGATTTTCGCCGCGAGCGGGTTGCGTGTCTTTGACGTCGATGAATTACCCACCCATGGTGGCAGTCTGCGAGTTTATGGCTGTCATGATGATGACATGCGCCGCACCGCAGATAGCGTAGGCAGGGTGCTCGGCGCGGAAGAAAGTGCGGGGTTGCGTAGCGCCCAGACTTATCGTGCTTTCCAGGCGAAGGCCGAAGCGGTCAAGGATGGCTTGCTGGCGTTTCTCATCGAGCAGAAGCGCGTTGGCAAGCGTGTTGCGGCTTATGGTGCCGCAGCCAAGGGCAACACCCTGCTGAACTTTGCCGGGGTGCGTCCCGATCTGCTGCCGTATGTGTGCGATGCGGCACCATCCAAACAGGGGAGGTACATGCCGGGTAGTCGCATTCCCATCTTGTCTCCGGATGTGCTACGTGAACGAAAACCGGATGTCATATTGATTCTGCCTTGGAACATCGCCGCCGAAGTGATGAGCAGCCATGCTTACATACGCGAATGGGGTGGTGAATTTGTTGTCGCAGTGCCACGCCTGGTGACGCTCAAATGAAAGTGCTGGTTACGGGCGCGACGGGGTTTGTCGGACGTCATTTGACAGCTAGCTTGTTGGCGCACGGCCATCAGGTCACCACCGTCGCACGCGACGAAAGCAAGGCACGTAGCATGCCGTGGTTTTCTCGAGTCCAGTTTCTCGCGACGGATCTGCATGCGACGCTGCCGCATGCCCAGATCGAAGCGTTCAGTCAGCACGACGCACTGGTGCATCTCGCTTGGCCCGGATTGCCAAACTACAAATCACTGTTTCACATCGACCAAAATCTGCCTGCTGATTTTAGATTCATCAGGACACTGGTCGAAGCGGGCTTGCCACAGGTGTTGGTGACCGGTACCTGCTTCGAATACGGCATGCAGAGTGGTTGCCTCGACGAGGCCTTGCAGACACGGCCGGGGAATCCATATGCCTTGGCCAAGGACGGTTTGCGCAGGCATCTGCAAGCCCTGCAACAGGTCAAACCGTTTCGCCTGCAATGGGCGCGTCTGTTCTACATGTTTGGCAAGGGACAAAACCCCAACAGTCTGCTTGCTCAACTGGATCGGGCAATTGAAGCTGGCGACGAGGAATTCCGGATGTCGGGCGGCGAGCAACTGCGTGATTTCCTGCCGGTAAGTGAAGTCGCGGAGCGGCTTGCCGAATTGGTATGCAATACGGATGTGGAAGGTATCTTCAATATCTGCAGCGGTGAGCCCATTTCTGTAAGGCGTTTGGTCGAACAGCATATTGCCGAGCGCGGCGCGAATATCCGGCCCATATTGGGTCATTATCCCTATCCCGATTACGAACCTATGGCGTTCTGGGGCGATTCACACAAATTCATGAGTCTGAGGAAGCAATGATGCAAAACATTAACAAGGCGCAGGCCCATTTCGAAGAATGTCGCGAGCGCATTGCCGATTATCCTGGCGCCGAGATTGAGATGGCCGCAAAGGAGTTCGTACGTGCCAGCACGCAACCAAAGTATTCATACAATTTCAACTGGTTGTCACGCCCTATCATTCAGTACCCTCAGGACATCGTGGGCATGCAGGAACTGATCTGGAGCGTTCGCCCTGATCTCATCATCGAAACTGGTATTGCGCATGGCGGCTCTTTGATCATGAGCGCTTCAATATTGGCGCTCATCGATTATTGTGAGGCCGTCGAGAAAGGGGTGCCGCTGGACCCGAAAGCCTGCAAACGCCGAGTACTGGGTCTCGATATCGACATTCGCCCGCACAATCGCGCAGCCATTGAGGCGCATCCGATGTCACATCGTATAGACATGATGCAAGGCTCCTCTGTTGCTCCGGATGTGGTGGCGAAGGTACGCGAATACGCCAAGGACTATCAGCGCATCTTAGTGTGTCTTGATTCTAACCATACGCACGAGCATGTGCTGGAAGAACTCAAGGCCTACGCAGATCTGACTGCTGTGGGCAGCTATTGCGTCGTATTTGATACGCTGGTGGAGGACTTGCCGGATGACATGTATCCGGATCGTCCTTGGGGTGTGGGTAACAACCCAAAGACCGCTGTCTTTGAATTTCTCAAGACGCACGACGAGTTCGTTATCGATAAGGAAATAGAAAATAAACTCCTGATCACGGTCGCCCCCGATGGCTTCCTGAAGCGCGTGGCTTGAGTCGTTCTGTGCCGTCCATTCCGCAGGAGCTCGTCAGCATAGGACTGCCGGTTTACAACGGGGAGCGCTATCTCGCGACGGCACTCGAATGCCTTTTGAGCCAGACGTGGAATAACCTCGAAGTTGTCATATCAGATAACGCCTCCACTGATCGTACGCAAGACATCTGCCAGGCCGCCGCAGCGGCCGACAGCAGAGTACGTTACGTGCGGCAGGGCGCCAATCTTGGTGCGATGGGTAATTTCCAGTTCGTGCTTGAAGAGGCAAAGGGCCAGTATTTCATGTGGGCAGCTTGCGACGACTGTTGGGATGCCGACTGGATTGACGAGCTCATGCACAGCTTGACGTCGCGTGCCGATGCAATTGCTGCGTATGGGCGTTTGCAGCATATTGATCCGTCTGGCATGCCGATGAAACATCCTGCCAATGCGGCGACCTTCTCATACGATGGAGGCGTGCTTGCGAGGCGTCTGAAGTATTTTCTCCAATTTGAAGGTAACGGCAAGGCCAACCCGATTTACGCCGTATTCAGGCGCGAAGCCTTGAGAGGCTTGATGCTTCGTGATTATCCTTATGATTACCTGATTGTTTTTGATCTATTGCGCAAAGGGCCTTTTCTCTCGGTGCCGCAAGTTGCCTTGTATAAACGTATCCATGCCACAAGCGAAGGCGCTGCGGTTCTGTTTGGCGCCGGGCTCGCGGCCGTATTGCAGCAACTCGCGCAGCCAGTTCCTATGACTCTGTTGAAGGGGTACCTTTTCCGGGCCAACTGTCTCGAACAAGCAGTCATGCTACTGACGATGCCACTCAAATTAATCCTTGCTCTGGCGTTTCGTGGCTCTCGTTTCATGCGAGCCCGGATGGATGGCTAGGCAGTGATTGCCCGCAACCTCCTGGCGAACGCTCTGGGCAGCGTCTGGACAGCACTGGCAAGCTTTATCTTTGTTCCAGTTTATTTGCATTACATCGGAGCAGAGGGCTATGGGTTAATTGGTTTTTTTGCGGTATTGACCAGTTTTGTCTCGATTCTGGATGGGGGTATCAGCGCGCTGGTATCGCGCGAGCTTGCTCCGCTCGCAGCCAATCCAACGCGAGAGGAGCGCAATGCCGCTGTTGAGTTAGTCCGTAGCCTGCAGGCCCTGCTTTGGAGCCTCTCCGTATTAGTTGCTGGAGCTTTGTGGCTTCTTGCGCCGTGGCTGGCGGAGCACTGGCTGAAGCCTAAGGCGGTCACCGTCGTTGAAGCGACAACAGCACTTCGCTGGATGAGCGTGGCCTTCCTGATGCAGTGGCCGAGTTCGTTGTGTGGTGGATGCCTGATCGCGCTGCAGCGACAAGTGAGGCTGAACTACCTCAACAGCGCGATTGCTACTCTTCGTTTTGGAGGAGCTGCGCTGGTTCTCTGGTTGATTTCGCCGGAGTTGGAGGCTTTCTTCATCTGGCAAGCAATCGCGTCAGCTATGGCGGTCATCGCTCTTTCGCTAAGTGTACGGCAGGCTTTGTACGTTCAGGATGCAGATCTACAGAAAATCTCATGGTCTTTGAATCGACTACGGATGTCAGGTCGTTTCGCTTTCGGAGTGGCGGGCATCAACTTTCTCGCTATGATCCTGGGGCAACTGGACAAGGTGCTTCTGTCTGCCATGTTGCCGCTTGAGGCATTCGGCATTTATACGCTTGCATCGACAATGGCCGCCTTGATCTACAAATTTTCTTCTCCCATTTACAACGCCGTATATCCAGTTTTTGTCATATTGGCAAAAAGTCATGACGTTGCATCATTGGCGATCATATTCAGAAAAAGCTCGCAGCTGACAGCGCTGGCCATGACACCGGTAGCTATGGTGATCGCTTGTTTTTCAAAGGAAATTCTGTATTTCTGGACACAAAACTCGCAGACAGCTGAACATGGACATTGGGTTCTCACTGCACTGGCTCTTGGCGCTTTGCTGGGCGCTACCGTCTGGCTGCCATACGGATTGCAATTGGCGCATCAATGGGTTCGTTTGACTTTACGTCTGAACGTGGCTTGTGTAACCATCGTTGGCCCACTCCTCTACCTGCTGACATTGCACTTTGGTGTTGTTGGCGCGGCAGCTGGCTGGCTGCTTTTCAATTTCGCATATGTTCAGATAAGTGGCGTTGTTTCCTTGCTTCGGTTGCTGCCTGGCGAATTATTGGTCTGGTACTGGCGCGTGCTGTGTTTGCCGTTGCTAGTGTCGTATATTGTTTGCGGGGGTTTTGCCCTGATACTTCCGGACGGCCACAACAAAATTCCAGGGATATGGCTTGTTCCCGAATTGGCGCTTGTCTGGCTCATTTCTTCTGGTTTGACCTTCATGGTGTTGCCGGAAATCAAAGCGGACGTCATGGGTCGTTTGTCGAAATATTTCGCGGAGCCGAGACAGGGAATATGACGTGTGCTTTGCCGAGAGCTGTTTGCAATTTCATAAGGTAATTTATGTCGTTGAAGAACGGACCACGAAGAGTGTTCAATGCTTTGCCCTACCCGCTGCAGCGCATTCTTGCGCTTCTCGCAGGCCGTGCCGAAATAACGAGCTTCAACCCTTCATATCATCAGGATTGGCTGGCAACCAATCATTGGGGGGCATACACTGCCGACGCCAAGTTTCAGCTAGCTTATAAAAATGCTGTTCGCATGGGGTTGGCGGTTGATCCAAAAATAGAATGGCGTGCTCACGTTGCGTGCTGGGCCGCAAGCAACGGTGCGAAGCTCGGTGGTGCATTTGTGGAGTGCGGTGTGAATCGCGGTTTTCTATCTCGAATCATTCTGGATTATCTCGATACCACGCCCCCTTCAGCTTTCTACCTGCTCGATACGTTTGAAGGGTTTTCTGAGGCATATCTGAGTGAGACCGAAGCTGCGCGGCTGAAGCAATGGCAGCATGAGTCGGGACGGTCCGGGCCATGGCAGCGCGGTATGTACGATCAATGCTACGAAGACGCTGTCAAGACATTTGCCGATCATCAACAAGTGCGCATCATCCGCGGAGCGGTGCCAGAAACGCTGCCGCTGGTTGATGCTGACCGAATTGCCTATCTGTCCCTCGACATGAATTGCGCGGCTCCAGAAATCGCCGCACTCGAATATTTCTGGCCTAAGTTGGTGCCGGGTGCATACGTTGTTGTTGATGACTATGGTTGGTTGGGACACGAGGAACAACGGGATGCATACGATGCCTGGGCGACGAGGAATAGCGTGCCGCTACTGAGTTTGCCAACGGGGCAATGTTTGTTCGTCAAATGTTGATCGGGCAATGGGCCGGGTGTGAATCATTGAGTGCGGAAAGTCCAGGTCAGACATGAAACGTTGTCTGTTGATTGGTGGGGCTGGGTTCATAGGGACGGCAGTAGTGCAAGCCTTGCTTGTCGAAGGCTCGCGCCATGTGCTGGTTCTCGGCCGAAGCGTCAATCCCGTACGAGAGTTGCCGGCAGGCGTCGACTACGTTTGTGCTCCGCCTGAGCGCTCGCACGAAGTGCTGATGAGGGTATTGCCAAGCTGCGATGAAGTTATCGATATGGCATATGCTTCGGTGCCGAAGACTAGCTTTGAGGACCCGGTGCACGATGTCCTGGTCAATTTGCCGTTTTCGGTGGACCTGCTCAAACTTGCTAGTGAGCATGCACTAAGCCGATTTGTTTTCGTGTCTTCGGGCGGAACTGTATATGGCAATCCGCTCTATCTGCCAATTGATGAACAGCACCCGACCAATCCTGTTTCCCCATACGGCATTACCAAGCTTGCGCTGGAAAAATATGGTCAGATGTATCAACGTCTGGCGAGTTTGCCGTTCATGGTTGTGCGTCCTGGAAATCCCTATGGGCCAGGACAATCTGGAAATCTCGGGCAGGGATTTGTGGCCACGGCAATCCAGTCGGCTTTGCAACGACAGCCGCTGACGGTGTTCGGTGAACGCGGGACAGTGCGTGACTACATTCACGTCGATGATCTGGCGCGGGCTATCGTTGCGGTCTTGCTGCATGGACGGACAGGTGACGTCTATAACGCGGGCACCGGGCAGGGCAACGACAACGTCATGTTGCTTGATCGACTGCGCCCTCTGGCTGCAGCGGATGGCCTTGCGTTGGAAGTTCACCACCAGCCTGCGCGCCCTTTCGATGTTGCTGCCAATGTATTAAGTGTGGCCAAATTGACATACGACACGGGTTGGCGTCCTCGTATCGATATCGATGAAGGATTGGTGGCAACCTGGTCTGCCGCGAAAGTGGTAGCAGACTGGAAGAGCGAGGCTTAAGTGATCCCTCGCATCTCCATTGCCATGCCGATATACAACGCCGGACGATTCTTGCGCCCGGCGTTGAAATCCCTACTCATACAGACCGTCACTGACTGGGAACTGCTTCTCATTGATGATGGCTCTACCGACAATGCACTTGAAACAGTAACCGACTTGCTGGCGGACAACCGTATTCATGTAACGCGTGACGGTCGCAACAAGGGTTTGGCAGCACGGCTGAACGAAGCAATTGATACAGCCCGTGGTGATTTCATTGCACGGATGGATCAAGACGACATCTCCTATCCGGAACGATTTGCCAAGCAACTAGCAGCCTTGCAAACTGACCCACAACTAGATCTGATAGCTTGTCGCTGCCTGCGCATTGCCGACGACAATCAACCTGTAGGCGTTATCCCATTCGTACAATCCCATGCCGAGCTATGTGCCATGTCGTGGCGCGGTATCCATCTGGCGCATCCCGCGTGGATGGGGCGTGCGGCATGGTTTCGCAAGCATCGATATGCGCAGCCGGGGCCGTATTTCTGCGAAGATCAGGAGTTGCTATTAAGGGCTGCTCACTGCAGTACGTATGCTGCAATTCCCGAAGTGTTGTTTGCCTACCGGGTTCGTGACAGCCTTCTCTGGCGGAAGACCCTGCGGACACGCCGTGCCATGCTGTCGCTCCAGATCCGACATTTTGTTGGTCATATCGAATTCGGTTATGCCGCGCTGGCCATCATGGCGTTCGGCGTAAATTGTTTGCGCGATGCAATTGCAGCAACACTGCGTCTTCCGCCGCATGCGAATGGTGCGGGCGCTGAAATGGATACGCTTGCCAAGCAATTTGCGATCGTGCGTGATTCCGTATCAACGTGACGGAAACTTTCCCCTCCTTGCCTCGCCGAAAACTTGCAGTGGTTGTGTCAAGCGATATGACAATCAAAGCATTTCTACTGCGCCACCTGCGCAAGTTAGGTGATCAGTTCGATCTCACAGTTATCGCCAACACAGGAGATATGGATCTGCTAGTGCGGGAGGGGATCAACGCGCAGTTGCGCATTGTCAGCATCGTCCGCCCCATTCGGCCGTGGACGGACATGCGGGCGCTTGTTGCGCTTGTAGCAAACTTTGCCTGTGGGCGCTTTCGCGGGATCATTTCGATAACGCCCAAAGCGGGCTTGCTGTCTATGCTGGCAGCATTCATCGCGCGGGTTCCCGTGCGCATCCACATTTTCACCGGACAGGTTTGGGCCACCCGCTCGGGCTTTGCACGCATTCTGCTCAAGTCGATTGACCGTCTTATGGCAGGCTTGGCTACACATGTGCTTGTCGACGGCGAACCACAGCGACAATTTCTGATTGTTGAAGGTGTGCTACGTGCCGACAAGTCTTTGGTGTTGGGAAGCGGGTCGCTCAGTGGAGTGGACTCCCTGCGGTTTAGACCCGATCCGCAAACGCGTGCGGCGATTCGTGGAACCTTGGCTGTGCCAGAAGAAGCCCTGTTGTTCCTATATGTGGGCCGACTCAATCATGACAAAGGAATTATCGATCTCGCGCAAGCTTTTGCCCGTCTTGCACATTCGTCGTCATCTGCTCATCTGTTGATAGTCGGTCCCGACGAGACGGAAATGCGCTCGCAAGTGCAGGCTGTTTGTGCGGAAGTCTGTGATCAATTGCATTTCGTCGGTTACACCGATACGCCCGAGCGTTATATGGCAGCGGCAGATGTGTTTTGCCTTCCCAGCTATCGAGAGGGATTTCCCACGTCCGTACTCGAAGCAGCAGCAAGCGGCATTCCAACCATCGCTTCACGCATATATGGCATTGTCGAAGCGGTACTCGATGGAAGTACGGGCGTGTTGCACGCGCCTGGCGATGTAGAAGAGATTCTGGCTTGTATGCAACTCATGCTTGAATCGAGCTCGCAGCGCATGGTTCTCGGCAACAATGCGCTCAAGAGAGCGTTGAATCAATTTTCGGCCGAGGAAGTTACTAACCGATTGGCCGAATACGTGCTGGCTAGCCTGGATCAGAGCTTATGAAACGCGCATACGATTTCCTGATGGCGCTGCTTATGCTGATTCTGGCGTTACCTCTGTTGCTGCTGCTCGCGGTTCTAATCCGCGTGCGTTTGGGCTCACCCGTGTTTTTTCGACAGCTGCGCCCAGGGCTGCACGGCAAGTCTTTTATGCTATGCAAATTTCGGTCGATGAGTGATGCGCGCAACGAGCAAGGTGAGCTGCTGCCTGACGATATTCGTTTAGGGGCATTTGGAGCGCGCTTGCGAAGTCTGAGCCTCGACGAGCTTCCGCAGTTGTGGAATGTGCTGAAGGGCGACATGAGTCTGGTCGGTCCACGCCCGTTGCTGATGCAATACCTTGCGCGTTACTCTTCGCGTCAGGCGCGACGGCACGAAGTGCGGCCCGGCATTACCGGTTGGGCGCAGGTGAATGGCAGAAATGCGCTTTCGTGGGAAGAACGTCTGGAGCTGGACGTGTGGTACGTCGACAATCGCTCTTTTCTACTGGATATCAAGATTCTTGTGATGACCGCGCGTGGAATTTTTTGCGATAAAGGTGTCAGCGCCAAGGGGCACGTGACCATGCCGGAATTTACTGGCAGCACGCAGGAGAAGCCATGAAGGATCTTGTAATCGTGGGTGTTGGCGGGCACGGACGGGAACTTCTGCAATGCGTTGCGGCCATCAATGCGTATGCGTCGCTTTGGAATGTATTGGGCTTCGTAGATGACAACATCGAATCAAAGCAGGTCGGAGGCCATCCCGTGCTGGGTACGACAGCCTGGCTGAAAGGGCGCGATTGCAGCGTAGTTGTCGCGATCGGTGCGTCTGCTATGCGCCGTAAAGTCGTGCACTCTCTGGAAAAGATAGGCGTGCGGCGCTTTGCCACGCTGGTACATCCTTCGGCGCAAATCGGGACCGATGTCATTGTCGGCGATGGTTCGATGATCAGCGCTGGCGCCGTCTTGACGACCAATGTCACAGTCGGTAGGCACGTTATTGTCAACACGGCTGCCATCGTCTCGCATGACTGTCGCTTGGCGGACTTCGCGACATTAGCACCGAATGTTTGTCTGTGTGGTGCAGTACGGTTGGAGGAAGGTGTTGAACTGGGGGCATCCAGTACTCTGGTGCCGGGAGTCCTTGTAGGTGCGTGGTCACTCGTGGGCGCCGGCGCCACCGTAATTGGTAATGTGCCGCCAAATGAAACAGTTGCTGGCGTGCCCGCACGCACCATTTGTGCACGAGCGGCGGGATGGCAGGATGAGAATGACGAATGAATTAACTGCAGATGCCGTGCGGCATGCATTGTCGGCACCTTGGCCTTTCTATGACGAAGAGCAGGTTGCTGCTGTGGCGGCGGTGCTGCGTTCTGGCAAAGTCAACTACTGGACCGGCGAAGAGGGGCGTTTGTTCGAGCGCGAGTACGCCGATTATCTCGGCCGCCGCCATGCAATTGCCGTGGCTAATGGCACGGTGGCGTTGGAGTTGGCGCTTCATGCGTTTGGCATAGGTGCTGGTGACGAAGTGATTGTACCGAGCCGGACCTATATTGCTTCGGCTAGTTGCGCAGTCATGTGTGGCGCGGTTCCGGTGGTTGCCGATGTCGACCGCGACAGCCAGTGCATGACAGCTGCCAGTATCGAGGCTGTGCTCACACCCCGCACCCGTGCCATCGTGGCCGTACATCTTGCAGGATGGCCGTGCGACATGGACGCAATCATGGCACTGTCAGTAGAGCATGGCTTGGTCGTGATCGAAGATTGCGCACAGGCCCATGGTGCTTTCTACAAAGGCCGTCCTGTTGGTGCGTTTGGTCATGCTGCGGCTTTCTCTTTTTGCCAGGACAAAGTCATGACCACGGGCGGCGAAGGTGGCTTGCTTGCCATGGATGATGAAAACGTATGGAAATGCGCTTGGTCCTTCAAGGATATAGGCCGCAGTTTCGACGCGGTCTATCGTCGTGAGCATGTACCCGGCTTTCGCTGGTTGACCGAGTCGTTCGGTACCAATTGGCGCATGACAGAGATGCAAGCTGTATTGGGCAGAATTCAACTGCGCCGTCTTCCTGAATGGAGTGCGCGCCGGCGTGCAAATGCGGAAACGCTGAGAACGGCACTTGCCAACACGCCCGGTCTACGAATTCCCGCACCCTTCGTGCATATGCAACATGCATGGTATAAATTCTATGCGTTCATTGAACCGGCTGCCCTAAAGCACAATTGGTCGAGAGACCGTATCATGCAAGAGGTTGAAAGCTCGGGCGTGCCTTGCTCGGTGGGGTCCTGCGGTGAAATCTATCGCGAGAAAGCTTTTACTGACAGAGGCTGGCAGCCGGCGCAGCCGCTTCCCACCGCTGTCGAGCTGGCGGTAACAAGTCTGTGTTTTCTGATTCATCCCACTCTGGGTGCTGCAGCCATGCATGAAACCGCTGCCGTATTGCATCGGGTGCTGTGTGAGGCGACGCGGTAGGCCCAGTTAGAAGTTTGCAAGGGAAACGGTCAAACTGTCATGTCGATCGAACAAATAATTGTGCTGCTAGTTAGTTTCCTGATTTCCTGGGCGGGCTCTGCTGTAATGCGTCGTTACGCATTGTCACGCGCGATGCTCGATATGCCAAATGCAAGAAGTTCTCATGTGGTTCCGACACCGCGTGGCGGCGGTGTGGCTTTCGTCTTCAGTTTTCTTGCCGGATTATTGATATTGGATTTTCTGGACAATTCCGAACTTTCTTTCAATTTCGCGTTGGCCGTCGGCGGCTTCATTGTTGCGCTGACAGGCTTTCTAGATGATCGTGGGCATCTGACGATTCTCGTCAAACTTTTTTGGCACTTTGTCGCCGCCGTAATAGCTTTGGCTGCTTTGAGCGGGCAGGTGATCCCTTTGGTGGATGTCGAGCATGTGCACTGGAGGACCTTCGGATATATCTTGGGTGTGATTGTGCTTGTGTGGAGTATCAATCTTTATAACTTCATGGACGGAATTGACGGACTGGCAATATCGGAGGCAATTTTCTTGGCCCTGGCCGGCGCGTTGATGATCCGGATCGCTGGCGGAAGGGAGATTGAGGCACTCCTATTGGCAGCGGTCTGCACGGGATTTGCTTTTCTCAACTGGCCGCCCGCAAAGCTATTCATGGGAGACGCTGGTAGTGGCTTCTTGGGGTTGATTTACGCTGTCATTGCGTTGCATGCCATGTTTACACTGCAGACAACCCTATGGCCCTGGTTGATTCTGCCCGGTGTGTTCGTCGTCGATGCGACTTTTACCTTACTTCGTCGAATGTTGACCAAGCAACGCTGGTACGAAGCGCATTGCAGCCATGCTTATCAGCGTGCGGCAAAGCGTTTTCGCAGTCATCGACGGGTCACTGTTACGGTGGTACTGATCAACCTTTTCTGGCTCCTTCCGCTTGCAGGCGCCGCACAGTTGCGGCCTGCTGAAGGGCCGTTCTATCTATTGGTTGCTTGGGCACCACTATTTTTTTTGGAAGTTTATTTTCGAGCTGGGGACATCCCGGCAAACTCCTCCAAAGCGGAAATCCGCCCCGAGGCCGAACCGCAGGTATAAGCACAGTCGATGCGATATAGTATTTCGCATTCCCGTAGGCTGAAGAGACAAAAGAAATTCCATGAAGATACTTGTCACCGGCGCAGCCGGATTTATTGGCATGCATGTTTGCGAGCGCCTGCTCGCCCGTGGTGACATTGTTGTGGGAGTCGACAACCTTAACGATTACTACAGTCCTCAACTCAAGCACGATCGCCTCCAACATCTGGAGCCTTGCCCCTCTTTCCGTTTTGTAAAACGTGATCTGGCTGATCGTGAGGGCATGACATCTCTGTTTGAGGCAGAGCGTTTTGATCGGGTCGTTCACCTTGCTGCGCAGGCCGGTGTGCGTTACTCGATCCAAAATCCGCATGCATATGTGGACAGCAATCTTGTCGGATTCATCAATATTCTCGAAGGTTGCAGACACAACAAGATTCAACATCTGGTGTATGCCTCGAGCTCGAGCGTTTACGGTGGCAACGCGAAGATGCCTTTCTCCGAAGCAGACAGCGTTGATCACCCTGTCAGTCTTTATGCGGCCACCAAAAAAGCCAATGAATTGATGGCGCATACCTACAGTCATCTATACGGCTTGCCTACCACGGGTTTGCGTTTCTTCACGGTGTATGGACCTTGGGGGCGTCCCGATATGGCGCCATTTCTCTTTACGAGCGCCATTCTTGAGGGGCGCACGATTGACGTCTTCAATCATGGCAGGATGAAGCGCGACTTCACCTACATCGATGACATTGTCGAAGGCGTGTTGCGCGTGTTAGATCGCCCCGCCGAACCAGACCGTGACTTCGATCCCCTGCAACCCAATGCAGGCCGTTCCCAAGCGCCGTATCGGGTATTCAACATCGGCAACAATGATTCGATCGACTTGATGGATTTCATTGAGGCGATTGAGGATGCCGTTGGCATTGCGGCGATGAAAAATTTCCTGCCCATGCAGGACGGGGATGTTCCTGCGACTTACGCTGACACGCAGGCCCTCAAGGAGTGGACAGGATTTTCGCCATCAACGGACATCAAAGATGGAGTGTCCCGCTTTGTGGCCTGGTACCGTGAATATTATGCTTTATGAATTTCTGCTTGCGAACGGCGTTGCTCGAGGGAGCTTTGCCGCAAAGCATGTCATACCGAAATACCGGACGCATGGCGTTGAAGCTGTTTTAGGCACCATGGGATCGCGTCACGCTACTGATCTGCGCCTGGCAGTGCTCCTCTGCGGACAGGCAACACAATGACCATTCTCGTGACAGGCGGGGCGGGTTTCATTGGCGCAAACTTTGTGCTCGACTGGATCGAGAATGTCGGCGAACCAGTAGTGAATGTCGACGCGCTGACCTACGCTGGCAATCTCCGGACACTCATGTCGCTGGACTGCGATCCGCGACACATATTCGTGCACGGCGATATTTGCGATGGTGCTCTGCTTGGCTCTCTGATGGTTCGTCACAAGCCGCGCGCAGTTGTGCATTTTGCCGCGGAGAGCCATGTCGATCGCTCAATTCATGGGCCGGCAGAATTTATTCGTACCAACGTGACCGGCACTTTCTCGTTGCTGGAATCGGCTCGCGCCTACTGGCAAGGTCTCGATGCGATTTCGAAGGAGAAATTCCGTTTCCACCACGTGAGTACGGATGAAGTCTACGGCTCACTGCTTTCCGGCGAACCCCCATTTGCCGAGACCCGCGTTTACGAGCCAAACAGCCCTTATTCGGCGAGCAAGGCTGCTTCGGATCATCTGGTACGCGCATGGCATCACACTTACGGGCTGCCAACCACCATCAGCAATTGCTCCAACAATTACGGGCCCTATCACTTCCCCGAAAAGCTGATTCCGCTCATGATCATCAATGCGCTTGCGGGCAAGCCCTTGCCGGTTTACGGCGATGGACAACAGATTCGGGATTGGCTCTATGTTGCCGATCATTGCAGCGCCATTCGTGCGGTGCTCGCCGAGGGTAAGGTCGGCGAGGTGTATAACGTCGGGGGCTGGAATGAGAAGCCTAATCTCGATATCGTAAATACGATATGTGCCTTGCTTGATGAGCTGCGGCCCGATGCAGCAGGCTCATACTCTCGTCTCATCACGTATGTGCAAGACCGACCGGGCCACGATCGTCGTTACGCTATCGATGCGCGCAAGATCGAGCGCGAACTGGGCTGGCGACCGGCCGAAACATTTGAAACCGGCATCCACAAAACCGTGCGGTGGTACCTCGACAATCAGGAGTGGGTAGATAACGTGCAAAGCGGGGCCTATCGGGATTGGATGGCAAAGAACTACGCAGATCGCACGGCCCCGCCATGAAGATATTGTTGCTGGGTAAAAACGGACAAGTAGGCTGGGAGCTGCAACGCTCCCTCGCGCCGCTAGGCGAGCTCGTCGCTCTGGATGCTGACAGTACCGACTTCTGTGGCGACTTCACCGATCCTGCAGGTCTGGCGCAAACGATACACGTGGTGCAACCGAATGTCATAGTCAACGCGGCGGCCTACACTGCTGTTGATCAAGCCGAAGGCCAGCCTGATATCGCTCACGCCATCAATACGTATGCTCCTGGAGTGCTTGCCGAAGTGTCCCATAAGCTCGGCATTCTGCTTGTGCATTACTCTACCGACTATGTATTCGATGGCAGTGGCAATACGCCGTGGCGAGAAAGCGATTGCACCGGCCCGCTCAGCGTCTATGGCCGTACCAAACTCGAAGGCGAACAACGCATCGCAGCGACTGCTTGTCGTCATCTTATTTTTCGCACGAGTTGGGTTTACGGCGCTCGCGGCAGCAATTTCGCCAAAACCATTCTGCGCCTGGCAGGTGAGCGGGAAACATTGGACGTCATTGACGATCAGATAGGCGCACCGACGGGGGCTGAGTTTCTCGCCGATGTGACTGCGCATGCCATCCGCATGTCATATAATCGCACCGATATCTCAGGAACTTTTCATTGTGCTGCCGCGGGCGAAACCTCTTGGTACGAATACGCGCAATTCGTTGTTGCGCGCGCGCGCGCATCGGGTCATCCTTTGAAGTTGAAGACCGTTAACGCGATAAGTTCTGCAGCCTATCGCAGTGCCGCACACAGACCCCTTAATTCGCGTCTGAACACGCATCATTTTTCCGAAACGTTTGATCTGCAAGTGCACCCATGGCAGAACGGGGTTGCACGTCTGATTGACGAACTTCTGGGCTAGGCAGTCATCATGAACTCATCGACACGCAAAGGCATCATTCTGGCTGGTGGCTCGGGCACAAGGCTTCATCCCGTCACGCTTGCTGTTTCAAAACAGCTTTTGCCGGTGTATGACAAACCAATGATTTATTATCCGCTCAGCGTGCTTTTGCTGGCGGGGGTGCGCGAGATATTGATCATATCCACACCCGAGGACACGCCACGATTTCGGCAATTACTGGGCGACGGCAGCGCCTGGGGTATCAAGCTTGAATATGCCGTTCAGCCGCGCCCGGATGGATTGGCGCAGGCATTTACGATAGGCGCGGATTTTCTGCAAGGAGGGCCTTCCGTCCTTGTACTCGGAGACAATATATTTTATGGCACCGAGTTGATGTCGAGGCTGCGTATCGCCGCGGCACGTGAAGCGGGGGCGACAGTTTTTGCATATCCCGTGAAAGATCCCGAGCGCTATGGCGTGATCGAGTTCGATAGCGACGGTAGGGCCATCAGCATCGAAGAAAAGCCCGCTGCGCCACGCAGCCGGAATGCGGTGACTGGCCTGTATTTCTACGATGCGCAGGTAGTTGCGATCGCGCGAGACCTCAAGCCTTCAGCGCGTGGCGAACTCGAGATTACCGATGTCAATCGCGCCTATCTGGAGCGGGGGCAACTCAATGTACAATTGATGGGGCGGGGCGATGCTTGGTTGGATACAGGCACCCATGATAGCCTCATAGAGGCGAGTCAGTTCATCCAGACTTTGGAGAAGCGCCAGGGGCTCAAGATATGTAGCCCGGAAGAAATATGCTGGCGGAATGGATGGATCGGAAACTCCCAGTTGGAAGAGCTTGCCAGGCCTTTGCGAAAGAGCGGATATGGAGAATATTTGTTGGGTTTGATGAGAGAGCGTGGGTGACCGTATTGCAGATTGCGGCTATTCCGCGTTTGCACTGCGTAACTTGCTGTTAGTCATTTTTACTTGTGAAAATCATGAAAATTCTCGTAACAGGTGGTTGCGGTTATAAAGGGCATGTGTTGGTGCCAAAGTTGCTGAACAAGGGCTATGAAGTCATAGCGTTTGATACACAGTGGTTCGGCAACTATCATGAACCGCATGAGAATCTGCAAGTCGTCAAGGGCGATGTGCGCAACATAGAATCGATTCCGCTGGCGGGGGTTGACTGCATAATTCATTTGTCATCGATCGCCAATGATCCGTGCGGCGATCTCAACCCTCAGCTCACCTGGGAAGTCAGTGCGCTGGCAACGATGCAACTGGCTGACAAGGCCAAGCGTTTGGGCATAAAGCACTTCATCTTCGCTTCTTCAGGCAGCGTCTATGGTGTCAAGGATGAGCCACAGGTTACGGAAGAGCTTGAACTCAAGCCCATATCCGAATACAACAAGACCAAGATGGTTTCTGAGCGGGTGCTGCTCAGCTATGGCGATGACATGACCGTACAGATCGTGCGGCCTGCGACGGTGTGCGGGCTTTCTCCTCGCATGCGTCTGGATGTATCGGTGAACATGCTGACAATGCAGGCCTTGTCGAAGGGGCGCATTACAGTATTCGGTGGCGCGCAAACCCGCCCCAACATTCATATCGACGACATTACCGATCTCTATCTCTTCCTGATTGAGCACCCCCAAGTCACAGGTATCTACAATGCCGGCTTCGAAAATATATCCATCCTGGATATCGCCAACATTGTCACCAGGTATATTCCTGTCGATGTCATCGTCACCGAATCAAACGATCCACGTTCGTACCGGGTCAATTCCGACAAGTTGCTTGCCACCGGCTTCCGGCCGAAAAAGTCCGTCGACGATGCCGTGCGCGAGATCATTGAGAGATTCCGTACGGGCTCCTTGAAGGACGAAGACCGTTTTTACAATCTCAAATGGATGCAGCAGACTGTGCTTGCCGCGTGAGGAAAACAGGAGTGAGCATGGGGTCCAATGAAATTTTTTCCGGTTATGCTGATCGCCTGTCTACCGTGCTTGCCACAGCCAACTGGTCGCCGGTCGAGGCACTTGCGCTAGAGATGCAGCGTTGTTGGGTAACCGGCGCCAGGGTATTCCTGTGCGGCAACGGTGGTAGTGCCGGCAATGCGATTCATCTCGCAAACGATTTCTTGTATGGCATCGCCAAGCGTACCGGTGGTGGTTTGCGCGTCTCTGCACTTTCAGCCAATCCCGCTGTCCTGACGTGTCTCGCCAACGACGTCGGATACGAGCATATCTATTCCGAACAACTTGCCGTGCAAGCCTCTGCGGGCGATTTGCTCATCGTGTTGTCGGGTAGCGGCAATTCACCCAATATTTTGGCTGTGCTTGAGCAGGCAAGGAAGATGAGCGTGAAGTCGTGCGCCATTCTTGGCTATTCGGGCGGCAAGAGCAAAGCGCTTGCTGATATCCCCATACATTTCGCGGTGGATGACATGCAGATATCCGAAGATTTGCAACTTGTTGTCGGCCATATGCTCATGCAATGGCTTCACGCAAATCGACCCCAGTCCAATCAAGAGAGCTGACCCGGATGCAAACCGTATTTGTTGTAGGCAGCAATTCTTTTTCCGGCGCCAGCTTCATCGATTTCTTGCTGGATCAGGGCCTGAATGTTATTGGAACCAGCCGTTCTGCTGAAACGATTCCCGCCTTGCTGCCATACAAGTGGCGAGACCATTCGAATTTCAGCTTTCATCAGCTGGACCTGAACAACGATTTGCCCGCCATTACTGGATTGCTGAAGGACGTGCGTCCGGAATATGTGGTGAACTTCGCGGCGCAGAGCATGGTGGGTGAAAGTTGGCAACATCCGGGAGACTGGTTTATGACCAACGCGGTCTCGACCATAAAGTTCCACGATGAATTGCGCAAACTGGATTTTCTCAAGCGTTATGTGCACGTATCTACGCCCGAGGTCTACGGAAGTTGTTCTGGTTTCGTGAATGAGGACTTTCCGTTCAATCCAAGCACACCCTACGCGGTTTCTCGCGCTGCGGCGGATATGAGTTTGCGTACCTTCCGTGCCGCTTATAATTTTCCGGTTGTTACGACACGTGCGGCGAACGTCTATGGCCCTGGTCAGCAGTTGTACCGCATCATTCCCCGTACCATCCTGTTCATCATGCTTGGACGCAAACTCCAGTTACATGGTGGAGGTTCATCGACGCGCTCATTCATTCACATGCGCGACGTATCGGAAGCGACATGGAAAATCGCGCAGCATGGTCGCGATGGCGATACTTACCACATCTCGACGGACGAGGTGATCTCCATTCGTGATCTCGTGGCGAAAATATGTTCGCGTCTGGAGGTCAATTTCGATGACCATGTCGAAGTGGTTGGCGAGCGACTCGGCAAGGATTCTGCGTATCATCTTGATAGCAGCAAGTTGCGTAAAGAGCTTGATTGGCGTGACCATATTTCCCTGGATCAAGGTATTGACGCCTGTGTGCAATGGGTTCGCCAGAACTTCGATGCGCTAAAGAACCACCCCTACGACTACATTCACAAATCCTGACTATGGCTGATATCGCTGCGCTTGAAGGGCGTGCCCGCGTATTGAGAGCGCGCATTATTGAAACCTCATCACGCACAGGTACGCCTCACTTGGGCTCGTGCCTGTCGTGCGTGGACATTCTTACCGCGCTTTACTTCGAGGTACTGCGCGTTGACATTCAGAACCCGCGCGCAATTGAGCGCGACCGTTTCATTCTGAGCAAGGGGCACGGAGCCCCGGCCCTGTTCCAGGTGCTCGCCATGCGTGGCTTCTATCCGGAAGCATGGTTGGACAACTACGGCGTAGACGGTGGCGTTTTCGCGGAGCACCCGCCGACGCCGGATCACCTGGCTGGCATCGAAGCAGCCACGGGCTCGCTGGGCCACGGCTTGCCGATCGGTCTGGGAATGGCGCTTGCGGCACGCGTGCAGCAACAGCGCTACAAAGTCTATGCGGTCCTCAGCGACGGCGAGTGCAATGAAGGATCAGTCTGGGAGTCGGCGATGCTTGCTGCTTCACAGAAAGTCAGTGACCTCTGCGTCGTCGTTGACTTCAACAAATGGCAGGCTACCGGACGCAGCGAAGAAGTGCTCGCACTGGCTCCCTTGGCAGAGAAGTGGCGTGCATTTGGCTGGAATGCAGTCGAGGTGGACGGACACGACATGAACGCCTTGCTCGATGCTTTTGCAAGGTTCGCCTTGGGGGGCGAGCGCCCCACCGCAATCATTGCGCATACCGTCAAAGGCAAGGGCGTTTCCTTCATGGAAGATGATAACAATTGGCACTACCGCATTCCCACGGCGGAAGAGGTCGCAAAGGCCAAGATTGAGCTGGGAGTCGCAGCATGAGAAACGCCTTTGCAGACGAAGTAACCAAACTGGCGAGTCAGGATGCCCGTGTCATCATGCTGTCCGGCGACATAGGCAACAAGCTCTTCGACAATTTCAAGAAGGTCGATGAGCGTCGTTTTTACAATTGTGGTGTGGCCGAAGCCAACATGATGGGCGTTGCCGCGGGCATGGCACTCTCCGGTCTGCGCCCCGTCGTATATACGATCACGCCTTTTACAACGACGCGATGCTTCGAGCAGATCCGCGTTGACGCTTGTTACCATCATGTACCTGTTACGATCGTTGGCACGGGTTCTGGCTTGTCTTACGCGGAGCTTGGACCGACGCATCACTCGCTGGAAGATCTGGCAATCCTGCGCACGCTTCCTGGCATGAGTGTTCTCGCTCCCTGTGATGCGAACGAGTTGCGTGCCTGCATGCGTGCAGCCTTGAAGCAAGACGGGCCGGTCTATATCCGTATCGGCAAGAAGGGCGAAGCCGTTGTGTTCAACGAGGTTCCTGCGCTGACGATTGGCAAAGTGGCCATCGTTCGCCCCGGCTCGGACGTGGCCTTGCTATGCGCCGGTACCCTGATGGCGGAAACCCTTGAAGCGGCTACTCAGCTAAATGCACAGGGCATATCAACGGAAGTGGTGAGCATGCATTCGATCAAGCCGCTGGACGTCGACTATCTGGCAGCCGCTGCAACGCGATTCAAGCTTATTGCCACCATCGAAGAGCATGGCCTCATCGGTGGGCTTGGCAGTGCGGTGGCCGAATGGCGGTCACGTGTCAATGCGCCGGTTCGTCAGCTTGCTTTTGGCACGCCGGATGAATTTATGCATGAAGTCGGCTCCCAGGAATATGCCAGACGCAAATACGGGCTCACGGCGGGCGATATGGCGACGGCCGTCGTTAATGCGCTCAAGGGATAGACTCCGATGCGTATCGGTCTGGACTTTGACAATACCATTGTCAGTTACGACGCCCTGTTTCACAAAGTAGCACTCGAACAAGGCGTCGTACCGCAAGAAACTGCAGTCAACAAACTGGCTGTGCGCGACCATTTGCGCGCAGTCGGCAAGGAAGATGTCTGGACGGCAATGCAGGGCTATGTATACGGTGCCCGCATGGACGAAGCACAAGCCTATCCCGGGCTTCATGAAGCGCTACGTGCGGCCCTCGACGTTGGTCACACTTTATGCATCGTCAGCCACAAGACGCGACATCCTTTTCTTGGCCCGCAATACGATTTGCATGCCGCAGCACGCAGCTGGATTGAGCGGCATTTATTGTCGGGGAAGGACCCGCTTGTCGACGAATCTGCAATTTTCTTCGAGCTGACCAAGCCTGAAAAGATTGCGCGTATTGCGGCACTCGAATGTGATGTATTCGTGGACGATCTGCCAGAGATACTGCTGGCGGATGGTTTCCTGCCTACAACCCGTCGTCTGCTTTTCGATCCCGAGGCGCACCACACTGCCACGCTGCCGGCGGATATCGATAGCATGCAGTGCTGGCCGCACTTCGGCGGTTGGCTTCGTACGTTGCAATGAATCTTCCGAATATCGCCGCACTGCTCGAGCGCGCTGGGCAATCGACCGATGTGCGCGAAATCCGGATGCTCGCCAACGGCGGTAACAATCGCACATGGTTTGTTGCGACCGCCAGCGAACGCTATGTCGTCAAGCAATACTTCCGGCATGTCGATGACAAACGTGATCGCCTGCGGGCGGAATTCGACTTCACGTGTTATGCCAATAGCATATTTCCTGACGCCGTACCGCAGCCAATTGCTCAGGACGCGCTCGAAGGTTTGGCGGTCTACCGTTTCATTCCGGGTGAAGTCTTGAGTCCTGGACAAATTGCCCAGCCGGAACTGGACGCTGCGGCGCATTTCTTCCGCGTCATCAATGGTCCACAACGCATGCAAGCGGCGCAAAGTTTGCCTGAAGCATCCGAAGCTTGTTTTGCCTTGAGCGACCATCTTGCGCTGGTAGGGCAGCGCATCGTGCGTTTGCGAGAAGGCGCGCTTGATCCTGATTTCGACATGGAAGCCGCTGAATTTCTCGACAATCTGTCGCGGCGCTGGCATGCCTTGGAAGCAGAGGTCGTGGATGCTGCTCAAGACGCAGGATTGGCTATCAGCGAAGCATTACCGCAAGAGCAACGTTGCGTATCGCCATCAGACTTCGGTTTCCACAACGCGCTGCGTGATAGCAAGGGGACGATACGTTTTCTCGACTTCGAATATGCAGGCTGGGACGATCCTGCAAAAATGACAGGCGACTTTTTTGCTCAGCTTGCTGTACCAGTTCCTGGCGCGTACTTTGATGAATTCGTGAGTGCTACGCTGATGCACTTTCCGGACGCGAGTGCTTTGTGCATGCGCGCGGCACTCCTGCGGCCGGTCTATCAAATCAAGTGGTGTTGCATTGCCCTGAACGTATTTCTGCCTGTGCATATGGCCAGACGAAAATTCGCCAATCCGTCGCTGGACGAATCTGCGCTCAAACGCCAGCAACTTGCCAAGGCACAAACCCTTTTCCAATCACTCGTACCGATCTCCTATGGCATACATTGATCTCATGTCCGTGATTCACAAAAGCACCACGCGCGACTATCTCGCCCGTGTCAATGATCCCGACTACCCCAAGGCGAAGGCTGCTTTGTTGGCAAAACAGTGGGGGTTCGACTATTGGGATGGCGATCGCAAAATATGCTACGGCGGCTATCGCTACATGGAAGGCCGTTGGGAAAAAGTAGCGCGGGCCATGGTGGAGCAGTACGGCATCAAACCGGGGGACCGAATTCTGGACGTGGGTTGCGGCAAAGGTTTCCTGCTCTATGACTTTACCAAGGTCGTGCCCGACCTGGAAATTCATGGCATCGATATCTCCGAGTATGCGATCGCCAATGCGAAAGAAGAGGTTCGGGATCGGTTACAGCTTGGAAACGCGACATCGCTGCCTTTTCCTGACGGTCACTTCGACTTTGTCTTCTCGATCACCACGCTGCACAACCTGCATTGCTATGACCTGGACAAGGCCTTGCGCGAAATCGAACGCGTAGGGAAGAAGGACAAGTACATTTGCGTAGAGTCTTATCGTACCGAGGAAGAGAAAGCCAACTTGCTGTATTGGCAAGTCACTTGCGAAGCGTTCAATACGCCCGAAGAATGGGACTGGTGGTTCAAGCATACTGGTTATACCGGGGATCATTCCCTTATCTATTTCGAATGAGGTAAGCCGTGGCTATTCCAAGAAAAATGAAAGCGGCCATCCTGGTTGAACAGCGCAAACCGCTGGTCGTGGATGATATCGAACTTCCTGAAACGCTCGAGGTCGGCCAAGTGCTCGTCAAGGTGCACTTCAGCGGCATATGCGGCTCTCAGATTGGTGAAATTGACGGCGCAAAGGGCGAGGACAAATTTTTGCCACACTTGCTTGGCCATGAAGCTTCCGGCACGGTCATGGAGATTGGCCCGGGTGTAAAGCATGTCAAGCCTGGTGATACCGTTGTCATGCATTGGCGCAAGGGCTTAGGCATCGAAGGCGCGCCGCCGAACTATCGTTGGAAAGGAAATAAGCTCAATGCCGGGTGGATTGCAACGTTCAACGAGTATGCGATTGTCGCTGAGAACCGTTTGACGGCAATGCCTGAAGGCAGCGATCTGGAAGTTGCAGCGCTGTTCGGTTGTGCTGTGACAACGGGTTTTGGCGTGGTAGAGAATAACGCCAAGCTGCGTATCGGTGAATCCGTTGTGGTGTTCGGCGCAGGCGGGGTCGGCCTTAATATCGTGCAGGCCGCGTCCCTGGTTTCAGCTTACCCTGTCATCGCGGTAGACCTTTACGATGGCAGGCTTGATTTGGCGCGAAAGATGGGCGCCACGCATCTCATCAATGCGAGCACCGAGGATGCCGAGCAGGCCATTCGCAGCATCATCGGCGCGCAAGGCTTGGACTGTTTTATCGATAATACGGGCAATCCGAAGATTATCGAGCTCGGCTATGGCATGACGAAGGCGCAGGGGCGCGTCACACTTGTCGGCGTGCCAAAGAAAGGCAACAATATTTCGATCTATTCTTTGCCGTTGCATTTCGGCAAGCAATTGAGTGGATCACAAGGCGGCGAAGCCATTCCTCATATGGACATTCCGCGCTACCACCAATTGTTTCAGGCGGGGCGTATCAAGCTACGCGAGTTGATCACTGAGCGCTTTGTGCTTTCAGATATCAACAATGCAATTGAAAGCATGCGCTCTGGAAGAGCAAGTGGCAGATGCCTGATAAGATTTTAGACGGGGTAGATCATGGGAATTTCCTTGCCATTTGCTGAGCAACACGTGACTGCTAAGGCCGTACTGGAGCGGCCCCAGTCGCTCCTATTTGTTACTTCTCAGCTAAGGCCACGCGAGCTTAAGATGGCGTATGGGTTGCGTCAGCTTGGTTGGGCCGTTGGCCTTATTTATTATAAGTGGACACCGTTTGATCCTGAGGCTTGTTTTGACTTCGCAATAGAAGCCGAGTCTGCGCAAAACGCACATGCTATGGCCAAGCAATTAGCTCCCCATATCACCCATGTGTTTTCGGGTGCAATCGATGAATTCGTCATGATGTTCTGTCGGGACAAACCGTCTCCCGTGGTAATTGATCTTAACGATGTTTTTGCCCCGTCACTATTTGACTATTGCCATGAGAGATTTGAGCCAACACGAGAAGCGCTGGCACTTGCCGACGGTTTTTGCGCGCGAGACTTGCAGATAAAATCAGCTGAAAAAATAGACAATTTCAAGTTACCTAGGCATCTGGTGTTGTTTCCAGAATACTGCGGGCACACGCAACCGATGGTTCGTGAGCGCAAATATCCTGCTGATGAAGTTCATGTCGTTTCTGTAGGAACATTCAGCTTAGAAACCCAAGGAATGTACGACAGTGGCTATTTAAGGTTGGCTCATCGGCTGATCAATCATGGCATACACCTACACATATTTCCTCATTGGGCTTACCGGCGTGATCATGCAGGAAGTCCACACGCCAACTTCGAAAAGGATTTTGCGGATTTTCTAGCCCTTGAAAAACTCTCTTCTTATTTGCATGTACATGAAAGTCTGCCTATAGATGAACTCGCCAAAATTTTGCCTGATTATGATTTTGGAATTATTTCAGGAGGCTGTTCAGAGTTTGGCCAAAATCTAAAATTCTATCGCCCTGCGTATTTGGAGGCGTGTTATTCAGGGCGGATATCCGATTATCTGGAAGCCGGCTTGCCCGTACTCATCAATGATGAAGTGAAATTCGATTTTTGGCTTTTGAAGCGCTATGGCGTCTGCGCCGACTTGAAGGGTATTCTTAAGCCGGGATTCAAACGAGTTTTGCTGGATTTAAAGCATGATAAAGGCACGAAAGCGGCTATGGGTCGAGCAACTCAGCGGCTTTCTGTGACTGCCAATAGTCCGAGACTGGCCAAGTTTTATCTGGAAATCTTATCAGAAGGTACTTTAGAGGATAGAAGGGTCGATCCCATTAAGGGAGTCCCAGAGCATACGCATAATATTGTAGCGCCGAGAAGTTTTAGTATACGTGCTGTAAGCTTGATTCGAAAATGTATAAAATGGTCTTCCCCGCGAGTTGCGAAGATATTACTCCCTTATAGGGCCAGCCGGTTATTTCAAGTCCGATTGCATAATGCACTTCGCGACATTCAGTCTGCCCAAGCACTGATTGGCGCTTTGAAGGCAGAGCAGGAGACATTGCTGGTTCAAACTAATTCCCTTGAGTTGGCCAGAAACGCACTTGCCAATGAACTGAGAGGCGGTTATAGCTCAATTGCGCGGGGTCAGAACACTATTGCCATATTACATTCGGAGTTGGCTGCGGTGGAATTGCGTCGTTTGACGCACGCGAAAGAAATTGAAGCGCTGGAGCAGAACGGACTAAAACTCGAACGAAATATGGTCTTGCTGCAACAAGAAAAAGCTCTTCTTGAGCAAGACAATGACGCACTAGAGCAAGCCAAAACTGTTCTTCAACAAGACAAGGCCGTCCTTCAACAAGATAACGTCGTCCTTCAACAAGATAAGGCTGTCCTTCAACAAGACAACGTCGTTCTTGAGCAAAACAAGGCCATCTTTGAGAAAAATATGGCGCTACTTCAGCATGACAAAATCATTCTTGAACAGACAGGAGTCTTGCTTGGGCAAGATATAGTAGTTCTGCGACAAGACAAGGTCACACTTGAACAAGACAATGCATTACTTGAACAGGGCAAACACCTTCTTGAAAAAAGTCTGAATGACGCTACCCAGGAAATAGATGCAACACGCAAGGCGGTAAGCTTGCTTAAAACCGAGGCTCAGGAGCTTGAAAGCAATAAAGCGAAACTGAAACTTCAAATCGGAGAGCTAGAGCAGGAGATAGAGAGTCTTAGGTTGCATATAGAGGAGTCGAATGAAGCAAACGACAGCCTCCGTATTGAGCTTGCTATTGCGAACCAGTATGCAGATATGCAACAGTCGAAATTGGCGCAGCTTGAACGCGAAAACGTTCTTTTATTGGAGGACGTTCAAGCCGTTAGGACACTTGCAGCCGAAATCATTCGCGATAAAAGAGCGCTGCGTGGGAGCTTGACAGAGCTGCGGACTACAGTTAGAGATTTATTGGAAGAGAAACAGGCGCTCACGCTGCGTCTCTTGGAGCAGGAGCGGAGGGCTCATATATTAAATAATGAGAAGCTAATGCTTCAACAAGAGACGCAATGGGGCAAAGCATCAATCAAGGAGGTTGCTGCCGCTCTGAATTGGCAAGAGGTGCTCGATAGCGTGGAACGAACAAACGGATTCAATGAACTTGTTCGTATCCTTGGGCTTTTCTCAGGAAGCACAAATGTTGGTGATGCCGCTTCAGCATGTTGGGACGCTTTGGCTGCCAAGAATTACGACCAGTTGTTGAATTTTGGTTATGTTAATTTCAAGCGGACAATTGGAAACAACTATTTCAATTTTCTGGTACAAGAAGGCGATCCGCAAATTCAAGCTGTCGAAAAATTACTTCCACCTGAAGTTCTGCAACACGCTAGCACAATGGCAATTTCAATTGCTCATGACCCCGATTTTCCGACGACCGATCAATTTAGTTATAGGTATTTCGTGCTATTGCTGTGGGAATATCTCAAGACGATTGATGTTAAGGGATATAGTCAAATTATTGAGGAGCCTTTGGATGGTAACCCCCTTCTTGTGCCGGTGAATGGCCGCAACCTGTCACAAGACTTGGCAAATTCTCTAATCGAATACTATTCAATCGATGATGCTGTGTCGTTCGAACATGTTAATTCCGTATTGGAAATTGGAGGCGGTTATGGTAGGAATGCCTACGTCATTCTTTCCATCAATCCAAATGTGCAAGTCACACTCGTCGACATTCCTCCTGCGTTGTATATAGCTGAGCGATATTTGTCATCAGTCTTCAAAGAGCGCCGTGTTTTCAAAGCTAGACATTTCTCCAAATACGAGGAAGTAAGAGATGAGATGGAGCGCGCTTCAATCGTTTTTCTAATGCCACATCAACTTGCGCTCATGCCGGTTGGAAAATTTGATCTTGGCATGAATATTTCTTCATTGCATGAAATGAGTACCGAGCAGATTGACTGGTACTTTGGACAGCTCAATCGCCTGACCGCGAAATATTTTTATCACAAGCAATGGAATAGCTCCAGTAACATATTTGATGGAGTGGTAGTGAATAAAGAAGACTATCCTTATCCGAAAAGCTGGCGGGAAATTTATTCCCGTCCGTGCAGCGTACAGAATGAGTTTTTTGAGGCTTTATATCAGGTGAGCACAAGTGACGCCCAATAAAAATATTGTTGCCATTTATGATTTTGAGCTTTTCCCTTTTGCACTTGGAGATGTGCTGACGTGGAATGTACGCACGGCGATACGGTGTGAGGAGCTGGGGCGCGAGCATGTCGACATCTATATTTGTGCCGACGAGCGATATCCTGCCGGGGTGCATCAGCGTGGCATTATCAACGCACGAAACTTCGACCTGTTTTTCAGTGAGTTGTATGGCGCATTCGGCACGCACCCACGGCTTGGGAATATCCACATTTTCCGCAATCGCGAGGATCTTATCGAACGGTTGCAAGCACTGGCCGTAGACGACGAGATGTGTGCTGAGGTAGTACGTGACTATCTCGGGGTACTCAACTACCGTGTGCTGGACAGTGTGCAGAATAAGGCTCGACGGATCATCTTCAGCCGTTTGCGTGAGAACCGCCTGGTCAGGAAGTTGATGCGGCGTCGCATGCCCGCGCGCGTTAAGACACTTGTGCGCAATGCCTTTCTTCCGAACGAGGAAGTCATCAATGATTATTTCACCAAATACATATACTCCCACGAAGCCATTAATGCTTTCGCTGAGCGCCAGGGCGGCATACCTTTACTGAAGGCATCGCTGGGCTGTGCTCCAGATATCGACGAACTGTTGGCGCACAGATTGGTCGGCAAGAAGATTGTGCCTTTCCACTTGCGTTTGCGTCGTCTCGACGGTGGATATGGTGGTGAGCACTCTTACTCACGGGATTCGGATTTTCTCGAGTGGTATGACTTCCTTGCTGAGGCTGCCATTCGCCACCCGGACGTTGAGTTTGTCGCGCTTGGTCGGTTGCAGGAAAAACCGCTGGAATTGCTACGCCTTCCCAACGTTACTAGCTTGCGCATTTTAGGGCTGGGCTTGGGGCACGAATTGACACTCATGCTACGGAGCGATCTTTTCATTGGTACCTCTAGTGGTTTCGCGGCATTGGCCAATTTCTCGGCTATTCCCTATTTCATTACGCGCATGACTGCGGGGTCGTGCCAGGCTTATGCCATCTCGGAGGGCGCCGATTCGCTCCCATTTGCGCGCTCCGGCCAGACGTTGATCTATGAGCAGGAAACTTCGGAGCTGCTGATGCGGCTGTTGGAGAGCGGCCTCGGTCGCCGTGGTGCGGTGCCGGTCTGTACTGAGGCGCGGAGCGATCCTCTCACGAGCGCGGTCGATGTGCGTGCCTGGCTCAATTCGCGTCTGCAGCTAATGAATTCCGCCGCAACAACCTATCGTTTTTTTACCAATGACGGTTACAGACGCAATGAGACTGCTTATCTCCTATTCCTTAGTATGGAGAGGGCTCAGCAGGCTCTTATTAACGGTGAGCATCCTGAGGCAAAATCGATTCTGCAGCGGATGCAACGCAATTTTCCCGAGTTGTGCGAGCAGCTTTCACAGTACGGGACGCTCAGAGATCTAGTAGATGCCGAAAGCATGGATGCTGCTGCTCTGCAGACTTGCCTTGAAAGTCTTGACATTCAGGTGTCCGGTTTTGTAGGCACACCTTGTTCGTCTATGCCGGACGAAACGAGCTGGCGACCGTTCAACTGGCTAGTGGCCAACGCGCAATACAAGCCTCTCCGTAACGAGCCGCAGCCAGCACTGTGTCTGTGCTCTGCAGGAGGAAACTCGTATTGGAATATCGAGCAATTCATTGCGGGGAATGATGACGGTCGGATAGTCGTGCGCTTCGATGCAAAGAACTCAGAGACACCTTCTTTGCATCGTCTCTATCTGTTTGAAGATGACACCTACTTTTCTGTGGGTCAATTTGTCGCGGAAACTGATTGGCGTAGTTTTGAAATTCCTATTACAGCGAACGCCGACGCACGTCTTAAAATTCAGATAGATCAGGCCGACGTCTCACAATGGCTTTCGATACGGAATTTCCGAATCGCAGGCGGTGCGCCGGTTCCGCTGGCTCACAAAGGGGAGGTGACCGTCCCTATGGCCGGATGGATTGGCGGGTGTCTGATCGACGAAGAGGGACATGACGCTCGCCAGTGGTCTGTCACGGGTGGTAACGGCTATATACAGACACCGGTGTTGCCGGAGCCCGGCGATGAGGGCTTACTGGTTCGTTTTGAAGCATGTACTGACCAGCCTACACAGAACTTTACGTCAATTTACCTCTTTGAAGGATCGGCTTACCGCAAGATTGCTGACTATGCCTTCAATTGTAGCTGGAGTAGCTATTCGGTCTTGCTACGCGCGGATCGCGATCAGCCAATCAAGCTGCAAATTGATTATCCGAAAGCGGTTGAAAAGCTGTCGGTGCGTAACTTCCAAGCCATTCCCGTCGCCCGAGGTAACTGAATATTATGAGCAAAGTAATTTATACCAGCACTTCCGAAGGTTTTTGTTGGCGCTATCTGACGCCTTGGGGTATCGCCAGAAATTTGCTAAAGCATCGTGCGTTGATCGCATCTGTTACCGAGCGAGACTTCCGCGCGAACTACCATGCCAGCTATCTCGGCGTGGCTTGGCAGATAATTTTACCGCTCATAATGTTGTCGATATTTTATTTTGTCTTTGGCAGGATTCTGGGGGGGAGGTTCTCCAGCAACGTCACCGAAACGCCCGTGGAATATGCGCTAGCACTATTCGTCGGACTTGGTTTTTTCAATTTCATTGCTCAAACAATTACCACATCGCCGTCGCTCGTCACTGGAAACGTAACATATGTGAAGTCGATGGCCTTCCCGCTTGAGGTACTTTCTGTTACGTCGGTGCTCAACGCCTTGTTGACCCTTGTGATTGGACTAATGCTTACCTTATTGATATTGATTTGTTTGCAGCGGGGGCCACATTGGAGCGTGATTTGCATGCCGTTCTACGTGATCTGCTCATTTTTGATGGCATTGGGGGTGTCATGGGGCTTGTCAGCGTTGGCAGTGTTTATTCGTGACATATCCGCTATTACTAGCCCCACCACGTTAATTCTGATGTTTATGTGTCCGATTTTTTACCCAGCTAGCATGGTGCCGGCGAAGATAAAATGGATAATTCGCGCCAATCCGCTGGCTGTCATTATTGAAGATGCTCGCGGCAGTCTGCTTTACGGAGTATGGCCCCACGCGACTTCTATGGCGACCACTATTTTTGTTTCCTTATTGATTTGTGTAACGGGGTACTTTGTCTTCATGAGTACGAAATCGGCGTTTGCCGACGTTATGTGATTCGAATGCGATATTGCAAATTGCCTGATGGTGTAAAGCCCTGTAGCTTTACCGATCCGATTTTCATGACTGTCGCTGTGTGGGGGACCTCGTTTCTCGAATTGTTTCTGGAGTACGCGCTCCCAAGTTACCTCGCTCAGGGCGGTATCCCAGAACTGCCGAGACGGGGATACAAGTCGACATTTTGGCTATACACAAAATCCGCGGATGCCGAAACAATCAGACAGCATGCGCAATTCAGGAGGCTCTGTTGTGTGACAGTGGCCGAAATTGTGTGTATTGATGAACAAACCGATATTTCGTCACACAGTACTGTGTACGAAACGATGAATGCATGTCACTTGGATTTTATTGCGCGTGCTAGTCGGGCTGGTGCGGCGATGATTTTCTTCAGCCCTGATGCTTTGTGGTCGCGAGATAGTCTGCGCTATACATTGGATAAGGCAGAGTCTGGTCAAAGGGCGATTCTTTTGGCAGGTTTGCGCGCCAATAAGGAAGCTGTTGTTGAGGCGCTAGAACCGCACAAATTACGCATTACAAGTGAAGGACTGGGTGCTCGCGAATTGGTATCACTGTTGCTGCAACATCCTCATCGCATCACCCAAGCCTTGAATTGGAATAGTGACGAATTTGATATTGGCTGGGCTTCACACCTCTATTGGCATGTTGGGAGCGAAGGGATTGTTGGCCGCTGTTTTCATCTACATACGTTCTATGTTCACCCCCGCCTTGAAGCACGGCCAGAACTGGCGCATGACTATGACTGGTTAGCAAAAATCGGTCTGTGGCCCAAAGAGATTTCGGTTGTTTCCGATTCCGACAATATCTTCGCGCTTGAGTTAAGCCCTACCGAGCGAGGCATCAATGGTCGGATCGGCGTTCGAACATTGCCTGTGTTGGCGGATTGGGTGCGACGTTATGCGGCGCTTGATCATCGTCAGTATGCGCGCAAGGCAATATGCTTCCATACCGGAAAGGCTTCCGGCATGGCCTGGGGAATACGCAAGCTGATTTCCGGATTGACGATTCAAAGTCTCTTATTGTTTTCAGCCTTGCTGGCAAGTCTCGGATTGGAGCTTGGCTCGGACAATCGCTGGGCCGCGAACAGATCGCGCGGTGGAGTGCTGCGGATTTTTTTCTTATGGTGGCTCAATCGGCGAGGTGGAGCGCGGTTGTAGTGCGGTCGGCGCCATGCTTTCTACCGTGGCCAAACGAAGCATGATAGTATTTTTTCGGTTTGTGTTGCCCTTAGCGGGGTTCTGCACAATTTCTATAAGCGAGAGTGGAGGTCAAAATGCTGTTGCGGAAAAAACCAGTTTTCTTGATGAAATTTACAGTTGTTCTAATGTTCGCGACGCTGCTCAGTGCCTGTGATAAGGCACCCGATCCGGCCCCGCCCCCAAAGGTTCAGCCGACCACAGTTCTTGTTGCCGCGCCAGTAAAGTATTCCATACAGATCAATTCTTCGCCGCTGTTTGAATCACAAGGAGGTTGGGGTGCAGGATATCTACAAGCAGTCGGTCATGGTTCGGGTGTAGTAGTAGGACCTGGCACTGAAAATCCTAACGTGTTCGCACAAGGTTTCGTAGCGAAGCCGTTGGAGACATTCAAACTCGTGGCGCGCGCGTCAAGTGTGGACAAACCGCAAGCAATGGGGCGCTTCCAGATTAACTGGGTGGGGGAGGACAATAACTTTATCTCGGTGTCGAGCGAGACATTCGAGGTGACACCAGAGGAGAAGACTTTCGAGTACATAGCAACAGCTCCGGCCAACGCTGCAAAGGGGATCCTCTACGTCGTTGCAGATGGGCAGGATAATGTTGTGCGTTATACCGAGATGCGGCTGCTTGGTGCAGAGGGAAGAACGGGACCCAATTGATTGGGCTGCCTGCTACGTGAGGCACGATACGTTACAATCATAGCCAGCTGGGACCCACCATACTGGCTATGGGGCTACCTCTGTGAGTGCCTGCCTTATACGATCAGACGCTTTATGTGTTCGCTTTTATGGGTGTGCGTGCAGCGACTTGTGGCGGATTCGTCGGGGGCTTCTACTAATTTTCATGTACATCGCGGTTTTATTTGAGCCCTGAGGCCGGGGCTGCATCAGCAATGCTACTTGCAAAAAATAAATTACCACACGCCATTATCAAATGAGTATAGATACTATCGTCGTCAGCGTTAAAGAGGTCTCCAAGACTTATCGTCTCTGGAGAACGCCCGGTGATCGCTTGATTTACCCCCTCAAGAGGATTGCAAATAAACTGCTCCCTACGAGACTGCGTGGGTCAATCGACCCCGAATCCTTGGGTTTGCGTGATTTTCATGCCCTGCATGACGTCTCTTTTGAAATTCACAAAGGGGAGAGTTGGGGATTTATTGGCACCAACGGCAGTGGTAAATCGACGTTATTAAAGATTATTTCGGGCAATTTGCGACCTTCCTCTGGCACTGTTGAAGTCGATGGAAAAGTTGCCATCCTTGACTACGGGAGTGGTTTTAACGGGGACTTCACTGGCCGCGAGAACATTTTTTTGAAGGGGGCTCTTCTTGGACTTACCCGGAAACAACTCGAAGAGCGATTTCAAGCGATCGCAGAGTTTGCAGATATTGGAGATTTCATTGATCAGCCGGTGAAGACCTATTCGACCGGGATGGGGGCTCGTCTTGGATTCGCTATCATGGCGCACGTTGATGCCGATATCATGATTACCGATGAGGCTCTGGGGGTTGGGGACGCTTTTTTTGTACAAAAATGTATGCGCCATATCCGTTCTTTTCTTGAGCGAGGCACTTTTCTTTTTGTTTCGCACTCGACGAATGATGTAATGACTCTATGTGATAACGCGGTTTGGCTGGACCACGGTAGAGTTGTTCGTATTGGGAAGGCTAGCGAAGTATGTCGCGCGTATATCAGTTCGATAGATCGACGCAGTTCCCAAGATTTCCTTGGAGAGTCTCAAACCGACGAGCTTTACGTTACTGAGACTGATAATCAGTCGCTTGCCGAAAATAGAGTGGAGCCGATAGCGGCGCGACTCGGAGTGCCATCTAGACAGATCAGTGTTTCGGCAGCCGAATTGGCAGCGTTAAAAAATCATTATGCGCCTTTCATGGCACTAGATAGGTCGCCATCTTTGCGTTTGGCGCAAATTGAAATAAAAGACCCCAGTTCGGAGGCCGAAGACCTCATTAATGAAGATGGTGCTGTGGGCGGCGGTAAGATTTTTAGCGTAACAATTACAGACGCTCAAGGCGGGTTGGTACCATCGGTACTTGGTGGGGAGATTATTTGCCTAACGATCCGGGCGGTTGCAGAAAAAATAATTCGGCGGCCCATAATAGGTTTCCAGTTGAAGAATAATTTGGGACTGACTTTGATTGCGGAAAACACATTTTTGGTGACGCAAGATAAGGACATTTTCCTGTGTGCAGGGGAGGTAATTACGGCAAGATTTCATTTCGCTATGCCCCTGATGCCGGTCGGAGAGTATGTCGTTCGAGTCGGATTCGCAGACGGCGTTGAGGATAATAACGCGCTCCTTGATGTGAGGCACGATGCGTTATTGCTTCGCTGCGAAACTTCTGGAGTGAGACACGGGCTAGTGGGGGTTCCTATGTTAGGGATCGATATACTTCGTGACGATGCTCCTCAACTGAGCGGTATGTCTTTCGAGATATGATGCAGCGAGAAATGCCAATAGAATCTGTTGCCGAAGCAACGAACCTACTTAGCTCCGCATTTCTAAACATTATGGGCGAGAGCGGCGTCTTTGACGACGCTACCAAGGTATTGATAGCTTGTCTGCCGAAAAGCGGGTCAACGTGGCTAACTACGCTCCTGGAGCATAGCTTTGGGAAGCCTTCGCTGAGATGTTATTTGCAACCAGATAGAAATGAACAGGAAATTGACCCGCTAACACTATTCCAATCTTTGGGAAAAGAAGTTCTTTTTGTACAACAGCATGTTAGAGCTTCTAATGCTACCTTGCGGATGTGTAGCGCTTTCTCCGTAAAAATTATATTTCTTACACGCCGTCTTGACGATGCGGTCGTATCATTTTGTGACCATCTCGGAGGCGAGTCGACCATCGCTTCGATGTTTTATATGGAGCCAGCGTGGTTTCAGCGCCTAACAAGAACTCGCCAGATCGATTTCCTGATTGACTATTGCGTGCCATGGTATTTGAATTTTTCAGTTAGTTGGATTCGAGCATGGCAGTCCACTCCAGGGATGATTTTCCCACTCCAATACGAAAGACTTGTCGCCGAACCAGAAGTAATAATCGGCGAAATATCGGAATTCCTTGAGTGGCCTTGTAACATTTCTCCTTCATTGCTTGAACAGCGTGACGGCATCCGATTCAATCAAGGTCGGGTTGGGCGTGGGAAAGAAGAGCTCAGTAAATTGCAACAACAACGAATTAAGGCGTTGGCAGCCTATTATGATCAAGTTGATTTGTCGTCTATTGGATTGCATTCGGTGGCTACATGATTGGGAGAAACTTGCACGATTTGACCTTGATCATACCGACATACAATCGTGTGGCACACTTAAAACGCTTGCTGTCTTACTATCAACGAGCCGACCTTCCGATTAGGTTTCTGATATTAGATTCCAGCAATGCAGAAAATGTATCTACCAATGCAGCGCTAATCGCGACGTGTGGGGAGCAATTCTGTCATGTGCATTTTCCCTCGACGCTGCCGGTCGCAACAAAGCTGTTTCAGGGCTTAAAGCTGGTCGCCACTTCCTATTGTGCTATTTGCGCGGACGATGACCTTATATTCCCTGATGGACTGAGCAAGGCGATGGAATTTCTGTCTGCGCATCAAGACTACGTTTGTACGGACGGCATCTATCTCAACTTCTTTCCTCGCGAAAGTGGGGACATTCAGTTGGAGATCGAATACGCGAGTTCTGGCATTGACGCTTCCCATGCAGGTGCGCGGGTGTTCCGGCTCTTTCAACGTTATGAATCCATGTTCTATGCGGTTTTCAGAACTCCGGATTTGCGCGACATCTTCGACCACGTAAAAGACATTCCGAGTCTGCACTATCAGGAGCTTTTCCAGGCCACGGCAGCATTGCTCAAGGGGCGTAGTCGCCGTTTGCCCGAGTTTTATGCCGCACGTCAGCACTGTGACCCTGCGGAGCCGACGCGCGACAAGTGGCAGACGTTTTACTGGTTCGCCGATAACCAGCGGGAGTTTCTGACTCATTACCAGATGTATCGAGAAAGTCTGTGGCGGTTTCACGAGCGCTATGGCGCAGAACCCCGTATGGAAAAAACTTTCTTTGATGAAGTCATGGACATGGCACATGTCAATTTCTTTTCAGACAATTGTCCGCCTCAATATTTCTTCAATCTTCTACGAGCTAACTGGCCAACTGATACGTACACAGCCAAACAAGATTTAGGCAGTGTTTTTGACAGTCTGAGAGGGCAACGACAGAATTCATGGTTCGCCAGAATGCACGATTGGATGCGCAAGCTGGAACTTAGGGGCGCGGAAACAGCAGAGCGCTTGGCGCGACGCAGTGTCGCCAGAGAGGTGCAATTGCTTGCAGCGGATATGAGGGGGTGGACGTATACTTTACCTCCCAATTTATGGTGGATGGCTTCGGTGCCACAGTTTCGGGTGGCTGTATGCGACCTTTGTGGTTATCTTGGCTCTGTACCCGCATGAAATTGCCGGTTGTCACAGGCGTCACGATCTATTTAGGCTTGATGGCATAGCGCAAGTATGTAACGCTGTATGTATATGAAATATTTTCGGCCGCGCTCCATGAGTGCTAGGAAAGCTGCTTGCCTCAGTTTTTGGAGCTAGTCAGTGGGAATCCAGCAACGATGAAAACTCTTCACTGGCATCATTATGCAGGGCGATTGCACCTTCACAACACGACGCGATGCACTGATGGCGGCAAATGTGTATCGCGGGTTACGCCTACTCCTTTTAAGCGAAAAGCCGCTCGGTTGCCGCGCGACGTTTTGATTAAAAAATAAATGATTTTTACTTCGCTTGAATTCCTGATCTTTTTTCCGATAGTGGTAGCGATCTATTTCTTGCTGCCAAACCGGTTTCGCTGGGCGCATCTTCTGCTTGCCAGTTATTACTTCTATATGGCATGGAAGCCGGTCTACGCCTTGTTGTTGCTGTTTTCTACTGTCTCGTTCTATCTCGCCGCACTTGGTGTAGATCGGTACCAGGACGAGCGAAAGCGGGCGGGCATATTCTGGTTGGGTATTTCACTCAACCTTGGCATGCTATTCACGTTCAAGTATTACAATTTTTTCGAAGCACAGGCACGCGCACTTGCTGAGAGTCGTGGTTGGCATATTCATATCGCGCCTCTGGATGTGCTGTTGCCGATGGGCATTTCATTTTTCACCTTTCAAGGCATCAGTTATCTCGTTGACGTCTATCGGCGCGACATGCCTGCGGAGCGGCACCTGGGGTTGCTGATGCTCTACAAGGCTTTCTTCCCGCAACTCGTCGCCGGTCCCATCGAACGGGGCACGCACTTTCTCCCTCAATTGCGAAAGAATTTACTCGTTTGTAATAATTCACAGCGAATCCGTTTTGAATATGAACGCGTAGTATCAGGCTTGCGTCTTATGCTATTGGGGTTTTTTAAGAAAATTGTGTTGGCAGATAATCTCTCGCTCATTGTGCAACCCGTCTATGCGGCGCCGAATGAATACAGCGGCATCAGTGCGTTGGTGGCAACCGTGGCATTTGCGTTTCAGATTTTCTTCGATTTTTCGGCATATACCGACATTGCAAGAGGCATATCACGAGTTCTGGGTTTCGAATTGATAGAAAACTTTAAGCACCCATACTTTGCCACAAGTGTTCCGGAGTTTTGGCAGCGCTGGCATATATCGTTGTCGAGTTGGTTTCGCGACTACGTCTATATTCCCTTGGGTGGCAATCGCGTAGTGAGGTCGCGCTGGTTCCTGAATCTTTGGATTGTGTTTCTGCTGTGTGGTTTATGGCACGGAGCGAACTGGACCTTCATTGCCTGGGGTGCCATGCACGGTTTTTATTATTTCTTAACCTACATATTTACACCACCTGCTCGATGGTTTGTCGCACATACTTTTTTGTCGAGATTTCCCGCATTGTGCAGGCTGCTGCTTGTGATGCTTACTTTTTCACTGGTGTGTTGGGCGTGGGTAATGTTTCGTGCCGAAAACCTTACCCTCGCGTTTGCAATTTGGATAAACATTGCGCATATTCCCGTAGATATATTTGAGTATTTTAACTTGGTCGTGAGAGAAGGAGTACATTTTGCTCCGCTGAAAGCCTTTGGACTTGGTTGGCTTACTGAGCCTGCGGAAAAATTGTCGCTGATGCCAGCCTACGTATTCGGCCTTACCGTAATTTATTTAGTCATTTCTCATGAGATGCGTGAGCAAGATGACGGGGAAATATTTTCAACGTGGAGCACACCACTTAGGTGGCTCTTGTACGTGTTTTCATTGACCAGTATTTTGCTGCTTGGACGCTTTGAGGCCGCGCAGTTTATTTATTTCCAGTTCTGACCGATGCCTATAGTCGATTCAATTAAATGCCAGGAGATCAGAGATCTGCGCAAGGTTTGCACGCGCGGCTTTTTGCTATTGCTTTTTTTTGTCGCTTTGCAGTTTGTTGAGTTGTTCATTTTGCCGATTGATTTTTTTACTTTTCGGGTTTGGGAGGCTGCTTTAGCTTCTCCATATCGTTATCCGGGAATGTTTTACCCTAATATTTATGTTAAAAAAAATAAGGAGTATGGAGATCGGTATCGCTCAGATGATCCGGCTCAGATCAAGGCACGGCCTGTAGAGTGGTTTACTGATTCTTATGGTTATCGAAACAGACCGGAAATTGAGAGACGTCCTAAGTATGACGCTGTGGTTTTAGGAGACTCTAATATTGTTGGAAGCTCTCTCGATCAAAAAGACACGCTTACAGAGGTTATGGCGGCTAGAAGTAATAACACGGTGTATTCATATTCAATCGGCCATGACCATATCTCCCTATTTTTTAACGACAAACGAGTGTTAAAAAAATCGCCTGACCTTGTGGTGGTAGAGAGTAAGGTTGGGAATTGGAATACAAACGATAGTTATCTTTTTAATTTCAAGGAAGCGCCGGATGGGTCGCTGGAAATCATTGACCGTACCGCTGAAATTGAGCGGTACTATGCACCAAATCGCAATTTATTTTTTGAGAAAACAGAATCTCGTCTTAAAAAGCAAGCAATGTTTCATTGGCTTCAGGCAAGTTTAGCGACATATTTTAGTATTCCATCAGCAGACAAGGCTCAACTTTTTTTCGGGAGTTCGCGCGCACCTGTCGTCGACGCCACTGGGTGGCGCCCATATGGATGGATTGTCTCAAGCGGAGCGTTCAAGCCCTTAGTAAACGGATTAGAACCAGCGCTTGCCGTTCGGGCTACTGGCCCGAATGCATATTGGCACACTGAACGTTTTACATCCGTTAAGCCTGATGGCAAGGTGATCGTGCGATTTCAAGCCAAGAATTCAATCACCCCGTCGCGCCATCGTATATATATTTTTGAAAATGGAAGTTACAGATCGCTTGGTGAAATTGTTACGGGAAGCGAATGGGGTACCTTTGAAATACCTTTGGCCTCTAGTCCAGGCAGTATTCTTGAATTCCAAATAGACCAAAACGACGATTGGCAGTGGCTGTCACTCAAGGATGTCGAGGTTATTGGTGGCGGTTATCCAGCGTCAATCAAGAAATCCCCAATCTCAATTTCAATGTTAAATTGGCAGGGAGGGGGGGCGTGCCAAGGTGCCATCAAGAGGGTGCAGGATTGCAGAGAGTGGCCAGTAGTAAAGAACGGCTATATTCAAACCCCAACTCTCCCGCCGTCTGGCAGTGCCGGTATGCAGCTTCGTTTTGAAGCGCGCACTGACACGCCGACGCAAAATTTTTCTTCCATTTATCTATTTGAGGGCACGCAATATCGTAAGGTTGGCGAATATTCTTTCGACGCTCAATGGCGAGAGTATTCTTTGTTGGTCCAATCGGATATGAAGGCAACGACCAAAATACAGATTGATTTCCCCGCGTCGGTACAGAAACTTGCCATACGAAATTTCCGTGTCACGCCCGCAGACCGCTTGGATAAATAGGCGCAGGCTAATGGAAAATATATTTAATTAAGAGAAAATTAATATGTTGAAATATAGCTTCCTTTTAATCGCAACAATTTTTCTGTGCGCATGTGACAACAACAAAGCTCGACCTGCAACTAAGGAAAGTGCGGTAGCCGTAATGCCTCCAACACGCGTCGAGCCTACCGCACTGACGGCTCAAATAAATCGCTCCCCTATGTTCGAAACATCAGAGGGATGGAGTGCCGGGTACGCGAAGGCGGTAGGTCATGGCTTGGGTGTTGTGGTAGGGCCGGGGGGTGGCAATCCCAATGTATTTGCCCAGCAGTTTCTCGCTACGCCGGGCGAGTACTTCAAACTCGTCGCACGAGCAACCAGTGTTAATAAATCGAGTGCGACGGGTCGTTTTCAGATTAATTGGGTGGATTCGCAGGGCCAGTTTATTTCCGCATCTATTCAAACTTTCAAAGTTACGCCGGAGGAGAAAAAGTTTGAGCATGTGGTTTCGGCCCCCTCCCGAACGGCCACCGGTACCTTATATGTGGTTGCGGACGGTTCCGATAGCATGGTGCGCTACACCGAGATGCGATTGCTCGGTGAGATACATCGGGCTCCGGAGTTGGCAGGAAGAACGTCTACAATGGCAGAGCCGCAAGTTTTTGCCGTGAAGCCCTTATCTGAGACGCAATCTCAGCCTCTTGAGGGTGCTTCGCCAGTGGGCCCAACACTAGTAGTTTCTCCTAATCCCTTTCCGCGGCCTCCCAATCTCACGCCGCTAGACGGTTCGGGAAAAGAACTAACCCCATTAGAGAGCCAATACTATTTTTACCACGCTGCCAAAACCATGCAACGTAAGGCGAGTGAAAGAGGGATGGATTTCATCATGTACGTGATGCCTGACTACAATATTGCGCGTCTTATGCCAGCAATCACGCAACTTCGGGCGGAAGGTATTAAAGTCTTGGCCTATGAGCCAAAAGGCGATTGGACGTCAGGAGTGGATACTGATTGGTATTGGCAAAAAGCAGATTCTCATTGGTCGGAAGCCGCTGCGCGTTTAACTGCTGACGAAATATTGCGAATGTGGAAAACGCACCGAACCGAAAACCGTCCTTTTTCGCAGGTGTTGATGCAGGACTATGCGAAGGGGCTCCCGGCAGAGGTACGATGACGGATCAATGTTTATCAGGCTGGATTCGTCGTTTCGCGAAGGAGAGAGTCTAGAGTCGCTGAAACCGTTAGCTCCTGGTTTCACGGGAGCGTTGGTTATTGAGTGCGGCTCTTTAAGGCTTCGACATAGTGAATTTTCGATTGTGATTTTTTGAAGGGATGACAATCATGCTTCAAGCAGCGGCCGTTGAATTATGCCATTCCCTTATTTTTGAATGCTGAATTCATGATGGACGTGCGGCGTTGGCTGGTTGTTGGCGGAGACGGATTGATTGGCAAGCGACTTGTCCAAGAGGCCCAAAGCGCAGACAGAATTGTCTTGGGATCGAGTCGGCGGAATATCAACGGGCAGCCCTATGTCGATCTGAATACGGGTGACACTGACGCGGCGCTGGCTACAGCGCCAGAGGTGGTGATTCTATGTGCTGCTGTGACGAGCATTCAGAAATGCCGGGATGAACCAGAGATGTCGACTCGCATCAATGTGGATCAGACGGTTCGGCTTGCGGCGCAATTCTTACAGCAGGGCGCATTTGTAATTTTTCTCTCCAGCAATACCGTTTTTAATGGCAATGTTGAGAGACCGGACGAGTACGCGCCGCTTGAGCCGGTAACCGAATACGGCGCGCAGAAGGCGAAGGCCGAAGTTGCGCTGCAAGCGTTGCCAGGCGCCGAGAAGCGGCTTGCAATTGTGCGTCTCTCCAAGGTCATCGCGCCCAGTGAAGGCTTGGCTGTCAACTTTCTGCGCCACTTTCAGGCACACCAGTCTTGTCGCGCATTTGATGATCTCAGGATGGCCCCGGTCTCCCTGCGCTATGTCGTTGATGGCCTGTTGGCCCTAGCATTCAGACGCTGTCCAGGAGTGTTTCATCTGTCGGGGCGTGACGAGCTGAGTTACGCAGAGTTCGCCCGTGCTTTGGCGCGGCGTGTCGGCGTGCCCAGCACACTGGTCGAGACCTTGTCATCGCAAGATGCCGGCGTCGAAGTGTTGTTCCGACCCCGCTTCCCTGCATTGGGCATGACTCGTACACACGAAGTATTGGGCCTGGCCCCAGAATTCCTGGAGCAGGTCATCGACACTTTATTTGCGACGTAATGCTTTGTCTTTCCCACCCACAAATCCCATTTCATGGACGTTCAACCCAGCATGCCCTCCCTACAACAAACTACCGATCATTGCCCTTGCGCAGTATGTCAATTACATGCTTTGCAAAAGGTGGGCGAGTTTGGCACGCTGCCGCGCATCACTTCAGATTGTCGTCCGTTTCCAGCAGGAGGCGAATTGTACGTTTGTGCAAGCTGCGGTGCAGTCCAAAAGCTAGCCACCCAAAGGTGGCTTGATGAGATCAGCGACATTTATTCTGCATACTCGTCCTACTATCAGTCCGGCGGTGATGAACAGATTGTTTTTGATCGTCTATCGGGAAGGCCGAGAAGACGTAGCGATGTATTTCTCGAGAGATTGGTCGCTTCAGGCGATTGGTCCGACAAAGGAACCGCATTGGATGTTGGCTGCGGCAACGGTGTGACCCTGTCGTCAATGAGCAGAGCTTTGTCTGGTTGGCAGCTGAATGGCTTTGAGATGGGCGACGGCGGCCTTGAACGACTGCAAGCAATTCCGGGTTTCAAGAAACTGTTTTCCGGCTCACTCGAAACAATTCAAGGCGCTTTTGATTTGGTTACGATGGTGCACTCTCTGGAGCACTTCCCGTCACCAGCGATAGCATTGACGGAGTTGCGACCTGCGGTCGGAGAAGGTCAGTTGTTCATTGAGGTCTGCAATATTGATGAAAATCCCTTTGACATATTAATTGCCGATCACCTGATGCACTTCAGTCCGGAAACGCTGTCTCACTTACTGAGACGGTGTGGTTTTGAACCGGTTGCGGTAGCAACGGACTGGGTCCACAAGGAGATATCAGTAGTCGCGCGACCGAATGTTTTGGGGCCGCAAACGAATGAAATTGTCCCCAACATAAAGACCCGTGCCGATGAAGTTTGTCGCCGCATCCTTAAATATGTCACATGGTTGAACGAGATGATGGATGCCATCAAGAACTATGCGTCTGGTGAAAAGATCTTTGGCGTTTTCGGCACTTCAATTGCGGCGACGTGGGTCGCCTCGCAACTTGGCGAACGCATCGCATTCTTTGTCGATGAAGATGAAAGTCGCGTAGGGAAAACACACATGGGACGCTCGATATTGCATCCGCGTGATGTGCCTTCTGGCAGCCTGGTGTACTTGGCTTTAGCCCCAACTGTTGCTAGCTTGATCGACCAGCGTCTTGGCGTAGGAGACTTCACGCTGATTCAACCGCCGGTCATGTCTAGCGACTGAGTTTTGGCTCACTCATGGCAACAGATCAGCATGGCGACGCAAGAAAAGGGTTCCGGTACGGGCGCTCGATCCGAAGCCGTAGTGTTGTCTATCAAATAGTTTGAGAAGACGCCGCGACAATTCGCGGTCTTCTGCCGATTCGTTGAAGCTTCCCGTCAGGCGTTCCAGCATTTCGACGACAAGTTCACGAATGTCCTCCGCTGAATTTTCTTCCACGCGTAGCCCAGCTGCTTGATATAACGCCGAGTAACGATAGTTGGCAATGGCGGAATTCAAAATTTCGTCGAGCCGCAAATATCGGCCCACGGCGTTAGAGTAAAGCAGCTTGGGTATGCTGATGTCGTGTTCGCGAAACCAGAGTGTCGAAATTGGAATGGCATTGGCTATTGCACAGGGCACACCAAAAACGCTACCGACTAATGCAACGCCCGATGTATTGCCGAGAATGAACCGCGCTCGGGCGCATAGAACGACGTCCAGTCGAGGACTTTTGTCGACATGGTGTGCATAGTCGATGAGGCCAGGTATGTCGATCATAGGCTGCATAGTCGGATCGCCTATGCGCACTACCCAACCGCCACGTCGCGTAATTTCTGAAATGGCAGGCAAAGTGGCAGAAATACTGCCATTGCGATGTGCGTGCAGCGCCTCGTCCACCGGAGAAAAGCCACCTTCCCGTACGTGTAGGCAGATAAACCACGACCCGAGAGGCAAGCCGATACGCCGCAGTGCCGCCTCGCTCCACGCGATGTCTTCGGCAGAGAGGCTCAGCAGCGGCGGGCGGTTTCCCCAAGCGCTTTGAATGGAATAGGCGGTCTGTGCCGCCGGTGCAAGAAGGTACTCTGAAATATCATGACGCATCAATATCCAGCGACTCATGCTGCCTAGCACGAAGCAGGATAGAGGATGCTCATAGGCCCGGATCATGGGTCTCCAGTAGTTCAGAAGATGCGGATTGGCAACGCGCGACGGTGGCGCCAACACGAAATAGCGCCGTTGAGGTAACAGGCCAAGTCGTTGTGCTTTAAGCAAGCAGTCGGGTTCAAGTGCGAGGTGCCCGATGCGGTCACAGAATACGGTTACGCGGCGAAAACCTGCGCAGTGCAAAACGACACTGAATGGCATGAGAAAAAGCCAGAGTGCCGCACTCAGTGCATGTTTGGTGACTTTGATCAGCAGTGTGGCAAGGCTGTATCTACCAATACGTCGGTATTCGAAATTGATGCGTTGCGCGAGTTCAGACCACATCGACACGCTGCTCCTCTTCGCTGCGCCGCGCGATAACCAACAGATCTTCCCCATAATCGGATCTATTCAGCATGCATAACCATTCCACCCCGAGCATCAGCAGTCCAAGTAAACGCATTTGAAAAGAAAGTTCTCCAATGCGATAGTGACCGCTACGCTGCAGTGCAAGACTGCCACCGAGGGTCCAATTGGCATCGCGCAGGGTTGTAGTGCATGAAACGGAAGCGAAGCCTGCGGTTTTGCATAGGGCTAATAGTGCACTACCCGTAAAAAGATGCAGATGACGTGGTGGATCGAGATGCAGCCAGTCTCGGCCAAACCAGCGGTGTCCCAGCGAATCGGTATTTGGCGTGAGTATTACCAACTGACCGTTGGGTTTGAGAAGTCGGCGACACTCTTGCAGCAAGGCGTTCGGGGCATCGATGTGTTCGATGACATGACTCATGATGATGGCATCAAACGTTTCGGTCTCAAGCGCAGCCGTCTGCAACGTGTCATTGATGACTTTCAATCCATGCCGTTGTGCCGCTTCGGCGGCAGCCGGGTCTGGTTCAATGCCGGTTACCTGCCAGCCAAGCCTGTCTAACAATGCCAAGCGAGCGCCATTGCCGCAGCCGATTTCCAGTAACGTCCCACCCACCTTTGCGTCAAGCCACATCACACTTGCATCGAAGGCCGCGCGTCGATGTGGCAAGCCACTTAACAGGCGCGCAAGTATTCGATGCCAAATGGATATGCCGCTGCCCGAATAGTTGAATCGTTGTGAGAGGTATGCCTGACGGACAAGCTCGTATCTCCTGCGTATCGCAGATATTGGTGGAAGTGGTTGGTGCGTATAGTAGTTGGCGTAGGCTGCGGATAGTTGTCCGGCGTCCGGCGCCGGATTTATGAAGCTGTGTCCGCAAGCACATCTCCACAATTGCCACTTTCCAGGAGTTCCATGAAGTCGATCAACTAGTTCATCGTAAAGAAGGTGTGCATTGCCGCCGCACACAGTGCAGGCAATCTTGAAGGTTGATCCGCTTGCGCGCGTCGGCTCAGGGGACCGATACACTTGGCAGTCCCAGTTCGATACATACCTGATCGGCGATGGCAAGACTGGCGGTGAGACCGGGGGACTCTATACCAAAGAGGTTGATGAGACCTTCGTGGCCATGAATGCTGGCACCTTGGATAACGAAGTCTGCATTGGGCTGTCCTGGCCCGGCGAGCTTCGGGCGAATGCCGCAGTAGGCTGGGTAGAGGGCGCCATCCGGAAGCTCCGGCCAGTATTTCCTCACCTCGGCATAAAATCCCTTGCTCCGCCCCGGATCGACTGAGTATTCGAGTTCGTCGACCCATTCGACATCGGGGCCGAAACGCGCTTGCCCACCGAGATCGAGTGTGAGATGTACGCCGAGACCGCCAGACTCAGGAATAGGGTAAATCAGGCTTGAGAATGGTGCCCGTCCCGCCAGTGAATAGTAGTTGCCCTTGGCAAACCACGTTCTAGGAACATGGTTTGCATCAAGTCCTTCGAGTAGGCTTGCGACAGCAGGGGCAGACAGCCCCGCTGCATTAATAAGGATATTGGCTTCAAGCAACATGACTTCGTTGCCACTGCGCACCAGCAGTTCGGTACCGCCACGCAATACCGTGCCCCGCACCAGCGCCGTGTTAAAAGCTATTGCAGCGCCGGCCGATTCGGCGTCGGCCTGCAGCGCTAACATGAATGCATGGGAATCAATGATGCCTGTCGACGGAGACTCCAGCGCGCTGACACAGCGCAGCGCTGGTTCGCGCGCGCTCATCGCAGCCGCGCTCATAAACGCAACATCTTCGACGCCATTGTCGTACGCCTGCTGGAGAATTTTTCCTAGTTTTTCTTCCTCATCTGGGCGCGTTGCAACAATCAGTTTGCCGCAGCGCCGAAACGGGATATGGCGGGCATCGCAATATTCGTAGAGCAAACGCCGCCCTCTTGTGCACAACGAGGCCTTGAGTGACTGCGCGGGGTAATATAAGCCCGCATGGATCACTTCGCTATTTCGGGAGCTGGTTTCCTGACCAATTCCATCGTGCCGTTCTATGACAATGGTCTCGATGCCGCGCAATGCCAGAGCTCGCGCGCAGGCAAGCCCAATCGCCCCGGCGCCTATTACGACGGCCTCGGTGTGTTCCCGGTGGATGTCGGACATGGGCGAAACTGAATTCATGTATGCAAAACTTTCTGCGTCTGAGCAAGGCGGAAGATTACAGCAAAGTAGACACTGCGAACTTTGTGGGGAGATGCAGATGTATCAAACCGCCAATACGCAGAAGGATCAATCGAGGCGCCATATTCGAGCCCTTTTTTGAAGCCGAGCTTACTTTTTTCAGACTATGATACGACCCTTGCGGCATGCCTCGTTTGGCAATGGCAGGACAAAAGGTGCCGCGTGCACTGAACGGTTTACTGTGCTCGCTGCTTTGCAAATCTAGCTCTGATCACCTTCTTGATTCTTATCCAAAATGAATTCATCCACGTCCAGACATCAACTTGAAATTCCCGCGATAGTCGCCGATATCAAGGCGCTTGCAGGGGACGATTCAAGAATTGTTTTTGTGTGGGGAAATTTTAACGTTGTGCACCCCGGCCACTTGCGCTTGCTGAACTTTGCATCGGATTGCGGTGATTTTCTGATCGTTGGCGTGACGGATGACAGTCGCCCCGCCACGCTTGTGCCGGAACAGCTTCGTCTGGAAGGCGTGCGGGCGATCGGAGCCGTCAATTATTCGTTCCTTTTACATGTTCCACCTGAGGACTTCATTGGACAGCTGCAGCCGGATATCGTCGTAAAGGGCAAAGAGCACGAACAGCACTTCAATCCGGAGCAAGTCGTCGTCGAGAGCTATGGCGGCAAATTGTTGTTCAGTTCTGGCGAAGTGCGTTTTTCGTCGCTGGACCTATTGCAACGCGAGTTGCATGAAATCAATCTTTCTTCGATTCGCAAGCCACTTGATTTTGCTGAGCGACATGGTTTCCACTTCAACGATCTGGCTCGCCACGTGCGCGGTTTCTCAGCACTCAAAGTCGTGGTAATCGGCGATCTGATTGTCGATGAGTACATTTCCTGTGACCCCTTGGGAATGTCGCAGGAAGATCCGACGATCGTGGTGACACCGATCTCTCATGATCTTTTTGTGGGGGGGGCGGGAATTGTTGCGGCCCACGCGCGAGGGCTTGGTGCGCAGGTTGAGTATTTCGGCGTTGCGGGAGCCGATGAAACCGCGGCGTATGCGCAGGAAAAGTTGGAATCCTACGGTGTCAACGGGCATCTCATCATCGATGACAGTCGTCCTACCACGCTCAAGCAGCGCTTCCGTGCGCGTGGCAAGACGCTTTTACGCGTAAGTCATCTGCGGCAGCACGATATCAGCCTGGAGCTGATAAAGGACTTCATGGAACGGTTGATTCCCGTCGTGGGAGAGGCCGATTTGCTGGTTTTCTCAGATTTCAACTATGGCTCGCTGCCACAGCCCTTGGTGGACGAATTGATGGGCTACTGTTTGCGGGCAGGTGTAATGGTTGCCGCAGACAGCCAGTCTTCGTCGCAATTGGGTGACATCTCCCGTTTCCGCGGTATGAACCTGATTACGCCGACGGAGTATGAAGCACGCCTTGCAGTACGCGATTCCGTATCCGGCTTGGTGGTACTGGCAGATGCGCTGCATAGCAAGGCAGCGGCCGGACATGTATTCATCACCATGGGTGCCGAAGGGTTGCTAATCCACTCGCCCTCGACGCCCAGCAACGGACTCACCACTGACCGTTTGCCCGCCTTCAATACTGCCCCGAAGGATGTATCGGGAGCCGGTGATTCCTTGCTGATATGTGCTGCAATGGCGCTCGCGGCCGGCGCAAGCATCTGGGAAAGCGCATATCTGGGTTCTCTCGCTGCGGCATGCCAGGTCGGACGCGTTGGCAATGTTCCCTTGGCCGCTCATGAGCTGATCCAGGAGTTATCGGTTTGAGGGCATTGTTGCTGGCAGCAGGTTTCGGTACGCGTCTTCGCCCGATCACCGACACCATACCCAAGTGCCTGGTTCCCATTCATGGCAAACCCTTGCTGGCTTATTGGTTGGATAGCTTGCTGACGGCGGGTGTCGAAAGGATTCTAGTCAACACACATTACCTGCCCGACGCGGTGTATGCGTTCATTCAAGCGTCCCCTTGGCGCGCCCGCGTTGACCTGGTGCATGAAGAACAACTGCTGGGCACCGGTGGTACGGTTCTTCGCAATCGCGATTTTTTCCGTGACGAAGCCTTCATGGTTGCTCATGCGGATAACCTTACGCGCTTTGACGTAGCCGCTTTCATGTCTTCACACAGGAAGCGACCCAGTGGTGTGGACGTCACCATGATGAGTTTTGATACCGACATGCCTTGGACCTGCGGCATCGTCGAAGAAAATGATGAAGGCATGGTCATTGGTTTTTACGAGAAATCGTCAAATCCGCCAGGAAACCGCGCTAACGCGGCCGTCTATATTTTTGAACCTGCGGTTATCGATTTTCTTGCGTCGCTAGGCAAGGATGTCATCGACCTCAGTCTTGAAGTGATTCCTCACTACTTGGGGCGTATGCATTGCTTCCACAATGCCGATTATCATCGCGACATCGGTAGCCCAGAAAGTCTCCGACTGGCCGAGCTGGAATTCCGGGCGATCTGACCCATGCATGCCAACGGAGTAATTCCCGGAGAGCTTGATCGCGTGGCGGTTATCGTCGTTAATTTCAACGGCGGCGATATGCTCCAGCGGTGTCTCGCCTGTCTCCGGGCACAGAATCCGCCCCCGGAAAAAGTATTCATAGTGGATAACGCCAGTACTGACGACTCGGCGTTGCGAGCACGCGGAATATTCCCAGAATTTACGTTCCTGATGCTGGATCGCAATACGGGTTTTGCGGCGGCAAATAACCATGCTGCGCGGATGGCAGAGGATTGCGACTGGTTGGCAATGGTGAATCCTGATGCGTTTCTTGCTGCCGATTGGCTTGCCAGAATGCTGGCTGCAACACGACGGCACCCAACTGCAGCAAGTTTTGGCTGTCGCCTGCAAATGGCTGATGGCAGTGGTCGCCTCGATGGTATCGGCGATGTGTTGCATGTATCCGGGCTTGTCTGGCGCGACGCCCACGGTCTTAATTCTTCAAATCGTGCCGAAGCGGACCGCGAAATTTTCAGCGCGTGTGCGGCCGCCGCGTTGTATCGCAAATCCGATTTCCTCGCGCAAGGAGGATTCGACGAAAGTTTTTTTTGCTATGTTGAAGACGTCGACCTTGGTTTCCGATTGAGGTTGGCGGGACACGACTGTTGGTACGTTTCGTCCGCGTATGTAGAACATGTAGGTTCTGCCAGTTCGGGAGGCCGCCACAGCGCTTTTGCGGCCTATCACGGCCACCGCAACCGCATATGGTGTCGCTTAAAAAACATGCCAATTGCATTGTTGTTACTTGCTTTGCCCTTGCATTTACTAGGCGATCTGGCGGTGCTTATGGCTTTCATGCTGCGCGGCATGGCTATCGTCATATTGCGCGCATATCGTGACGCATGGCTTGCGTTGCCGGCAGTATGGCGTGCCAGGCGGCGCATTCAGCAAGAACGCAAGGCAAGTGCGGCAGATGTCTGGCGCCTGATCGACAAGAGGATGTGGCCGCAAAAATGAAACTGCATACCGAACAAGTGTTGCAGCAGCGAGAGGCTTACGTCAGTGTCACGCTGACCGTGATAGTGGTGAACTTCAATGCGGGTCGCCACATTGTTGACTGTGCAACTTCTCTTGTTGGGCAGTGCCATGAGCTGATTGTGATCGACAATGCGTCAAGCGACGACAGTCTTTTTTTGCTCGAACAAAGCAAGCTGCTGCTTACCACAGCCATAGTACGCAATACGCATAACATGGGTTTTGCTGCGGCATGTAATCTTGGGGCTGAGCGTGCAAGCGGCGATCTGATTCTTTTCCTTAATCCCGATTGCGTGGTTGCTCCGGGCACCCTTGCGCTTTTGAGCGCCGCGTTGACTGCTGACGCCAGCGCCGGTATGGCGGGAGGGCTGTTACTCAATACGGATGGTTCGGAGCAAGCAGGAGGCCGGCGTCTGGTACCTACTCCATGGCGATCTTTGGTGCGCGCGTTTGGACTGCAGCGTTTCAAGACCCGATATCCGCGTCTTTTCGAAGGCTATGATCTGCATGCCCACCCCTTGCCCAACGGGACCGCGCCGGTCGAAGCCATTTCAGGCGCCTGCATGCTGGTACGAAGAGATGCGCTGATTTCCGTGGGCCCGCTGGATGAGGGCTATTTCATGCATTGCGAAGATCTGGATTGGTGCATGCGTTTCTGGCAAAAGGGTTGGCGGGTACTGTTCGTTCCAAACGCGCCGATCACGCATCTCAAAGGTGTATGCAGTCGGCGCCGTCCCATTCTTGTTGAATGCTATAAGCATAAAGGCATGGTGCGATTCTATCGCAAGTTTTTTAGGCACCAGTATCCAGGCGTATTGATGTGGCTGGTCATTTCCGCAGTCTGGTTGCGTTTCGTTATCCTGACTGTTGCGCTGCTTGCCAAGCGCGTTCTGCATAGCGCTTTGAACTAAGTAATATGCAAATTGCATTGCTTGGCGCTTCGAGTTTGATTGGACCACATTTAATTGCCGCGCTGGTTTCTCAGAACTTGCCTGTTCTGGCGTTGTCGCGGCAGCCACGCACCGCTTCGGTCGCTGGCGCCACGTGGAGCGCACCAGCAGATGTTGTCGGAATGGATATCCAAGACTGGATCAGTCTTGCACCGATCTGGGTGCTCCCCGATTACTTTGAACTCATGCGTTCGTGTGGCGTCAAGAACGTCGTCGCGCTGTCTTCGACGAGTCGTTTTTCAAAAATGAATTCTGCGTCGCGTGTCGAACGTGAGCTTGCCGTGCGATTGGCCTGCGCTGAAGAAGCCTTCCAGGCGTGGGCAGAGAGTGTGGGGGTGCGTTGGGTCATATTGCGTACCACCATGCTTTACGGCGAAGGGCGTGATCGTAATGTCAGTGACATCGCGCGCTTCGTCCGCCGCTGGAAAATGTTTCCCCTTGTTGGCCAAGGCAGAGGGCTGCGTCAGCCAGCCCATGCAGCCGACGTTGCTGCATGTTGTGTGCAGGCACTTTTGAAGGAGACAGCAAACAGACAGGTGTTCAACGTAGGCGGAGGGGAAATTCTGAGCTATCGTGAGATGGTCTCGCGCATAGCTCGTGTTTCGGGTGTATCGATCCGGTTCGTGCCCGTGCCGCGTGTGCCGACACGCTTGGCACTTGAGCTATTGCGTTTTTTTCGGCGTTTCCGACACCTGTCTTCGGGAATGCTCGACCGCATGTCGCAGGATCAGGTATTTGACGATGCGACATCGCAAAATATACTTGGTGTGCGGATGCGTGGGTTCGATCCAGAACCCGTTGATGTGGGCATATCGCCGATGGTCACACAGGTTTCTCGTTCCAGCGTTTTTGATAAAATCTGCCGCGCCTTGGCGAGGCGTTGATATGGAGAGCTTATGAGCCGAACTCTGCGCTGGTTGAAACCGCGTGGTGTCGCACGTAGTTGGCTGGTATCAGGCTTCGATCTGGCTGCGGTGACTTGCTGTTGGTGCGCGGCATATCTGTTGCGTTTCAATTTTGCAGTCCCGGCAGATTTCGTTCGCCATGGGTTGTTGAGTCTTGTCTGGGTTTTACCCATCCATGCTGCGATGTTCCGCGCATTTGGGCTCTACAAAGGCATGTGGGTATTTGCAAGTCTCCCCGACCTTGCGCGCATCGTACGAGCGGTGGGCGTCGCTACCGCATTGGTGATCGCGATCGCCACATTTGCGCATGGCAACACGCCGATCCCGCGTTCGGTACTCGTGGCTTTTCCTGTGTTCCTCATGGTGATGATGGGCGGTGCGCGGGCGATGTATCGCGCGTGGCGTGAACATCGTCTTTACGGCGCACTGGCTGCCGCAGGGCGGCCTGCCTTGTTGATCGGAGCCGGGGAAGCTGGCGTGAATGTCATGCGTCAGCTACGTCGCGCGGGCGAATGGCGCTTGGTAGGAATTCTCGACGATAACCCCAGCAAGCATGGGCGTGAAATGATGGGACTGCGCGTCCATGGATGCGTAGATGAGCTTGAGCATTGGGCCCGCGAGCTGAAGGCGCAGCATGCTATTGTGGCTATGCCATCGGCATCTGCCGAAACACGCAAGCGCATTCTTGCGCTGTGTCTCAAGGCCGGTGTGCATGCATTGATGGTGCCGACACTGGCCGAGATGATGCATGCCGACAGGCGACGCTCTAGCGATAAATGGGCGTTTCGCGAAGTCAGCATGGAAGATCTACTTGGACGCGATGCGGTTGCCATCGATTGCCCGAACATAGACGGCATGCTGGGCGGCCGTAGTGTATTGGTCACCGGCGCGGGAGGTTCGATCGGCTCCGAGCTGTGCAGGCAGATTGCTTTGTTCCGGCCCGGACAAATCATTGCCTATGAAGCCAACGAATATGCTTTGTACCGTTTGATCGAGGAATTCTCTTGCCGCTTCCCCGAGGTGCCTCTGATACCCGTGGCGGGAGATGTTCGCGATGCCTTGTGGCTGGATGAGACTTTTGCTCGTTATACGCCATCCCTCGTTTTTCACGCGGCTGCTTACAAGCATGTTCCGTTGATGGAAGATGACAATGCCTGGCAGGCGATGAGCAACAACGTGCTGGGTACTTGGCGGGTAGCCAAGGCAGCGGCTACGCATCGTGTGCCGAAATTTGTGATGATCTCGACCGACAAGGCCGTCAATCCCACCAATGTGATGGGAGCGAGCAAGCGCTTGGCGGAAATGGTTTGTCAGACCGTGCAGGCGGAAACGACGACGACCGCCTTTTGCAGTGTGCGTTTCGGCAATGTGCTCGGCAGCACGGGCAGCGTCGTGCCGAAGTTCCAGGAACAGATTGCTGCCGGTGGGCCGGTGACCGTGACGCATCCCGAGATCACGCGCTATTTCATGTCCATTCCAGAGGCTTCGCAATTGGTGCTGCAGGCCGCCAGCATGGGCAAGGGTGGTGAAATATTCGTTCTGGATATGGGCGAGCCGGTGAAGATTGCCAATCTTGCGCGCGACATGATCCGTCTTTCAGGTTCGAGCGAGGAAGAGATTCGCGTGGAATTTACCGGGCTACGTCCTGGCGAGAAACTTTTCGAGGAATTGCTGGCCGACGCGGAACACAGCTTGCCCACGCATCACGAGAAGCTGCGTATTGCACAAGCGCGTGCGGCGGACCCCGCCGTGGTCGAAGAGGTGCTGGCTTGGCTGCGGGCCTCGCGCATACCCTCGCCAGCGGAGATCAAGCGCGAGCTGCGACGTTGGGTGCCGGAATATGGGCCCGCTCAACGCCCGGCGTTGCAGGTGGTGGCAGGGTCGGCGAAGACGCCGCGTGCTGTGGGCAGCTGACACGTGGCTACATACGTCGTCGGCGATCTTCAGGGCTGTCTCGATCCACTCAAGGCCTTGCTTGCCGAGGTAGGTTTCATGCCGCAGCAGGATCGCCTGTGGCTGGTCGGCGATCTCGTCAATCGCGGCCCACAATCGGTTGAGGTGTTGCGTTTCGTGCGTTCGCTGGGCACTGCCGCAACGGCGGTGTTGGGCAATCATGATCTGTATCTCCTGGCGGTTGCCGCCGGCCTGCCGCCGAAGGACAAAAGCGGCGACACGATCCAGCCTGTGCTGGATGCGCCCGATGCCATCGCGTTGATTGACTGGTTGCGCGCCTTGCCCCTCATGTATGTCGAGGGCATGTGGGCGATGGTGCATGCCGGCTTGCTGCCGCAATGGACCGTGCCGCAGGCATTGATCCTGGCGGGCGAGGTTGAGGCGCATCTACGCGCTGCAAACTGGCGCGATTTTCTGATTGAACTGTTCGGCAACAAGCCCGAGCAATGGGGCGATTCGTTGACGGGCTGGGATCGTTATCGCATCGTCATAAATGCCATGACGCGCATGCGCTTCGTTACGCGCGAGGGCACGCTGGATCTCAAGTCCAAAGGCACTCCGGAGAATGCGCCCGAAGGGTTAATCCCCTGGTTTGCGGCCGAGAACGCCGCATGGCGCACGCATACGGTTCTGTGCGGTCATTGGTCGGCCTTGGGGCTGCGCGATATGGGGCACGTTGTCGCACTGGATTCCGGTTGCGTATGGGGCGCGCAGCTCAGCGCGCTACGCCTGGAAGACAGACAAATTTTCCAGGTACCTTGCGCGACTTGTTCGGTAGCGGCCGGTGATTAGTCGGCCGAGTTGTCGCTGCGCGCCGAACGCAGCCTACGCGAGACCCAACTCCTGAGCGATGCGTGCGCGTGTCATTAGCGCGTATTGGCGGCGTGTCAAACCTGTCGGGATGGCGGGTAGAGCGCTGAGTTCTGCGACGAGGCTGGGCGCCTTCACGATGGATCGCAGGCTCTCCATGAAAGTTACATCAGCGTCATAAGCTGGCGCCGTGCTCGGTTTTCCATGCTTGTCCAGATAACGCAATGTCATGGGCACCACACAAGCCTGCGCAAGCGCCGCCGCTTCAAACAATGCGCCGTTGAACGGCAACAGCATCGTCCCGTCGCTAGTCGTGCCTTCAGGAAAGAAGGCCACAGGCTCGTTCCGCTGCAATCGTTCCGCCAGAGACTTCGCGGTTCGCGCGGCATCGGCGCGATTGCTGCGGGCGATAAAAATTGTTTCGGTGGCTGCAAGCAGCCAGCCGATTACTGGCCATTTGCGAATGTCGTCCTTGCACACAAAGTGCGCCGGCGTCACTGCGCTAATGACAAAGACATCCAGCCAGGAAATGTGATTGCTCACAAACAATGCGCGCACAGGCATATCGACCGCTTCTGCGTGCAAGCGAAGGCCCAGGATCTTGAGCAATTTTATCGACCAGCGCTGTTTGAAGCGCGCCAGTCGTGGTCCGCTCATTCTGGGCGTGGCGAAGCGGATGCTGGCTGACCCACAAACGAGATGCAGGAAGAGGCGTAGCATGCGCCAGGCGGCACGAATCTCGATGAAAAGGGGAGCAGGCACGGAAGAGGAAGGGCGCCGCAAAGGCTCCATTATGGGAGTGCCGACGAGTATAGCTGCTCCGAGTCCATTGTGAGATTGGGTAGCCCGGATGCAGCGAAGCGGAATCCGGGTCGGTATATGTTGAACGTGAAAGCCCCGGATTCCGCTTCGCTGCATCCGGGCTACGCCACTACGCCACCTCAACGGTCCAGGAAGTGACGCGCGTAGCGCGGATCCAGTTGTGACATTGGCATAAGCAGGAGCAGATCCGCAGTATTGAAGTCGGGATCCCAGGCCGGCGCGCCGCACACCTTGGTGCCAGCGCGGATGTAGCCCTTGAGCAATGGCGGCAACTCGGCGGGTGTGTCGGTCGCCAGCTTCTCGACCGGTAGGGGATTGCGCGGGAACACATGGTATTCCAGTCCGGCCATGTGACTCTGACGCAGCATGTTGTATATGTTGGCGGCATTGTGTCCGCCGTCGACCATACCGATGCTGGCGCAGCCCATCAGATATTCGAAGCCATGCTCGCTCATGAAGCGCGCGAGCCCGGCCCATAGCAAGGTGATGACCGAGCCGGTGCGGTAATCGGGGTCGATGCAGGAGCGACCGATTTCTACGAGATTGCCGCGCAGATGATGAAAGCGCGTGATGTCGAACTCGGTTTCGGAATAGTACGAGCCGACGCGATTGGCCGCATCGGGCGTGAGTATCCGATAGGTGCCAACGATCTTGCCGGCAGCCTCGTCGCGCACCACCAAGTGCTGGCAGTAGGGGTCGAAGTGATCGCGATCGACGCCGGGCGTACGACACGGCAGACGCGCGCCCATCTCTTCGGCGAACACGCGGTAACGCAGCTTCTGCGCTTCGAGCACGTCGGATTCGGAAGTGGCCAGGCCGACGTGAAGACGATGTTGCTTGCGCAGTAGAACTTGTGATTCGTCACGTAGCATGCAGATCTCCTTTGAGGAGATCACACTTTATGTCCGTGCAGTTGCGCTTGTGTTACGCGAATATTGCGAAACGGTTACGAGCCTTGCCCGATATTCCTCGGGCAAGGCTTTTGTCATTTATGACAAACGGTTTAATGCGTGACGCGCATCGTGCCGCCGCTATTGACGACGCGCACGCGCTCGCCTGAGACGAACTTGTCATCGCCGATACCTTGAACGATGATCAGATTCTCGCCATTGTCGAGCTTGACGGTGAGTTCCAAGGCCTTCTCGCGCGTCAGGCCTTCTTCGGCTGCGGAGCCAACCAGACCGCCGGCAACGGCGCCGATCACCGCACCGACGATGGCGCCCTTGCCTTGGCCTACTGTGCTGCCCGCCACACCGCCGACGATGGCGCCAGCGCCTGTGCCGACGGGCGACTTGGTGCCTTCGAGCTTGACTTCCTTGACGCCGACTAGCATTCCTTCGCGGAAGGTCATGACGCGGCGCGCTTCATCGCGCGAATACACATCTCCGGCCTTGCTGGAAACGCAGCCGGCCGCGCTCAATACCAGCGGCATAGCGCAGATGAGGATCAGTGTTCGGGATGCCATGTTGAATCTCCGTTTTGTCATCGTTCAATTGTCACAAGCTCTCGCCGAAATTCTCCGTAAAGCGTTGCGTGATTTCGGCACGCGAGGGCTGGTGATTCTGTCCGCCACGATGAGCGATCTTGATCGCCCCCATCAGCGACGCCAGTTTCGCCGACTTCTCCAGCGACCAGTCTTGCGACAGGCCGTAGAGTAATCCGCCGCGAAAAGCATCGCCGCAACCTGTCGGGTCGGTAAGTGCCGTTTCGCGGGCGGTACCCACCTCGATGATCTTGCCATGCTCGTAAAGACGCGAACCCTGCGCACCGAGTGTGACAATCAGGCCGTCAACACGTTCCGCAAGCGCCTCGATGCTTAGCCCCGTCTTATCGCAAATAAGCTTGGCTTCGTAGTCGTTGACCGTGCAGTAGGTCGCTTGCTCGATACAGCTCAACAAGTCTTCGCCCGACAGCAGCGGCAGTCCCTGGCCGGGATCAAAAATGAAAGGAATTTTGGCTGCGGCGAAGTTGCGGCAATGCGTCAGCATGCCTTCCAGGCCGTCCGGCGAAACGATGCCCAGCTTCACGCCTGCCGACGCGTCCTGCACCTTGTTCTGGTGCGATTGCATCATCGCACCAGGGTGAAATGCGGTGATTTGGTTGTGATCGAAGTCGGTTGTGACGAATGCCTGCGCCGTGAAGGTACCGGCGATGGTGCGCACGAAACGCTGATCGATTTCCAGCTTCGTCAGGCGTTCGCGGTACGGGCCGGCATCGTCGCCGACGGTCGCCATGATGCGTGCATCACCGCCCAGCAGATGAATGTTGTAGGCGATATTGCCTGCGCAGCCACCAAACTCGCGGCGCATTTCTGGTACCAGAAAAGAGACGTTGAGGATGTGAATCTGGTCAGGCAGGATATGACGTTTGAAATGGTCCTGGAACACCATGATGGTGTCGAAGGCCATCGAGCCGCAAACGAGGATGGTCATGACTGGAAATTCCGGCGGATTTGAGTGGAATGCAAACGGCCGCGTGGTATTTGCCACGCGACCGTTCGGTTTGGTTTACTTCAATGCCGCAATGGCAGCGTCATAATCGGGTTCGTTCTTGATTTCGCTGACCAGCTCGGCATGCAGTACCTTGTTGCTTGCGTCGAGCACCACCACCGCACGTGCCGTCAAGCCTGCCAGCGGGCCGCTCTTGATGTCGACGCCATAGTTGCCCACGAACTCGTGACCGCGCAGCGTCGATAGCGCTTGGGCATTCTTGATGCCTTCCAGCTCGCAGAAACGCTTGGCGGCGAAAGGCAGATCTGCGGAGACGACCAGCACCACGGTATTGTCGAGCGCCGCTGCTTTCTCGTTGAACTTGCGTGTCGAGGTTGCGCACACGGCGGTGTCCAGACTCGGCACGATGTTGAGCACCTTGCGCTTGCCGCCGAAGCTCGACAACGTGACATCGGAAAGATCTGTTGCGACGAGTTTGAATTCCGGCGCGGTTTCGCCGACTTGCGGGAAGTGACCGCTGACTTCAACTGGATTGCCGCCTAGTGTGACTGTGCTCATGAGATGCTCCTTGAATAAATGATTGGATTGGAACTTGCCAACGATGTGCAGGTTTTTGGAGGGATTGAATTCAGCGGTAGAACACGCCCAGCCGGTAGCCCACGACTTGCGAGTCGCTCGACAGCGCGATCTGCGATGTGATTTCGCCCTGCGCCTCGAAAGCCGGGCTTTGCGCGGCATTGGCCGGTAGCCATTCCTTCGGTTCCAGCACGCGCCGCGTCAATGCGCGCTCGAAGCGGTCGGTCAGGGTAATTTCCATCTGCGGCCAGGCGACAGGATAACGCGCATGATTGCGCACCGTCACGGCAAGGTGATAGGTCCCTTGATTGGTACTCTTGTCGGCCTGGGTCAAGTCCGAATCTACCAGCCTCACTTCGTCGGCATCGCGCGGGTAGGGCACGTCGCAGGCGAAGTAGCTGCAAGCCTGTTCCAGTGGTGCGCGCAGGCCCGGATAGAAACGTGTCAGCTCGACGCGCAGTACGTAAGCGGACAGCAGCACACCCGTCAGAAGCAGCAATACATTGCCCATGATGAGCGTGCGCCGTGTCTTGGCGCGCGCAGCCACTTCATTGACTATCGCGCCCGGTGGAATGTCTTCATCCAGGAAGATGGTGTGCAGCTGCGGCATTTCATCGCTGTCGTCCATGCTAGCGTCATCGATTTCGGGTTCGCTGGCATCCAGATTCCTTTCGAATTCGCGATCGAATTCTGCGGCATCGTCATCGGCGCTGCCCATTTCGATGCGCTCTTCCGGCTCTCTCTCCATTGCCGCTTTGGACGGTTCCACCACAGTCCGCGGCGCCTCGTTCTCATGGGCTGCAACGGCCGCCTGAGCGCCAGCCTGTTCGATGTCTTCGATATCGAAGTCCAGATCCGAGCCCGCATCGGATGGGGAGGTTGGCATTGCCGCGTGCGTGCCTTCTTCCACATGTCGACGGGGTAGGACGGGCGGGGTCGGGGGCAGATCGATAGGGGCGATTGGATCGGAGGGATCAATCGCGGGCGGTGGTGGTGGCACATCGATCGGCGCTGGCGCCATCACGGTAGGCTGGGCGGCGGGGGCCGGGCTGATCAGCGTCGTGGCGGTTTCTTCAGGCAGTTCCTCCAGCGAGGAGAGCGCCGAGAAAGGGACGTGACAATGCCCGCAGCGTACGCGGCCGCCGCGCAAATTGAGCTGCTCCATGCGGACGCGAAAAGTCGTCTCGCAATTCGGGCATCGTGTAATCAGCAAAGCTCGCCCTCCAGGCGAATCCAGCCGTCATGCTCGGCACCCACGCGCAGGGCGATCCACGGCTGGTACGCGGCGATCACCTGTTCGGCCTGCGCCGACAGCACGCCCGACAAGGCCAGACGTCCGCCGGGCGCCACGCGCGCCGCGATGCCGGGTGCCAGTACGCACAACGGGTTGGTGAGAATATTGGCAACGACGAGATCATACTGCCCTGCAAGCTGTTGTGCACTCGACAACCACTCGGCGCGCTCGACGGTGACGCCGTTGCGCTCGGCGTTGGCGCGGCTGGCGGTAATGGCATGTTCGTCGATGTCGACGCCGAGCACGCTGCCCGCGCCGAGCTTGGCCGCAGCGATGCCAAGGATGCCGGAGCCGCAGCCATAGTCGAGCACGCTGTCGCCCGGTTGCACCGCATCCAACAGCCATTGCAGGCACAGCCGCGTGGTCGGGTGCGAGCCGGTGCCGAAGGCCATGCCAGGATCCATCTCTATGTTGATGGCATCACGGTTCGGCGCCGCGTGCCAGGAGGGGACGATCCACAAACGGTCGTCGATACGGATCGGTTCGAATTGCGATTGGGTGAGCTGCACCCAGTTCTGCTCGGCGATTTCTTCGATGCTGAAATCGGGCACCGTCTCCAGTCCGATGGCGCCGGCAGCTTGCGACAGGGTTAGCGCCAAGTCGGTCTGCTTGTCGAACAGCGCGATGACGCGGCTGTGGTCCCACAGACGTTCGTTGATGTGCCCAGGCTCGCCGAACTGTGGCTTCTCGTGCGCTGTGCCGGCGTCTGCATCTTCGATGCTGACCGACAGCGCGCCGGCCTCCATCAAGGCCTCGGAGAGCGCTTCAGCGCGGTTTGCTTCAGCAGTAAGCGTAACGGAGAGCCACATCGGCCGACACCAGGGCAAAGTCAAATGGGCAGGCCAGCGAAGCCGACCTCAGTCCTTGCCTGCGAGCTTGTGCTCCAGGTAGTGAATGCTCGTGCCGCCATGAATGAAATTCGTGTCGTGCAGCAGGTCCTGGTGCAGCGGGATATTGGTCTTGATGCCCTCGACCACCATCTCCGACAGGGCGATGCGCAGGCGGCGGATGGCCTGCTCGCGCGTGTCGCCATAGGCAATCACCTTGCCGATCATCGAATCGTAATGCGGCGGCACGGTGTAGCCGGCATAGACGTGCGAGTCAACACGGATGCCGGGGCCTCCCGGTGTATGCCAACTGAGTATCTTGCCAGGCGACGGTGTGAACTTGAACGGGTCTTCCGCATTGATGCGGCATTCGATAGCGTGGCCTCTGAGTGCCACATCCTTCTGCTTGTAGCGCAGCTTCTCATTGGCGGCGACACGGATCTGTTCCTGCACGATGTCGACACCGGTCACCAATTCGGTGACGGGATGTTCGACCTGCACGCGCGTGTTCATCTCGATGAAAAAGAACTGGCCGTTTTCGTAGAGGAATTCGAAAGTGCCGGCGCCGCGGTAATTGATGCGCTTGCAAGCGGCGACACAGGATTCGCCGACCTTGGCGATGACCTTGCGATCGATGCCCGGTGCCGGCGCTTCCTCGATCACCTTCTGGTGGCGGCGCTGCATCGAGCAGTCGCGCTCGCCGAGATAGAGCGCGTTGCCATGCTGATCGGCGAGCACCTGGATTTCCACATGGCGCGGATTTTCCAGGAATTTTTCCATGTACACGGTCGGATTGCCGAAGGCTGCGCCGGCTTCCGTGCGCGTCGTCGTCACTGACGAGATGAGCGCGCCTTCCGTGTGTACCACGCGCATGCCGCGTCCGCCGCCACCACCGGAAGCCTTGATGATGATGGGATAACCGATGGAGCGTGCGATCTTCACGATCTCCTTCGGGTCGTCCGGCAGTGCACCGACGAAACCCGGCACGCAAGGCACGCCCGCCTCCGTCATGGCCTGCTTGGCGCTGACCTTGTCGCCCATCAGGCGGATCGTTTCGGGGCGTGGGCCGATGAACACGAAGCCCGAGGATTCGACGCGTTCGGCGAAGTCGGCATTCTCCGAGAGAAAGCCGTAGCCGGGATGGATCGCTTCGGCGTCTGTCACTTCGGCTGCGGCGATGATGCGCGGCACGTTGAGGTAGGACTGCGCGGAAGGCGCTGGACCGATGCATACCGATTCGTCGGCGAGCTTGACGTATTTGGCTTCCGTGTCGGCTTCGGAGTGCACGGCGACCGTGCGGATGCCGAGTTCGCGGCAGGCGCGCAGGATACGTAGCGCGATTTCTCCACGGTTGGCGATGAGAACTTTTTCGAACATGTTTTTATCGGTAAGCGGTAAATGATGAATGAAAATCGGCGGGTCTTCAGGCCGCCTATGTCGGCGGCATAAGCCTACGAATTTCTAATCATGATCGACCAATACCTGCTCCTCAGCCAATGACAAACAACGGTTGCCCGTATTCGACCGGTTGGCCATTTTCGACCAGGATCGCCTTGATCGTGCCGGCAACGTCGGCCTCGATTTCGTTCATCAGTTTCATCGCTTCGATCAGGCACAGCGGATCGCCCGCCGAGACGCTCTGACCCTCCTTGACGAAAGGCTCCGAACCGGGCGAGCCAGAGCGGTAGAAGGTTCCTACCATCGGCGACTTGACGACATGTCCGGCAGGCAACGCGGCAACGGCATCGGCGGCCGGCGCGACAGGGGCGGCGACCATCGGTGCCGGCGGTGCCGTCATATAACTGACTTGCGGTGCGGGCGCAGCCAGATGCTTGGCGATGCGCACCTTTTCTTCGCCTTCGGTGACTTCCAGTTCGGAGATGCCCGATTCCTGTACGAGGTCGATGAGCTTCTTGAGTTTTCGCAGATCCATGTCTTGCTCCAATTGCGGCGGGCGCAGGGCACCCGCAGAAAGTCAGGGGAGGCCAGGCCGTTATTGGCGGGCCAGCAGGCGATTCAACGCGTATTCGAGCGCCAGCCGGTAACCGCTGGCGCCGAGACCGCAGATGACGCCCACGGCGATATCCGAAAAATAAGAGTGACGACGAAACGCTTCGCGCGCATGCACATTGGATAGATGCACTTCGATGAAGGGAATCTGTACCGCCGCGAACGCATCGCGCAAGGCCACGCTGGTGTGCGTGTAGCCGCCCGGATTGATGATGATGAAATTGACACCTTCGTCGCGAGCGGCTTGCACGCGATCGATCAGGCCGCCTTCGTGGTTGCTCTGGAAGGATTCGAGTTGCACGTTTGCCGCACGCGCCTGCGTTTCCATGTCGGCATGAATGTCTGCCAGCGTGGTACGGCCGTAGATCTCCGGCTCGCGCGTGCCCAGCAGATTGAGATTCGGCCCATGCAGCACGAGAATGCGCGGCCGTGTAGCGCCAGCGTCTCCGCCTGCGCCGCCGCTTCTGCCTCGTTTCGCCGAGGCGCTCGCGTTGGCGCTTTTCGTGGTTTTGGACTTGCCGTTCGAACTCGTCATGGGGCGGAGTTTGCCGCAAATGGCAGCGATCTGTCCATTGTTCGCCTCAATTTCGGGGAATTGACAAAAGTCAGAAAAGCACTATTGGGCCGGCTGAACCTGCCCGAGAAAGGCTTTGAGTTCCGCTTCCTTCAGTGCCCCAAGTTTGACGGCGATCAACTTGCCGTCGGCACTGACAAAGGCCGTGAAAGGCAAAGCCATGGCCTTGTTGCCGAGATCGGCAGCGAGCGCCGAGATATCCATGCCGGTTATCGGTAAGGGGTAGCTGGTGGGATTCGTCTTGCGAAATGCTGCCACATGCTCCTTGTCGTCGACACTGATGCCGACGAATTGCACGCCGGGCTGGGCACGTGCTGCACGGTCTAGCAGCGGCATTTCCTCGCGGCAGGGCGGACACCAGGTGGCCCAGAAATTCACCACCAGCGGCTTGCCACGCCATTGCGAAAATGCCAATGTCTTGTCGTCGCTATCAGGCAGGCGCAGGGCCAGCAACTTTTCGACAGCGGCACCGCGATCCGGTGTGACGAGGTGCCCGACCAATAGCCATGCGCCGACACCGGCCAGTGCGGCAAGCAGCGGTATGGCCGCAGTCAGCCAGCGGCGTTGCATCGCTCCGGCCAATTCAACGCGCCTTGTCGAGCAGGGCTTCGACGGCGCCGACGCGTGCGCGATCCGGCGTGCCGCCAGGGCCGGGCTTGCGTGGGTTGCGTTCGGCGATGCGGTCGTAGATCGACAAACGCATCGGCGCGTCCTGATATTCGAATTCGAGGATCGCCTCGGGCGCATCATGGCCACCGCGCCGGACTTCCTTGTGCTCGTAGCGCATGTTGATGCCAATCAGGAAGATTTCCACGTCCTTGGCGCTATCGGTGTAGATCTCCAGTTCGACGCTGGAATAGGCGCCAGCCGTGCCACTGAGCACCGTGCCGGTCAGGTACGGGCGGAACGGTTCGAGCAGGTGCATGGTCTCCACGGCAGCACTGCGTAGGGCGTAGAGGCGCTCGTCGTGATCGTCGTCCTGGTAGATGGCAAGGTGTTCCTGCAGCGCTTCCTCGACCTCGGCATTGGTTGGCAGCGACTCTGCATCGGTGAGGCCCATCTGGCGCGCTGCTTTGCGTTTGGCGAATGCGTAATCCTCGATACCTTCTTCGGCGATCAATCGCGCGGCGGCGACTGCGATGGTGCGGCGCAGATTGTTCTGACGCGGCAGGGCGTGCGCTCGGGTCGTCATGCAAGAATCCTGGGAAGCCTTCTGGAGAGCCGGGATAGAATCTCTGCCTATTGTTACATACCGTGCGGACGGCACCGATGCCGACCGACGATGGGAGCAAGCGTTTCATGCATATTCACATTCTCGGCATTTGCGGCACTTTCATGGGTGGCGTTGCGCTGCTTGCGAGATCGGCGGGCTTCACCGTCACAGGTTGCGATGCGGGCGTGTATCCGCCGATGAGCACGCAGCTCGAAGAGCAGGGCATCGCGCTGATCGAGGGTTATTCGCCGGACCAACTGGCCATGTCGCCGGACCTGTTCGTCATCGGCAATGCCGTGTCGCGCGGCAATCCTCTGCTCGAAGCGATTCTCGACCGCGGCCTGCCCTATGTTTCCGGCCCGCAATGGCTGGCGGACAATATCTTGCAGGGCAAGTGGGTGCTGGCGGTGGCTGGCACGCATGGCAAGACGACGACATCTTCGCTTCTCGCCTGGATACTGGAAGACGCCGGCCTCAATCCTGGTTTCCTGATCGGTGGTGTGCCGGGCAATTTCGGCCTGTCCGCGCGGCTCACCGATACCCCTTTCTTTGTCATTGAGGCCGATGAGTACGACACGGCGTTCAGCGATAAGCGTTCCAAGTTCGTGCACTACCGTCCGCGCACGCTCGTGCTGAATAATCTCGAATACGATCATGCCGACATCTTCCCCGATCTTGCCGCCATCGAGACGCAATTCCACCATCTCGTGCGCATTGTGCCCAAGACTGGGCGCATCATCGTCAATAGCGACGAGGCGAGCCTGAAGCGCGTGATCGAGCGTGGCTGCTGGAGCGAAGTCGAGTGGTTCGGCGACGCTGCTGATTGGCAGTACGAAGAGATGGATGCGCGTGGCGATTCGATTGCCTTCATGCTGCATGGCAAGGAGCAAGCGGTGAGCCGCTTGCCGCTGGCGGGCGCCCACAATCGCGCCAACGCGCTAGCGGCAATGGCCGCAGCGCGTCACGTCGGCGTCACGCCGATGCACGCGTCCGAGGCGCTGGAGCGTTTCCAGGGCGTCAAGCGCCGGCTGGAGCCACGCGGTACGGTGCGTGGCGTAACGGTCTATGACGACTTCGCCCACCACCCGACGGCGATTGCCACCACCGTTGCCGGCTTGCGCCAGCGCGTTGGCGATCGCCGCATCCTGGCCGTGCTGGAGCCACGCTCCAACACTATGAAGCTGGGTGCCATGAAGAGCCAGCTACCTGCCAGCCTTGCACAAGCCGATCTCGTATTTTGTTATGCGGGCAATCTCGACTGGGATGCCAATGAAGTATTTGCGCCGATTGCCAACAAGGCGCAGGTAATCGACGAATTGCCGGCGCTGGTCGAAGCCGTCGTCGCCGCTGCACACTATGGCGACCAGATATTGGTGATGAGTAACGGTGGTTTCGGCAGTATTCACGACAAACTTCTCGAAGCTTTGGCGCGCAAGGAATGATGCGAGCCGTTGCGGCCCTTGCTTGTACAATTGCTGCCAAATGAAAGCACGCCTCAACCCTTCCCGCATTGCCTGGTTCGCGATTCTCGCGATCATGTGGCATGCCTTCATGCCGTTGATGCATGCCAGTCGCATGTCGCAGGGTGTGTTGTCAAGCATCTGCTCGGTGGGAGAGCCGCGTCAGGAGCTGATCCAACTTCCGGCCGGCAAGCAGGACGCGCCGGCGGCCGAGCTGCTCAAGCAATGTCCGCTGTGCGCAAGCGGCGCGCATTTTGCTATCGCCGACGAAGCCGCGCCGAGCTTCGCGCCCGACGCTTCGCTCGCGCATGTTCAATCCCCGGGTTCCTCGGGTACAGCTAGGCATGTATTTTCCTGGCTGAACTTTTCCCCACGCGCTCCGCCGCAAGCATAATCCCGTTGTCATTTTTATGACGTGTTGAAGTGCCGACGCATCGTATCGACGCGCGGATTGCCGCGTGTCTGCCATCGGTCAATCAATGTCATTCGAAAGATGCCGCCCGGCCAACAGCACGGGTTTGGTGGCGTTTGCATGCCGTAAGAGAGCATGCAGTTCCCGACTTGCAGGAGTTACACAATGTTCAAACGATTCTTAATGATCACGCTGACTTATGCCTTTGGCGTAAATTACGCATTCGCCCACATCACGCTGGAACAAAAGAGTGCCGAGGCCGGCAGCGACTACACAGCGGTGTTCCGCGTGCCGCATGGCTGCGAGGGCTCCGCCACGACCGGCATCACGGTGTTCCTGCCGGTAGGTATCGACGATGCCAGACCTGTCGCCAAGGAAGGCTGGTCACTGAGCCAGAAAACTGAAAAACTGGACAAGCCTTATATTGCCCACGGCACGGCTATCTCCGAGCGCGTCGTGCAAGTCACTTGGAGCGGCCACCTGGCCGGCATGGAGTACGCCGAATTCGTCGTTCGCACGCATTTGCCGGATGCGCCGGGCAAGCGTGCCTTCCGCGTGCTGCAGCAATGCGAACAAGGTCAGAACGATTGGGCCGCTGTGCCGCAGGAAGGTCAGGCGAAGCCGTCGCTGCCGGCGCCCATATTGGAAATCACGCCGGCCGCACCACGCGTTCAGTGAGTCCTCAACCTATATCGACATGAAGGAAAATAGCATGAACAAAATCATAATGACGATCGTATTGGCGTTAGGTGCATTGGTCTGCAATGCCGAAGAATACAGGCTCGGCGACATCCGCATTCTTCATCCATGGGCTCGCGCCACGCTTCCCGGCGCGCAGGTCGGTGGTGTCTATCTGCAACTGCAGAATGCGGGCAAGGCCGACCGGTTGCTATCTGCCAAATCGGATGTTGCCGAGACCATCGAGTTGCATGCCATGAGCGTGGACGGTACGGTCATGCAGATGCGCAGGCTCGACAAGGGCGTGGAACTGCCGTCTCGCGGAGCAGTGGAATTCAAGCCCGGCTCACTGCACATCATGTTAACGGGACTGCATGCACCTTTGAAACAGGGCAGCACGTTTCCATTGCAGCTCAAATTCGAGCGCTCCGGTACTACGACGGTTGCCGTCAAGGTCGAAGCACTGACTGCCGCTGGCGCATCGATGCCTTGATCTAAATCACGAAGACTTAGAAATGAAAAAGGCAGCCCGAAGGCTGCCTTTTTTCAAGCAAGTAAGTAACTGCTTACTTGCGAGCGAAGCGGCGTGAAAAACCGAGACCGAGGATCGCAGCGCCCAACAGCGCAATCGACGTCGGTTCCGGCACAGTACCACCCGATGCGATTTCCTTGGTTGCGCCGAAGCGGTAGCTGTAGTCGATCGTATCGGAAGCGCCGCTGGCCAGACTGCCAAGTGCGAAGCCCATGCCGATAGCATAGTCGCCGTTACCGTCGTTGGTGCCGCTCAGGTAGGTGGAGGGATCGCGCGACCAAGGAGCATCAGCGCCCGTGGTTCCATTGACGCCAGCCTTGTGGGTGACGGCGGAGTCGCTGAAAATACAGATCGTTTGGCCGGACGACGGGCCCGTGCCGCAAGCCTGGTTATCGGACAACACACTATTTACAGTGAAGAAAGAACCGAAAGCATTGACATCAGGATCTGGGTCCGTGGTGCGCAGGAATTCCAGATTCGACAGCAGGCTGCTCGACAGGTTGGTCAGCGTGGTACTGATGGCGATGATCGATTGTCCGCCAACGGTCGTGAGCGTGTAAGTATTCGTAACCTTCAACGAGCCATCGAGCGAGGTGCTGGTCCAGCTAGCGCTCGAGCCGGTAATGGACGTAGGCGACGTGGTGCCGAACGTCGTGCCGCCGTGGTATCCACCAGTAGTTGTGTTGTTGCTGAACTGGCTATAACCACCGGCTGCGGTAATGTAAAAACCTTCCCAAGGCGTTCCGGGCGTCAGGAAGTCGTTGATACCGTAGCTGGAAGTTCCTGTCGGGTCGAAAAGGATGCCAGGCGATGTGTTGCTATCCGAGCCTAGTGTGCCAAAGTCGCTGACGCCAGCTTTGATCGAGCTATTCTGGATTACAACAGGCGTTGCCAAAGCTGGCAGCGCGAACAGGCCAGCAGCCATCATGGCTGCCACTGTGATGAGACGGCGTGTATTCATGAGTTTCTCCCTTGAAGGTTGTTATGAAACGACAGTGCCATTTAGCAAAGGCTGTGCCAACTAAATAACTAATTGAATTTGAACAACATTTAATTTACTTGGCTCGAGTTGTGTAAAATTTCGCGACCACTTGTTAAATGTACAGTACGTGTTTTCCCGTATCTTTTGAATAGGCCAGCACATGAACTACAAGGACTTGCGGGATTTCGTCGCGCAACTCGAACAACGAGGAGAGCTGCGCCGCATCTCGACCCCGGTCGATACCTATCTGGAGATGACGGAGATCGCCGACCGCGTGTTGCGTAGTGGCGGTCCGGCCTTGTTGTTCGAGAAGCCTCATACGCGTGGCAGCGCTCATGACATTCCCATGCTGGTTAACTTGTTTGGCACGCCGCAACGTGTTGCGTTGGGCATGGGCGAAGATCGCGAGTGGCAGATCGCCCTGCGTGAGGTAGGCAAGCTGCTGGCGTTTCTCAAGGAGCCCGAACCACCCAAGGGTTTGAAGGATGCTTGGGAGAAGTGGCCGGTCCTCAAGCAGGTGATGAACATGTCGCCGAAGGAGGTTAAGAACGCACCCTGCCAGGACCTGGTGTGGGAGGGCGACGAGGTCGATCTCGCGCGATTACCCATTCAGCATTGCTGGCCGGGCGACGTGGCGCCATTGATCACCTGGGGGCTTGTCGTCACCCGTGGCCCGAACAAAGCCCGACAGAACCTTGGCATCTATCGTCAGCAGGTTCTCGGCAAGAACCGCGTCATCATGCGCTGGTTGGCGCATCGTGGTGGCGCACTGGATTTTCGCGATCATCAATTGGCCCATCCCGGTAAGCCATTTCCGATTGCCGTGGTATTGGGTTGCGATCCGGCGACCATCCTGGGGGCCGTGACGCCGGTACCGGATACGCTTTCGGAATATCAATTCGCGGGATTGTTGCGCGGTGCCAGGACGGAGCTGGTGCGCTGTATCGGCTCTGACTTGCAGGTTCCTGCTTCGGCGGAAATCGTTCTCGAAGGCGTGATCCATCCTAACGATGTAGCGGCGGAAGGCCCCTATGGCGACCACACTGGCTACTACAACGAGGTTGCTGAATTCCCGGTGTTCACCATCGAACGCATCACCATGCGCCGTGATCCGATCTATCACAGCACCTACACCGGCAAACCGCCAGACGAGCCCGCCATGCTCGGACTGGCACTCAACGAAGTGTTCGTGCCGCTGCTGCAGAAACAGTTTCCCGAGATCGCCGACTTCTACCTGCCGCCGGAAGGTTGCTCGTATCGCATTGCGGTGGTGAGCATGAAGAAGGCTTATCCAGGGCATGCCAAACGCGTAATGTTTGGCATCTGGAGTTACTTGCGGCAGTTCATGTACACCAAATTCATCATCGTCGTTGACGATGACATCGACATTCGTTCGTGGCCGGAAGTCATCTGGGCGCTTACTACCCGCGTCGATGCCATTCGCGATACGACGCTGGTTGATAACACACCGATCGACTACCTGGATTTCGCCTCGCCTGTCGCCGGGCTCGGTAGCAAGATGGGGATCGATGCCACCCACAAATGGGCAGGGGAGACGCAACGCGAATGGGGCCGTGTCATTGAGATGGATGCAGCCGTCAAGATGCGTGTTGACGAGATGTGGGACTCGTTGAACTTGTAGCGTGGGCACGCAGTGCCCACGCGTCTGACTGATCGAATGAATCAGGCCTCGACGATCTGCACCGTCCAGAAGTCGGATGCCAGGTTTGGGTCCGTGGCGTAGGCATAGGGCAGGTAGAAGAAGCCCTTGTCGCCCCACTTCGGTCCCCAGGAATTCATCACCGTGAAGCACTGTGTGCTGTCGTCATATCCGACGCCAAGGATGGCGTGACCGCCGAGACACTTCTCCTTGGTGGCGGGCAACGGTACTTTGCCGGTCTTGGCAACCTTGTCCGATTCGAAGCTTTCATACACCGTGATGCCGAACACGAAGGGAAAGCCTTCTGCAATGCAGCCCTTGAGTTGCGAGCCTATTGGCGTCAGGCGACGGTATGACAGGGCCTGATTCTTGAGGGCGGCGGTGAAGGCTGCTGCCGGTGGTTTCTTGGCAAACTTGGTGACGTCATACGGCCATTGCGTTTCGGGGCAGACACCCTGCTTGGCAATGCTCTTGATGCCGTCGCGGATCTGTGCGCCGGCGTCGCTGTTGATGGTGTGCTCCATCGTGCGCTCGTTGTAATAGATGAAGAGACGCGAAGGCGTAAAGGGGCTGGGCTTCTTCTGCTTCATCTGATCGAAGCGGTGCGCGTTGCTGATGGCGTTGGCCGTGCAACTGCCCAGATCGCCCTGATCGAGAACGGGTGGACACAAAGGGCGCAAATCGACCTTGCTCGGCAGCTTGGCAACGATGCGTGCCGGCGCGGCGTAAAGATGATCGCGATGATCGGGCAGATCAGGGACCCAGCCAAAACGTAAGCTCTTGCTCATGAGGCAATCCTCCGAATTCGATTGTGGATGTCGGCTACGCACAGGCTGCAAGCCCGGCTGCAATGATTGTGGGCGGTCGTTGCAGAAATGTCGAAGACGATGCCCTTTCAGACAGGTGCTTGCCTGAATAGGCAGCAGCGGCAAAATCGAACGCGCAGGCAGCGTTACGGACGGGACGTCGCTTGAGGTGTGCCGTGCTCGTAGATGTAGCGCAGCGCCTCGACCGTAGCCGTTTCGCCCTGCTCGGCATGCGGGCCGGTGATGAAGAGCACCACGACTTGCCATTGTCCTGAAGCATCCTGCACGAAGCCGGCTGTGCTCATGACGTCGTTGAGCGAGCCCGTCTTCAGATAGGCACGGTGGGCGATCGCCTGGTTGCCGAATCGCCGCTTGGCCGTGCCGTCTTCGCCGGCAATCGGCAGCGAGGCGACCAAGTCGGGCATGCGTGGGCTTTGCCACATCGCTTGCAAAAGCGTGCCCAGGCCCGCCGCCGAGATGCGCTCGCGGCGCGACAGGCCAGACCCGTTGTCGAGAACAAATCCAGGTAACGAGAGTTGCCGGCTCGCCAACCAGTCGCGCACGCGTTGTTCGCCTTGCTGTGGCGTCACCGGCTGGCGCGCGTCATTCACACCCAGGGTCAGCAACAGATGACGCGCCATCAGGTTGTTCGAATACTTATTCATGTCACGCAGCACTTCAGCGAGCGTCGGTGAATGCCAGCTTGCCAATAGCATAGCCTCGACAGGCGTGCTGCCTTCACGCACGCTGCCGCTGAGCGTGCCGCCGAGTTCTGCCCACAGTGCACGGAATACGCTCGCTGCCATGCGCAAACCGTCGTGCATGGCGAGATTGAGCACCTGCTCGCCGCAACTCGCGGGCATGCTGCCGGCAAGCTTGAGACGTAGTGTCTCGCCTTGCGTGGTGAATTCGCTGTGAATGCCGGCGCGCCAGTCGTCGCAGTTGCCGGCCGTGGCGCTGAGTGTGTTGTCGATGACGAAGGGCGCGAGTGGCACCAGGCTTGTCGCCTGAATGCCTTGCTTCGGCGCGCCGGGAATCAGCCGCACACTGATGGCCTTGAAGTTGACCTCCAGCGCATCCGGCCCGGCGTTATAGGCGCGCTGCGGTTGATCGTCGAAATCCTCGTAGGCGGTCGGCACGAACAGGCTGCGATCGATAATGACATCGCCATGAATTTCGCGCAGGCCACGGCTGCGCAGGTCGCGCAGAAAATTGCCGAAGCGATCCCAGGTGAGCGCCGGATCACCGCCACCACGCAGAATGAGATTGCCGCTGAGCACGCTGTCGCGCAGTTCGCCTTGCACGTACGCGTCGGTGCTCCAGGTGAAGCTCGGGCCAAGCAATTCGAGCGCTGCGCTGCTGGTCACGAGCTTCATCACTGAAGCCGGATTGAAGGCGCCTGCCACATTGTGCTGGAAGCGCGCCGCACCACCGTTGGCTGGCGCAACCCATAGGGCAACGTCTGCGGGAGAAATGTGTGAAGACTTTAATGCCAATGCAATTGGCTCTGGCAGCGCCGCGCGACCAGCGAGGCTGAAGCAGCACAGTGCAATGCAGCCGAGTAGGTGTATGCCAAACGCATGCATCGTGCCGCACCTGCGCCGGTTCATGCAATCAAGGCCTCAAAGGCCAGGGCTGCCTGGCTGATCGGGCGGCGTGGCAGGCGTAGGCGGTAGAGCTCGCGCGTCAATTCGCCACCCACGAGCTTGATCTCGGCGACTTTGCCGAGCGCCAGCTGATCCTCCGCGCAGACGCGTGGCACCATGCCGAGCCCTAGGCCGGCGACGACACTTTGCACGATGGCCTCATTGCTACCGACTTCCTGCACGCGGCCCATGGCGATCCCCAGCCGGGTCAGTTCGCGTTCGACGACTTCGCGACTGCCCGAACCCTGCTCGCGCAGAATCCAAGTGCGATGATTGAGCTTGTTCGCTTCCAGCGGCTTGTTACCCTGCGGGCTCTCGCGCGGTGCAACGATGACCATGCGTTCCTGACGCCAGGATCGCAGTTCAAGGCGTTCGTCGTCGACCGGGCCTTCGACCAGCGCCACGTCAACTTCCGTGTCCAGCAGCCACTGCGCGACCGCCTGCGTATTGCCCGACTGTACGCGTACGGTGACGCCGGAATGGTCGCGCACGAATGCAGCGATCAGTGGCGGCAGCCAGTACGCGGCAATCGTCGTGCTGGCACCGATCACTAGCGTGCCACGGTCCATCGCGTAAAAGGCCTGTACCGCATCAACCGCCGCATGCTCCAACGCGAAAATGTCCTTGGCATAGGCATAGAGTACTTTGCCGGGCTCCGACAACTGGAACTGGCGCCCACCGCGATCGAGCAGTACCACGTCGAGTTGTGACTCCAGCTCACGTACCGCCTTCGATACGGCCGGCTGGCTGACCTCCAGCGCATCGGCGGCGCGCGAGAAGCTCTTGTTTTCGACGACGGTGGCAAAGATGCGCAATAGATGAAGGTTCATGCCGGAAGAATGGAAAGTGGAGAGTGGGGTGAGATAGGGCTGCCGCGCCAGTAGCGTGGTTGTAGTGTGACGAAAAGAAAAGACACGACACACATTGCCAAGAGGATCACGTCAGCGGGGTCGAATTGCCAATAGCCGTTTGTGCCGATAGCAGGCTTCCCTTGCTCGCCGGAGATAATGCCCGTAACGTCAATCGACGCATGGACGATGATCAGTAGCCACAGGCGGGCACCCGCCAAGCGGGCCAGATCGAGAACCACTCCGCCCACTAGACCGCAGAATACGCCGAACCATCCATTGGTAATAAAGTGTATGGCACCGAAGGTGGCTGTGTTGACGCAAAGGTAGAACGCGGGAGAAATACGCACAAGATTCCGATAGGCGATTTGTCGAAATGTAATTTCTTCGGCACCACCAATACAAAAAACTACAGCGAGTGCGGCAAGCGCACTGGATCGATCAATCTGGAAATTCGGGTTGCGTAAAATAAAACCGATGATGTTATATGCCAGTACCACAGACGGCAGGAGGATGAAAATGCGCGGTGCAAATAGCCTCTGTTCGATTTGCCGCCACGGACCTTTGCGAGCCAAAAAGAGCGCGCAGCACGTGACTAGAACAACTTCCGTAAATTTGATTACGATTGCTTGCGGGTTGCTTGCAAGACCTAACGCCAAACCAAATTTCTCTGCGATATAGACGATCAAGACGAAACTGACAACTATGCAACACTGAATCATCAGGCTGTAGATGAACAGATGCGATCTGGTTTCCCATTGTTGTTTTGCCCAGCTCAAGGCCACGCTCTCGCCCCAAACATCATGCGCTTGGCAACGAAGTGCCGCAGGGGGGGCAGTATGTCCAGCGCCAATAGTCCTGCACCGCGGGCGTGACGGAGTAGTGGGATGTCATTGGAGAACAGACGCACCAGACCATCGGTGAAACCGGCAGTGCCCCAGCGATCCGCGCGACGGCTGCGGGCATGGCGTGCCAGCACTTCGGGCGCGCCCGGATCGACGCCGCCACGCAATGCCTCGGCGAGTTCCCACACATCGCGCAGTCCCAGATTGAAGCCCTGGCCGGCGACAGGATGCAAGGTCTGCGCCGCATTGCCGAGCCACACGCTGCGCGCGCCGACGGTGGTACGCCGCAGGTTCATGACAAGCGGGTAGCTGTTGCGGTCGCGTGCATCGGCGAATTGCATATTGCCGCTGAACGCTGCGTGCAGACGCCCTAGCAGGGCTGCATCCGACAAGGTCTTGAGTTCGGCGAGCTGCGCCGGGCCGACGGTCCATACCACAGCGTAGTCGCGTCCGAGCGGCAGCAGGGCGATGGGGCCATCGGGCGTGAAGCGCTCGCGCGCGACGTTGCCATGCGGCCGGACCGGCGTGACGCGTAGCAGTAGAGCGTGCTGATCGTAGTCGTGCGAGACGACGGCCGCTGTCTTGTCTGTCATCCCGTCGCGTTGCGCATCGACGTGGCCCTCGCAGGAGACAGCCAGACTGCCACGCATGCTGTAGGTCTCGCCGGCCGCGTTGCGTAAATTCAGCGTGATGTGATCGAGCTCGGCGGCGAGGCTTTCGACCCGTGTATCGTATTCTATCCGCATATCCTGAGCTTCGATGCGCGCCGAGAGCGCGGCAACCAGGGCGTCGGCGGGCAGGACATAGCCGAGGGCCGGCAGGCCATATTCGGCATGGCGCATGGCGGTACGGCCGAGGGCGCCGCGCTGCGATATGTGAATTGTCTCGATGGGCGTGGCCGCTGCGGCGGGCCAGGCGCCGAGCGTTTCGAGCAATTGGCGGCTGCCGTGCGACAGCGCGAGCACGCGCGCATCATGGCGTGCCGCGTCGGCGCCACGCGCGTCGAGTATGCGAATGGAATGCCCTTGCGAAGCGAGCCGCAATGCGGCGGCGAGGCCGATCGGGCCGGCGCCGATAACGAGAATCGGGTTGATGCTAGCGGCGGTCATCGACGTCCGACATGATGATCTCGATATCGCTCACCGTCTTCGGCGTGGCAATGGTGAGAATATCGTGTCCGGCGGCGGTGATGAGAACGTCATCTTCGATGCGTACGCCGATATTCCAGAAGGCTTCCGGCACGTCTTCGGCGGGGCGGATGTAGCAGCCCGGCTCGACGGTGATGACCATGCCCGGCTCCAGCGCGCGCCATTCTCCCTTGAGCTTGTATTCGCCAGCGTCATGCACATCCAGACCCAGCCAGTGGCCGGTGCGGTGCATGTAGAAACGTCGATAGCTGCCCGATTCGAGGACGCCATCCAGGCTGCCGCTGAGCAGGCCGAGGTCGAGCATGCCTTGCGCCAGTACTTTCACCGCTGCGTCGTGCGTGGTGTCATAGGTCTGGCCGGGGCGGGCATGCTCCAGCGCTGCATATTGAGAGGCCAACACCAGTTCGTAGACGTCTTTTTGCGGTCCGCTGAAGCGGCCATTGACGGGAAAGGTGCGGGTGATGTCGGATGCATAGCCATCGAACTCGCAGCCGGCATCGATGAGCAGCAGGTCGCCGTCTTTGAGCTGCGCGTCGTTGCTGACGTAATGCAGCACGCAGGCGTTCGCACCGCCAGCGACGATGGAGTTATAGGCAACGGACTGACTGCCGGCGCGGCGGAACTCGTGCAGCAACTCGGCCTCGATTTCGTATTCGAAGCACTCCGGCCGCGTGGCGCACATTGCACGCTTGTGGGCGCGGCCGCTGATGACGGCCGCGGCGCGCATGCTGTCGATCTCCACCGTATCCTTGAAGAGACGCATTTCGTCGAGCAGGGTGCGCACATCGCGCACATCGGCCGGCGCCTGTACGCCGCTGCGTCCCTGTGCGCGCACGGCATTGAGCGCGTCGAATATGCGTGCGTCCTGCACGCCGTCGTAGCCCAATGCGTACCACAGTGCGGGTTGATTGCCGATCAGCTCGGGCAGCTTGGTGGGTAAGGTGTCGAGGGCAAAGGCATCGTCGAAGCCGAAGGTCTCGCGAGCTGTGGCGGGGCCGTAGCGGAAACCATCCCATATCTCGCGTTCCAGATTCTTTTCGCGGCAGAACAGCATACTTTGGGCCGTGGCCGCGTCATTGCCGATCACCATGACGAGCATGGCTTCGGGCTCGGTGAAGCCGGTCAGATAGTAAAAGTAGCTGTCGAATCGATATGCATATTCGGTATCGCGATTGCGACGGCGCTCGGGCGCCGTGGGCACAATGACGACGCCACCGCCGGCAGCGGCGATGCGTTCAGCGAGGCGACGGCGGCGAGCAGCGATGGCGGCAAGTCGTTGGGCGGACGGGGCGGGCATGTAGGCCTCTTGGATTGAGCGGGATTGAGTGATCAATGCGGAGTGGTCAGCGCGCGCCGGGCGCCGATGTATAGGCGGCGGTATGTGTGGCCTTCAATTGCGCATCCAGTTCGCCGAGGCGCTCCGGCGTGCCGACGTCTATCCAGCGCCCGGCGAAGTGTTCGCCAGTAGCGCGGTTATTGGCGATGGCCACTTGCAGGAACGGCGCCAGTTGTGCTTTCTCGCCGGCAGTGATGCCGGTGAACAGCTCCGAGCGATATACGCCGATGCCGGAGAAGGTGAGCCGCGTCGCGGGCAAGCTTGTGAGCTGGCCGATGGTGGATTGACTGGTTTTCAAGAGGTTGAAATCGCCTTCCGGGTGATGCGGCGGATTGTCGACCAGCGCCAGGTGCGCATGGGCGCCCTGTGTGATGCCGACGATGCCGCGCGCTGCGAAGCGTTCGAAATCGATATCGCACCAGATGTCGCCATTGACGACGAGGAAGGGCGCGTAGCCGAGCAGAGGCAGCGCCTTGGCGATGCCGCCCGCCGTTTCCAGCGCTTCGACTTCGGCTGAATAGTAGATATGCATATTCCATAGGTGGCCGTCGCCGAGGGTTTCCTCGATCAGGTGGCCGAGATGGGCATGATTTATGACAACTTCATTGAAACCGGCAGCCGCCAGACGTTCGATGTGCCACACGATGAGCGGCTTGCCACCGACAGGCAGCAGCGGCTTAGGGGCGTGGTCGGTGAGTGGGCGCATGCGCTCGCCACGGCCAGCGGCGAGGATCATGGCCTTCATGCGTGCACCGCTTTCATCGTCGCGCTTGTTGCGTTGTGTAGCTCTTTTTTCATTGTTCCTTGCCTTCGTGCGCGGAGGCCTTTTCGTAAGCATCGACGATACGCGCGACCAGTGGATGGCGCACGACGTCTTCCTTGAGGAAACGTGTGAAGGCTATGCCGCGTACATCGCCGAGGATGCGTGCCGCATCGAGCAGACCACTCTTGTGGCCGCGCGGCAGATCGATCTGGGTGAGATCGCCGGTGACAACCGAACGTGAGCCGATGCCGACGCGCGTGAGGAACATCTTCATCTGCTCCGGCGTGGTGTTCTGCGCTTCGTCGAGAATGATGAATGCATTGCTGAGGGTACGTCCGCGCATGAAGGCGAGCGGTGCAATTTCGATGCACTGACGCTCGAACATTTTTGCCACACGATCGAAACCCATGAGTTCATACAGCGCATCGTAGAGCGGGCGCAGGTACGGATCAACTTTTTGCGATAGATCACCGGGCAGAAAGCCGAGGTGCTCGCCCGCTTCCACCGCTGGACGCGTGAGGATGATGCGCTCGACCTGCTGGCGCTCGAACGCGTCGACCGCACAGGCTACGGCGAGATAGGTCTTGCCGGTGCCGGCCGGGCCGATGCCGAAAGTGATGTCGTGCGCCTGGATATTGCGGATGTAGTCGATCTGACGCGGCGTGCGCCCATGCAGGTCGCCTTTACGCGTGAGCAGGCCGGTGACCGGCTGCGCGGAGTGGTCGAGATTGTTCTGCTCGATGACGCCGAGCTGGATCTTGGCCACTTCGAGCGGTTCGTTGGCTTGCTCGTAGAAACGTCGCAGCGCCTGTGCTGCACGTTGCATTTGCGGCGTCTCGCCGCGCAGCTTGAAGTTCTCGCCGCGTCGCGCGATGGCAACATCGAAAGCGGCCTCGATCTGGCGGATGTTCTCGTCTAGCGCACCGCACAGATTGGCGAGGCGCTGGTTGTCCAATGGCGTAAGAGTGACTTCGAGGGCGGTCGGCTTCATGTGCTCAATGATGCCAGAGCTCAGCTCGGCGGTCGGATCATCTTTGCGCTTAGTGCCTCGTCGAGTGCGGCGAGGCTGTCTTCGAGATGCGCGCGCGTCTCAGCAGAATAATGCGAGCCGTTGCGCTGCAACGCTTGCCGCAACCTGCCGCGCAGGGCTGCCGCATCGCTGCGGGCGAGACTGCGCACATCCGGCGCGGTCGGCCGGGTTGCGGTGATGATGCCTGAAATGCGTGACAGCCAGGCGCGTTGTAGATTGCGGCGCAGCAGGTTGATGTCCTTGCCGCCATCGAGCTCCTGCCAGATGACATTTTGCAAGGTACCGATCAGCTCGGACAGCGGCAGCGAACCGGTCGTCTGGGTACGCAGCATCTCCGATTCGAGCAGGCGAATGGTCGTGCGGTCGGAGAGCAATTGATCGAGCACGCTGGTCTGCGCTGCCAGCACGCGGCTGACCAGTTGCAGGTTTGGCTCCTGCGCGGCGGTGCCGCTATAGGTGCCGTCGAAGCGGTCAAGGTGATCGAGCGGCAGGCGTTGCAGTAATGCCGGGTCGATATGGAAACTCTCCGTGGCGAACAGGCTGTGCGTCAACGTGTGGAGCGCGTCGCGCTGCTCCGCTTCGGGAATCGGCAGGAAGCTCGCCCGCGCGGCCGGCGAGGTCTGACGGATGATGCGGATGCCACCGATCTTCTTGGCCAGCGTCTGTGCGCTATTGGTCAGCAGGGAAATGCTGCGATCCACCGATAGACGGGCCTGACCGTAGTACGGATCGTCGCCCGGCGGACGCTTGGCCAATGCGTCCCATTGCTCCTGCGCGAACGCCAGACGACGCGAGAACCACGCACGCGTGTCCGAGCCCAGGTCGAAGCGGTTGGTGTCCGGGTCGATGCCTGCACTCAGGCCATCGCCACCCGCGTCTATGTCATTGCCATAAGCCAGCAGTGGGTCGTTCTGACCGCGTTCGGCGATCTGTTTGAGGTCATGCACTTCCTCTTCGGCGGGCAGCGTCTTGTAGCCATATTCGATTGCCCACATGTCATAAGGTCCGACAACCTTCTGCAGGTAGCCGACCGGCTTTTCGCCGACCAGGTTGATGTTGGGCGGCACGTAGTCCATGACGGATGCCGAGGTGCCGTTCTTGGCGACGAAGTCGGCATCGCGCAACTGCGCTGGCGTGTAGGCGCGCGTGCCGAGGAAGTTGTGCGACAGACCGAGCGTATGGCCGACTTCGTGCGCCACCGTGATGCGGATGGTGTCTTGCACATAGGCTTCTGCCTCCGGGCTGTCAGGCTTGATATCGCCGCGTGCGATGAGCGTATCGAGCGTATCCGCCATGTAGGCCGCTTCCTGTTCGCCGAAGTCGCATTCTTCGCCAGCCTCATCGTGGTCATGGTCGATGGCATGCGGCATCAGCAAAGCGCTACGGCCCGGCATGTCGCGAGAAATCTCGCGGCGTGAAGTACGCGTCCAGTTATCGGCGACGATGATATCGGCATCAAGGATTTCGCCGGTGCGTGGATCGGTGTTGGACGGGCCGACGGCCAGTACCGTGTCGGTGCCGATGAACCAGCGCACCGAGGCGTGATGTCGATCCGCCGTGTCGAAGTCGTCCGTATCCGTCTGCTGCTTTACGACAATGGCATTTTTGTAGCCGAGGCGTTCGAAAGCGCTGTTCCACATCAGGATGCCTTCGCTCACGGCTTGGCGATAGCGCTCCGGCACATTGTTGTCGATCCAGTACACGATGGGCTGCTTCGGTTCCGACAGCGCAGCGGTCTCATCCTTCTTTTCAAGCCGCCAGCGTTTGATGAAATGCGTGCGCGGCGTGGGTGCCGCGTCGCTGCGGAAATCCCAACGCGTCTCGAAGAAATAACCCACACGCGGGTCGGCGAGGCGTGGCGTCATCGGTTCGGGCAGGGCCGAGAAACTGTAGAGGAAGCGCATCGACACGCTGCGTGCGTCCGGCACGTTATGTGGTACGGCGAAAGGCGCTTGACCTGGTTGCGGTTGCGGGATGCGTGGCACGGCGTAGTGCAGTCTGACTTCGAAGCTTGTTTCGTCGGCGTTGCTGCGTGCATTCACGATCTGGCTATTGGCGCGATCGAAGCCGTAGCCCAGCCGGTATGCCGCCTCCAGCGAACTGCCGCCAGCAGGGACGTCGCTCAGCACGATCGCCGAGATGTCGACCAGCACGGCCTTGCTGGTTGGGTGTGGTTGACTGACGATGGGCGCCACGCCAAGCAGACTGTCGGGGAAGGCTTGCTCGACATTGCGCTCCATCGGCTTATTGCCGTCGGCGAAGAATGCCGTATTACGTTCATACCACTGCACGCGATCGCCCGCCGCGCGGTGGAACACGCCGATATCGGAATCGATCATCTGGCCGGCGTATAGGCCACGTTCGCCCAGGCCCTGCGTGCGGTTAATGGCGAAATAAAAGGGATGGTCGAAATCCGCTTCGCGCAGCTCGATATAGTAACGATCATCCTTGTGCCAGATGTTGAAGAAGCCTTCGATCTTCTTGAAGTCCTTGATCTGGTCGTTGAATGCATGCAACGCCGGATTCGGCGCAGACGCACTGGACGATGCGGCGTTGGTGCGCGCTGCAGCTGTTGGCGCGGCAAGCGGTGCGGATGCCAGTTGTGGCACAGCCAGAGGCGCGCTCGCCAGGGAAGGAACCGTCGGCGGCGCCACGTTGAGCGGCGAAGCAACTTGTGGCGCGGGTGCTTCCGTTGTAGGGGCCGTGCTACAGGCGACCAGCGACGCGCCAGCGAGGCTTGTCAGCAGAACACCAAGTCGAACGAGGAATGCCGATGGGCGAGGGGGGGTACGATCAATCTGCAAGAACAAGCTCTCCGCGCAGCGTGTGCGACATCACTGCGGTAATGGTGACGTTGACGAAATGCCCTATCAGACGCGAGCGCTGATGCGCATGGCTGGTGAAATTCACCACACGATTATTATCGGTACGGCCAGCCAGTTCGTTAGGGTCTTTCTTCGACGGACCTTCTACCAGGATGCGTTGCTGCGAGCCGACCATGGACGTGCTGATTGCCGTCGCCTGCTCGTCAATGCGCTTTTGCAGGCGCGCCAGACGTTCGAGTTTGAGCGATTGCGGCGTGTCGTCGACCAGATCGGCGGCGGGTGTGCCGGGACGTGCGCTATAGATGAAACTGTATGAATTGTCGAAGCCAACGTCGTCGATGAGCTTCATCGTCGCCTCGAAATCGGCCGCGGTCTCGCCGGGAAAGCCGACGATGAAATCCGAAGACAGGGTCAGATCGGGCCGCGCCGCGCGCAGCTTGCGGATCAGCGCCTTGTATTCGAGCGTCGTGTAGCCGCGCTTCATCGCTGCTAGCACGCGGTCAGCGCCAGCCTGCACGGGAAGATGCAAATGGGATACGAGCTTGGGCAGCGTCGCGTAGGCATCGATGATACGTTGCGACATCTCGCGCGGGTGCGAGGTGGTGTAGCGGATGCGCTCGATGCCAGGAATGTCGTGCACGCATTCGAGCAGGAAAGCGAAATCAACAAGCTCTTCCGTACCACGTGACATGACGGCACGCCAGGCGTTCACATTCTGTCCGAGCAAGGTAACTTCCTTGATGCCCTGCGCGGCAAGCCCGGCGATTTCGGTCAGTACATCGTCAAGCGGCCGCGAAACTTCCTCGCCGCGTGTGTAAGGCACCACGCAGAAGCTGCAGTACTTCGAGCAGCCTTCCATGATGGACACGAAGGCCGTCGCGCCTTCGACGCGCGCCGGCGGCATATTGTCGAACTTCTCGATCTCCGGAAAGCTGATGTCCACCTGCGCGCGACCACTCTGGCGACGCTTGTCGATCAACGCGGGCAGACGATGCAGAGTCTGCGGGCCGAATACGATATCGACATAAGGCGCGCGCGCCACGATGGCAGCGCCCTCTTGCGAAGCTACGCAGCCGCCGACGCCGATGATCAGATCCGGATTGGCCTGCTTGAGATGTTTGACCCGGCCCAGGTCGTGGAACACCTTCTCCTGCGCCTTCTCGCGTACCGAGCAGGTATTGAATAAAATGACGTCGGCATCTTCCGGTGTATCCGTCTTGATCAAACCCTCGCTGGCGCCCAGCACGTCTGCCATCTTGTCCGAGTCGTACTCGTTCATCTGGCAGCCAAAGGTACGGATGTAAAGCTTCTTCATTGTTGATACGCCAAGAGGTAAAACAAAAACAGCTACGCGGCAGCCTACGGGTTGCCGTCGATGATCCACGCGCGATGGAGAGCGCCCGCATTGTCCAGCAGCGCCCGCACAAGATACTTGCCCTGGAGGGACTCCGACAGCACGATCAGATTATTGGTGCCGCGGATTTGAACAGCGGCCGACAGGCGGATGGGTTTGCCGTTGAGCGTGACCGAGCCATTGCCCGGAAATTCCAGAATGGCTTTCTGCGCTTCGGCGGGGATGTGCCGGCCCGGCGGTGTCGCCTGTTGTGCGATGGCCCCCACGTTCCAGCCAGACAAAGCCAGCCCGACACACACCGCGCAAATTTTCCAGTTCATCTTGTCTCCACCCAAAGAGCAATACATATGCACTGGGCAATGGTCGGACATCACTTCGGCTAAGTCAATTGAAGACGTGTCAAGCCCATGAATTGCATGGATTTTGGCACTCCGCGCACGGACGCATGCCTTGACCTTGAGGTAGCATGGCAATTAGAATTGCCGGCTCAGGTTTTTGAGCCTGTCCTTACCGAAGGGTGATGTAGCTCAGATGGTTAGAGCGGTGGATTCATAACCCACAGGTCGGCGGTTCGATCCCGCCCATCACCACCACGAACATATTGCACTGCGTCCCACGACGTCTCGAAAAGCCCGCAAACCACAGGTTCTGCGGGCTTTTTCTTTGATATGACTGGCCTCGTGCGCAGCACCAAACAAAAATCCCGCAGTAGCCAGAAAGGGCTACTACGGGATTTTTCATGTCAAGACTCAGACACGCTCAGGCAGAAGTCTCTTACGCGCCGTGGTACATGGCGATGTAATAGACCTTGACCGTTGCGCTGGCACTACCTTGATTGTAATTACCCGCCTTGAAGTAGTTCAGGAGGCCCGATTTCAGGAAGCTGGAATCAGGCGTCTGGCACTTCTGCGCGGCAAGGGCCGCTGTGGGGTTAGCACCAGCACTGACGCAAACCTTGGTCCCCGCATAGGTAATCCGGTAGAAGAACGGTTTGTTCTGGGGGAGGTTCGCGAAATCCATCGCCTTGCTGGTATCGATCCCGCCGTTGGACAAGCTCGCTTCCATGGTGCAATGCAAGCCGCTGCCTGTGTAGTAGCACTTCAGGAGCGGATAGTTGCCGCCGCCCGAATCAGGATGAATCTGACCGACGATCGTGTTGGAGCCTGTGACAGACACCCACGCATCGAGAACATGTGTGCCCGGGGAAGTCCAACCGGTTCCACTCGAATCATCGCGCAATTCCGTGCGCGGATGGGTGCTGTTGGTCGTCAAGCAGTCCTTGCCGCTGGCCACCATGGTCATGGAACCATCGGTGGTGTTCGTGAAGAAATGCGATGAGGTATAGCTACCGATGGGGCTCACACCAGGGCTGCAAGCGGACCCCGTACCCGTCTGTAGTTTCCACTGGGACAGATTGAAATTTTGTCCGGGTGCCTTGTTCGTGGCGTGCGTCGGTGCGCTGGACGGCGGCGTAGCGATAGCCGCAATCGCCTGTGACGTTGCACAACACAATGCACTGATTGCGACCACGCTGAAAATTGAGCCGGTTGTTTTGAACATCTTGTCTCCTTTATTTGGTGTGATGAAAAAGTGGCTCAGCTACTTGCGCTTGAGCTCATCGATTTCTTTCTGGATCGATCGGGTGGTGCGCCAAAAGCTGTTTCGCGCTCGCCACCTCGTGTAGAACCATTTGGTCTACCCACCGAACAGTCACAGAAGCACAATGATTAGACAATTGGGGGAAACGCCATTAATTCCAGAAATCCTCATAATTTCGTGGAATTTTTCATGAATTTCCGCCGGAAAGACGCTCCGGTGCATGTCCAAGTGATCGCGAACGCTGAGCCGTATCTCGGGGGCGATTCATTCAATAAACGTCAAGTTTGGGGTGACAAGTTTTTTAAGATCGACAACCACTCAAAGGTGGCCACGCTCTTGCGCGCTCCTTCGCAGCGTTGATGACCCGTTCAGCCCCAAAAAAAGGGAGCCCAAGCTCCCTGCTTCAGTCGATAGCCGCTGCGAATCTTGCTTACTTATTTTCTTGCGGCGTGTCATGAAACCCAGAAGACCGAGACCGGATATCAAAATGGCATAACTCGCAGATTCAGGCACCGGTGCTATGGCCAAGCCGCCGAAGCGCTCGCCGGCAGTTGCGGCATCCATGACGTCAAACGAAGTGTTGAGCGCAGTCAGGAAACCGGCCGCCATGGCGGCTTGCGAAAACCCGATAGATGTCAATGCGACGACAAGCGCTGCTCTTGCAGGAAATCCAAATGATATTTTTTTGTACCGTTGTAGGTAAAGTTTTGTAAGGCGACGATGGCGCGCCTTTGGGGAACCGACGGGACGATGCCTTGCAGTAGTTCACCCCCCGGATCCAAACCGATCGTAATGACTGGACATGTCGCAAACGCGCTTTCAACCGCACCGCGGATGTAAGCCGAATGACCTACGGTTCTGTCGAAATCCTGACGGAAAGACTGACGCCAGAAAAAGCCTCAAGAGAGCGAACAGTCATTGTGATAGAGCATGACAAAGGAATTGGTGTCAGGGCGATTGCTCGGCCAAGGTGGCATGCGGTAACGATATCTACTGGAACGATGTCAATCGGCAAGCTGGTGCTGACCAACTTCAACATCGGTACTGGTTGCAATCAATGGCCAATCGGCGGGATACTCTTCTCGACCTTCTACGGCGGTCACGAAACGCGCTGAGGACTGCGGGTTGACACAGCTTCGTACTTCGCCGATTTCGCGATCTGTACGACGTATATCGGACCTTGATCCTCTCGAACAGCGACTGAATTCAAGATTGGAACTTGTTTATGTCATTTGCATATGCGCTTGCTGCTGCTTGAAGACGACATGACTGTCGCGCAGGGAATCGTCGAAGGGCTCGCCCGCTCGGGCATGGGCGTCGACCATCTTGAATCTGCTGAGCCTGCGGAAGGAGCCATAGCTTTGACAAACTATGATCTTGTCATGGTCGATCTGGGCTTGCCTGGCATGGACGGGCTCGAATTTATCCGCCGTATTCGCCTCAGAAACATAGCACTCCCCGTGTTGATCCTCACTGCGCGTGATGGATTGGAGGACCGCGTCCGAGGCCTGGATATTGGTGCCGACGACTACCTGCTCAAGCCTTTCCTGTTGCCGGAATTGCAAGCGCGGATTCGTGCGCTTATCCGCCGCAGCAGCGCTACGACAGCCTCAGAAGTGACGTTCGGCCCGCTCTGTTTCAACTTGGGATTGAGAACCGCGACACTTTTAAAATGCCACCTTGATATTACGATGCGGGAATGGGAAGTTCTTCAACACTTGATACTTTCGGCTCCGAATGTCACGACCAAGCAAAAACTTGCCGACAGCTTGAGCTCTTGGGATAACGAAATATCGACGAATGCAGTCGAAATATACATTTCAAGATTGCGGGGAAAGCTGCAAGACTCGGGCGTATTGATAAGGACCGTGCGCGGCATTGGATATCGGCTAGAGCTGATTTGAAATTCAGCAAATCGACCATCCGTCCTTATTCCCTACGCAATAAGCTGACGGGCTACTTGTCGATTCCACTTCTGGTCCTGCTTGGCATCAGCATCGTGACTGACTATCGCGAGGGCATGAATGTAGCAAATACTGCTTACGACTACGCACTGTTCAGCACCGCACTCGTGCTGGCTTCAAGACTGGATCTCGATGACAAAGGCGTGGACATCGATCTGCCCTCAGAGGTAGACACAGTCCTGCGCACAGACGCCGAAGACAAGGTTTTCTATGCCGTTGTACTCCAAAATGGAAACTTGGTCGCGGGCGATGCGCAACTGGCGGCTCTGGATATTCCGTCCGCCGCTGAAGGAGTCAGCTATCACGATGCAATGCTGGACAGAGCATCGATAAGAGTCGCCACCTACCGATTTACACCAAAAAATAACCTGCTCTTTCCGACACGAATTCTTGTCGCAGAAACGACAAAAAAGCGGGAGCACGCGGCAACACGCGTGATGGTCACCACGCTGTGGACTGACATACTATTAATTGCAACATCCCTGAGCGTGGTCTTCTTTGGCGTGCGCCATGTCCTGGCGCCGCTCGACGTGTTGAGCAAGCAGATTGCACGTCGCCAATCCGACGATCTAAGCCCGATCAGCGAAACGGGCACATCGAACGAGATTCGGCCGCTGCTCTGGGCCATCAATCGCTTCATGAAAAACCTGCAGCAATCTGCAGCAGCGCAGCAAGCATTCATTTCAAGTGCTGCGCACCAATTGCGGACCCCTCTGACTGGCCTGCAAACGCAACTGGAGCTAGCCGCCGAAAGCCCGCCAGATGAAGTATTCCAGCGCTTGGCAGCAATCCGGATTTCTGCCCTCAGAATGGGTCATCTCACGAAGCAGATGCTGGCCTTGGCGCGCGCGTCCGTAGTTGGCACGTCCATGGAAATGGAGTCAGTCGAGCTTTCGGAATTGCTGGAACGCGCGGCTTCTGATTTCATCGACATGGCCATACAACGCAATATTGATTTGGGATTTTCATCCGACCCCGTCATCGTGTCCGGTTCGCGCTGGATGCTCCGAGAACTGCTTTCCAATCTGATCGACAATGCCCTGCGCTACACGGCCGACGGCGATCATGTGACCGTGCGTTGTGGCACGGGCGTGGACCGTGCCCCATTCCTGGAGGTAGAGGATGATGGTCCGGGTATTCCAGAAGGCGCGCGGGACAAAGTGTTCGAGCGATTTTTCAGGATCGACGAGCAGTCCACCGTCGGTTCCGGACTCGGGCTTTCCATTGTCAAGGAAGTGGCAATGCTACACAAAGCAATAGTCACGTTGCATACTCCGTCCAGTGGGCACGGCGTATTGGTGCGCGTGAATTTTCCTGCCCTTGCGTTGTCCAGCTCGAAGAGTTGATTGAGGGCTCCGCGTAGGATAGATGCTTCTTGGCTTCGGCACATCCAGTCAGCTGAAACCGGCAATCGCCAGTTTTTTTATCGCGCACAGCATATCGGTGGTGAATTCAGCGACAGCGTTTCGTCGGGGATTTGCGAGGCCTTGCACCCACAACAAATTGAAGTCGAAAGCGAGGGTAACCGCCTCTCTGTAGATTGCACGGCCAGGAAAATATGCTAAATACGTAACTCAGGCAGCGACCTGTGCAATATAGCCTGGCAGCAGTAGATAGCGCGCAAAAAAACCCCGGATGTCATTGCTGACGTCCGGGTTCGTTTGAATCAGCATCAACCGGCGCGAACTGCGCCAGATTGCGCGCTTACTGGTGAGTTACGGTCAGCGTGTAAAACTTGTCTTTCGTGCCGACAGTGTCGGTGAGGACGGTGGTCTGATTGTAATCACCTGCCTTGAAATACTGACCGTAGTCCTTGAAGCCGCTTGGCACGCTCTTCGAGAACTTCGTCGAGCCATTGATGCTGACCTTCAGCGTTCCGCTGCTTATGATGATCTGATAGCTGAACTGCGTGCCGACAGGTACGTTGCCAATCGAAGTCTCGGTCTGACTGGCAGTAGGCGAGCCGTTAACGCCAATTGTCAGACCGCCGTTAGTTTCGTAGTAAAGCTCCATCAGAGGCTTCGTGGAACTCGCATGACTTCCGCGAAGGACCGAACCGATATGGATCTGGCCTACGACCAGCCGGTGACGCGCGTCGGTGACTTTCAGCGAGGCGGACAGCGTATGGACTTTGCTATCGAACGGATCCCAGTTGGCGGGTGTCGTGCCATCCGATTGCATTTCACGCAATTCCGAACGCGGATGCGCAGAATTTGGCGTATGTACGCCATTGTCCGGTGCAAAGAATGCAACGGAGTTATCCGTGCTGTCATAGTTGAAATAGGTATTCTGGAATCCATTCACGAGCTGCGAAGCGCTGATCGTGTCCGGGCTTCCCGGGCTGCCCGTGGGCAGTTGCAGCGTCCAGGTCCCCAGTGAAAGTACGTCGGCCGGCGTCTTGGCGCTCGAAGAACTCGAGCTGGACGATGTGCTGGAACTTGAGCTGGACACGCTCGAGGAACTTGAACTGGATACGCTCGACGAGCTTGAGCTGGACACGCTTGACGAGGAGCTGGAGCTCGAAGAACCGTTGCTGATGGTCAGTAATGAATAGGTCAGCGAGCCACCGGGTGAGGAATTCACATCAGCATTGAAGTTGTTGATGCTGGTGATGCTCGCCTGCTCGGTACGGTACGCGTAGTTGCTGGCGATGGTCTGCTCCACACCGCCAGGTGCCGTCACGTAGGCCGAGTAAGTCTTGGCCGTAACGTTCACCACCATGCGGAAGTGGTAGCTGACACCGGCCGAGAATGGCACGCTTGTCACTGCAGCATAAGCGCCGCCATTACGCGCGTCGATCTTGCCGGTGGTGCTGAAGCGCACGGTGGCAGCCAGCCCCGTGTAAGCACTTTGCGCACCCTTGCTGAAGGACAGAGTGTCGTTGGCCGGCGAGATCGACGGGGTGGCGTCGAAGGTCGCGGTGAAAGTGCCGGTCTGGGTCACAACGCTGGTATTGACAAAGCCGTTGCTGCTGGTAATCGTCGCGGCACCGGCGGTCAAAGAGAGCCCCGCAATAGCGGCCCCGACAACGAATGCCCGAATGCCGCGCACGACGATGCGTGGCGGGCTAATGTTTGAAAAAATAGGGGTTTTCATACACATGATCTCCTTTGGTCTTGCCTTGTCTCTCACGCTGACGAAGCGTCGCGTGCTCTAATTTGCCAAGAGCGACAATTCGAACTCGATTGAGTGGAAGCTGTAAAACCGAGCTCCATTGCGGTACGCAAAACCTCTCGCATGCCGCAATGGTTGCTTCGAACTTTCTAATATTCGGCCAAAAACGTAGCCGTCTTACGGCGTGCTGAAGCAGGCTTTAAGCGTCCCCGCGTTGGAGGAGTTAGCTTCCACGGCCCACCAGTCGATGCTCGACACGCTTTTCTGCTCGGAGCGGAAAGCATTGTTCAGGCCGACATTCTGTTCAACACCGCTCGGGCCGGTCACATACACGGAGTAAGTGTGATTCGTCGTGTTCACGACTTCGCGGAAGTGATAGGTCACGTTGGCTGCGAACGGAATGGAGGTGGTTGCAGCGTACCCGGTGCCGTTATACGCATCGATCTTGCTGGACGTATTGAAGCGAACCAAAGTGGCATATCCGGTATAGGCGTTTTGCACACCCAGGGAGAGCCCTACCACCGCGTTGAGCGGCGAGGCCGATGGCGTGGCATCGAACTGCACGGTGAACACACCGCTTAATGCTGGTGAGATAACCGTCTTGTTCCAGGTGTTGTTCGCAGTTGCGGTGACACAGGTGCTGCCGGCCGAAGAGCTGGAGCTGCTACTCGATGAACTGGAACTGCTGGATGAGCTTGAAGAGACCGAGCTGCTTGATGAAGAACTGCTGCTCGAACTGGAACTACTCAAAGAACTCGACGAGCTTGAACTCGACGCGCCAGGGTTACCGCCATGAGTGAGTGTCTCGAAGATGATGCCGTGGTTCTCGGCAGGTTGGTTCTCTTGCCAGGTAATGCCGCGAACATCATTGACCAAGTGCGCCAAGGTGTTCGGCAACGGAACACCCATGCGATTGTGGTAGGCGTTGTAGGCAATTTCAAACGTCGGATTCATCGTCAGAATGATGACGTTTGCAGCGTTTACCGCTGAAGTCGTGCAGAGACCTGGATAGCTTGCAGGCACCTTCGTCGCCGGCGGCAACGGGATGACGGTCTTGATACCTTCCAGCAAGCCAGCGTTGTATTCCAGCATCGGAACCATCCGCGCTTTCAATGGCGTGTAAAGATCCGTGCCCTGCATGTAAGCAGTTTCCATCGCGTTGAAGGCGGCCGCCATGCCGAACTGCGTGTGCTGCATATCGCGACAGTTTTCTTGCGTTACGCCATTGGTGGCCGCATTGAATACGGCCTGGCCGTTCCAGCCAAAGGTCCCTACTCCGCTCGGGCCACCCGAGTAAGTCACGGGGTGCGATCCGTCCTGGGCAAAACTGTAGAAATACGCGGGTATGATCTTCTTCAAACGCGTCACGCCACTATTGAACAGGGTAACGTTTTCGGTGAAGACGGAGATGCCCATCGTGGCGTCGATCATGCTTAACGGATGGTTGCCGTTCTTGCCGTTGCCACCGCTACCCGTCACATAAGGTTGGTACTGCTTGACGAGCATGTTCTGGAACGCCAGGATGTCGCTCGGCGCCCAGCCCGTGTAAGTGTAGCGAATGATCTCGCCAGCCAGGGGCCACTTCTCGGCACTCCATGCCGCCTGGATAAATTGGTTGGTGTTGGTATGCCCGGTCAGATTGTGGGCATACGCGTTCATGATCTTGATGGCATTCTGCGCATAGGTCGTATTGCCCGAGATGTACCAGAGCAGCGCCTGCATGTAAGCCGCCGTCGAATCGTCATCCTCCAGGGTGCAACCAATGTTCGGATTGGAAAACGAGCCACAATTGATAACGCCGCCCGAAGGTGGCCCTTGTACCGTGTAGCTCAATGAACCCCATTTGCTGGCTTTCGCTTTAGCGTAGGCCGAGGCAAACGGCTCGTGGCCCGCCAGCGCCTCGCGCTTCATGAGGTCCAATTGGGCTTGGTTGACTAAAACTCCCGGATGTTTAAAGGCTTGCGCAAATGCTGTCGGCATGAATCCGCACAAGACAATGACGGCAAGTGCCGCCACAAATGACTCTATCTTTTTCAACATGTCTCTCTCCGTTGTGGATAAATAATTTCCGGGTTGCATTGACCCGAGTTTTTTTCACGAGCGATGCGGCAAGCATCGGCTCACAGCGTTTTCTCACGACTGTTTTTTCTCGCTTCCCAAGTTTTTTGATGGCAAAACATAGCGTCGTACTTCTATTAGGAGCTATGTCTGCGAATGCTTTATTTTTCAGGATATATACAAGGGCGGTAAGAATTCCATCCAAATGAGACTAGTGCAATTCAATTTATAAATCGTTAGGCAATTACCCGTATTAACCCGAAAAAAATTTCCGTCAGTATTTAGAAAGTTAATATTTAGTCAGTATTTAGTCAGTATTCAGAAAGTCGGTATTTAGAAAGTCAGTATTTTGTCAGGAAATTTATGTGAATATACAGAGATTATGATTTAATATGCCAATGTACTTTTCGTGCCGATAACGCGCGGATGATTAGCGCGAGAATCGACATGGCTGCTTTGGCGCAGCAGGTGTTTGGCAGTCTCCAGCCATCATGCGGGGAAAGTGGTTTTCGCTTTTGGGCGGAAGGTTGGGTGAATAGTGGGGTGGCACATATTATTTCTCGCTGCCCAGCGCCTGAAAAAGACCTGCGATTGATTCTCATCGCCCAATGTTCAGACGGCCCTCAACAGCGCGAGGGCCGTTTTATTTTAAGGCGCTGCGGTGCCGCACTCCGTGACCTGGCCGCGCACTTGCGGCAAAATCGCGGACACAATGAAAAACGAAAATTTCGATGTACTGATCGTTGGTGGCGGACTGGCGGGCGCAAGTCTTGCCTGCGCCTTGCGCGGTAGTCGCTATCGGGTGGCCTTGATCGATCGCGCGGCACCGCGTCTTGCGGATGGCTGGGATGCACGGGTGTATGCGATTGCGCCGACATGCGTCGATTTTCTGAAGCGCTGCGGTGCCTGGGATCATTTGCCGCAAGATCGTGTGCAGCGCATCGAGCGCATGGCGATCGCAGGCGACGACGGCGGTTCGATGCAGTTTTCCGCATACGAATCCGGCCTCGATGCCTTGGCCTGGATCGTCGAAGGCGGCCGCCTGGCAGTCGAGCTGTGGCAAACCGCGATCCGGCAATCCAACCTGACCGTGTTGAGCCCCGCTGTGCCCGTTGCGTTGGAAATCGATGAGTCGGCTGCACGTCTGACACTGGCGGACGGTCGTGTGCTGCGCGCCTCACTGGTAATTGGCGCCGATGGCGCGAATTCCTGGGTGCGCGAGCAAGCGGGATTCGAGACGCATACCGATGTCTATGAAGATGTGGCTGTCGTGGCGAATTTTTCCTGCGAGCGGCCGCATGCCGGAACGGCGTTCCAGTGGTTTCGCGAGGATGGTGTATTGGCATGGTTGCCGCTGCCCGGAAACAATTTCTCTATTGTGTGGTCCACTCCCAGACGACACGCGGACGCCTTGCTTGCGCTCGATGCGCAGGCTTTGGCGGCGCGGGTTGGCGAGGCGGGTGAAAATGTCCTGGGCAACTTGCAGACATTGTGTGCGGCCGCCGCTTTTCCATTGCGCCTGATGCGCGTGCGAGAAGTGGTGGCACCGCGTCTGGCCTTGATCGGCGACGCGGCGCATGCGATACATCCTTTGTCAGGGCATGGCATCAATCTGGGATTTCAGGACGCTGCCGTCTTGGCCGATATATTGTTGGCTTTACCGACTTTTCGCGATTGCGGCGACGTTTCCGTCGTGCGACGCTACCGTCGGGCACGTGCAGAAGAAGTGGCGATGCTGCAGGGCGTAACACATGGGCTGCATCATTTGTTCGGGACAAAATCGGCGCCGCTGGCATGGATACGAAATACGGGAATGAATTTGACAGGAAATTTGCCCTTTGTACGTGGCGCAATGACGCGTTACGCTGCGGGCCTGATTTGAAACGGCAAGACTGTAAGCGCAGATCGATGAGGAGATTGAGTTGAACAAGCAAATGTGGCGAACCATTCAGGCATTGGTCGCCGGGGTGTGTGTAGCGGCGGTGTCGACATGGGCATTTGCCGAATCCGGTGCCAAATCGCACAAGGTCAGTTCGAAGCTGGAGAGCAAAGGCGAAAGCGCCCAAGAGGCCGATATTCGCAAGTCGTTGGAACAAGTGATCGACACGCCCGGCGCAATTGAAAGCGTACGCAAGATCAGCTACGGCAACTTTTACGAAGCGGTGCTTTCCAACGGCGACATCGTCTACGTCGACCCGACTGGATCGTTCCTGATTTCAGGTTCGCTCATCGACATGAAGGCGAAGAAGAACGTCACGGCGGCGCGCATCAACGAGCTGCAGCAAATCGACTTTTCTGACTTGCCGCTGGCCAATGCGATCAAGCAGGTGCGTGGCAATGGCAAGCGCGTACTGGTGACTTTTGAGGACCCGAATTGCGGTTTCTGCAAGAAGCTCGCAAGGGAAATGGTGAGTCTCAAGGACACGACAATTTACACTTTCATGATTCCGATTTTGGCGCCCGATTCTGCTGACAAGTCCAAGGCCATCTGGTGTGCGCAAGATCGCGCCAAAGCCTGGAACGAATGGATGATTGATGGCAGGTTGCCGGCTAACGGGGCATGCGAGAACCCCATAGCCAAGAATGCCGATCTGGCTCATAAGCTACGCGTCAGCGGCACGCCTACGATGTTCCTGATCGACGGAAATCGCTTGGGTGGTTACATGGCGCTGGCAGAGTTGGACAAGGCGATCAACGACGCGAGCAGCGCTCCGGCAAAGAAATAGAGGCTGGCTCGGCGCACAAAAAAACGGGACGCCAAGCGTCCCGTTTTTTATCGTATGTCGGCCCATCACCAGTGGGTTTCAGTGTCTGCCGTTGCGCTGATCTTGTGGATCGTCAGATCGGCACCCTCGAACTCTTCTTCGGCTGACAGGCGAATGCCAATCGTGGCGCGTAGTGCGCCATAAATAAGGCCTCCACCCATCATCGCAACTGCGATGCCGCCCAAGGTCCCTATGCACTGGCTCGCGATATTGACACCGCCAAGTCCGCCAAGCGCCTTGCTGCCGAATATGCCAGCGGCAATTCCTCCCCACGCACCACATAGCCCGTGAAGTGGCCAGACTCCGAGCACATCGTCGATCTTCCAACGATTTTGTGTAAGGGTGAAAAGGCGCACAAATAGCGCTCCAGCCACGACGCCGACGACCAGCGCGCCGACCGGATGCATGATGTCCGAACCAGCACACACCGCTACGAGGCCGGCGAGCGGTCCGTTGTGCACAAAGCCGGGATCGTTACGGCCAGCGATGAGTGCGGCCAGGGTGCCGCCGACCATGGCCATGAGAGAGTTCAATGCAACGAGACCGGTGACCGATTCGAGTTTTTGAGCGCTCATCACATTGAAGCCAAACCAGCCGACGACAAGAATCCAGGCCCCGAGCGCGAGAAATGGAATGTTCGATGGTGGGTGGGCCGCAACACCGCCATCGCGACCGTAACGCCCGCGGCGTGCTCCCAACAACAGCACGGCAGCGAGGCCAATCCAGCCGCCAACGGCATGCACGACGACGCTGCCAGCGAAGTCGTGGAATTTTGCACCGAACGTAGTTTGCAGCCAGGCTTGCACGCCATAGTTGTCATTCCAGACGATGCCTTCAAAGAAGGGATAGACCAGTCCAACGAGCAATCCGGTTGCAGCCATCTGTGGGAAGAAGCGTGCGCGCTCGGCGATACCCCCGGAGACGATGGCGGGAATGGCGGCCGCAAAGGTCAGCAGGAAAAAGAACTTCACCAATTCATAGCCGCTGTGCTGAGTCAGGGTTGTGGCATCGTTCATGAAATGCACGCCGTAGGCAATGCCGTAGCCTACGAAGAAGTAGGCCAGTGTTGACACGCTGAAATCGACCAGAATCTTGACCAGCGCATTGACCTGATTTTTCTTGCGGACTGTGCCGAGTTCCAGAAACGCGAAGCCGGCGTGCATGGCGAGCACCATGACTGCTCCGAGCAAAATGAACAGCACATCCGTTGTTGTTTTGACTTGCTCCATTATTTTCTCCGTTATGCACAACGGCGGAGCAATAAGCACAAAACAGGCCTGTTTTGCACCAATTTTGTGCTTTATTAAAACAATGGCCTAGGATTTTGGGCCAAACTGAGGCCTGTATGCGCCCGCTTATGGGGCCTAAAAGACAGGATTTGCACGTTTTTGGTGCAAAACAGGGGTGCGATTTATGTTGAGAGTTCCGGTTCGAGCCTGCCTAGCAGATGCGCTAACGGATGCAATTCGCGGTAACGCTGGCAAGTTTTCAAGAGCTGCCTAAATACCAATGGCATGTCCTTGAGGTAACTGTCTTTGCCATCACGGTGATAGAGACGCGCAAAGATTCCCAGGATCTTGATGTGCCGTTGCGCCCCCATGAATTCGTAGTCGCGATGGAAGTCCGCGAAATCGGCACGGGCTGGCAGGCCGATATCGCGCGCGGTTTCCCAGTAGCGCACCAGCCAGTCGATCGTCCGTTCCTCTTCCCACTCGATGTAGGCGTCCTTGAAAAGCGAAGCAAGGTCGTAGGTCATGGGGCCGTAGACGGCGTCCTGAAAATCGATCACGCCCGGATTCGGATTGCATAACATGAGGTTGCGCGAGTGAAAGTCGCGGTGTACGAATACCTTCGGTTCGGCGAGATTGACATCGAGAATGTGTTCGAAGACCTGATACAACGCAGCCGTGTCTGCTTCGTTGAGCACTGCGTTCTTGTGACGACCGATGTACCACACGGGTAACAATTCCATCTCGCGCAACAGGCGCTCGCGGTCGTAGTCGGGCAACACGCCAGGCCGGCTTGCACGCTGGATGCATGCGAGCACGCCAAGTGCATCGGCATACAACGCGTCGGCGTTGGCGCTTGTCAGTGCCGACAGGTACGTCGTGTCGCCGAGGTCCGAAAGCAACAGAAAACCTTGTTGCAGATCCTGCGAAAAAATGTGCGGAACATGTGCGCCGGCCGCGGCGAAGAGTTGTGCGACATGCAGGAAGGGCCGACAGTTTTCATGCTCGGGCGGTGCATCCATGACGATGCGTGTGCTGTTGTCATCGAGCAGCCGGACGCGGAAGTAACGACGAAAACTTGCGTCGGCAGAGGCCGGCGTGAGTTGCAGAGCGCGTTGCGGAAACTGTTCGGCGAGCCAGTGCTGCAATTGATCGAAGCGTGAGGTGGCGTGCAAGAGGGGACTCCGGATTGGCTGAAGGGGCGGAGACACTGAGCCCTTCATGTAGAATCCCGGAATCTTAACAAATGCCTCGGCAAAACGCGGGCACCGTTCAGTAACCCCGGGCCGGCGCAATCGTATTGCCCGGAAATCGGCAACCATACGATGCGGCCTCGCCGATGTTCATTCAACGCGTGCTCACCCAACCTGAGCCACCAATGGCGCTGCACTCCATGTCCGGATTCCGAACCGTCACAAGCGCTTCACCTCACTGCATGAAAAGCAATGCGCGGCCGTGCATGAGTCGTATGGGCTTTGCCATACTGGCCTGTTTTTCGGGCGTGGCCAGCGCAGCCAATGTAGAGCCTTTTGCTGCCGCATCCCTTTTGTTCGGTCAGATCGGTCCGGTTACGGCTGCGGGGCCTGTCGTGAAATCCACGACGGGCAAGACTGCAGATGACATTTATGTCGATGCGGATGCCGTCGATGGGCGCAATTCGCTTGAATTGAACGCAGACGGGAAAGTGCACCTGCGGCGCGGCACGCTGACGCTGTATAGCGACCACTTGAAGCTCGATCAGATTCTCAACGAAGTAACCGCCGAAGGTAACGTGCGGATGCTGCGGGATAAGGATCGCATCGAAGGGCCGCGCGCCAGGATGAACCTGGATACGCACGTCGGCGAGTTCGAAACACCGACTTATCATTTCATGCGGGCCACACCCGTCACGCGGGAAATCCCCTTGGGCACGCCAACGCCAATAGGCCCGGCAAGGCCTGTCGTGGCCTCGGGCAAGGCTGACCTTCTCGAAATGTTGGGTGAAAACCAGTTTCGATTGCGTCGGGCGACTTATACGACATGTATGGCCGATGACCCAGACTGGTACCTGCGCGTCAATACGCTCAATCTGGATTACGACCGTGAGCGCGGCGAGGGCATGAATGCCTCCTTGCACTTCAAGGGAGTTCCGATTGCCTATGCGCCCTGGATGGATTTTCCCCTGAACGGCAGTCGTCAATCGGGTTTGTTGCCACCGACTTTCGGTAGTACATCGAGCACCGGCCTTGACCTGACGCTTCCGTACTATCTCAATCTTGCGCCTAACTACGATGCCACCATTGCACCACGCTGGATGGGGCGTCGCGGCTTGCAACTCGGCTCCGAGTTTCGCTATCTGACACCTACCGGCAATGGCAAACTGAGCGGCGAATATTTGTCGCGCGATGATGTGACCCAGACGCAGCGTGGGTTGTTCTCGACGCGCAATTTCCAGGACTTTGGAAATGGGCTGAATGGTACGGTCGACTTTACCCAGGTCTCAGATCGCAACTATTTTGCTGACCTGAGTTCGCGGATTACCAGCACATCGCAGGCCACGCTCAATCAGCAGCTCGCGCTGAATTACGGCGGCCTCCCCTGGCTGCCGATGAACATGAATGTGCAGCGCTATCAGACCCTGGTAGGCGTTGCGCCATACTCCCGCGTTCCTCAGATTGGTGCATCGTTGCTGGTGCCCGATGTAAAAGGGGTGGCAGTGCGCATGCCAATGGAATATGCGCACTTCGAACATCCAACTTTGGATGTCGGGCAGCGCACGGTGGCCTATCCGCAGCTGGCCTTGCCTTTGCAGCTTTCGTACGGCTTCTTTACGCCGAAAATCGGTGTGCATCTCTCGGAGTACGATATATCGCGCCGGACGACTACCGGGCCCAACCGACTGGAGCGCTCGATACCAATCTTCTCCGTCGATACCGGTCTGAACTTCGAGCGGAGTATCAAGTTCGGTAACGAGGATTTCACCCAGACGCTGGAGCCGCGCCTGTACTACGTGCGCGCCACCTACCGCGATCAGAGCGCATTTCCCGTGTTTGATACGGCTAGGGCCGACTTTAATTTCGCGCAGCTGTTTTCGGAAAACATCTACTCCGGGAGCGATCGGATTTCCGATTCGAACCAGCTTACTTCAGCGGTGACGACGCGCTTCATTGCAGATGAGACCGGCGCTGAATATGTGCGCATGGCGCTCGGACAACGCTTCTATTTCCGCGATCAGAAAGTCACGCTGCCGGGCGAAACGCCACGCGAAGGCCGTATTGCCGACTGGCTGGGTCTGGTATCGGGTCGTGTGGCTCAACATACGTGGATCGATACGGCTTACCAATACAACCCGCGCGAACATCGCAGCGAACGTGGCGCCTTATCGTTGCGCTATCAACCGCAGGCGGCCCGGGTCATCTCGGGCAGCTATCGTTACGAGCGCACGACATGCTCCGACATACTCAACGTGGCATGCGGTGCGCGCGACCTCGACATTTCCGCGCAATGGCCGCTATGGGGCAGTTGGTATGGTGTGGGTCGCTATAACCGCAATCTGAAAGATCACACACTGAGCGAGGCACTCGCGGGCCTGGAGTACAAGGCCGACTGCTGGGTGCTGCGCATGGTCTGGCAAACCTTGCTGACGACGAAGTCCGTCGATCCAAATACACCCAATACGAAACAGTCGCGGAACAACGCGGTGTTCCTGCAACTCGAATTCGATGGTCTGGCTTCGATCGGATCGAGCCCGGTGCAATTGCTCAAGCGCAGCATCGGCGGCTACAGCAAGGTTAACGACAATGGTGTCGGCGATCCGGTATTCGGCACGGGCAACGATCAGTGATGCCGTATGAATATGTGGAACAAGAATTTGTGGAGTACGTCAACGTGAGTCTATTTTCAAGTATGTGTCGCAAAGCTGTAACTGCCGTCCTGGCTACTGTCGCACTATTGCTGGCTGCGCCACCGCTCTCTGCGGCGACGACGGCATTGGATCGCATCGTGGCGGTGACCAATGACGAAGTCATAACCTGGTCCGAGCTCAGCGAGCGCACGGATCGGTTCATGCAGCAATTGCGTCAGCAGGGCACCGCCTTGCCGCCGCGTGATCAAGCCGAACGCCAGGTGCTCGATCGCATGATTCTCGAGCGTCTGCAACTGCAGCGCGCACGCACCAGCGGCATCCGTGTCGACGAGGTGACGCTCGAGCGTGCACTGCAGCGCATCGCCGAGCAGAATAATCTGACAACCGCGCGTTTCCGCGAAGCGCTGGAGAAACAGGAAGGCGTCAAGTGGGCGAACTTTCGCGAAGACATTCGCAACGAAATCCTGATCAGCCGTCTGCGCGAACGCGACGTCGATAGCCGGATCCAGGTCAGCGACGCAGAAGTCGATGCCGCGCTGGCCTCGCCCGAAGCCCAGGCAGGCAGTCGGGAGTATCTCATTTCGCATATTTTCCTGCGTGCTCCAGAAGGCGCTACGCCAGAGGCGTGGACGCGCTTGTCCGCACGCGCCAGTGAAATCATGCGCCTGGTGGGGCAGGGCGATGACTTTGCCAAGCTGGCTGCCGCCTTCTCCGACGGCAAGGATGCAATGCAGGGTGGCTCGCTCGAATGGCGGCCTTTGCAAGGTTTGCCGTCCATATTTGCCGACGAAGTCGTCAAGATGAAAGTGGGGCAGGTCAGCGGCGTACTACGCAGTCCGGCAGGCCTGCATGTTTTTAAATTGATGGATATGCACGATGGCAAGCAGTCGGCCGCGCTCAAGGTCGAACAGACGCATGCACGCCACATTCTTTTGCGTGCCGCCGACGCATTGAATGAAGAGGACGCCAAGCACCGACTGAGCGATCTGCGCCAGCGCATCCTAGCCGGCGCGAAGTTCGAAGACGTCGCGCGCACCAATTCGAGTGATGCATCCGCAGCGCAGGGCGGCGATCTAGGCTGGCTCTCGCCCGGCGATACTGTGCCGGATTTCGAGCGTGCGATGAATACGCTGAAGAATGGCGAAGTCAGCGAGCCGGTCCAGTCACCTTTCGGTTGGCACATCATTCAGGTCATTGAGCGTCGCAATGTCGATGTCAGTGGCGAGCGCCGTCGTCTCGACGCGCGTCAGTCCTTGCGCCAGCGCAAGTCGGATGAAGCCTACGAAGCATGGCTGCGCGACTTGCGCGACGAATCCTTCGTCGAGTTGCGTTACAGCGAGTAGTGGTGTCGCATGAAAGCCCAGCCCAGCATCGCGATCACCAGTGGAGAGCCGGCCGGCATCGGGCCGGAGCTGTGCATCATGCTGGCGGGACGACAATGGCCTGCGCGCCTGGTGCTGATTGGTGATGCGGAGCTGCTGAGCCGTCGCGCAGCGGATGTGGGGCTGCATGTGGGTTTGCGTCATTACAAGGAAGACAATGCGGCACTGCCCGGTACCCTGGAAGTGCAGCACGTGCCCCTCGCCGTGCCGGCGCAAGCCGGCGTGCTCGATGCGCGCAATGCGCGTTACGTGCTCAACACACTGGACGTGGCGATCGGTGGTTGCCTGAAGGGCGAGTTCGACGCAATGGTCACAGCGCCAGTACAGAAAAGCATCATCAATGACGCTGGCATTCCTTTTTCCGGTCACACCGAATATCTCGCCGAGCGCACCGCCACGCCCACGGTGGTCATGATGCTGGCCGGCGAATATGGTGGCAGCGACGGCGTGCCGCCGAGCTGGATGCGCGTTGCTTTGGCGACCACGCACTTACCACTGTCGGCAGTCCCCGCCGCTATCACGCCCGATTTGCTGGAACGCACACTACGCATTTTGCATGCGGACCTGCGCGACAAGTTCGGTTTTGCCGAGCCGCGCATTCTCGTTGCCGGGCTCAACCCGCACGCTGGCGAAGGCGGCCACATGGGACGCGAAGAAATCGAGGTGATCGAGCCGGTCCTGTCGTGTTTGCGGCAAGAGGGTATGCAGCTTATCGGGCCCATGCCGGCCGACACCCTCTTCGTGCCACGCCAGCTCGCGCGCGGCGATGCGGTGTTGGCGATGTATCACGATCAGGGATTGGCGACCCTCAAGTTCGCCACCTTCGGCGGCGGTATCAACGTTACGCTCGGCCTGCCCATCATTCGCACCTCGGTCGACCATGGCACAGCGCTCGACCTGGCAGGCACCGGCCGCGCCGATCCAGGCAGTCTGCACGCAGCCATCGATTGCGCGTTGGCGATGCTGGACGCACAACAAATTCACTCATGAACAGAAGAAATTTCGTCGGGCTATTGCCTGCAGCGGTTTTGCTGCAAGCCTGCACAAGCGTGCAACCCAAGCCGGTTGCCGTGGAGACTGTCGGTCCCACCGTCACCGTGCCGCCTGTGCCCAAACCAAAACCCAAGTTGGGCTTGGCGCTGGGCGGCGGTGCCGCGCGCGGCTTTGCCCACATCGGTGTCATCAAGGCACTGGAGACCAATGGTCTGGCGCCGGACATCATCGTCGGCACCAGCGTCGGTGCCGTGGTCGGTAGTCTTTACGCGGCCGGTTTCGATGTTTTCGAGTTGCAGAAGATCGCTATCCAGCTCGAAGAAAATTCCCTCACTGACTGGTCGATTTTTGAGCGAGGCTTCGTCAAAGGGGAGGCGCTTGAGCGCTTCATCAATCAGCAAGTCGGCAATCGCCCGATCGAGCAACTCAAGCGGAAATTTGCCGCTGTGGCAACAGATCTGGCGGCAGGCGAGGCGGTGGTGTTTTCGTCGGGCAATACTGGCACGGCCGTGCGCGCATCGGCGTCCATCCCCGGCGTGTTTTCGCCCGTTGTCATTCGCGGACGCGAATACGTCGACGGCGGTCTGGTCAGTCCCATTCCGGTCAAGGCAGCGCGCCAGCTCGGCGCCGACATCGTCATCGCCGTGGATATTTCAGCGAAACCCTCTGGCAAGAGAAACCAGGGCAGCATCGACCTGCTGCTCGATACCATCGCCGTGATGGCACACACCATTGCCCAGCATGAACTGGAGAATGCTGACGTCATCATCCGGCCAGATATGCTGGGCTTGGCGGCCACCAATTTCCAGCAGCGCAACGAGGCGATTCTGCAGGGGGAGCGTGTGGGCTTTGCGGCCATTGCACGCGTCAGGGAAAAGCTCGCCGCGGCGAGCCGCTGATATGGCAAATGGGTATCAAGGGCCGCAGCGCCATGAGGGTCACACAGCACGCAAACGTTTCGGTCAGAATTTTCTGGTCGATAAAGAAATCATCGCGCAGATCGTCTCATCCATCGCTCCCAAGCCGGGCGAGTCCGTCGTCGAGATCGGCCCCGGCTTGGGGGCGCTCACAGTCCCTTTGCTGGCGGCTTGTGGCAAGCTGCATGTCGTCGAAATCGATCGCGATCTCATCGCACGTTTGCATCAAACCTATTCGTCAGAGCAGGTCACGGTGCACGAGGGCGATGCCCTCAAATTCGACTTTTCCGGTTTGCCGGCACCGCTGCGCGTGGTGGGCAATCTGCCCTACAATATTTCCACGCCGCTGCTGTTTCATCTCGCCGACTATGCTGAACGGGTACGCGACATGACCTTCATGCTGCAAAAGGAAGTCGTGCAGCGCATGGTGGCTGCGCCGGGTGAGGAAGCTTATGGGCGCCTCTCGGTGATGCTGCAGTATCGCTATGCGATGGCCCATCTGTTCGACGTGCCGGGCAGTGCTTTCAACCCGCCGCCCAAGGTGACTTCGGCCATTGTCTACATGCGGCCCCTGCCGGTGGAGTCGCTCAAGTGTATCGATACCGAGCTGTTGGGGCAGATCGTGATGGCGGCATTCGGACAGCGCCGCAAGACACTGCGCAATACCTTGCGGCCCTGGCTGGAAGTCGACGACTACACGCAACTGGGGATCGATCCGGGCGAGCGCGGCGAACGACTTTCCGTGACAGACTTTGTGCGCATTGCTAACTACATCCGGACACGCTGAAAACATCATGAACGTTATTCCGACAAGTATCCCCGATGTTCTGATCATGGAGCCGCGCGTGTTTGGCGACGCGCGTGGCTTCTTCCTCGAAAGCTTCAACGCGCGCGCATTCAGCGCGGCGGTTGGCAGAGACGTCAATTTCGTGCAGGACAATCATTCGCGCTCGCAGCGGGGCGTGCTGCGTGGCTTGCATTATCAACTGCACAAGCCGCAAGCCAAACTGGTGCGCGTGACGCGCGGTAGTGTTTGCGATGTGGCAGTCGACCTGCGACGCGGCTCGTCGTATTTCGGGCAAGCCGTCGTCGTCGAATTGAGCGAGGAAAACAATCGCCAGCTGTGGTTGCCGGAGGGCTTTGCGCATGGCTTCCTGGTTCTGTCCGAAAGCGCCGACTTTCTCTACAAAGCCTCGGATTTTTATGCGCCGGACGACGAGCGATGCCTGCTGTGGAACGACCCTGCCTTGAATATCGAATGGCCGTTGGAGGGGCTCGTCCCGCAGCTGTCGGCCAAGGATCTGCTCGGGAAACCACTGGCGGAGTGCGAAGTGTTCGCGTGAGCATGCCGATTGCTACGAAATGCGTGGCTATAGGGCATGTGTCACAGTCGGCAAATGTCCGCCCGCTAAACTGATGGACTTTTGAAGCACGGAGTATTCATGTCTTGCATTCTCGTGACCGGCGGGGCCGGGTATATCGGCAGCCATACCTGTGTCGAACTGCTCAATGCAGGTTATGACGTTGTCGTCGTCGATAATCTCTGCAATAGCAAAGCCGAATCGCTACGGCGCGTTGAAGAAATTACCGGCCGCAAGCTGCGTGCATTCCACCAGATCGACGTCGGTGACCGCGATGCCTTGACCCAGGTATTCCAGGCGCATCAGATCGACGCCGTCATTCACTTCGCGGGACTCAAGGCCGTCGGCGAGTCTGTGGCCCAGCCGCTGCGTTATTACGCCAACAATATTGCCGGAACGGTGGCACTCGCCGAAGTCATGTCCGCGGCCGGCGTGAAGTCGCTGGTGTTCAGTTCGTCCGCCACGGTGTATGGCGATCCGGCGAGTGTGCCGATCCGCGAGGATTTCCCCACCGGTCCGACCAATCCCTATGGCCGCACCAAGTGGATGCTGGAATTCATACTACGCGATCTGGCGGTTGCCGATCCGCAATGGCACATCGGTTTACTGCGCTACTTCAACCCGGTCGGCGCGCACCCTTCCGGGCGCATTGGTGAAGATCCCAATGGCATACCGAACAATCTGATGCCCTTCGTCAGCCAAGTGGCGGTGGGCAAGCGCGAGAAACTCAGCGTGTTCGGCGGCGACTATGCGACGGTCGACGGCACCGGCGTGCGCGATTACATTCATGTTGTCGATCTGGCGCTCGGCCATGTACGCGCGGTGCAACGCCTGACCGAACGCAGCGGGGTGCTCACCGTGAATCTCGGCACTGGCCGTGGTTATTCCGTGCTTGAGGTGGTCAAGGCTTTCGAGACGGCAAGCGGCAGGGCCGTGCCGTACCAGATCGTCGATCGGCGCGCCGGCGACGTGGCGCAATGCTATGCCGAGACCGTACTCGCCGCACAGGAGTTGGGCTGGCAGGCCGCACGCGGTATCGAGGAAATGTGCGCGGACACCTGGCGCTGGCAGCGTGCCAATCCGAACGGTTTTGAATAATGTTAGGGTGCAGCACGTTGTTCCCTGCGCCCTGAAGCGTTGAATTCTATATTTGGAGCATGAGATGTCACTGCAACCCGTCATTCTTTCCGGTGGTTCCGGCACCCGCCTGTGGCCCGCTTCGCGCGAGCACTATCCCAAGCAGCTATTGCCGCTGACCGCCGACGAAACCCTGTTGCAGATTACGGCGACGCGTGCCGATGGCATTGCGGGCGTGGATGTCGCCGAGCCTATCGTCGTCACCAACGAAGATCATCGCTTCATCATCGCCGAGCAATTGCGCCAAATCGGCAAGCCCAGTCGTCGTATCGTGCTGGAGCCGACAGGGCGCAATACCGCGCCGGCCATGCAGTTGGCCGCGCTGGTGGCGACGCAGGGCGGTGCCGATCCGGTCCTGCTGGTCATGCCGGCCGATCATGTGGTGGCCGACGTGGCCGCCTTTCGCAAGGCTATGCAAGAGGGATACGCGCAGGCCCAGGCCGGCGGGCTGGTGACTTTCGGCATCGTCCCGGATCGCGCCGAGACGGGCTACGGCTACATCCGCATCGGCGGCAACATCGCCGGCGCCGCTTCCGCGAAGCAGCTGGCTGCTTTTGTCGAGAAGCCCGACGCGGCGCGCGCGGCGGAGTACGTCAGCAGCGGTCAGTATCTGTGGAACAGCGGCATCTTCATGATGAAGGCATCGGTATGGACGCGCGCCTTGCAGGCATTGCGTCCGGACATCGCCAAGGCCTGCGAGCAAGCCGTTGTCGCCGCGCAGCGCGATGCCGACTTCATCCGCATCGACAAGGCCTTGTTCACCGCTTGTCCGTCGGACTCCATCGATTACGCTGTCATGGAAAAGGTCGGCGCGCATCCCGAACTGGGCGTTGCGATTGTCGTGCCGCTCGATGCTGGCTGGAGCGATGTCGGGGCCTGGGATTCCCTGTGGCAGGTCAGTGCCAAGGATGCGCAAGGCAACGTCACACGTGGCGAGGTGATGCTGCAGAACACAAGTGACAGCCTGGTGTTCGCCGGCAGCCGCCTGGTCGCAACGGTGGGTATGAAGGACGTCATCATCGTCGAGACGCCCGATGCCGTGATGGTCGCCGACAAGGCGCATGCGCAGGATGTGAAGCACATCGTCGCCCGTATCAAGGCCGAGGGCAAAACCCTGGCGCAAAGCCATCGCAAGGTCTATCGCCCGTGGGGCTGGTACGACAGCATCGACATGGGCGAGCGTTTCCAGGTCAAGCGCATCGTCGTCAATCCCGGCGCCAAGCTGAGTCTGCAGATGCATCATCATCGCGCCGAGCACTGGATCGTGGTGAGCGGCACAGCCGAAGTCACCAACGGCGACAAAGTGCTGCTGCTCTCGGAAAATCAATCGACCTATATCCCATTGGGTACCACCCACCGTCTCGCCAATCCGGGCAAGGTGCCGCTGGAGATCATCGATGTGCAGTCCGGTTCCTATCTCGGCGAGGACGACATCGTGCGTTTCGAAGATACCTACGGCAGAACGAAGTGAACACGCTGTGAGTGGCGCATGCAATGTACTCGGCAGCCCCTTGATGGCGTGTAGTTATTCGCCATTGACGGGTTATTTCCGCACAGGGTGTTGCGACACGGATGCCAGCGACCTCGGCCGTCATGTCATTTGCATCAAGGCGACAAAGGAATTTTTGGCGTTCAGTACCAAGGTCGGCAACGATCTGGCCACGCCGCGGCCGGAATATCGTTTTCGTGGCGTGCAGCCGGGTGATCGTTGGTGCTTGTGCGCCTTGCGCTGGCTCGAAGCGCATGAAGCCGGTGCCGCGCCACCGGTGGTGCTCGAAGCGACGCACGAGTCTGCGCTGCAGATTATTCCATTGGAATTGCTGCGCGAATTTGCAGTGGGTGCGACCTGAATCCGTTCAGGAAAAATTCAGTCTGTCCGCAAAGGACACTGACTCCAGCAAGGCCTTGCTGACCTGTTCATTGGTCAGGCCCAGTGCCTCGGTCTGCGCGCGCAGGGCATCGGGCAGGAAGTTTTCCGTGGCAATGGCCAGCTTGAGCAAGGGCGCGTAAGCACCTTCGCCACGCAGCAGCGCGTCACCGACCGCGCCAGGTAGGCTCATCTGGTCGAGCACCGTGTCGAGCGAAGTGCCGAGCAGCACGTTCAGAAGCGAGAAAGCGCCGGTGATGAACAGGTTGTCGAGCTCGCCGCGCGCGAAGAATTGCGCGCCGAGCTTTTCCATGAAATGACCACGCGTGATCGAAGCCTGCATGACTGCTGGCGCGATGGGATCCTTGCTTGCCGACACCAGCAGCAATGACAGCCACTTGTGCAGCTTGTCCATGCCGAGAATGGTAACGGCATGACGGAACGACTGGACTTCGACCATCAGGCCGAAGCCGGCGGAATTGATGTACTTGAGTAGCTTGTACGAAAGGGTGACGTCCTGTTTCAGGGCGCTTTCGATCTGCGCGACTTCCGCATCATTGCGCACCATATTGAGCAGACGCACGATGCCGGTATGCGAAGGCGCCATCTGCTTGGCGACTGGCGCGCCATTGAAGAAGAACCAGCCGGCGGCACCGTCGTAGCCGTTGGCAATAGCTTGCTGGAAACCGGCGACGTCCTTGAGTCCCCAAGCCATCGCCAGCCCCGGTGCACCGATCGGATTTACCAGCTTGTTGGCATCGGCCATGACAAAGCGACAGTCCACGCCGGCCGGCCATTGCACGCCGGGTTGGTACCACGTCAATGCCAATGGCATGCCGGACAGGGTTAGTTGGCTGATGAGTTCCTGTGTCTGGGGATATTGCAAGGCGGGTGCCGGAATCTCGACCAGGGTGTTCTGCGGTGCCTGCCAGGCTAGCAGGTCGGCTGTCGGCACCAGGCGTCCAAGGCTGACGAAGACCATATGTCCCGTTGGCCAGTCTTCGGCAAAGCTATTGAGCGCCTCAGCTGCGGCAGCAACGTTCGGTGCATGGAATACCAGGCGGTTGGCGGTGATGGCACGCTGCTTGTTAACGACTGGCTCGCGGGTAATGAGCACTCCGGCTGACATGGCTGGCCCTCTTGAAAACTATGCACTATTGCGAATGGCTTGATAACAGTTGTTCGTGGTACTTGGAGGCTGCTTCCGACAAGCGGGACACGAAGCTCTACACGGTGTTATCGGCCGCAAAGGTAAAAGCATCAGAAAAAAATGCATCGGCGTGCAGCTGGCAGTACGCAGAAAAGTCGCGTCGAGCCGCTTCGATCATCGCCGGTGCGCCGCAGGCATAGACGTCGAATCCCGATAGATCGGAATGATCCGCCATGACGGCCTCGTGGACAAAACCCGAGCGGCCCGTCCAGTCCTCCGGCAAGGTGTCCGAGATGACGGGAACGTAGCGAAAATCGGCCAGCTGACGCGCCCAGCCCTGCGCCAACTCGTGCTGATACAGCCCGGCCAGATCGCGCGAACCCCAGTAGAAATGAACCGGGCGGCGAATGCTGCGCGCGGCCATGTCCTCGATGATGCTCTTGATCGGCGCGAAGCCCGTGCCACCGGCCAGGAAGATGATGGGCTTGTCGCTGTCATGCAGATAGAAACCGCCAAGCGGGCCTTCGATGCGCAGGATGTCGCGCTCCTTCATGCTTGCGAAAACCTGCTGCGTGAAGAAACCGCCTTCGACGTGACGAATGTGCAATTCCAGCGCCTCGGCCTGATGCGGCGGATTGGCCATCGAAAAGCTGCGCCGCTTGCCGCCCGCCAACAGGAAATCCACGTACTGGCCGGCCATGAAACGGAAAGGATCGTTGGTCGGCAATTTCACGCTGAGGATCATCACGTCATCGGCCGCTTTGGTGAGGCTCTGCACGCGGCAGGGCAGCTTGCGGATCGGAATATCGGTAGTGCGACGCACCTCGCGGCATTCCACTTCCACGTCGGACATGGCGTGCGCGCAGCACATCAGCCCCATGCCGTTCTCGCGTTCGGTTGGCGACAGTGTCGTCAGGGGCGAGCGGCCATGATCGATCTGTCCCGACAGCACACGCGCCTTGCACGAACCGCACGCTCCATCCTTGCAGCCATAGGGGATTACCAGTTCGGCATCGAGTGCCGCCTGCAGGATGGTGGAATCGGCAGCGCTGGGAAACTGGTGGCCGGTGGGCTGAAGGGTGACCTTGAAAGACATGAAAAAACCTGACGTGAGAGAATGGGCTGCAATGAAAAATATTCTGATCGTGGGTTGCGGCGACGTCGCACAACGCGCCTTGCCCTGGCTGACGCGCCGCTTTCGCGTGCTGGCATTGGTACGCAGAGCCGAGGCGGCTGCAGGCTTGCGCGCCCGCGGCGTGACACCGATTATTGGCGACCTCGATTCTTTGCGTTCGCTCAGACGGCTGGCCGGCATCGCCGACGTCGTGCTGCACAGTGCTCCGCCACCCGATCAGGGCGATGACGATCCGCGCACACGACGGCTGCTGGCGGCCTTGGGACGCGGCGAAAGTCTAGCACGCAGGCTGGTGTACATCGGCACCAGCGGGGTTTATGGCGATTGTCGCGGTGAGCGCGTAGCCGAATCCCGTCCATTGAAGCCGACAACAGCACGGGCGCGACGCCGCGTCGCGGCCGAACGACGTTTGCGTCGGTTTGCCTGTCGACATCAAGTGCGCTTGTCCATCTTGCGGGCGCCAGGCATCTACGCGGCGGAAAGATTGTCGCTGGAGCGCTTGAAACGCGGTGATCCGGTTTTGGCTGAGGCAGACGATGTTTTTACCAATCATATCCACGCCGACGATCTGGCGCGTGCGATGATGCTGGCGATCTTTCGCGGGCGGGGCGGGCGCAGCTATAACATCAATGACGATACCGCCATGAAGATGGGCGATTATTACGACGGCATGGCCGATGTGTTCGACTTGCCACGACCGCCGCGCATGTCGCGCGCCGATTGCGCGCAGTGTCTTTCGTCTATGACAATGTCCTTTATGTCGGAATCGCGTCGGCTCGATAATGCACGTATGAAAACGGAATTGGGTCTGCGCCCGCGCTGGCCGCACGTGATCGAAGGATTGCGCGCGATCAGAAACGAAAAGTAAGATGCAGTGAAGCAGCACATCCACCACGCTTACTTTGTGAGGCAAGCATGATTTTTCTCTGGCTCAAAGCCATCCACGTTTTTTTCGTCATCAGCTGGTTTGCTGGCTTGTTCTATCTGCCACGCATTTTCGTAAATCTGGCGAGCGTGCCGGAAGGCGGCGCGGAGCGCGCCCGCCTCCTGGGCATGGCAGTGCGCCTCAAACGCTTCATGATCCCGCTGATGCTCGGTACCTGGATTTTCGGTATCACGCTGATCGTCAGTGGCGGCATGGACAGCGTGCATTTCTGGCTACACCAGCACTGGCTGCATGCCAAGCTGGTCCTTGTGCTGCTACTTAGCGCTTATGACGGCTATTGCAAGAAGCTGCTGCGCGACTTCCAGAACAACCGCAATACGAAGAGCCACAAATGGTTCCGCTGGTTCAACGAAGTGCCGGCCATTGTGCTGCTGTTAATTCTGATTCTTGTGATCGTCAAACCATTCTGATTGCATATGAGCGAAATTTTTTTCTCGCCCTGCCCGCGAGGGCTCGAAACCTTTCTGGTCGAAGAGCTGACCACGTTTGGCGCGCGCGATATCGAGACCGTACCCGGCGGTGTGCAATACAGTGGCGACTGGCTACTGGTGTGGCGTACCAATCTGGAGAGTCGCATCGCCACACGCGTGCTGTGGCGTGTAGGGCACACACGCTACCGTAGCGAGGACGAAGTCTACAAGCTGGCGTATGCCACCACCTGGGCCAAGTGGTTCAGTCCTGAGCAGACGATCCGGGTTTATGTCACCGCCATAAAATCACCTTTGAAAAGTCTCAACTTCACCACACTCAAGGTGAAGGATGGTCTCTGCGATCACTTCCGTACCGTGGCCGGCAAGCGACCGAGCGTCGATACCGAGGCGCCGGACGTGCGCATTCACGCCTTCCTGACCGAAGACATGTGCACCTTGTACCTGGACACCTCCGGCGAGCCGCTCTACAAGCGTGGTTTCAAGCCGGCCAAGGTGGAAGCGCCGCTCAAGGAGAATCTTGCCGCTGGCATATTGAAATTGAGCGGTTGGCAGCCCGGCCAGAGCCTGCTCGACCCGATGTGCGGCAGCGGCACCTTTCTCGTCGAAGCAGCGCAGATGACGCTGAACATCGCGCCGGGCCTGGGGCGAAAATTTGCGTTCGAAGGCTTTCGCAATTTCGACGTGGCCGAATATAGTCGCTTGCATGCGGCACTCGAAAATCAGCGCGAGCCCGTACGCACCTTGCCAGTTTTCGGCGCTGACATTGACCCGTACCAGATCGCGGCAACAGAAGAGAATCTTGCCGCCGCAGGTCTCGATGAGCAAGTCGAACTGGTGGTCAACGATGTGCTCGATCTGGAGCCGCCGACGGCTGAAGGCGTATGGGTCAGCAATCCGCCTTATGGCGTTCGCCTATCCACGGGCGAGGAATTGGCGGAGTGGTATCCGAAACTTGGCAATGTACTCAAGCAGCGCTTTGCGGGTTGGAACTGTTATCTGCTGTCGGCAGATACGCAGCTGCCCAAGCTCATCGGCCTGCGCGCCAGTCGCAAGACGCCATTGATGAATGGCGATCTGGATTGCCGACTATATGAATTCCGCATGATTGCAGGGCAGAATCGCGGCGCGAAGTCCGTAGGGTCCAACCCGGACTGACATTTTCCAGGCAGTGCGAGATTCAGCATTTTTGAGGGGGCGGTGTCGTGGGTGCCGCTAGTCGAGTTCGGAAGGGACAGGGAATGAACACAGGAACGCGTCAGGGGATGCTCAAGCTATGGGCTTGTGTGTTGTTGTGTGGTGCGGCGTTGTCGGGTAAAGCGCAGGAGGCCCAAGTGCACGCCAAGATCGAGAGCTTCACGAATGCATACGCATTCGAGGCGACAGGGCTGTACACCAACGAGTTGGATATTGTCATCCGCGTGCTCTCGCCAGAAGGAGCCCGCGACAATTCGCGCGAGCAGATTAGCTACAACACCTCTCTGCAGTCTATGGATATTCTCGTTGCGGAAACTGTCAAGGCCAGTGGTCAGGTGCTGCCCGTCAAGCCGGACGCCATCAATACCCAGTCCGGACAGCTTGGAGCGATTACGCGTCAGGATGCCAAGATAGTTGTCATTACCTTCCCAAGTGTTGCGCCCGGCGATGCCGTGCACTATCGCATCCGCATGACACAGACGCAGCTGGAATTGCCAGGACGCTTCTTCGAGCTTAGGCCCCTCAGCGATAATGTCATCTGGAACAACGTGGTGATTACTGCGAGCCTGCCTGAGCAATTGGAGGAATCGTTTTTGCATATCTTCTCGAAAGGTCTGAGGCAAAGCGGGCCAAGCATCGAGAACGGGAGGCGCGTGTGGAGCTGGCGCTATGAAAGCAAGGTGGCCAGTATTGCGGAGGCTAACGAAGTTGACGGCGTATGGGACAGGCCACACTTGATGCTAAGCAACGCTGGGTCATGGCGAGACGTTGCCGAAGCCTACGCCAGTCTGCATCGTCCGAAGGTACGTGTTACCGAACGCGTCAGGAAGCTGGCTGCGGAAATCGTAGTGCCAGGTTCCACGACCGACATGGACAAGGTGCGGCTGGTGCAAGACTGGGTGCGCCATAACATTCGCTATGTGGCCACCTATATTGGGCCGGGTGGTTTTGAACCGCATGATGTCGAATGGATACTCGACCATCGCTATGGCGACTGCAAAGATCATGTCGTCATGATGGAGGCCTTGCTGCGTGCGCTCGACGTGGAGAGCACGCCAGCCCTGATCAATGCCGGCACAACCACCTATAGCTTGCCAGCAGCGCCTTCTCCGTACGCTTTCAATCATGTCATCAACTATGTGCCATCCATCAAGCGCTATGTCGATGCCACAGCCGAACGCTACCCGTTTGGCTACCTGCCGACAGAGGATGCGGGTAAGCCAGTCTTGCAGGTCTATGGTGACGGCAGCATTGCGTATACTCCGGCGGTGACAAGTCAGCAGCGGCGAGTCAAGCGCACGACGCGCATTGACTTGCGCGGCAATGGCAGCGCTACGCGGGAGACAGATATTGAAGCGCTGGGCCTCGCCGCAGTGCAGGCGCGCGTTGCCTACAACGCGGTTGAGCCGGCTCAGCGCACCAGCACCGCAGTGCGCCAGCTATTCGCGGATGGGCTGCAAGGCTCGGCCACGCAGCAGATGCTGGCGGACAACGGCACTGACCGGTTTGTGCAGCGGATCCAGCAGGAAATTGACGAACTTCTGCCACCCGAGGAGTTCACCAGCTTCACCTTGAGGCCTGCGAACACGGGCCCGATTTCGGCTTTTACCTTACTCAACAGTTTCATCGCCAAGGCGCGCTCACATGCCATGCTGTGCGAACCATTACATGTCGAAGATCACTATGTCATAACACTTGAAAAGGGCGTGTCGGCGCTGAAGCTACCGCGTGACCGCATGCTTGAAGAGTCGGGGGTACGCTACGCAGGCAAGCACAGCATCGAGGGTAACGTCGTGACGGTCGACCGTGTTTTCGACTGGTCGCCGTCGTCAACAGTGTGCACGGCAAAGCAGTACCTCACGCTTTTGCCATTGATGCGCAAGGTTGCAGGTTTTTACACTACTGGTCTGCTGGTGCAGCGAGATATCCCGGAATAAGAAGATATTGCAGCGTTGGTGACCGGCTTGTTGCAATCGTCAAGCTTGGTTTTTAGACGATATCCAGGTTCTGCACGTTGCCGATGAAGTCCTTGTCGGAGTGCTTGCTGTTGAGCTTAATCTGCAGGCGCAGATCGTTGACCGAATCGGCGTTGCGCAAGGCATCTTCCATGCTGATCAGGCCTTCTTCGTAGAGATCGAACAGAGCCTGATCGAAGGTCTGCATACCCAGTTCGCGCGAGCGCTTCATGACTTCCTTGAGCTCGTGCACTTCGCCCTTGAAGATGAGGTCGGAGACCAGTGGCGAGTTGAGCATGATCTCGACTGCGGGCACGCGTCCCTTGCGATCTTTCATCGGCAGCAGGCGTTGCGAAACCATGGCACGCAGGTTCAGCGACAGGTCCATCAGCAACTGCGTACGACGTTCTTCGGGGAAGAAGTTGATGATGCGATCGATGGCCTGATTGGCGCTGTTGGCGTGCAGGGTGGCCAAACACAGGTGACCCGTTTCGGCAAACGCGATGGCGTGATCCATCGATTCGCGGTCGCGGATTTCCCCCATCAGGATCACGTCGGGCGCCTGCCGCAAGGTGTTCTTCAGTCCCGTTTCCCAACTGTCCGTATCGAGCCCCACTTCGCGCTGCGTGATGATGCAGTTCTTGTGGGCATGCACGAATTCAATGGGGTCTTCGAGCGTGATGATGTGGCCGTAGCTGTTCTCGTTGCGATAGTCGACCATCGCCGCCAGGGTCGTCGTCTTGCCGGTACCGGTGCCACCGACGAAGATGATCAGGCCGCGCTTGGACATGCCAATGTCCTGTAGCGTGAGCGGCACGCCGAGTTCCTGCAAGGTGGGGATCTTCTGCGCGATAGTCCGCGCTACCAGGCCGACCTTGCCCTGTTGCACGAAGGCGTTGACGCGGAAGCGGCCGATGCCCGACGGCGAGATCGCGAAGTTGCATTCCTTGGTGGATTCGAACTCGGCGGCCTGCCGGTCGTTCATCACGGCGCGTGCGAGTTCGGCCGTGTGTTGCGGGCTGAGAACCTGGTTGGACTGCGGCACGATCTTGCCGTCGACCTTGATGGCGGGCGGAAAACCGGCGGTGACGAAAAGGTCCGAGCCCTTCTTGCTCGTCATGAGCTTGAGCAGGTCCTGCATGAACTTGATTGCCTGATCGCGTTCCATAGTGCATCAACCCCGGTGACCAACTCGATTTGTGATGATAGCGCCGGCATGGCCTGCCGTGGGGCATGGCCGACCAGCGCGAAGGTGTTCGCTGGATTATGCGCCGGGGAACAAGTCCTTGTTCATGGCGCGGGGACGGGCTTCGGCGGGCGAGACGATATTGCGCTTCACCAAGTCTTGCAGGCACTGGTCGAGCGTCTGCATGCCGTACTGGCTGCCGGTCTGAATCGACGAGTACATTTGCGCCACCTTGTTCTCGCGGATCAGGTTGCGAATGGCCGGCGTGCCGATCATGATTTCATGCGCTGCGACGCGGCCCTGACCATCTTTGGTCTTGAGCAGAGTCTGCGAGATCACCGCGCGCAGCGATTCCGAGAGCATGGCGCGCATCATTTCCTTTTCTTCGGCTGGGAACACGTCGACGATGCGGTCCACCGTTTTAGCGGCCGATGAGGTGTGCAACGTGCCGAATACCAGATGGCCTGTTTCGGCGGCGGTCATGGCGAGGCGAATCGTTTCCAGGTCGCGCAGCTCGCCGACCAGGATGATGTCCGGGTCTTCGCGCAGCGCACTGCGCAAGGCGTTGGAAAAGGACAGCGTGTCGCGCGACACCTCGCGTTGATTCATCAGACAACGCTTGGATTCATGCACGAATTCGATCGGGTCCTCGATGGTCAGGATATGGCCGTATTCGTTTTCGTTGAGATAGTCGACCATCGCCGCCAGCGTCGTCGACTTGCCCGAACCCGTCGGGCCGGTGACCAACACGATACCGCGCGGCTGGTTGGAAATGTCCTTGAAACTGCGCGGGCAATTCAGATCGTCCAGCGACAGCACCTTGGATGGAATCGTCCGGAACACTGCGCCGGCACCGCGATTCTGGTTGAAGGCATTGACGCGGAAGCGTGCCAGGTTCGGCACGGCGAACGAGAAGTCGGTTTCGAGGAATTCCTCGTATTGCTTGCGCTGGCCGTCGTTCATGATGTCATACACCATGGCGTGCACGTCCTTGTGCTCCAGCGGCGGCAGGTTGATGCGGCGCACGTCGCCATTGACGCGGATCATTGGCGGCAGGCCGGCCGAAAGGTGCAAGTCCGAAGCCTTGTTCTTGACGGAGAAAGCGAGCAGTTCGGTGATGTCCATGGCGTTCTTCGATCCTGTCTGGTTGATATCTAATCTCTTGAGCGCTGCGACGAGGCGAAGAATCTGCAAAAACGGCCTGCAGAAGTGCCCTGTTATACTTTCGGCGGCTCCCTTGGGAAGTTGAATGGATTATATGACGGCGATTGCCGCCAACCTGCAAGCAGTTCGTACCCGTATTGCCGCCGCTGAGCGGGAATCGGGGCGTACCGTTGCGAATGCGACGCCCGCAGTGACACTTCTGGCCGTCTCCAAGACCTGGCCGCCTACAGCCATACGCGCGGCGCACGCCGCCGGTCAGCGCGCATTCGCAGAGAGCTATGTGCAGGAAGGCATCGACAAGCAATCTTCGCTGCACGACATCGCCCTGGCGTGGCACTTCATTGGGCCGGTACAAAGCAACAAGACGCGCGTCGTGGCCGAACATTTCGATTGGGTCCATTCGATCGAACGCGAAAAAATCGCTCAGCGCCTTTCCGAACAACGCCGGGTGGATTTGTCGCCCTTGCAGGTATGCCTGCAAATCAATGTCAGTGGCGAGGCCAGCAAGAGCGGTGTATCGCCCCGGGACGCGCAGCTTCTGGCCAGCGCTGTTACAAAATTGCCGCGTCTGCGATTGCGAGGTTTGATGTGCATTCCCGAACCGACGGATGACGTTGTCCTGCAGCGTCGGCGTTTCGCACAATTGCGCGAACTTCTTGCAACGCTCAATGGCGATCTGGGCCTGAGCATGGATACACTCTCTATGGGCATGTCGGACGATCTTGAAGCGGCAATCGCCGAAGGCGCGACAATCGTCCGCGTTGGTACCGCAATCTTCGGAGCGCGCGTTTGAAAATACATCGATACTTGTGTTCGGGAGAGGCGTCAGGAGTGAGGAGTCTGGAACTCCTCACTCCTCACTCCTCACTCCTCACTCTTTACTGAAAAATGAAAATCACTTTTCTGGGTGGTGGCAACATGGCTTCCGCATTGATCGGCGGCATGCTGCAACAGGGCTTTGCCGCGCATGACATTCAGGTTGTCGAATTGCAAGAGTCCGGGCGCGAACGCCTGCAGCGCGACTTCGGCGTGCGTGCGGTCGACCGCCTCGATGCGCAGGCGCTCGGTTGCGACGTGCTGTTGCTGGCCGTCAAGCCGCAGCAGATGCGTGCCGCGCTGGCACCACTCGCCGGGCAATTGGTGCGACAACTGATCGTCAGCATCGCCGCAGGTTTGCGCCTGCAGGATATTTCACGCTGGCTCGGCGGCTATCCCACGCTGGTACGCGCCATGCCCAACACGCCGGCGCTGATCGGCATGGGTGTCACGGGCCTGTATGCCGATGCGAGCGTTGCGGCAGAAGGGCGTGAAGCGGTGAGCCGCATCATGCGTGCAGTGGGCAGCAGCGTATGGCTCGACGATGAAGCGCAGATGGACGCGGTGACGGCCATCTCGGGCAGTGGTCCGGCATACGTGTTCTACTTTATTGAAGCCTTGCAGGCGGCGGGGGAGAATCTGGGCCTTGGCGCCGAGACGGCGCGCACCCTGGCGCTTGAAACCATGGTCGGTGCGGCGACGCTGGCCGTGCGCAGCAATGAATCAGCGGCTGTGTTGCGCGAGCGCGTGACCTCGAAGGGCGGCACGACCGAAGCGGCATTGCGCAGCATGGCTGACGATGGCTTGCCGGCCATCGTCGAACGCGCTACGCGCGCCGCCGCCCTGCGTGGCGGCGAACTCGGTCTGCAGCTGGGAAGCGATGAAAATTCGAATTGAATAAATGCTTTTGGAATTATTCCACGCACCACATCGAAACGCAATTTAAAGACGGCGCCCTATGCTTACTCAAATGATTGTTTACCTGCTGCAGACCATCGCAGGTTTTTTCACCATGATGCTACTGGTGCGCACCGCGATGCGCTGGATGCGCATTTCCTTCGTCAATCAGATCGGACAGTTCGTGCTGACCACCACCAACTGGGCCGTGATGCCCTTGCAGCGCGTCCTGCCCAGCGTCGGGCGCCTCGACTTGTCGTCTCTGATACCGGCGTGGTTGTTGCAGGTGGTGCTGGTATTGCTGATCGCGGTGATTAGCGGCTATGGCTTCTCCGATCCGCTGGAAGCCGTGCTGCGCGCTTGTGGCATTGGCGCACTGGAACTGCTGCGCTCTGCGCTGTACCTGCTGATGTTCGTCGTCATCCTCGGCGCGGTCATCTCCTGGGTGAATCCGCGCGCGCCAATGGCGCCGATGCTGAATGTGTTGACACGGCCATTCCTCGACCCGATCCGTCGTATCGTGCCGCCCGTTGCGAATATCGATCTGTCGCCGCTGGTGTTGCTGGTCATCGTCCAATTGCTGCTTATTGCCATGGCATGAACTGGTTGCAGCGCGCCAGCGATGGCACGATCACGCTGACCCTGCACGCCCAGCCCGGCGCCAAGCGCACCGAGTTCGTCGGCCTGCATGGCGAAGCGCTGAAAATCCGTCTTGCTGCACCGCCGATTGACGGCAAAGCCAATGCGGTGCTGACAAGCTTCCTGGCGAAGTATCTGGGTGTGCCCAAAGCGGCGATCAATATCCTCAGCGGCGAGAGTTCGCGCCACAAGATTCTATGGGTGCAGGGTGCCAGCGAGGCCGCACTGGCAAGGCTGGAAGGTGAGGCGGAGGCGTAGGTTGGGCTGAGCCGGGTTTGGAAAAATGAGGATGCCCAACGCGGGTGACCGATGTTGGGCATCGCTTCGCTCAGCCCAACTTACCCATATATCATCAACCCGCTTCGACGCGGTTCTTGCCGGCGCGCTTGGCGCGGTACATGGCCTTGTCGGCGCGGTCGGTAGCCGCTTCGGCATCTTCGCCGATAGCCAGTTCGGTGACGCCGGCGCTGAAGGTGATCAGCAATTTCTTGTTGTCATGCAGGAAGAAGCGTTTGGTGAGTTCGCGTTGCAGGCGCGTCAGCGCGACGATGGCGTCGTCGACGACCGTGTCCGGCAGCACAATCAGAAACTCTTCGCCGCCGTAGCGCCCGCAGGAGTCTTGTGGGCGCAGTGTCTCCGCAATGACGCGGGCGAGGTGGCGCAGCGCATCGTCGCCGGTGGCGTGACCGTAGGTATCGTTGAGCAGTTTGAAGTTGTCCACGTCGAGCAAGGCGATGCACAGACGCGAGCTACGGCGCTGTTGACGCGCCATTTCGCGTGTCAGGATTTCTTCCAGCCCCTTGCGATTCAGTGTGCCCGTGAGCGGGTCGTGGCGCACCAGTTCGCTGGCGTGCTGCAGCTCGTCTTCAAGTCGTCCGATTTCCTTGTAGGCCTGATCGACGGTGGAGCGCAGCGACGACAATTCGCTTTGCGAACGTCGTGTGTGCCCTTCGATCAAACGCGTTTCCGCCAGCACTTCGTCTACCAGTCCGGTGAGCTCTGCGAGACTCGTGGCGTGGCCGACACGTTCTGCAAAGACCTCGATCTTCGAGTGATAGGTGCCGGTCGAGTCGGCCAGTTCGCTCAGGCGATCGATGAAATGCGCCAGCATGTCGCGCAGCTTTTCGTGCGCGTCGGAAAGACTGCGCTTGAGCGTGCCCTGCTTGTAGATGACATCGCGCAGACGCTCGCGTAGTTCGTCGAGCACCTTCTTGTCCAGCGGCCGCGAGAACAGCTCCAGCACCATCGACATCTGGCCCTGCATCCATTTGTCTTCGACAGCCAGTTCACTGATGTTCTCGATGATCAGCTGCAATAGATTCATCAGCGCCTGACGGATGTAGCTCTGGTCCTGCACGACCCATTGCACCTTGTAGGAGAACTCCTGCAGTTGCGCTTCGAACTGGGCTTCGTCGAGTTCTTCGGGTTTCTGCAGGGCCTTGGCCAACAACGATGCTTGCTGGACGAGTTCGGGCGTGTCGATCAGCAATATGCCAATGGCGTTTTCAAGAGTTTGACCGATGATGCTGCGCCAGGCTTCCGGCGCCCGCTCCATCTCCACGTGCTTTGGATGCGCGGTAACGGCAGGACTTGCCGCCACGGGCATGTCGATGCCATCCGCATCTTTGACATCAATGGGAGGTTTGTGCGCCGTATTGGCCTGCGACCAGCCGCGCAGCATGCCTTGCAGACGACCGAATAGCACTGCCGCATCACTGCCGCTGCTGCTCTCCAGTACATGTGTGAGTGCATCCATCTTGGTCTGACTGGTCATGCCGGTAACGGGGCGCTCGTACTGTGTCAGCAGCTCGCGAATCAGTGTGCCCCAGGCTGGGGTCTCGGGCGCCTTCTCGCCGAGAAGCGCAATCAGTTGTGTCTTGAAGGATTGCCAGTTGCGCTCGCCAATGGCCGTCTCGAAACGACGCGTGGCCTTCAACTGTTCAGCCGTGGCGCGCGGCAGCCCAGCTGCAATCATCTTGAACTGGCGCTCGGGGAATACTTCCTCGGCATGCGTGCCGGCGATCTGGTGGTACAGCTCGCCGTAATTGTCGGGCGTGGGCGGTTTGCGTTGCGCAGCGAGACGACGCAACACTTCTCGTGCTATTTCAGAAGGTGTGCCGAATTCTGCCATGCTGATGAACGCCCCGATTTCTGTCGTTATGCCACGGCACTAAATGTGCAGTGCCGTTTGCTGCCACAGGCTCATTCGACGAGTCCGTGTTTGAGTCCGTAATGTGTCAGCTCCGCATTATTGCGCAGCTTCATTTTTTCCAGCAGACGTGCGCGATAAACGCTCACTGTCTTCACGCTCAGGTTCAGCTGTTCGGCAATCTGCGTCAGCGTCTTGCCCGATGAAATCATGCACAGCGTCTGGTATTCGCGATCCGATAATTTTTCGTGCGGCGGACGTTCGACGTCTTCGCCGATCACGTTGGCCAGTTCTTCGGCCACCGCTGCGCTTACATATTTCTTGCCCGCCGCGACTTGCCGGATAGCGGTCACCAATTGCTCCGGTGCTCCTTGCTTGGACAGATAACCGGCGGCCCCGGCACGCAACGCCCGCACCGCATATTGCTCCTCAGGGTGCATCGAGAGAATCAGCACCGGCAGTCGCGGGAATTCCTTCCTCACCAGTTTGAGCGTATCGATGCCATTGCGATCCGGCATCGAGACATCCATCAGCACCACGTCGCACTGGGTGTTGCGCAGCACCTGCAAGGCTTTCACACCACCATCGGCTTCGGCGACGACTTCCAGATCTTCCGTATCGGAGAGTATTTGCTTGAGTCCCTGACGGATGATGGCATGGTCGTCGGCAATGAGGACGCGGATCTTTTGATTCATGTAACGAATTTATCCTTCGTATTCAAGCCTGTCCAGCCGAAAAAGCACTGCTCTCACGGCTCATTTCACCGCGCAAAGGGTGAAGCGGTACGCGCAGGACGACCGTCGTGCCGTGCGGCATGCGTGGCTGGATCAGCATCGTACCGCCCATGCTGTCGAGGCGTTCGCGGATGCTGCGCAAGCCGAACGATTTCGGTTTGCCCAAATCCGCGCTCTTCATGCCGCGACCGTTGTCGCTGACTTCCAGCACGATTTCGTCGCCTTCCTGCATCAAGCGTACTTCCACGTGTTTGGCATTGGCGTGCTTGCTGATGTTGGTGAGCGCCTCCTGATAAGTGCGAAAGAGCGCAATCGCCGCGTCTTCGGATGTCTCGATATCGTGATCGGCGCACAGCACGTCGCACGGTATGCCAGTGCGATGCTGGAAATCTTCGGCATGACTCTCGACCGCTGCGGCCAGACCGAATTCTTTCAGGATGCCGGGACGCAGTTCGCGTGCCACGCGTCCTGTTGTAGTGATCGCATCATCGAGCATCACCTCGATCTGACGCAGGCGTTCGAGTTGCGGCGATGCCGGTTCCATCTTGCCGGCCAGCAGCGAAGCCGAAATCTTGATGCCGACCAACGTGCCGCCCAACACATCGTGAATGTCGCGCGCGATACGGTCGCGCTCCTCTTCCTTGGCGCGCTGCAAGTGATTGGACAGCTCGGCCAGTTGCGCGCGCGACGCGCGTAACTCCGCTTCCACCAGCTTGCTTTGCGTAATGTTCCACATCACGCCTTCCCAGATATGTGCGCCGTTCTCTAACTCGCGCGGCGAGCAGCGTAGATTGATCCACTTGATATCAGCGCCTGGAGGTAGAACGCGCCCCTCCCAGTTCAGCGTCGCATGACGTTCGGTTGACATCGTCAGTGCGCTGAAGAAGTCCTCGCGATCATCCGGCACGATCATGCCAGCGAGCGGGCTGTCGCGCGACAGCAGCGTCTCCGCGCTCATGCCCAGCAGCATCTGACTTGCTTCACTGACGTAGAGAAATTGCGGCATGCCTTCCGGCGTAACTTGCATCTGGAATAACATGCCAGGGACATTCGCTGCCAACGCGCGGAAGCGTTCGTCATTCACGCGCATCGTATCCAGCGCCGTACGCCGCTCGCGGCGCATGCACGCCTCGCGGCGTTCGCGTTCGATCACTGGTGCAAGTCTGCCCAATCGGACGAGATCGATGCAATCCTGCGCGCCGGCTTGCATCGCCTTGCATGCTTCCGTCTCGTTGATCTTGCTCGACACGACAATGAAGGGAATATCGCGATTGCTTTGCTGCAACATGTCCAGCGCTGTCAGCACCGAACAATCCTTCACGTCGAAACCGGCGATCACTACATCCCATTCATCGTTCTTGAGCGCCTCGCGCAGCGTTGCCGCGTCGCATACGCAACGTCCTTTCACGGCATAAGCCAAGCCTTCGAGGTGCTTGCGCAGACGCGATACAGCCGCCTCGTCGCTTTCGACGAACAATATTCTGAGGGCTGTCGAATTGGAGCTTGTATGCATGAAACCTCCGCTGTGTCGCGCGGACGAAGATAGCATGACTCATCATCAATCAAATGAGCGTTGCGTTACGAGCGCGTGCTTCCCGTATAATGCGCCGCCAGTTGCCGCTTTAGCTCAGTTGGTAGAGCAACCGCCTTGTAAGCGGTAGGTCGTCAGTTCGAATCCGACAAGCGGCACCACCCGAAAATCTTGACAAGTCCCTGTATCTACCCTATAGTTTCGCCTCTCTGACGCGGGGTGGAGCAGTCTGGCAGCTCGTCGGGCTCATAACCCGAAGGTCACAGGTTCAAATCCTGTCCCCGCAACCAAACACGATAAGGGCTTAGCGAACGCGCTAGGCCCTTTTTGTTTTGTATCGCCATATCCAGCATGTTGCCTCGGGCTGAGGTTGTGGATTTGTCGGATTATGACAAATGCATCATCCAGCCGGAGTCGGATTTCGCAGGAAGGCTGCGAGCATCCGCAAAATCACGTGCTAGGTGAATTCGGTAAGACCCCGAGATCGCATCCCATTGGCAACGTAAGTCACAAATGCTTGCAGACGAAGCTGCCTCTTCGGGCGCAAATTCTTGAGTACCTGCTATCAGCTACCTAGAGTGAAGAATGTCGGCTCGGGCCGATGTTTGGCGGAGGTGGCTGATGAAGCGTTTGATCATCGTGGCGATATGCGCGAGTACCTTCGCTGCTGCCCAAGCCGACCCCGTCTTCGATTTGCAGCCGAACCCGCACTGGCGGGCAGAGTTGCGCGCCAAGTCGGAGGAGCTTCTCGCCCAGCGTGAAGCCGAGGCGCGTAAAGCCAATGCGTTCGGTTGCGAACGCTTTTGCGACATGCTCAACGAAAGCTTTGCCCGCGTCTTGCGCGTTGCGACTTACCAAGTGCCTGGCGGCGCTGATTACGATTGGCGGCTGGTCGTGACGCGTATGCCCGGCGACGATGCGTGGTCCTTGGCGGACGGGCACGTCTTCATTTCCGAGGACTTCATCCAGCGCAATCATCTGAATGCGGATGAGGTCGCTTTCGTTCTCGCCCACGAGATATCTCATGTTGTGCTGGCACATGAGGCGGACATGGTGGACATCGTGCGCTGTCTGGTGCCTTTCGGCGTAGCCGCTTCAGTGAACGATGTTTATGCCACGCTCGATTTTGACATGGGCCTGCTGCTGAGCGTTGCGCCGATGATGGCGGACATGGAGCTGGAAGCGGATCGGACGGGCCTCATGTTTGCCGCGCTGGCTGGCGTGGATCCTGATCGCGCTATTGGTTTTCTGAGAGAGCTCGTCGCAGCGGCACCGCGCGATTCGGTCGTGGCTACGCATCCTGAAGATGGACAGCGTCTCGCCGAGGCCGAAAAGTTCCTGCCCATCGCGCGCCGATTGTATGCGCACTACGTAACGCTTACCCCCGACCTGCCGAAATGGCCGGATCGCGCGCAGGACGATTTGCAGAAATAGACCTCACTCATATTGGTCTTGAATCTCATGCTATATCTCATGCGTTAGGCATATTCGTTTGGTGCAACCAATACAAGTCTGGCTCCTGTCACAATGGGCATCTGATAACGGAGTCAGCGTATGAACAGGATTACACATTTCATTGCCGGTCGGCGTGAAGCGGGCACGAGCGGCCGCAGCGCGCCGGTATTCAACCCCGCCACCGGCGAGCAGATCGCCGAGGTGGTGCTTGCCGGTGCCGCCGATGTCGAGTGCGTCGTAGCGGCGGCCAAGGCTGCGCAGCCCGCCTGGGGTGAGGCCTCGCCGCTGCGCCGGGCGCGCGTCATGTTCAAGTTCAAGGAATTGCTGGAGCAGCATCAGAGCGAGTTGGCCGCGATCATCAGCCGCGAGCATGGCAAGGTGCAGGCTGATGCCTTTGGCGAAGTGACGCGCGGACTGGAAGTGGTGGAGTTCGCCTGCGGCATTCCGCATCTACTCAAGGGCGAGTTTTCCGCACAGGTCGGTGGCGGTGTGGACAGCTACAGCCTGCGTCAGCCTCTGGGTGTCGTTGCCGGCATCACGCCTTTCAATTTTCCCGCGATGGTGCCGCTGTGGATGCTGCCGGTAGCGCTGGCCTGCGGCAACGCCTTCATCCTCAAGCCTTCCGAACGCGACCCGTCGGCGAGTCTCATGCTGGCCGATCTGCTCAAACAGGCAGGACTACCCGATGGCGTCTTCAATGTCTTGCAGGGCGACCAGGAGGCGGCGAATGCACTGCTCGCGCATGACAATGTCAATGCCATAAGCTTTGTCGGCTCCACGCCCGTTGCGCGACACATTTATGCCAATGGCACATTTTATGGAAAACGTGTGCAGGCGCTGGGCGGGGCCAAAAACCATCTCGTCGTTATGCCCGACGCCGATCTCGATCAGGCCGTGGATGCCTTGATGGGCGCGGCTTACGGCTCGGCTGGCGAGCGTTGCATGGCCATTTCGGTTGCGGTTGCCGTGGGTGAGGTCGCTGATGCATTGGTCGAGCGGCTCGCAGCAAGGGCTGCTGCACTGCGCGTCGGCCCGGGCACCGACGCGCAAGCCGAGATGGGGCCGCTGGTCACACGTGCGCATCTGGACAAGGTGCGTGGCTTCGTCGACGCCGGTATCGCCGAAGGTGCGCAACTCGTCGTCGATGGCCGTGCGCTCCAAGTGCCGGGGCATGAGGCCGGGTTCTTTCTAGGGGCCTGCCTGTTCGATCACGTAAAACCTGGTACGAGTTTGTGGCGTGAGGAGATTTTCGGCCCCGTGCTCGCCGTCGTGCGCGTGCCCGATTTCGAGGCTGCCGTGAAGCTCATCGACGCCCACCCGTATGGCAATGGCGTAGCGTTGTTCACGCGCGATGGCGATTGCGCGCGCGAGTTCGTGCAGCGGGTGCAGATCGGTATGGTCGGTGTGAACGTTCCCATCCCGGTGCCGATGGCCTTCCACAGCTTCGGCGGCTGGAAGCAATCCATGTTCGGCGACCACGCCATGCACGGCATGGAAGGCGTGCGTTTCTACACACGACTCAAGACGGTGACGAGTCGCTGGCCGACCGGCATTCGCGCCGGGGCCGAATTCGTGATGCCCACGCTGAAGTAGCCAGATTCGAGGGAACTGCTTAGGCCTGCGTACGCGGCCGCAAGATGCGCAGCGATCAGTCGATCGATGCCCCTTCGCGTGGCTTTGCCGACATGGGCAATCCGAATATGCGATCGAAATACCAGTTGAACGCCAGACCATAGGCCACGAAGAACAGCACCAGGCCGAACTCCAGGCTCAGCGCCATCCCCGCACCGATGTCCAGCCACCACGCAACCAGTGGCAGCAGCAAGACCACCAGTCCGGCTTCGAAACCGATCGCGTGTGTGATGCGCCGGGCGAGGCTGCGTCCGCGCTGCGTCTGGCGCTTTTCCCATTGTTCGAAAAGAACGTTGTAGGCCATGTTCCACAGCATGGCGACCACCGAGGTTGCGATAGCCAGCGAGCCCGAGCGACCCACGCCGTGCCGCGTCGTTGCCATGAAGGCAAGGGTCACGCTGATCACGGCGAAGAACTCGAAGAGGATGGCGTGAATGACTTTGCGCTGCGTGCCTTGCATGATGGGTGAGTTGGGTGCGCAATATGAGGAGCGGTGCGGGAATGCTCCCACATTCTGCGTAGCCTATCCTGTTTGATAGCATGCACAGTACGTCGAATGTTCGAGCTTGCGAGCCAGACCGGGCGGTCTCGCAGCGCACATGAACCCATCGCCCGGATTCTCCAGGAGAAAAGCATGCGTACTCCAAGTATCCGTATCTCGCTCATCCTTGCCGCGGCGGCGATTGTCGGGGCGGCACTCTTGTCGCCGCTGGCGAAATCGCAGATGCAGGCCTCGCCCAGCTACATACCCATCGGTGTCTCGTCGGCCGGCAATATCAGCACGGTATGGTTCCACGAGCCCTATTCGCGTCAGGCGCTGGCATGTCAGACCGTCGTCACGGCGGCGGGGCTGTCGAGCATTCAGTGCGTATCGACCAAGCTGCCATAAATGCAAATTGCATAGAAAGAGGACATCATGAAGCCACGTATTACGCTCATCACACTCGGCGTCGATGATCTTGAAAGAGCCACGCGTTTCTATCGTGACGGATTGGGCTTGAAGACAGAGGGCATCGTCGGCAAGGAATTCGAGTATGGCGCTGTCGCTTTCTTCGATCTGGAAGGCGGGCTCAAGCTCGCCCTGTGGCCGCGCGCCAGTCTCGCTCGCGATACCGGCTTGTTGGTGAGCCCGGCGGCGCCGACCGACCTTGCGATAGGGCACAACGTTTCGTCGAAAGCCGAAGTCGACGCGGTCATGCTGCAGGCAAAAAATGCCAATGCCATCATTGTGAAAGAAGCCGGCGACACATTCTGGGGCGGCTATGCTGGCTACTTCCAGGACCCGGATGGACACCTGTGGGAAGTCGCCTGGAATCCGCAGTTCGCGCTTGTGGACTAGCGTCTGCCGCCGCATGAGCGGCGCACCAATCCGGTTCCTCTTCGCAACGCCCTTCGTCTCAAAGCGCATGCCGCTGGTGCATTACTTCACTGCGCACGCAGAAAATAACGTCTTTTTCCATGGCACGGATCTGGCTTTGAGCCTAATGTAAAAGCTGACCATTTGGTCAGGTTTTTCCGGAGGCAGGCAATGTCGGATCACATCAGGCTGACTTCTCATCCACGTGGTGGGAAGGTGACCCAGGTGGCGCACGTGCACTGGGGCGCGGCGACGGCGCAGGAGCGCGGGCCGCTGGTGGCGAGCCTCACGGAGCCGGCGCTACGCAATACCATTGGCACGCACTCGGGTGCGTATTCGGTGTACCGCGCGCTGGCGGTCGCGGCCGGGCATCTCGATCGCGATCACAAGCCGGATTACACCAACACGTCGCCGGTGGTGAACATCGGTCCGCATCCGCAATGGTCCGATCCGGCCAAGATCATTTCCCTCGATCCGTGGGGGCATCGCGTTGGCGAAGCGTTTGCCGAGCAGATTGCGGCAGGCATGGATGTGCGACCGTCGATTGCGATCACGCGCGCGCACATCAACATGCCCGAGTTGAAGGACGCGATCCTGGCCGGGCGGCTCAAGCCCGATGGCGAACTCCTCGCCGCCAATGGCGATGTGCGCGTCACCAAGGCGGCTATCGAACCTGTGTGGTATCTGCCGGGCCTGGCGGAACGCTTCGGTATCAAGGAGAGCGCATTGCGTCGCGCACTCTTCGAACAGACCGCCGGCATGTTTCCCGAGCTTGTCACGCGCACCGATCTGAAAGTGTTTCTGCCGCCCATCGGCGGTATGACATTATACTTTTTTGGCAATGTCGAACAGCTCGGCAAGCCGGAGACGAAGGTCGCATGCCGTCTGCATGATGAATGCAACGGCTCGGACGTGTTCGGTTCGGACATCTGCACCTGTCGTCCCTATCTCGCGCACGGCATCGAGGTGTGCATCGAGATGGCGCAGCAGGGCGGCGTCGGCCTTGTCGTCTACAACCGCAAGGAGGGCCGCGCGCTCGGCGAGGTCACCAAGTTTCTCGTCTATAACGCACGCAAGCGGCAGGTCGGCGGTGATCGTGCCGAGACCTATTTCGCACGCACCGAATGCGTGGCCGGCGTGCAGGACATGCGCTTCCAGGAGCTGATGCCAGATGTGTTCCACTGGCTCGGCATCACGCGCATCGATCGCTGGGCTTCGATGAGCGATATGAAGCATGGTGCGCTGGTGGCGCAGGGCATCGAGGTCATCGAACGCGTGCCGATTCCCGACGCACTGATTCCGGCCGACGCCAGGGTCGAGATGGATGCGAAGAAGGCCGCTGGCTATTTCTCTGCGACGGTACCGGAAGCGGCGGAACTGCTGCTGGCCAAGGGGCGGGGGCTCGACGAGTGAGTGCGGCAGACACATCGACGAAGGCTGGTTGGCACACGCCGGTGCCACCCGACCATCCCGCCGCAGCCTTGCTCTCGGCAGATGCTGTCCGCATACATTGCGCCGCGGTGATGGCGTGGGTGGAGCAGGGCAGGTCTGCGCATTTAACATGGCATCCGCATAAATTGGATACGGTGGCGAGCTACGTCGTCGACACCATCCGTCTGCGTTATCCCGACCTGGATGTTCCCTATCACAGCCGCAATCGTCATTTCGAGGCAGGGGGCGTCGACCGCTGGCGCAAGCTCGCGCGCCGTTACGAACTCGACGCAGATCCGCATGAGCGGGCACGTGTGGCGATCGATTTGGTGATCCCCAGCGTATTGCTCGACGCAGGCGCTGGTGCGGACTGGAAGTTCTTCGACCGCCCGACCGAGCACACCCACGTGCGCTCCGAAGGGCTGGGTGTGGCCAGTTTGCGCCTGTTCGAAACTGGCGCCTTGTCGGCCTTTGCAAGTCACCCTCTGCGCTGCGATGCACTTGCCTTGCAGACCATGACCGCGCAGCGGCTGGCCACTGCATTCCAGATGACGGCCGACAATCCACTGGTCGGTCTCGATGGGCGCTGTGCCCTGCTGCGCGCTTTGGGTGAAGTCGTGGCCGCCACGCCCGCCGTGTTTGGAGAATGTGGCCGGCTCGGCAATCTGTACGACTATCTGCGTGCTCACGCTCATGACAATAGAATAAGTGCCGCGTTCATCCTCGATACCTTGCTACGCGCCCTTGGTCCAGTGTGGCCGGGTCGCGCGACGCTGCAGGGTGTGTCGCTCGGCGACTGCTGGCGGCATCCTGCGCCGGCGGATGGTTGGGTGCCCTTCCACAAGCTCACGCAATGGCTCACCTATTCACTGCTCGAGCCACTGGAGCAAAGCGGTTTGCAGATCGAAGGACTGGACGCGCTGACGGGCCTGCCTGAATACCGCAACGGTGGCCTGCTGCTCGACCTCGGCCTGCTCGTGCCACGCGATGCGGACTTCTCGGTGAAGACCTGGAAGGTCGACGACGAGGCCATCGTGGAATGGCGCGCGGTCACCGTGATCGCGTTGGATCGCATTGCCGAAGCTGTGCGCGCACAACTCGGCTTGTCGGCTGCGGAGTTTCCGTTGGCGCGAGTGCTGGAAGGTGGCACCTGGGCTGCGGGCCGGCGTATTGCGGCCGAACGTCGGCCGGGCGGTGGGCCGCCTTTGACGCTGGTTAGCGATGGGACGGTTTTCTAGGGCGTCATTCCCGCGAAAGCGGGAATCCACTTGATGGCACAAGCTTGTTTATCACATAGAAGTGGATTCCCGCTTTCGCGGGAATGACGGAGAAATATTGAAATTCTAGTTTACTGAGGAGCGACCATGCTTGCTACTGATTTTCAGAATGTCACCGTCATTAATCACCCACTGCTGCAGCACAAGCTCTCCTACATCCGCAGCGTGGAAACGACCACCGACAATTTCCGCAGACTGGTGCGCGAAGTCGCGCAGATGATCGCCTATGAAATCACCCGCGACCTGCCGACGGAGAAGATTTCGATCACGACGCCGATCACCACCTTCGATTCACCTGTCATCAGCGGCAAGAAGCTGTGCCTCGTATCCATCCTGCGCGCCGGCAACGGCATGCTCGACGGCATGATCGATCTGCTGCCGGGTGCGCGTGTCGGTCACATCGGGCTCTATCGCGATCCCGAGACCTTGGAGGCCATCGAGTACTACTTCAAGTTGCCCGACGACATCCAGGACCGCCACGTCATCGTGCTCGATCCGATGCTCGCCACCGGTCATTCCGCCATCGCGGCACTGGACCGCCTCAAGGAATACGGGGTGAATAGCCTCAAGCTGGCCTGTCTGATTGCTGCGCCAGAGGGTGTGCGCGCGTTGCAGGTGGCGCATCCCGATGTGCCGATCTGGGCCGGCGCGGTGGACTCGCATCTCAACGAGCATGGCTACATCGTGCCTGGTCTGGGCGATGCCGGCGATCGCATTTTTGGTACGAAGTGATGTCGGCAAGGCCGCGCGTTGTCGCAAGCTCAGTTGCGCCGAGTGTAAAGCCCGGACGCATCCGTCAGGCGCAGGAAAGCATCATCCTGCAGGCAGCGGAAAAAGTCTTCGCGCGCGCCGGTTTTGCAGGTACCAGCATGAACGAACTGGCGCTCGCCGCCGGGTTGCCGAAATCCACTTTGCATTATTATTTCGGCACCAAGGAAGTGTTGCATCGCGCCGTACTCGCCAATATTCTCGAATTGTGGCTTGAAGGTATGGAAGCGATCCAGCCCGAAGCCGAACCGCGCGAAGCCTTGGCGCGCTACATTCGTCACAAGATGCGCTTGACGACCGAACGGCCGGACGCTTCGCGCGTCTTCGCCAACGAGCTGTTGCAAGGCGCGCCGCAGATCGGCGACATCTTGCGCGGTGAATTGCGCCGCCTGGTACGCCGTAAGGCACGCATCATCGAAGCCTGGATCCGCGACGGGCGCATGACAGCCGTCGACCCACTGCATCTTTTCTTCAGCCTGTGGGCGATGACACAGACATATGCGGATTTCGAGACGCAGGTCGGCGCCGTACTTGGCACACCCGTGGGAGCGCGCGCCATGAATCGGGCTGCCGCGCATGTGGAGAGTTTCGTGCTGCGTGCGTGCGGCTTGGCGTCGTGACGAAGCAGCGCTAGATCATAGCTAGCGGCACGAGAGCCGCGAGCTCACAATTTCTGGAAACCGAATGTTGGTGGATTCATCCCGCAGGTGGGGTTGGTGCCGTCCACCGCGCCCGTTGCATTGACGACAAACTTCGATCTGGCAGTGCCAGATATGACAAGTGGGGATGTCAGATTGATGCCGTCTGTGCTACTCGTGCTGGTTGGCTGGAGAAAGGTGTTGCCGCCGGTGCCGGCTGTGACATTGGTGGTGAGATAGAGGTACACGATATCTGCGCTGGGCGCGGGGTCCGTACCTGTGCAAGCGGTTGCTGCGCCGCCCGCATCGGGTGCGCGCGTGGTACCGCTATTGTCTGTCCTACAAACGTCATTGACATATTCCGTGCCTGCCACGCATGAGCCCGAGGACGTACTCGGCTTGAATTTTATGTTGTCGGACATCTTGATGATGATGCAGTTGTACGTCGCATCTGCTGGATTACCACTCCCCAGTGTTGGCGTTGCCAGAAAGTCGACCTCGGTCGGCACTACATTGGAAAAGATGGTGATGGGACTCGAACACAGTGGGCTCGTAGACATCATCACGGCATAGACCTTGAGCTTCAAGGAACTTGCGTCCAACGCCATGGCATTCGAAAACAGGAGAGCGGCAACGATGCCTGAAACGATGGCGATTGCTTTTGACGATTTCATATTCTTACTCCCAATCAGACAGATGCACTGCTTAACCGCCCGAACCAACGATCGTCAACTTGTCGCTGCTGCTGTCGGCATCGCTACTGCCCCCACCGCATGCAACGATTGCGAGTCCCGCCACGAGTGCGCACAGGGCAAGCTTCAAAAAGCGGACCATATTTCCTCCAGAAAGCATTGGCTACTCTGGCTTATCGGCCCTGAGCGTCTCTACTTGAAGTACTTTTGCGGGCAGCCTCCACTAGGCGCCAGCACTCGGCTTGACTTTGTCATGACTTGGTAGCTAGTGGGGCGCTTGCGAAATTCCGATACCACGTGATTACGTCGTCATTCCCGCCTTCGCGGGAATGACGGAGCTCTAGCAATTCGCAAGCACCACGCTAGGCGTGATTGATCTATATGACATTCACCTGTTATTCAGGCGACGAATTCTTCTAAGAAAAAAAATCGCCTCACCTCCAGGCGTTTGCCGACACCTTCAATTTACAGGGTGTTGATGTCCCGCGTTTCGAGGATGCGTTTTGGCGCCCCGTTCTTGGCGACCCACAGCATTGCGCGCCCGATGTGTGCCGTGGTGGTAACGCTGTGCGGGAAGGTCGATAGCAGCAAAGGCCAGAACGGCCGGGTCAGCGAATAGATCGTGCGGTAGAGGCGCGTTCGCGAAGTGATGCCGTGCATCGGCACGATGAACCCCGGCCTGAACATGAATGCCGCCTTGAAGGGTAAGCGTAACAGTGCGTTCTCGGTCTGTCCCTTGATGCGTGCCCACATGCGACGGTCGTCCTCCGAGCTGTCGGTGCCAGCGCCGGATACATATACGAATGTCATTCCCAGTGGATTGAGTCGCGCCAATGTGCGCGCCGCAGCCAGTGTGATATCGAATGTAATATGCCGATAATCCTTCTCCCTCTTGCCGGCAGAGGACACGCCTAGGCAGAAGAAGCAAGCATCGAAACCGCTCAGCTCGGATTCGATCGAACTCAGGTGCGTGAGATTGAATATGACGGTGTCTTGCAGTTTGGCGTGTGTCTGTCCGCTAGGACTGCGCCCGACACACAGCACGTGCTCTACTTGTGGATTGAGCAGGCATTCGCGCAGAACGCCGCGCCCCACCATGCCGGTGGCCCCAAAAATAATGACTCTCATGTTTTTCCCTACTTGGTATTTTTTTGCGATCTTACTCCTTGCCGACTGCTGGAAGCGTGATTGAATCAACAGTCCGATCATCGGCGCGATAGACTTACGGAAGTCTGTTCGAGAGCACGCCATGTTCTACGGCATTACCGATATCGCGACCTATATTCTCGGCTGTATTTTCATCGTCCTGCTGCCCGGCCCGAATTCGTTATTTGTGATGACTTTGGCATCTCGGGAAGGCATTGCGCGGGGTTACGCTGGCGTTTTTGGCATTTTTGTCGGCGATACCATTCTCATGTTGCTGTCGGCCAGCGGCGTGGCATCCTTGCTTCACACCGCGCCTGTGGTCTTCATGCTGATGAAGTATGCGGGCGCGGCTTACCTGGGCTGGATCGGCATCGGCTTGTTACGTGCTGCCTGGGTCCGTTGGCGCAGCATGGTGAATGAAGTCCCATCGCCCGGCATCGACACCAGCCAGCCATTTCGCAAGGCCTTGCTGATCAGTCTGATGAATCCGAAGGCGATTCTTTTCTTCGTTTCCTTCTTCATCCAGTTCGTCGATCCGCACTACGCGCGCCCGGCTGTGTCGTTTCTCATTCTTGGCGTGATCGTGCAGATATTCAGTGCGATCTACCTTTCCACTCTGATTTTCGGTGGGGTTCGTCTTGCGCGGCAGTTCCAGACCCATCCGCGCTTTTCTGCGCTGGCAACGGGTGCTGTCGGGAGTGTGTTCATTGCCTTCGCCGTAAAGTTGGCGAGCGCCAGCCTTTGATAGCACGCATGTTGAGTAGCGGTAGGGCGGAGGGAATCCCGCCGGACGATGACGTTAGCATACGGCGCAGTTCTCACTGCGCCCTACGCCGGAGCCCGATCCCGTCCGATCAAAGTCTCGCCTAGCCACGACGACTGCTTCACTAGCGCGCGTCGGCCGACTGCATCTGCAGCCGCGCACGCAAATCCGGCGGCGAGAAAAATACATAGGCATTTCCCTGTTTGCCTTTGAGCAGCAAGCCCAGCGATTCCAGATCCAGTTCGGGCGCTCGCTCATGCGGAAGCCGATGAGTCATGCTGTCCTTGCTGCCGTCTGGACATGAGCACGATGCCGACAACCATGACCGCCGCGATGGTCAGTGAGGACACGATGCGGCCGAGGGCGAAGCCGCCTTCGGTGTGAGACTTGGTGAGCGTATCGCCGAGCGTGGCACCCAGGGGGCGCGTCAAGACATAGGCGGACCAGAACAATACGCTGGCCGGAATTCTCTTTAACCAGAAGTGTGCTGCGGCGATGACAGCGAGCAGAGCGGTAAATACCAGCGCGCCGCGCTCGAATCCCAAGCCGGCAGTCGTCGCTACGAAATCGCCGAGTGCCGTGCCGAGCGTGTTCGATACCAGGATCGTCAGCCAATAAAAAACTTCTTCCGTTCCTGTCGTGATGTTCTCAAACTTGATTTGCCCGGCGATGCGACGCCAGAGGTAAAGAACAACGAGAACACCGCAGAAGAGCCCGATTGACGAGGTCACGTAGCCGAGCTTGAGTGTTCGATCGAGATAGTCGGACATGGTCGTTCCGACCGTGGTGGTCGCGACTACCACGGCCCAATATGCACCTGGGTGATAGCGTCTGGATGTCACCTGCGTAGCGAGCGTGAGGGCGAAGAAGGCGAGAAAAATCAGGCTACTGACGGCGTAGCCCAGTTTCAGCGTCATGGACAACGCATCGCCGCCGGTCTCGCCGATGGTGGTGGCAAGAATCTTGATGATCCAGAACATGAACGTCACCTGGGGCACTTTGCTTGCCAGATTCTCATCGCCGAACTCACTGCCGGATCTTCTTGCCGATAATTCCTTTGTCATTTCGCGTTCCTTTCGTTGCGCTCGTCCCGTCGCCACGGGCTCAGGCTTCAGCCAGTTCGGTCGCTTTCTTCAATGCCGCCACGATGCGTTGAATGGCATCGTCCCGTTCCTGTTCCTCGCGCAGACGCAGCACGTAGGAAGGGTGATAGGTCGGGATGACGGCGCGACCCGCATGTTCGAGCACCTGACCGAGCACCTTGCCCAGACCGACGTTGCTGACTTCCAGTACTGACTTCAGCGCAGTGGCGCCAAGGACAACGACGACCTTCGCATGCGACGCATTCAGCTCGCTCTCCAGCCAGTAATGGCAGGCTTCGATCTCGCGCTGCGCCGGCGTTTTATGCAAACGTCGTTTCCCGCGTAATTCCCACTTGAAGTGCTTGACGGCATTGGTGACGAACACTTCGTCGCGTGCCATACCCGCTTGTAGCAAGGCGCGATCCAGCACTTTGCCGGCTGGCCCGACAAAGGGCAGCCCCTGCAGGTCTTCCTGATCGCCGGGCTGCTCACCGACGATGACTATCTTCGGCCGGGCGGGACCGACACCCGGCACGCCGTGCGTGGCGTGGCGCCACAGTTCGCAGCGGCGGCAAGCATCCAGCGCGCGCGGGCTTGGCGCTGCTATCGGTATGTTCTCTATCTCACTGCCACGCATGTTCTCCTCCGGCGCCGATCTCTGCTTTGCCGTACTGCAGCAGCAGGTTACGTGCCACTCGGCGCGCCTCTCAATTGTGTCGAAAATGCAGGTAATTCCCGCATTGCGGTGCCTGCCACTACCAGCTACAAAGGAATGTCCATACAAGCACAAACAGCAACTGATCGCCGAGGTCAGCCGTATTCGGCGTTGCGAATAACAAGGAGAAGACATTTCATGAACAATAAATCTCTGGCGCCAGCCGGAATAAGTCCGCTCGCCCGTTTTTCCGGATTATTGATGCTTTTGGCATATGTTGTCGTGGGTCTGTTGGTATTCCCACACCAGGCACGGGCGGCCTATGTAGAGCCGACGACGGATCGCTCCAGGACACTGCTCGACGGCGCGTGGAAGTTCATTGCCAGCGATACGCTGACCGGCGCTCAAGCAACGGGGTATGCCGACGGGGCGTGGAGCAGCGTCAGCGTGCCGCATACCTGGGACTCGGTCGATGGCGTCACCCAGCACACCAACTCCTGGTATCGCACGCATTTCACAAGCGACAGCACGGATGCGGGCAAGCGCGTCTACGTGTACTTCGAGGGCGCATTCCAGGTCGCCAGTGTGTATGTCAATGGCGTATATCTTGGCCAGCATCGCGGCGGCTATACGCGCTTTATTTTCGACGCGACAAGCGCGATCAATATCGGGGGCGACAACGTACTCGCCGTGATGGTGAGTAACGCGAGCTGCACCGATTGCCTGCCCGATGGCACGCCGCGGCTTTTCAAGGGTTACGGCGGGATCTATCGCAAAGCCTGGATCGTCAAGACCAACAAGTACCACGTGGCGACGACGGACTTCGCTTCGAGCGGCGTCTATGCCACGCCGTCGAACATCAGCGCCGCATCCGCAACGATCTCTGTCAAAACGATGGTCACGAACGACGACAGCGTGAGCAAGACCTTCACGGTCAAGAATTTCCTCGATGACGCCAACGAAAACATTTTGCTCAGTTTGCAGCAGAACATAACCGTTCCCGCCAACTCGACAATGGCAGTTACCCAGACCGGCACCCTGGCGAACCCGACGCTGTGGAACAAGAACAATCCCTACCTCTACAAGCTGCATGCCAATGTCTGGGTGGACGGCGCGATTCACGACTCCGTCACGGAACATGTCGGCTTTCGCTACTACCAGCTGACCAGTACCGATTTCACTTTGAACGGTGTTTCGACGCGCCTGCGCGGCGTGAGCAAGCATCAGGAGAACGAATACAACGCCTCGGCGATGAGCGACGCGCAACTGACTGAAGACTGGGACAACATCAGCGATCTCGGCGTCAATTACGTGCGGCTGCCTCACTACCCGCACGCCGACCTCGAATACGCGTTGGCAGACCAGCGCGGCATCATGGTGTGGGCGGAAAACGGCCATACCAACAGCGGCGCCGGTACGGCCAATGGCAACAACATCACGCGCGAGATGATCTACCAGAACTGGAATCACCCCTCGATCATTTTCTGGAGCGCGGGCAACGAAGCGCCTGGTGTGCCGGCTGCTTCGCAATATGCTGCCATCATTCACGCGACCGATCCATCGCGTCCGGTCACCTACGCATCGAATGGACAGTCGCCGACCAGCGTCGACTTCCTGTTCCACAACACCTACGCCGGTTGGTACGGTGGCACGATGTATGACTGGCTCACGGCGGGCGATCACTGGGTTTCCGAGAGCGGTGCGGGCATGGTCATCTCCACGCACACGGCCGATTCATTCGCGATGAATCACACCGTCGATTCGTACGAGCCGGAGGAGTATGGCGCGTTGTTCAACGAGGTGCGCTTCAACGATCTCTTCAGCAATCCCTCGCACGTCCCCGCGTTTTCCAACTGGGCGTTCCGCGACTTTTCCGATTCGAAGTACAAGGGCCACGTAAACACCAAAGGCCTTATGACAATGTCGAATTACAAGAAGGACGTGTATTACCACTACAAGTCATTCTTGCGCACGACACCCGTCATTCACGTCGTCGGCCCGCAATACTTCCTGCGCAATGCCAACGGCATTGGCCAAGGCGATGTGAAAGTCTATTCGAACGCCGCTTCGCTTACGCTGACCGTCAATGGCATCGGCAAGGGCGCGAAAGCTGACGGCGCCTACGCCCATCCGAACGGCACCAAGATCAGACACGTTTTCTACTGGACGAACGCCCTGAGCCTGGGCCGCAACGTCCTCGTTGCGAGCGATGCCAATGGCAATAGCGACAGCATCACGGTGTACTACAAAGCCAGCGGGCAGACGCTGCCAGCAGAAGCTGCTGCCAAAGTGCAAAACCTTGTTGGCAGCAATACGGGTGCGCCAGCTTTCTTCATCAACGTGCCCGTGGCCAGCCAACGTCCGTTCTACCGTGACTTCGACGGCTCGGGCGATAACACTTTCGATGTCTTGCCGTCGGCCGTGGTTGGCGCGAGTTGGATCGCCACCAAGCGCCAAAGCGATTCCACGAAAACCACTAACCTCACGTTCGACCTCAACGCGGCTGCCGATGTTTACATCATGACCACGAAGCAGAGCAGCACGCCTACGTGGATAGCCAGCGCCGGCTTTGTCGATACCGGCGCCGTCGGCAAGTGGCGCGACAACAATATGAAGCTGGTAGACTACACGCTCTACAAGCGCAGCTTCATCAGTGGCGCGCACGTCGCGCTGGGCAGCTCAGCGATCGACTACGTAGTGATGGTTAAATAATGACGAAGGCATCATAGAAATATCGGCGCAGGATGATGTCGTTGATGTCGCGCGCGCCGTGCAAGTTGCGATAACAAAAAGAGGCCGGTGTTCGCACACCGGCCTCTGTCTTTTTGCCGCACCGCTGCCGTGTTACGCCGCTTCGCGATGCGCGGGTTTCAGCTCGCCAATCGCATGCTTCACCGCATCTTCCACGCGGTCCAGCAACACGAAGTTAAGCTTGTCGCGTGCTTCGGCAGGCACGTCGTCGAGGTCGCGGGCATTGCGTCGTGGCAGCATCACCGTGGTGATGCCCGCACGCAGCGCAGCCAGCGTCTTCTCCTTCAAGCCGCCAATCGGCAACACCAGCCCGCGCAGGCTGATCTCACCTGTCATCGCCACGTCCGGCCGAATCGGCTTGCCTGACAGCAACGACACCAGTGCGAGATACATCGCCACGCCCGCGCTCGGCCCGTCCTTCGGCGTCGCACCGGCCGGGATGTGCACGTGGATGTCCAGCTTGTCCAGCGCATCGCCCGTCCAGGTTTTCGCCAGCGTCAGCGCCGCCTGTGCAGACTCCTTCATCACATCGCCGAGCTGCCCGGTGAGAATCAGCTTGCCGCTGCCCGGCACCTTGCTCGCCTCGATGAACAGGATGTCGCCACCCACCGGCGTCCACGCCAGGCCTGTTGCCACGCCGGGCATGCTGGTGCGCAGCGCCACCTCGCTCTCGAAGCGCGTTGCGCCGAGAATTTCGGTTATGTCATTGACATCAACGGTTACGGATTCAACCTGCTCCTCAGCAACACGCATCGCCACGCGACGGAACACCGCGCCAATCTCGCGCTCAAGATTCCGCACGCCCGCTTCACGCGTGTACTCGGCGACGATGCTCGCCAAAGCCGCATCCGTGATGCTCGCCTGCTCAGCCGTCAAGCCGTTGGCATCGAGCTGACGCTGCACGAGGTAACGGCGCGCGATCTGCACCTTCTCCTCCTGCGTGTAACCGGCGAGCTGGATGATCTCCATGCGGTCGCGCAGCGGCCCCGGAATCGTATCGAGCTGATTTGCCGTGCACACGAACATCACGCGTGACAAGTCGTAGTCCACGCCCAGGTAGTTATCGCGGAACTTGTTGTTCTGCTCTGGATCGAGCACCTCTAACAAGCCACTGGATGGATCGCCATGAAAGCCGCCACCACCGAGCTTGTCGATCTCGTCGAGCATCAACAGCGCATACGTCGACTCGGCCCGCTTCATCGCCTGGATGATGTTGCCGGGCAGGGCGCCGACATACGTGCGCCGGTGTCCGCGAATCTCCGCCTCGTCATGCACACCCCCAAGCGCCACGCGCTGGAAGGCACGCCCTGTCGCTTTCGCAATCGACTGGCCGAGCGAAGTCTTGCCCACGCCGGGCGGGCCGACGAAGCACAGGATCGGGCTCTTGCCTTGCGGGTTGAGCTTGCGCACGGCGAGGTATTCGAGAATGCGACGCTTGATCTTGTCCAGCCCGAAGTGATCCTCGTCCAGAATACGGCGTGCCTCAGAAATGTCGATGGCATGTTGCGGTGCTGCCGTCCACGGCAGTTCCGTCAGCCATTCGAGATAAGTGCGCACCATCGAATACTCGGTGCCGCCATCGCTCATGCGCTGCAAGCGCTTCAGCTCTTTCTCGGCATGCTTGAGCACATCCTCCGGCATGCCGGCAGTGGCGATAGCCTTCTTCAACTCCTCGACTTCCGCCTCGGTGTTGTCGTCTTCGCCAAGCTCCTTCTGGATCTGCCGCAACTGCTCGCGCAGGATGTGTTCGCGCTGGCGCTCATCGAAAGTCGCCTGCGTCT